>JAKRSC010000010.1 GCA_022402565.1 Hydrotalea sp. | reverse complement strand
GGAAAACAAAAGAAAAAGTATCTTTATAACCCGTACTCAAAATGGGAAGCCTACAGGTTTGCTCCTGACGCTTTCGGTCAGGGTGTAAACACTTGAATTTTCTTTGCTACTTTCTTTTGTTCAAGCAAAAGAAAGTAGTGATAAGAGAAATTGGAGTTAAATGATTTCATTGCAACGAAAGAAGATTCAACGACGATACATGTTGAGATAGTAAGCCTACTCGAGGGTAGAGATGAAGTTAAAAAACATTTCCAACCAAAGACTAAAGACCAAAAACTAAAGACCAAAAACCAAAGACTAAAGACTAAAGACCATTATCATATTGCTCCCCTTGAGTGAACGTAATCAATAAATTCCTCAAAAACCAAAGACTAAAGACTAAAGACAAAAGACCAATCAAAAACTATCCCTAAATTGCAATCCATTATGTCGCAACAAGAACAAGCATACATCAAAGTACAAGACGTTATCGACGCAATACATCAATTTTTCAAATACATCTTGCAAAACCATAAATGGATTTGGATGCTAGCTTTGGTATTTGGTATAGCAGGTGCTACATGGGGGCTGTTACAAAAGCCAAAATATATGGCTGAAAGCACCTTCATCTTAGAGGAGAAGTCTGCATCAGGAGGAGGTTTAGCAGGTTTAGCCTCTCAATTTGGTTTTGATATTGGTTCCTTGATGGGAGGAAATGCAGGGATGTTTGCTGGTGATAATATCCTAGATATTCTTCGTTCCGAAAAAATCATAGAACGTGTATTGCTCACTCGAGTGGATAGTTCAAAAGGTAATGATGGTCCAACCTTAGCCGATCATTATTTAGATTTTATGAAATGGAGAAAGAAATATCCAGTAATGGCTAATCTGGATTTCAGAAATGTTTCTTCAGAAAACAAACGTTTGGCAGACAGTGTTCTTCAATTAATTCACCAAGAGATAACTAAAAAGCAGTTGATGGTTGATCGCTTGAATAAGAAGGGTTCTATTATTCAAATTCAGGCTACAACTTCCAGCATGATTTTTTCTAAGTTGTTTGCAGAAAGGTTATTGGATGAAACCATGGAATTATACATTGGAATTAAAACAGGAACTGCCCAAGCCAATGTAATGCGATTGCAGGAAAGAGCCGATTCATTGATGCAAGCACTCAATACCAAATCGTATCAAAATGCAAGTTTGCAAATTCTTGATGCTAATGCAGCTTTTAAATCATACGCAGTACCAAGCGAGTTAACCAATCGTGAGAAAATGGTGGTATACGGATTGTATTCAGAAGTGATTAAAAACTTAGAGCTGGCAAGAATGTCATTGGTGAATCAAACACCCATTATGCAAAAGCTCGATCAGCCGAAATATCCTTTACAAAACCAAACATGGGCCTGGTGGAAATGGATGGCTGCTGCAATGGCAGTTGGTGGGATCATTGGATTCTTTTTATTGTTTTATCAGTTTCCAGGACGAACAGGTAAAGTATGAGAGCATTCGAGACTATTTCGGTGATTGGGGTGCCCATCACTCGAATAGGTATGAGAGATTTATTAGATGCTATCCATCATTATATTTTATCAGATCATACTAGCTGCAAGCAAATCTGTATTACCCCTGTCAACTCTTTATTAGCTGCGTATGATAATGACGAGGTCATGCAAGTATATCAATCATCACAGTATGTGTTATGTGATGGTATGCCTGTAAAGTGGGCTTCACAAATTTTAGGTAAGCCTGTTCCTGAAAGAATGACTGGATTAGATGTGTTGCCTGCTTTACTAGAAGAAGCACACGTTCACAGATATAGGATTTTTTTATTAGGGGCTTCTCCAGGTGTTGGAGAAAGTTTAGCCGCATATATTCAAAAGCATCATTCTAATGCTATTGTTGCGGGAATATTTGTTCCACCGTTCAAAAAGCAATTCAGCGAAACTGACAATGAACAAATGATCCATGCCATAAAATTAGCAAAACCCCATATTGTACTAGTTAGCTTAACTGCTCCCAAACAAGATTTATGGATTGCTGAAAATTTGAAACGTATTTCTGCACATTGGGCAATTGGAATTGGGGGTGCATTTGAAGTAACTGCTGGGCTTATTCCACGTGCTCCTCGTTGGATGCAAAAATGTGGACTAGAATGGTTCTTTCGTTTTTTACAAGAGCCTAAGAGAATGTTTAGAAGGTATTTTGTAGAAGCTCCAAGGTTTATTCCTTTGGTCTTGAAGCAGTGGTTGAGGAAGGGTTAAGTTGTTTTTTATTGGACCTTTCGGTTTCGGTCTTTAGTCTTTGGTCTTTAGTCTTTGGTGGATTTCATATTTTTGGTGCTGTATGACGGTAAAAATGAGGCGTCCCCTTTAGCGCACGTCATCCATTTTGGTGTCGTTTTCCTGTTCAGGGCTCTGCATCCCTGACTTGATCAGGGATCTGTTGTTTATGAATGTGGTAACCGAAAAGCCTGAAATGCTTCTTTATGAATGTAAACTCAGTTACCAATCGTTTCAGCCGGTGGGTGGACTTCGAGTGTCTCAGACACCAGCTCTCGAACCCCTGGTTAACCCTTCGAGACCTATCCCGATTATTCGGGAAACCTCAGGGACCGGGCAGGGAAAATCAAAGACCAATAGCCAAACACATTTTTCTATAACGGTAATGCCAACCCTTAAAGCGCAGCGGCCATGTTTTTAGCTAGAGCAACCCTCGCTGTCCGCCCAAATCAAAGTCTTTTGGGCGGACTCGGAGATGGCGCGTTGGCAAGCCAAAACGCCCGCCCCATAATTTTTAATGGGGCGGAATTGGGTTTGCACCTGACGCTTTCGGTCAGGGTGTAAACACTTGAATTTTCTTTGCTACTTTCTTTTGTTCAAGCAAAAGAAAGTAGGGATAAAATGAATTAGAAAACTAAGGATGAATGCATATAGTTAACCAAAGAAATTAAAAACAATTTTTCTCTTCGGTGGATTCTAAATCCAACTTACGTCTAATACAATAAAATTTTCAACCTTCTTGTATTTACATTTCCGCATACTCATTCAATTCTGAAGCAACCTCCTCTTCGTGAGTAACCACCCAATGTAGGGCAAACTTTACCAGTTGGTTGAGTGATAATTTTTTCTTGCCAGCTACTATAGCCACTTTTTTATGAAGTTCCGGTGATATGCGAATATTAAAACTGCCTTTGTATGTTTTTTCAGGCTGTTTTCCTAATTGTTTACAGGTATGTATGTAGTCGTCCACCATTTCACAGAATGACTTTTCAAGCTTTCTAACAGTATTGCCCTCAAATGACACAAGGTCGTTGATGCCGATTACTTTACCATAAAACACTTTATCGCTTGAACTGAATTCAACTGAGCCATAATAGCCTTTGTATTCTAGTATGTTATTCATAGTCGTTTTTGTAAGTATGATCCAATTTTTATTCTATTTAGAATTTGCCTGCAGCTTTTCCTTTTCTTGTAAAACAGCTACTACTTGTTTGAGCGCGTAATGTTTTACTATATTCCCAGGATGAGATTTGTGCAATGAAATAACATGCATTCTCTCATCCACAAACTTTCTACCCGAAGTGCCTCCCGCATTCATTTCGGTGTAACCCACATTTGAAAGAACTGTTACCAACTCATCCCATGTAAAGTCCTTGGGTAATTGGTACAGCCGTTTTTTTAGCTTTTCTTTTTTACTCATTTTAATTGCAACTAAACATTAGTTGCAAAATAAGTAATTATTTGAGATGCTGAAACATCGGATGGAATAATTTTAATTTTTTTACATTTACTAAATGTTTTATATCATCATCGTTTCCGTTTTTGCTATTCAATTTTTGTTCGCAGCTACCAATGCTTATCGTTTAACGGGTGTTGTTTTTCAAAGTATATCCACAGCCAAATCAATTCATGATTCTATTGGGTTAGTAAGTCGTTTGTTATATACACTTCATTATCCACTGCTTGTTGTGATAGTGGAAAGCAATATTCTAACAAGTTCACTGGAGGAAGTCATGATTTTATTAAGATGGCTCTTATTCTTCAGCCTGTTAGGATTGATTATGGGATCTTATTATTTCGATTTGATGAGATGGTGTATTGATAGGGCTACTGATTTTTATAGTAAGCAGAAAGGAGAGTGGGCGCTGATAAAATGGATCATTCAAAATAGTTGGAAGCTATTTGCAAAAATTGTCAAGTATTGTCCAAATAAACAAGATTGGAAGAATGCATTTTCATCAGAAACCTTTCCCATCCGTTTTTTTATTATTAGTATAGTAAGTCTAGCCTTTCTTTTTGCTGGAAATTATGCATGCTTATACGCTGGAGTTTTACAGCCTAATTTTAGGATGACTTCATTATCGCTCACGGGTATTTTGAATGGAGTGTATTCTGTTGTTGCAATTCTATTTATTGAAATGAAGCTTTCGTTGTTAACAGATCAAGCAGCAAAAGAGAAGAGTTCATTTCATATTTTGGATCAGCATCTTCGTGTTTATGTCATTAGTTCGATTATTGGCAGTAGTTTAGCAATTATACTACTGCCATTTTTGGCAAAGCTCATAGTTTATTTTATTGGATTGGTGAGTGGATCGTAAGAAGTGAGAAAAGCATTGGGCAATGAGATTATAATTGTCTTTGGTCTTTGGGTGCTGGTCTTTGGTAAATGAAATTTACATGATGAGTTTTTCACAGATGGATGTATTATAAGATCCTTTTTGAGCTAATCTCTTTTGTTTGAACATGTGCCACTTTTCACCTTCATCATCCTTTAGTGGCGTCCTGACTTGATCAGGGATCTGTTGTTTAGGAACGTGGTAAACGAGAAACCCACAAGGCTGTTAGTTTAGTGAAAGAGAGTCATGTGATTGCGTTCCCACGAGAAGAGATCCCGCATCGGGGTGCGGGATGACGGTAAAAAAGGAATCCCTGAAGATCAAGTGTCGGGACTAAAAGCCTGCATGAAGTGCAGAATGACATTAAATTTAAACGGATTGCTTAGCCTAGCTGGACACAGCGGCTCGGTGAGGACCACTTGTACAGCAGGCTTTCAGCGACGGTGCGTAGGCAAGGCAAAATGTCCGACCCTTCGAGACCTGTCCCGATTATTCTGGAAGCTCCAGGCACCGGGTAGCACCCACTAAAGACCAAAGTCTAAAGACCAGAAAAATTATTTTTTCTTCAAATACTTCTCCAACAAACCCATTGCAACAAATAATACTGGAGAAATCAAAAATTCATTGATTTGATGCGCAAGTAATCTTACAGCTTGGGATGTTGGATGAACCAACCAGTCAAATGCACCCATTGAAAGTACAAAAGAAATGCCACTGATATGAACAATATGCCAAAGTGCTCCCATCCATCTTTGCTTTTCAAATCGAAGGTGATAAGTGCCAAGTAAGTAAACGCCAATCAGGCTACTAAATTTAATTAAATGCCTCAATTTTCTGGGTATGTCAGCGAAGTAGGGCGCTTCATAAAAAAACAAATACATAGCAGTATAAATGACCATCAGTTGCAATAAGCCTAACCAGAGTCCTCTTTTTAAGATGCCCATTTGCTGAATTTTATCCATAAGAAAAACACAACTGCATAGGTAAGCAAATTGAAAATATAGTGGTGTGCGTAGATGGTGAAATGTGGGTAGTGTATTTGTACCATGCCCAGTCCGGTACATCGTAGAATGTTGATTGCAAAAATGAAAATGAGGCCTAGAAAACCAAAACCAAGTTTTAGTCGAATACTTGAAGGATATGCTAGTATGAATCCAAGAAATAGCATGAATAGATTCAACCCATTACATCCATCTGCAATGCCAATCAGTCGCTGTTGATCTTTCCAAACAACAGATTTTTCATGTTCAAACCAGCCGTCGGAATAGCTTTTCTTTATGTCTTGTAGAGTATAAAAATGGCTTTTCGGATAAAATACTTCTAATGATTTCGCTGTTAGTTGTGCGGTAACATTAGTTAATGGTCCATCAATGATTCTGTCTTTTTGTAAAAAGCCAAGGTATATGCCTTCCCAAACAATAAACAGTATGAAAGCTTTTAGTAAAAAGATTTTTACTGTTCTTGGCATTTCTCCAAGGCCTTCTTTAATTTGATGATAGATAGAGGTTAACATCCCTTTTTTGTTGCTGCCAAATTATGAAATTGTACGGAAAGTTGTATTTGTCTTATAAATCTGTCTTTGGTCTTTGGGTGTTTGTCCTTGGAAGATGGAATCTGTAATATTAGTTTCCCATAAATAAATGTATCATAGTGGTTCGTGAAGACACGAACCAAGGCCCAAGTTTGGAGTTCCAAAGACTAAAGACCAAAAACCAAACACCCAACAAAATCATAAAACTGTCAACCTTTATCAAAACAAACCACTAAACCCCAAAGACAAAAGACCAAAGACAAAAAAACAAACACTCAAATACCTAACAAAATCATAAAACTGTCAACCTTTATCAGGACATGACACCCAAAACCAAAGACCAAAGACCAAAGACTAAAGACCAAGGGTAAGTCCCCATCCAAAATCTCTTATCTTTGACCCCTATCCATAGAAGTGCTACCAATGCATTTCCACCGCTTATGAAGAAGAATGCCGGTTTGGACCGTTTTACCAGATACGCTACAGATGTTGTAGCCATTATTTTAGCGTGGACTTGTACCATTGGACTGCACATGTCTTCAATTGATTTATTTGGAATGGATGCTTTAAAGTTTGTGGTATTGGGTTCTTTGTGCTGGTTCCTTATGTCGCTTTTTTCTAAGCTCTATGCCAACAGACGATCAAATAAATTTTCTGAGGAGATTGTCTTCATTGGTTATCATACCATACTGTTTGCAGTATCTTTAAGTTCTTTGTTCTTCTTTCTGCAGCAAAATCTGTATTCTTTCACTTTTTTTATAATTTTCTTAAGCTACCTCTTTTTTTTCGCAACAACTTTCAAATACATCCTGCGAAAAAGCATTCACTCTGCTTTGTATCATGGAAAATTGTACGATAAAATTTTGTTGGTAGGTGCAACTCCTGCAGCTTGGAATTTTTATGAAACAGTGAATAAGTTTTATTACTACGGATACAAATGTGTTGGCTTTGTAGATAATACTTCTACAGCTTCTTTAAATGGTTGTCCGTATTATGGTTCTATTGCGGAACTAGACAGTGTTCTCAAATCTCAACCTATTGATGAAGTAGTTGTTGCCTTACCTAATGGTGCACATAAAGAAATAAGAAGCTGTTTGGAAACCTGCGATTATCATCGTGTGCCCGTAAGAATCTTGCCCGATTTTTATCAGTACACATCCTCTGTTGTTCAAATGAATAATATTGGTATGCTGCCAGTATTGAATGTGAATCAACTTCCGCTTGATAGAGTCGAGAATAAAATTATTAAGAGAGTTTTTGACGTGCTTTTTTCAGTTACATTTTTTTTAACTGCTGGCCTTATTCTCTTTCCTCTCATAGCTTTACTTATTAAACTCACTTCTCGGGGGCCAGTATTTTTTAAACAGGAAAGATGGGGGCTGAATAATGCAAAAATTACTTGTTATAAATTCAGAACAATGGTCACCTCCAGTTCTGATTTGGATGAAACAGGTAGATACAATCAGGCCACTAAAGATGATCCTCGAGTAACTCCAATTGGTAAAATACTTCGCAGCACCAACCTCGATGAACTACCTCAGTTCTTAAATGTGCTAATGGGGAATATGTCTGTTGTAGGGCCCCGTCCACACCCAACCCCACTCAATCTTGAATCAATACATACAGTTGATAATTACATGCTTCGACATATTATTCTTCCGGGTATTACAGGTTGGGCTCAGGTGAATGGCTTTAGAGGAGAAACTAAGACAACCGCTGATATGCAAAAGCGAGTTGATTTTGATTTATATTACATTCATCGCTGGACATTCTGGCTCGATTGTCAAATTATTTTACAAACTGTTATTAACCTCCTTCGAGGTGATCAAAACGCATACTAATGAAAATTCGTTTTTGCAACTTCTACGTTGTTGTGTTATTGATGCTAGGTATTTCTTCTTCTCTTTCAGCCCAAACTATTTGGGAAAATCATAGAAGTGAAGTATACCCATATCTCTATAGAATGGCACAAAAAGGACTTATTGAGTTTGAAGATATTGTTCGTCCTGTTAGTAGAAAACAGATATTTACCTGGCTGCAAGAGCTGGAAAATAAGTCGGATCAACTGTTGCCTATTGAAAAAAAAGAGTTGAACTTTTACATGCAAGAGTATCGCCCTTTACAATTCACCGACTCAACAGCTAAGGTAAGCTTTGGCAAAAAAGATGCAAATGGCCGTTGGCGTATGCTCAGTATAGGTTCTAAAGATTTTGAAATGCATGTAGATCCTATTCTAAGTGGAGGTCAATTTAGTGGGAATACAAGCACTTTTCGACAAGTTAGCAATGGTGTACAACTTTGGGGGCAGTCGAAAGGATGGGGATTTCAATTGTATTACCGCGATTGGACGGAGACAGGAACAGGATTAGATACATTCAGAAGTTTTAGTCCACAAACAGGGATTATACGCGTAGGCAATTCAACAGCGCGTTCTCAAAACCACAGTGAAATTCGTGGACATATTTCATACAGCTGGAAAAAGGCTAGCATAAGTTTAGGAAAGGACCAATACTTGTGGGGTTATGGCGAAAATGGTAGATTGGTACACAGCGATCGTGCACCCTCTTATGCATACTTGCGTTTCGATTATCGTCCGTTTAAATGGATGCACTTTCAATATATGCATGGATGGATCAATTCGAATATAGTGGATACCACCCGAACCTATGGAACAGGTACTATAGGTGTTTTGGGTGATGTACGCATTTTGTTTGTACCTAAGTTCATTGCCTCTCATAGCCTTCAAGTAACACCCACCAAAGGATTGACTTTTGCATTAGGTGAATCTATAGTGTACAGCGACCGAATGGATCCTGGATTTTTAATTCCATTTATGCTGTTTAAAGTATACGATAACAATAGAAGTTTTAATAACCTGAATGCAGGCTCAAATGGCCAATTATTTGCTCAAGTGAGCTCAAGAAACCATATCAAGAAGACGCATTTGTATGCTACTTTGTTTATTGATGAAATTCGCTTGAGTACTATGTTCAATCCTCAGCGCAGCAGAAACCAAATTGGCGTGAATGCAGGGTTTAGTGCTACAGATGTCTTGTTGCCTTACTTAACAGTTGGTGCTGAATATAACAGGGTGAATCCGTTTGTCTACCAAAATTTTGTCCCGGCTCAAAATTATAACCACCATAATTGGCTCATGGGCGATTGGAATGGAGCCAATTCAGATAGGTTGATGGCATATCTCCGTTATAATCCAATGCCACGTTTGCGCACATTATTGCGGGTGCAGTCAATCAGAAAAGGTGCACAGGGAAGCATTTTTGACCAATATTTTGCTGAACCACAGCCCCGATTCTTGTTCGATTTGCAACAAAAGCGTACCGATGTGTTCATTCAAGCTACTTATGAGTGGATTAATAATTTATACTTAACTGGAAGCTTTCAATTCATTAGACATAGCCCTACAGGCCGACCAACTTCTAATGAACATTTGCTACAGATTGGCATAACCTACGGCTTGCAATAAAAATGTACAAGATTTCCCCATTCTGACAGGAAAATAACCTATTTCTTGTCGTTTTGCTGAAAATAGCTACTTTTGCGCCGCCAAACCAGAGAGCCAGAAGTGAGAGTGAACCGGTGAACGCTTATTCGGTTGGCATAATATGAGAGCCTAAACACCATATTCCCAGCCCATTTGCAGGTATTTTAAACCTGTATCACTCAATCATTTTTTAACTTTCTACATACTTTAAACAACAATTCAACAGTCATGGCCGACTTGAAATTTCAACGCAACTTTGGTATTGCCGCCCACATTGATGCGGGTAAAACCACAACTACCGAGCGTATCCTACGCTATACCGGTATGATCCACAAAATTGGTGAAGTGCACGATGGTGCTGCTACCACCGACTGGATGGAACAAGAAAAAGAAAGAGGTATTACAATTACTTCTGCTGCTGTAAGCTGTCAGTGGAACTTCCCAACCGTTTTGGGTAAAGCAACTGCAGATACTAAGAAGTATAACTTCAACATTATTGATACTCCTGGACACGTTGACTTTACCGTTGAGGTAGAGCGTTCAATGCGTGTATTGGATGGTTTGATTGCTTTGTTCAGCGCAGTAGACGGGGTTGAACCTCAGTCTGAAACTGTATGGCGTCAGGCTAACCGTTATGGTGTTCCTCGTATTGGTTTCGTAAACAAAATGGACCGTGCGGGTGCCGACTTCCTAAACGTGGTAAAACAAGTACGTGAAATGTTGGGCTCTAAGGCTGTGCCTTTGCAGTTGCCAATTGGTGCTGAAGATAATTTCAAAGGTGTGGTGGATTTGATTAAGATGAAGGGAATTATCTGGCACATGGAAACAGAAGGAATGACTTTCGATGAGATTGATATTCCTGCTGATATGGTGGAAGAAGCGAACGAATGGCGTGCTCAGCTTGTAGAAGCTGTTGCTGAATATGATGATACTTTAATGGAGAAGTTCTTTGAAGATCCAAATTCGATCTCTGAAGATGAAATCCACGCTGCTATCCGTAAGGCTACCATCGATTTGAGTATCGTGCCAATGATGTGTGGTTCTTCATTCAAAAACAAGGGTGTACAAACAGCTTTGGATGCTGTTTGTCGTTATTTGCCTAGCCCAGTAGATATTGAAGCTATTAAAGGTACAGACCCAGATACAGGAAAAGAATTAATTCGTAAGCCAGATGCAAAAGAACCTTTTGCTGCCTTGGCTTTCAAAATTATGACTGATCCATTCGTAGGTCGTTTGGCATTCTTCCGCTGTTATAGTGGCCACCTCGATGCAGGTAGCTACGTGTTGAATGTGCGCAGTGGTAAGAAAGAGCGTATCAGCCGTATCATGAAAATGTTTGCGAACAAACAAAACCCAATCGATTTTATCGAAGCTGGTGATATTGCTGCTGCTGTTGGTTTCAAAGAAATCAAAACAGGTGACTCTCTGTGCGATGAGAACCATCCAATTGCATTAGAAAACATGTTTATTCCTGAGCCGGTAATTGCTATCGCGGTTGAACCTAAGACTCAGGCCGACGTAGATAAAATGGGTATGGCTATCGCTAAGTTGGTGGAAGAAGATCCAACATTGCGTGTGAATACCGATGAAGATACTGGTCAAACTATTTTACGTGGTATGGGTGAATTGCACCTTGAAATTATCATTGACCGTATGCGTCGTGAATTTAAGGTGGAAGTGAACCAAGGTGCACCTCAGGTTGCTTATAAAGAAGCTTTCCAAGCTATGATTCAACACCGTGAGGTATTGAAGAAGCAGTCTGGTGGTCGTGGTAAGTTCGCTGATATTCAGTTTGAAATTGGACCAGCTGATGAAGAATGGTTGGCAGCAAACGAAGGAAAGAGTTTCCAGTTTGTAAACGATATCTTCGGAGGATCTATTCCGAAGGAATTTGTTCCAGCAATCACAAAAGGATTTGAAACAGCTATGTCAACCGGTGTATTGGCTGGTTATCCGGTGAACAACATGAAGATCCGCGTATTTGATGGTAGCTACCATGATGTGGATTCTGATGCTATGAGCTTTGAATTGTGTGCTAAAGCTGGTTTCCGTGAAGCGGGAAGAAAAGCGAAGCCTGTATTGCTCGAGCCAATTATGAAAGTGGAAGTATTAACGCCTGACCAGTACATGGGTGATGTTACAGGTGACTTAAACCGTCGTCGCGGTATGTTGGAAGGTATGGATAGCCGTGCTAACCTTCAGGTTATTAAGGCGAAAGTTCCTTTGAGCGAAATGTTTGGTTACGTAACACAACTTCGTTCTTTGTCGAGCGGTCGTGCCACTTCAACCATGGAATTCAGTCACTATAGCCCTGCTCCAAACAACATAGCAGAGGAAGTAATGGCGAAGAACAAGGGTAAAGTGAAGATTGAAGAATAATCAGTCTTGGATATAATGGGTGAATTTTTTCACCAAATCATTAAAAGGGTGCAGCAGAAGCTGTGCCCTTTTTTTGTCTTTGGTCGTTGGTCTTTTGTCTTTGGATTTTCTAGTCATGTAAAGTATTAATAGGGCATTTTCGCTTCTTTAAAAAAATGTAAAGTTCGCCTAGCTGTACACAACCGCCTTTCGGCATGCTCAGGGAACACGTGGACAGCAGGCTTTCAGCGATGGTGGCGTTGGCAAGCCAAAACGTCCGCCCCATAATTTTTAATGGGGCGGAATTGGGTTTGCTCCTGACGCTTTCGGTCAGGGTGTAAACACTTGAATTTTCTTTGCTACTTTCTTTTGTTCAAGCAAAAGAAAGTAGTGATAAGAGAAATTGGAGTTAAATGATTTCATTGCAACGAAAGAAGATTCAACGACGATACATGTTGAGATAGTAAGCCTACTCGAGGGTAGAGATGAAGTTAAAAAACATTTCCAACCAAAGACTAAAGACTAAAGACCAAAGACTAAAGACCAAAGACCAAAGACTAAAGACTAAAGACCAAAGACTATAGACCAAAGACTTTCGCCCCCTTCCCCAAAAAATGTTAAATCCACCCCCCAACTTTTGTATGAACTCTTTTTCCTTATCTTTGAAAATAGTTGCATAACTAACTATTTTTACCTCAAAGAAAGAAATACATCCATATGAAACGCAGTATCAAAAAAGTAGCTGTATTAGGTAGCGGTGTGATGGGAAGTCGCATAGCTTGTCATTTTGCCGGTATTGGCGTACAAGTACTCTTGTTAGATATGGTACCAAAAGGTGCGGAAGAAAGCAAAGTGCCAACAGAAAGAAATAAGCTGGTAAACGATGCTTTGCAGGCTGCTTTAAAAAGTAATCCTTCGCCTGTATATCATAAGGATGTAGCTAAAAAAATTACCACGGGCAATTTTGATGATAACTTAAGCGAAATTCCTACCTGCGATTGGATCATTGAAGTGGTAGTAGAGCGTTTGGATATCAAACAAATTATTTTCGAAAAAGTAGAGCGCTTCCGTAAGCCAGGAACGCTTATCACTTCAAATACTTCAGGTATTCCTATTCACATGATGGCGGAAGGCCGTTCTGATGATTTTAAAGCCCATTTCTGTGGATCACATTTCTTTAATCCACCGCGCTATTTGCGTCTTCTTGAAATTATTCCAACTCCATATACCAAACCTGAGGTAGTTGACTTCCTCATGCACTACGGTGATGTGTATTTAGGTAAAACCACTGTTTTGTGCAAGGATACACCTGCTTTTATTGCAAATAGAATTGGTGTATTCAGCATCATGAGCATTTTCCACATCATGGGACAATTAGGTCTCACTATTGATGAGATTGATGCATTGACCGGTCCGTTGATTGGTCGTCCGAAGTCGGCTACTTTCCGCACAGCAGATGTGGTGGGTATTGATACCCTAGTGAAAGTTGCAAAAGGTGTAGCAGATAATTGTCCAAATGATGAAGCTAAAAATATCTTCCAAATTCCTTCTTGGTTAGAACAAATGGTGACCAATAATTGGTTGGGTGATAAAACGGGACAAGGATTTTTCAAGAAAATAAAATCAGCGGCAGGTAAAGAAATTCAAACGCTTAACCTGTCCACTATGGAGTACGCTCCAAGGGTGAAGCCTAAGTTTGCAAGTTTAGAAGCTGCTAAGCCAATTGATGATTTAAAGAAGCGTATGCAATTGCTGCAGGCTGCACCGGATAAAGCAGGTGATTTCTATCGTAAGTTCCACTATGCGTTGTTCTCATATATTTCATTCCGCATTCCAGAAATTTCTGATGAAATCTATCGTTTGGACGATGCAATGATGGCTGGATTTGGATGGGAGATTGGTGCATTTGAAAGTTGGGATGTAGTGGGTGTTGCATCAACGGTGGAAGCAATGAAGAAGGCAGGGTATGCAGTCGCACCTTGGATAGATGAGATGTTGGCAGCTGGTCATACAAGCTTCTATAAAGTAGAGAAGGGAACGCGTAAATACTACGATGTTGCTACCAAGCAGTATCAGTCTTTGCCAGGTGGTGAAGCGTTTTTAGTAATGAGTCATCGCAGTGATAGTACTGTTTGGAAAAACAGTGCTTGCAGAATGTACGACTTGGGTGATGGAGTTGCAGGGTTGGAGTGGAGTACAAAAATGAACAGCATTGGCGGTGAAGTTTTAGAAGGCATTCAAAAGTCAATTACTATTGCTGAAGAGAAGTTCAAAGGATTGGTAATAGCCAATGAAGGTGCGAACTTCAGTGCCGGTGCAAACGTTGGTATGATTTTCATGTTGGCTATTGAGCAGGAGTATGATGAGTTAGATATGGCCATTCGCATGTTCCAAAACACTATGATGCGTTGTCGTTATTCCTCCATACCTGTGGTAAGCGCACCGCATGGATTAACACTAGGTGGTGGTTGTGAACTAAACCTACATGCAGATAAAGTTTGTGCAGCTGCTGAGACTTATATTGGATTGGTTGAATTGGGAGTTGGATTGATCCCTGGTGGTGGCGGTACAAAAGAGTTTGTACTTCGTGCAAGTGATGAATTGCATAATGATGAACCAGAAACAAATACTTTAAAGGATCGTTTCTTTGCCATTGCAACTGCTAAAGTAGCTACATCAGCACATGAGGCATATGGATTAGGCATTTTGAGAAAAGGACAGGATGAAGTTGTCATGAACATTGGCCGCAGAATTTCAGTTGCTAAGCAATCTGTGATTGATTTATTCGACCAGGGTTATGTAACGCCTGTTCAAAGAAAAGATATTCGCGTGTTAGGTCGTTTGGGCTTGGGTGCTATGTACGCAGGTATCAATGGTATGACCCGTGCTGGATATGCAACTGAACATGATGCAGTGGTAGCTAAAAAATTAGCTTATGTTATGTGTGGTGGTGATTTGAGTGAAGCTACTTTGGTTACCGAGCAATACCTTCTTGACTTAGAACGTGAAGCTTTCTTATCGCTTTGCGGTGAAAAGAAAACCTTAGAAAGAATTCAAAGTGTGTTGAAGTCAGGAAGACCGATAAGGAATTAATGTAGGATATTTCTTATTACGTATATCTCTTAAACGACATCTGATTGTAAAGTCAGGTGTCGTTTTATTTTATAATGACTTTAGCTGGCTTATTTGGGTTACGTCCCTCATATTTCTTAATTTAAAATCCTAGTTTGAGTTGATATTTTTTGATTTATTTCTTTGTTATTTTTAGTCCATGCCAGGTCCTTAAGGCTCCCGAATGGCGACTCGGTATCTGTCTTCGTGCGAAAGCAACCATTCAATTCCAATTTATCTTATCCCTACTTTCTTTTGCTTGAACAAAAGAAAGTAGCAAAGAAAATTCAAGTGTTTACACCCTGACCGAAAGCGTCAGGAGCAAACCCAATTCCGCCCCATTAAAAATTATGGGGCGGACGTTTTGGCTTGCCAACGCGCCATCTCCGAGTCCGCCCGAAAGATTTTCATTTGGGCGGACAGCGAGGGTTGCTCTAGCTATAATTATGGCCACTGCGCAATAAGGGTTAGCACTAGGGGTATAGAAAAATGTCTTCTGCTTGTTGGTATAAAAGACCAATAGCTCATTGACTAGCTTTGCAATAATTGAAAACATAAAAGCGGTCCCTGAGGCTCTCGAAGGGCCGCGCATTTAGCCTTTCCTAATCCACCATCGCTGAACGCATGCTGACAAAGGGCTTGTGTTCCAAGCTAAGTTAGCTATGAAGTTGATACAATAAAAGACTTGATCAGGGATCTGTTGTATAAAAAACGTGGGATCAAAAAAATTTTGACAATAGGCATACAACCAAAGACTAAAGACTAAAGACCAAAGACCAAAGACCAAAGACTAAAGCCCAAAGACCAATCCTCAACTCACTCCAGCCCCTGCAACAGTAGCTTCTGCAGGTTGCATGAAACGTAAGCTGCCATCAGCATCTGAAGCCATCAGTATCATGCCTGCACTTTCAATACCGCGCATTTTTCTAGGAGCTAAATTCACTACAACAGTTACTTGTTGTCCAATGATATCTTCAGGATTAAAATGCTGAGCTATACCCGAAACAATAGTCCTAGTTTCAAATCCCAAGTCGACTTGTAATTGCAATAACTTATCAGCTTTTGGAACTTTTTCAGCAGCAACAATAGTTCCAACGCGCAAATCAATTTTTGCAAAATCGTCGAATACTATTTCCGGCTTTACTGGAGCGTGGGTGTAGCTGTTTTGTGGGGCTTCATTGGTAGATGTTGCATTGCTTTGCGCTGCCGCAGCTTTCTGTTGTAACTTTTCCAATTGGATTGCTATTTCTGTGTCTTCAATTTTTCTAAATAAGAGTTGTGGCTCGCGCAAGCTGTAACCAATACTGAGTAATTTTAGTTTACCAGCATTTTCCCATTCCAACATTTTATCAACCACTTTCATCATGTGGCAGAGTTTCTTGGCTGTATGAGGAAGGAAAGGCTGCATTAAAATAGCTAGGTTAGCTGTGAGTTGTAAGCATACATGCAGACAATTATCAATCAGTTTTTGTTGCGCAGGATCTGTTTCTACAGAGCGTGCTTTAATCCAAGGTTCCTTTTCTTGCATGTATTTATTACCCTTCCGTGCTAAATCAATGACTGCAAATTGTGCATCTCTAAATTTACAAGCGCTCAATAAGTCAGTCACTTCTTTTGCAGTTTGCTCAATCTGTAAGGTCATTTCCCTGTCGGCTTCATCAAATACATCAGTATGTAAAGGTGGCACTTTACCTTTTGTGAGTTTATGCATCAACACAAAACTTCTATTCACAAAGTTTCCAAGTATAGCAACCAACTCGCTGTTATTGGCATCTTGAAATCCTTTCCAGGTAAATTCACTATCCTTTGTTTCTGGAGCAATAGCGGTTAGGTAATACCTAAGCACATCAGCCATTGATTCGCCACCATTTTCTAACTTCACCCAATCGCGGATATATTCATCCATTTCAATACTCCAGCCTCTGCTGGTACTCATTTTGTCACCTTCTAGGTTCATGAACTCATTGCTCACAACTGAAGTAGGTAAAATGTTTCCATGCAATTTCAACATGGCTGGAAAGATAATAGCGTGAAAAACGATGTTATCCTTGCCTATGAAGTGCATCAATTGAGTGTCATCATTGTACCAATATGGTTTCCAGTCTTTCCCTTTTTCTTCTGCCCAAGCTCGCGTTGCACTGATATATCCAATAGGTGCATCAAACCATACATACAATACTTTTTGATCGTTGGGTTGAAGTCCTGGTGTATTGTTAGGTACAGCAACGCCCCAATCTAAATCGCGTGTTACAGCCCGTGGTTGTAAGCCTCCATCAATCCAGCTTTTGCACTGACCAACCACATTTGCTCTCCAGTCATTTTTATGTTCTTCCAAAATCCATTGTCTTAAAAACGCTTCATGCTTTTGTAGAGGTAAATACCAATGCTTGGTAGATTTTTTTATGGGTGCTTTTCCACTAAGTGTACTCACTGGATTGATCAATTGATCTGGACTTAAAGAAGTTCCGCATTTTTCACACTGATCGCCATAGGCACTGTCATGCGAACAAACAGGACAAGTCCCTTTAATGTATCTATCCGCTAAAAATGTAGCAGCTTCTTCATCATAATACTGTTCGCTTTCTAAAATTTCTAAAGCTCCTTGCTGTTCAAGATGAGTGAAGAATTCCTGCGCAGTTTCATGATGTAACTGTTCTGAAGTTCTGTGGTAAATATCAAACTCAATTCCAAGGTCTTTAAAATTTTGTTCAATAATCGGGTGGTACTTGTCTATGATGGCACGAGCAGTAGTACCTTCTTTTTTAGCTTGAATAGGTATTGCCGTTCCGTGTTCATCACTTCCACAAACAAATACCACATCTTTTTTTTGCGCCTTCAAAAAGCGGGTGTAAATATCGGCAGGTAAATATGCGCCGGCTACGTGTCCAATATGCTTGAGTCCGTTTGCATAAGGAAGTGCGGCTGTAATTAAATATCTGGAAGGTTGATTCGTTGTTTTCATACTCTTTTTCAGGCCGCAAAAGTACGCAAATAGGGGCAAAAGGACAGAAGGACAGATTGTTGTATTTTCAAGGCATGCAAAGAAGTCGCTTTTTACAATGGATGCTTTTGGGAACAGCTGCGCCTTTTGTGGGACAGGCTGCAAATGTTTGGGCTGCGCCTCCACTTAAAACGCCACCCTATCTTACGCCTGGAGACGTTATAGGGATTACCAGTCCAGCTGGATTTACAACACTTGAAGAGCTTTCGCCATGTATACAAATTATTGAGTCTTGGGGCTTTAAAGTGAAGGTGGGAAATACCATTGGCCAACGAGATGGAAGTTTTGGTGGAACTGATGTTCAGCGTGCAGCCGATTTCAACGATCTGTTGCGAGATGATGAAGTGAAAGCTATTCTATGCGCCAAAGGTGGATATGGTGCTGCTCGTATGGTGGATCAAGTCAATTGGAAATTGTTACGTAGAAATCCTAAATGGGTCATAGGATTTAGTGATATCACCGTGTTGCATGCACATATAGATCGGCATGTGGGAGTTGCTAGTATTCACTCAAAAATGTGCAACAGTTTTCCAACCAAATGGGAAGAGGCAGATGCCATTCAACAAGAAACCATTTTATCTATTTACCATGCGTTAACTGGAAAACCTATGTCGTACCAAGTGCCAGCAACTCCTCAAAATAAATTGGGTGAAGCAAAAGGGCGATTAATAGGGGGTAATTTGAAAATTTTAGAAACCTTATCAGGAACTCCATCGGAAATGGATATGAAAGGTGGAATATTGTTTATTGAAGATGTTGGAGAAGCTTTATACAATATTGATCGAATGATGCAGCATCTTTTACGATGTGGCCAACTCAAAGGTTTAGCTGCTTTGCTTGTAGGAAGCTTCACAGGTATTCGTCCTGAAACACCTGAACAATCTTTTGGTCGAGATTTGTATCAAATTATACATGAAGCTACTGCTTCATTTGGCTATCCAATAGCATTCAATTTTTGCGTTGGTCATCAGAAAAATAACCATGCTTTAAAATGTGGTGTGCCACATCATTTGGTAGTGGAATCAGACAGAGTATCTTTGAAAGAAATCAGAAATTAATATGATTATTCCTCCATACCTCAAGCGCGGCGATGTAGTTGCAATTACATGTCCAGCGGGCTTCATGCCACTACAAAAAATCCAAGCATGTGTACAAACTTTACAATCGTGGGGACTAGAAGTTTGGATTGGAAAAACTGTGGGTAGTCATTCAGATAATTATTTTAGTGGAACTGATGAAGAAAGGAGAGATGAGTTACAAGCATTGCTTGACACAAGCGAAGTGAATGCTATTTTGTGTGGAAGAGGCGGATATGGCGTAAGCCGCATTATGGATCAGCTCGACTTTAAAAATTTTAAAAAGCATCCTAAATGGGTTATTGGATTTAGTGATATCACAGTATTGCATAGCCATTTACATCAACTGGTAGGTGCTGCAAGTTTACATGCGCCCATGGCAGCTGCTTTTCAAGATACTACAGCAAAAGATGACATTGCATCTCTCAAACAAGCCCTGTTTGGAAAAAAGATGAAGTACAGCATGAAACAATCAACTGCTGTACACTATGGAGAAGGAGAGGGGATATTAGTAGGGGGAAATCTTGCTTTACTAGCACATCAATGCGGGACAAAGCGACAATTAAAAACTAAGGGAAAAATTTTATTTATAGAAGATGTTGGGGAATATCTTTATAACATTGATCGAATGATGTTGCAACTCAAACAGAGTGGCGTATTAAGTGAATTGGCTGGATTAATAGTAGGAGGCTTTACTGACTGCAAGGATACAGAAAGACCTTTTGGTAAGACAGTAGATGAAATTTTATTAGAGCATATAGGTACTTGTGATTTTCCAATTGTAATGCATGCACCTGTTAGTCATGCTGTTCCCAATCTAGCCTTTAAGTGTGGCATTCCACATAAACTAAAAATCAGTTCAAGAATTATTTCGCTCGAAGAAATATCTCAATAAGCAGTTTAAATCATCTTTTCTTTGCAACATGAAACTATTTCTAATTAGATATGCCAAGTGGTTGTTTATGCTACTCCAACTCCATCGTATAACAGGATGGATGTCGGGTTTTTTTGCCAATATGTATTACCTCACGCAATTATCGGCTTGGGTTACAAAACATAGAAAGATTGCATACAATGATTTTCCTTCTAAATGGGATTATCAAAAGAGGAAGCCCATGTATCAGTGGGTGATAGAGCAAGAAAAGTTAACTGAGCCTATCGACTATTTAGAGTTTGGCGTTGCCTGGGGTGATTCTTTTCAGTGGTGGTTACAACAAAACTCACATCCCAATAGCAAATTTGTTGGCTTTGATACATTTGATGGTTTGCCAGAAGATTGGGGGCCATTTAAGAAAGGATCTTTTAGCAACGGGCATGAAATGCCAAAAATTTCTGATTCAAGAGGAATGTTTTTAAAAGGGTTGTTTCAACAAACTTTACCTGGATTTTTAACCTCACATGTACATGGAAAAAGAAAAGTGATTATGATGGATGCTGATTTGTATTCAGCAACATTGTATGTTTTATCAAGCTTAACCCCTTATTTACAAGAGGGCGATATTATTTTCTTTGATGAATTTGTTGTGCCAACACACGAGTTTAAGGCATACCTCGATTGGGTACAATCGTATTATGTAGAACTTGAACCAATTGCTGCGGCTAATAACTATTACTTTATTGCTTTCAAGGTAAAGAAAGTGATTCCAGCTTAAAGCTATTATCTCTTTTGAGTATCGTTCTAAGGTGATCTTGCATTAAAGGAAACTTCATAAGATTGCGATGTGTTCCATTTGGTAGTGTAACTAGTTCTGCTCTGGTTGGTTGAAGTTGATACAATTCTTGTGCATGGGCATAAGGAATGATTTTATCATTTGTACCATGATAAATAGTAATAGGCGCATCAACCAATAAAATATGTTTTTTGTTGGGAAAATCGTATTGCATCATTTGTTGTACAGGATACATCCAAAAGAAATGACTAGCAACATCTGGTATGCTTAAATAGGGTGTTTCTAAAATCAACTGTTTGCAATCGCGTTTAGACGCTAAGTAAGTAGCAGGTCCTGTTCCTAACGATTTTCCATAGACAATAATTTGATCAGAGTTGAACTTTTGTCTAGCGAGTTTATACACTTGAATGCTTTCTTCATATACAAGTGCTTCGCTAAATTCACCCCTTGATTTTCCGAATTGTGGATAGTCGCACATCCATACTTCATATCCTTCATTGGTAAAAAAAGGAGCAAAGCGAGCATATCGCTCTACATTTTCTCGGTTGCCATGAAAGTAGAGGACTACACCTTTAGGAGTGCTGTCTTTTGTAGTAAACTGAACTAAGTGAAAAATCACGTTGTCTTCATATTGTAAATTGACTTCCTTATACGGATATGAAAACGAGTATGTATCCTCTATTTCTAATTTTTTTGGATGAATCACAAGCATATCTTGTAAGTAGTACAATGCTATGCCAATTAGCCCATAGGCTATGAGTGTCCATTGAATAATTCTAATAGCTGGTTTAGGTATTTGCACATTGCAAAGCTACAAGTTAAAACTTGAGGATATCACGAATAAAATTGTGGTATTCTGGAAAAGAAGGCAGGTTGTTATGCCCGCCGCCTTCTATACGAATAAGAGTAATGCGATGTGGGTTAAATTTTCTAAGTTTTTCGCTATGAGAAATGGGTATTAGCCAATCCCGCGTTCCATGAATGATATACGTGTGACAAGTTACACGCTTGATCCATCTATCAGTTCTCAAATGAAACCTTAATATAAATCGGTGCGGTAAGAAGGGTGTGAATCGTTCTGCAACCTTACGAAAGCTATAATAGGGAGCATCTAGAATAAGGTACCTAGGTTGGTTATCAGCTGCAAGTTTCGTAGCAAATCCGCTTCCCATGCTTCTTCCATATATAAGAATATGATCTTCTGCATATTGATCTGCTAAACGGTCATATACAAATTGCATATCATTGAGCATCTCCCTCTCACTTCGTTTACCTGTACTTTTACCAAACCCTCTATAGTCAACTAATACCACATCATATCCATACCTATAAAAATCTCGTGCATATTTAGCCCATCCTTTGATACTTCTGGTGTTCCCATGAAAATAAAGAATCAGTCCCTTGGGTGATTCAACCTTAAAATGCAATCCACTTATGCGAACCCCAGGTTCTATATCAAACGTCAGTTCTTCAAAAGGAGCATCATATTTAAATTCAAAATCGGCCGATAATTTTTCAGGCTTAAAAATTAGTTTCTCCTGCACCAAATAAGCTATCACTGAAAGCAGGGCAATAGCCGATAAAGCATATAGAATAAACTCTTTCATGAGTGGGTGTATAAATATAAGAATTATAGTTGAGTGAATGTTAGGAAGGGGATTTTAATAGGAGATTTTATAAATGACAAACAAGGTTAAGTGAAGTAATTAAAATGGATTTGTAAGATGATCGTTCAATTTGAGAAAGTTCGGTCTGGCTGCATACAGCGGCTTGCTGAGCAGCGCCATTTATAGAGTTCTAGTAAGCGTAGACAACAGGTGTCAGCGATGGTGGTGTGGGTAAGGTAACATGCGCAGCCCTTAGAGACCTGTCCCGAATATTCGGGGCCTGTCCCGATCCTTCGGGGCCTGTGAACTTCCTACTTTTAGGTGGACGGCATATATAAGCGATTTGTTGTTAGTTTT
>JAKRSC010000009.1 GCA_022402565.1 Hydrotalea sp. | reverse complement strand
TTAAAAGCATTTTGTCATTTGTTTCTAAAAATTGCACTTATCGGTTGAACTCAGCATATATACAATGAATGAACTTAAATAATTTTATTGTTATTACATGTATTAATGATTTAGTTGCAATTGCATTTGTAACATCCTAATAATTTTCAATGGCTAAAATAAAAACAGCGAACAACGAGATAAGAAAATTTGATATTCATATACCTGTTTTCATTTCTGAAAGAAAAGAAATATCAGGCGATATGTTTGAGTTCAATTACAACACTTTACTTGAAACTGCGGAGCAAAAAATTAAAACACATAATAAATCTCAAATTTCAATTACTACAAATAAACGTAGTAAAACTATCAAGAGAATAATTGAAAACATTATTCTTACAAAAGGTAAATTTGGGAAAATCCCATATTTGCTTTTACAGGTAAGTGCTTACAATTCAAATATCGAGGGACAAATTATTAAGCAAAATGATATATTAGAAATTGAACAGACAGACAAAATTGGGAGCAATAAAAATTTCATTCTTTTATATCCTCAAATCACAGTTCTAAAAGAAAAAAAGTATTGTAATTGGATAATTTTAGTTTACGATGACCCCAACAAAAATTCAGACGACAATATTGCAAACGCAAAAATTGTTATGAATTCTATTTTAGATACCCCGATAAAAAATATAAAGCTTAAAAAGTTTATTGAAGAATTAAAACAAGCCGACTTGAGACCTGTAATAGATTTAACGCTTACAAGTATTAATTTCAACGAAGATGAAATTGATGATGAATTTTTGGCATTTAAAATCAATTCCAAATCAATTTCAAAGAAAGAGTTTGTGTTTGCAAATATGCCTATTCAGAATATTGAAAACTTGATTAATGAACGTTTTGAGCAAAAGTTTATACATAAAGTTTTAAAATTCAAAATTGGAAAGAGAGAATACAAAATAAATCAGAACCTTGAAAAGTTTAAGCAAGACCATAACTCAACTGTTGAAACACACTTTAACTTTGCACAAGAAATTGACGAGGCACAAATAAAGAACCTCTATGAGCCTAAATTTATGACAGGTTTAATGGAAAAAGTTCTAACAGAATATTTACTAAATGGAGAAAATGGACTACAATAACATTCTTTCTGACATAACAAACATATCCCTTGTAATCTTAGGCATTAGTATTACTATTTTTACAGTTGTTTACTCTTTCATTTTAAATAAAAAAAGTGAGATAAAAGAAATTATAAAGAAATCAAATATCTCTACAGTTAGCCCAGACGAAATTCAAAAACATTCTTTTGGTTCTAAAATTATCAATCGTTACAAACAGTTGAATAAAAATCTAGCTTATTTAAGTATTTTAAGTTCATTCATATTTTTAGCTTCAGTATTTCTAAATCGTTTTTTATTTTCAGACACTTCTCAATTGTCAATAACATTTTTTTGGACTTTGCTAATTTTAACAATATTGATTTTGATTTATTTTGTTTTAATTTTCTTTCGAGTTATTACCTCTTACTATAGTGATACTAAAATTTGACGAAGTAGAGTAAATGCAGGAAACAAAATGCTTGTCGTTATGGCTGCTTGTCGTATTGCACTTCAACAACAAATCTCTATTCAAATGTTGTTCTCAGCTTGACCGTACGCTTTTGGATTGACTATTTTTAGCATCAACTAATTATCTTTACCCAACACAGTTCCAAGCTTGGCAGTCCGCAATTGCAGCTACAAATTCAAGCCCGTAAACGTTGCGTGAAACCCTAAACAAACTTTAAATTCCAAAACATGGCAGACGAAAAACTAGAAATTGAAAAACAATTTAAGTTGGCAATAGATGCCAGAGAAAGACTCAATGATAATTACCACAAATGGATGACATTTTATTACGTTGCAAATGGTGCTATTTTAGTAGCCATAACTACCTTGGCTTCCAAAAGCGATAATGACAAAGGAATATTTGTATTGGCCCTTATTGGAATTTTTATTTGCATTCTATGGAATTTATCTTGCAAAGGCTACTATTACTGGTCAAGTAATTGGATAAATATTATTTTAATGCTTGAAAAAAAAGTGATCGAGGAAGAGACAAATATGGTTTATTCCGTGTTTTCAAAAAAAGTTGTTGATGGTGAAAAATATTCTTCACTACCTATTCATTCAGCAAATATTTCGACACCAAAATTGACATTAATATTTTCTTTTTTCTCCATATGTAGTTGGACTACATTTTCTATCTACCAATTCTTTAAAACGTTTCATTCCACATGCAACTGCAATAATGGAATAGTAGTAGGTGCGATTATAATATCTGTCTTATTAACTTATTTAATTTTACCTACGTTCGTAAAAAGTAGGCAAGACGAGCATATTTTGATTTAGTTTTGAAACGTTTCCACAACATCTTGTTGACGCAATTGGTTGTGTCGTCCAAAATTGAAGCTGATTATGTCTAGTTTTAGAATTGATTTTTAAAGTAAGTCGTTTTACAAGCTTATAAGAGCAAACTATTTAAGTTAATTTTATTACTTCGTATATCCTTTTTTTCATCCATGTCCAAACTCGAAAATATCACCAAGGGTACCTATCTCAGTGGCATCATTCCCAATCAAATTGTTGAGGTGATTGATGCCGTGTGGCATGGTACTGATGTGATTGAAATTACTTTTAAGGATAGCCTTGGCAATCCTAACAATGAAATTCTTTATCGGGATAATGAGCCCAATCTTGAAATTGTAACTGCTTCAGCTCCCTGGAGCTTCAATGCTTCTTCCGAAAAGTTCAAACTTGTTTCAGAAGCATACCGCATCCGATTGGCTTACATTTTTGATCCCATGATGGCCATTCATACCTCGATGATTGAGCCATTGCCCCACCAGATTACTGCCGTTTACGATAGCATGCTGCCTCGTCAACCGCTTCGCTATGTATTGGCAGACGACCCCGGTGCAGGCAAAACCATCATGGCAGGTTTACTCATAAAAGAACTTGCCATTCGTGGTGATGTAAAAAGATGCCTCATTGTTTGTCCAGGTGTATTGGCCGAACAGTGGCAGGACGAACTCTTTCAAAAGTTCCAACTTCCGTTTGAAATCCTCACCAACGATAAAACCAATTCTTCTAAAACTGGCAACTGGTTCAATGAAGAAAACTTTGTGATTGCTCGTCTTGACAAGTTGAGCAGGGATGAAGATTTACAGGAAAAGCTGAGAGTAACCGATTGGGATTTGGTCATTGTGGATGAAGCACACAAAATGTCTGCTTCATTTTTCGGTGGTGAAGTCAAGTTCACCAAACGATACCGATTAGGGCAACTGCTTTCAAGGCAAACAAGGCACTTCCTGCTGATGACCGCAACGCCACACAATGGCAAGGAAGAAGATTTCCAATTGTTCCTGGCATTGATTGATGGCGACCGTTTTGAAGGGAGATTCCGTGATGGTGTTCACACCGTTGATGTGTCCGACATCATGCGCAGGTTATTGAAGGAGCAGTTGGTGAAATTTGATGGGAAACCTCTTTTCCCGGAAAGGATTGCTATAACTGTTCCATACCAGCTCACACCGGATGAAGAACGCCTGTATGTGGAAGTTACAAACTATGTGCGGGAGCAATTCAACCGAGCCGACAATTTAGAATCCGGCAGACGTGGTTCAGTAGGTTTTGCATTGACCATTCTTCAACGAAGATTAGCATCTTCTCCTGAAGCAATTTATCAGTCCTTACGAAGAAGAAAAGAACGCCTGCAAGCAAGATTGGAAGAAGAAAAACTGTTTCACCGGGTTGAAATTCGCACAGAACAGCTTCCTGATTTTGATGATGACGAAGACATTGAAGATTATGTAGATGACCAATCTTCCGAAGAGCAAGAGCAAGTTGAGAATGAATTTGTGGACCGTGCAACCACGGCACGAACCATACAGGAATTAGAAGCGGAAATCAACACACTAAAGCAACTGGAAGAATTGGCCTTGACCGTAAAACGATCAGGCACCGATAAAAAATGGGAACAACTCTCCAACATCCTTACAGAAAACGAATGGATGTTTGATGATGCCCGTAACAGAAGAAAGCTCGTAATCTTCACCGAGCATCGAGATACATTGAACTATCTCGCATTGAAGATTAGAACACTTTTAGGCACTCAGAATGCGGTAGTAACCATTCAGGGCGGCATGAATCGTGAAGACCGCAAAAAAGCCCAGGAACAATTCACGCAAGACGTAAATGTCTCTGTTCTGATTGCAACAGATGCAGCAGGTGAAGGTATCAACTTGCAACGGGCACACCTGATGGTAAACTATGATTTGCCTTGGAACCCCAACCGATTGGAACAAAGGTTTGGACGTATTCACCGTATCGGACAAACAGAAGTTTGCCGCCTCTGGAACATCATTGCACACCAAACCCGTGAAGGTGAAGTGTGGCAGAGATTGTTTGATAAACTCGAAATAGAACGGGTAGCACTGGGCGGACAGGTGTTTGACGTATTGGGTGAAATGACTTTTGAAAACAAAAGTCTGAGAGATTTATTGATAGAAGCCATTCGCTATGGCAGCGACCCCGAGCGAAAAGCATTTTTAGATAGAGTATTGGATGAAGCATTAGACCATGCAAAGCTTGAAAAGCTATTGCAGGAAAGGTCACTTCATGCCATCACCATGACCAAGTCGGGAGTTCAGGAAATCAGGGAAGAAATGGACCGTGCTGCGGCAAGAAAACTCCAACCCCACTTCATTGCTGATTTCTTTTTGACCGCTTTCAAAGCATTGGGTGGTTCTGTTACCGAAAAAGAAAAAGGAAGGTATCAGGTGCTTCATGTGCCTGCGGCCATTCGCAATCGTGACCGAATCATTGGCACTAGAGAACCCATCCTCAAAAGCTATGAGCGCATCACCTTCCACAAGGAATTGGTATCGGTGCAAGGCAAGCCTTTGGCTGCCTTTGTTTGCCCCGGCCATCCTTTGTTGGATGCCACCATTGATTTGTTGCTCGAATCGCAAATGGGCTTGCTCAAACAAGGTTCTGTGCTGATAGATGAACTCAATCCTGATAGTGAACCACGGGTGCTTTTCTATTTGGAAAACAGTGTGCAGGATGCCCGACAGTTGCAAACAGCTGGGCGCAGAACCATTAGCAGAGAAGTGCATTTTGTGGAGCTGAATGAAAAAGGGCAAGTCATGCAAGCCGGTTATGCTCCTTATTTGGATTACCGCCAGGCTACCGAAGAAGAAATCAATGAAGTGCTTACCAAAGCAAATGCTATGCCTTGGTTGAAGCAAAATATGGAAGATAAAATCAAATCTTTCGCCATCACCACTATTGCCAAAGACCATTTGGAACGGGTGAAAAAGAACCGCCAGTATTTGGTAGAGAAAACCAAAATAGCGGTTCAAGAAAGATTGACTAACGAAATACGCTATTGGGACCACCGTGCCCGTGACCTGCGTATGCAGGAAGAATCAGGCAGACCCAATGCCAAACTCAATTCCAATGAAGCCCGCAAGCGGGCAGATGAACTCCAAACTCGGATGCAGAAGCGAATACAGGACCTGGATGAAGAAAGCAAAATTTCATCCAAACCACCCGTGGTGATTGGTGGTGTATTGGTGATACCTGCATCTATGCTCAATACACAGGTGAAAGAAGATTACAAAAGCCAGGGCTTTGCTTCACCTGAAGAAAAGGCAGCAGTGGAAAAGGCAGGAATGCAAGCCGTGTTTGCAGTAGAAAAAGAATTGAACAATACGGCCAAAGACCGTAGCAAGGAGAAGATTGGCTATGACATAGAAAGTCTTTGTAGCCAAACAGGCAACCTCCGTTTCATTGAAGTGAAGGGCAGAAGAAAAGATGCCTCCACAGTAACCATCACCAAAAATGAAATCATTTACGGACTCAATTTGCCGGAGCAGTTTATACTGGCCTTGGCTTTTGTAGATGGCAAGCGGGTGGAAGTGCATTATGTACAAAATGCCTTCCGCTTTGAACCCGATTTTGGAGTAACCTCCATCAATTTTAATGTGAAAGACTTATTGACCAAAACGGTTCACCGCAGAACCATTACACTGGAATAGCAAAATAGATTTTTTGCGGAAAGTACCGATTTGTGGTACCTTTCGCAAAATTTCACTCTTATAATGGCAGAGCAAAACGACATATCAATCAACCAATGGCTAGACAAATTGCTGGCAAAGGGAGCCTATGGCTTTGCCACAGAAGCCTTGCAACAGGAAATTCCAGATCACTCTGATATTGCCGTTAAACGAGCACTCAGCCGACTCAGTGCAAAGGGGAAGATTGTTTCACTTTACAAAGGTTACTACTTGCTGCTGCCACCCCAATACGCTTCCAAAGGCATATTGCCTCCTCAACTGTATTTGGATGCCTTTATGAAGTACTTGCAACGGCCATATTACGTGGCGCTGCTCAATGCTGCTGCTTTTCATGGAGCATCACATCAGCAGCCACAGGAATACTTTGTGATGACTGATTTTCCTGTACTCCGACCTACCCAAAAAAATGGTCTTAAAATCAATTACATCAGCATCAAGGAGTTTCCGCAATCCTTAATTGAGCAAAGGAAAACGGAAGCTGGCTACCTGAACATTTCAAATGCTGTACTCACTGCCGGTGATTTGATACAATTTGAAAAACGTATTGGTGGGCTCAATCGGGCAGCTACCGTGCTGAACGAATTGGCAGAAGTAATCAAACCAACTGATTTCACCTCAGTGGTATTACAGCATGTGCATGTTACGGCTTTGCAACGATTGGGATATTTTTTGGAATACGCATGCTACAATACAGAACTGGCAGATGCGCTGTTTGAAGCTATGAAGCGGGAAAAACTGAGTTTGTTCCGCATCCCGCTAAAGGCAGCCAAAGAGACAAAAGGCTTTTCTTCTGACAATCGTTGGAAGGTGATTGTGAACACTGAAATTGAAACCGACTTTTAGTCGGTTCATCGAGACAAATAAAAAATGAAACACAACGAGATAAATTGACGAATGATACCGCAGGCATACATAACGGAGTGGAGCCAGCTGGTTCCTTGGCAAACCAACGAACAGGTGGAACAAGACTTGGTGATTTGCCGTGCTTTGGTGGAAATATTTTCAGACGAATGGTTGGCAAGTAGTTTGGCTTTTCGGGGTGGTACTGCCCTGCATAAACTTTATTTACAACCTCAACCAAGGTATTCGGAAGACATTGACTTGGTGCAGGTACGTGCCGAACCCATCAAAGAAACAGTGCAACGACTACAAGCCGCATTGGCATTTCTGGGAGAATCATCAGTAAAGCCCAAAAGGGATGGAACCCAAGTCATTTGCCGTTTTGATTCTGAATTTCCTCCTTCGATCCGCTTACGTTTAAAGGTAGAAGCCAATACCCGGGAGCATTTTACGGTACATGGCTTACAGCAATTTCCATTTGATGTAAAGTCTTCTTGGTTTGATGGAAGCTGCCAGCTGACCACCTACCGCTTAGAAGAATTGTTGGGCACAAAGCTCAGGGCATTGTACCAACGCAGAAAGGGCCGTGACTTGTACGATATGTTCATTGCCTTAACTCAAAAACCTGATTTAGATATAGAAGCATTGCTGCACAGCTACCGTGAGTACATGAACTTCTCGGTAGAAAAGCCACCTACGCAGCGGGAATACATCTTGAATATGGAAGCCAAAATGCAGGACAGCGAATTTTTGGGTGATACCACTGCTTTACTGCGACCGGATGTTCCTTACGACCAGCAGACAGCCTACGAATTAGTAAAAACAACATTGATTGAACGGATTTAAAATGAGCCATACCAAAAAATTAATAGAAGTAGCCTTACCACTCGACATCATCAATGATGCCTCGGCATACGATAAAATGCCGGGTATTGGGGCACACCCAAAAGGCATACACCATTGGTGGGCAAGGCTTCCTTTACCTTCGGCAAGAGCTATTTTATTTGCCTCCTTGGTTGATGACCCATCAGCTCATCCTGACAAATTCCCAACAGAAGAAGCCCAAGTTGCAGAACGGGAAAGATTATTTGAAATCATTCGCAAGCTTAGCCAGAAGAAGATGCACACCAGGCAGGACGTATTTGAAGATGCCTACCAGGAAATATTAAAACATTGTAACGGAAAGCTGCCTACTGTGCTTGACCCATTTGCCGGTGGTGGTTCAATTCCTTTGGAAGGAATGCGTTTAGGTCTGCCAGTTCAGGCATCTGACTTAAATCCTGTAGCTGTGCTTATAAACAAAGCCCAACTTGAAATATTGCCAGAGTTTGCCAATCAAGTTCCCATCAATCCAGATATACAACCTAAAATAGGGTTTACAGAATGGAAGCTTGGAAAAGGAATAGCGGAAGACCTCCGATATTATGGTAACTGGATTAACGAAGAAGCAAAAAAACGTATTGGTGAATTTTACCCAAAGGCAAAACAAGGTAATCGAGAACATAACGTTGTTGCTTGGTTGTGGGCCAGAACAGTGAAATGTCCAAACCCGGCTTGTGGTTGTGATATGCCTTTGGTTCGATCCTTTATTCTCAGCACGAAGAAGAAACCGAATTTCGTCACTCAACCAATAGTTGAACGGTCAGGAAATACGAATAAAATCATTGGGTATGAAGTTTCTCAATCTACTCCAAAAATAAAGGGAACAGTTAATAGAAGCGGAGCAACATGCGTATGCTGTGATGAGCCGGTTAAATTGGATTATATAAGAGAAGAAGGCAAGGCAGGCCGAATGGGCCAAGTGTTGATTGGTATGGTCATAGATCAACCGAAAGGAAAAACTTATGTATCTCCTACCTCTTCGCAACAAGAGATTGCATTCAAAGTAAAGAACAAATGGAAGCCCGAAACTAAGTTACCGGAGAAGGCACTTGGATTTAGGGTCCAGCTTTATGGAATGGATGAACATTGGAAATTGTTTTCTTCCCGACAGCTTTTCGGCATAACAGCTTTACATGATTTGATAGGTGAAGTTGGCAAACAGATAGAAAAGTCAAAAGAAAGTGCTCGTTATAAAGAAGCACTGCGCACACTTTTGGTAATGGCATGTGATAGAATTACTGACTTTAATAATTCATTATGCCGTTGGAATAGCGGAAACGAAAAGGTAATGAATTTATATGGTCGTCAAGCAGTACCAATGGTGTGGGATTTTGGTGAAGCTAACATTATTGGGGAAGCAGTAGGTGCTTGGAAAACATGCTATGAATATGTGGCCGATTGCGTAGAAGTTATTTTAACTACCACTTCGAGTAGTCAAAACGCCAAACAATTCAACGCAGCAAAATATAATTTTAAAGAGCAATCATACCTTGTTAGTACTGACCCGCCTTATTATGATAATATTGGATACTCAGATTTGTCTGACTTTTTCTACGTATGGCTTCGTCATGGGCTCAAAGACGTTTACCCTGATTTGCTCAGTACAGTTTTGGTGCCCAAAATGGAAGAATTGGTGGCATCAGATTTTAGGTATGGAAGTAAGGAAGCTGCAAAAGACCATTTTGAAGGTGGTTTTAAGAATGCGTTTGGCAATCTGAAAAAAGGCTTAGACCCTCGCTTTCCTTTGACAGTTTATTATGCATTCAAGCAGGATGAAGACGAAGATAGTAGTGAACCTGATGAAGAAAACTCAAATGGAATTAGCCTTACAACAGGTTGGGAAACTTTGTTAGAAAGTTTGGTTTCAACTGGATTTCAAATCATGGCAACATGGCCAATCAAAGCTTCTCAAAAGTGGCGAATGGTGGCAATGGGTACAAATTCACTCACCAGCTACATTGTATTGGCTTGTCGGCCAAGACCAGAGAATGCTGCTTCAATTACCAGGCGGGAGTACTTACAAATATTGAAGAGAGAGCTTCCTAACGCTATTGAAGTTTTGCAAAAAAGTAACCTTGCCCCTGTGGATATGGCTCAAGCCACTATTGGCCCAGGTATGGGTATTTATTCCCGCTTTGATAAAATCATGGAACAGGATGGTACTCCCATGAGTGTGCGTACTGCCCTATCGCTAATCAACAAGGCATTAGGAGAAATTTTAGCCGAACAGGAAGGTGATTTTGATACCGAGACCCGGTGGGCTTTGGCTTGGTTTGAGCAAAACGAATTTGCTGCCGGAGAGTTTGGTGATGCCAATGCATTGGCATTGGCTAAAAACACAGCGGTAAATGCCTTGGTGCATTCCGGTGTGGTAAAATCAGGAGCAGGTAAAGTGCAACTCATTCCGAGAAGTGAGTTATCAGCTACTTGGGACCCAACCGTTGACAATCGTGTAGTAGTATGGGAAATTACCCAACACCTCATCAAGCAGCTTCAAGAGCATGGCGAAATGGGAGCAGCAAATCTGTATAAAAAGCTTGGCCCAACTGCTGACATTGCGAGAGAACTGGCTTACCACCTGTTCACTATTTGCGAGAAGAAAGGATGGGCGCAAGAAGCCCAGGCATACAACAGTTTGGTTCTCTCATGGAATCAAATTGTAGCCGAATCATACAACATTAAAGACCCCATTGGCACACAAGGAAAACTTGAATTTTAATTATGGCACTGAGCAATTTAGATAGAGTAAACAAAGGGCTTGACCTGCTGCGCAAAGGCTTACTTCCTTATGTAGAAAAGGAAATGAAAGCCGAGTACCAAAACTATTGGGAAATGGAAGCACAGGAATGTTTCCCGGATGGGCATCATTCCCGCAACCTTAGCCCCGAAGAATGGGATGTGGCGGCATTGCTTGCCATCATGTTCAAACAATGGAACAAGGTATTCGGCAAAGTGCTTGGTCATTCCGAAAGGTCATGGGTAAGTGAGCTGATGGAAATCCGCAAACGTGCAGCCCACCAAAACAAGAACAACGTATTTGATACAGATGATGCCTTCCGTGCATTGGACAATGTAGAACGCATACTCAGTGCCATTGCAGCCCCCGAAGCAGAAGAAGCCGACAACCAAAAGAATGAGTTGCTTAGGGTTCGCTATGAAGAAAACACCCGTAAGAAGACAAGAGCTATTGAAGCTAAATCTGTAATAGAATCATCCGCAATTGGTCTCAAACCTTGGCGTCAGGTAATAACGCCACACCCGGATGTGGCATCAGGCAAATTTCAGCAAGCTGAATTTGCCGCCGATCTGTGGCGAGTGTATCAGGATGGAGAAAATGCAGGAGAATATGGTAAACCCGTTGACTTCTTCAACAGAACTTATTTAACTCAAGGCATAAGAAAGCTATTAACCAACACCTTAAAGCGATTGAACGGTGATGGTGGCGACCCGGTGATAAACCTGCAAACCAATTTCGGTGGTGGTAAAACCCACTCTTTATTGGCCATTTACCATTTGTGTTCCGGTGCAAATTTCAGTTCAGTAAGAGACTTGGAAAGTTTCTTCCGTGAAGTGGGCGACTTGCAGCCACCGCCAAAGGTGAACAAAGCTGTATTGGTAGGAAATCGAATTGCTCCGGGCGTAACCCACACCAAACCAGATGGAACAAAAGTTCACACCCTTTGGGGTGAATTGGCTTGGCAGTTAGGTGGCAAAGCTGGCTACGCCATGCTTCAGGAAGCAGACGAAAAAGCGGCAAACCCCGGAGACCAATTGGTGCCCTTACTGAAAAAGTTTGCGCCATGCGTGGTGCTGATTGACGAATGGGTAGCCTACACTCGCCAGTTGAAAGAAGATGGTAACGACAGTGGCGGAACCTATGGCACACAGATGTCATTTGCCCAAGCATTGTGCGAAGCGGCAAAAACCGTAAACAATGCCCTGGTGGTTGTCAGCTTACCTGCATCCGATATTGAAATGGGTGGAGAGAAAGGCCGCCAGTCGGCAGCAGAATTAGGCAATATTATTGGCCGTATTGAATCACCTTGGTCGGCAGCCACTACCGAAGAATCCTTCGAGATTGTAACCCGAAGATTATTCTCACCCATTGCAACTAAGGAACAGTTTGCCGATAGAGATGCTTCCGCAAGGGCATTCGGAGAATTTTACAGGAACAACAAAACAGACTTTCCAAACGAAACGCAAGACAGCAGTTACGAAAAACGCATACGGGATTTTTATCCCATCCACCCGGAATTATTTGATGCCTTAGCCGAAAGATGGGCAAGTATTCCGCAGTTCCAAAAGACCCGTGGTATTCTTCGACTCATGGCCAAGATTATCCATTTCCTATGGGAGAACAATGACCAAGGGCCATTGATTCTGCCTGCTAACGTACCTATGGATGATTCAGAAATTCAAGGTGAATTGATGCGCTATTTGGAAGATCCTTGGAGAGCAGTAATTCAAAAAGATGTTGATGGCAACAATTCATTGCCAAAGCAAATTGATAACGACTATCCGAATATTGGCCGGTACTCAGGTACTCGCAGAGTTGCTCGTACCTTGTTCTTTGGTTCTGCCCCTACTTTTAATGCTGCCAATCGTGGCATTGATGAACAACGAATCAAATTAGGCGCTATCCTTCCTGGAGAAACCATACCTACTTTCACAGATGCCTTGCGGCATTTGACTGATAAAGCCACCTTCGTTTATCACCAGAGCAAAAATTACTGGTACAGTACACAGAACAACGTAAACCGTACTGCAGAAGAACGTGCAGCTCACATACAGGAAGATAAGGTAGAAGAAGAAATTCTTGCCTTGCTTACCCAGCAACTCCAACCATCAGGTAGCCAGATAAGACGCATTCACTTCATGCCTCAAAACTCCAATGATGTGCCTGATGATTTGGAGATGAAATTGGTTGTGTTGGGTATCAAGCATCTCCATGTACCAAGAGACGGAAGCAGCCCTGCATTTCAAAAAGCAAAAGATATACTCAGCACCAAAGGTGCCTCGCAGAGACTTTATCGCAACACACTCATTTTCCTCACACCGGATAAAACCCGCTTGGAAGAATTGAAACAAGCGGTCAAAGCATTCTTAGCTTGGAAATCCATTGTGGATGATAAGGTCGCATTGAACTTGGATGCTTATCAATCCAACCAGGCAGAAGGAAAGCGGAAATCGGGTTTAGATACCATCAAGCTTCGCTTGCCGGAAACCTTTGTTTGGATTCTTACTCCTTATCAGGAAGTGGGCAGTTCTGATGTGCAATGGGATGAATCAAAAATGAATGGTTCCAATCAGGAAGCATACCTGAGCAGAGTACTAAAGAAACTCACGTCTCAAAGCCAGTTGTACAATGATTTTGCTTCATCCGAGCTTCGAATCAACTTAGACAGAATCCCACTTTGGCGTGGAGACAATGTATCAGTTCGCCAGCTTCGGGAAGACTTTGCCAAGTATCTCTATTTGCCAAAACTATCTTCCGCCCACTTGCTGCAACAAGCCATTGAATCAGGGTTAAGTTTGGTATCATGGCAGAAAGATTCATTCGCCTATGCTGAATCTTTTGACGAAGAAAATGCAAGATACCGTGGCTTACGGGCTGGAACGCAAGTATTGATTTCTCTTGATGGTTATGGTTTATTAGTAAAACCTGATATTGCAGAAGCCCAACTCTCAAAAGAACGAGCAGAAGCAGAAGCTAAAAAAAACTCAGAAGCTACCAATTCAACAACGTCAAACTTCAGTAAAGATGTTGGCACAAGTGAAACAAAAGCTAATGAAGGTGTCCCTAATATATCTAAACCTACAAGGTTTACTGGTCATGTAGAAACAGATGCGACTCGCTTCTTCCGTTCAACAGATGACATTGAAAAAGAGATTTTAAAACATCTCAATTTAGCCGCAGGCACTAAAGTCAAAATCACCATACACATTGAAGCCACAAACCATAATGGTTTCAGTCAGGATACTGAAAGAACATTGAAAGAGAATGGAAGAACACTTGGTTTTGGAAATTTGGAGTTTGATGTTGATTAAATCTTAAAAGCTTATACATATAGTTTGAATATTAAAGATTGAATGCACTCTTGTAAAAAAGTAGTTTAATTATCGTATTCTAGTCCATTGTCAAGTAGGGAAGCTTGCACTCAATGATCTAAAAGATAAAATCTATAAAAAATGAAAATCTTCCTAAGACATTAATTCATCTATGTTACTACTTTATGTAGTCTAAAAGATTATTTATATGCTTAGTTCAACAGATTTACGAGTAATTGAACTTATGAGTCAAAATAATCGCAAGGATTTGGGGTTTAATTTAAAAGAATTCCATAATCTGATTGATACATTGATTTATTTAAACGAGACATTACGACTTGAGCAAACTCAAATTCAAAGCTGGCAAAAATACTCCGAAACTCTTTTATTCAAATTCAGTTTTCATGCATTGACCCTGCATAACATATTGTCAGGTATGAATTTAAAATCAAATTATTTCCCTAAAGAACTAAACAACGAAAAAATACTTGACATTTCCTCAGCAAAAGTAGTACTACGAGCACAAATAGAGACTTTATTAATGTATCATCATATTTACGTTAACCCCAAAAATGATGATGAAAAAAGGTTGAAATACTTTGCTTGGATTTATTCAGCTCTTTTGCAAAGAATTAAATTTTCTACAGAAACTGAGCTTGGGAAAACTCAAAAATTAAAGGATGAAGAAGAAATTGATAAGATTAAAATGATAATTCAAGGTCTAGAATCTTTTAAAACTCTTTCAAAAAAGCAACAAAAAACTTTATTAGTTTCTGGTAGTGGTAAATTATTTAATCATTGGGCCACAATTTTAAATGAAACTGGTTTCACTGGAGAACATATGATCTCAAACATGTATACATATTTAAGTATGTATGCGCATTCAGAAGGTTTAAGTGCAATTCAATTAGATTCGGGAAACTTCAAATATGAAACAAATAAAGACAGTGCAAATCTTGACCTTTACATATCAAAATTATTAGTGTGTGTTATGATAAGTGCATTGGTCAAGCTATTCAAGCCTGTCGAAAACAAGTTTAAGACACTTGATAAAAATCTTCAAATTGATATTAAGTTTTATACCAGTCTTGCTTTTGCTAAATGATAATGAGAACATTTATGATAAAGGATTTACGAGTATTCATTTTTAACATGGCATAAAAAATAATACCACATCTTTAGTTGAAGTTTTTTTTCTAAAAAGTAAATTAACAAATACTAATGTATTCCCCCATCGCAGGCAGCCTTCCTCATTCGCTGCAAACTTTCGCTTCGCTTCAGCGCAGCTTCATTCCGTCGGCATCCTGCGGCTCTGCTCGGCTAAAGCCAGTGGTTCGCATTTCGCTCACCATTTCTGGCATTTGCCTCTTGGCTAGACTTTATACATCTTTACTTCTATATCGTAATGTTCTAATGATTTTCTAAATTTGAATAATACCGTCTCATTGATATACACAATTAATGGATTATACTTGTTCTATTGATATTACACATGTTAATGAGTTGGCGGTAAGTTTGGGACAGACACTACATCATGAATTTGACACTAACCAATGAATAGAATTGATGTTCTAAGAAATATAAACCAATAAATGCAAACATTTGGATACACCGAAGTAATCATGAACCAAAGGACAAAGTTCTGTTTGGCACCGAAGCTGACGAAGGTAGACAGTTCACATCTAGGTATCTCTAGAGTGAATACTCCAGCTGGTGGCGAAAGCCAGTCTCGTTTTCCATAAAGATACAACAATTTGGAAGTCGATTCGATTCATTTTCGGAGTATAACTCCGACCCGTGATAAAAAGGTGTATCCTTTTATTATGAAAAACAAGCTTAACATAATTGAATATTTTTCAGATAAAGAATTAATAAAGATTCTTTGTCACAAGAGAGCAATTGCAGCTAAAAAATTACATGACGAGCACTTTTTTAGAAATATTTCTCAAAAAGCGAATAACCCACACAAGCAATTAAATAAAGACATCTTCTCATATTTTCCACCTAGAAGTTGCTGGATTAGAATAAATAAACTTGAACGAGAAAAACGTGCGTCTAATTCAGTAGAGATAAATTCTATTCAATTAGAGAGAACTATTTGGCGTGAGATAAATAAATGTAAGAAACAAGGACTAGCGCAGCCAAATTGGATGAAAAAGTTGCTCGACTTAACAAATAAAATTCGAGAAGATGTTTTGGATGAAAAGTCCACATATAAAATTTTAACCCCGAGAACAATTCCAGTAGTAAAGGATTTAAAGGAAAAATCATATAGACCAATTTCTGTATTTGAATTACATGACCTAATCATAATCGGTCAAATAGCAAAATACCTATCAAATTGTTTTGACCCTTTATTTTCTAATTCATCGTATGCTTTTAGAACAGGTATCCAAAAGGGTAAGGTTTTTAATCACCATAAAGCAATTGATGACATAATAAAATTTAAGAATAAATTTAGCGAGCCTGTTTATGTCGCAGAATGTGATATAAAGAAATTTTATGATTGTGTTAATCACTCTGTAATTGAAGGAGAATTTAAAACTATATGTATTGAAGCAAAATCAAAGCTTGAAATTGAGATTCATTCGAGAGCTGTTTACATCTTTAAAAGTTATTTGGATGCATTTTCATTTAATAACGACATCAAAAAAATAGAAAAGAGCTTATTAAGTAAATTTGGAATATTGAATGGTACCATTCCTTGGGTTAAGGATAGTGAACTTCATGAAGTTTCATCTAATCCTGATTTAGAAAGAATTGGAGTGCCACAAGGCGGTGCAATATCTTGCTTAATAGCAAACATATTATTAACCCATGTAGATAGGATTGTAAATTTAAATTCAGACGAAAACACTTTTTATGCAAGATTCTGTGACGATATGGTTTTAATGCACATTGACCAGAAAAAGTGTGAATCACTTTTAGAGACTTATCAAAATGCATTAAAGAACATGAAATTAATCAGTCATAAACCAACAAATTTCATGGAATATGGAAGGGACTTTTGGGATGAAAAACTTAAATCAAAGTTACCCTATAAATGGGACAGGTTCGACAAACTAAACCCAGAAACGAAGTTAAATGTTCCTTGGCTCTCATTTGTAGGATATCAGATTAGGTATGATGGATTAGTTAGAGTAAGAAATAGGTCTATAAAAAAAGAATTAAAGAAACAAGTTACAGAGACCGACAAAATAATTAAGGTTGCTAGAAAAGCTCCTCGCATTAATAAAAAAGCCATACATTTCAGACTACAACAAAGACTTATATCAATGGCCGTAAGTAGGTTTAAGTTTGGTTCATCAAACATTTCAATGTGTTGGTGTGCTGGATTTAGAGTATTAAGGAGTAACAAAAACGTAACGAATCAAATACGAAGATTAGATAGAAATAGAGAAAAGCAGATTAAACGATTACAACTATTTCTTAACAACATTAAAACACCTATTAAAAAGTCAAAAAAAGAAATTAAACCTTTAAAATACTATGGACATAATTATAGCTATCACAAACAATTTCAATAGATAACTCTACTTATCGTCCAAACAATATATACCTCAATTGTAAAAAGAAATAAAACATTCAATATGAACGAAATAATTTGCCCAAATTGTAAAAAAGCATTTAAAGTAGACGAAGCTGGCTTTGCAGACATTTTAAAACAGGTTCGTGACCACCAATTTGAAGAAGAGATTCTTAATCGTTTGGCACTTGCAGAAAAAGAAAAGGAAAGTGCTGTAAAATTGGCTGAAGCCAATATCAAAAGCACCTTACAAGAACAACTTGCTAAAAAAGACCAGGAATTAGCAGATTTGAAGGCGAGAAAAGAAGTTGAGCTTTCACAGAAATTAGCTCAAAAAGAAAATGAACTACTGCAACTCAAGGCTAAAATTGAAAATGCCGAAGTCGAGAAAAAATTGGCTGTTTCAGAAGCAACAAAAATCATAGAAAAGGAACGTGACGATTTGGCCAATACCATAAGAATTAAAGATACAGAAAAGGAACTACTTAAAAAGTCATTGACGGAACAATACCTAAATGAGCTAAAAGAGAAAGATGCCATTATAAAGCATAAGGACGAAGAAATTGCCCTTAGAAAAGATATGAAATTAAAACTATCAACAAAGATGATAGGTGAAACTCTTGAACAGCATTGTGAGACTGAATTCAACAAGCTTCGTGCAACTGCTTTCCAAAAAGCATACTTCGAGAAAGACAATGATTCAAAAACTGGAAGTAAAGGAGATTTTATATACAGAGAGAATGATGATGCTGGAAATGAAATCATTTCAATCATGTTTGAAATGAAGAATGAAGGAGATGAAACTGCAACAAAAAAAAGGAACGAAGATTTTTTGAAAGAACTGGACAGAGACCGAACAGAGAAAAAATGTGAATATGCAGTCCTTGTTTCGCTTTTAGAATCAGATAGTGAGTACTATAATACTGGCATTGTTGACGTTTCACATAAATACCCAAAGATGTATGTGGTACGTCCGCAATTTTTCATACCCATTATCACATTGTTGCGAAATGCAGCAATGAACTCCATTCAGTACAAAGCTGAACTTGCGTTAGTAAGAAGTCAAAATATTGACATTACCAACTTTGAAGAAAAGATGAACAAGTTCAAGGAAGGCTTCTCAAGAAATTATGAATTGGCAAGTCGAAAATTTAAAGATGCCATTGACGGAATAGACAAAACTATAAAGGAATTGGAAAAAACAAAAGCTGCCTTGTTATCTTCTGAAAATAATCTGAGACTTGCTAACGAAAAGATTGATGATTTGACTATTAAAAAATTAACACATGGCAATCCTACAATGAAAGCGAAATTTGAAGCATTAAATATAGATGACACTCGGCTATAGGAAATATTTGTTTCTTTAAAATCTTATAGCATTCTCCATAGAAGTATTGAAGTTTATATTAATTCATCAAATTCTAATAATCGGAAAAATATTCTTTTAAAAATGTTGCTATAATATTATCCTTGATTGAAAAACACAAAAAAACTAAATATTTATAGCTCCTTTTCTGATATATAATCTTTTATTTGATTATTGTGTATGGCTTCAAGTATTTCTAACAAATCAGAATCGTAGCTTTGAATATCTAATGATTCTTCATCACTATACTCGATAAAAGTATTGTCGTCAATTTCAAATGTATGTCTTTGTGGATATTTTATTCTGCACTTAACACCGTTTTGATACTCTAAAATACAAATAGTACTTGTAAGGTCGTCTTCATCTACTCCATTAGATTCAAATCCAGTTAGTGTAATGCCTTCCCTTTCTAGTGCTTCTACAAATATGGAGAAAGGTGTTTGAAAGCCAATTAACTGTTCTTTAGATAAACATGCATTATCATACGTTGAAAATAAATAAATATAAAATGATAATTCATCACCAAAAATGCTTTCTTCTATAACAACTTTATCATCATAGGCAATGCCTTCATATAAACATAATCCGTCTGTTCCTTTAAAAAAACACAACTTTTTATATTCACTTTCACCAGTATACTTTTCATTCAAGTCTTTAATTAAATTTCCAGATATTTCTAGGACGGATTCTAATATTTCATACATCTTTTGAATATTTCCTGTGATCTTCTTTTCAACCATTTGATCATTCAGATATTCTGATGCAGTTACTGTCCAAAAATTATCATCAAAATTTATTTTTATGGATGATAAATTATTCCATGCAATAAAATATTTTACTATATGAATCATAATTAGTAGTTAAGTGTTAAATAGATTTTCATATTAAAATAATGATTGCAGTTATTTAATAAAGTTACAAAAAATATCTACTATTAAAATAAGTATATCAAACTATACATATATAGATAAAATTATGCAACAATCTATTAAGCAATTTGATTAAAGTGTAAGCAATTGGGTTACTATTTGGCTGCAAACCGTATGCATCCCCCGCCACAGGCAGCCTTCCTCATTCGCTGCTAACTTACGCTTCGCTCCAGCGCAGTTTCATTCCGTCGGCATCCTGCGGCTCTGCTCGGCAAAAGCCAGTGGTTCGCATTTTGCTCACCATTTCTGGCATTTGCCCCTTAGCTATGCTTTTTTCATCTTTACTTCTATTTCCTATTCTTTTAATGAATCTTTAAATTTGAATAACACTAACTCATTGATATATACAATGAATGAACTTTTCTCTTTGTATTATTACTTATATTAGTGGGTTGTGCGTAATATAAAACCTTAAACCAATGACACCAGACAACTTCAGAAGTCACCCTGTTTTTGAAAAATTGACACAATTTTATTCTCGTATTAATGAACAAGAAGCAAAAGAAAAAATTGATATCGAAAACTTATATTTCTTTCAATCTTCCTTTCGATACATTTCAGATAGACTGAAAACGACTATTCCAATACTCGTTCAGGAAGCCGAGTTATCTTCATTGAATAATGAGATAGACGCAGGTTTACAGCAGATTAATAACTTTTTAGGGAATAACAATATCGGACACATAAATAATGCTGTAAATAATTTTTTTTCAGCATTAAACAGAGTAAGGAACCTTCCTCTTCCATTTGCTAAGGGAGACTATGATTTTTCAAAGTCCATTGCAAATTTTGAGCAAATAGTTCAAGAAAAGTATACTTCATTAGAGGATGAAAAAAATGAATTGGCAACTGAAATTGAAAATCTAAAGGCAGACTTATTACAGAAAGACACAGAAATTAATAGGCTTTTTAAACTTGTAGAGGCCAAAGAAACTGATATTCAAAGCTTAAATACTCAGTTCCAAAATGAGTTTTCTGCTTTAAAAATAAAAGCCAATCAAGACATCGAAACTGACAGGAACAGATTTAGACAAGAAATAGATTCGGAAAAGAAAATTTATCGCGATGAAATTGATGAATTAAAAGCAACAATAGATACAGACACTACAGATTTAATAAATAGTCTAAATACAAAACTCGAAGAGGCAAAAAAAATCGTCAATGTAATTGGCAATGTAGGAGTCACTGGGAATTACCAACTTATTGCAAATGAGCACAAGAAGGCGGCAAATTTATGGAGGTGGATAACAATTGCGTTTATGTCCGCTTTCTCAGGTTTACTAATCTGGACAATAATTGATTTAAGTAGTGAGGGTTTTGATTGGCTTAAATCACTAATTCGCATTATCGCTGCTGCTGCACTTTCCTATCCTGCAACTTATGCAGCGAGAGAATCAACTCGACACAGAAAACTTGAGACTATCAATCGAACTGCTGAATTGGAACTTGCTTCTCTAAGTCCTTTCATAGAATTAATGCCTGAAACGAAACAACAAGCTATTAGAGAAAAGCTGGTAGACAAATATTTTGGAAATGGCAGCAGTGATACAATAACAAAGACTAGTGAGGATGAATCTGTTTCTATTGGGGGACTGGAAAAAATTTTAAAGGCAGTAAGTTCGTTATTGAACAAATAATACTACGCACAACATTGGTATTACCAATAATATTTCGCACCCGCCGCAGGCAGCCTTCCTCATTCGCTGCTAACTTTCGCTTCGCTTCAGCGCTGCCTCATTCCGTCGGCATCCTGCTTCTCCGCTCGGCAAAAGCCAGTGGTTCGCATTTCGCTCACCATTTCTGGCATTTGCCTGTTTGCTAGGCTTTATACATCTTTACTTCTATTTCGAATTATTATAATGAATCTTTAAATTTGGATAACACTAACCCATTGATATACATAAATACTGGACTTTACTAGTTGTATTGTTATTACAGATATTAATGAGTTAGCCGTAATACAACTTCCACGTATGACACATACTTTCGATGAAATAAAAAATGCTGTTGATAAATGCGTACTTCGACCAAACACACCAAAGGACAACCTTTTTGATATTGGAACAAGAGGCTTTTATGAAAATCCATTTACAGAAGTCTTTGCTTACATAATCTCTTCAAAAAGTCACTATAGGCATCGTAACGAATTTATAAAATCGTTTTTGGAAAGCATTGCTATTTTATCGGAGGAAGTAATTGAAAGCTTTTTGCTTGACATAAAAATTCTTACGCAACACACGACCTTAAAGGGGAACTATATTGACCTTTTAATTTACAACTCAAAATACATTTTAGTTTTTGAGAACAAAGTAGAACATTGGCTTGCCAACCCTATTGATGATTATGAAATGGATATTAAATCTCGGTACTCACATTTAATACCTCATTTTTTTGTGTTGTCATATAATCCAGTTGACACACCAAAGCCTTGGACAAATGTTGTTATTGGAGACAGTTTTGCTTCTATTAAAAGTAATTTATCCGAAGAATTTAAAGACAAGTGGGATTTCTTTGTTGAAGATTTTATCAATCATTATATACCAGCAACATCAAAACTTATGACTAAAGACGAGTTTGAATTTTATGCAAACAACTTCTCAAAAATAGCCGCAGCAAACAATCAAGTAAATCAATTTATTTCAGAAGTTGTTGACAAAGTAAAAGCACTGTTTCCAATTGACACAATAAAAAGGACAGCTCAACATTCTGCGTGGGGAGACGACACAACAAAAGCAGTAAGACTTTATCCTTTTGATACTAACGATAATGTTGTTCTTGTTTTCAGAGGTGACGGTAAATTTTCTGTTACAATTTATTATTACCAAAACCCCCAAACTCATCTTCCCAAACTACACGAACTTGTAGGTCACACAGACTACAAAAATTGGAAAGAGGGTTCAGTTTCTTGCTTTACAAGACTTGACGACAAAGAATTTGATACAGTAGAAAAATTAGTTGACGAATGTGCCAATCAACTGACGACGATGATAAAGTACTACGGCTAACATGGGGTTTGCCAAAATGGGGGCGGACGGAAGCCGTGTTTCAACTTTTGTTTTTCAATTTGGCTTCATATCCAGCAGGACGTTATTAATTTAGCTATGTGCATATCATCAACTTTTATTTATAAGTTTAGCTTCAGTTAGCCGGGCGGACGGAATTCTATTTCCCCCACTTCGGCAAGCCATGAACGTTACCAATAATATTTCCCCCGCCGCAGGCAGACTTCCTCATTCGCTGCTAACTTACGCTACGCTCCAGCGCAGCTTCATTCCGTCGGCATCCTGCGGCTCCGCTCGGCAAAAGCCAGTGGTTCGCATTTCGCTCACCTTTTCTGGCATTTGCCTGTTGGCTTTGCTTCTTGTGAGGTACTAAATAATTTTTCATTGCGTTTGTTCTTTCCGTTTCCTTTCATCTTCTCGATATCTAAGTTGCGTGGCTTCGCCACTGCATGTTGCAGGCCATCCGCTGCGCTCTATGCCCTGCTATAGCCGGTAAATAGGTCTGCCTTCGGGCTGTTACGCAAAAGCCTCGCCAAAACGCAGGCTTATAGCGGCAGGTATGTTTCTATTCAACA
>JAKRSC010000008.1 GCA_022402565.1 Hydrotalea sp. | reverse complement strand
TTACCTTCAAAGATGCATGTTGATATGAAAGGAATTTGGAAGAACGCTTTTACAGTTCTTTTTAATGAAGAGGTGCAGATTGATATAAAGGGAACTACTCGAGTTGGTAAAAAAGGTATTTACCTGAAAGTGCCCGTTGATTATTCTACGCGACAAAAACTTTCCCTATTTTAAGTTATAGAGGAGGAACATGGCATGGCTTTCGCGGTTGAGGACCTCCCCCATCTTCTGCACGTTTACAAATTGGAGGCAACTTTTTATAAGCAAATTCTTCGGCCTTTTCTTCATCTGCGTCAAATCCAGCATTATTAATTGCGGCTCTTATCATTTCTGGAGTTGCTCTGTCTGGAAAATAAAGAACCCTTAATTCTCCTTGAAGAAGATTAAATTTCATTTGTGTAATTCCTCCTTCCATTTCAGTTTTACTTGCCATGAGCAAATACTTCTCTAGTCGCTCTTTACATTCCCAGCATTTTAAATTAGCCGATTTTATAGTTAACCATTCAGCCTTTTTAGACATCACCTGTCCTTGCACAACAGACAAACTCAATAAAACCAATGAAAAAAAGAATACTATTCGTTTCATTTGAATGCTTTTATTAAAATTATCAAACACCTTGCCAAGTTGCGGGATCTTTTCTCCACTCGAGTAATAAATCTGCTGTACCTACTTCAACAGTTCCTTTTTCAACTGCTAAAGCAACTAAATGAGCATAATCTGTTAAAACTTCTAGTGATACTTGTGCAGTTTGAAACGCTTCTTCAGCAACTGGAAATCCGTATGAAAAAATTGCTGCCATACCAACTACTTCAACGCCAGCATTCCTCAAAACCTCTACAACCTGCAAACTACTTTTTCCAGTTGAAATTAGGTCTTCAACAACTATAACTTTTTGTCCTGGTACAACCGCTCCTTCTATCTGATTACCCATACCATGTTCTTTCGGCTTAGGACGCACATATAAAAAAGGAAGCTTTAACTGGTCAGCCGCCATTGCACCCCATGCAATACCAGCAGTAGCAACCCCAGCTAATGCATCGGCATCTGGGAACTTTTCAAAAATTACATTACACAATTCACTCTTTATAAAATCTCGGATATAAGGAAAAGATAACACCCTTCTATTATCGCAATAAATTGGACTTTTCCAACCACTTGCCCACGTAAAAGGTGCTTGAGGTCTTAACTGAACAGCTCCTGCTTGTAACAATTTTTCTGCGACTGCTTTTTCATTTGTCATACAACGAAGTTACTATGAGGGCTGGAAAAGAAATTGTAATTTTACACTATGTTGAAAAAAATGACTTTAATTGCTGCGGGCGGACTGGTAGTAAACGCAAACAAAGAGCTACTGCTCATTTTCAGAAGAGGCAAATGGGATTTACCAAAAGGTAAAATGGAAGAAACTGAAACCATTGAGGATTGTGCAATTAGAGAAGTGAAAGAAGAAACTGGATTGCAGCAAGTTGAAATCAAGCAATTTGTTGGAACAACAACCCACGACTATTTTGATAATTGGTTAAAGCAAGATGTTACTAAAATTTCGCATTGGTATTTAATGGAAACACATTCAACCAGCCAGCTTGTCCCTCAAAAAAATGAAGATATTGAAGAAGCAAAATGGGTGAGGACAAACGAACTTGGAAAGTATATTGAAGATACATATCCAAACATTATTCAAATTTTAAAAGAAGCAGAGTTAATTAAATGACGGAGAATAAATTCCGTTGGCAAAACATGCATTTTTGGATGGCCACTAAACACGAAAAAGCAGCCATCTTATCCACTTTATTTGAAAATGAGTTTCAACAAAGTATTCAAACACTTCAGCTCGATACAGATATATTTGGAACTTTCTCTGGTGAAATAGAAAGGCCATCTGACCAAAAAGGGACTGCTTTACAAAAGCTTGCAGCTGCAAGAATCATTCAACCAAATGGCGTAATCATAGTAAGTGAAGGTGCATTTTTCCCTTACCCCGACATGCCACTGCTGCATGTAAATGTTGAAGTGCTACTCTTACATGAGCCAATTCAAAACGTGTACGTTTGGTCTGAATACACTAGCCTTCAATCAAATGCAGCTCGACTAACTACTTCAAATTGGCGTGAAGCAAATCAGTTTGTTGGAAAACTAGGATTTCCTGAAACGGGAATTATTTTAATGAGCCAAGAGAAAAAAGTTGAGGACAGAATCATCATCAAAAACCTATACTCGCTGCAAGAATTAGAAGAACAATTTATTCTTTTGAGTAAACATGAAACTGCACCAATTATTCTTGAAACAGACTTACGTGCAATGCGAAATCCGGTTAGACAAAAAAATATTTTTGAAGCTGGAAAAAAACTGATTGAGAATATGAAGAGCTATTGTCCAAACTGCTCTATTCCAGGATTTGCCATTCAATCAGTAGAATCAGGATTACCATGTGCGTGGTGTAATATGCCAACAAGGAATACTGCTTTTTATATTCGGAAGTGCAGCCATTGCAATTTTGAAGAAAAAAAATCAGCCGAAAAACCCTTTGCCGACCCAGGAACCTGCGATCAATGCAATCCTTAATTATCTCATTTTAATTAACTGACGAGATCCCAACAAATCACCAAAATTATTCATAACCTGTATGGTATAGGAACCAGGTTGTAAATCTGCAATATTCACTCTTAACACATTTAGTCCCGAGTTCACATTCGTACGCTCATTGCGCATAACTCGTCCAAATGATGAAATGATTTTTACAAATACAATATTGTTTTGTCGTGCAGAGAAATAGAGATTTACTTGGTCGCGCGCAGGGTTAGGGAATAAGTATAATGACCGATCTTCTGGTTCAGCCCTTGTTATAGCTACAGTTGGACTTCTTCTAATACAACCTTCAGGACTTACTAAATCAACCATGTAATTTCCTGTATTACTAAAATTGATTTTCAAATCTCTTCCAGAAAACAACAATGGATTATTGTTATAGAACCATCTAAACTGTGTAACAGATGAGTCGCTCTGGGCTTTTAAAAGAGTTGTATCGCCTGGTACCAAAGCCGATTTACCTTCTACTACCAACCTTGCATTTGGTAATCCTGCAACCCTCACATTCACTCTTACTCTATTACTTTCGCAGCCAGTTATGCTTCTCTGTGTAAGCCACAATGATTGAGTGGTTACCAAATTTGTAGGTACAATTGGTTGAGTGGCAGAGCCTTGATTAGAAGTTGCAGTTGGATACCATCTCAAATTATTTCCCATTACATTGATGACTGGAGATGGCCCATTAAAACATGCCGTGGTATCTCTTGCTATAGGAGGTGCTGGTTGTGTACCTGTTAAAACCCTAATTGTATCAGTTGTTATTGAACAACCAGTTGCACTGGTAAGAACTGCATAATGTGTACCTGGCAAAACAGGTCTATAATTATTAGGTGAGCTAATAGGTGTTAAACCATATCGAGATATACGAATATTACCTAACTCTGTCACCCATAATCTTCCTGCTTGATCTATAAATATTTTAAAAGGCCCATTCAATAGATTACCTGTTGATCCACTGCCTCCATTTGGACTTCCTGCAACCACTGCAATATTTGTTGTGTTTGCTCTAATACGCAGAATACGATGATTGCCACCATCGCAAATAAATAAATCGCCATTTGGATGTACAATAATATCTGTGGGCGTTCTCAAACTTCCTAAATCAGACCCAGCAAATCCAGTACCTGCAATTCTTTCACCAGAACGCAAGCCCTCTCTGTATCTCATAATTCTATGATTACGGCTATCAGCTATATATAAATCGCCACTTAATTCATCTACCCAAATTCCCATAGGCTCATTAAGTTGCGAAGCACCTAAACCAACTCCATTACCCCCTGCAACTACAGTCCCCGCTACACTATTCGGACCATACCTGAGTACTCTATGATTCTTTGTATCACTTACGTAAATCATCCCACTTTGGGTAACATAGATTCCCATGGCCGAGTCAAGCTGGTTTAAAGCATTGCCCTTCCCTCCTCCAGCTGCAACTGTAACACCTTCTCTACTACCCCATGCAAATCTTTGAATACGATTATTTACTTGATCTATCACAAAAATCCTTCTAGCTGTATCAACAAAAATACCTGTAGGAAAACGCAACTGCCTTGGACCATTTCCATCACCATCTCCTAATAAAAATTCACCAGGCGTGCCGCTTGCACTATTTGCTGGGAACCTCAATACTCTAAAATTAGAGGCATCGGTTACTATGAATGTTCCATCTGGCATTACAAACATGCCATGCGGATTTTGAAATTGATTGAGTGATGAACCTGGCCCTTGAGCTCCTGCAACAATGGTAGGTGTTGTTGTAAATGAAGCAACTTCAGATCGAACAATGGTATCATTTCTAAACCAATTTAGTGCAACAGGTGCTGGTGAACTATTAATCACTAAATCTCCTGCATTGATACAGTTAGGACCTGAGAGTGTAACCTGTAATGGCTGTCCAACTGTAACTGAAATTCGTGTACGCCCAACACAGCCATTGGTTGCAGCACTTTGAATAGAATAGCTCTGAGAAACAATTGGAGTTATACGAAATGTGGAATCAGATAACTTAACCACATTGGTTTGTGGTGTCCATACATAATCTCTTCCACCCGATAATCTTAAAATGGTGCTATTATTCAAACAAACATTGGTGTTACCTGTAACAACTATGTTAGGCGTTTCGGCAATTCTAACCACATTAGAAAGTGTTCCACAATTTTGCGAAACGGCCACGTTTACTGTGTAATCTCCCGCTTTTGTTGGCCTGTACATGGTATCCAAAACGGTACTACTAAATCGCATAACCCTTAGGTTCTGACGATCAGCTACAAAGAGATTATTATTAATATCTAAAGCTACACCGCTTGGGTTTTGAAGTTCATCTAGTTCAAAACCAGATTTTCCATCTTTCCTTCCGGCAACAGTTAATCCGCTAGTTGCCTCCGGTTGCCACATTTGAATGCGATGGTTATTCATATCTGCAATGAATAAATTTCCAAAAGCATCCACCACAACATCGTTGGGCTCATTTAGCTGATTTGCATTTGCACCAGCTCCAAATCCACCAGCAACTGTAGTTCCTATATTGGAGCCTGGTGATCCAATTGGAGGGAAACGCTGAATACGATGATTTAAACCGTCTGCCACATAAATATTTCCTGCAGCATCAATTGTAACTGCTCTTGGACTAAACAACCTTCTTTCAGTGAAACCACTCACAGTATCTCCAATAATTGTTTCCCCTACAAGTTTTCCATTTGGGTAATATTGAATCCTATTATTTCCCGCATCGGCTACATACATATTTCCTCTGCTATCAACATATACTCCTTCAGGATTTCTGAGTTCATTAGCCCTAGAGCCTGGAACACCCGATACTCCTGCAATGACTTCTCCTGGTGCATTGGTTCCTAAAGCAAATCTTTGTATCCGGTGATTTTGACTTTCAACAACATACATAAAGCCTCGATCATCCAAAAAAACTTTAGTTGGTCTTCCAACTTGCGAAGTACCTGCACCAGCACCCGTTGCTCCAGCTTCAACAGAAGCAGTTAGGCCATCTGGAGTCCAACGCATTACCCTAAAGTTATCTCTATCAGCAACAAACAAATTACCAGCAGCGTCAACGGCTACACCAGTTGGAAGGTTTAGCTGATTTAACGCCACTCCCATACCGTTGCCCCCCGCTGCAATAAAACCTTGTGGATTCCAAACAGATGTTTCCTCTTTCTCAACAAGCCCATTTCTAATCCATGTAATTTGACGAGGTCTTGGGCGCACACTAACTGTTAGTAAACTATCATTTAAACATTGTGGCCCTCTTAACACAACATTCGTTCCCGATCCACTCGATAAAACAGTGAGTGTAAATGTAGCTACACCCTCACATCCATTTACATCTGATGAACGAACAGTATATGTTGTTGTTTGAAGCGGACGAGCTCTAACTGTAGCACCCGTTGCAACATCTAAAGTTGCCGCTGGGCTCCATCTGTAAGTACCACTTGCTACACCAGAAGCAATTAAAGTAGCCTCTCCGCCTGCACAAATACTTCTATTGCCTGATATAGTAATTGTAGGTCCTTGAGAAACTGTAAAGTTATTTGAAGCTGCAGTGCATAAAGAAAAAGCAGTGGCTACTACTCGGTAAGTACCTGGTTCTTTGGGTTCAAAAGTCAAATCAATCGACTTGAAATCAAATCGTAATACACGAAAATTTTGACGATCGGTTACATATAAATTTCTGTTTGCATCCAAAAATACGCTGGATGGATTTTGCAACCTTTGCAAACTGCTACCTGTAATACCAGCTGCGCTACCAGCTACTGTTGTTGCATTTGGATTGTTATTGGCGAAGTATTGAATACGATGGTTATTCATATCAGCCACCAATAAATTTCCTTGTTCATCAACATAACAATCGTTGGGTTCGTTCAATTGGTTTGCTGCAATACCTTGAGTGCCACCTGCAACAAGTTCTCCATCCCCCCCAGTAACAGGATAACGAAGAACTCTATGGTTGAGTGCATCAGTAACATATAACCAATTATTTCTAAGAAAAACAGAAACAGGAGAATTAAGCCGATTCAATGCATCACCTGGCACTCCTGTTAAACCAGCAAATACATTTCCAGTAGTTGATCCAGCGGGAACAAATAAAATTCTATGATTCCCTTTATCTGCTATATACATATTGCCCGAAGCATCTAATGCAACTGCTTCGGGTGCATTCAATTGATTCATTTCACTTCCTCTAACACCACCAAACACAGGAAAACCAACCAAATTGCCCCTTGTAAACTGAATGATTCTGTTATTTTCAGTATCTGCAATGAAAAAGTTATTTCCCACTACAAAAAACTTCCCTGGCAAGTTCAGCTGATTAGAAGAAGATCCTGCACCAAACCCACCTGCTCTGGTTATACCAAATCCTGCATCTTTTTCCCATTCTTGAATTCTATGGTTGCCTCTATCAGAAACTATAAAATCTCCACCCTGTGTAACCCATGTATAGGTTGGTGCAACCAATTGAGAAGCTCCCATACCACCTCCTTGTGCTCCAGCAACTGCAACACCTGTGGTATCCCAACCTGTGCTTGAACGCCCAACTTCTTGGTTGCCCCTAAACCAACTAATTGACATAGGTGCTGGTGTAATGGTTGCTCTTAATTTTTGATCACTACCCGTACAACTTGGACCTTGCAATTGAACTTGCAAACATTGTCCGCTTACTACCTGAGATAGAAAGAACACACTAAGAAATGTGACAAGAAAATATTTTACCATGTGTTGTACTCAGGTATAAAATTACAATTACACCTCATTTTTTTAGCCCCCTTATTTTAGGGTGCATAAACAATGCCAAAAATGACTACAAGCCTCGTAAGCCGGATTCTGTTTCTAAACCATCATTTATCTGGACCCAACATTGCTGTTGGGTTCTTGCTGCCTACCCTGGAGCTTGAACGAGCCGCTCTCAAACGCTCCTATACATGGCATTACAGCACCAGAGGTTTACCCTTACTTTCAGTTACCTGCAAGTAACACAGGCTCTTACCCTGTATTTTCACCCTTACCACAACTAGGTTGTGGCGGTTATTTTCTGTGGCACTGTCTGTTCTCATTTGACTGAGACCCGGCTCTTCACCGGCTGGTTGCCCTATGCTGTCCGGACTTTCCTCCCCAACGAATTGAGGCGATGGTTCGAACTTGTAGCTAATTCAAAGGTATGAAATTCAATGCGGTAATTCATTAAAACACGATTTGAGTAGCCCCATATCCATAATTGGGGTGATATTGGTTCACAAAATGTTTTACCTCCCTTTTAAGCTTGAGCTTATCGTGTATTTCTTCTCTTAGCGTTCCTTTCCCTACCCCATGTATCACAAACATTTCTGGAAGCTTATGTAAAATGGCTAATTCTAGCCATTTATCAAATTCTCTTAACTGTAAATCCAGAATTTCGGCTGATTTTAAATGACTCCAGCTGTCCGTAATTTTTTCAATATGTAAGTCAACCACTGATCTTGGACTAGGTAAATGGTCTTTTATTTGATGTAAACCGTACACTTTAAAACCTTTCTGTAATAAAGGCGACACATCGGGCTTATCATCTAATTCAAGATCTGGATATTGGGTCATGAGCTGAAATTGAATGAATGGCTCATTCTTCTCTTTCATTTTTTCTATTCTCTGAAAGAGTTGCTTGGATTTGAGTTTGAGGTATGTTTCAAAAAAAGAAACTTTCTTCTTCTGTGGGGTAATCAATGAAAATTCTGCAACAAAGCTCGATTGATCACTGCATATCTCAAATGAAATATCGTGCAAGTAAAAATCTTGATATGCCAACAATTCATTTTGTAACTCGAAAGCAATGTCTTGCCTATGTTCATGTTGGTATACGAACTTATATCCAACTGCGGTTTTGTTAACTAACCTAACCTGAAAAGAACTCACTATTTCATCATCAAATTCATCTGTTATAAACTTTGGCACTAGAACCAACCATACCCCATCTTCAGCTTGTTGTGGTATAAATTGCTTTTTTTCAGAGGGAACTTGATCAATATAAGTTTTTGGTTTTCTGACTTCTGGAACGATTTTCTTTTCTGAAAATCTCTTGAAATATGGAAAATCAATTTGATCCATATAAGCAGGGAAGCGAACTCCACGCACTTCAATCATCACCATTTTTTCATTGATGATTTCTACAACTTCACCTTCTTCATTGCTATGCAATACTAAGATTCGATCTCCTATTTCGTACTTCATGACTTATAAAAACAAAAAAGCAGAGGACTAGCCTCTGCCGAATATGAAATAAAAAGCATTAAGCAGCGGCTCCGCCTGTAGGCTTCTTCTTACTTGTTTTAGGTGCCAACATCAAAAACATTCTCTTACCTTCTAATCTTGGCAAACTTTCTGGCTGTCCAACTTCTGCTAAGCGCTCTGCGAATTTTAAAAGAACCAACTCACCTCTCTCTTTGAACATAATTGCACGGCCTTTAAACTGTACATAAGCCTTTACTTTATTACCATCTTTTAAAAATCCTTCTGCATGCTTAGCTTTAAAGTCGAAATCGTGGTCATCTGTACCAGGTGTAAAACGAATTTCTTTCACTTCGCTTTGCTTGGCATTGGCCTTCATTTCTTTTTCCTTACGCTTTTTCTCGTACAAGAACTTCTTATAATCGATAGCCTTGCATACAGGAGGATCTGCATTAGGAGAAATTTCTACTAAATCTAATTCTAATTCTCTAGCAATCTTTAGTGCCTCATGTGTTGGATAAACACCAACAGTTACATTGTCGCCAACCAAACGTACCTGCGGTACTCTGATTCTTTCGTTGATGCGATGCTCAGGTTCTTGCTGTCTTTGAAATCTTTGATTTCCTCTGGGTCCTCTCGGTGGAAATGCCATTAATGATTGTTTAGTGAAAAATGGTTTTAATAAGTATTCTTGCTTTAGGCGAGTGTAAAAATAGTTTAATCCATGGATTTACGCTCCAAAATTTCTTGGCGCACTTTTTCTCCAAATGCAGCTACAGTAATCATACCCGCATCGCCCTTACCCTGCAAACGTAGTCCTACTGAATTTTCTTGCATCTCTTTCTCACCCACCACCAGCATATATGGAATTTTCATCAATTCTGCCTCACGAATTTTCTTGCCTATTTTTTCGTTCCGCTCATCTACTTGTATTCGAATACCCTGCTTTTTCAAGGTTTGTCCTACTTCCTTAGCATACTCAACAAATTTATCACTAATAGGTAACACCTTTGCCTGCACAGGCGCCAACCAAACAGGAAACTTCCCTGCATAATGCTCTAACAAAAAGCCAATAAATCTTTCATGGGTTCCTAGAGGAGCTCTATGTATGATTAATGGAACTTCTGGCTCATTATTCTGATTAGTGAAGCTGAGTTTGAATCTTCTTCCTTGTGCAAAATCAACTTGGTTGGTTGCAAGAGTAAATTCTCGTCCTATGGTACTCCAAATTTGAACATCAATTTTGGGCCCATAAAAAGCCCCTTCACCTTTTACCTCAACAAATGGGATATTGCTTTCTATTAACACGTTCCTTACCAAAGTCTCAGTCTCTTGCCATAATTCTGGCTCATTAATATACTTCTGTCCCAATTTCTCTGGATCATGTAAGCTTAAACGCATCACATATTTGTCGATACCAAAAATTTTGAAATACTTCAAATACATGTCGTTTACAGCTCTAAACTCATCTGCAAACTGCTCCTTGGTACAATAAATATGCGCATCGTTCATATGCAAGCAACGTACGCGCATCAAACCAAATAACTCACCACTTTGCTCATATCTGTAACAAGTACCATATTCTGCAATGCGATAAGGCATATCGCGATAGCTCTTTGGTTCCGCATCGAATATTTTATGGTGATGCGGACAGTTCATTGCTTTTAAGTAATAAGTCTCTCCATCCATTGACATAGGTGGAAACATACTATCTGCATAATATGGAAGGTGTCCGCTGGTTAAATACATACTCTCCTTAGCAATGTGAGGTGTAACTACACGCTTATACCCGGCCTCTTCCTCAGTCTCTTTCGCTAACTTTTCTAATTCCTCAATAATGATAGTTCCGTTGGGCAACCATAAAGGCAAACCAGGCCCCACATCATCATCCATAGTAAAAATGCTTAGCTCTTTACCTAGTTTTCTATGATCACGCTTTTTAGCCTCTTCCAACATGGCTAAGTATTCGTCTAACTCTTTCTGGTTAGGGAAGGTAATTCCATATATACGGGTTAACTGCTTATTTTTCTCATCACCCTTCCAGTATGCACCTGCAATGCTGGTTAGCTTGATGGCTTTAATAAAGCCAGTGTGTGGAATATGTGGCCCTCGACACAAATCGGTAAATCCACCTTGTTGATAGAATGTAATTGTGCCATCTTCTAAGTTCTGCAATAAGTCGAGCTTATATTCATCTCCCTTCTCCTCAAAATAAGCAACCGCTTCGGCTTTTGACTTTTCAATACGAACGAAAGAATTATTCTGTTTTGCCAACACCTGCATATTCTTTTCAAGTGAAGCCAAATCTTCTTCAGTAATCTTCCTATCCCCTAAATCAATATCATAATAGAATCCTTTATCAATAGCTGGCCCCACCCAAAATTTTGCCCCTGGAAACGCTGCTTCAACAGCCTCAGCCATAAGATGGGCAGAGGAGTGCCAAAAAGTTGATTTTGCATCTATATCATCCCAGGTTAATAATTGCAAAGTAGCATCTTGCTGAATAGGTCTGGTTAAATCCCATACTTCGCCATTGATTTTTGCAGCTAAAACCTTTCTAGCTAGTCCCTCACTAATGCTTTTTGCTATATCCAACGCACTGCTACCTTTCTCATAGCTTCTAGTAGCACCGTCGGGAAAACTTATCTGAATCATGTAATTAGTTAAAATTTGAGGGTGCAAAATTAGGTAAAAAAACGCCCCATTGTTGGACTCCCCACTAAGACCTTACTAACTATTTGCACTAAGGTTGCGTAATCTTTTAGAATCTTAACGCTTTGTTATCAATCTCTTGAAAGTGTTGCATGTAGATTTGCGTTAGCATGAGATTGATTTGTACCCTAATTTTCTTGTTGTTCAATTGTTTGGTTTACTCACAAAACCTCACTGGTATTTGGAGAGGATATTTTGTTTCTGGAACTAATTTTATGCCAGAACGTTACAAATTTGAAATCCAAATTTTTCAAGAAGTAAATGCCGGAGTAAAGGCAGTTACCTACTCATATAAACAGACAGAGTTTTACGCAAAAGCAGAAGCTACAGGCATCTTCACCAGCAAAACAAAAAATTTACTTCTCCAGGAAAATCAGTTGGTTGAAATAAAAATGGGGCCAAAAAGTGAGGCTTGTGCTATGACTTGCTACTTGGAATATTCTAAAATTGGAAAGCTTGAAACCTTAGAAGGAACTTTTATATCGGAAAATACTAAGTCTAAAAACAGTTGTGGCAATGGAAGAGTATACCTCGAAAAAGTAGAAAAAACTGAATTTGTTGTTGAAGACTTCCTCAAAAAGAAGGCTCCTATAGCTAAGAACCCTCCTTCAAAATCTAACATAACTCAGCCTAAATCTTCATCTGCACAGGCGCCAAAAACAAATTCAACTGCAATTTCTAAAAAGCAAGCTGTAAAACCTGGTGCAGAAGATAATTTGATAGACCAGTCTACTTCTCTATCCAATAAATTGGAGACAGGTACTCATCAATCTAATAACCAAGCTCCAGAAAAAGTAGAAACCCCCGCAGAAATAAAACCAAAGAGTCCTTCATGGGACAGCAGGAATAATAAGTTGGTGAAAGAAATCAAAACTGAAGCGCAAAAGTTTACTGTGCAGTTGTATGATAACGGAGAGATTGATGATGATACTATTTCTGTTTACCACAATGGTATCAAAGTAATAGACAGAAAACGATTGTCTTATCAAGCCCTTCAATATGAAGTAACTTGTATCTCTGAATCAAATAAGCATGAAATTATAGTTGTTGCAGAAAACCAAGGAAGGATTCCACCCAATACAGCACTTGCAATTATAACTGCAGGAAAAAATAAATACGAGTTAACGCTTAGTACCACCAATCAAACTAATGCACGAATTGTGATTGAATGCAATGCTAAGCCTCCTCAATAACTAAAAACTCACATTCCATGTGACTGATGGAATGACAGGAAATAGGGAAACTTGTTTGGCTGTAACACGTAAGTCTCCTCCGCCTAAACTCCCTTCTTGATCGAAGTATATAAAATATGGGTTAAGTCTACTGTATGCATTATACAGGGCAAAGACCCAACTAGATTTCCATTTTCTTTCTTTTTTTGGAATGGGTGTGTAGGTCGCAGAAAAATCTAATCGGTGATACGCTGGTAAACGGTATGCATTAATTCTACTGAACTCCTGTGTTAAGATACCGCCTACAAAATAAAAACGCTCAGGCATGGTAAATGCATTTCCTGATCCATAAATAAATGTTGCAGCCAACTTCCACTTTTTATTCAATGTGTACATATTAACAAAACTTAAGTCATGCCTGCGATCGAATCTGCTGGGAAATTTATCACCCTGATTTAAGTCGGGGAATCGCCTCCAAGTCCAGCTTAATGTATACCCCAACCAGCCAGTCCATTGTCCCTTTGTTTTGTTAATCAAAAATTCAGCACCATAACTCCATCCTCTACCAAACACAAAATCTTCTTCAGGGTCGCGCAATGAAGGGGTGTATCCTTCTCTGTACTCAATCTGATTTTCCATGGTTTTGTAGTACACTTCTACAGAGGTTTCGAACATACCAGATTTTGTTTGATGAAAGAAACCCGCAGCATATTGCATTCCTAATTGTGGTCTAACACGAATTGTGCTTGGTACCCACAAATCGGTTGGCAAAGTGGTTCCTGCATTAGTAACTAGGTGTATGTATTGAATATTTCTTGTTATTGCTGCTTTAAAAGACGATTGATCATTCAAACTATATCGAAGGGTTGCACGCGGCTCTAATCCACCATACGACTGCATTCTATCGCCTCTACCATAAACAGTACTATCAAGTTTGTTTCCATCATCGTCTCTTCTAAACATCGTGTAGGGACCAACCTGACTAAAAAAGCTATACCTCAATCCATAATTCAACTTAACTTTCTTTCCTATTTCCCAATCGTCTTGAATATAACCCGCCCACTCATGTGCTTGTTTTCTGGATGCATTATCAGGTGAAAAAGTTGTGCTACCCTGTGAGCTACTCAACAAATTGGGAAAAAAAGTATGAAAAGTATATTGTGCCCCAAACTTTAAACGATGCTCTGGAGTAACAAAATAATCAAAATCGTACTTTGCATTGAAGTCTCTAATTCCAGATGACAACCGAAAAGTGAAATCACGTTGTGTACCTTGAAACGCAAAATTGTAATCGTTGTACACTAATGTCAAATTAGAAAACATTTTTCTAGAAAATACATGGTTCCAGCGTATAGTGCCCGTTGCATTTCCCCAAGGAACATCTGTGGAGAAAGATCTTCTGGTATTACTGAAATTGAATTGGTCTCTACCAAAATATCCGCTAACGTAAATCTTATCCTTGTCAGAAAACTGGTGATTGAATTTTGCATTTACATCATAGAAATAATAACCAGAGCCAAAAAAATTGCTTTCTCTACTTACAAAAGGTTTAACCAAGGCATCTATATAAGTTCTTCTTGCTGAAAGCATAAAAGAAGACTTATCTTTCTTAACTGGACCTTGAATTGAAAAGCGAGAAGCAATCAAACCAATACCGGCATCTACCTTCCAATCATTCCTATTACCCTCTTTCATATTTACCTCAACAACTGAAGATAGTCTTCCTCCATATTGCGCTGGCATACCACCTTTAATAAGCGTTACATTTTTAACGGCATCTGGATTAAAAACAGAGAAAAAACCAAATAAATGTCCGGTGTTATAAACTACTGCATCATCGAGCAATATTAAATTTTGATCAGGTCCACCACCCCTCACATAAAAACCGGCATTACCTTCACCCGCATTTCTTACACCAGGTAATAGCTGAAGCGTTTTCAATAAATCGGCCTCTCCTAAAAAAGCGGGTAAAGTTTTAATAGTGGTCATATTCAACTCCAGCTTACCCATTTGCGCACTCTTAACCTGATTTTCACGTTTACGAGCAACAACTGTAACCTGTTCAAGGCTAGTTGAGTTAGGTTGGAGATTGAAATCGTAGTTAGTCCCTGCTTTTAATTGAAGTTGAACAGTTTGAGATTGATAGCCTACATAGCTGCAGGTAAGTTGATAGTTACCAGCAGGAAGTGTTATTGAATAAAAACCATACACATTTGTACTTACCCCCTTGCCATCTTGTTGAACTGAAATAACTGCTCCAGACAAGCTTTCACCGGAACTAGCATCACGAACATAGCCGTTCACAGTAAACTTTTCTTGTGCGAAACTTAGTTGCACAATTGCAAAAGAAAAAATAAAAAGAAGCCTAATAGCCTTCATCATATTGCTCAATAACAAACAACAGGTCGCTATGTTGTCTTATTTCCTCAAATCAACAGAATCCTGAACTTCTCCGCAAATAAGCATTGTCTTAGGCAGGTATGGGTTTCTTATATCAGAAATATTACTTAACCAAGTAGCGCCTTTGTCATCAAATGCCATTGGACAAAACTGCTGATAAACAACAGCGCGATCGTACTGAACTTTTTTCACAAGTTCATATAATTGATTTCCCAACATTTCAAAAGACTTACGCTTTTCATCAAGCACCTGGGTTGCTTGCATTGCTTTTAATTCCGCTTCCATACTTTGCGTTAGAATCTTTGCCCCATCAACTGTAATTGTGTCTGTTAGTTCAGAAAATACTACGGCACTGATTGCAACAGTTAGGTTTTGTTCCGCCACAATTACTGAATCTACTTTCTCCGCCACCAGTTGATCTTTAAGCTGGTAATATGCATTCAACATATTTTCAAATGAAGTATTGAAAGCTTCTGAGTTTACACTTTTGCCGCTAAGTTCTTTTGCAGGAGCTGTTTCTTCAGAATTTTCAGTACCAGAGTTGCAAGCTATAAAAGCCATTAATGTTAAGCCAAGTAAGTATTTCATGCTCAAATATTTTATGTATGACCCATTCATTTTTTTAATTTAATCTCCATGAAAAGGGTCGTTTGAAAATTTTGGCAAAGATACATTCATTTAACTAGGCTTCTTACATGTACTTTTGCCACTTTGGAAGAAATATGCTTATTGGATTACAAAATGTAACTTTTGAATTTGGTGCAAGAACCATTTTACGCAACGCAAGCTGGCACATCCACCCTGGTGATCGGGTTGGGTTAATTGGATATAATGGAACAGGAAAATCTACCTTACTTAAACTTCTGGTAGGTGAATATCAACCTAGTGCAGGTACAGTTGAAAAAGGTAGAGAAACAACATTAGGCTACCTGCACCAAGATTTACTTAGTTTCGACACAAAAGACACCATATTGGAAGTGGCTACGGGTGCTTTTGAAGCCGTTAAAAAACTAGAAAAAGAAATTGAAATTCTTGGTGAAAAAGCCGCAGCTACCAATGACGAGGAATTGCTCAATACCTACGCCGAAAAACTGCACGAGCTAGAAGTTCTTGGCGGATATGAAATTGAGCACAAAACTGAAGAAGTATTACATGGTTTGGGGTTTTCTGATAATGATTTGAAAAGACCTTACCAAGAGTTTTCTGGTGGATGGCGGATGCGTGTGCTGCTTGCTAAAATGATTTTACAATCACCCGATGTACTGTTACTTGATGAACCTACAAACCACCTTGATCTACCTTCTATTGAATGGCTGGAGAAATATTTACAGAGTTATCCCGGCAGTGTGGTCATTGTGAGCCACGATAAATATTTCCTCAATAGAATGGTAAATAAAATTGCTGAAATATACCAGCAAGAGCTTCATTTATATACTGGCAACTACAGTTTCTACGAGCAAGAAAAAGCACTTCGAATAGAAATGCAACAACGTTCATTCGAAAACCAACAAGAATATATTCGTCAGCAGGAACGTTTCATTGAACGTTTTAAAGCTAAAGCTAGTAAAGCCGCACAAGCACAAAGCGCAATGAAGCGACTAGAAAAATTGGATAGAATTGAACAGGTCGAAATTGAAAGACCAAATATCAAAATCAACTTTAAAGTTGATACTATTCCAGGTAAAATCATTTGTAGTTTAGAACACCTTTCAAAAAAATTTGGTGATCATGTCATTGTTGAACATGCACACGCAGAAATAAATAGAGGTGATAAAATTGCGTTGATTGGTGCAAATGGAAAGGGTAAATCTACTGTGCTTCGTATTGTTGCGGGAACAGAAAGTTATGATGGGAAAAGACAATGGGGGCATAACGTTATGGAAAGTTTCTACGCACAACATCAACTAGAAGCACTTAATCTTTCTCATACCATTCTTGAGGAAATGACTACTTGTGGAAGTGGTAAAACAGAGCTTGAATTGAGGTCATTATTAGGCTGCTTTTTGTTTAGTGGCGACGATACCGATAAAAAAATTAAAGTTCTAAGTGGAGGAGAAAAAGCTAGGGTAGCATTAGCAAAAGTAATTGCTGGAAAATCTAATTTTTTATTGCTGGATGAACCAACCAACCACCTCGATATGCACTCTGTTGAATTATTAGCAGAAGCACTGAGGAAGTATGAGGGTACTTATATTTTGGTGAGTCACGATCGTTATTTCATTGCACAAACAGCCAATAAAATTTGGGAAATAGAAGATCACCAAATCAAAGAATTTAAGGGTACATACGATGAATGGGTTGAGTGGAAGGAAAGAATGAAAAAGCTTCAACAAACCCAAGCACAGCAAGAAAAAGCAACAACACCTTTGCCAGTCGCTCCAATACAACAAAAAGTGCCTGAATTAAAGCAAAGTTCATTATCAAGGGATGAACAAAAAGAACTTCAAAGGTTGCAAAAGCAAATTGCCAAACTAGAAGAAAAAATGAAGGAAAAGGAAGCACTAAAAACCCAAATTGAACTCGACCTTTCATCCCCTGACAGTTATGCCAACATGCAAAAATTCAATGATTTGGATCAAAAATACCACAGCATTCAACACGAATTGAACAATTTGAATGCAGAATACGAAGGACTTTTTGAAAAGCTGCTTGAACTAGAATCAAAATAGCTACCAGTACTTAATTGGATTTCTTCTAGCTGCCAGAATATACTCCTTGATATTCATCCAAAATGCCATAATCATATAGATGATTACTGGCGAACCCATTGTTAAAAATGAGATGTAAATAAACCACATGCGAATACGAGAGGAAGCAATTCCTAGCTTTTCTCCAAGGGCGGTGCAAACCCCAAAAGCTCGCATTTCAAAAAACTCCCTGATTCTTTGCATATTTTGTTGAATATTTTACTGTGAAGCTACAACAAAATTATAGATAGAAGGAATATAAAAGTCCTTTTCAGCTTTTTTTCGTCCCCGTGTTTCTCGTACCTTCGCCGTGCTCAAAATTTTAATATTTCCAAAACTTATCAGACTATGGCGTTCGATCTCGACATGATTAAAAAATTGTACGCAGAAATGCCCGGAAAAATAGCCGCAGCGCGTACCACATTGGGTCGTCCCCTCACCCTTTCAGAAAAAATATTATATGCTCACTTGCACAGCGATATGCCTTTACAGGCATTCGAAAGAGCTAAATCGTATGTAGATTTTGCTCCAGACCGTGTTGCTATGCAAGATGCTACTGCTCAAATGGCGCTTTTGCAGTTTATGCAAGCTGGCCGCCCTAAAGTAGCAGTTCCAAGTACAGTACATTGCGACCACTTAATTACTGCAAGAGACGAGGCTAAAAAAGATTTGGAAGTAGCAAATGCCGAAAGTAAAGAAGTGTACGACTTCTTAGCTTCAGTTTCAAACAAGTATGGTATTGGTTTTTGGAAGCCTGGTGCTGGTATCATTCACCAAGTGGTATTGGAAAACTATGCATTCCCCGGTGGTATGATGATTGGTACGGACTCTCATACTGTAAATGCTGGCGGGTTGGGCATGATTGCTATTGGTGTGGGTGGTGCCGACGCTTGTGATGTTATGGCTGGTCTTCCTTGGGAATTAAAATGGCCTAAATTAATTGGGGTAAAACTTACAGGTAAATTAAGTGGATGGACAGCTCCAAAAGACGTTATTTTAAAAGTTGCAGGTATCTTAACTGTAAAAGGTGGTACAGGTGCAATTGTTGAATATTTTGGTGAAGGTGCAGTAGCAATGAGCTGTACAGGAAAGGGCACTATTTGTAATATGGGTGCTGAAATTGGAGCAACTACTTCAACTTTTGGATATGATGAAAGTATGAGCCGCTACTTAAAAGCAACTGGCCGCGAAGAAGTTGCTGCTATGGCAGATGCAATTCGTGAACACCTAACTGCAGACCCAGAAGTGCACGCTGCGCCAGAAAAGTATTTTGATCAAGTGATTGAAATCAATTTGAGTGAACTTGAGCCACATTTGAATGGACCTTTTACTCCAGATTTAGCTACGCCTATTTCTAAGATGAAGGAAATGGCTGCTGCAAATAACTGGCCAACCAAAGTTGAAGTGGGCTTAATTGGTAGCTGTACCAACAGTTCTTACGAAGACATTAGCCGTGCAGTTTCATTAGCAAAGCAGGCTGTGGCTAAAGGCTTAAAACCTAAGGCTGAATACACAATCACGCCTGGTTCTGAACAAGTTCGTTATACCATTGAAAGAGATGGCTTCTTGGAAGTTTTTGACAAGATTGGCGCTAAAGTATTTGCCAATGCATGCGGACCTTGTATTGGTATGTGGGATAGAATGGGTGCAGAAAAGCAAGAGCGTAATACAATTGTTCACAGCTTCAATAGAAACTTTGCAAAAAGAGCAGATGGTAACCCAAATACAATGGCCTTTGTTGCATCTCCTGAACTAGTAACCGCTTTGGCAATTGCAGGTGATCTTACCTTCAATCCATTAACAGATACTTTGGTTAATGATAAAGGTGAAGCGGTTAAGTTGGATGAACCAACAGGAATGGAACTTCCTGAAAAGGGTTTTGCAGTGGAAGATCGCGGCTATCAAGCTCCTGCAGCTGATGGAAGTGGCGTGCAAGTAGCAGTTGACCCAGCAAGTAAGCGTTTGCAATTGTTAGATCCATTTGCAGCATGGGAAGGCACAGATTTGAAGGGATTGAAACTTTTGATTAAGGCTAAAGGTAAGTGTACAACTGACCATATTTCAATGGCTGGCCCTTGGTTGAAGTTCCGTGGTCACTTAGATAATATTTCAAATAATTTGCTCATTGGTGCTACCAACTTCTTTAATGAAAAAACTGATTCTGTCAAGAACCAACTTACTGGAGAATACGGACCTGTACCAGCTACTCAACGTGCTTACAAAGCTGCTGGCATTGGCACCATTGTGGTTGGCGATGAAAACTATGGTGAAGGTAGCTCAAGAGAGCACGCTGCTATGGAGCCCCGTCACCTTGGCGTTCGTGTTGTTTTAACAAAATCATTTGCAAGAATTCACGAAACAAACTTGAAGAAGCAAGGTATGTTGGCATTGACTTTTGCCAATAAAGCAGACTACGATAAAATCCAGGAGGATGACAGTATTGATGTAATTGGCTTAACAACTTTCAGTCCTAGCCAACCGCTTACTTTGGTATTACATCATGCAGATGGTTCAAAAGAGGAAATTCAAGCAAACCACACCTACAATCAGCAACAAATTGAGTGGTTCAAAGCAGGTGCTGCCTTGAATATCATTAGAAAGCAAGTTGCAGGATAATATCTAAAAACATTCATATAATAACCCGTCTTTATAACAAGGACGGGTTTTTTATTGGTAAGAAGAATAGAGATTGAATGGTTTTGTTTGAAATTTTATATATTCATAGCCTAAAACGATTGACATGCCTTATACCTCTACCATTCCAATGGAGCAGTTAGACCTATGGCTGCGTGAGCAAAAGCCACTCAAATTTGTAAAGGAACAATTAGAGTTAAGTGGGATGCCAGTAGAATTACAGGATGAAATGTATCAGCAATATAGAAAAATGAGAACTGCCAAACGTCAGTGGCGAGGGTTTGTTTGCTTAGGAATAGGTGCGTTTCTTGGGTTCTTTAGTTGTTTCCTTACACTAATAGAAGCATTCCCTTCACTTAATAGTTTAATTCTATACGGAATCACTGGTATAGGTGTTTGCATCATTTTTAATGGTCTCTACAACATTTTTGAGGATTAAAAACGGTTATAGAACGAATCAAAAAAGCCGCTCTGGAAAACAGATGCGGCTTTATTTTTTTATTCTACGGATGTTTTTTCCTCTGCCTGATTAGGTTTGAGCTCAAACTTAATTTTATTAGTTTCTTTATCAAAGTCGGCTACTAAAGTGTCTCCTTGTTTCACATGCATCTGAAGGATCTCTTCTGCCAATGGATCTTCGAGATATTTCTGAATAGCTCTATGCAAAGGACGAGCTCCGAATTGAACATCATATCCTTTTTCGGCTATAAAGTCTTTGGCCTCTGAAGTGATTTCTAACTTGAAACCTAACCCTTCTAACCGCTTGAAAACTTGTGCCATTAAGATATCAATGATTGAGAAGATATTTTCTTTGGTAAGCGAATTGAAAATAATCACATCATCAATCCTATTTAGAAATTCTGGAGAGAAAGTACGCTTCAGGGCTTTTTCAATAACAGCTTTATTATTTTCTTCTGATTGCTGTACCCTTGTAGCAGTAGTAAATCCTACACCATCGCCAAACTCTTTTAGTTGACGAACCCCAATATTAGAGGTCATAATGATGAGGGAGTTTTTAAAATCAACTTTTCTTCCCAAACCATCTGTAAGTTGACCATCGTCTAATACTTGTAAAAGGATATTATAGATATCTGGGTGAGCTTTTTCAATTTCATCCAACAAAATCACACTGTAAGGCTTTCTACGTACTTTTTCGGTAAGCTGCCCACCCTCTTCATAACCTACATACCCTGGAGGTGCACCAATTAACCTACTCACCGTGAACTTCTCCATATATTCACTCATATCTATACGAATAAGTGCATCTTCTGAGTCAAACATGTATCTCGCTAGAGAACGAGCAAGTTCGGTTTTACCAACACCAGTAGGACCTAAGAAAATAAATGTTCCAATGGGTTTTTTAGGATCTTTTAATCCTACACGGTTGCGTTGAATAGCTTTCACCACTTTGGTAATGGCATCGTCTTGTCCTATTACCATACCCTTCATATCCTCATGCATACGACGAAGCTTCTCAGTTTCTGCCTGCACCATTCTCTTTACTGGAATACCCGTCATCATACTTACAACTTCTGCAATATGCTCCTCGGTAATGGGGTATCTTCTTGTTTTACTGTCTTCTTCCCAAATAGCCTTTGCTCTTTCAAGCTCTTCACCCAATTTCTTTTCTTTATCCCTAAGTGCAGCAGCTTCTTCGAAACGCTGGCTTTTCACCACTTTATTCTTCTCTACTTTGACTTCCTCAATTTGCTTCTCTAATTCAACAATTTCATCAGGAACATTAATGTTTTTCAGATGCACCCTTGCCCCAACCTCGTCAAGAACATCTATTGCCTTATCTGGCAACAGTCTATCTGTCATATATCGATCACTCAATTTCACACAAGCTTCAATAGCTTCTTGATCGTACACCACGCTATGATAATCCTCGTATTTAGATTTAATATTATTGAGAATTAAAACAGTCTCTTCCACACTTGGAGGATCAATAATGACTTTTTGAAAACGTCTATCTAAAGCCCCATCTTTTTCAATGTACATTCTGTACTCATCCAAAGTAGAAGCGCCAATGCACTGCAGCTCACCCCTAGCCAAAGCGGGTTTAAATATATTAGAAGCATCCAAACTTCCGCTTGCACCTCCAGCACCAACAATAGTGTGTATTTCATCAATAAACAAAATAACGTCGCGGTTCTTTTCCAATTCATTCATAATTGCCTTCATACGCTCTTCAAACTGACCACGATATTTTGTACCAGCAACAAGGGCAGCAAGATCTAAACTTATAACACGTTTATCGAACAAGACCCTACTCACTTTCCTCTGAACAATGCGAAGCGCTAAACCCTCCACAATAGCAGTTTTACCTACTCCAGGCTCACCTATTAGGATTGGGTTATTCTTCTTCCGTCTGCTTAGAATCTGGCTAACACGCTCAATTTCAGCCTCTCTTCCAACAATTGGATCCAAATTACCATTCTCTGCAAGTTTAGTAATATCGCGACCGAAATTATCTAAAACGGGCGTTTTACTCTTGCCAGCTGCCGGTTTTGAGCCACTACCCTGACGAGCAGAGCCATATCCACCTTTCTTTTCTTCATCAAACTCGTCATCGTTATCCTCTGTGTATTCACTTTTAGGAGCTGTGCCAGATGTTCCCACCATGCCTAACTCATTTCTAAAAGCATCATAATCAATGTTAAACTGATTGAGAATTTGCGTTGCAATATTTTCCTTGTTGCGAAGAATACTTAGCATAAGATGCTCAGTTTCTACTAAAGGACTTTTCAACTGCTTTGCTTCCAAAACAGTTACCCGAATTACTTTCTCGGCTTGCTTCGTAAGAGGGAGACTATTGATGTTAGCAATGCTCTTGCCTGTTTTATCTTTTACTGCAAGTTCAATTTCTTTGCGCAATTCATACAAATCAACATCAAGCTGACGCAATACTTTTATAGCATTATTATCCGCATCTCGAATTAGACCAAGTAGCAGATGTTCGGTTCCTATAAAGTCGTTTCCCAAACGAAGAGCCTCTTCTCTAGAATAAGAAATGATCTCTTTTACTTGGGCTGAAAAATTATTATCCATAAATTCAAATTGGATTTATACAATTATAACGAATATTTTTGACGAAAGTTAAGTTTTTGGGGCAGTAGAATTTATACACAATTGTTAATGTAATTTAATATGTCAGTCAAAATTAGTACCAAAGAAAAATTCAGTGTTGTTCAACCAGATATGGCAGTTTTGTCTGACAATCTTACGGATGATTTAATCAACACCTGTTTATCGTGCCTAGATAAAGTTCCGAAAAATGTTGTACTTAATCTTGAGAGCATTGCTTCTCTTTCTGATACTTCGGCTACAAGAATTATGGAGCTTCAGCAAAAGTTCTATGAAAACAATGCTTCTTTTGTTATTTGCTGTGTTCAAGAAGCAGTTGAAGAACAACTCGACAAGTTGGAACTGTTGGAAATAATGAATACTACACCAACTGAATCAGAAGCATGGGACATTGTACAAATGGAGGAAATTGAAAGAGAACTACTTGATTCAGACGATGTAGAGTTTGAACAAAACAATTAATTCTTGAAGTTTATGTTTGGCGTTACCATTTTAGGGAATAATTCTGCATTACCGGCTTACGATCGTCATCCGACATCGCAGGTTGTGACTATCCATGATCAATTGATATTAATTGATTGTGGTGAAGGAACGCAGATGCAAATGGCTCGCTATAAAATAAGAAGAAGTAAAATCAACCACATCCTAATTTCTCATTTACACGGCGATCACTATTTTGGTTTAATGGGTTTAATAACTAGTATGGGCTTATTGGGTAGAGAACATGATTTGCACATATATGGACCAGAACATTTACAAGATATTATTGCTCTTCAATTAAAAGTTGCAGACACACAACTTCCTTTTCCTTTGCATATCCATGCTATAAAAGAACCTGGATTATTGGTCAATTATCCACGTTTTACAATTGAATGTTTTCCTACCTATCATAGAGTACCTTGTTGGGGGTTTATTATTCGTGAAAAAAAGAAACCAAGAAAAATTTATCGAGAGAAAGTTCTTGAGTATAAAATTCCAGCAGTTTTTTATGAGAAACTCAAGTTAGGAGAAGACTATACAACCAAAACTGGGGAAGTTATTAAGAATGAATGGCTCACGTTACCTAACTCGGAAGGCAAAAGTTATGCGTATTGTGCAGATACCATAAAGGATAGTCGCGTTGCAACAGCAACTACAAATGTCACACTTATGTACCATGAAACAACTTACCTGAAAGACCTTGCAGAACGAGCCGCTAATAGATACCATAGTACAACTGTGCAGGCTGCAGAAATTGCAAAAGAAGCGAATGTAAAGCGATTAGCTATAGGACACTTTAGCAGTAAATATGAAAAGCTAGATGCTTTTTTACAGGAAGCCAAAACAATATTCCCTTCATCAGAATTGGCGGTAGAAGGAGTTACTTTTGTACTGTAACGTATGGCTTTTTTAAAACATAAATAATTGAACTGCATGCAGTATTCTTCCTCAAAGCTTTCCAATTAGAAATACAACCTACCCAACATGCTCTCAATAATCCCAATTTTTTTTGTTGATACTTTTCACTCAACATAGCTACATACCAAGCATCAAACCACATAGGCTTTTGTTGAATGAGCTGAAGTTGATATTTGTTTGCAAGAAACGCAATTGTATCTGGAGAAAAGTGATATAAATGCCTAGGCACATCATATGCCGCCCAAAATTCACCATAATGTTTTGCATCATAACTGGTATAATTGGGCACCGCAATTATAATATGTCCTCCTAATTTCACTTTATTAATTAATTGTTCAAAGGTTGCATGTAATTCGTGTACATGTTCTAATACATGCCAGAGTGTAATTTTATCCAGACTATTACTTTTTATCTCTTGGAGGTAATTAGGCTCTTGCAATTGAATACCAAAATCACGTGCAGCAACCGATCTTGCTAAATCATCTGGTTCTAATCCTATTGAATCCCATCCTTTACTTGCCATCATCTGTACAAATGCTCCAGTACCAGCTCCATAATCAAGATGCTTTCCTGTTGATCCTTGTACTAAACTTTTAAGCAATGAAAATTTTCCTTGTAGTGAAAAATATCTCGCAATGTGATAAAGCCTATTAACCAAGCCTTGCTTTGTATTGTTATGCGAAACATAATTTTCAAAGCGATAGTACGGGCCAATATGAGCTTGATCAGGAATTTTTTGTGTAAACCTAAGCTTGCAGGCGTTGCATTCATATACAGGAAACTGTTTGCCACTCACAGCATGGTCTTTCACATGTAAAAAGTGACGAATATTTTTTCCTGAACAAACAGGACAAGCATTATAAGAAATAATCATGATGCTTATACGTAGTAGTACAACAATGCTCCAATACCTAACAACAATAAAATAATGGCATATATCCACCAATAGTCTTCTTCATCTTTTTCCAGTTCCTTCTGAACCATAGTCTCTACTTCTCTATCAAGTTTATCCGGATTATCCTCTTCCTTCTTTGCAAGAGTTTCCATATGTTTCGGCCTTGCAAATAAACCCTCTAGACTAACCTGCGGTAGTAGATCATGTGATTGACGTTCTGCTAAAAAAATGGTTTTCCCATGATGGTCTTTCTTAATTGAACCCAATCCTTTAATAGCGAAACCATGCTCACCTATCATTCCTTGCTTTGCCTTCAACATGAAATCATGAAAAGCTTGAATTGCCTCAGTTTCATCAATAGCTAATTCTTTAGCTATAAAGTTAAAAAAATGCTTATCTGCTTTGGCAACACCTGGCTTGTAGCGAACCATAGAGCTAGGAGCGTGAATCAAGTTATTGGGAATATCAAGTTGAGCAGGAATTTCATCTAAAATAAAAGTACCTACCTCTGGCAGGCTCAATTGTTTATTCAGAATCAAGTATTTATATAAGATTTGATGCATTTTTACAGCTCATTAGCGGAACGAATATACAACACCTCCCAACACGTTGAAACCTAAGACCTCATATTGATGCCAACGTTGATAGCGGTTATTTAAAACATTGTTCATTTTCATCCATACATTCAGCTTGGGCATTACAGTAAATTCAACGCCTAAACTTGCATCCAGTGCGGGTTTTAGTTTAAAAATATCATTATTTACATTTTGGTAAAACGATCCATCCCAGAAGAACATATCTGCACTTACATGTAAATCTTTAAACAATTTCCATTTGAGCCCGCTGGTAACCTCAAAAGGTAAAATACCAAAGGCTTCTCTACTATTACTTAAGTTAATAAAATTCAAATAGGTAGCAGCTGCATGAACGGCAAGTTTTTCGTGCAATGTATAGCCCACCTCTGCGTGTAATCGAATAGCATCAACCGAATTTTCAAATGGTGTTGCAAAAAAACGATTCCCAATTCCTGTGTTAACAAAAACAGGCATATTTCGCATGTGCAAGTGCGACAATTTAGCATTATAGGTTAGGTATTGTCCAGAGGCGCCTTTTATACCCACATATTGTTCTACAATTCTTGTGTTCAATAAAGATGAAGGCACTTGTATAAAAGGATTCATTTGAGCTAAGCTTTGAAAGCTATTTTTTTGGAAAGAACCTGCAATCCCCGCCAATAATACCAACCGCTCACCTTTCAATTTTGCTTGACCTTTAATGTTAGGAAGCATGGTAAAATTGCTGTTATCCCAGCTAGGCATCATACCCACTTCTAACATAAGATTAGGTGTTTTAAAATGCACAGATGGACTCACATAGAATAAGTTGTTTTCTATTCTTGCTCTTGACTGACCGGGATTTAGGTAAGTCAAATCCGCGGTAAAGCCCAAATTCAAATCAAAGAATCTTCCTAAACGCTTTTGAAAAGGTGCATCAACTTTTATGTTTGATTCACCAACGCCCGTTTGTAAGGTAAAAAAGTTGTATTTAATTTTGGGGTGATAGGTAAAACCAAAACTATTGGGTGTTTTTCTGCGCATATCTATTTCAGCACCTATTGTCTGAAAATTTTGACGCAATGAATCCTTTGAAAAAATTAAACTAGAAGGTTGAAAACCGTATAAAAATTGTCCATTACGTTGGTATCTTAAAACGGTAGTCCATTCATGATTCAAACGGTCATTAAAAACACCTTTAACACTCGCACTAGTTCTCCTAAATTCTTGAAAAGGCTGTGTACCTTTTGAAGAGGTATGCAAAGCATGTAAGTAAATTAAAGACTTCTTACCATCACCAATTGACATGGCACCTTCTAAATAAGGAGTTTGAAAATTACCATATCCAACTTTTACAAAAGCATTATTTTCAAAAGTTAACGTACTATCAATATCTAATGCAAGCGGTTTTACAGGTACAGGGTTATAAGAAAAAAATAATTGCTGCGATGGAACTGTGTACTGCAAAGACATACGAACTGTATCCATAAGTGGTGAGGCTGCATTAAAATTAATTTTTGCCGCATTCCTTAAAGATGGCTTGAAGGCAGATGTAATAACAACAGTTTTATCTGGTATGGTATCAACCAATGAGCCAGATTTAGAAGGTCGATTAGTAGATTTTGGCGCAGTCTTATTTGCAGTTTTTACTGCTTTTGATTTTTTAACAGGCTTTCTTTTTTGCGCATGAACACTTACACCTATAAACAGAGCACACACCAAAAAAAATATATTCAATTTCATTACTCGCATGTTTATTCTGATTTAGTGTTGGATTGAAGTTGACGCAATTTCTGTGCAGCTTCTTGTTTAATTTCTTCAAACTCTGCATTCTCTACAATACTCTTATAGGTTGCTTCTGCATTGAAGTAATCTTTTTGTGCATAATAAATATCGCCTAACAACAAGTAACTCTTTGTAACCCAATATATGTATGACCCCATTTTTCGAATTACTATAAATGCATTCTTTTCTGCTTCTGCGAGTTTATTTTGCACGAAAAGAATTTCAGCAATTCTAAACTGAGCTTCTGCAGCAAACTCAGAATTTCCTATTGTTACAACACTTCTGTAAGCTATTAATGCTTGTTCATTTTGTTGTTGTAACTGATGGTTTCTTGCCACAATCATGTTAGCCATCATTCTATCATCGCTTGCAATACCTTTCAAGAAGAGCAACTCTTCTGCATTTACTAGGGCTTCTTTCCACTGTTGTAATCGGTATTCACAGCGTAATAAGCCACGCATAGCTTCTAGCTTATTTTCTTGTTGAAGAGCTACTTGTTTTAACTGGCGATAATATTTAGCGGCTTCTGCGTAATCCTTTTTTTGAAAGAATAGAATCCTCGCAGTTTGTAGTAAACTTCTTTCAGCATATTTATTGGGAGCTTTTGTTGCAACTTGTTGATAATAAGGTAAAGCTCCTAATTGATCTTTTTCATTTACGAATATTTCAGCTAGAAAATAATTCGCTTCCAAAATATATTTACCATTTTCAAACTCATCTAAATATTGTTGAAATCCTTTTTTAGCACTTACAAAGTCACGCAAATCGTACCTATTTGCTGCAACTCGATAAGTAAGCGAATCGGCTTCGGTGAAAGAAACATTTTTTCCATTCTCTCTCAAAAACTTAACATACTCGCCTGGCTGCTGACGGTCAACAAATAAGCTTCTCAAATATTCTACTGCATCATCACTTTCGGCAGTTCTTCCATAACGAACTATCAACGACTTAAAATACTGCAATGACTCATCATTTTTATTCAAGTTGAAATGGGCAATACCAAGTTTTAATAATACTTGTGGATGTAAATTTTCTGCTCTCTGATCATTTAAAATTTTTCTGAGTGGAACAATTGCCTCGTTAAATGACTCATTTGCTAAATAAGCATTTGCAAGCTCCAACTGGGCATCAGATAACAATGTACTCTTTGGAAAGAGTTGCTCCATTTGTTGCAATAAGCGCATCTTTTCATTTGTTGCATTTCTTGCTCCAGCTAGAACTGCTTTTTGAAAATAAGCATAATCAGAACTAGGCAACCCCCAATCAATGACTTGATCATAAATTTGACCAGAACGATTGTAATCTCTGTTCATGAAATAACAATCTGCAATTCTTAGCCAAACATCTTGTTCAATAGGGGTTTTTGGTATTACACCAGGAATAATAATTTGATCAAAAAAGTTCAATGCCTCTCTATACTTTTCGAGTTTTAAATAAGCATAAGCTAAACTGTACTTTGCATGGGTGCTGTTAGCCTCTCCATTCGATTGAGGCATTTTCAAATAATTAAGAAAATACTGAGTTGCTTGTTCAGAATTACCCATTCTGTAAGCCAACTCTCCTTTCCAAAAATAGGTAAGCTGCAGTTGCTGGTTATTATATGGCAAAGTCAAGACCTCAGATAATAAACCATCGGCAGCATCTAACTGCTGTTCATTAATTAATTCGGTAGCCCTTCCAAAAATAATTTTAGGATACACTTGTTTAAGATTATCAGTCATTGGTGACATAGCCTTGACCTCTTCCAATGCTTCTTTATAATTACTTGTATTCGCTAATACATTCACATAAATCTCTTTAGATTCATTAAAAAATCGGCTTTTAGGATATTGCTGTCGAAATTGGCGAAGCGACTGTAAAGCCTCTTGTAAATAATTCAGTTCATACGAAAGTTTAGCATAAGAAAACAAGGATACTTCTTGTTGGCTTGGATTTGAATTATTTGTTGCACAAAACAAGAATGCATTTCTTGCATTTGGTTTATCATTTAGCTTCAAATAGGCATCGGCTAGCAAATACATACTATTCTGAGCCAGCGAATCTTCTCTTCCACTTAATTGCTTGAATCCTTTTGCTGCCTTTTCCCATTGTTTTGTTTGATAATAACAGTACGATAACTCATAAATATCTTCTTTACGAGTTTGTTTTGACTTCTCAACATATGCTTCTAAATAAGGTAAGGCATCTTCATACTTTTGCTGATCAAACAACATATGACCAAGAAGCTGACGCATTTCTAAATCATAATATTGCCAACCCGTTTTAATGGCTTTCTCACCGAAAGCTATTGCTTCTTGCTTTTTGCCTTGGAAATATAGAATTTCAGTGATATAAAATGCAGTAACATTCCTGTAATCAATTCCAGCTTCAGCAATTCTAAATGCGGGTAATGCTAAGTCGTATCGTTTTTCTGAAAATTGAAGGAATCCGTAATAATAATTCGCATCAATATAATTAGGATCATCTTTTAATTGACGAACAACATCGAATAGAGGAAGTGCTTTTCCAAAATCTTTTAAATAAAAATGACCATAGCCTTGTTTGAACTTCATATCAGCAATTTGCGCATTGGTCAAATGTGCTAGTCCAGCTTTCTCAAAATACTTTAAACTATTATTGTATTGACGCATTCTGAAATAGTAGTCACCCAAGTGATAGGCTAACATTTCAACACGTGGACGATGATGCTCCAAGTGAATATAATCAATAGCTTGCTGCAATACAGTTGAATCATTCAATCTTAATCCGCATAGCAAATAATAATAATTTACTTCTGTTTGAACTGTTACCGGAATTTGGCTTTCCCCAATACCGTGTGCATACATCGCTTTAAATAGCGGATAAGCTAAACTATATTGTTCCTTCTGAATATATTCCTTTCCCTGCTTAAAAGTTTGATCGGGATCTAGAACAGACATAGTTGCCTGACCAATTGCCAAAATAGGCATCGCAAAAACAGCTATTGCTGCAATAATTCGTTGTTTCATAAATAGGGCACTTAGGTCAAAGGTTTTAGTTTGTTTCTTAAGAAAATGATAAAACCTGTTTAAAGTTAGTTCTGCCTGCTTGCATTATAGCTTGTACAAGTATTTTGTGGATAAACAGGCAGACCCTCTATTTTTGTCAACAAAAAAATGTACACAACAGAGTTTACTTGTAGGGTTAGATATGCCGAAACAGACCAAATGCAGGTTGTTTACCATGGAAATTATGTGACATACTACGAGGTTGGAAGAACTGAATGGACTCGAACGCTTGGGTTTACTTATCAGAAAATGGAGGAAACTGGAATTATAATGCCTGTTGTTCGTATGCACATGGATTTTCTAAGGCCGCTACAATACGATGATGAAATCACCATCAAAACAAGCTTACCTAAACTTCCAACTGATCATAGAGTAACCTTTCATCAAGAGATATGGAATAATGGAAAAATTGCTTCAAAAGCGGAAATCACATTGTACTTTCTTGACAGAAAAACAATGGGAAAAGCAACAATTCCTAAAGTTCTTGAAGACGTTCTTATCCCCTATTATCAATCCTAATTACTTACTAAATTTTTTACGAAGCAGGCTCAAAGCATCTTCCATAGTTGCTGCTGGTGCAGGTACCTTGTCGACTTTTTGCTTCGACTTGGGGCTTACACCATTTTCTTGTGCCTGCTTTATACTCAAGGCAATTCTTTTTCTTGCAACATCTACCTCTAAAACTTTTACTTGTACTTTATCCTGCAACTTTAAAACTTCTGAAGGATCACTTATATAATGGGTTGAAATTTCGCTTATATGTACCAATCCATCCTGCTTAACACCTATATCAATAAATGCACCAAATCTGGTTATGTTTGTTACTACCCCAGGAACAACTATCCCTGCTTGAACGTCATTAATAGAATAGATTGAGGCAAACTGAAACTCTTCTAAAAGACTTCTTGGATCTAATCCTGGCTTATCCAATTCATCCAAGATATCCTTAATAGTCATTGCACCAATCTCTGGAGTAACATACTTAGTTATTGGAATCTTTTTTAATAAAGTAGAATTACCAATCAGCGCTTTCACTTCAACACCTGCATCAAGTGCTATTTTTTCAACCAGTGAATATGCTTCTGGATGAACTGCACTTGCGTCTAAGGGATGTGTTGATTGAGGGATTCTCAAAAATCCCGCACATTGCTCAAAGGCTTTTGCTCCTAGACGAGGAACCTGTAACAAATCTTGTCGATTTGAAAACGCCCCTTTAGACTGCCGGTATTGCACAATTTGTTCAGCAAGTGATGGCCCAATACCACTCACATAACTCAACAGATGCTTACTAGCAGTATTTAAATTAACACCCACTTTATTCACGCAACTCACAACAGTTTGATCCAATCGTTCTTTTAACCTAACCTGATTCACGTCGTGTTGGTATTGCCCTACTCCAATGCTTTTAGGATCAATCTTTACCAACTCAGCCAATGGATCCATTAAACGCCTGCCAATACTTACTGCGCCTCGCACAGTTACATCGTGATCAGGAAATTCTTCTCTGGCGGTTTCAGATGCAGAATACACCGAAGCGCCATCTTCATTTACCAGAAAAATGGGAAGATTCAAATGAAGACCACGAATCAACTGCTCCGTTTCTCTTCCAGCTGTTCCATCTCCAATAGCGATAGCTTCTATATTGAATTGCTCAACTAATTTTTTTACAGTATGCTCAGCTGCACTTAATCTTCCTGGCTCATGAATAAAGATTAAATCATTATGTTTCAAATAACCTTGCGCATCTAGACAAACCACTTTACAGCCTGTTCTATATCCTGGATCTATCGCTAGTAAACGTTTACCCCCCAATGGAGCAGCTAATAAGAGCTGACGCAAATTTTCTGCAAATACTTGTATCGCTTCCTCATCGGCTTGCTGTTTCAATTGGTTGCGCAACTCTGTTTCCATTGCAGGTTGCAACAGTCTTCTGTATGCATCACGAATGGCACGAGATAAATAATCTGTTGAGGGATGTTGTTTTTTCTTTAGCCATTTACGCTGCAATAAATCAAGTGCAACTTCTTCTTCTGGTGCTATTGTAATACGAAGAAATCCCTCCATAAACCCTCTTAATATAGCAAGTACTCTATGTGAAGGAATTTTAGTTGCAGGTTCTTTATATTGAAAATAATCTCTATACTTTGCAGCTTCTTCTTCTTTTCCAGCTAAAATTGTGCTTTCAACAACAGCTTGCTTTTCAAATAGACCTCTCACAGCTGCACGCGTATCTGCATCTTCTGCTATCATTTCTGCAACTATATCTCTCGCACCTTGCAAGGCATCTTCTGGCGATAAAACTTCACTATTTACATACCTCAAAGGCAACGCAGTCCAATCTTCATCAGCTTGATCAAGTAACAAAACTGCCAATGGCTCAAGTCCTTTTTCTCTTGCTGCTTGTGCCTTGGTTTTGCGTTTTGGCTTGAAAGGCAAATAAATATCTTCCAAAGCTGAAAGTGTTGTTGCCTCTTGCAAAGCAGCTAAAATTTCTTCAGTAATCTTACCCTGACCTTCAATAGTTTGTTGAATGAAAGTTCTTCTTTCAAAAAGCTCCTTGCTCTTTTTCGCAGTTTCTTGTATAAACTGTATCTCAACTTCATCCATTCCCCCAGTTACATCTTTTCTATAACGAGCTATAAACGGAATGGTCGCTCCCCCTTCAATAAGAGCCAAAACAGATTTTACCGAAGATTCAGGTAAGGAAGTTTGCAATGCAACTTCTTTCGAAAAGTCAATGATATTTTTTTCCATAAGGGCGGCGAATGTAAGGTGTAAAACCGACTAAAAAAATTGAGATGATCAAGAGAAAAACATAATATTAGCACCTTCAGACTGTAGAGATGTTTGAATCATTTTTTCAATTGCTGAACTAGCTACTGCTGGCTGTATTTGAAGTTTTATATCTTCTAAATCACTTGGAATTTCTTGCCCCCTATCTTCTGTCATTCCATAAAAAAGACCCTGCTCCACCAATAACAAATATCCATCTTGCTTAAGTAGAAAAGTTTTTCTGGTTGCAAGTATATGCTGTATAGCTTTTTGAACGCGCTCATTATATACTTCAGGAGATGGCAATTCTTCATTTGGAAGTGTATGTAAAAAGCACAGATATGGATCCAACTGAAATTTTCTAATTAAATCCCGTAAATATTGATAGGCATCTGTTGGCAAATAAAACCTTGCATAGCTTGGAATTTTTTTGTTCCACCTATCTATGGCAAGTCTAACATAACCCATTTGATCTTCAAAGCTAATTAATGCAAAAATCCGCTCATGAAACCTTTGGCTTCTATTCCATTTTGGCCAGCACCTTTTAATCTCCATGATTTCTAACATGGAAGCCAACCATTCAGAAGGTGTTGGCGTACAAGAAATACTACTTACTTCTCTTAATAAAGCTTGCTTCTTAGCACTCACATCTAAACCTTTGAAGTGCTGCAAGACTCTTTTCTTTACAGTTTTTGATTTACCAATGTATAAAATGGTGCCCGTATTATCCTTAAAGTAATAAACACCTGGACCATCTGTCAAAGTTTGAATTTGGCTCACAGAAACTGCCGGAGGAATAGACTGTTCTTGGTTCTCTGCAGATAACATTTCTTGCAGTGCAGATTCACCCATTTTTTCAATGCACTTCTCTAATAATTCTGTAGTTGCCATAGCATCACCTAAAGCTCTATGGCGATCTTCATTTTGAATATCTAACTGTTGGCACAACGCATTCAAGCCATATTTCCGCAGACCAGGAAAAGCTTTTCTTGCTAAACGAATAGTACATAACCTTTTATTAGTCAGGCGCTTTCCCGCTTGCACCATATAGTGCTGAATAAAGCTAAAATCGAAGTTTACATTATGAGCAACAAACACCCTTCCTTTTAAAAGCGATTCTATTTTAGGAGCAACCTCCCAAAAAGCCGGAGCCTTGGCAACCATTTCATCAGTTATGCCTGTTAATCCAACTACATAAGGATCAATAGCTACACCAGGATTGATTAATGTACTAAAACGACCTTCCACTTCCTTACCATCATGAAGCACAATAGCAATTTCGGTGATGCCGTGGTTAGCAGGTTGACTACCAGAAGTTTCTATATCAACAATTGCATACAACATATGCACCTGCAAGCTACAAGCAAACTCTTAATTCTCCAATCTATTTTAACCATATTCAAGTTCAAATGTTAAATTTTTGTTGCTCTGTAACATTTTACCCTCCTAAACGTACTTATGCTTCAAACACAAACTGCCCGTATGTCAACTTCTAACATTCGCCCTTTAATGGCTGCTATCATTTTAATGATACTAGGAACCAGTTGTTCTCAAAATTTGGCTGAAAAAGCATTAAAAAGAGCCGCTTCATTAAGCCGTTCTACTTCAATTGCGCATAGTACCTCATTAGATAAAGAAGATACAAACTGTCAAACTTCACATATTGAAAATAGTGGAACCGAGTGTTTATCGAACGATACGTTCGATCGCTTGCCAATGGCCGCCTACTAAGCTGTTTTTCTAAAGAAAAGGCAGTGTAATTCCTTACTTTTGCAGCCCTAAACAGGCTCTTATGAAGGAAATTAGCAAGAATTTTGAACATCAATCTGCAGAACAATACTGGTACGAACATTGGCTGAAAAATGACTATTTCTCAAGTAAACCCAATGATAAAGAGCCTTACACTATTGTAATACCTCCTCCCAATGTAACAGGAGTGTTGCATATGGGACATTGTCTCAATAATACCATCCAAGATATTCTGACTCGTAGAGCACGCATGAATGGCAAAAACGCGTGCTGGGTGCCTGGCACCGACCACGCCTCTATTGCAACTGAAGCAAAAGTGGTGCAAATGCTACGTGAAAAAGGCATTGCAAAATCTTCTTTATCTAGAGAAGAATTTCTTTCTTACGCATGGGAATGGAAAGAAAAATATGGAGGCATTATTCTTCAACAACTTAGAAAGTTAGGTTGCAGTCTCGATTGGAGTAGAACTTCTTTTACAATGGATGAGCACTACTATGCAAGTGTTATCAAAGTTTTTGTTGACTTATATGACAAAGGATTTATCTATCGTGGTAAGCGGATGATTAATTGGGATGTGAAAGCAAAAACTGCATTAAGCGATGAAGAAGTCATTCGCAAATCAACTGCGCAGCAATTATATTTCTTGCAGTATGGTATTGTAGATGCCAATGGAAATACAACTGGAGAGCATATTACTATTGCAACAGTGCGTCCAGAAACCATTATGGGAGACACAGCAGTTTGTGTACACCCTAAAGATCCGAGATACACTTCATTGCACGGTAAGTTCGCAATAGTGCCTTTAATTAATAGACGTATTCCTATTGTACCAGACGATTATGTAGATATTGAATTTGGAACGGGCGCATTGAAGGTTACGCCAGCGCATGATATGAACGATTACCAGCTTGGACAAAAACATGGACTTGAAGTGATAGACGTGTTGGAAGACGATGGTAGACTATCAGCAGCTGCACAAATTTTTGTAGGTGAAGATCGTTTTGAAGCAAGAAAGAAAATTGTTGCACAGCTAAAAGAGGAAGGCTTCTTAGTAAAAACCGAAGAATACACCAGTGAGGTAGGTTATAGCGAAAGAACTGATACAGTAGTTGAACCTCGACTTAGTGAACAGTGGTGGGTATCTATGAAAAAATTAGGGGAGCCAGCTTTAAAAGTTGTAGCAGATGAAGAAATTACCTTCTACCCTTCTAAATTCAAAAATCTTTACAGCCATTGGATGGAGAATATCAAAGATTGGTGTATCAGTCGCCAGCTTTGGTGGGGACATCAGATACCCGCATGGTATAATCCAGATGGTGCATTTGCCGTGGCCATTTCTAAAGAAGAAGCCTTCGAAAAGTTACAAGATTCTCATCCAGGTAATTATACAATAGAAGATTTAAAACAAGATGAAGACTGTTTAGATACTTGGTTCTCATCATGGCTTTGGCCTTTTGAAGTTTTTAAAGGATTGAGTGAACCAAATAATCCAGAGGTAAAATATTATTATCCAACCAATACACTGGTGACTGCACCCGAAATCATTTTTTTCTGGGTAGCAAGAATGATCATGGCTGGCATTGAATACCAAGGTCAAATACCATTTAGAGAAGTATATTTTACAGGTATTGTTCGTGATAAATTAGGAAGAAAAATGAGCAAGAGTTTGGGCAATTCGCCAGATTTACTTGCTTTAATTGATCAATACGGTGCCGATGCTGTTCGATTTGGCATTATGATTTCTTCACCAGCAGGAAATGATATTTTATTCGACGAATCATCCCTTGAACAAGGTAGAAACTTCAATAACAAAATTTGGAATGCGTTGAAGTTGGTAAAAATGTGGGAAGCAAGACAGTCAAATGATGCTAACTTCAATGAAGGTTTTGCAATTGATTGGTTCCATCATCGCTTACAACAAGTGAAACTTGATCTTGATAAAGCTTTTAAAGAGTTTCGCTTAAGTGAAGCATTAAAAATTGTTTACTCACTCATATGGGATGATTTCTGCTCATGGTATTTAGAATGGGTAAAGCCAGGATTTGAACAACCCATTCATCCTACAGTGTACGCTAAAACCGTTGCATTCTTCGATGAGCTCATGCAGTTATTGCATCCTTACATGCCTTTTATTACTGAAGAAATACATAGCATGTTCAATACCCAACATGTTGACTTATGTGTATCACAGTTTAAAAAAGCAGAAGTTCTAAATACAGAATTCTTACAACAAGGGCAACTGTTGAAGCAAGTCATTACTGCCATTAGAGAAGCAAGAGCTAAAAATCAAATAAAACCAAAAGATAGCATTCAGCTTTCCATTCAAACAGAAAGTACTGTTCAATACCATGCTATTCAAAGTATCCTAAAGAAACAAGTCAATGCTTCTGAAATAAACTTTGTAACTGAAGGCGTTGTAAATAGTGTTGTAGTAGCAGTTGAAAAAGATAAGTTTTATTTGGTTGCAGAAGGTCAAGAAATAGATAGTGCATCACTCAAATCAGAGTTAGAAAAAGACCTCGCCTATCAAGAAGGTTTCCTTGCATCTGTAATGAAAAAATTAGGTAATGAAAAATTCGTACAAAATGCAAAGCCTGAAATCATTGCTAATGAGGAAAAGAAAAAATCTGATGCACTTGCAAGAATTCAAACTATCAAAGAGAGCCTAGCTAATTTACAATAATGAGTGAAGTATTCATAAGAACTGCAAGTAAAACAGACATACCTATTATTCAGGAAATTGCTTACGCAACCTGGCCATCTACTTATGAACATATCTTAAGCAAAGAACAGCTTGAGTATATGCTAGACATGATGTACAGCACATCCTCTCTTGAAAATCAAATGACCCAAAATATCAGTTTCTTTTTGGCCGAATTAAATGGCAAGGCTGTTGGATTTGCTTCAACTGGCCGAGAACCCATGGAAGGCATGTTTAAATTACATAAGCTGTATGTACTTCCCGATATTCAAACAAAAGGAATTGGTTCTGCATTGTTAGAACAAGTTGTTCACTTTGCAAAGAAAAATTCAGGTGAACAACTCGTTCTACAAGTTAACCGTACTAATAATGCTGTAGATTTTTATAAGAAAAAAGACTTCGTTGTTTTATACGAAGCCGACTTTGATATTGGCAACGGCTATCAAATGAATGATTATGTGATGGGGAAAATTATTTATTGAAGATTTCACCTTCTTGGTCATAATTTAAATAGCTTTAGAGCAGCAACCCAATATGGAAACAACCATCACAACAATTTTCGAAGACGAACACCTTCTTATTATTCATAAGCCTTCTGGAATAGCAGTTCAGCATCAAGATAAGGCCAACAACTTGGGTGGACAAATCAATGTAAGCTACCAAGCAGTGCATAGGCTTGATCAGAGAGTAAGTGGCTTATTAATGCTTGCGAAATCTCCAAAGATTTTTAATGAGCTTAGCAAATCATTTCAAGAAAGAAAAATCACAAAAAAATACAAAGCTGTTGTTGCGCAAACGCCTAAACTAGCATCTGCCGAGTTGATTCACTTTCTTAGGAAAAATAGCCACCAAAAAAAGTCCGAAGTTTTTCAAAATCAAGTTGCACACAGTAAGGAAGCAAAGCTTCGTTATCAGATTATTGAACAGTCAAATAGATATTGCCTTTTAGATGTTGAATTGATAACAGGTTTATTTCATCAAATACGCGCACAACTAGCTAAAATTGGTAGTCCAATTGTAGGCGATCAAAAATATGGCTACCCAAGAAGCAGTCCAGATGGAAGTATTTTCTTACAAGCTTATTTCTTAAGTTTTCCGCACCCAATTAATAAGCAAGAATTGACATTTGAGTTACCTATGCCAAGCATATGGGAAAAATTTGGATTTAACCCTTCCCCTATTTCACCAGATACTCCACTCTAAGTGTAATTGAAGCTGTCTTTTCTTTTGAACTGGTATTGAATGAACCTCCATAACTATAATCTTCATTATCGTTTTTTCCTGTTATTTGAAATACGCCCATATTGGCTTTCTTCAAAGATCCTAATCCTGCTTTAGAACTGCTTGCTATAGTTTCGGCCCTTAGTTTAGCATCCTCCGCTGCTTTAGCCAATAAATCAATTTTTAATTCATTCAACTTACTGTAATAGTAAGCGGGTCGCTCAGAATTAAATTCTATTCCCTTTTGCAAAAGTTCTGTAACCTCCCTAGAAACTCTTTCAACTAATACTAAATCACTAGCATTCACTTTAACTTCAGCCGACAAAGTATATCCACTAAATCTGCTACCTGCAACGTTACCAGTTTCATCATATTTTGTATCAAAATTCTTTTGAACATCTATGCTAGATATAACAATACTACTGTCTGGAATTCCTTTTTGTGTTAAGTACTGACGAATTTCTTTTTCATCTTGCTTAATTGCAGTATAAGCTTGTTTTAAATCAAATCCATATCTATTGAATCTTCCTTTCCAAACAATTAAATCGCTTGTAAAATCTTTTTCCGCCAATCCAGTTACAACAATGGTTTCTGTACTTGTAACTCTATACTTATAGGCTCCTGCAATAATCCAACCAGTAATAATAAAGGCAAGACCTGCAATTAATACGTTCGAGTAAGCTTTCATGTAGTTGTTTTCATGTAAGATACAAACAAGCGAAAGATTACACAAAAAGCTTATAAAAAATTAAACCAATTGATGGGTTTGCTTAATAACGCCCATCACAAAAACACTTTGTACATGCCCAATATTCTCTACCTGACTCAGCTTATTTACATGAAAATCGTAATACGACTCCATACTTTCAGCAACAACCTTCAACATAAAATCAAACTCTCCAGATATATTGTAACACTCAATTACTTCCTGCATTTCCTGCATGCTTTGGATAAACTTACCCCCAGCCACTCGATCGTGTTGTTTTAAGGACACATAACAAATAACCATAAGACCTTTATTCACCTTTGCGTGATCCAATAAAGCAGCATATTGACGGATAACCCCTTCTTGTTCCAAACGTTTAATACGCTCATGCACCGGAGTTGGGCTTAAATGAATAGCGGCTGCAATCTCTCGAACTGTTGCTCTCCCATTTCTTTGCAATTCCCTCAAAATTGCGAGGTCTTTTTCATCTATTGTAGGCTTACCAGTTTGCATATGTTCTTTTTATCCAATTATATCTGCAATTTAAAGAACATTTGTCTATCCTAAAGCTATTTTAATATATTTTGTTCCTTAAAAATGAATTATCACCGCAATTTTGTTCTATCCAATACCTTTGCACCACAATTAAATACAATATGTCAACTTTAACTACATCCATCGACTTCAGCCTTCCATACAAAGTGGCTGATATTAGCTTAGCTGAATGGGGTCGCAAAGAAATTCGTTTAGCTGAAGCAGAAATGCCAGGTTTAATGGCTATTCGTGAAGAATACGGCAGTTCTCAGCCTTTAAAAGGCGCAAGAGTAGCTGGTTGCTTACACATGACTATCCAAACTGCAGTCCTTATTGAAACGCTTGTTGCTTTAGGTGCTGAAGTAAAATGGAGCTCTTGTAATATCTTCTCAACGCAAGACCACGCTGCTGCTGCTATAGCCGCTGCAGGTATTGGTGTATTTGCTTGGAAAGGCCAAACAATTGAGGAAGCAGATTGGTGTATTGAGCAAACCTTATTCTTTGGAAGCGCTGAGCGTCCTTTGAATATGATTTTGGACGATGGTGGCGATTTAACCAATATAGTATTTGATAAATACCCTGAGTTAATTCAGCACATCAAAGGATTGAGCGAAGAAACAACTACAGGTGTTCACCGCTTGTACGAGCGTATGGCAAAAGGTACTTTACCTATTCCTGCAATTAACGTAAACGATTCAGTAACTAAATCTAAGTTCGATAACAAATACGGTTGTCAAGAATCATTGGTTGATGCTATTCGCAGAGCTACTGATGTAATGATGGCTGGTAAAGTTGCTGTAGTTGGTGGTTATGGTGATGTGGGTAAGGGAAGTGCAATGAGTTTACGTGGTTCTGGCTGTCGTGTTATTGTTACTGAAATTGATCCAATTTGTGCTTTGCAAGCTGCTATGGATGGTTTTGAAGTGAAGAAAATGATTGATGCAGTTAAAGAAGCAGACATTATTGTAACTGCGAGCGGCTGTCGTGATTTGATTACTGAAAGACATTTCAGATTAATGAAAGACAAAGCAATCGTTTGTAACATTGGGCATTTTGATATTGAAATTGATATGGCTTGGTTGAACAGTAGCTATGGTCATACTCGCGATACCATTAAACCTCAGGTTGATTTGTATAACATTGACGGTAAAGACGTAATTGTTCTTGCTGAAGGTCGTTTGGTAAACCTAGGTTGTGCAACAGGACACCCTTCATTTGTAATGAGTAATTCATTTACTAACCAAACTTTGGCTCAAATTGAGTTGTGGAACAACCACGCTAACTACGAGAATAAAGTGTATGTTTTACCTAAGCATCTTGATGAAAAAGTTGCTCGTTTACACTTAGCAAAAGTAGGTGCACAATTAGATGAGTTAACTGAGGAACAAGCTAGTTACTTAGGTATACCTCAGTTTGGACCATTCAAGGCAGAACATTATCGTTATTAATTGAGATTACAATTATATAAAAGCCCGGCTCTAATAAGACCGGGCTTTTTCATTTGAACAATGTATTTATACATACCATCCTATGTCTTCGTTAATTGTTATATAAACTATTTCTCCCTGTCTAAATCTTCCATGCGGATGCATTACTATTGCTCTCTTGTCTATATCAAGCAAAACTTCAATTAAAAAATATCCTCCCGCAAATTTCACACTGTACACACTTCCCTTCCAAGCACCAACAGCTGCCGAAGAAATTTTTAATTGTTCAGGCCTAAATAAAATAGGCCGCTTATTTACTGGGGATGGAAGAATGCAGTAATCTCCAAACAATCCAGCTACATATTCGCTTACAGGATGGTAGTAAATATCCTGTGGCTTTCCCTGCTGAATAATCTTTCCTGATCTTAATACCAACACTTCAGAAGCCCAAGTAAAAATATCAGTTGCATCGTGCGTAACAAGCACAGTTGTGGTTCCTAAAGTAAGATAAACCTCCTCTAAAACCTGCTTCATAATTCTTTTATGGAAGAAATCCATATTAGAAAATGGTTCATCGAGAAGTAACAAAGTGGGTTTTGTTAATAAGACTTTTGCAAGTACGATTCTTTGTCTTTCGCCGCCCGAAAGAGCCTTCGTATTTCTCTTTAAAAGAGGCCGAATTCTGCATACTTCAACTATAACATCGAATTCTTCAGCACTTAATTTATTGGCAGCTTCTAACTCTTCTTCTACTTTATAATGATTTCTTAATTCAAAGTGTTGGCTGATATATCCTATTTCTGGATGTCCGGGAAGTAATTGTTCAGATGGGCCTTTTATCTTTTGATTATTCAAATAAACAGCACCCGACTGTGCATCCAAAATTCCACCAATAACCTTTAAAAGAGTCGTTTTTCCGGACCCAGTTTCCCCTACAATGGCGAGCTTAGCAGATTTACTTAAAGAAAAACTAACATGGTCCAGGGCGGGCTGATCCATTCCAGGGTGAACAACTTGATCTACTTTCAACAAAGCCATATGTGCAAAAGTAACGCCTTTATGTTGAATGCTTGATACTTACAAAGGGAGACTGTTTTGAAGAAAATGCACTACCTTTATACAAATCTGCCAAGACCTTCACACCGCCTTCACAGATTACAACTTCGTAAATAATTTAATCAATATATGGCAGATTCTTGGAGCAAAAGAGAAAGAGAAAAGAAAAAACAACAGCAAAAAAAAGACAAGGAAGAGAAAAAACTTGAAAAGAAATCAAGTGGCAAATCGGGCACAAGCTTAGATGATATGATGGCTTATGTAGATGAATACGGTAATATTTCTAATACTCCTCCCGATCCTAATAAAAAGAAAGTAGAAGTTAAGTTAGAAGACATTCAAATAGGTGTTCCCAAGTGGGAAGCTACTGCAGAGGAAGGTCCAAGAACTGGTATTGTTAGCTTTTTCAATGAATCAAAAGGCTATGGTTTTATTAAAGACCTCAATACACAAGAAAGTATTTTTGTACACGCGAATGGATTAACAGAGCAAATCAAAGAAAACAATAAAGTATCATTTGAAATAGAAATGACCCATAAAGGTCCTTCTGCAATTCAAGTAAAACTTGTAAAATAGTTTTTTTCTGTTCCTTAAAAAAAGTAAAGGCTGCCCTATTAGGACAGCCTTATTTTTTTATGAAGTCATTCTCAATTATTCAAACTTGAGATCAAGACCTAGACCTCTTAATTCATGAACCAATACATTGAATGATTCAGGAACACCAGCTCTTGGAATGTTTTCACCTTTCACAATAGCTTCGTAAGTCTTAGCACGACCAATGATATCATCGGACTTAATAGTAAGCAATTCTTGCAAGATATTTGAAGCACCATAAGCTTCTAAAGCCCATACCTCCATCTCACCAAAACGCTGACCACCAAATTGTGCTTTACCACCTAAAGGCTGTTGCGTAATTAAGCTGTACGGTCCAATTGAACGAGCGTGCATCTTATCATCTACCATGTGGTGTAGTTTAATCATATAAATAACACCCACTGTTGCTTTCTGGTGGAATCTTTCGCCTGTTTCACCATCAAATAGATAAGTATGTCCGTTTAAAGGAATTCCCGCTTGTTCACAATATGATTCAATTTCATTTGTACTAGCTCCATCAAAAATTGGTGTTGCAAACTTCACTCCCAATTTCTTACCAGTCCAGCCTAAAATGGTTTCATAAATTTGTCCAAGGTTCATACGAGAAGGTACACCAAGTGGATTCAATACGATATCGACCGGAGTTCCATCTTCTAAGAATGGCATATCCTCAGCACGTACAATTTTAGCTACAATACCTTTGTTTCCGTGACGACCCGCCATTTTATCACCCACTTTCAATTTACGCTTCACAGCCAAGTAAACTTTAGCAAGCTTTAAAACACCAGCTGGTAGTTCATCACCAATTGAAATATTGAACTTCTCACGCTTATAACGACCAAGTTCTTCGTTGTACTTAATGTTATAGTTGTGTAATAGCTTGTTTACATATTCATCAATCTCTGCATCGCCAGTCCATCCTAGTGGATTAACATTTTGGTAGTCAATTGCAGCAAGGTTTTTAGCATTAAACTTAGCCCCTTTACCAATTAGAACCTCACCAAAGTTGTTAGAAACACCTGCAGATGCCTTGTCTTTTAACAATACCTGCAATTTATTTACCAACTGCTCTAATAAATCTTCGGCACTCTGCTGATGCACTTTCTCTACTTTTTCGAGCAATGCTTTTTCGCGGAGTTTAGAGTTTTTATCTTTTTTAGCTCTTTGGAAAAGCTTTTTATCAATTACAACCCCTTCAGTTCCATTTGGTGCTTTTAAAGAAGCATCTTTTGCATCACCAGCTTTGTCACCAAAGATTGCGCGCAATAGTTTTTCTTCTGGAGTAGGATCACTTTCGCCTTTAGGAGTGATTTTTCCGATTAAAATATCACCTTCTTTGATGCTAGCACCAATTCTGATAATACCATTTTCATCTAAATCTTTAGTTGCTTCTTCCGAAACGTTTGGAATATCTGGAGTAAGCTCTTCCTCACCTAGCTTAGTATCTCTTACTTCTAATTCATACTCATCAATGTGAATAGAAGTAAACAAATCTTCACGAACAACTTTTTCACTTATTACAATGGCATCTTCGAAGTTGTATCCTTTCCAAGGCATGAATGCAACTTGTAAGTTTCTTCCTAATGCTAATTCACCTTCGCGAGTTGCATAACCTTCAGTCAAGAAATCACCCTTCTTAACTTTCTGACCTTTTTTAACAGCAGGACGAAGATTGATACAAGTTGATTGGTTAGTCTTAATGAACTTTGTTAAGCGGTAAACGATCAAATCATCTTCAAAGCTTACCAAGCGATCCATATCATTACGATCGTAACGAACATGAATTTCTTTTGCATCTACAAATTCAACAACCCCATTTCCTTCAGCATGAATTTGAATACGCGCATCACGAGCAGCCTTACCTTCTAATCCAGTACCAACAATTGGATTCTCTGGACGAATTAACGGTACAGCTTGACGTTGCATGTTTGATCCCATCAACGCACGGTTGGCGTCATCGTGCTCAAGGAATGGAATTAATGAAGCACTCAAACCTACAATTTGGTTAGGAGCAACATCCATGTATTCAACTTCCTGCTTATCAAGGATTGGGAAATCACCAGTTTGACGAGAAACAACTTTTTCTTCTTCAAATTCACCCTTCTCATTTAAAGGAGAGTTACTTTGAGCAATCTTAGCAGTATCTTCTTCTTCAGCAGATAAGAACGTAAGTTCTTTCATATTTACCTTGCCATTTTCTACTTTACGATAAGGCGTTTCTATAAAGCCCATATCGTTGATAGTAGCATGTACGCAAAGTGTTGAAATCAAACCAATGTTTGGACCTTCTGGAGTTTCAATAGTACACAAACGACCGTAGTGTGAATAGTGTACGTCACGAACTTCAAAGCCTGCTCTTTCACGGCTCAAACCACCTGGTCCTAATGCAGAAATACGACGCTTGTGTGTGATTTCTGAAAGCGGGTTAGTTTGATCAAGGAATTGAGATAACTGAGAAGTTCCAAAAAATGAATTAATTACAGAAGATAAAGTTCTTGCATTAATCAAATCAACTGGAGTGAACACCTCGTTATCACGTACGTTCATACGCTCACGTATTGTTCTTGCCATACGTGCAAGACCAACACCAAATTGAGCATACAATTGCTCACCTACGGTTCTTACACGACGGTTGCTCAAGTGATCAATATCATCAATTTCGGCTTTGCTATTTGTTAAGCGAACCAAGTATTTGATGATTTCAATGATATCTTGTTTAGTTAATACTTTCTTCTCTAATGGGAAAGTAAGTCCTAACTTCTTATTAATTTTATAACGACCTACTTCTCCTAAATCGTAACGCTTGTCGGAGAAGAATAATTTATCGATGATACCACGCGCAGTTTCATTATCCGGAGCATCAGCGCCACGTAACTGACGATAAATATGTTGAACAGCCTCCAATTCGCTATTAGAGGTATCTTTATTAAGAGTATTATAGATGATAGCGTAATCTCCACCAACATTTTCTTTTTGAATGAAAACGCTCTTCACTTCCATATCAATAATGGTTTGGATAGAGTCCTCATCAAGAACTGTATCACGCTCCATTACAATTTCGTTACGCTCAATACTTACCACTTCACCAGTATCTTCATCCACAAAGTCTTCTACCCAAGTGCGAAGTACACGAGCTGCAAGTCTCTTTCCAACGCAATCAGCCATTGACTTTTTATCTACCTTCACTTCATCGGCCATTCCAAACAGTTCAAGAATATCTTTATCTGTTTCAAAGCCAATTGAGCGCAATAGAGTAGTTACAGGGAACTTCTTCTTACGATCAATGTATGCGTACATAACATTGTTGATGTCTGTAGCAAATTCCATCCAAGCACCTTTAAAAGGAATTACCCTTGCAGAGTATATCTTAGTTCCATTGGGGTGAATAGATTGACCAAAGAATACACCAGGTGAACGGTGCAACTGGCTCACAATAACTCTTTCAGCACCATTAATTACGAAGGTGCCGCGAGGAGTCATATATGGAATATTTCCTAGGAACACATCTTGAACGATGGTTTGGAAATCTACGTGTTCTTCATCATTACAGCTCAAGCGAAGTTTCGCTTTAAGAGGAACTGCATAAGTAAGCCCACGCTCCATACACTCTTCAATAGTATATCTAGGAGGATCAATAAAGTAGTCCAAAAACTCCAACACGAAAATGTTGCGCGTATCTGTAATTGGAAAATTCTCTTTAAACACACGGAACAAGCCTTCATTATTACGCTTGTCGGGGGTGGTTTCTAATTGGAAAAACTCCTTAAATGATTCTAACTGGATGTCTAATAAGTCGGGAGCTTCAGCCAGGTGTTTGGTTTTGCCAAAACTAATCCTGTTGTTCAAATTTAATGTTGACATAGTATGTTGTAAACCGGTTTTTTTTGCGATCATTATAAGTAAAAAGCCGCCGCTTTTTACCCTCATTATCAGGCAATTAGGGAATAAATGGCCATTTTCCCCTTTTGCCGGTACGAACTAGCCCAATTTTAAGGATGGCAAAGGTAACAAATGTAGGCGAACCCGAAAAATCAATTTTCAGCAAAAAAAATCTCCGCCACAATGGGCGGAGATCATAATAAAATAAGAAGGATTACTTAATCTCAACTTCAGCACCAGCTTCTTTCAACTTAGCAGCTAAATCGTCTGCTTCAGCCTTAGAAACGCCTTCTTTTACAGCTTTAGGTGCACCATCAACTAAGTCTTTAGCTTCCTTAAGACCTAAACCAGTTAATTCCTTCACAATTTTAACTACGTTTAACTTAGATGCACCACCGTTAACGAGGATTACATCAAAAGCAGTCTTTTCTTCAGCAGCAGCAGCGCCACCGCCGTCGCCAGATGCTACTACTACTGCTGCAGCAGCTGGTTCAATTCCGTAATCAGCTTTCAATACATCAGCTAATTCTTGTACTTCTTTTACAGTTAGGCCAACTAGTGTTTCGGCCAAAGCTTTAATATCTGCCATAGTTTTTACTTTTAAACCGCCTTCATTGTATGATTTACTCCGGCGGAAGGTTAAAAAATGTGCCTCATTTTACCTCAGAGGCATTGGTTATTTACAAATTATTCAGCAGCTGCACCTTCAGTTTGCTTCTCATGGTGGTGCAATAAAGCAGCCAATACACGCTTAGCAGGAGATTGCAACAATCCAATTACTTCACCAATCAATTCATTCTTAGTCTTGATCTTAGTGAGAGCAACCAACTGATCATTACCAGCATAAATATCACCGTTAATGAAAGCAGCTTTTAACAATGGTTTTTCATTGTTAGCTTCTTTACGGAAAGAGCTAATAATTAATGCAGGTTCTTTTGGATTTTCGCTGAACATAAGAGCTGTAACATTATGCAAGCTATCGTACATGCCCGCATATTTTTCGCTATCTAATTGCTCTAATGCTTTGCGAATTAAGGTGTTCTTAGCAACCTTCATTTCTACTTGCTTATTGAAACAAGCGCTACGAAGTTTACCAATTTGTGCTACAGTAAGAGATTCAGTATCTGTTACGTAGAAGTTATTGTATTGTGAGAACTTCTCCTTGAGTAGTTCAATCACTTCATTTTTTTGTGCTTTGGTCATTTCTTACTTTTTTAAAACCCGGGTCATCTCCAAAATTGGATCGCAGGGATTAGTTTAATAATGATTTGGTATCTACAGCAATACCTGGACTCATGGTGCTAGCCATGCTCACAGCTTTGAGATAGGTACCTTTTGCAGCAGAAGGCTTCAACTTGATAATAGCATTGATTAGCTCAGCACTATTTTCAGCAATCTTCTGCGCATCAAAAGAAACGCGACCAATTGAAGCGTGAACGATACCCGCTTTGTCAACCTTAAAGGCAATTTTACCGCCCTTCACCTCTGTTACAGCAGCTGCTACATCATTAGTTACAGTACCAGTTTTAGGGTTTGGCATTAAGTTTCTAGGTCCTAATACCTTACCTAACTTACCAATTTTAGGCATCACTGCAGGAGTTGCAACAATTACGTCAACATCTACCCAGCCACTTTCAATTTTAGTGATGAACTCATCCAATCCAACGAAGTCAGCACCAGCTTCTTTAGCCTGTGCTTCTTTATCAGGAGTACAAAGTACCAACACTCTTTTTGTTTTACCTGTACCGTGTGGAAGGCTTACAGTACCTCTTACTTGCTGATCTGCTTTCTTTGGGTCTACTCCCAAACGAATGTGCAAATCAACAGAACTATCGAAACTAGTACAGTTAATTTCTTTTACTAGTGTAGAAGCGTCTTTTAGGGAATAGAACTTATTCTTATCCACCTTAGCTTCAGCAATTTTTCTTCTTTTTGTCAAAGACATGTTATTGAAATTTTAAGGTGAATGATTAATTATTTTCCCAAGGCGCTTTACCCTCAACAGTTAAACCAATACTGCGTGCAGTACCAGCTACCATTTTCATTGCGCTTTCAACGGTGAAACAGTTTAAATCAGGCATTTTATCCTTTGCAATTTCTTCTACTTGAGCCCAAGTTACTTTACCAACTTTGTCGCGATTACTTTCCTTAGAACCTTTTTGGATCTTAGCTGCTTCCATTAACTGAATTGCAGCAGGAGCTGTTTTAATAACAAAGTCAAAAGACTTGTCTGAATAAACTGTAATGAGAACAGGTACTACCTTACCCATTTTGTCCTGCGTACGAGCATTGAATTGCTTGCAGAACTCCATAATGTTTACACCCTTAGAACCGAGTGCAGGGCCTACTGGAGGCGCAGGGTTGGCTTGACCGCCTTTAACCTGCAGCTTCACATAGCCGGAGATTTCTTTTGCCATATAAAATTATTTTGGTGTTAGCGTTCCGTTTTGGGCGGAACTCCCATTTGTGACCCTAAGGTCTGTTAAAGAACTTTTTGGGGTGCAAAGGTAAGAAAATCCATAAAACGAACAAGCATTTAATAAAAAAACCCTCTTAGAGGGTTTTAATTAAGCTTTTCAACTTGCATGTAGTTGAGCTCAACAGGTGTGGCTCTTCCAAATATTTTAACAGTAACCTTCAATTTCTTTTTATCGTCATAAATCTCTTCAATAACGCCATTGAAGTCATTAAATGGTCCTTCAATAATTTTGATAGTTTCACCAATTATGAAAGGCTCACTCAAACTTACACCCATATCGTTCATCTCATCTACCCTACCCAACATTTTATTGACTTCCGCTTTGCGTAAGCTAATGATATTTCCCTTACTACCTTTTCCATCTGTAAGAAAATGCATGACATTGCTAATATTACTGATATATTGAACCATATCATCATTCAACTTACCATCTAACACTTCCATCATAACATACCCAGGGAAATAGTTCTTTTCGCGCATCACTTTTTTACCATTCTGCACTTTATAAACCTTTTCCATAGGCAAGAATACCTGCTTAATAACAGGCAACCATCCCATTCTGGAAATTTCCTTATCTAAATGCTCTTTAACCTTGCGTTCCTTTCCACTTACAACGCGCAATACATACCATTTGGTATTATCGGCTGGCGGTGTAGTTTCCATTGCAGGTACCAATGCTTCTTCCATGAACGCTTACTTAAACAATGAATAAATGAGTTTCAATAATTGGTTGCTGCCAAGGTCCATTATCCAAACCATTGCAGTAATGATTACAGTTGCAACCAAAACAATAACAGTGCTTTGCTGAAGTTGAGACCATGTAGGCCAAGTAACTTTTTCCAGCAATTCCTGGTAGCTTTCTTTAAAATAGGTTGTAATCTTATTCATTTGTTAGTTGGATAGCCTTTGACACGCAAAGGCAATTTCAAAGTTTAAATTGCACGGGCACTAGGATTCGAACCCAGATCAAAGGTTTTGGAGACCCGTATGCTACCGTTGCACCATGCCCGTGTATTGTTCTTGCCTCTAAGAAACAAGAACAAAAAAAAGAACTTTTCATTTAAGAACAAAGTACCTAGGTTTATACCAAGGTACTTTGTTATATATGGAGGGTGGCGTATTATGCACGCCCTACCTGATTACTTAAGGATTTCAGTAACCTGACCAGCACCTACTGTTCTACCACCTTCACGGATAGCGAACTTTAATCCTTTTTCCATAGCGATAGGAGCAATCAACTTAACGCTTAAGTTGATGTTATCACCAGGCATAACCATTTCAGTACCTTCTGGTAAAGTTACTTCACCAGTTACGTCTGTAGTTCTGAAATAGAATTGAGGACGGTATTTGTTGAAGAATGGAGTGTGACGACCACCTTCTTCTTTGCTCAATACGTATACTTCACCTTTGAACTCAGTGTGTGGAGTGATAGAACCTGGCTTACAGATTACCATACCACGACGAATTTGAGTTTTTTCAATACCACGAAGTAGTAAACCTGCGTTATCACCAGCTTCACCTTCATCCAATAACTTGCGGAACATTTCCACACCAGTTACAGTTGAAGTCAAAGGAGCTTCGATTAAACCTACAATTTCAACTCCCTCACCTACTTTAATCTTACCACGCTCGATACGACCAGTAGCAACTGTACCACGACCAGTGATAGAGAATACGTCTTCAACTGACATCAAGAAAGGAAGATCAATTGGACGTGGAGGTAGAGGAATATAAGTATCAACTGCTTCCATCAACTCATCAATTGCACTTAACCATTGACTGTCACCAGCTAATGCACCAGTTGCAGATCCCTTGATGATTGGAGTATTATCGCCATCAAATCCATAAGAGCTTAATAACTCACGAATTTCCATTTCAACTAATTCTAACAATTCTGGATCGTCTACTAAGTCAACCTTGTTCATGAAAACTACGATACGAGGTACACCTACCTGACGAGCAAGAAGGATGTGCTCTTTAGTTTGAGGCATAGGACCATCTGTAGCAGCAACTACAAGGATAGCTCCGTCCATCTGAGCAGCACCAGTAATCATGTTCTTAACATAGTCAGCGTGACCTGGACAGTCTACGTGCGCATAGTGACGGTTAGCTGTTTGATACTCTACGTGAGCAGTGTTAATAGTGATACCGCGCTCTTTTTCTTCTGGAGCACCATCAATTTCATCATACTTCTTCGCCTGAGCCAAACCTCTTGATGATAAGATAGTTGTGATGGCTGCAGTCAAGGTGGTTTTACCGTGGTCTACGTGACCAATGGTACCAACGTTTACGTGAGGTTTCTCCCTCTTAAAGGTCTCTTTAGACATTTTATCTGTTTTTGTTGTGGTTTATAATGACCAGTCCATGACCACAGCGCCATAGACCATCGGTTTCCTATTTTTTTGTAGCTCCTTGATATGCAATTCTTGTCCCCAAATCTATTCACTTACTTCATCAAAGGGCCACTTTTGAGCCGTTGATGAGAATTGAACTCACGACCTCTTCCTTACCAAGGAAGTGCTCTACCACTGAGCTACAACGGCTTGTAACAGCATTGGGAATCAATCTCACCAAAGCAAAAAAAGAACTTATTTGAGCGGGAGACCGGGCTCGAACCGGCCACCTATAGCTTGGAAGGCTATCGCTCTACCAAATGAGCTACTCCCGCTTATTGTCCGCCTTTCGGGGGGCAAAATTACGAAAAACAAAGAACACACTTGTAACAACCTTAAACTAGGTTGTTGTGGGCAGGAGTGGATTCGAACCACTGAAGTCGAAAGACAGCGGATTTACAGTCCGCCCCATTTGGCCGCTCTGGAACCTGCCCTCCAAAAAGAGGAGCCACTTGTCGGACTCGAACCAACGACCTGCTGATTACAAATCAGCTGCTCTACCAGCTGAGCTAAAGTGGCTTGTTAATTTTGCAGGAGAAGCAAGTGCAACTTGATAATGCCTGCGCACAAAGAACTACCCCGTTTTTTGGGATGGCAAAGGTAATGGAAAACTTATTTCAACAAAATTTCATGAAAGAAAAATTTATTCATGTTGTAAAAATGTGAATTGGCATGTAGTTTATCAACATTTGTAGAGCAAAAAAAACCTCCCGAAGGAGGTTTTGCCATTAAGCGGCCATTTTTTCTTTTTTTCGTTTTATCTGATTCGAAAGTGAATCAAGCGCATTATCAAAAGATTCTTCGAAAGACTTGGATGTGGCTTTTACAAAAAACTGTTGTCGAGGCACTTGTACTCTAATTTCAGCAACCTTGTCTTTGATGTTATGGACCACATTATCCAATTTCAAAAACACATCTACTTTCAAAATTCGGTCATGAAATGTTCCGATTTTTTGAATTTTACGGTTGACATAATCCAGCAATTTACCATCGGCATCAAAGTGAACCGTTTGAATGTTGACATTCATATCTACACACGTTTTGAGGTGAGAAAATACATTGTTTTAAAGATCTTCCCGATTGTATCGGACGTACAAGATAAGATTTTTTTGAAACGCAAACAAGAGATTCAAAGTTTTTTTTCAAGCCTTTGGATGTGCCTGCTGAAAAACCTTTTTGAGCTGCTCTATACTGTTGTGTGTATAAACCTGAGTTGCTGCTAAACTGCTATGCCCAAGTAGTTCTTTAACTGCATTTAATTCTGCCCCATTGTTTAACATATGAGTAGCAAAACTGTGTCGTAACACATGTGGACTCTTCTTTTTTACAGTTGTAACAAATGTGAGATAATGCTTTACAAATGAATAAGCATATTGTCTTGTAAAGGGCTCCCCACTTTCTTTAACAAAGAAAAATTCATTGCTACTATTTATCTGCTCTCTACTTTCTAGGAAATCTTTTACCTCTTTCATTAACTCACTAGCAAGAGGAATCATCCTTTCTTTGTTTCCTTTACCAAGCACCCTAATTAAGCAGTAATGAAGATCTACGTTTTGTAATTTCAATAGAACCAATTCACTCACACGCATTCCCGTAGCATAGAGCATGTAAATAAACAGTCTTTTGCTAATGCCATTCCAGCCCTCTTCAAACTCTGCTTTTTTTATTAAAAATTCTAAAGGCTCTTTCTCTACATAACTAGGCAACCGCTTTTCAACTTTAGGAAGCACAACTCCCTCAAGGTAACTCTTCTTAAGCCACCCCTGTTGCATTGCAAACTTCACAGAACCTTGTAATGCTGATCTTTTTCTATGTATAGATCTCGCGCTTACCCCTTCTCCCCTCATGGCAGCAAACCAACTTCTTACCATGAAGCTTTGAATACCTCCTATTTGATTGATCTGATAAGTTGTTTGAAGATAACTCTCCCATTGATCTAAATCATTTCTGTAAGATTCAACCGTGTTGTGTGAGTACCGCTTTTCTAGCTGTACAAACCTTAAAAACTGTTGATGCAAATCCGTGAGAAAAACCATATTTCTTAAAACTAAAGAAAAACTACATTTATTGCGTACATCAAGAAGCTAAAAAAACTGCTAATTTTTTTACATAATCTTGGCTGAAAATAAAACAACCTTATATTTGCTAATAGTTGCATAAACAACTAATTTAAACGAGTCGTCATGAAAATACTTGTATGCGTCAGCAAAACACCTGACACCACATCAAAAGTGGCTTTCAAGAATGGAAATACCCAATTCGATGATGCGGGTGTACAATGGATAATAAATCCATACGATGAATGGTACGCTTTGGTTCGTGCTATTGAATTGAAGGAAAAAGATGCATCTGCTACCCTTCACCTAATTACTGTTGGAGGAGCCGATACAGAACCTATCATCCGTAAAGCCCTTGCTTTAGGTGGTGATGAGGCTATTCGTGTTAATACCGAAGAACAGGACCCCTATTTTGTAGCATCGCAAATTGCTGAAGTTGCTCGTCAGGGTAATTACGACCTTATATTCACTGGAAAAGAGACCATCGATTACAATGGATCAAGTATGGGCGGATTAATTGCTGAACTGCTTGATATGCCTTATTTGTCTTTGGCAACCAAGTTTGAGTTAAATGGAAATGAAGCAACAGTAACAAGAGAAATTGAAGGTGGTGAAGAAACTGCTAAAGTTAACTTGCCCCTAGTAGTAAGCTGTCAAAAAGGTGTAGCTGAACAAAGAATTCCCAATATGCGCGGAATTATGGCAGCAAGAACCAAACCATTGAAAGTGCTTGATCCTTCAAATGCAGATATTTTAACTTCTGTTGTTAGCTACGAATTACCTCCAGCTAAAGCGGGCGTAAAGCTAGTTGAAGCAGATCAGGTGGAAGAATTGGTTCGCTTATTACACGAGGAAGCAAAAGCTATTTAACACTCCAAAAAATTAAACCATGTCAGTATTAATATTCATAGATCAATCTGAAGGACATATCAAAAAAAATGCTTTGGAAGCTGCAACTTATGGCAATCATTTAGCTCAACAAATGGGTGTAGATGCAAATGCAGTTGTTTTAGGTAATGTACAAGATGACCTAACAACATTGGGTCAGTACGGTATTAAAAATGTATTTCAGGTTGCAGACAGTGCACTATCAAACTTAGATGCCCAGCAATATGTAGCTGCAATTAGCGCTGCAGTTGAACAAGCCAATGCAAGCGTTGTTGTTTTCTCGCATAATCAAACCGGGAAAGCTATAGCAGCTCGTGTTGCAGCAAAATTAAAAGCTGGTTTAGTAGCAGGAGCCTCAGCTTTACCTGTTTTAAATGATGGATTTGTAGTTAAAAAATCAGTTTTCTCTGGAAAAGCTTTTGCTCATGTAAAAGTTACTTCTGAAAAGAAAGTAATTTCTATCAATCCAAATAGCTACAAGATTGAAGCTAATGGCTCTGCAACAGCAAATGTTGTAGCAGTTTCTGTGAGTTTGCCATCAGCTAGAGTAGTTGTAACAAATGTTGAAAAAGTTTCTGGCGATGTGCCTTTGACTGAAGCAGAAGTAGTAGTAAGTGGAGGAAGAGGTCTAAAAGGGCCTGAAAATTGGGGTATTCTATTGGATTTGGCTCAAGTACTTGGTGCAGCAACAGCTTGTAGTCGCCCGGTAGGTGATGCACACTGGAGGCCACATCATGAGCATGTTGGACAAACAGGCGTTCAAATTGCTCCCAATTTGTACATAGCAATTGGAATTTCAGGCGCCATTCAGCATTTAGCTGGAGTAAATAGAAGTAAGGTAATTGTTGTTATTAATAAGGACCCAGAAGCACCATTCTTCAAAGCGGCTGATTATGGAATAGTTGGTGATGCTTTTGATGTAGTACCAAAACTAACAGCAGCAATTAAAAAGTTAAAAGGAGTAGCATAATTTACTACAACAAATAAAAAAACCGTCCGTTTATGTAATCGGGCGGTTTTTTTCATCCCTCATTTAAGGGAGGCATCTACATCCCATAATCTAATTAACTTTGAACACTCAACGTATGGTTATGAAGTACATTGGTTATATACTTTTTTGGGGAACTACATTAACAGGATTAATTTCTTGTGGTGGTAGTTCTAAAACAACCTATTACAAAAAGGGCGATTCTGCACCTCAGACTACAGCACAACAAGCCCCCGCGCCAAAAACTTCTAAAAAATCGTCTAGAAACCAATCTGCACCTCCAGCAAACCAAACATATTACTATCCGAGTACTTACTCAACAGCCGCTCCTCAACAACAGCAAATGCAACAACAGCCGGCTTACCAACAGCCGCCTGTGCAACAACAAACTTTCAACCAACCTGCCCCTGCACCACAAACAACTAACAACCCCAATGCAGCTGGCGCAGATGTAAAACTGATTCCTTTTACACAAGAGTTATACTCTAAATTGTATCAATACGGTTTAGATATCAAGAAAGTTCAATTTTTTATAGATCAAAAAATAGTGCTCTCTAGGGTATTAGATAGTGCAAAAGCTTCTGTTAGCTCTGGTATTATAAGATTTCAAAGCGGACGGTATATCAATGAAATCATCATCCCAGCACAAACACCCTGTGTGCTTGAAAACTATGATAGTGAAAGCTTGGATGTGAGCTTTGAGGCTGGTAATAACTCTTTGAAATTCGTTACAAATCAGCCTGGAAGTATTGAATATTATATATTCTCTGGTGTTAATTGGGAAAATGGAACAGCTGAGGTTACTTACGATAATAATGTTTACAGAGCTACTTGTTTAAGTTGTAGCAACTTGACACAGGTTCGTTTAGCTGTAAAACAAGCCGATCTTGATAAAATCTTCAAAAACACTAGAACCCTTCAGGGCCGAAAAGTAGAAGGAAATTAACGCATCTATTTCTGCAATCGTAAATGGTGCCAAATATATTTGCACCATGAATTATCAAACTCTACTCAAAAGGCTCAGAATTGCCGGATTCGCGGAAGCCCTTTCATGGGTGTTCCTTTTATTTTTTGCTATGCCCCTAAAGTATTTCTTTGATAAACCCCTAGCTGTAAAGTACGTAGGTTGGGCACATGGTGTATTGTTTATGGTATATGTTGCACTATTGGCAGTTTGCTTTTTCAAATACAAATGGTCTTTTATAAAATCTGCAGCGGGAGTTTTCTTTGCTTTCTTACCATTTGGCACCCTATACTTCGATAAAACGCTTCAAAAAGAGGAAGCTGCAATCAAACATGCATAAAGCCATATTTTCTTGTAATTTCGTGCAGCTTTATGAAAAAAATAGAACTGGAAATTGTAGCATTGTCGCACAGCATTACTCAAACAAATTCGTATGCTGTTATACTTGGAGAGGTTGATTCTGTAAGAAGGCTTCCAATTATTATTGGCGGATTTGAAGCACAAGCCATAGCTGTTGCCTTAGAGCAAATGAAACCAGGAAGACCTCTTACACATGATCTTATGAAAAATTTTATGAACGCTTTTGGAGTAGAGCTTCAAGAAATTGTAATAAGTGATTTACAAGAAGGTATTTTTTATTCTAAGCTAGTTTGTTTTACTGAGCACGATACGATTGAAATTGATAGCAGAACCAGTGATGCCCTTGCTCTTGCTGTTCGATTTGGTTGTCCCATTTATACCTATGAACATATTATGGAAAGTGCCAGTCTTTTAATGGAAGATGGAAATACGGGAAAAGCCAAACGCAGCGAGTCTGTGGGTGGAGAGTCGGCCGGTTCTACTGCTGCAGAAAACAGAGAAGACTTATCAAAGATGAGTTTAGACTCTCTTAATAAATTGTTGGATGAAGTGTTGGAACAGGAAGACTATATTCGTGCAATTGCAATTCGAGATGAAATTAACAAACGCAAGTAATTTTTTCATTTTCACCTATTCAATATGGTGATTTTTCCCAATTGTAAAATCAACTTAGGTTTAACAGTTGATAACAAACGACCTGATGGATACCATAACATATCCACTGTATTCCTACCTATACCCTTACATGACATATTAGAAATTGTTCCTTCAAAGTCTTCAATCAAAATTCAGTTTGAACAATCAGGTAGATTGGTTGATGGTAAGAGTATGGACAATTTATGTGTGAAAGCTGCTCAACTTTTACAAAATTTATTCCCAGAAATTCCTCCTATTGAAATCTATTTGCATAAAAATATACCAATGGGTGCTGGATTAGGTGGTGGAAGTTCAGATGCGGCCCATACACTGCTTGCTTTGAACGAATTGTTTAAACTCAATTTATCAAAACAAGAACTCATTCAGCTATCCCTTCAGTTAGGAAGTGACTGTCCTTTTTTTATTGAAAACAAGCCTTGCTTTGCAACTGGAAGAGGTGAAATTATGTTTCCTATTGAGGTTAATTTAAAAAGTTACCACATTCTACTTATAAACCCCAATATTCATATCTCAACTGCTTGGGCATTCAAAGAAATTGCTCCAGGCAGTATGCAAGTTGCCTTTAAAGAAATCTTACAAGAAGAGCCTATCAAATGGCGAAATAAACTAATAAACCATTTTGAAGAGGTTGTTTGTGTGCAATTTCCTGAAATAAGATATATCCTTGATTTAATGTACGAACAAGGTGCTGAATATGCAGCTATGACAGGAACAGGTAGTACAATTTATGGAATTTTTAAAAATGCAGTCGAACCTTTTTCTTCTGTTCCATCTCATTATTTCCAATTTGCATTTGAAGTGAAGAATTAAGGCTACAATTTCTTCTTATTTTATTTGGAATTGAATATGTTTGATAGATGGGTCGTGTGTTTAAATTCTTCCGGTATATCTATTTTATTTATGCAGCTCTTTGCTTCATATTGATTATGCTATTGATATTCCCTTTCGTACTGCTATCGCTTGTTATAGAAGAAAAAAAGAGAGGCGACTTTATTTATTGGCTATGTAAAAGTTGGGCATTTTTATGGTATAGTTGTATTGGAGTAAAGCACGAAAATATTTTTGAAGCTAACATATCTCATGAAGCAAAAATTTATATTGGGAACCATATTTCCTATATGGACATTCCAGCACTTGTGAGATCTATGAGAGGTTCATATAGAGTTCTTGGCAAGTATGAAATGGTGCACTATCCAATCTTTGGATTAATATATCGTGCGGCAGTTGTATTAGTTAACAGAAGTGATGCTGAACACAGATCGAAAAGTGTTGAGAAACTTAAATCTTCTTTACAGCAACAAATATCAATAGTAATTTTTCCTGAAGGAACTTTTAATGAGGACTTGACAAAGCCTCTTAAATCATTTTACGATGGAGCATTTCGAATTGCAATTGAAACTCAAACAAATATTGTTCCGTTTATTTTTATTGATACAATTGATAGATTTAACAGTAAAAGTATTAGCAGTTTTTCTCCTGGCAAAAGCAGAGTTGTGTATTTACCAGAAATAAATGTGCAAGGTTATACCATTGAACAATTGAACGAATTAAAAAATCATGTATATAATATGATGGATGCTGCATTAAGGCGCTATAGAACCTATCCTCCAATAAAATGATACATTTTGCTGAAATCATATTACCCCTTTCATTGCAAAAAAACTATACATGGCTTGTTCCTCATGATTTGCTTCTTCATGCTAAACCAGGAAAAAGAGCTGAAGTTGTTTTTGGTAAAAACAAGAAGTATGCAGGTATTATAAAGCGTATTCATCAAGAAAAACCAGAAGGCTTTACACCAAAACCCATATTACAAATTTTAGATGACACTCCTATTGTTGAAATTTGGCAATTGCAACTTTGGGAATGGATTGCTTCATACTATATGTGTAGTGAAGGAGATGTAATGCAAGCTGCACTTCCTGCGCATTTTAAATTAAGTAGTGAGAGTATTTTAATTTGGAATGAAGACCACCATCAGGATCTTCCAACTTTATCTGATCAAGAATTTTTAATTGCAGAAGCACTTGAAATTAAAAAAGAGTTAAGCATTGGAGAAGTACAACAAATTTTAGATGCTAAACAAGTTTATCCAGTTGTAAAGCGACTTACAGATAAGAAAATTTGCTTTATTTGGGAGTCATTGCAGGAAACATACAGACAAAAAAAAGAACTATATGTAGAACTTCATCCATTTTACAGAAATGAAGAAAACCTAGAAAAACTTTTAAACGAGTGGAGTAAAGCACCAAAACAACTTCAACTACTGCTCGCCTTTTTACATCTTCAAAAAACGGAAGGAGAAATTCTTCAGAAAGATTTATTAAAAAAAGCAGATGCAAGTGCTACCCAATTAAAAGGACTAGTTGATAAAGAAGTTTTACAAGTGTTTAAAAGAGGCGTTGATAGAATTATTGCACAACCCAAAAAAATAGAGCTCGCTTTTGAACTGAGTAAAGCTCAAGAAAATGCTCTGCAAGAAATAAAAAAAAGCTTTCAAGAAAAGCAAGTTTGTTTACTTCATGGTATTACTTCTAGTGGGAAAACTGAAGTATATATGAAGTTGATGGAAGAGTACTTACTGCAAAAAAAACAAGTTCTTTATTTACTTCCAGAAATTGCATTAACAGCGCAATTAATTCAGCGATTACAAGCATGTTTTGGAGGACATGTAGGTGTATATCATTCAAAATTTAGTTCTAATGAAAGAATTGAAATTTGGAACAAAGTGCAAAGTGGTGAAATTAGTATTCTAGTTGGCGCAAGATCTGCTTTGTTTTTACCTTTTGCAACACTAGGCTTAATTATAGTTGATGAGGAGCATGATACTTCTTTTAAGCAACAAGATCCAGCACCTCGCTATCATGCACGTGATGTTGCAGTATATTTATCAAGCTCAATTAATGGTAAAGTTTTATTAGGAACAGCTACTCCATCTTTAGAATCTTATTTTAACGCCTGCGAAGGAAAGTATGGATTGGTAAACTTATCAGAAAGATTTGGCCAAGTTCATTTACCAGAAATTGAAATAATGGATTTGAAAACCTGGCGCCCTCGAAAAGATGCTGCCCAAACTATATTCTCTCCTCCAATGGTGCAAGCTATTGCACAAACTTTATCAGAAAACAAACAAGTAATTATCTTTCAAAATAGAAGAGGTTATAGTCCATATTGGATGTGTGCTACTTGTGGATGGATTCCAACCTGCCAACATTGTGCTGTAAGCCTTACACATCATAAAGCCAAAAACAAACTAAGCTGTCATTATTGTGGCAGCCATTATCCTTTAGTACATACATGCAGTGCTTGTGGTAATCATGAGTTCTTATATAAAAACATAGGTACTGAACAAATTGAAGAAACACTTCTTCAAATTTTTCCAACTGCGCGAATCGCTAGAATGGACTATGATAGTATTAAAGGAAAACATAGTCATGAACAACTTATTAGACAATTTGAGTTACATAAAATTGATATTTTAGTTGGAACACAAATGGTTGTTAAAGGACTTGATTTTGAAAAAGTACAAATGGTTGGTATAGTTGACGGTGATAGCTTACTCAATTTTGCAGATTTCAGGGTGAATGAAAGGGCTTTTCAGTTAATTGAACAAGTAAGTGGCAGAGCAGGAAGAAGATTAGGCCAAGGAAAAGTGATGATTCAAATGCGACAGGTTGATCATTCTGTAATTCATTATGCCTTATCACACAACTTTCATGAATTATACAAAAATGAAACTCTTTTAAGAAAAGAGTTTGGGTACCCTCCATATTCTAGGCTTATTCAAATTTCTGCAAAGCATGTTAAAGAAGAAGTGGCAATTCAATTAATAAAGGAGCTATATAGGAGCTTGTCGAATTATTCAAAATATATTCAAGGCCCTTCTCAGCCAGTTATTAGTAGGATTAGAAATCAATTCATTTATGAAATTTGGTTTAAGCTACCTAGAAATACACAAATAATCCAAAAATGCAAACACGATATTCAACATGCCATCCAATTGATTCTTCAAAAAAAAGAATTAAGAGGGGGTTATTTCCAATGTAATGTAGACCCATTTTAATATGATAATACAAGAACATGTTGCACTACAGTCATTCAATACTTTTGGTATAAATTCAACCGCAGAATATCTAATTCGGGTAAAGAACAAGGATGATATACATCATGCAAGAGAGTTCGCACAAAGTAAGAATCTAGAAAATTGGATTTTAGGAGGAGGAAGCAACTTGTTATTTGTACAAGAAAATCAGCCTGGACTTTGCATCAAAAGTGAATTATTAGGAAAAAAAATAATAAGCGAAACGTCTTCCCATATACTGTTAGAAGCAGCAGGTGGTGAGAATTGGCACGAATTTGTAGAATTTTGTGTTCAGAAAAATTGGGGAGGGATTGAGAATTTAAGTCTTATACCGGGCTTGGTTGGGGCATCTCCAATGCAAAATATTGGCGCGTATGGTGTAGAATTAAAAGATGTATTTCATTCGTTAGATGCGTTCCATTTTCCTACAGGTGAAATTCATACTTTCAGTAAAGCAGATTGTGGATTTGGATACAGAGAAAGTGTCTTCAAAAGAAAATACACTGGCCAATATCTTATAATGGCAGTTCGATTTCAATTAGAAAAATTTCCAAGAACTAACACAAGGTATGGAGCTATAGAACAAACCCTGCTGGAAATGAATATTGCAAATCCAACTATTCAAGATGTTTCAAAAGCAGTCATTAAAATTCGATCTGAAAAACTACCTAATCCTTCTATCGTTGGAAATGCAGGTAGTTTTTTTAAAAACCCGGTCATTTCTATAGAGTATTTTGAAAAACTCAAAAAAGAGTTTACTCAAATACCATCATTTTCTACAAATAGTCCTGATCAAGTAAAAATTCCGGCTGCATGGCTCATTGAATATACTGGCTGGAAAGGTTATAGAAAAGGAAATGTAGGTTGTCATCCAAAACAGGCACTGGTATTGGTCAATTATGGGAACGCAATTGGAAGAGATATACTAGAGCTTTCACATGAAATAAAAGTTTCTGTAAAATCCACTTTTGATATTGAGCTTGAAACAGAAGTAAACATCAGATAATAAAAAAAGCGGGCCTCATATAGAGACCCGCTGATATACATAGTTCATCTTAAATTAACGAAGGCTAAATTCTACTCTTCTATTTTCTGCACGACCAGCGGCAGTTTTATTATCAGCAACAGGCTTTTCAGGACCAAATCCAGTTGCAGTCATTCTATCTTCTGCAATGCCCTTCTTAACTAAGTATGCTTTTACAGCGTCTGCACGCTTTTGAGATAAAGTTTTGTTAGTTTCAGGACGACCTGTATTGTCTGTATGACCTTCTATGTTGATAGCAACATTTGGTCTTTCATTTAGAATAGCATAAAGCTTATCTAATTCAACAGCAGCTTGCTTGCTTAATACAGCACTTCCAGTCAAGAAAGTAACACTCTTATTATTGAAGTTTAGATCTGCCAATTTTGGACAACCTGCATTACTTGGATCTCCCTTTTCTGTTGGACACTTATCTTCTTCATCGTTTACTCCATCACCATCAGTATCAGGAATTGGGCAACCATTATAACGTGCTAAACCAGCGACAGTAGGACACTTATCTTCTTCATCGTTAATGCCATCCTTATCAGTATCTGGAATAGGACAACCATTATATTTAGCTAAACCCTTCACAGTTGGACACTTATCTTGCTCATCATTAATTCCATCACCATCAGTATCTGGAATAGGACAACCATTGTACTTAGCAGTTCCTTTAACAGTTGGACACTTATCCTTATCGTCAGTAATACCATCACCATCAGTATCTTTTGGCTCTTCTTTAACTGGAGGAGGTGGAGGTGGAGGAGTTACAACTTTAGGCTCTGGCTTTTTGTTACCAATTGGAGAAGCAAAACCTATAGATGAAACAAAATTATTACGAGTCCAATCAGTTACTTTTATATTGTTAGTAAATTGAGTAAACAAAAAAGCCTCATCACCTAATCTAATTTGTAAACCAACACCTGTTGGGATATATGCGCCAAAATAAGTTCCTCCAAACATTTTGGTACCAACACCAGCGCTAACAAAAGGAACAATAGTATAGTTATCAGTAAGTAGTTTTACATTAACATTTGCATCAATACCAAGTAACAACTTATCTCTATTAGGATCTGGGTTAACACGACCATTAACGCCACCAAAATTGTAGGCAACGAAACTACCATTCAAACGAACCATAACATCAACATGGTCGCTTAATCCCTCAAAATAAGAGATGTTAATACCGGGGTTCATGTTTTGCAATTTGTTCCAGCTTTTTTGGCGAAGCACATCACCTAATGAAGATCTATCAATCAATTCAGGTGTCACAAAATCTTGTGCAAAAAAGCTAATCCCTAATGTAGGCCTTTTTTTAAGGTTTGTACTTTGTGCCATTGCACTCATGCCAATCAACAAAACTAGGAGTGACAAAGTGAGTTTCTTCATAAACAGTTTTTTATTATTGACAAAAATAGTGGGTGAAAATGATTTTCAGAAAAGAAAGTTAAAATAAAGAGGTAACTTACAAAAACTTAACGTCCAACAGGGGGTTCAATTACCTCTAGTTTTACTCTAGTAAGGCCATTTTTCATAAATCCAAGCTTTGCTGCCGCAGAACGACTTAAATCTATTACCCTACCCTTTTTGGCCATTCTTGGAGCCATCCTATCATTAATTCGAACAATAATTGATTTACCAGTTGTAACTCTAGTAACCCTCACCCAAGTATTAAGCTTTAAATGGTTACTTGCCCCAGTCATTTTTTCATGCCTATATATTTCTCCAGTCGCCGTTTTGGTACCTTGAAGGCTGCTACTATAAAAGCTAGCAATTCCAAAAACCAACGGAACTCCTTGCTTTACTTTAACAGAATCCACAGAAAGGGAGTCCTTTAAAAATGGAGCAAGACTGTCAATTTCTATCACCTGACTATGAGAAACCCTGCTCAATGTCAAAGAAATTAGAAGCAGCATAAATACCTTTGTATAATATTGTGACTTACTATTCATAAGATACAGTTATGAAAATTACAATTAAAAAAATTATGGTACTAGCCATTTTTTCCACCGTGAACATGCTAGCGGGGTTCCTATTTCCAAATACCATGCCGAATTGCTTCGCCCAATTAAACCTAATTAATAACAAAACTTCATATATAAATCATATTCAATTAGATACAAATTTTTTATTAATACCAATTCAAATTGAATTAAGGGAAATTAAGACCGAATTCAGGTATGCAACTACCAATAATTTCACAGGTAAAAAACTATACAAACAGCCAATTGCAATGCTCATAGAGCCTGCAGAAAAAGCTTTAAATAAAGCTTGTAAAAAACTCAAATCAAAAGGTTTAGGTATAATCATTTATGACGCCTATCGCCCCTACAGTGTTACCCAAGAAATGTGGAAAATTTTTCCTGACGAAAGATACGCTGCCAATCCCGCAAAAGGGAGCGGCCATAATAGAGGCATTGCTGTAGATTTAACCTTATTTGACCTACATACAGGAAAAAGCTTAGATATGGGAACTGACTTTGATCACTTTTCCGACTCAGCGCACCACTCCTTTTTGGGATTCCAGCAAGAAGTAATCAAAAATAGAAAAATATTAAGAGCTGCTATGGAGGAAGCTGGGTTTAGAGCTTTAGAAACAGAATGGTGGCATTATAGCTTGCCAATACCCACCTCAAATGCCCCAGTATTGGACCTGCCCTTTAAAACAGTTTATAAAACATACCAACGCTTTAAAAAGTGAATAGAATTTGCTTTGCCGTTAACAACAATCTAATGTTTGATCAACGAATGATCAAAATTGGAAATTCACTACAAAATAATGGTTTTGAAGTTATTATGATTGGTAGACAAAATAAGTACTTTAATACAAATCATGCTTTTAACTTTAAAACGATCCACTTGCCCATGCTGTTTAAAAGTGGTAAGTTATTTTATATAGAATTCTCAATTCGCGTGTTCTTTAGACTTTTGTTTACGCCAACAGATGCCATTTGTGCAGTTGACTTAGACACAGCTATACCTTGCTATATGGTTGCTAAACTGAAGGGCAAAAAGCTTGTGATGGATGCTCATGAGCTTTTTACAGAGCTTTATGAGGTGGTTTCAAGACCACTGATTCACAAAATTTGGCTCAAAATTGAACAGATATTTTTACCAAAATTCAAAAATGGTTATACTGTAAATACATATCTAAAAAATACATTCAAAACAAAATACAATATTGACTATCGAATAGTTAGAAACCTTCCTCTAAAGCAAGACTTTCCTTCTGTATCTAAAAAAGACTTCATACTTTGTCAGGGCGCAGTAAACTATGGTAGAGGCTGGGACATTTTAGTTCAGGCGGTTAAGCAAATGAATGCACAATGCGTAGTAGCCGGAGATGGAAATTACTTTAACAAGCTTGTTCAATTAATTGATTATCATAACGCTAAAGAAAATTTTACGTTAACTGGAATGCTCGAGCCGGTTCAACTAAAAAACCTAACTGAGCAGGCTAAAGTTGGGGTTACATTGTTTGAATCAAAAGGCCTCAACCAATACCAATCGCTCTCAAACCGCTTTTTTGATTATATGATGGCAAGAACTCCACAGGTTTGTGTTGGCTATCCAATCTATCTTGAAATACTAAAAGAATTCCCTTTTGGAGAACCTATTAAAGAACTCACGGTGCAGGAATTGGTTAGAGCCCTCAACAAAGTGATGAATGACGATGTTAAGTATCAAGATCTTCAGAATGCATGTAAAAAAGCTAGTGAAGTCCTCAATTGGGAAAATGAATCCCAAATTTTAATAGAATTTTGGAACCAAATATTACCCCCAACAGCTTGAATAAAATACTCCATATTGTTTCCCTAAACGTTCCTTACCCACCAAATTATGGGGGTGTATACGACTTGTATTTTAAACTTCCTGCTCTTAAACAAGAAGGGATTCAGATTCACTTACATTGTTTTGATTATGGCCGTGGTCCTCAAAAGGAGCTAGAACAACATTGTGTATCTGTTCATTACTATTCCAGAAATGTTGGACATAAAGGGCTATCTACTAAACTTCCATATATAGTTGCAAGCCGACAAAATGAGCAACTGGCTCAAAAGTTACTTCAAGATAACTATCCAATTTTCATGGAAGGGGTACATTGCACATTTCCATTAATGGATCCAAGATTCAAAGAAAGGCCTTGCTTTGTTAGACTTCATAATGTTGAATATCAGTATTATAGTCAACTTGCAGAAGTTACTAAGTCATTCAGTAAGAAACTATATTACAAGTGGGAAAGCAACCGATTAAAAGCTTACGAACGCGAAATTGCATCAAAAGCTACCTTTTGGGGTGTTACTGAAAAGGACGATGATGTGTATAGGAATGAGTTTGGATGTAAGAATATAGAACACTTACCTCTTTATATTCCTGACACTTGGTCGGTATCTGGGCAAGAGGGATTGGGAAGTTACTGCTTATATCATGGCGATTTGAGTGTTCCATCAAATGAACAAGCAGCATTTTGGCTTCTTGAAAACGTATTTCAAAAGCTAAAAGTTCCTTTTGTTATTGCAGGAAAAAATCCTTCAGAGCGACTCAAAAAGAAAACTTATGAGCAAACCCATACTTGTATAGTAGAAAATCCTTCTGATGCAGAAATGGAGGATATGATAAAGAAAGCTCATATTCATGTACTTCCCTCCTATATTAAAACTGGTATTAAAATTAAACTAGTGCATGCTTTATTTCATGGAAGGCATGTAGTTGTTAATCCTGCTACAGTAGACGGCAGCAATCTTGAATCTGCATGTTATGTAGCTAAATCTGCACAAGCCTTTGCCGACACGGTAGCACAATTGTATCATCAGCCCTTTACAAATGAGGAGTTAGAGTTAAGAAGGAAATTATTGGGTAGTCATTTTAACAACCAAAACAACGCCCAAAAAATGGTTAAGTGGATTTGGGGCTAGCCTTTTGAACTTTTTCCAATGCTTGTTTCTTTTGTTTTTCACTCATAGTACTCTTTTGTACCATCTTGTTAAGCTGCCAGCTTACCGAAAGTCTAAAATTTCGTGTTCTAGTAGCTCTAAAACTTTCAAGAGAAAAATTAGGTCCAAATGTGAAGCTTTGAGTTTGTTGCGTTGTAAAAGGATCAATAATATTAAAGCCAACTGTCATTCTTTTTTCAAACAATTTTCTTTGAAATCCAAGATTCATATTGATATTACTCCTTGTTCTTCCTTGCGGATCTGCAAAACTGCTGAATCTAGCATTCCCTTCAAAAACTGTGAGTGGATTCAAGGTTAAACTATAGTTGAGGCTAGTGTAGAATGTGCTTCCATCACGATAACGAAATAACTTTTTCTCTTCTTCACCATATTTCAAATAGGTATACCCTGCACTAAGATTCATTCGTAGTTTTTTGCTAAACGTATATCCGCCCCAAGCACTCAACTCATATTCTTGTCTATCTGCTATATTTAGCCAAGTTACCTGAGTCTTTCCTTGTTCAATTAATGTTCTTATTGTATTGAAGATATTTTTCACTCTGTTGTACCCTACTGATGTATTGAAATTATATTTTCCTTTCACGTAACTAATATTCCAGTCAAAATTGTCTGTAAGCGTAGGTTGCAAAAAAGGGTTCCCAAATCGAAGGTTATAAGGATCGTTATAATCAACATTCGGATTGAGTTCGCCTATTCCAGGTCTACGTATAGTGGCCCTGTAAACAAACGAAGTATTAAATGACTTATTGAATTCTTTTCTTAGCGTAAAATTTGGAAGTAAGTTCCAATAGGCATTGCTTATATCTGCACTATTACCTTTGAAAAACTGAAAAGAAATATCAGTTTTTTCTAATGCAGCACCAGCTATCAATCGAACTGTTTTGTGCAATACCCAAGTCATGGATAATCTATAGTGCCAGATATCCATATTAAAATTATAATCGTTGCTCAATAAAGGGCTTTCAATAAATGTTTGGTCTTGCTTTCTTAAAAACTGTGTCACCAAACTGTTCCTATTTTGGTTGGATGAAAAGTAAGTGCCTGTTGCAAGCTGATGCCCCTTTTTACCAATTGGACGATTGTAATTAATTCGAATTGCATAGGAGCCATTTTGATAATCGAGCAGCTGTTGCTGTGTAGAATCAAAAAGAACATTCATAGATCCGTCTAAGAATTGTTGAAAAAAATCTCTGTCATTCTCATTTCTTCCTAAATTCCCAGACATCTGAAACTGCCACCTTGCTCCTGGCTTTGTTTTACTTTTAAGCGTATATGCTAATTGAATTCCATGGCTAAAGCCAATACCATCACTTATATTACTTCGCTGACTTCTTCTATAAACTTCATCAAATCTATTGATGTTGGAAAACCAAGTCTCATTTTCATTTTTAAAAAGGTTCAAATTACCTTGATAACTAATATTAATGGCGCGAAATTTATCCCAATCATAATCTAGTTGCACTCTTGCATTAGGTCGAAGATTTTGATTTATAAAATCCGCATCTGTATTTAATCCGTTTGTTGAATCTCTATAAATATTTGTTCTCCTAGAATAGGAAAACCCAGTAAACTGACTTACCCCCAAACCAGTTTGAATACTAACTGCCATCTTTTGGTTTCTGTAAGACGCATTGCCAGAAAAATTTCCTTCTCCGCGTGTTCCACCACTTAAATTTAATCTTCCAACCCATCCAATCTTTCCCTTTTTAGTAACAATGTTGATTACTCCTCCGGGCTCATTTGCAAACTGTGGCGGGGGATTCAACATTAACTCAATTTTTTCTATGCTTGAGCCCGGTAAACTTTCTAATAAATCTTGTAACTGTTGAGATGTTAACTCAGTTGGTCTTTCATCAATTAATATCTTAGGCTCTTTTCCTTTTAATAAAATATTACCATTTGGATCGGTAGAAACTAATGGCATACTTTTCAATAATTCGGAAGTTGTTGCCCCTCCACTTAATGCGCTCTCTCCAACATTTAATGTAATGGAGCCCTCTTTTGTTTCTAAAATTGGCTTTTCAGAATAAACCACCACATCTGTAAGCTGGTTGGAGCTTGGATTTATTTTTAAATCACCCAAGTTAAAATCGTACCGCTCCTCTCTAAGATGAATGCTATCAAGCTGGAAAGTATTAAATCCTATTGCTTCAATTTTTAATCGATAGTACCCAAATGCTATTCGATCTAATTCAAAAGCCCCATTTTTATCAGATACTGTTTTATACACAATTGTGGTATCTGAAATCAACTGCAAACCAACTGTTGCAAACGAAACAGCCTTATTTGATTGTGCTTCTACAACATTTCCAAGAACAATTCCAAAATTTTTCTTGTCACTTGTTTGCGCAATACTTACCGCAATAAAATAGGAAAACAATAGGGTTAAGAATGTTCTCATGTCGTATTACTGCAAATTACCGCATTACTTTTTCTATTTTTAATAAAATTGGATGAAAGGATGCCATTATTTTTGCAAAAAACTGCATGTATACGCTATACGGAATTCCCAACTGCGATACTGTAAAAAAAGCAAGACTTTGGTTAGAGAAGAAAGGACTCTCCTATCAATTTCACAACTTTAAAAAAGATGGTATCAATCCCGAAAAAATTAAACACTGGGGTGAAGTATTTGATTGGAACGTGTTACTTAACAAAAAAGGAACTACTTGGAAAAAGCTACATCCCGATGAACAAGCGAAAATCAACAGTTCATCAAAAATCATTCATTTCCTAAAAGAAAATACAAGTGCCATCAAAAGGCCCATCTTAGAAAAAGACGGGAAAGCAATTTGTGTAGGGTTTTCTGAATTGGAGTATGAAAAGTTATTTTAATAGTGCTGCTAACTTCTCAAGAAGCTCTGGCCCTCTTAAATTTTTTGCAATAATTTTTCCACTGGGATCAATCAAAATATTTTGAGGAATGCTTTGCACTTTATACATCTGTGCAACTGCATTCTCCCAGTATTTCAAATCACTTACTTGTTTCCAGTTCAACTTATCATCAGCTATAGCTTTAATCCAATTTTGCTTATCATAATCCAATGAAACACCTAATACAGTGAAGTTCTTTTCCTTAAATTGCTCAAATGCTGCTACAACATTTGGATTCTCTATTCTACATGGCTTACACCAGCTTGCCCAAAAATCAACTAATACATATTTGCCCTTTAATGAAGACAGTTGAAAGGGAATTCCATTTTCATCATTCTGAACAAAATCGAGTGCTTGGGTACCAATTGCGCCAACCTTTGCATCCGCAAACATTCGCTCTAATTCTCTTGCATAAGGACCTATTTTTGCAGTAGCATTGATTCTTCCGTATAACTCTTCTACTTGCGACAAATCATCAAATAAAGTATTTACTGCATAGAGCACAAAAGGTGACAAAGGTGAAGTAGGCTTTTCAGCAATAAATTTCTGCGCTTCTGTCACCACTTGTAGTGATAGAGATTCAAATTCTCTCACCATTTGTGCCTTCTTAGCTGGATCTTTTTCAGTTTGATAATTCGCTGCCAGCGACTCAAGTTTCAGGCGAATGGGTTCAAATCGAGTCTTATAAATTGAATACTCAGAGTGAAATTTCGATCCTTCCACTTTTATTTGTTTGAAAGCATCCATTTGCCCTGTTAACTTAATATTTTCATTTCCTACATAAATATCCATCTCCTCTTTTGAGCCAATAAATCCAAGCAAATAGATAGAAGGCTCTTCCAACTTTGTTTGTATCGTAAACTTTCCACCTGCAGTAGAAACAGCAGTGGCAAGAGATTTACCAGTTGCATTTTTTAAGAAGACTTGTGTATTATTAGGCAATCCAACCAACTGCCCGTCAATAGTAAGTTGCTGTGCGAAAGCAACAGCCACAGTTAATAAGAGCGCAGAGGTAAGCGATAAGATTTTCATAATTATGGTTGATGTCTTTTTTCTAAAATTTGAACGACGTCTTGTAAACTATGCCCCTTGGCATTAAGTAGAATAAGATAATGAAATAACAAATCTGCTGCTTCATTGAGAAACAACTCTTTGTTATTATCTTTTGCCTCAATTACAATTTCAACTGCTTCTTCTCCTACTTTCTGAGCTATTTTATTAATCCCTTTCTGAAATAATTTTGCTACATAAGAATCTTCTGGACTAGCTTCTTTTCTTTGCTGAATAATCGACTCTAAATAATTCAAAAAATATCCATCTTCATTTTTTTCATTGAAACAAGTATCAGCTCCTGTATGGCAAACAGGACCAACTGGTGAGGCTTTAATAAGAATAGTATCAGCATCACAGTCTATTGAAATTGATTTCAGCACCAGAAAATTTCCACTTTCTTCTCCTTTTGTCCAAAGCCTATTTTTAGAACGACTATAAAAAGTTACTTGTCCTTTTTCTTGAGTAACCTGAACGGCTTCCATGTTCATAAAGCCCACCATTAGAACTTTATTGGTTTGAACGTCCTGCACAACTGCTGGAACAAGGCCATCGGCATATTTTGAAAAATCTATATTCATTTTAGTCGTACAGGAATTTGTTGTTCGTGCAAATATCGTTTTAAATCGGGAATAGAAATCTCTTTAAAGTGGAAGATACTTGCTGCCAATGCAGCATCTGCTGAAGATATTTTAAATACATCATTAAAATGTTCCATACTACCCCCACCACCACTTGCAATAACAGGTATTGGCAAACTCTTAGACAACTCACTTGTGATATCTAGAGCAAAGCCTTTTTTAGCGCCATCATGATTCATAGATGTTAGAAGAATCTCTCCAGCTCCTAAATCAACCCCCTGCTTAGCCCAATCAACACATAATATATCAGTCTTTGTTCTTCCTCCATTCAGATAAACATACCAAAGTCCATCTTCCTCTTGTTTTGTATCAATAGCCAACACTACGCACTGACTTCCAAACTCACTTGCTAATTCCTTAATTAAATTGGGGCGTTTTACTGCAGCTGAATTTACTGAAATTTTATCTGCACCACTTTGAAGTAACACTTGCACATCCTCAACCGAAGAAATACCTCCACCTACAGTAAATGGAATATTGACATGATGGGCTACTTGATAGACCAGTTCCGATAAGGTCTTTCGTTTTTCAACTGTAGCTGTTATATCTAAAAACACCAATTCATCCGCACCCTCTTCTGCATATCTGGCGGCAAGTTCTACTGGATCTCCTGCATCTCTCAATTCAACAAAATGAGTACCTTTAACGGTTCGCCCATCTTTAATATCTAAACAGGGTATAATTCTTTTAGTAAACATAGTTTAGTTATGAAATGAAGCTAATTCTTTTGTACTTATTTTTCCTTCATAAATGGCTTTTCCAACTATAACACCCGCACAGCCAATTTCATTGAGCTGATGAAGATCTTGTACTGAACTTACTCCACCACTAGCTATCAAAAATAGACTTGGCTGCTTACTTAAAATTGACTGATACAGTTCAATAGAAGGACCCGCTAACTTTCCATCTTTCTTTACATCGGTACAAAATATTTGTTCAATTCCTTGTTTCAGATAATCGTCGATAAAGCTATAAACCGATATATCTGTGTTTTCTAACCAACCAGATACAGTAATTTTTTCTTCTCGCACATCAGCCCCTAACATAAATTTACTAGGTCCATATTGCTTTACCCAGCTAAGAAACAGCTCGCTATTCTTCACAGCCAAACTACCAATAGTAATCCATGTTGCGCCACTATTTACTACAATTTGTAACGACTCTTCAGATAAAATTCCACCCCCAAAATCAATTTGTAAATTAGTTTTTGATGCAATACGCTCTAAGACCTTCCAATTTTTAACTTGGCCAGCCTTTGCTCCATCTAAATCAACTAAATGTAACCTTTTCAACCCTGCATCTTCAAATATTTTTGCAGCATCTAGAGGATCTTTGAAGTAAAGAGTTTTATCGGCATAATTCCCTTCAGTTAATCTCACACAAGCACCATCAATTAAATCTATAGCGGGTATAATCTCTATCATACTAATTCAATAAACTGCTTTAAAATTTGTTCACCTACAGTTGCGCTTTTTTCTGGATGAAATTGTACGCCATAAAAATTTTTTTTATGTAATGCGCTGCTATAATCAAAACCATAGTTAGTTTGTGCAATAGTATGTTCATCCAAATCTGCAAAATAGCTATGTACAAAATAACAGAAGCTAGACTCCGATATTCCATGAAATAAGCTGCCTCTTAATTGAGTAATTGTGTTCCAACCCATTTGAGGAACCTTCAACCCCATATCGGCCGGAAATTTTTTCACCTGATTAGGAAATATCCCTAAACATTCAGTGTTATTTTCTTCGCTATGCTTACACATTAATTGCATGCCTAAGCAAATTCCTAAAACAGGCTGACTTAAATCTTTTATGACCTTATCTAAATGGTGTTGCTTTAGGTAACTCATTGCTGAACTAGCTTCACCAACTCCCGGGAAAATTACCCGATCTGCAGAGGTAATGGTTTCAATATCACTCGACACAATAGCTTGGGCCCCTATTCTTTCCAAAGCATAAAGAACAGACTGAATATTACCTGCATTATACTGTATTATTACTGTTTTCACTTTTGAGTGGTTATTGCTGAAAGAAAGTCTTCTGTAATTGTTTGAACGTTGCCGCCTTTCGTTAATGCGCGAATATAGGCAGATCCTATGATGGCTCCATTGGTATATTGACAAGCGCGCATGAAGCTTTGCTGGTCTTTAATACCAAATCCAACTAAAATTGGATTTATCAATTGATACGACTGCAACCTTTTTAAATAGGCATCTACTTGATTGGCATCAATTTGTGAACCTGTAGTTGACGATGATGAAACAGCGTATAAAAATCCACTACTTAACTGGTCTAACTTTTTAATTCGATCAACACTTGTTTCTGGCGTAATTAAAAAAATAAAATTGAGGTTATTTTTTTTAATAATATCTGCATACATTTTTTCATACTCGTACTCTGGGAGATCTGGCAAAATAAGTCCATCTACACCCACAGCCTTTGCATCAGAGCAAAATTTTTCAAATCCATATTGTAGTACAGGATTCATATAACCCATTAAAACTAGGGGCACATGAATGGTATTACGCATATCTTGTAACTGCTGAAATAATAATTCTAAAGTCATTCCATTTTGTAAAGCAGTCAAACTACTTTCTTGAATAACTTCTCCATCTGCCAACGGATCACTATAAGGCATTCCAAGTTCAATGATATCAGCTCCTGCATTCTGCAAAGAAGTTAATACCTCCACTGTACTATTTTTTTGAGGAAACCCTGCAGTACAATAAACATTCAAGACTCGCTCTTTCTTTTTTTCAAAAAGAGATCTAAACCTATTCAAACTCATTGCTCTAAAAATTTCATATAAGTTGATAAATCTTTGTCACCTCTTCCGCTTAAACAAACAACAACTTGATCACTTTCATTAAACTTCATTTGATGCATAGCTGCAAAAGCATGTGCTGTTTCTAAGGCTGGTATAATCCCTTCGAGTTTACTAAGTTCCATAGCAGCATCAATTGCTTCTTGATCGGTTGCACTATAAAAACTCCCTCTACCAGATTTATATAAATGTGCATGCAAAGGACCAATACCTGGATAGTCTAATCCAGCAGAAATACTATGTGGTTCTACAACTTGACCATCTTTGGTTTGCATTAATAAACTCTTACTACCATGTAAAATACCAGTAGTACCTAACTGAGTAGTAGCAGCACTTCTACCAGTTTGAACACCTTCACCAGCAGCTTCAACTGCAACAATTTGTACTGTGGGTTCATCAAGAAAATTATAAAATGCTCCAGCAGCATTACTTCCTCCACCTACACAAGCGATCATATGTGAAGGTAATTCTGATCCAGTTTTTTCTTTAAGCTGCCATTTAATCTCCTCACTAATGACTTGCTGAAATTTGGCCACCATATCTGGATAAGGATGTGGCCCTACTACACTACCAATTATATAATGTGTATCGTTTGGGTGATTAATCCAGTCACGAATTGCTTCATTAGTGGCGTCTTTCAAAGTTTTACTACCGCTCTTCGCCGCTACTACTTTAGCTCCAAGCATTTTCATTCTTGCAACGTTTGGAGCTTGTCGCTCTATATCCTTCTCACCCATATAAACAATACACTCCACCCCCTTTAAAGCACAAACAGTAGCAGTTGCAACGCCATGTTGACCAGCGCCTGTTTCGGCAATTATTCGCTTTTTACCCAAACGTTCTGCAAGTAAAATTTGCCCGATGGTATTATTAATTTTATGTGCGCCTGTATGACACAAATCTTCTCGCTTTAAAAACACATTTGTACGATGGAGTTTACTTAGTCTTTTCGCGTAATAAAGCGGTGTTGGTCTTCCTACAAAATCTCTTAGTAATGCTTGCATCTCATTTTGAAAAGACGCTTCTTGCATAATTGAAATATACTTTTCTTGTAGTTCTGCAACATTTCTGTGCAGCATTTCTGGAATATATGCACCTCCAAAGTCACCATAGTAACCATATTGATCGGGTGCTGTGTATGTAGTAGTACTCATTTTGAATAAGTAATTGGTTGTACTTGTTGTATAAAAGAGCTCACAACAGGAATATTTTTAACTCCTGGAGCTAATTCAAAACCACTGTTAATATCAAAGGAAAATAAATTTTTGGCAACTGGCTGTTGCATATAATTTGTCAACAAATCAATATCATTAGGCTGAATACCACCGCTCAGAAAGTATGGCTTATTTACTTCAGCCCTATTTAAAGTTGACCAATCAAACTTCTTACCAGTTCCACCATATCCAGCCCCAGCAGTATCAAACAAGAAATGATCACAAACCTCTTGATAAGGAGATATTCGCCAATCAACATTGTCGTCTGGCTGAACTCTTATAGCTTTAATTACTGATATATAATCAGCAATTCGCTCACAAAATTTTGGACTCTCATCGCCGTGTAACTGAACCATTTGCAACCTGCATTCATCAACAATATGCATGATATCTTGAAAATCTGCATTCACAAACACACCAACTTTATTAATGCTTTGAATCCGCTTAATCTCTTTCATTGATAATTGTCGAAATGCATATCGAGGCGACTTCGAGTAAAAGATGAAGCCTGCGAAACTTGCCCCAGCTGTAGCAATCGCTTCCACTTCTTCGACCGATGTCATACCACATACTTTTACACGCATAGGGCTTGTATTTCTTGGATGAATGAAAGAAATTTTTCAGATGGATTAGCTTCTTTCATAAAGTACTCTCCCATGAGAAAACCTTTGAATCCAGCATCTTTCAATTGCTTCCAAACTTCTACACTATTAATGCCACTCTCCGCAATTGTAACAGCATTAACTGGAAGTTGTTCTGCCATTCGTATAGAATGAGCTATATCTACTTGAAAGTTTTTTAAATTTCTGTTATTAATTCCAATCATATCAATTGATGAACAAACATGCTGTATCTCGTGCTCTTCATGCAGTTCTAGTAGCACTTCTAAACCTATAGATTGCGCTAATAAGGACAGTTCACTAACTTGTAGTGGAGTTAAACATGCTGCTATTAACAACATCACATCTGCTCCCATAGCCCTTGTTTCATAAACCTGATAAGGATCAATAATAAAGTCTTTGCGTAAAACGGGAACAGTACTCTTGATTCCTACATTAAAATCTTCTGCCTTCGCACCAAAATATTGTTCATCTGTTAATACTGAAATACCTGAAGCAAATTGAGCATACGCTTTTATAATTGATTCCACATCAGGATTAGGATGTAAAACTCCTTTCGAAGGTGATTTTCTTTTGAACTCTGCAATAATTCCAAATAAATCTGGCTGAAGAATTCTCTTAACCATTGATTTTGTCTGATGCTGTTGAGATATTTGCTCTATCAACGCTTTTATTGGCAAAACTTTTTTACGAGATTCTATTTCCTCCCGTTTTGTTTGCACTATTTTTTCTAAAATATTTTTCATTGCATCTCCATTAGTTCTTTGAATACACCATAGGCCTTACCAGTATCAAAACTTTCAACAGCAGCTGCGTAAGCATCTTGATAACTGCTAAATTGCTTTGTACCAAATAATGCCATTGCTGCGTTTGCTAATACAACAGCATTCTGAGCAAATGTTCCTTTACCTTGAATAATATTTAAGAAAATTGCAGCAGCCTCTTCAGGTGTTTCACCTCCTGTTAAATCCTCTGCTAAAACCAATCGTTTCCCCAGTTCAACTGGAGAATATAGTTGCTCTCCTTCTGCTGTAATAACTTTAGTATCATTGGTCAATGATATCTCATCATAACCATCTAAGCCGTGTATAATTGTAAATGCTGTACTTGTTTGCTGTAGTAAATAATTATATATCCTAGCCATTTCTAAATTATATACTCCAACCAATTGATGTGTTGGTTGCGCAGGATTCACCATAGGACCAAGCATATTAAAAAACGTTCGAACACCCAATTGCTTTCTAATTGGAGCTACCCATTTAAGAGCTGGATGAAACATAGGAGCATGTAAAAAACAAAGCCCAACTCTATCCACCTCTTTTTGCAAAAGACTCACATCATTTTTAAACTTATAGCCCAGTTTCTCCATTACATTCGAAGCACCGCTTACTGATGAAGCACCATAATTACCATGCTTAACTACTTTTTGTCCAGCACCTGCTACAATGAAACATGACAAAGTAGAAATATTGAATGTATTTTTACCATCGCCACCTGTACCTACAATATCCATAGTACTGTCGGCGCTAAGTTTTACTGGTACTGCTAATTCTAATAAAGCATCTCTAAATCCTTGTAATTCATCAATAGTTATACTTCGCATTAAATAAATTGTCATGAATGAGGCAACTTCAAACTCATGGTATTTTCCTAAGCCAATATCTAAAAGAATTTGATATGCTTCTTGACGTGAAAGTGTATGATGCTCGAATAATTTTTCTAAGATACTTTTCATTGCTTCAATTTATCTTTTCAACCAGTTTTTTATAATTGTTTCGCCTTGCGGAGTAAGCACACTTTCTGGATGAAACTGCACTCCTTGCACATCAAAAGTTGCGTGTTCAAGTCCCATAATGTGTCCTTGCTTATCTAACGCTGTAACTTTTAAACAAGATGGCAACCCTGTAGGATCAACGACCCAACTATGGTATCTACCAACTTCAATTTCAGTTGGAAGACCCTCATAAAGTGACGAACCATTTGCTATGATATCTATTGGTGTTGCAACACCATGATAAACTTGTTTTAGATTTATAAGTCCTGCTCCAAATGCTTGTCCAATTGCCTGATGTCCCAAACACACTCCTAATATACTTTTGGAATGTGCATATGTTTTTATTAATGGTAATAAGAGGCCAGCTTCTTCTGGAATGCCAGGTCCTGGTGACAATAAAATTTTGTCGTACTCATCAATATCCTCTAAAGAAATTGAATCATTTCTACACACAACAACATTTTGGTCTATAATTTTTTCAACCAAATGAACTAGGTTGTATGTAAAAGAATCATAATTATCAAATACTAGTACTTTCATAATTTTGTTTTATCGGCCTACTTGTTCTGCTAGTTCCAATGCTTTTTTCAAAGCCCCTAATTTATGATTCACTTCTTCTAATTCAAGTTGAGGTTGACTTGCAGCAACTACACCAGCTCCAGCTTGATAAGTGAGTGTATTATTCTTACTCAAAAAGGTTCTGATGAGTATAGCATGATTAAAACTTCCATCAAACCCTACAAATCCCAATGCACCACCATAGTAACTTCGCTTTGTGGGTTCAAGCTGATCAATAAGTTCCATTGCTTTGAACTTAGGAGCACCGCTTAATGTTCCTGCTGGAAAAGTGGCTCCCAACAATGAAAACGGCTTACTAATATCATTTACTTTACCTGAGACTTCACTTACTAAATGAATAACATGACTATAAAATTGAAGCTCCCTGTAATGAGTAACTTCTACATTACTGCAAAGGCGACTTAAATCGTTCCTTGCTAAATCAACCAACATAACATGTTCAGCATTTTCTTTAGCATCTTCCAATAAACGCTTAGCTGCTGCCTGATCTACTTCATCTTGTCCTGTTCTACGGAATGTGCCGGCAATTGGATGAACTACAGCTTGTCCATTTTTAATTTGAAGTTGTGCTTCAGGTGAAGAACCCATTAATTTGTAGTTGCCATAATCAAAGAAAAATAAATAAGGTGAAGGGTTTACACTCCTCAATGCTCTATACACATTGAATTCATCGCCTTTAAATTTTTGTTGAAATCTTCTACTTAAAACAATTTGAAAAACATCTCCACGCTGTGCGGCTTTAATTCCTGCTTCCACCATTTGTAAATACTTCTCATCTGTAACATTGGTAGTTTCCTCTCCAACAAGTTTAAATGGAAATACAGGAACATCTGTGCTTTTTATGAGTGTTTCAATTTCAGCTTTTCTGGAAGGTAATCCTGCAATTTTATTTTCACATAGATACAATTCATCTTTAAAGTGATTCATAACAATCACATATTGATACAAACGATACCTAACTTGTCCAATTTGTTCTCCTTGCTTTTCTGAATTAAACTGAATGCTTTCAAAAAATGGAATAGCATCGTAACTGGTGTAACCATACATTCCTTGAGCAAATTTTGCAGCAGAATGATCCGATGTGCATTCAAATCCATTCATAAATTCTTGGATTCGGTTTCCAACTGAAACTCCCCTTACAATTTTCTCTTTTTCTGGTGGCAACCCTGGCAATTTGGTTTCTATAACTTGGTCGTTTAAACATTCAATACCAGCAATTGCTTGGATACAAATAAATGAGTAGCTGTTCTCTGACGCTCTGTGATCGGTACTTTCTAAAAGAAGGGTATCCCTAAATTTATCACGAAGTCTCAAATAAATACCTACTGGAGTATAAATATCTGCCAGCATTGGTGTGACCGTTGTTTCTATTAAAATCTTTTTCATGTTTAGCCTTAAAATGCAATAAGCCCCGACAAATGCCGGGGCTTATCTAATATGATGCAACATATATGCATAACAAATCAGCCCCGATTGAGGTTGATATGCCACCACTGATGTTGGTTATTTTGTTTCATTTAAGCAAATATGCTAGGTTTTTTTGAATTGCCAAAAAAAAGTCAATAGCTAGCGCTGAAATTTGGACAAATGGCTTAACAAATCATTATAGCTTTAAGCGATATTCTACTTCCAGAGATTTGGGAAAGTTTTTTAAATTGCCGCAAAATAGTAATAGTATGAAAAAAATGTTCACTTTGCTAGCATTGGTTTTCTCATCCCTTTTCGCATTTGCTAACCCAGATGCTGTTTTAGGATATTGGAAAACTGGCGATGGTAAAGCAATAGTTCAGATTTACAAAACAGGTGATAAATACTTTGGAAAAATCATTTGGCTTCAAGAACCTATTGATCCTGAAACGGGGAAAGCGAAAGTTGACAAAAAGAACAGCGATGAAAAACTCAAAACAAGGCCAATTCTTGGACTGGAAAACTTGCGCGACTTTAAGTTTGTAAAGAAAGGATTATGGGAAGAAGGAAAAATTTATGACCCAAAAGGTGGAGAAGATTACAGTTGCACCATTAAAATGATTGATGACAACACCATTGAAGTAAGAGGTTATGTTGGAATCTCACTGTTTGGTAGAACGGATACCTGGAAACGACAAAATTTGAAGAAATAAAAAAGTCCCGCAAATGCGGGACTTTTTTTGTTTATAAACTAACAAGATTGAGCGAAATATTAAAGTAGAAGGGATTTCCAATTGTTGGCGCCACAATTTCTCTTTTATCGCCACCATCGTACTTGTCAACTACTACAAACCTGCCATTGACTCTGTATCCTGCTTGAATACTGATCCACCAAAAACCAGATAAGCTCCTTTCGTAACTAATCCTTGGTTTGATTTCACCTCTTTGTAAAAAAGTCGTTGTTCTTCCTGGCTGATACAGTGCATACTGATTTCCTTCCAATTCAAACCCAGCCAACATAAGGGATTTGCTATTGATGTTTCTACGAACATGCGCCCTTGCTGGCAACAATACTTCAACACCCCACTTATCATTAAATGTTTTGTTATACATCCATACAGGTACATATATAATTCTACCTAATCTATATGTTCTAGCAATACCTAATCCCCACATCAAATTATCCGACTTTTTCCAACCATATACTGCGGAAGCACTAAATGTTAATGCTTGTGAAGTAACTTGATCTAATGAGTTAGCTGAGAAGTTTGCATCAGCTGAAGCCTGAACAATTAAAAAATTCTTCTCATTGAAAGGCTTAAAAATGGTAGAGTTAATACCTGCTGAATGCAATCCTCCTGACATACTATTCAATAGCTCGCTTTTAAATGGATTAGCCTCAGCAACGGGTATTGTAGTATTCCAATAATTAACTCCTAAACTCCATATAAACTTGTTTCTAGAAATGATTGGGTTATTTGAGGAAATTCTTAATCCACTAGCTCTACGTAGTCGTGCATCTAAATTTGCAGGAAGAAAACCGATTCCAATCAGAGGCTCTTGGTAATCAAACCCGCCTTGGTATTCATAGCCTATAGAAATGAATCTGTTAGGTGATTGATTTAATACCTTTTGAGAAGCATAACGTTTTATTGGAGTAGCATCTACATCCTCAAAATTGAACCCTCCAGAATTGGTGCTATCTTGTTGAGCACTTGCCTGATTAAAAAGAAACAATCCTAGTAAAACCCAGTATAGTTTTCTCATAATTGATTTATTTGGAGCAGCAAATTGCACATTTTTCTTATTCAAAAATCAATTAAGCCCATCCAGATATAACTGCTGTCTATAAAACTCCTTTGGTACTGGGCAATTGATTACTAAACGGATTTCTTTTAACCGCCATCCTAATTGCCTTTGCGAAAGCTTTAAAAATTGACTCAATTTTATGGTGCTCATTATCTCCGGTACATTCAATATGAAGATTACACTTGGCGGCATCACTAAACGACTTGAAGAAATGAAAAAACATTTCAGTAGGCATATCTCCAATTTTCTCCCTTGAAAAACTTGCGTTCCAAACAATCCAAGGTCTTCCACCAAAATCAATTAAAACTTTTGCTGAAGCTTCATCCATTGGGAGTGCAAAACCATATCTTTCCATGCCTCTTTTATCTAACAGCGCTTTAGCAAAAGCTTCGCCTAAGGCCAGTCCTGTGTCTTCAATGGTATGGTGCTCGTCAATATGTAAATCGCCCTGGACTCGAATAGCAAGATCAATACTACCATGACGGGCAATTTGATCTAACATATGATCAAAAAAACCAAGTCCTGTATGTATATCAGCTTTACCTGTGCCATCCATATTTAATGACACATCAATTTTTGTTTCGTTTGTATAGCGTTGATGATCAACCGTGCGCATACTTAATTTAAGGAATGCTACTATCTCTGTCCAAGAAGTTGCTTTCAATGCAATAATATCAGTTAGCGATTCAAGGGTTGCTGAATCATAATTATGTAAAGGATTCAGTATTAATATTCCCTTACAACCAATATTTTTTGCCAACTGCATATCTGTCAATCGATCCCCCACCACAAATGAATGATTCAAATCGAAATTTGGATTATTCAGATAGTATTGAACCATACCAATACCTGGTTTACGAGTCGGTAATGGATCACTTGCAAAACTGCGATCTATGCAAATTTCATCGAACACAAACCCCTCTCCCTCTAAAGTTCTCAGCATCAAATTTTGAAAAGGCCAAAAGGTGTCTTCTGGATAACTAGAAGTTCCCAAACCATCTTGATTTGTTACAAGCACTTTATGAAAATCGAATTGTGAAGCGATTTGACTCAATGCTGAAATAGATCCAGGAACAAAACTTGTTTTATCAATATGATCAATTTGAAAATCCTGAGGAGGCTCTTGTAAAATCACACCATCTCTATCCAAAAATAAAATCGATTTCATGTTATTTCTTTTTCGCTAATCGTCTTTGCTTGACTTCTTCAGCAGAGACTACGCTTGCTTTATTCCCAAAACTGTTTCGTACAAAAGTGAGCACATCTGCAATTTCCTTATCAGTCAATCTGCTATGATCAGGCATTGGATTATAAAAATATTCGCCTTCTACTTCCAATCCACTTACGCCATTTAAGACAATGTCAATTAAAACTTTCTTATCGCCAAGCACCCATGGAGTTTTAACCAATGTTGGGGCCAATCTAGAAACACCTTTTCCATCGGCTTGGTGGCAAGCCAAACATTCTGATTGATACAATTTTTTTCCCCTCTCCATGACATCTGATTTGGGTTGAAAGGATAAAAAACTGATGGCAGAAGCTATAACAAGTAAAGCGATACTTATACTCTTAAGTTTCATAATTATTGTCCAATATAAGTTACCCGCCAAATCTTGCCTTTGTTGTCTTCTGAAATATAGAGTGATCCATCTGGTCCCTGAGCAAGACCACATGGTCTATATAAGGCATCATTCGGATTAATAATAAGTTCTTTCCCTTTAAATCCTTCTGCAAAAATTTCCCACTTGCCGGTAGGCTTGCCCTTTTCGAAAGGAACAAAAACAATGAAGTATCCACTTTGAGGTTCTGGGGCCCTATTCCAAGAGCCTCTGAAAGCAATGAATGCACCATTCTTATACCTTTCAGGAAACATATTTCCGGTATAAAAAAGTAATGCATTGGGCGCAAGGTGTCCAGGGAAATCCATTACTGGTGGTGTGAATTTTTGTGTTGGTTCTTTTTTACCATCACCACCATATTCAGGACTTAGGATATACTTTTTTTGACCTTGATCCCAGAAAGCATAAGGCCAACCTGCATGATCACCTTCCTTTAGTTTATACATGGTCTCTGCTGGTAATTCAGCGCCTAACTTTTGATCAAACATTTCAGGAAAATGCTGAAATAACATATCTCTTCCATGAACTGTAACATATAATGCATTTTCCTTTGAGTTCCAATCAAGACCTACTACGTTTCTAAGTCCTGTTGCGTATCGCTTTCCTTCTGCATAAGATTGCTTTTGCTTGCTAGCTGAAAACTTCCAAATACCGCCAGCCGAATCTAAAATTGGACAAGGCATCATTCCAGGTGAGCCTTTCACTCGATCCTTTTCTTGACAAACATTAGAAGGTGCACCAATATTAACGTACAAATTATCTGCATCATCAATGGCAATTGATTTTGAAGCATGCTGTCTTTTATCAATCAATCCAGTAACAATAACTTCTGGCTGACTGGGATTTTGTACTTTGCCATTAACCAACTTATACCGAAATACTTCACTATTAGATGAAGTATACAAATAGTTATTCTTGATTAAAATTCCAGTCCCTGTATAATCACCAAAACCTGCAAGTTCAGTTGCTTTTGCGTTTCCGTTTAGCTGAAGAGCTCTTACACCTGTCCAACCACTGGCTACTCTTCTTCTTTCCAACTTTGCGTAAAGTATACCTGATTGGTCCACTACAATATGCCTTACGGCACCCATGCTATCAACAACAGATTCAGCTGAAAATCCTTTTGGTAGAGTCAAACCTGCATTTTTTATTTCATCGGCTGGTTTTTTAGCAGGCGGATCATTCTCTTTTGCAAAAGAGGTGGTTGCTACTAAACTTAGTGCTGCTATTGCAACATTTTTGGAAAGTTGTAAGTATTTCATAATTAAAGTTATTGTTTTTGATTGATCCACTCAGCAAAAGCATCTACAAGTAATGTGTTTTCATGTTCTGTTCCCACAGTTATTCGTAAACAATCGTCACAGAGCACTACTTTACTTCTATCTCTTACTACGATGCCTTTTGTAAGTAAAAATTCATAAACAGCTCTTGCTTCTTTTATTTTCACAAGAAAAAAGTTTGCATCACTTGGATACACTTTTTCAACTATTGGCATACTTTCAAAGACTGGAATGAGTGCGTCGCGCATAGCTACAATTTCTCGAATCATATCATTCACCATGCCAACTTCCTCTAATGCTTCTAACATCAAATCTTGAGTAGCCTGATTTATATTATAAGGTGGCTTAACCTTATTCATAATTGCAATAATTTCCCTCGATGCAACGGTAATACCTAATCGCAATCCAGCTAATCCCCAAGCTTTACTCATTGTTTGAAGAATCACAAGATTTGGATAGTCTTGCAACTCCTGAATCCAAGATTTTTGTTTGGAAAAGTTGATGTAAGCTTCATCCAATACTACCAATCCATTGAAATTATTCAATACATAAGCTATGTCTTCTCGTAGCAATGAATTTCCTGTTGGATTATTAGGAGAACACAACCAGATAATCTTTGTATGCGCATCAACCAACTGCTCAATATGCGCCAAGTTCAATTGATAATCATCGAGCAACATAGCTTTTCTGATTTCAATATTGTTGATATCAGCACTTACCTCATACATACCATAGGTAGGCGGACAAATAACTACATTGTCTTTACCGGGTTCACAGAAACATCTAAATAAAATATCAATACACTCATCACTACCGTTACCTAACAGCAAATTAGAAGGATCAACCGACTTTATAGTTGCTAATTTTGCTTTAACCGCCATTTGTTGTGGATCGGGATAGCGATGAAACCACTTTTTAAGTGGACTTCCTAAACTATTTTCATTCGCATCTAGAAATACCTGAGCAGTGCCAGAAAACTCATCTCTTGCGGATGAATAAGGTGTTAGCGCTGCAATATTTGGCCGAACCAATGTCTGTAAATCGAATGTCATGAATCTAAAATCAATTATTATTTTTAATATGTTCAACTCTTACGGTAACAGCGTATGCATGCGCTTGTAATCCCTCTGCATTCGCCATTGCTTCAACAGTACCTGACAATCCTACAATGCCTTCTTTCGTTAACTCTTGAAAAGTGACTTTCTTTACAAAACTATCTACACTTACTCCACTGTATGCTTTTGCATAACCATTTGTTGGCAGAGTGTGATTTGTGCCACTTGCATAATCACCTGCACTTTCAGGAGAGTAATGCCCAATAAAGATCGAACCAGCATTAGTAACCAATTCAGAGTCTTGTAGAGCTTGCTTAGTAGCAATAATTAAATGTTCTGCGGCATAAGCATTCACCATTGCAAGCGCTGTATAATTATCTTCAACAACTACAATTCTGCTATTATCTAAAGCTGCATTTGCAATTGAAGCTCTTGAAAGTTTTTTTAGTTGTTCTTGAATACTTGATTGCACTTTATTAGGGAATTTCGAATCAGTGGTAATGAGCAAAACTTGACTATCTGGGCCATGTTCAGCTTGACTTAACAAATCTGCAGCCACAAAATCGGGAATAGCAGTTTCATCGGCCCAAACACAAACTTCACTAGGACCAGCTGGCATATCAATTGCTATACCTTCACTTTGCACCCATTGCTTTGCAGCAGTTACATATTGATTACCTGGACCAAATATTTTTACAACTGAAGGGATACTTTCTGTTCCATAAGCCATTGCAGCAATTGCCTGTGCCCCTCCTACTTTAAAAATTTTTGTAACTCCTACTAATTTCGCTGCATACAAAATTGCTGGGTGTAACTGTCCTTCAGAATTTGGAGGTGAACATAAAACCACCTCTTTACATCCAGCTAATCTAGCTGGAATACCCAACATGAGAACAGTTGAAAACAATGGAGCCGAACCACCAGGAATATAGATACCAACAGACTCCATTGCAATGGATTTTCTCCAACAACGGATGCCTAACATGGTTTCAATAACTACTGGTTCAGTCAGTTGATGTGCATGAAACTTTTCAATGTTTTTTGCAGCAATCTGAATTGCTTGCTTTAATTCACTACTTAAACTATTATCAGCAAAATCAACTTCACTACTAGAAACTGAAAGCTCATTGAGATCAACCCCATCGAGTTTTTTTGTCCATTCTCTAAGCGCCTCATCTCCCCGAGATTGAACGTCTTTTAAAATAGGACGTACCTTTTCAAGCGCTTGTTGAATATTCATAACAGGCCGTGCTAGTATAGACGGCCATTCGGCTTTAGAAGGATTGATAAATACTTTCATTTATACGATCATTTTTTCTATAGGGACCACTAAAATACCTTGAGCGCCATTATCCTTGAGTTGCTCAATGATGTTCCAAAAATCATTTTCTTCAATCACGCTGTGAACACTACTCCAACCCGGCTCTGCCAAAGGCAGTACTGTTGGACTTTTCATGCCAGGTAAAAGAGCAATAATTTTTTGAAGTTGATCATTGGGAGCATTCAGTAAGACATACTTATTATTTTTTGCTTTTTTAACTGCTTGCATTCTAAAAAGCAATCGCTCGAGTATTTGCTCTTTCTCTTTATCCAAGTGTTTTCCAGTTATCAGAACAGCCTGCGACTGCAAAATGTTTTCCACTTCCTTCAACCCATTCATAAACAAAGTAGAACCACTGCTTACTAAATCACAAACCGCATCTGCAAGACCAATACCAGGAGCAATTTCAACACTGCCACTGATTTCATGAATTTCTGCAGAAATACCCTTCTTATCCAAATAATCTTGCACCAAAACTGGATAAGAAGTAGCAATTTTCTTGCCTTGTAGAAAAGAAACGGCTGAATAATCGTCTGACTTTTTAACCGCAATGCTTAATCGACACTTCCCAAATCCAAGTTTCTCCCGCACCTGAACTGCCTTCTTTTTCTCGTACACGACATTCTCACCCACAAATCCAATATCTGCCACGCCGTCTTCAACATATTGAGGAATATCATCATCTCTAAGGAAGAAAACCTCAACAGGAAAATTATCTGATTCAGTTCTCAACCTGTCTTTTACATTTCTTAAGTCAATTCCACAGTCCTTCAGCAGTTTTAGAGAGTCTTCTGATAGTCGACCAGATTTTTGAATAGCAATTTTTAACATATGTAAATTGGTTTAAAAAAAACCGGGCTCACCCTTTTGGTAAGCCCGGCAGTTATTTTATCCTGTATAAACACGCCAAATTGCTTACCCCTGGGGCAAGAAATGATGATGGCTGTGTGTTAATACTGATTTCACGATGCAAATATAACATGATCTTGTTTTGAAGTCATAAAATTTTATGAGCGGTTTCATTAATTCATTGAAGCAAGTAACTTCAACCTCTTAAAATCATGCACATGAAACAAATTTTGATGGTCTTTGTTGGGTTTTGCCTAACATTTTTGGGAATTGCTCAAGATGCATTCCAGTACCAGCAACCCCCAAAACTAATGGCCGAAATGCTATTAGCTAAGCCAACTCCGGCAGTTAGTTTTGATGACAAAGCAAATTGGATGCTTCTAAGTGAAAGAAATAGTTACCCCTCTGTTGAAGAGTTAGGCCAGCCAGAAGCACGTATTGCTGGGATGCGAATTAACCCCAATAATTTCTCTTTAAGCCGTCAAACTTTCATCAACAATTTTAAGTTGAGGAGAGTGAATCAAGAAAATGAATTACAGGTAAAAGGTTTACCAACTTCCTTATTGGCTTCATCAGTTAGTTGGAGCCCATCTCAAACTAAAATTGCCTTTCTACAAAATAATGCTGATGCAGTTGATTTGTATGTGATCGATGTTGCTACACAAACAGCAAAGAAAATTAATAAGCGCCCTTTAAATACATTAATGGGTGGTGCATACAGCTGGTTAGATGATAACACACTCATTTATAAAACAACGCTTCAACCAGCGAGTGCTGCACCCAAACGACCTATCACACCAATGGGGCCCTCTATTCAAGAGAATTATGGAAAAGCAGCGCCAATTAGAACTTACCAAGATCTCATGAAGACACCATATGATGAACAATTGTTTAGTTTCATGGCCACTGCACAATTGGTTATGAACAAAAATGGTGCAGAAACCAATATTGGGAAACCTAATATTTATACAACAATTAGCGCCTCTCCAGATAAGCAATATTTGATGATTCGAACTTTAAGAAAGCCATTCTCATATCTTGTTCCAGCTCAGTTATTTGCCTCTACAGTTTCTATTATTGATTTAAATGGCAAAGAACTTAAAAAACTGGCTGATTTGCCATCTGGTGAAGGTTCTCCCTCAGGCTTTGATAATGTGCAGAATGTACCAAGAAGTTTTGATTGGCGAGATGATGAAGCTGCAACCATAACTTGGTGTATGCCATTGGATAGTGGGATGATTGCAAAAAAAGCTGAATTCCATGATGCAGTATATGCATTAAAAGCACCTTTTCAAGGTGAAGCTACAGAACTCTTTAAGACAACCATGCGTTTTCGTGGAGTTTCTTGGGGAACATCTGAATTAGCTCTTGTTATGGAAGGTTTAACAGGAAAGCAAGTTGCAAGAATGCACCGTTTTAACCCTTCTACTGGAAGTCTAGAAATGCTTATGCAGAGAAACACAACAGATGCTTACAATAACCCAGGTTCACCAGTTACAACAAAGAATCAATTCGGACGTCAAGTTTTGCTGTTGGTTGATAATGGTACAAAACTATTAATGAATAATACAACAGGTAGCTCACCCAATGGCGATCTTCCATTCTTGGCTAAGTTCGATTTACAAACAAAACAACAAGAAATTATTTGGCGCTGTACTCCTGGACAGTTTGAATTTATCTCTGATGTAGTTGATGCAAAGACTATGACATTCATCAGCAGAAAAGAAACTCAGACCAGCACACCTAATTATTTCATGAAAGATCTTTTGAAAAAAATTGCTGACAGACCAATTACAAAATTCACCAATCCATATCCTCAGCTTGAGGGTATTACAAAAGAAAAAATTAAATACAAGAGAGCAGATGGTGTTGACTTAACTGGTGATCTTTATCTGCCAAAAGGATACAATGCAGCAAAAGACGGACCACTACCTGTATTTATGTGGGCTTACCCTCGTGAATTTAATAATGCTGCTGATGCTGCTCAAGTAAGAGGAAGCAAAGACCGTTTTACTAATATTAGCTGGGGCTCTCCTATCTTCTGGGTAACGCAAGGATATGCTGTATTAGATAATGCTGAGATGCCAATTGTAGCTACTTCCAGCGATAAAAAACCTAACGACAATTTTATTGAGCAGTTAAAACTGAATGCAGAAGCTGCCGTTCAAAAATTAGTTGATATGGGTGTAGGTGACAAAAACAGGATGGCAGTTGGTGGACATAGTTATGGTGCATTTATGACTGCACATTTACTTTCACACACCAATCTTTTTAAAGCAGGTATCGCAAGAAGTGGAGCATACAATCGTTCTTTAACTCCATTTGGTTTTCAAAATGAAGACAGAACTTATTGGCAAGCTTCGCAATTGTACTTTGATATGAGTCCTTTTAGCTACGCCAACAAGGTAAAGACACCAATTTTGTTAATTCACGGCGAAATGGATGACAACCAAGGTACTTTCCCAATTCAAAGTGAAAGATATTATAGTGCAATTAAAGGTCATGGTGGTACTAGTAGATATGTTGTATTACCATACGAAGCGCACGGTTACAGAGGAAGAGAGAATGTATTACATATGCTTTGGGAACAACACCAATGGTTGGAAAAATATGTGAAGAATGCCAAATAAATCCATTTAAAATAAAACTAAGTAGGGCTGTCCATTTGGGCAGCCTTTCTTTTTAGAACCTTGGACAACGCATATAACTTGGTACTTCTGCAAAACTCTTCTTACGCATATACGAAAGCGTTATTTCAAATGCAGATGTATTTTGAAATGCTTGTCTGGTTGTCATAGCTGGAATATCATAGCTAACTCCCATCGTAAAGTTTCCAATAGTTAAGCCAGCATAAGGCACCAACGCATCTCTCCATCTGAAATTAGCTCCTAACATAAATTCAGTTGTTTCATTTACTGGGAACATGCTATACAACCCTACCATTCTTACTTCAGCTGTTCCTTGACGCATCCAAACAGCATGAGGTACTATGTAAACATCTGGTGTCATCTTCCAAGAAAATCCGCCATGTGCTAACCAACGAATTGGAACACGATTCACTCCTGAGCCTGCCATAAATCTATCTTCTGGACGATTAATATGAAATGCAGAACCACCGCCAAAAAATTGAATCACTCCATCTTCTTTAGTATCAAAATAAGCAAGACCAAATCCTACATCTGGAACCAATGTTGAAGTTCTATCGAATACTTCAGTAGTTGGATTGCCTGGTTGAAATCCCGTTATTTGATTCCATTGATCTCCAAATTCTAATCGACCTGGTTGAATGCTTCTATTCAATATTCCTGCTAAAAAGCCAACTCGAACCTGATGTCGACCCATAGTCCCAAATTTAATTCCGTCATAAGCAAGTGTTGCGTATGCTTGTGTATATCTAAATGCACCATTACCTGTTTGCATTTGAAGCACTTGCATGCCAGGATGAAAACTACTATTTGTTCTAAGGTCGGCTGAAAAAGCAGCAGTTTGTAAAGGTGATATTGTTCCGAGCCATTGATTTCTATGAATTGCTGAAGCTCTTACATCTCCGCCAAATGCCCCTGTCAAGGCTGGATTGACTTGCATCGGAAATCTAAAATACTGTGAAGTCATTGGATCGAGTTGTCCAAATGCAGCAGACTTTGTTAACAGATAGCCCATTAAAATGATATAGACAACTTTTCCTCTCATCTTATCAATTGAAATGAACCAGACTTTCTTACTTCACGACCACCTTGTATTTCTGCTACAAGCGTATACAGATATACAGCGGAGGGTTGATTTTGACCTTGATGTCTTCCATCCCATCCCCTATCGGCCTGAGTTGATACAAATAACAATCTACCCCACGCATCAAATACTCGCAACTCAATTTTATGAATAAAGTTTCCATACACTCTAAAAACATCATTTTTCCCATCTCCGTTTGGAGTAAATGCATTTGGTACAAATATGTCACGCGAAATTGGAACTACCGTCACATTCACAAAAGTAGTATCTACACATCCTTTGTTTGAACGAGCCACAACACCATAACGAGATGTGCTATCTGCTATAATTTGCTGACTAAACAATAAAGGTTGGCTAAACTTATCTGATGGAATCCAATTTAATACCTGATAAGGTTCTGCTGCACTGCTATTTAATCTAAGTAATTGTTGCTCAATAACTGGCTGTGGGTTTGCAGATAATTGAACATCAAAATCAGTTACAAGAATATTCTTACTAACTGTTGTAGTACATCCACTAACTACTACCGCATATTGAATGGTTGCAGTACCATTATTATTTGCAGTCACCCTTCCACTATTATCAACTTGTGCAATATTAGGTTGTAAGCTAGTCCAAACTCCGCCAGCAGTTGATGAACTGAACAATGTTTCATTGTTTCCCCTTCTACAAATTTCATCTAATCCAATTATTGGAGCAACAGTTGGAGGAGATGGTATTGGATTAATGATAAACTGAGAAATTGCCGATATACATCCCGCTCCATTTCTGGCTCGAATTGAATAAGTACCAGGAGGCAGGCTTATAACTTGACCCGATGGGTATTCTGTAGGTTGATTATTGATGGTATAAACAATTCCTGCTCCAACAGGTTGAGTAATTTGTAATCTACCTTGTGCATTATTACATGTAGGCTGTTCTAAAATTTGAACGACTGGTTGAACAGGAATATCAGGAGGTTGAGGAATAATAACCGATAAGGGCGCAGAAACACAACCTATATTGTTTCTTGTGGTTAATGAATACGTACCTGGAGCTAAAGATCCAAATAAACCAGTGGTATTTGTATAAGTTGTTCCATTAATACTGTAACTCAGTCCTGCACCTACTGGGGAGTTCACTTGAAATGACCCAACTGTTTCTCCGCAAGTAGGCGCCTGAATACTAACCGTTGCAATAGCTGGAGTTGGCAAAACAGATATAGCAATGCTCCTAGACAAATTACAATTGTAGCTATTCACCATGCTTATATCGTCGATTGCAAAATCGTTTCCGTTGGTTTGCTCATTTCTATCAAATAATGTTATTGTTGCAACAGTATTACTACCCGAATTCCAGTTGTATTGAACTTGCTGCCATTGACAAGTACTTGATGGCGCTGTAAAAGTACTTGTAGTAGGATCTCCTGTTATAGGAGCATTATTTACATTTGTTTGAATTCTAGCAGGACTAGTACTTACCACACTTTGAATCCAATAAGAAAATCTATATTGAGTGTTAGGTGTAACTGGAATTGTTTGACTCCAAACCCTATCTGAAGCGTTGGAGGATCCATCAATAACCATCATTTGACCTGAACCAGATTTGTCATTACAGTCTACAAAAAACTGAAAGTATTGTCGTGAACTCGCTGTAATTCCATAAGCTTTTTGTATGCCCCCTGAAGTGCCGTCTAAATAAAAAGTATAGTCAGTTACAAAGCCAACATTCCCTAAACTAAAATCGCCATTAAAGATTAGATTCCTATTTCCCGTTGAAGTTGAGTTAACTGTATAAATTGTATTAATAGAAGGTCTTGCTTGAACCAGCGAACCTGTTTGAGGAGTGAGGTTTGGATCTAAAGGGCTTGATGTCCATGTATAGCTAGAACCACCCATGACTAATAAATTAATAGGTGTATTACCACAAGCAGGATCTGCTAATGATGAGGAAATTTGTAGCGGATTAGTAGGGGCATTTACTACAACATTTGCAACCGAAACAACAGTTTGATTTGCATCTTTTACTCGAAGTAAATATGAGCCTTGTGCTGCAAGATTATTGAATATAAATTGAGAAGTCCAACCTTGATTATTCAATTGAAATTCATAAGGAGGCTTACCACCTATTCCATAAACAACCAACGCTCCATCATTGGTGTTATAACAGGATGTAGGAATGGCATTGTACACCAAATTCAAAAATTCTGCAGGTGCAAAAAGCTCCATATCATCTAAAGCAAAATCATTACCTAAAGCACTGGTATTAGTATTTCTCAATGCAATTTTCACACAAGGCTGGTCAGCTCTAAATCTGTATACCACTCTACGCCATTTGTCTACTGGAAGTGGCGCCATAGTGGCTCCTTCCACTAAAACTATTTGGGAAGCATTTTCAAAATCTATAACTAGGTTTGCTCTTGTAGAATTACTTGTTACTTCTTGAGAAACAGATCGTATCCAATAACTAAAGGTGTAGGTTTGTCCAACTTGCAAATTACATACTCCTTCAGCATTCAACCCCGCTTGCCATATGTATATATTTGTACCAGCTACGGTCGCGCCATCAACAACCATCATTTTTCCAAATCCAGTTGAATGATCCCCATCAATTTCAAAATCTCTATTAAAAATATGCGGTGATGCTACAAAAGCAATATCTCCTGGTTGAGAAGTGAGTGCAAAAGGAGGTGTACGCCAGAAATAGGGAGGTTCAGAATATTTAAACCCACTACTACCCTCTAATTCAAAGTTGCCATTACTAATTAGATTCTGAGCTTGAACCGAACCAGCAAATACAACAATTAAGATGAACAATGTTGCGGAAAACAATCTAAAATCAAGTAATTTGAACACTGTATAAAGATACAAAATAGTGACTTAACTTACACGCTAATAGTTCACAATGAAAAGACCTTTAACAACTTATATAAGTTACTTGATTGGCATATACTTGTTTTTTGCAGCACAACTATTGTATGCACAACAACTCAATATTATATCAGGTAGCTATACTAAAGAAAATAAAGCTGGCATCCATTTAATTTCAATCAATTTAAACAACACAAATGTTCAAATCAAAGAATTGGATAGTGTAGTATCTAATCCCTCCTATCTGTTTTTCTCAAAAAAAGAGCAAATTCTTTATGGAGTGAGTGAAGGACGAGGAAAAGAAAATGCATTGGCAGTTAGTTGGAAGTTCAACTCAAAAAAATTAACCCTTTCATTTATTAATTCATCATACACGGGTGGCGATCATCCATGTCATCTCTTTGTTGACACTAAAAATAAAATTCTTTATACAGCAAACTATAGTGGAGGTAATCTTAGTACGATTCCTATTTATTCTAAAGGAATGCTTGGAGAAGCCACTCAAACTATTCAACACAATGGATCAAGCGTACATTCCAAGTATCAAAGAAGTCCACATGTACATCAAGTGATTTATAGAAGCAAGCAAAGTGACCTTGTAGTGGCCGATTTAGGAACTGATGAAATAAAATTCTATTCTATTAATAACAAAAAATCACCAAGGCCTATTGAGAACAATATTGAAACAGTTAAAACAACACCAGGAGCAGGGCCCCGTCATGTAAGTTTTCATCCAGTTCTACCAATCATGTACGTGCTAGAAGAAATAAGTGGTATGCTTGCTGTATATGAAAAAAAGGAACAAACATGGGATCTATTACAAAGGATTAATTTATATGACAAAGATGATTTAGGAGAAAAAGCTTCAGCGCATATCGCTATAAGTAAAGATGCAAAGCATATATATTGTAGCAACAGAGGAGAAAATAACTCTATTACACATTTTACTATTCAAGAGAATGGAAGAGTAAACCAACCTACAATTTATCCCCTTCAAAATAAATGGCCTCGACATTTTACCCTCGACTATACCGAGACTTACTTAGCAATTGCATTTCAACACAGCCATCAAATTCAAATTTTTAAAAGAGATACCCAAACAGGCGCTCTTAACCCATTAGATATTGAAATCAAAATCCCTAACCCTACTTATGTAGAGTTTATCGACTTAAACTAGGCTTTGCAGCCAACACTTCCACATCAAACACCAAAATACTTGCTGGTGGAATTTTAAAACTTCTGGATCTTATGGAATAGGCCTGTTCAGAAGGAATATAAATTCTTGTTTTACCACCTACAGAATTGGTTGGAACTGCTAATTGCCATCCTCTTATTAGTCTATTTAAAGGAAAAGTAGCTGGCTTATCCTTTGTGGCATCAAACACAGAACCATCCGAAAACAATGAACCTTTATAATGAACGGTAACTGAATCAGTCACATTTACTGGATTCCCATTTCCTTTTGCTAAGTGATAATAATATACCCCCTCAATGGTTCCTGTGGTGTCTATTTGGCGCTTACGAATCGCACGATTGAGTAAGTTTCTATCTCTCATTTGAAATGCAAGACTATCAACATGCTTTGTAACTGGCACTAACTGAGGCATAGCTTTTGATGTCAAATTTTTCCATGAACCATTGGGTCTTTGTACCCATGCTTCTAGAGCAAGATCGGCTAAATTTTCACTTGCATTCTCCCAATCAACTTCTAATTTTTTCACCCAAGATGATTCTTCTTTGTGCAAAAAACTTCCAATCCATTTCCATCTTCCTAATGAAGGAAAGAATAAGTATGTACTATACAAAGTTTGCTTTATAGAGGTGTCAGGTACAACGCTAATAGAAAGCTGAGATGGGGCCGATAAAGAGTCAGGAATAGGCCAGTTTAATTTATTTTTTGCAGCCTTCACTTTCCATCCAGCACTCACTAATTGATGACTTTTCTCAAGATCGACTTCTACTTTTAATTGGCCTTTTTCCGACTTCAACTCAAATTCAAAATCATGGAGTTTCACTTCCATTTCCCACTTATTAAATTTGGAAGCTTTCCATTGAACCAATACTTGGGATCCTCTAACAGAATCTGGGATTTGCCATGAGAAAGCAGTATCAACTTGTGCTTGTGAACATTCAGCACTAAATACAAATACAAGTACAATCAGCAATAAACGTTTCATATTTTTTTTATTTTGCTTCGAACCAAACCTTCTCACCAAGCTTTGGATCATCTCCTAAATAATTAATGGTTAATTCAGTTCCTAAAGAAATCGGCTTCAAGGTAACAATTCGGATCCAATCATCCTCCATATCCATTTCATACCTGCAATTGGGTTCATAAGAATGATTGTAGATGCTCACATATCCCCAAGCAACAACCGCCTGCTTGTCATCTTCACCCCAAGCAAAAATATAATTGTTCAATTCAGTCTTTTCAACAATAGCCCGCTCCTCCTCAGATAACACTAAAACAGGAGAAACTTCAATCAATAATCCAGCATCTAAGTCTTCTGCAGTAAACACACCTCGACCGCCCAATTCGGAAGGTGCAACGAATAAAGAGGGCAATATCATATTCGCAAGATACAAATATGTAACTTGCGACCATGTCACTCGATCTGGAAGAAATCAGCTATCAAGAACTTTTCGAGCAACTCATCTCAAAAGAAGATAAGTTGGAAATCAGAGCGTTTTTAAACGATCTGAATATTAGCGACGTTGCAGAATTAATTGATCAAAATGAAGAATATGAGGCGCAAATCATGGCCCACCTCGCACTTCATAGGGCTGCAAAAGTTTTTAAAATATTGGATGTTTCTACGCAAAAGAGAATCATCCAAACCCTTCCAAGTAACACGGCTGTTGAGCTATTAAATGAATTATCGCCAGATGACCGTACCGACTTTTTGGAGGAATTGCCAAAAGAAGCTATTCGCGACCTAATAAAATTACTGGACCCAGAAGAGAGAAAAATAACCCTCGCAATGTTGGGTTATCCAGAAGATAGCGTGGGAAGAATCATGACTCCCGACTATGTGTATGTGTATGAGCAAAATACTGTAGACGAGGCGTTTGCAACTATTCGAAAATATGCTAAGAATAGTGAAACCATTGATGTGATTTATGTGATTAATTCTAAAGGAGAATTGGTTGATGACATTCGTATTAGGGACATTATTCTTGCGTCTCCAGACAAGCGAATGGATGAGCTTATAGACGGACGGGTTGTTGCACTCCATGTTCACGACGACCAAGAACATGCCAGTCAGGTTTTCAAAATGAATAACCGAGTTGCCTTACCCGTTACCGACGATCAAAATATTCTACTAGGCATTGTAACAATTGATGATATCTTATGGGTGGCTAATGAAGAGTTCAGCGAGGATATGCAAAAGATTGGTGGTACTGAAGCGTTGAATGAACCTTATTTAGATATTCCTATTTTCAAACTATTCAAGAAGAGGGTGATTTGGCTCATTGTATTGTTTATGGGTGAAATGCTTACAGCCACCGCTATGGGTTATTTCGAAGATGAAATTGCAAAGGCTGTTGTGCTTGCATTATTTGTACCCTTAATTATTTCAAGTGGTGGTAACAGTGGTTCACAAGCTTCAACGCTTATTATTCAAGCTATGGCTGTTGGAGAAATTACAGTGTCTGATTGGTGGCGGGTGATGAGAAGAGAAATTATTAGCGGACTACTACTAGGTTCAGTACTTGGTTTAATTGGATTGATGCGTGTTGTTATTTGGCACCAATTTGCTCCTGAAATTTATGGAGAACATTATTTCTTTATTGGCTTAACTATAGGATGCTCACTTTTAGGGGTTGTTCTTTGGGGTACCCTCACAGGATCCATGCTACCCCTACTTCTAAAAAAAGCGGGGGCAGACCCTGCTGTTTCATCGGCTCCTTTTGTAGCTACATTAGTGGATGTAACTGGATTAATTATCTATTTTACCCTAGCTTATTGGTTTTTACAAGGAACTCTTCTTTAGAAATTGCCCCTAATTGCGGTTTTATGCGGTTATCTATGCTGAATATTTCAGCTTTCTGCAAGATTATAAGTCCTCATTGAACTTGTGAGTCATAATAAATTAAGTATGAGAAAAAAAAATGATATTGCAGCCTTAAAATCAGACCCTTATGTGCGGAATTGTCGGTTATATTGGCCATCGTAATGCTTACCCCGTTGTTATTAAAGGACTCAAAAGATTAGAATACAGAGGATATGATAGTGCTGGAGTAGCTCTTTTAAATGGAGGACTTAAAGTTCATAAGAAAAAAGGCAAGGTTGCAGACTTGGAAGAAGCCACCTTAGGAAAAAACTTAGACGGAAATGTTGGAATTGGACATACGCGTTGGGCAACCCATGGCGAACCGAGCGATAGAAACTCTCACCCACATGTTTCTAATAACGGTGAATTAGCAATGATTCACAATGGAATTATTGAAAACTATGCTTCCATTAAACAAGAATTAATCAATAACGGATACCAATTCCACAGCGATACAGATACTGAAGTTCTTTTAAACTTTATTGAAGACATTAAGATAAATAACCAATGTACGCTTGAAGAGGCATTGAGGATTGCACTTAGGAGAATTGTTGGTGCTTATTGTATTTTATTAATAGATCAAAACGATCCTGAAACTATTATCGCAGCTCGCAAAGGCAGTCCGCTTGTAATTGGTATTGGGAAGGGTGAACACTTTCTTGCCAGTGATGCTTCTCCAATTATTGAGTACACCAAAGAGGTTGTTTACGTAAACGATTATGAAATTGCTATTGTCAAAGCCGATGAACTTATATTGAAGAACTTGGGTAATGAAAAGCAAACGCCTTTTATTACTAAACTCGATATGGAACTAGCCCATATTGAAAAGGGTGGTTATGATCATTTCATGTTGAAAGAAATTTTTGAACAGCCTCAAACAATTTACGATTGCTTAAGAGGTAGATTATTGCCTGAGCATGATGAAATTGTTATGCGTGGAATTGATAATCATATTGACTCATTTTTAAAGGCTTCAAGAATAGTTATGGTAGGATGTGGCACTAGTTGGCATGCCGCTCTAATTGCTGAATATATTTTTGAAGAACTTTGTCGTATTCCTGTTGAAGTGGAATATGCGTCTGAATTTAGGTATAGAAATCCTGTTATTAATGAAGGGGATGTTATTATTGCCATTTCGCAAAGTGGCGAAACAGCAGACACCTTAGTTGCTTTAGAAAGTGCTAAAGAAAAAGGAGCTTTCATTTTTGGTGTTGTGAACGCAGTTGGAAGTAGCATTGCCCGTTTAAGTCATGCAGGTGCCTATACTCATGCTGGGCCAGAAATTGGCGTTGCGAGTACCAAGGCATTTACTGGACAGTTAGCAGCATTAACGATGATGGCGCTCAAAATTGGTTACAAAAAAGGCACTCTTAACCAAGAACGCTACACACAATTAGTACGTGAATTATATGCTGTGCCTGAGAAAGTAAAAGAAATTCTAACTGATACAAGCCATATTAAAAAGATTGCAGAAAAATATGCCAGTGCTTCTGACTTCTTGTTCTTAGGAAGAGGTTATAACTTCCCTGTTGCGTTAGAAGGTGCTTTAAAACTGAAAGAAATATCATACATACATGCAGAAGGCTATCCGGCTGCCGAAATGAAACATGGCCCTATTGCATTGGTAGAAGAAACTTTACCGGTCGTTTTTGTAGCAACTCATGACTCTTACTATGAAAAAATTGTTTCCAACGTACAAGAAATCAAAGCCAGAAAAGGTAAAGTAATTGCGGTTGCAACAGAAGGCGACCAGCAAATTAGTCATATGGCAGACGATGTTATGTTTGTACCTGCTTGTGATGAGATTATTGCCCCCCTACTCAGTGTCATTCCTTTACAACTATTAAGTTACTATGCTGGTGTTGCAAAGGAATTAGACGTAGATAAACCACGGAATCTTGCAAAAAGTGTTACTGTGGAATAAAAGGGAAATTATGGCTCAAAATATTATCAAGAAAACGCCTTTATCCTCATTAGGGTATGACTTTATATCAGGCGATTACTTGCCCGAAGGTGAGAATGAATACTATTTAAGAAACCTACAAATTAACAATGGTATTCATTACAGAAGGCTTAATGCATACGAAATTGAAGTGCTCGTAAGAAATAGGAATACAAGCGACGATTGGAATAATATTCTTGTATCCGATGCCTTTAACCCAGAACTTGTTAAAAACTGTAAATTCTTCGGGCTAGTAAGAATTGGAAAGTTAGAACCTTATTGTGTTGGCTTTAGCGATTTAAGACTCCCTGTAGGTTTGTATAATTCTACTATCATCAGTTGCGACTTTGGTGATAATGTTGTAATAGATAACGTAAATTATTTATCGCACTACATTATTGGTAACGATGTTATTATTAGCAACATCAATGAAATGATTAATACCAACCATTCCAAATTTGGAAATGGTATTGTTAAAAAAGGTGAAAAAGAAGAAGTTAGAATTTGGCTGGAACTTTGTAATGAAAATACAGGTCGAAAAATCATGCCTTTTAATGGCATGCTCGCAGGTGATGCTTATATCTGGAGTAAATTCAAAGACGATCAAATTCTACAAGAAAAACTTAAAGAATTTACTGAGAATAAATTCCCTTCTAACAGAGGTTATTATGGGAAAGTTGGCGACAGAAGCGTGATCAAAAACTCAAAGATTATTAAAGATGTTTGGTTTGGAAGCGACTGCTATGTAAAGGGTGCAAATAAACTCAAAAATCTAACCATCAATTCAGGAGAAAAAGGAAGAACACAAATTGGCGAAGGAGTTGAGTTGGTTAACGGAATAATAGGCTATGGTTGCAGAATCTTCTATGGTTCAAAAGCTGTTCGATTTATCATGTCTGATAATAGTCAGCTTAAATACGGCGCAAGATTAATTAATAGCTTTTTGGGTGACAATGCTACCATTTCATGTTGTGAAGTATTAAACTCATTGATATTTCCTGCACATGAGCAACACCACAATAATTCATTTTTGTGCGCAGCCATGGTAATGGGACAAAGCAATATTGCTGCCGGAGCAACCATTGGTTCAAATCATAATAGTCGCGCTGCGGATGGCGAAATCATAGCAGGTAGAGGCTTCTGGCCTGGGCTATGTGTGAGCTTAAAACACAATTCAAAATTTGCCAGCTTTACTATTGTTGCAAAAAGCGATTATCAAACTGAATTAAATATTCAATTACCATTTAGCTTAGTAAGCAATGATTTGAGTAAAGATCAATTGGTAGTAATGCCTGCGTATTGGTTTATGTACAACATGTATGCGCTTGAACGAAACGCATGGAAATACCAGGATAGAGATAAGAGAACTGATATTATTCAACATTTAGATTATCATTACTTAGCGCCAGATACTGTAATAGAAATGCAAAAAGGCATGCAATTGCTTGCATTATTTACTGGCAGAGCTTATTGGAGAAGTCAACAGAAAAAAGTGGCTGATCAAGAAGCCATAGAGACTGGCTTGAAATTGCTAAAAGCAAACGCAGATGTGGTAAAAGGATTAGAAGTACTTGCCGACGGATTTGAAAACAGCAAAAGAAAAGTAGTAATCAAAAAAGCGTACGAAGCATTTCATCAATATGAGGATATGATTTTCTTGTATGGTATGGAAGCCTTTATGAACTATTTACAAGCTCAAATTGAAATCAATCAAACTACACTTCAATCAGCATTTAACAAATTGGCTGATGTTGGTGAATGGATGAATATAGGCGGACAGTTAATACCTGTACTACATTTTGAAAACTTCAGAAAAGAAATTTATAGCGGCAAAATTTCTTCTTGGGACCACGTGCATGACTTCTATTTACAGGAATCCAATAATTATGAACAACTCAAGCAATCACACGCACTTTCATGCTTGCTTGAAATTACCAATGTATCTCAAGAACAAATTGAACAACATACAGTACAAACTTGGTTAAACAGAACACTATCAATTTATGAGCGATTAACCAAGTCGATTTATGAATCTAGAGCAAAAGATTATGTAAGTTCATTTAGAAAAATGACATACGATTCAAATGCAGAGATGAATGCTGTTTTAGGTAAATTACAAGACAATTCATTTATACTTCAGCAAAACGAATTGCTAGCCAAAACAAAGGCAAACATTCAAAGTATTATGGATAAGCTATAAAATTGATGCACCCAAAAGTTGATTTATACATTGATGACTTACCAGAACATTTAGCAGAAGTAGCTACTGCTATTAGAAACTACTTATTTCACAACGTTGCAGGTATAGAAGAAAGATATAGCTTCAAACTCCCCTTCTATCATTACTATGGTATGTTTTGTTATATCAATAAGGTTAACAGTGGGTTAGAGCTTTGTTTTTGTAGGGGCAAAGATCTGTCAGTTGCATTCCCTCAATTAGAACAAAAAGAGAGGAAACTTATTGCAGGAATTACTCTCCACTCAAAAAAAGACATTAGAGAAAAAGAAATCTTTCAACTTCTAGAAGCTGGTGCAGCCTGGAATAAAGAATGCTTTATGATGGGCACACCTTTGGTCAATAAAAAAAGAAGTAAAAAATAGACTGTTATTTTTTTCTAAAAAAGATCCTTATAGGTACCCCCCTGAAGTTAAAGCTTTTTCTCAGCTGATTTTCTAGATAGTTCTTGTATGGCATTTTAATATCATCCGGAAAGTTGGTAAAAAATGCAAACGAAGGAACTACTGTTGGCAGTTGCGTGATATATTTAATCTTCACCTGATGTCCTCTTACAACAGGAGCTTGATATGACTGAACCGCTTTCAACATCACTTCATTTAACTTAGAAGTGGGCACTTTTCTTTGTTTGTTCTCATACACTTCCAAAGCCAGTTCAACAGCTTTAAAAATTCTGGTTTTCTCTTTCGCAGAAATAAACAATACCGGCACATCAGTGAAAGGAGCCATTCTCTGCAACAAAACTTTTTCATAATCTCTCGCAGTATTGGTTTGTTTATCGGGAATTAAATCCCACTTATTCACCAACACAACCATTCCCTTCCCTTTTCTAGCGGCAAGACTAAAAATATTTATATCCTGCGCGGTGATTCCTTTCTCAGCATCAATGACCAGCAAACAAACATCCGCTTCATCCATTGCTTTTACGGCGCGAATGACAGAGTAGAACTCCAGATCGTCTTTCTCTTTGGTCTTTTTACGCAAGCCTGCTGTATCAATTAAGATGAACTCCTTTTGAAAGAGGTTATAGTAGGTATGAATGGTATCTCTAGTAGTGCCTGCAATATCACTCACAATGGTTCTCTCCTCACCTACCATAGCGTTCAAAAGAGAAGACTTACCCACATTAGGTTGTCCAATGATGGCAATTCTCGGAAGTTCACTTTCACGAACTGTTTCCTGGGCATCTTCATCAGAAATAGCATCTGTAATAGCATCCAACAATTCACCTGTTCCACTGCCGCTGATACTACTTACCATAAAGAGCTGATCAAAACCAAGCGCATAAAATTCAGTAGCATCCAATTGTCTTTCATGGTTGTCAACTTTATTTACAACCAAATAAACAGGCCTATTAGACGTTCTAAGCAGTTGCGCCATCGACTCATCGAGGTCTGTAATACCAGTAACTACATCCACCATGAATACCAAGGCATTTGCTTCTTCGATAGCAATTTTAACTTGCTTGCGTATTTCACGCTCAAAAATATCATCGCTTTCTGGAACAAATCCACCTGTATCAATTACGTTAAAATGCTTGCCATTCCAATCGGCCACACCATACTGACGATCGCGTGTAACACCACTTAAATCATCAACAATAGCTTTTCGCTGCTCTAGCATACGATTAAAAAACGTACTCTTGCCCACATTGGGTCTTCCAACAATTGCAACTGTATAACTCATACCCTTATTTTCTTATCCAAAATACCCATACTCTCTCAAATGGGTGTCATTATCTCTCCACTTTGGTCGAACTTTCACAAAAAGTTCCAAAAAAACCTTGGAACCAATGAACTGTTCAATGTCAATTCTAGCTTTTGTACCCAACTCCCGAATCATTTTCCCCTTTTCCCCCAACACAATCATTTTCTGTGTTTCTCGCTGCACAATAATATCTGCCTGAATCTTCACCAAATGTCCCTTTTCTTTATACTCATTTACCAAGACGGCAGTATGATATGGAATTTCATCTCCATACAACTCATAAATTTTTTCCCTCACCAGTTCAGATACAAAAAAGCGAGTTGGCAAATCACTCAAATCTTCTTCGCTATAAAAAGGAAAGCCTTCTGGAAGTAATTCCAAAATAGCTGCTATCAATTCTGGCGTATTTGTATTTTGAAGTGCTGATAATGCAACCACTTTTTGTGCATACGGCTTACTTGAAAAAAAGCGAATAGCCTCATCTGTTTTTTTGCTTTGATCAATTTTATTGATGATAACCAAAGTGGGAACTTTTAATCGTAAGCTTTGAAACAATTCATCCGATTCTTCCCAAGAAGAAGTAATATCTACCAATAGCAACGCCACATCGGCATCTTCCAAAGCACTTTTTACCGCAGCCATCATTTTTTCATGTAGCTTATATTTAGCTTCAATAATGCCAGGTGTATCTGAAAAAATAATTTGGTATTCACCCGGCTTCGAAAGAAATGCTTTAATGCGATGCCTGGTTGTTTGAACCTTAGATGAAACAATGGCCAATTTTTCCCCCATCAATGCATTCAATAAGGTACTCTTACCTGCATTGGGCTTACCAAAAATATTTACGAAGCCTACTTTCATGATGGGTCAACTAGTTTTTTTGTTTGGACCAACAAAGGTCCGACTTAGCAACCAAACCTCTGAAAATAAAAATTCCCGCTGTGCGGGAACTTAGTTGCGAGGGATGGGATCGAACCACCGACCTTCGGGTTATGAGCCCGACGAGCTACCGCTGCTCTACCTCGCGATGTAATTGGGTTGCAAAATTAGGCTTTTCCTAATTTACATCCAAATTTTATTAAGGCAATCTTAGTTTTCCTTTCTTTTGATACTTGCTCCACCAGTTGAACTCACATCCTTAATTACTCCACTCCCTTTGTATTGAACACTACTCGCGCCAGAAGCCTGTACACTTAATTCTTCCTGAACAAACATGCGTAAAACAGAAGCACCAGATGCAATAGCCTTACATTTTGCAATTTCTAAGTCAAATGCTTTTATACTACTTGCTCCACTTAAATCAAATTTTGCTGTTTGAGCCTTACCCTCAATTGTTATGTTAGATGCACCACTTGACTCTATCGCCAAGTTATTTAATGTGACTTTTCCTCGGAAATCGCTTGCCCCCGACAATTCAATAATTAAGCTTTCACTTTGCAGTGGATCAACCAAACGCACATTACAAGCACCACTTGCCTCAATTCTTTGCAAAGTTTTGAAAGTAACATAGGCTTTCATCTTTGTATTCGACCAATTACGAATAGACTTCCCATCAAAATAAATTTTTAGCACGCCATTGCTTACTACTGTTTTAATTTGATCTCTAATTTCATCAGACCCTGCACTAACAGCCACTGCATCTTCTTTTCCTTGAGACAGATATAAATCAATAGCTGATGAAACCTGAATAGCATTAAATTCACTTACACTTCTTTGCTGTACATTTTTATCAAATACCACCGTTTTCTCTTCCTGAGCCATCAAAAAGCCAGAAAACACTAGGGTACATGCTAGAATGAAAATTTTTCTCATTGGTATGTTTTTTCGTAAAACGGAAACTAAAACAAAAGGTTACAGTTTTGAAATTAAATTTATCCATCTACTTTTGCACTCGTTCCCGGGGTGCCTAACTGGCTGAGATCATACCCGTTGAACCTGAACAGGGTAATGCCTGCGAAGGAAAGGAAGAACTCCTGCACTTTTTGCAAACTCCCTGTTCCCATTGTATCACTTTCAAAAAAAAGAAAATGAAAAAAACATTGGGAACGCTGGCGGCTTTATTATTTGCTGCATCCGTTCCGGCACAAAACAAGACCATCCAACTACAAGTAGTGGACCAGTCAAACCAACAACCTATTTCAGGTGCTACCATTCAGTGGAAACAAGAAACTAAAATTGCCACCGAAACCGGCTATGCACAATTAACAATAACCGGTTCACCCAGCGAATTAATCATTCGTGTTTCGGCTGTAGGCTATAGAACAGTTGAAAAAAAATGGACACCACCCCTCCCGAATGAACTAAAAATTGGGCTTCAACCTTATTCGCTTCACCTGGCACCGCTTGAGGTGAAAGCAATTCGAGCATCGGACCGAGCACCTTTTACTAAAACCAACTTGAACAAAGCTGAAATTGAAAAAAACAATTTAGGCCAAGATCTTCCATTTTTATTGAATCAGACTCCTTCGGTTGTAGTGAACTCAGATGCGGGTAATGGAGTTGGTTATACTGGTATTCGTATTCGCGGCAGCGACCCTACACGTATCAATATGACTATAAATGGCATTCCTTATAACGATGCTGAAAGTCAGGGTATATTCTTTGTGAACTTACCCGACTTAGCTTCTTCAGTACAATCTATTCAAATTCAAAGAGGTGTGGGAACCTCTTCTAATGGTGCAGGTGCTTTTGGTGCAACTTTGAATTTAAGTACGAATGAGTTCAATGACCAGGCTTATGCTGAATTTAGTGGAAGTGCAGGATCATTTAATACATGGAAAAGCACGGTAAAAGCTGGAAGTGGATTACTGAACAATCATTTTACAATTGATGCTAGATTGAGTCAAATTAACAGCGATGGTTTCATTGACAGAGGCAAAACCGATTTACGCTCTTTTTACTTGTCGGGTGCCTATGTGGCTGATAGGACTTCTATTCGATTTAACGCATTCTCCGGCGCTGAAAAAACGTATCAAGCTTGGTATGGCATTCCCGAATCTATGTTGAGAAGCAATAGAAGATTTAATTCAGCAGGTACAGAAAAACCTGGCGATCCTTATGAAAATGAAACTGACAATTACCAGCAAGATCATTATCAACTTTTTATAAACCATCGCTTAAAAAGAAACTGGTCGTTTCAAGCGGCTACCTTTTTCACAAGAGGTAGAGGTTATTACGAGCAATACAAAGCGAACCGTCGCTTTAGCAGTATTGGTTTACCTAATCCTGTGATTAATGGAGTGAGTATTAGTAGAACGGATATTATTCGTCAGTTGTGGTTAGACAATTGGTTCTATGGGCAAACATTTTCTACGGAGTACAAAGACGAAAAAAATATCGTAACAATTGGTGGCGGATGGAACACATATATGGGTGATCATTTTGGAACGGTTATTTGGTCTTCTATTGGAAATGTACCTGTTGGACATCGTTGGTATGACTTACCAGCTATTAAGAAAGATGCCAATGCTTATGTAAAATGGCAAAGAAAAATCAACCATTCATGGGAAGCATTTGCTGATTTACAAGTGCGGGATGTTGATTATACCATGACAGGTTTTAGAGATAACCCAACCTTGTTTACGCAAAGGCAGTTTTTCTTTGTAAATCCAAAAGCAGGTATTAGTTATAAAAAGAATGGTCATCAGTGGTACTTGAGTTATGCAGTAGGTAACCGCGAACCGAATAGAGACGATTTTGAAGCTGGTGCAACAACTCAGCCGGTTCATGAAACCCTTCACAATATTGAAAGTGGATGGGAAAAGAAATGGAGCAAGGGTCAAATTCAGGCAAACTTCTTTTATATGTACTATGTAAATCAATTAGTATTAACAGGTAAAATAAATGATGTAGGTGCCTATGCTCGTCAGAATATTGCATCGAGCTACCGCATGGGAATAGAGCTTCAGGGAAGTTACATTTTCAATAATTGGTTACAAGTACAAGGCAACCTCGCTCTAAGTATAAATAAGATTGCTTCATTTACGGAGTTTGTAGACAATTTTGATACAGGCGTCCAAGAGAGCATTGAACACAGAGCTACAGATATTGCCTTTTCACCAAATGTGGTTGGAGGATTAACCTTTGATGCACAAATCACAAGGGGATTAACCGCTAGTTGGATTCAAAAGTATGTAGGCCGACAATACCTAGATAATACCCAAAATGCCAGTCGCAGCCTGAACCCATTTTGGGTAAATGACCTCAGAATCAACTGGAAAATTGCATCGAAATGGTGGAAAGATGCATCTATGACACTGCAAGTCAACAACCTGTTCAACTATATGTATGAGCCAAATGGCTATACATTTAGCTATATCACAGGCGGAGCAAGAGTGCAAGAAAACTTTTTCTTTCCCATGGCGGGAACCAACTGGATGTTGGGTGTTCAATGGAAGCTTTAACTAATTGCCGGGAATGAGGTTTGGGCATCTCCCGGCATTTCACTACCTTTGCACGCTTCAAAATTACATGTCACGACCCGCCCCGTAAGGCGGCGGTGAAATGCATGTGACCTATTTCTAAAATATAATAGACACATGAAATTATCACAGTTCCGGTTCGACCTCCCTTTGAATTTAATTGCCCAGCAACCTGCTAAAAAGCGCGAAGACAGTCGCATGATGGTTGTAGATCGTAGAACGGGCAATATGGAAAACAAAAACTTCCGCGACATTCTAGACTACTTCGACGACAAAGATGTATTTGTGGTGAACAACACCAAAGTATTTCCTGCTCGGATGTATGGCAGAAAAGAAAAAACTGGTGCCAAAATTGAAGTTTTCTTATTGCGCGAATTGAACAAAGCCAATAGATTATGGGATGTTATTGTTGACCCAGCACGTAAAATTCGGGTGGGTAATAAATTATATTTTGGAGAAAACGAAGAATTAGTTGCTGAAGTAATTGATAATACCACCAGCCGCGGAAGAACCATTCGCTTTTTGTGGGAAGATGATGAAGCTAGTTTCAAGAAAATGCTTGAGTTCTTAGGAGAAACACCACTTCCAAAATACATCAAAAGAAAACCCGACGAAGAGGATAAGGAAAGATACCAAACTGTATATGCAAAATACGAAGGAGCAGTTGCTGCGCCTACAGCAGGTTTGCATTTTAGCAAGGAGCTAATCAAACGTTGCGAAATTAAAGGCATTCGTTTTGCAGAGGTAACACTTCACACAGGACTTGGTACTTTCAGACAAATTGAAGTGGAAGACTTGAGCAAACATAAAATGGATGCTGAGTACTATAGAATAGATGAAGAAGCTTGCAAAATTGTGAATAAGGCCAAAGAAAATGGACATAGAATTTGTTCTATTGGAACAACAACTATGCGTGCCATGGAAAGCAGCTTTACAGCTCAAAAATTATTAAAGCCAAGCGAAGGATGGACCAACCATTTCATTCATCCACCTTACGATTTTAATGTAGCTGATAGCTTAGTAACTAATTTTCATATACCAAAAAGTAGCTTGTTGATTATGACTTGTGCATTTGCGGGCTATGATTTGGCTATGGAAGCTTACAAAAAAGCTATTAAGGATAAATATCGCTTCTTCAGTTACGGAGATGCCTTGTTAATTATCTAACTAGCAACAATATTCATTCAAAGCCATGCTATTCAGTATGGCTTTTTTTATTTCTTACGCTTATAGTCATAGGGAAGCATCCTAGAAATTTTTTCAGACCATGCCCAGAAACCTTGGTACACCAATTCAGTTGGTTCAAAGTAACTTCCATTACTTAAAATAAGAATTGTACGACCACCTGTAATACGTATTTCAGAAGTTTGGCTATCATTTCCAGTATTATTCCCCTGCTGTTGTTGGTATAATTTTGGTGCAGGTTGCTTTATATAAATTACTTGTATATAGTTTTTGAAATATAAACCACAAACAGTTGAATCTACTGCAAATGCAACACTATCTGCCGGTAACAATGTAGAACTGGCAACTGAGAAAGAATCGGGCTCAGACATGGGAGATCCACTATATATTGATTGACTGTAAGCGCTGGGAGTAGCCTGAACAACAATTTGATTAGATTCAAGCATTGACTCTCTTAAAGCGGCTTTCTGTTGGGCTTTATTTTGATTAACTATCTTGACTAAACTCCTTATTTCAAAGCCTTCCTCAATAAGCTGATTTCGATACAAGGCTCTCATAAAATGAGTGACAGATCCATCATACACATATGCCCTATTACTTTTCCAACTTTCTATCTGTCTGTTTCGCTTAGCTTCCATCTCTTCAAAAAAAGGATAGCCCACAAATAACAAATAACGCTTTGAAAAATCATAAGAGAATGCTTCCAATTGATATTTTATATGATAACCCAGCGCCCGGTTTTCAATCAAGAGTGGAGCGTTAGCACTGACTCTTAAGGTTTGTGTTTTTTTACTAAATCTAAATCTGAGTACTTCTGGATTCAAAAGCCTACATAATTTAGATTCTTCTGTAGTACCCAAAAAAAGTTCAGTGAAGCTCCTCCCCCATTTCTCCCAACCATTTTTTTCATAAGGTTCAACAATTACTTCATCCAATTCAGTTGCTTTAGGCTTCAACTTGATCTCTAGTTTGGAGGGAATTTGATTTGAAAGAATAGTGGTTGTATAGGTTTCATAGCCTATATAACTAATTACTAATTCAAATCGGCCATTTCCTGGCAGTAATAACTGAAAAGTTCCATCTTGTTGTGTGACTGTGCCCCGAGAAGTATTGCTAAAGAAAACACTGGCACCAAGAATGGGCTGTTGATTACTAGCATCTACTACCCTCCCAGTAATTTGAGCAAAGATGTTTTGAATCAATAAAATAAAGATGAAAAAAAACGAGGCCTTCTTCATGCTGAAATATATAACAAAAAAAGTGCCTAAATCAAGTGGACACTTTTAAATTTCCTAGTGAAGATATTAAACAAAATATATTATTCAAGAACCTAATTCCGAAACATACACACACTTTCCTCAAAATCTGCCTCCGAGAGCGGCCATTTATGTGAAGACTTTATCAATCTTTATAAAGCATGTTACTCAAATTGATTAGATAAATGTATAACTAAAAAACAGCAGTGATTGCAGTCGGTTTAAACATCATACAACCCATAAGCTTTATAAAAAGTATTTCCTCTATGACTTCGCTTATTTATTATTTACGCTTATAATCATAAGGAAGCATTCTTGAAATTACTTCATAATTAGACCAGAAGCCTGAATAGACAATATCTCTTTGATCATTGAATATTCCATTACTAAATACATGTATAGGTTTGTCCCCTTTAATACGAATTTTAGATAATAGAGTTTTCTCAGCATCTGGATGATTTATACTACTATTGAAGTTCAGTCCTATTGTTTGCCAATAAACTATCGGCTCGACCCTTTTTGTATAATTAACTTCAATGTAATCATCAAAATATAAACCACGTGTTGTAGAATCAACTGAAAATGCAATACTATTTAAGTTGAATAAAGAACTACTAGCTATATAAAGAGAATCAGGCTCTAACAAAAATGGAGTTGAATAAAAAGCAAAAGAAGGCTGTAGAGTAACAAAATCATTTTTAATTAAGAATCCTTGAGCAGTTGCCTTTTTAACTTCCTTATTACTATTTGGAATCATAGTAACTTTTCTTATTTCAAATCCCTCTTCCTCAAGTTGGTTTCGATATAATGCTCGCATAAAGTGCATCACAGATCCGTCGTATGCATATGCCCTATTTTGGGTCCACGTATCAGATCTGTTAGAAGGATCGGATTTTATCTCTTCGAAAAATGGATACCCAATATACAGTACATAGTCTACTGAAAAATCAAGAATAAACTCCTCTAAGTGAAATATAACATTATAACCTAACGCTCGATTTTGAATTTTAAGAGGAGCTGAAGTAGTAACCTTTAGTATTCGAGATTTATTATTGAATCTAAAGTTTAAAACTTCTGGATTAACTATTCTACATCGCTTTGCTTCTTCTACTGATCCTAAAAATGCTTCTCTAAAAGTTCTACCCCATTTTACCCAACCATTTTTTTCATACGACTCTGAAGAAACCTCCACCGGTTCGTTTGTTTTAGGCCTTAAATTTATATCCAACTTTGAAGGCAGCTTATTTGATTGAATGGTAGCTGTATAAATCTCATAACCAGGAGCACTTACCACTAAATGGAAACGTCCCTCTTCTGGAAGTGATAACTGAAAATTTCCATCTCGATTAGTGACTGTCCCCTTTGTTGTCTTATTTAAAAAAACACTAGCTCCATTAACTGGATATTGATTATATGCATCTATTATTCTTCCAGTGATTTGTGCAAAAATTGTTTGTATATAAACTACACAGATTAAGCATGATATAACTTTTTTCATAGCTGAGTTTATTATAAACTCAACAAAAAAGACGCCAATATTTTGACGCCTTTTAAATTCAAATGTTAAAATTTATATAAATAAGATATGTGTTCCCAAGCCTGATCCCTGCTTATAAAAATCTCCGACTGTCAACACCCCATCTAAATCTTCTATTAAATCTTCTCGCTGATAATGGAACATATCCATTGCTAGTTTACAAGCCCAAAGTTTTACACCAGATGCTTTTAGAATTTCCAGAAATTCAGCCACATCGGGCATATCTAATCTTTCCATTTCTTTTTTCATCATACTGGTTGCAAGCGCCTCCATTCCTGGCAATCCGCCAAGTAAAGTTGGCATATGCATAGCAGGATTACCAACTGTGGCAATGTGTAGATGTTCTAGTTTCTTTTTATGAACAGCTTCTAATCCAAAGAATGTAAAAAACATTTCAGCTTCTATTCCCTCCATTCTTGCGCCATTTGCCAATACAAATGCTGCATACACATTATCGAGCGTAGCTTTTGACAGGATTATCATCATCTTTCTAATTTCACCCTGATAATTATTTTGTTCCATAAACAATATTTTAAAGTTTAAATACAACTAACTGGTTTAGGAATACCAGCAATTTTGGTGGCTGTCTTCAGAGGTGCATTCGGAAACAACGCATAGAACTCTTTAATATCTAATACGCCACTTTTACCAATTTTTCGAATACTTAAAGGAACTTCTTGCTTAAACTGATCTTGCAAGTATGCAATCACTTCCCAATGTCGTGGTGTTAATTGAATACTTGATTCCTGCGCCAAAGCTTCTCCAACAGTTTTATCCCACTGACCAAAATCTGTCATAAATCCCTCTTCGGTTACATCAATTTGTTTTCCTGCAATTATTTTTTCCATGATTTTATATTTTATGCTTGAACAAAATTTTTACCTGCTTCTTGCATCTTTGTTGATACGAAAGGAATGGGCGTTCCTTTCAAGAGCATATTCCAATAAATCCACCTAAATGCCATCTTACCCATATGATTCATTCTATTTTCTTTTAAAAGTCTTAAAGGTCCAACTCCAGGAAAAGGAAAGGTCCCTTCAACAGGTTCATGGGTGTAGTTAAAATCTATTAATAAAGCTTTACCACCGCCTGTTTCAACAAAACAATTGGCATGTCCGTCAAACTCTTCTTGTAAAGGTTCGCTGTTAATAAACCGAATAATATTTTCAGTTAAGATATCAGCTTCAAAGTGCGCAACAGATCCAGCTTTTGAAGTGGGCACATCAGAAGCATCGCCAATAACAAATATATTGCTGTACGCTTTTGATTGAAGGGTAGCTTTATTTGTTGGTATATAATTCAAGTCATCACCCAAACCCGACTTCTCAATTACATCACTTCCTTTATTAGTTGGAACAGTGACCAACAAGTCGAATGACAACTCCCTTCCACCATAATCTACAATCACTTTTCTCTCATTGTCCACTTCAGCAATAGCAAAATCAGATTCAATTTTAATGTCTTTCGACTCAAGTAAATGTCCTAGTGTAGCAGCAGCTGTTGGCTTAGTAAATGCTCCACTTAAAGGTGTTACATAAACAATTTCAACCTGATCTCTCATGCCTTTCTCTTTAAAATAATGATCGGCAAGAAATGCAAATTCTAAGGGAGCTACTGGGCATTTAATAGGCATTTCTGTAATATGTACAAGTAGTCTTCCTCCTTTCCAATTACGTAAATGATTTCTAAGTGCTAAAGCGCCTTCAAAAGTGTAAAAATCAAAAACTGATTTTTGCCATTCTGCACCCTTCATACCTTCTACTTCTTCAGGAGCTATCCTACATCCTGTAGCAACAATCAAAATATCATAATGCAGTCTGTCGCCGGATCCCAAATGAATAAGTTGTTCTTTGGGATCAATAAGCTCTATAGCATCATTCACCCAGCGAACTCCATTGGGTATAAAATCTGCAACGGGCTTAGTAATATCTTCAGGAATGTAAATATCAAAAGGGAGAAATAGATATCCTGGTTGGTAGTGGTGTTCTGTTCTTTCATCAATGATATTGATTTCCCAGTTCGATTGCGGCAGCTTGTCACGCAGGTGGTTTGCCATCATAGTTCCACCTGTTCCAGCGCCTAAAATTACAAGACGTTTCATTTGGTTGTTTTAAGAGTTCAAAGCTATTTTAGATGAAAAGCCTGCTGAGTGATTTTTGTTACTTTCGAATATGATTTATATCAGTTTAAGGACTAATTGAATATTGTTTATTAGCTTGCCCTATGGATGTACATGAGCTTTCAGTTTGGTTAATTGTAGCTGCAACTATTGGTGCTTTGTTTGCCGGCTTTATCGATGCAGTGGTCGGCGGTGGTGGATTGGTACAAGTGCCTTTACTGTTTATTCTGTTCCCCGAATTAAGTCATGTTCAAGTCATTGCAAGCAATCGCTTTGCATCTTTATCTGGAACAACAGTTGCTGCTTTTCAATATGGCAGAAAAATGAAAATGCCTTGGAAAATTATAGGTATTACGGGTATTTTCACTGCTCTAGCAGCATACGGAGGAACTTTTGCAATGAGAAGTATTGATTCTGCTACTTTCAAGCCAATGTTGTTAGTTATTTTAATAGCACTCACCATTTACTCATTTATAAAAAAAGATTTAGGCAATAAACATGCATTGAAATACCAAGGAAACAAACTCATTTTATTCAGCAGTTTGATTGGTGCAACCATGGGATTTTACAATGGATTTATTGGTCCAGGAACAGGAACCTTGTTGGTGTTTTCTTTTGTAAGTATCCTTGGGATGGGATTTTTGGAATCGTCTGCTCAAAGTAAAGTAATCAATGCTATGGCCGATGCGGCATCGCTTATAGGATTTTTATTATCAGGCGCTGTCTTGTTTAAGTTGGCTATTCCAATGATGGCTGCAAATATGTTGGGTGGCTTTATAGGAAGTAGGGCAGCCATGTTAAGAGGCAATCAATTTATTCGTTATGTTTTTCTTTTTGTTATGTCGGTTCTAATCATTCGCTTAAGCTGGGATTTGCTTTAGATGTATAAGTGATTTGAGTCACTGTTCATAGAAAATGGCCATTTTAACTTTGTGTCATCCAAAAAACAAGCAATTATGGAAACACTTAAAGAAATGATCTTAAACAATTCGGGAACTTTAATTGATGTGCGAAGCACAATGGAGTTTGAAATGGAGCACATACAAGGAGCAATTAATATTCCATTGGATGAAGTACCACACAGAATTGAAGAAATGAGAAAATTACAAGCACCTTACATTTTGTATTGCAGAAGTGGAAACAGAAGTGGAATGGCTGCATCAATGCTCAAGCAATCGGGCTTTTCAGATGTATACAATGCAGGTGGAATTGAAGATGTTAAATTTTACATGAATTAATACGTACCCTATGCTCAATTTTTTGAAAAAGCTTTTCAGTTCAGCCCCACCACCTAATTACAATGCAATGATTCAAGAAGGTGCTATCATTTTAGATGTGAGAACACCCAGAGAATTTCAATCGGGACATATTAAAGGGTCAAAAAATATTCCTGTTGAACAAGTAAAGAGTAAATTGCAAGAAATAAAAAAATGGAATAAACCTATCATCACAGTTTGTAGAAGTGGAAATAGAAGTGGAGTTGCAAAATCAATTTTACTGTCTGGTGGAGTTGAAACTGTAAATGGTGGACCATGGAATGTTTTACAACAACAAATTCAATCTTAAAATAAAGCACATGCTCAATAGGATTAAATGGTACGTAATGGGTTGGGATTTTGTTAGAATACTCCGTTTAATATTGGGTATTGTAATCATTATTCAAGCCATTGGAATGAGAGAATGGGTACTAGGAATGGCTGGACTTTTATTTGCCGGAATGGCACTAGCAAATATTGGATGTTGTGGAGTGAACGGATGTACACCAAGATATAATGACAAAAGAACCATTCAAGAAAATAAACCTATTACATATGAAGAAGTGGATAATAAAAAATAAAAAGTACTTAATTGGAGCATCAATAGGTGCAGTAAGTGGCTATGCATATTGGTATTATGTTGGTTGTTCAACTGGTACATGCATGTTTACTTCAGATCCAGTAAATAGCACCATTTACTTTGCAGTAACTGGAGCAGTTGTAGTAGGCACACTAGAAATTAACACAAAAGAAAGAGCTCATGCAAAACGGAAATCCTAGTTTTCAAGAACTTATTCATAGCGAGCAACCAGTTTTGGTGGACTTTTTTGCGACTTGGTGCGGACCGTGCAAAATGATGTCACCAATATTGCAAGATGTTAAAAAGGAATTACAAGATCAAGTAAAAATCATTAAAGTAGATGTTGATGTGAATCCTCAAGTAGCTTCTGCTTATCAAATACAAGGGGTTCCGACTCTAATTCTTTTCAAAAAAGGACAAGCTATTTGGAGAAAATCTGGTGTAGTTCCTGCTGCACAAATTAAACAGGTTATTCAAACCTATTCATGACCTTAAAACAACCTACATGTCTAATATTCATCATTACGAAGTTAATTTACAATGGACTACCGACAGAAAAGGCAACCTTAGCTCTCCTGTTCTAGAACATAATTTAGATGTGGCTACTCCTCCTGAATTTCCTAAAGGAATGCCTGGAATTTGGTCGCCAGAGCATTTATTAGTCGCAGCAGTTAACAGTTGCCTAATGACTACGTTTTTAGCAATCGCTGAAAATTTTAAACTATCTTTTCAAAGTTTCAATTCTAAAGCAGTTGGTAAATTAGAGATTGTTGAAAGTAAATATATGATTAGTGAAATTTTACTTCAGCCCAGCTTAGTGATAGAAGATGCTAATGACCAAGAAAAAGCTATGCGTGTTTTACATAAATCTGAAGCGGCATGCTTAATCTCTAATTCTGTGAAATCAAAAATCATTTTTGAACCAACGGTTTTAATTGCAACACCGAGTCATGCTTAAGCAATTTGTTATACTTGCACGCTGGACATTTTTAATTGTTTTCAGCTTTCACATTTGGAGTTGTTCTGCTCAATCGCAACAAAATACTGTGCACTTAACGAATGGAGCATTTCAGAAAAAAATGAAAGAAGCCAACGTGGTTATACTGGATATAAGAACTGCGGAAGAATTTCAAAGTGGACATTTATCCAATGCAATTAATATTGACTTTTATCAAAATGATTTCGTTCAGAAAATAAGCCAGCTAGATACTGCAAAAACTTATTTGTTGTATTGCAGATCTGGTAATAGGACAGGACAAGCTGTCAAACTGTTTCAGCAAAAAGGAATTCCGCATGTCTTTCACTTAAAATGGGGTATTATAAGTTGGGATGGCCCACTTCAAAAATAAATGAACATGTTTCAATCTACAGATACCCGCGATACTCAAATAGTCATCTGGTTCAGCAGCTTGCTCAGGTGGTCTTTAGGTGCTGTTGCTATTTATTTTGGGTACGCTTTTCGTGCTGAAGGCGCATGGCCAGCTATTATACTAGGTGCTATTCTTGTAGTAACAGGATTTTTCAGGCCAAAAAGATGTCTAGAAGAAGGATGCACACCTTCTAATGAATCTAAATTAACTAGCAGCAAGCAAGAAATACAATATACTGAAATTGAATGACTTAGGTGCGAAGGCAAACTTCATTTTAGGCATATTTTAACCCTATCCCTCCAATTTCTGTTGTAACTTTGCACCCTTAATGCGAAAAAAAATTCGACATAGTGTTGTATTTGGACTGCTGTCCTTGTCGTTTCATCATGCAAAATTGACGAATGAAAAAGCACCTGACAGAGGTGAAGTTGTTGCTACAAAAAGCAGCAGTATTGATGATACTTATACATCATTTGGTCTCCATGAATTGGGGATTTCAATGCGAGCATTTGAGCTAGCCTGGAATGCTTATCATAAAGCAATAGAACACAACTGGGTTAGCAATTCAAAATACTTAACCATTATAGATTTTAGCTTACCTAGCTCTGCTAAACGATGGGTAACACTAAACGTTGAAACAAAAGATGTTTTGGTACACAGCTTAGTTGCACATGGTAAAAACTCAGGAAAAGAAATAGCCAACAGGTTCTCGAATAAACCAAACTCCCATCAAAGTAGTTTAGGCCTTTTTATAACGGAAGAACCCTATCAAGGAGCACACGGCAAATCGCTTCGCTTGAAAGGTGTTGAAAAAGGGATTAACGATTTGGCCTATAAACGCGCTATTGTAGTGCATGGTGCAAAATATGTGAGTGAGTCTTGGATTGATAATCAAGGTTATTTAGGAAGAAGTCATGGTTGTCCAGCCTTACCAGAGGAATTAAATAGCTGGGTAGTTGACTATATTCAGGGAGGTTCTTGCCTTTACATATATGCTCCATACACTGCTTATCAACAAAAAAGCCGTTTTGTGAAATAAGCTTTCACAGCTTGCTTATATTTGACCTCTAAACGAAAAAGCGGGTATGTTAAAAGTTGGAGTTTTTGGGGTAGGACATTTAGGCAAATTTCATATTGCGAATTGGAAAGAAATTGAACAAGCTCAAATTGTTGGGTTTTACGATCCTAACAATGAGCATGCTGCTGAGGTAATCTCTCAATATCAAATCAAACGATTTACTGATCCAGAAAAACTCATGGATGCTGTTGATATAGTGGATATTGTAACACCAACTGATCAGCATTATTCTGTTTGCATGCAAGCGCTCAGAAAAGGAAAACATGTTTTTGTTGAGAAGCCCTTGGCACATACTATACAGGAAGGAAGAGATATTGTAAATACAGTTAGAGAAGCAAATGTGAAGCTACAGGTTGGACACGTAGAAAGATTCAATCCTGCTTTCCTTGCCGTTAAAGAAATGGCAATTCAACCTATGTTTATTGAGGTACACCGGCTAGCACAATTCAATCCAAGAGGCACAGAGGTAAGTGTAATTCTTGATTTAATGATTCATGATATTGATATCATTCTAAGTATTGTAAAGAGTGATGTAAAAAATATTTCTGCAAGCGGAGTTGCAGTCATAACAGATACACCAGATATAGCCAATGTACGCATTGAATTTAATAACGGTTGTGTTGCAAACTTAACCAGCAGCAGAATAAGTATGAAAAAAATGCGAAAGATGCGCATGTTTCAAAAAGATGCATACATTGGAGTTGATTTTTTGCAAAAGAAAGCTGAAGTTATTAAGCTCAAGCAGCCAAGCGACGAAAAAGTATTTTCATTTGATTTAGAAACTCCTAATGGCAAAAAAACCATTGCTATTGCTAATCCGGAAATTGCTGGAAATAATGCAATTAAAGCCGAACTAACTGCTTTTGTTGATTCTATTTTACAGCATAAACCTACAATTGTAAGTGAAATAGATGGGTTTTTAGCTATGGAAGTGGCTCATCAAATCCTTGACAAAATCAATCATACTAATATTTTAGTGTAATATGATAGGCACCAAACTACGGGTTATCTGGTACGGTGCCTGGGACTTTTTGGCCGGATCTTTTACGGCGTTCTTTTGGATGAGTTATTATTTGAACTATCCAATTGAACATTCATTACAGCATTTGTTAATATCTCTTAGTATAGGCATTGTTTGGCTAATTGCATTTTCGATTGCAGGTGCCTATGCACAATCGCTTTACCAAAAATCTAGACTACAAGAATTTCTTCAAACCATATTTATAGGGATCCCAATATCTACTTTGGTTTGTTGGTTTTTTATTTATTCTGAAAACTCTGTTTCTTTCTCAAGTCAAGTCTTATCTTATTCGCTCTGGAATTTGATATCACTCTCTGTTGGAAGATCTATTATTCTCTGGATTGCTAAACGTCAATTACAAACCCGACAAGTAGTAGTAAGAACACTGATTATTGGCAACACCAAGCAATCGGTGAAATTGTTCAAAAAACTAAACGACCAGAATTATTTTGTTGGATATGACCTTATGGGATTTATTGCCCCACAACAGGATGCAAAAAATGGTTTAAGTAAGTGGCTGCCCTATTGGGGCGATTTTGATGCCATACAAGATACAGTCCAAAAGCACAATATTGAACAGGTTATAATTACTATTCCAAAAAAGCAACAGGAGCAAATTGAAAATTGCATCAGTTTACTATCACCTTTTCAAGTTGCTATTAAGCTTGCGCCCGAAACCTTGGATATTTTATCGGGCTCAGTCAGAACGACCAATGTTTTTAGAGATGTTTTAATTGACCTCGATCCGAGCCCGCTCCCCGCTTGGCAAAGAAATATAAAAAGACTCATGGATTTATTAGGAGCATTTATCTTACTTATCATTCTTTCTCCTATTTTCTTATTTGCGGCTATCAGAACTTATTTTTCATCTAAAGGATCCATTATTTATGCTCAAGAAAGATTAGGTCTGCAAGGAAACAAATTTGTGATTTATAAATTTAGAAGCATGATAGAAGATGCCGAGCCAAATGGGCCAGCACTTTCTTCAGATTATGACCCAAGAATCACATCGTGGGGTAAGTTTATGAGAAAATGGCGAATAGATGAGCTACCTCAGCTGTGGAATATTATAAAAGGTGATATGAGCTTTGTTGGCCCAAGACCAGAAAGAGCTTATTATATTGATGCTATTAGTAAAAAAACACCTTACTATAAATACTTACTAAGAATGCGTCCAGGACTTACTTCTTGGGGAATGGTACAATTTGGTTATGCGTCTTCAGTTGAAGAAATGATAGAGCGTATGCAATATGATCTTGCTTATGTTGAAAACGCTTCTCTTCTACTCGATATCAAAATAATGTTGCATACTTTTTTGATCATAGCAAAAGGGAAGGGAAAATAAAATGGAACAGAATTCATTCCATATCATTCCATCTGAACAATTCTCAAAAGAAAAATGGAATAATCTTATTGAGGAATTAAACTATCAAGGGCTCTATTGCAGATATGAATATCTACAACATTTTTGCGATGATTGGATTTGCATTAGTAATCACAATCAGAAGCTCTTACTACCCGTACCTATTAGAAAAAAAATGGGTATCACTTATGCTTATACTCCCTCATTTTTCCCGCAAACCAGCATCATTGGGAAGTACAATGAAGATGACATTGTAAGATTAAGCAATAAATTATTGAGCATTGTTCATTATGGCGACTTGTTTTTACAAGGAGGACTTTTGACTAATAAGAAAATCAATCATGCTATTAAGACAAATTTTACACTTGCTTCTTCTAATTGGCAAAATAAGATCAATGACCACCATAAAAGAGCATTAGAAAAAGCGAATAAACAAAATTTTGAGATCCAAGAAAGTATACAAGCACCTGTTATAATTGCTTTGTTCAAGCAGAATTATAAAAATAAAATAGGGCATGTGAGTAATAAAGATTACAATCGTTTATTAGAATGGTGTGGGCAACAACCTAATACAATTCAAACATATTGTGCTTATTTAAATGGCGAAATACAAGCAGCTGCCATTCTCTTTTACCATCGAAATACGGTCTACAACATGCTTAATGTAGTTACAGAAAAAGGCAAGTCTACAAGAGCTAATTATAGTTTATATGCACATATTTTAGATTGGTGTAATAAACAAAGTTCTCGTTTGGATTGGGAGGGTTCGGATATACCTGGTATAGCTAGATTTTATGAAGGATGGGGATCGGAAAAACACATGTATCATCATTATCACATCAATGCACTGCCTTTTCCTCTAAACTATTTTAAACGCTGACTTAAGATTTGTTCGGCAATAATTAAATCGGCTGGTCGGGTTATTTTTATATTATCGTAAGACCCTTTGCATAAAAAAACTTCTTTCCCTGATGCTTCAACTACTGTTGCCTCATCAGTAAAAGAAGGATTAAATTCTTGTTGACAAGCCTGCTTTAAAATAGCAGCTTTGAAGGTTTGAGGGGTTTGAATCAATTGAATTGTATTCCTATCAATCACTTTATGCTTATTATCTTCTACAACACGAATACTATCTGTTGCTGCAACTGCAGGAATAGCACTACCTAATTCTATAGCTTGATCATAGCACCTAAGTATGAGTGATTGATCTACTAGACACCTTACAGCATCATGCACCCACACAATGGCATCTTCAGGAACAAAAGACAAGCCATTCTTCATTGATTCAAAACGCGTTGCTCCCCCATGAATAACTTGAATACTACTTGGTTTAGATGATATTGCTACAATTGACTTTGCAAGTAATTCATGTTCTGCTGGAACTACTAAAACAATTGAGCAATCCACTCCACAATTTAGAAAAGCTTCGATGGTATAATACAAAACAGGCTTTCCAAGAATTTCCAAGAATTGTTTAGGTACAGAAGTGCCCATTCGTGTACCTGAACCTCCTGCTACTATAACCGCGTATGCACTCTTCTTTATCATCTATAAATTTTTACTTCATTCAACTCCAAACTATTCCTTACCCCCCTATACATTCCCTCACTATTAAAAATTAGGGCATGTGCACCTTTAGCATCAACCCCAATCATACCTCCCTCACCATCTATACTCATGAGTTTTACCATCACTACTTCTTCCATAGCAGATTGTAGGCTTAACCCTTTGTACTCCATTAAACAACTTACATCATAAGCTGCAACAGCTTGAATAAATTTTTCACCATGCCCAGTACAGCTGATTGCACAGGTAGCATTATTTGCATAATTACCTGCCCCAATAATAGGTGTATCTCCAATCCTATCAAATCGCTTATTAGTCATTCCTCCAGTACTTGTAGCAGCAGCTATATTACCAAAACTATCACAGGCAACAGCTCCAACTGTTCCAAACTTCTTTTCTCTAAGTGAAGCATCTTCTGGTGTATGATCTAATTGATATCGGTCTGAGTCTTTTACCAACTGCCATTGATGATACCTGAACTCATCATAAAAATAAGTTTCAGGCTGAAATATGCATCCTTCTTGTTGAGCAAACTCTTCTGCGCCTTTGCCAGAAAGAAATACATGACCGCTTTTTTCCATCACTAATTTTGCAAGAACAATTGGATTTTGAACACCAATAACACCAGTAACTGCCCCACAAGATTTTGATTGCCCCTCCATAATAGAAGCATCGAGGGCATGTGAACCTGAATTTGTAAAAACGGCTCCTTTGCCAGCGTTGAATAAAGGATTATTTTCTAGTTCTATAACAGCAGCAGTTACTGCATCTAAAGAAGATCCCCCCTTTTCAAGTATTCTGAATCCAATATCCAAAGCCTTTTGTAATCCCCCTTTATATAAAGCTTCCTTCTCCGCCGACATATCGCCTGGCAATAAAGTTCCAGCACCACCATGAATAGCAATTGTAAACATATATTCTTCTTGTTGGCTCGAAATTAGTACTTATTTTAGGTTATGGATTCAACCCGCAACCAACAGTTTATTTCAAACCTAACAAAAGTATTTTTCTTACTGGCGAATCTGTTACCATTATACGGAGTATGGTTTTGGAACTGGGATGCCAAACAAATATTTTTAGTGTATTGCTTGGAAAGCGTAATAGTAGGATTAATGACTATAGGTAGAATGACTCTAACTGGCCTTTTTGGAAGTAGCTCAAGTCAAACATCTACTAATAGTGGTTCCGCGTGGGTGGGCCTAGTACTTTTTTTTATAGTTCATTATGGATTTTTTTTGGCCATTCAAATGGGTATTTTCTTCGGCGTAAGCAATATGATTCCAAAAGCGAGAGGACCTTTTGAAACAATACAAGCTATTCCCTCTGTTATGACTTTACAAAGTTGGATGATGCTACTTGCACTTTGGGCTGCTTACATGATGGATCTGGTTATGAATTTCATAATCCCCAAAAAATTCCATGAAACAAATATTTATATGGAAATGTTTCGACCTTATCCTAGAGTAGTTGTGCAACAATTTGTTGTTATAATTGGGTCCTTCTTTCTCCTTTTTGGAGCAGCAAAAATTTTTATAGCGGTATTTATAGCTATAAAATTATGGGTAGAGCAAAGTAAGTTTATGGCAAATCAGTTTGGTAAAGCTATAGAACAAATGAAGCAATCACAAAAAATGCAACCTTAAACTCTGTTGACTATATTTCCTTTAGTATGAAGCCAAGGCAATTCGAAAAAACGAATAGATATATACCCTGTAATTCCACCAAGAAATATACCCAACATAGCACCGCCCAGCACATCTAGGGGATAATGAACACCTACATAAATTTGAGCATAGCAAATAGATGTAGCCCATGCCCACAATAGCCATTTCCATTTTTTTAAAATAGGTTGCATTGTAATTATTAAATAAAATGCAAAGCCAATATGATTAGTAGCATGTGATGAAGTAAAACTAAATCCACCCGAGCAAGATTTCAATAACAAACGCATTTCACCAATGAGACTCGGTTCGTTACACGGGCGAATTCTTTCAAATAATGGTTTCATAATTGAACTGCTCACTTGGTCAGTAATTGTTATGGTAATTATAGCCATTAATAACCAACCGAACCAACGGGATGGGTTATTGATGATCACCAACATCAATAAAAAAATATACAACGGCACCCATGTAAATTCATGACGCCACCATGGAAAAATACCATCAAGTAATGGGTGTGTTAGCGTTCGATTGAGCAATAGAAATAAATCTCTATCTGCATTGAGTAGCCCATCTAAAATATGTAGCTGTAGCAGCATGTAAAAATTATAGTATGCGCAAAGATGACTTATTTAATATAGTAGCCAAATCCAGGTTTCGTATGAATAAGCTTTTCATCGAATGGACGATCAATTTTCTTTCTCAAGAAATTAATATACACTTCAATGCTATTGGTGCCAGTATCAAAACTCAAATCCCACACTTTCTCCATAATGTCATGCTTGGAAACAACTACGCCTTTATTTTTAGCCAACATCAGCAATAATGCATATTCTTTTGCAGTAAGTTGAATTTCTTGACCTTGACGCTTTACAGATTTATGCTGCGTGTCAATTTCTAAGTCGTGAACAACAATTTTCTTTTCAGTAGTTTCCTCATAAGTCCTTTTAATGAAAACTTTAACCTTAGCTAATAACTCCTCCATGCTAACTGGCTTAATGATAAAGTCATCGGCACCTAAACTAAAAGCATCCATTTTATTTTGCATTTCATTGCTAGAAGACAACAAAATGATAGGAACCTTTGAATTAACTTCTCTAAATGACCTACATAATTCAATCCCTGTATCACCAGGAACGTACACATCTAGTAACAAAACTTGGTAGGGATTTTCTGCAAACATTTTTCTGGCTTGATCCGCATCGAAAGCTACTTCAACATCAAATCCATGTTGGGTAAGGTAACGCCTGACTGTTTCGCTGAACATCCGCTCATCCTCTAACAGTAAAATCTTATAAGGATTTTGCATATTTTGGGTCTCCATATCAATTCCAAATTAATGAAATTTATTACACTTTTAAGCTTTTTTTTATCTACCCAAATTCTTTGGGCTCAATCTTTTATTACTCCATACGAGCGTTCAAAGAATGAGGAAACTGCTACGTATCAGCAGTGTATTGAGTTTTATAAGTTGTTGGAAAAACAGTTCCCAACAATTAAGAGAAAAGTATTTGGTTTGACCGATTCAGGAATGCCGCTTGAAATTGTCATGTATAGTGCCGACAAGCAGTTTGATCCACTCAAATGGCACAAACAAGGAAAGGTTGTGATTCTTGTAAACAATGGTATTCACCCTGGAGAACCAGATGGAATAGATGCAAGTATGATGCTTTTACGAGACATTGTAACCAATAAAACCAAATTACCATCAAATGTTGTATTAGCAGTTATTCCTATATACAATATTGGCGGATCGTTGAATAGAACCGCTTTTTCAAGGGTTAACCAAAATGGACCAAAAGAATATGGTTTTAGAGGAAATGCCCAAAACCTCGACCTGAATAGAGATTTTATTAAAAATGATAGCAGGAATGCCAGAGAGTTTTCCAAGATTTTTCATTTTTTAAACCCTGATATTTTCATTGATAACCATGTTAGTGATGGAGCTGACTATCAGCATACAATGACTTTACTTACCACGCAACACAACAAACTGGGCGGACAAATAGGCACATATATGAATGAAGTATTTGAGCCGATGATTTATGGGGATATGAAGAAAAAGGGATGGAATTTAATTCCATATGTGAATTTTGAAATTTCAAACCCCGAGCGCGGATGGGTGGCTTATTTTGAAGGCCCACGTTACAGCAGTGGATATGCAGCCCTTTTTCAAACAATGGCATTTGTTCCCGAAACTCATATGCTAAAGCCATATGCCGAAAGGGTTAAAAGTACGTATGATTTAATGGTGAGCTTTGCCAACATTGCCTCAAAAGAAGCAGCACAAATAAAAGAGAAAAGAAAAAACAGTCGTGAAGAAATGCAAAAAGCGACCCAACTTCCTTTAAATTGGAAAGTAGATACTACCAAGTGGCAAACAGTTACTTTCGAAGGTTATGAAACAGGAAAGAAGCGAAGCATAGTAACAGGTATGGATAGAATGTATTACGACCGAACCAAACCTTATTCAAAAGATATTCGCTTTTTTAATTTTTTCCAGCCTGCTTCATTTATTCAAAAACCAATTGCTTATGTTATTCCTCAGGGATGGCATGAGGTAATTGACCTTCTTAGAAATAACCATGTGCAACTAACACCTCTCAAGAAAGATACCGTTCTCACTTTAGAAGTTTATAAAATAGATGATACAAAAACGCAAACAAGACCTTACGAAAAACATTACCGTCATTTTGATACAAAAATTTCTACAATAAAACAGCAAATAGCTCTTAGAAAAGGAGACCTCTTAATTTATACTGGTCAGCCCGCTGACCGATTTTTAATGGAAGTATTAGAACCTTTGGGAGATGATAGTTACTTTAGTTGGAACTTTTTTGATGCTATTTTACAGCAAAAAGAAGGTTACAGTTCTTATAGATGGGAAGATGTTGCTGGAGAATTCATCACAAATAATCCAAATATTAGAAAACTATTGGATCAGAAGAAGGCAGATGACCCAAAATTTGCTGCCAATGCTGCTGCTCAGTTAGACTTTGTATACAAAAACTCCCCTTACTATGAACCTGCGCACATGAGGTATCCAGTATTTAGATTGGTGAAATAAAATTATTGTTTTTGGATATCCATGCCTATAAATAGCTTTCTTGCTATTAATAATGCAATGCCTAAAGTAACCACACTCATGAAACCAAGCCATGGGTAATTACTGATTTTGTGGGTTATTGGATCACTGGTTACAATAAATCCTGCAATAAATGAAGCAAAGCTTGTTCCCAACTGCTGCATACTGCTGTTAAAGCTCATAAAGCTACCTCTTTGTTGAGGCGGCACTACATTACTAATCATAGATTGTGCAGTTACACCTCTTCCGGTACCCATTATAAACCATACTCCAAATACAAGCAAAATCCAGAAGAAAGATATAGCAGGCATATTTGTAATAATTGCAACTAACCCTAAGCTCAAAAACACAGAAATAGAAAAAACTTTAAGTTTCCCATATTGATCTGCCATTCTACCCAACCAACGAGATGTTGCCAAAGATGCAATTCCACCAACTAAATAAATCATAGGTGTTTGTACTTTAGAAAACCCCATATTAAACTCCATAAATGGATTTATGAAAGGGATAATTAGGAAATGACCCGTAAGCAACAGAAAAGAAAATACCAATGCCCAAATGGCTTGGGGATTTCTAAGAACTTGATATAGAGCCTCCCATATGCGCTCCTTATCCTCTTTTGAGCGAATATGCTTGGTCATGCGAGGGATGTTTTTATTCAATAAAGGAATTAAAACAATACCAATTAGACCAACAAAAAGAAAAGGCGCATGCCAACTAATTAAATTGGCTAAGTATAATGAAAATGGTACGCCAAGTGTTGAAGCTGCTGCAAAAGCACTCATTACAGTGCCCATTGCTTTCCCTCTTTCTTCATAAGAAAATAAATCTGCAATAATTGAAAGTACCTGAGCGCCAATTAATCCACCAAATAATCCAGCAACTGTTCTTGAAACTACTAATAGCCAATAAGTTGGTGCAATTCCACAAGCAATTGTTCCAAGTAAAAAACCAAAATAGCCTATCAATAAAATTTTTTTTCTGTCATATCGGTCAACAATAAATGCTGCAGAAAAGCCTGTAATAGCCGCGCTTACAGTATAAGCAGCAACCAACCAACTAAATTGCTTTGGGCTGATATTGAAATATGGCATTAAGTAATTACCTAATGGCATCATAATCATAAAATCGAGTATGTGCGTAAAATTTAACGCAGCCAATAACCATAAAACTATCTTTTTCTGTTTCATGGCTTACTTTAAAACAACAAGATGAAAAAGTTATTCATCATTTTTTTTGATATGACCGCTTCCTGCAATCTTTTGCTGAATAGATGGACTTCCTACATAATAAACATCACCTGAACCTGTAATACTTACATCCAACTTATCTGATGCATACACGTGTGCATTTCCAGATCCCGCAAGTTTCACTTTAACTTTTTCTGCCAATAACTTTTCAGATTGTACGTTTCCGGAACCTATGCATTTAATAATATGTTCACGTGTTTGTCCACTCATTACTACATCTCCAGAACCAGCAACTTCAACCTGAGTGATTGGAGTATTCACATCTAGCTTCACTTTTCCTGATCCCGCAATCTTAATCTTTACCTCATCAGCTCCAGAGAAAAGTCCATTTCCATTCACCTCTGTGCTACCATCAATAGCAAGATATTTGAGCATGGGTGTACTAACAAATACTTTAATGGGACTGCTAGTTTCTAATGAAACACCTCTTTTGATTTTTATGTTCAGTATACCTTCATCTTCCTTTATCAATATATATTTCTGAATATTGAGGTCTGTTTCAATCTCTAATTTGGGTTCTTGATCTTGGGTAATAACCACCTCAAAATTTCCATTAAACCGTAATTTGGATAAAGCTTTAAACGCTCTCTCCTCTCTAACGATATTACCATCGCCTTTGGTAACATCTCCAGTGTAAATGCAGCCCTGAAAAAAAAGAGCAAAAAAGACAAAACCAGTAAATAAAGCTTTCATGTTGTTTGCATTATGACATAGCCATTTGAAAATGCCGCCGGGTTCTATTCTTGACTATGACATTACGAAAGTAAAATAAAAAAGGAGCAATTTGACCTTACTTATTTGAAGTTTCAAAAATGGGGATAAATGAAAGAATAGAGGGAGGAATGGAGTTTTATGCCCTATTTGCAGGCATTGTTTTACTTTCGCAGCATGACAGAAAAGATCCTAATCCTCGATTTTGGTAGCCAGTATACACAACTTATTGCTAGGGCTGTTCGTGAAGCAAATGTTTATTGTGAAATCATACCATTTCATAAACGCTTCGATTTTACCCCCGAATTAAAAGGGATCATTCTGAGTGGCTCTCCTTTTAGTGTTAATGACGAGCAAGCTCCTAATCCAGATATTGCATCTATCCTTGACCAACTCCCGGTTCTAGGCGTTTGTTACGGTGCTCAACTAACAGCCAAGCAATTTGGCGGATTAGTTCAAAAAAGCAATAAAAGAGAATACGGAAGGGCTAATATGCATATCATTCAAAATGACACTTTACTTGAAGGAGTTGGAGATATGAGCCAAGTTTGGATGAGTCACAGCGACTCTATCAAAGAACTTCCTTCCAACTTCACTATTTTGGCTAACACCGATAGTATTCCTGTTGCCGCATTTAAAAGAAATAGTAACGAAGGCAATGCATTATATGGCTTACAATTTCATCCAGAGGTTTACCATTCGTTAGAAGGTAAAAAAATTCTTCAAAACTTTTTGACCAAAATTTGTGGATGCAATTGTGACTTCACTCCTGCTCACTTTGTTGAGGACACAGTTAGCGCTTTAAAACAACAAATTGGTGACCGCAAGGTAATCATGGCATTGAGTGGTGGTGTAGACAGCACGGTTGCTGCAACACTTATTAGCAGAGCTATTGGGAAAAACCTATTTGGCATATTTGTAGACAATGGAGTGCTTAGAAAAAATGAGTTTCAACAAGTTTTAGAAACATACAAACAACTCGATTTAAATGTAAAAGGCGTTGATGCCAGAGAACATTTTTATACAAAACTTGCTGGCAAAACAGACCCAGAAGAAAAAAGGAAAATTATTGGCAACTGTTTTATAGAAATTTTTGATCAAGAGGCGCAAAAAGTTGAAGGAATAGAAATGTTGGGACAAGGCACTATTTATCCCGATGTAATTGAGAGTGTTAGTGTTCATGGACCTTCTGTAACTATTAAATCGCACCATAATGTAGGTGGATTACCAGAAACCATGAAGCTAGGCCTGGTAGAACCATTGCGTTTTTTATTCAAAGATGAAGTTAGAAAAGTTGGATTGGAATTAGGAATTCCATATGAATTACTATACAGACATCCATTCCCTGGTCCAGGCTTAGCTATCCGTATTTTAGGAGAAGTAACAGAAGAAAAAGTTCAATTATTACAAGAAGCAGATGCTATTTATACTGAACTGCTAAAAAAATCTGGACTCTATGAAAAAGTATGGCAAGCAGGTACTATATTATTGCCAGTGAAGAGTGTGGGTGTTATGGGGGATGAAAGAACTTACGAGTATACAGTAGCCCTTAGAGCTGTAACAAGCACCGATGGTATGACTGCAGATTGGGCACATTTACCTTATGAATTTCTTGCTCAAGTTTCAAACGACATTATCAATCAGGTAAAGGGCATTAATAGAGTTGTTTATGATATCAGTAGCAAACCACCCGCTACCATTGAGTGGGAATAGTGGCACTGTATTTGATAAAACATATTTTATGTTGAAAGCTAATATTCGAAATATTTATAGACTTATTGCATTTCTTTTTGTGCTTATCAGAGGCCAAGTTGCTTTTGCGCAAAATGAAAAACCAGTTAAAATTGGTTTGGTACTTCCACTTTATATTGATTCTGTTTTTGATGCTAATGGAGTTTATAAAGGTAATGCAACTGCATTGCCAAGGGTCATGATACCTGGACTAGAATTTTATAATGGAGCAATGTTAGCTTTAGATGATTTAAAAAAGAATTGGGAAGGATTAGAAGTTATTGTAGTGGATAGCAAATCATCTAGAGGTGTTAATCAGGAATTAGCTACAATTCAAGATGTTGATTTAATTATTGCCCACTTTTCGTCGAGAAACGATATTCAAACTCTTGCAGATTTTACTAGAGAAAAAAACATACCCCTACTTTCTGCTACACTACCAAATGATGGAGGGCTGACCAATCATCCCGAATTTATTATGATGAACCCAACACTTCGAGTACATATTGAAGAGCTATACCAATTTATGCAGAAGTATTATTCGCTAGGGAAAATGGTCGTCGTTACAAAAAATGGTTCAACAGAAAAAATGATTCTTGATTTACTAGCAGATGCGAAGAGAAACAGTAGAGGAACTAATCTTAACTATACAATAGTGCAGGTAAGTGATAGTGTTCAAGCAACAGATATAGTTCCACTATTAGACAGTACAAAAAGAAATACAGTTTTTGTTGGTTCTGTTCAAGAAAATTTTGCACAGCGTTTAATTGCACAGCTAAGCCCTTTTGGCAAAAAATATAACCTTAGTATGATTGGAATGCCTACTTGGGACGGCCTAAAAAACTTACAAAGATCAGAATTTAAAGACATTGAATTGGTTCACTCTACACCATATTATTTCCAACCAAATGATAGTACAATCAATCGTCTCACTGAAATTTTTAAAGAAAAATATGCTGGACGTCCGAGTGATATGGTATGGAAAGGATATGAGGCAATGTATCATTTTGGAGTATTGTTGATAAAGCATAAAGGTGATTTAGTAAGAAATTTATCAGACTCTGATGCGAAAGTGTTTCATGAATTCCAATTCAAACCTTACTTCACAGATAAATCTAGAAATGAGCCAGACTATATTGAAAACAGAAAACTTTATTTTATTAGAAGAATTAATGGCGTGATTCGACAAGTCAACTAATTTCGAATTTATTGGTTACTTGTGTATGGCACACAAAAAACCTCATTTACCTAAGAAGATTTGTGAAGTTTGCAAGAGACCTTTTTCCTGGAGAAAAAAATGGGAAAAAGTTTGGGATGAAGTAAAATATTGCAGCGATAAATGTAGAAGCAATAGAAGTCAAACCAAAAAGTAATTACCATGAAGCCATTATTGGAATTAACTAGTCATGGTTTGTATTGCGAGCTAGGTGACTTCTTCATTGATCCTTGGCGCCCTGTTAATAAAGCATTAATTACCCATGCCCACAGCGACCATGCAAGGTGGGGTTGTACATCCTATTTATGCCATGAACATACTGTTCCACTTCTGCAACTTCGTTTAGGCAACCATCCTTATCAAGGAATTGCATGGGGTAAATCAATTTTTATCAATAGCATAGAAATTACATTTTTTCCTGCTGGACATATCATTGGATCTTCTCAGATTAGAGTTCGTTACAAAGATGATACATGGGTGGTTAGTGGTGATTATAAAACAAAAAATGATGGTATTAGCGGTTCATTTGAACCTATTAGTTGCAATCATTTTATTACAGAGTCAACTTTTGGTCTACCAATTTATCAATGGGAGGAACAAGAGCAAGTGTATTCCTCCATTAGACATTGGGTAAAAGAAGCACATGAAAAGCAGGTGACTCCAGTATTATTCACCTATAGCTTAGGAAAAGCACAAAGAGTTATTGAAGCCTTAGCTCCTTTGAATATTCCTATTTACGCTCATGGAGCAATTGCAAATACTCAAGAAATATTAATTCAGCAACAACATTCACTTCAACCCGTAATACGCATACATAATGGATTAAAACCAATTGATTTTTCCAAAGGCGTTGTTATTGCGCCTCCTTCAGCTGATCAAACTAATTGGCTCAAAAAATTAGGCCCTTCTCAGAGAGCTATTTGCAGTGGATGGATGCAAGTGAGGGGTAACCAAAGAAGAAGAAATGTTGATAAAGGATTTGTATTAAGTGATCATGCCGATTGGAATGGATTACTTTCAGCAATTGAAGCAACTGGTGCTCAGCATATTTTAGCCACTCATGGATTCACACATGTACTTACCAAGTATCTCAATGAACGGGGATACCAGGCTGAAACATTATCAACTTTATTTGGTCAAGATGAAGAAGAACAAACAAACATAGAGACTTCATGAAACAGTTCATTCACCTTATTCAACAACTTGATCAAAGTACAAGCACAAACGACAAAGTAGATGCTATTGTGAAATACTGTAATGAAGCAATTTCTAAAGATATTGTTTGGACGATTGCCTTATTTAGTGGAAGAAGACCAAAACGTATTGTAAAAACTAGCCTCTTAAAACAATGGTGCTGCTCGAAAAATAAAATTGAAGAATGGCTTTTTGAAGAATGTTACCATACTGTTGGCGACTTAGCAGAGACTATTGCTTTACTGAATAAAACTAATACTTCTGAAACGACCGAATTGCCTCAAACATTAACTGAGTTGATACAAGAAATGATTAATATCTCTGGAAGCCCTGATGAAGAAAAACATACATTGATATTAAAATACTGGTCCATTCCCCATCCAACCTTCCAATTTATTTTCAATAAGCTCATTACAGGTGGATTTAGAATTGGTATATCAGAACAAATGGTAATTAAAGGCCTTTCAAAATTTTCGGGAATTGAGATTAGTACACTTACACACCGACTATCGGGCAAATGGGAGCCAGCAACAACCGAGTTAACTACTTTTTTTGATAATAGCTCTATAGAATCAGATGATTCAAAACCCTATCCTTTTTATCTTGCTTACGCACTCGAGCATAAGCCAACAGAATTGGGCTCACCAAGTGAATGGTTGGCAGAATGGAAATGGGATGGGATAAGAGGGCAAATCATAATTAGAAACCTGCAATGCTATATTTGGAGCAGAGGTGAGGAATTGGTAACAGACCAGTTTCCAGAGTTAAAAGAACTAGCTATGCAGCTGCCTGATGGGACGGTTATAGATGGAGAAATTATTTGCATGAGAGCAGGAAAACCCCTCCCATTTTCACTTTTACAAACTAGACTTGGAAGAAAAAAAGTTTCAAAAAAACTACTGCAAGATGCGCCCGTTGGATTTTTTGCCTATGATTTACTGGAAGCGGAAAGAAAAGACTTGAGAAACACTCCTCTTTTAGAAAGAAAAATCTTACTTGAATCGTTTATATCAAAAATTTCATCCTCTATCATTCAGCTTTCACCGATTGTTCAATTTGATGACTGGAATCAACTTGCATCACTCCGATTACATTCGAGGGAAATGTTGGCAGAAGGTTTCATGATTAAAAGAAAAGATTCGCCTTATTTATCAGGTAGAAAAAGAGGTGACTGGTGGAAATGGAAAGTAGATCCATTAACGATTGATGCCGTTATAATTTATGCACAGAAAGGACATGGTAGAAGGAGCAATCTTTTTACAGACTATACATTTGCAGTTAGAGATGGGGAGAAATGGATTCCCTTTGCAAAAGCATATAGTGGACTAACAGATGCAGAGTTCAATGAAGTAGATCAGTTTGTAAAAAAGCATGCTATTGAAAAATTTGGTCCTGTAAGAACCGTACCACCAGAACTTGTTTTCGAAATTGCATTTGAAGGGATTTCGGTAAGCAAAAGACATAAATGCGGAATAGCCGTTCGTTTTCCAAGAATACACAGATGGCGCAAAGACAAACCAAAAGAAGAAGCAAACACTATAGAAGATTTAAGAGCATTACTAAAAAGCTATGGCAATTAGTATTCTAGTTTCTTCAAAGAAGGAGCTTTCAACCAAGTAACCAACACTACCAATAGAGTCATACTTCCGCCAAAAATTACTGAAGGCACCACGCCCATGTATCGAGCTGCTACCCCACTCTCAAATTGACCTAATTCATTACTGCTGTTGATAAACATTGAGTTGACGCTCATTACCCTGCCACGCATATGTTGCGGTGTTTTTAGCTGAAGAATAGTGCCACGAATTACTACACTAATTCCATCTAATATACCTGCTATAACTAATAAAACAAAAGACCACCAAAATGACTTACTAATAGCAAAAAGGATAATGCACAATCCGAATCCACCTACAGCCAACATTAATTTTTTCCCTTGTTGTTTTTGAATTGGGCGCAATGTTAAGAATATTACTATTAAAATAGCTCCAATATCGACTGCTGCATTTAGCCACCCAAATCCACTAGGACCAACTTTCAGAATATCTTTAGCAAAAACTGGAACCATTGCAACAGCACCTCCAAATAGAACAGCAAAAAGATCTAAAGTAAGAGCTCCCAAAATTTCTTTTGTTTTAAAAACAAATTGTAAGCCTTCTTTAACACTATCCCATGTTTTACTTTCAAGAGACTGCAATGAAGGTGGCTTAGGTAAAATGCCTGTCATGCACATCCAACCAATACCAACACTTATGAGTAAAGTAGCGAGGGTCCCTGTATTCCCTAGAAATGCAATTAACAATCCAGCTCCTGCATGACCAAAAACCGATGCAGTTAACCAAGTTCCTTGATTCCACGTTGTTGCTTGTTGTAATAATTCTTTAGGAACAATTTGTCCGAGCATAGCTCCAAAGCTTGGACCAGTAAAAGCACGAAAAACACCTGTTAAAAAAATAGCAGCATAAATAACATAAACCGTTTGCTGATCAGAAAAATACAAATTTCCTTTCCACGATAATGCCAACAATGCAGCTGCTATCAAAAAATACATCCCCGCTCCTGTAAGCAATATTTTTCGCTTCTCCCCAATATCAATCACATGTCCTGCATACAAACTCAATCCAACTGCTGGGATCACTTCTGCTAACCCAATTAATCCAATTGCAAAAGGGTTACCAGTTAACTCATATACCCACCATCCAACTAAAGTTCCCATCATGCGTAATCCCATGATGAAGAAAAATCTACCAATCATTAAAAAGCGATACTCACGAATGCGCAGTACTTGAAAGGGGTGTATGGATGGATGGTCACTCAAGGAAGACTAAAGTAATGTTGTCCAGTTTCGTAATCTTTATCAAGCGCATCTAATACAACTTGAAGATGTTTCTCGTTTCCAAGAAAATCTGCATTGGAAGCATCAATAAAAATAGTTTTTATGTGATGCTGCTTAATATAGCTCGTATAAGTCTCTTGAATATTAAATAAATATTCATCAGGAATATGCTGTTCGTAAGGACGATTACGCTTTTTGATATTTGACTGCAACTTATTGACAGGGGCATGCAGGTATATTAAAATATCTGGGAAAACCATTTGCTGCTGAATAATATCAAATAGTTTCTGATAAAGTCTAAATTCTTCTTCAGGTAAGTTCACCTTTGCAAAAAGCAAACACTTAGTAAACAAATAATCAGAAATAGTAATAGATTGAAACAAATCGTTGGTGTGTAACTGTTCCTTCATTTGCTTGTATCGCTCCGCTAGAAAGAACAGCTCTAATGGGAAAGCATACTGTTGTGGATTATCGTAAAACTTAGGGAGAAAAGGATTATCTGCAAATTCCTCCAAAATTAATCGAGCTTCAAAATGTTTTGCCAATAAATGAGCCAAGGTTGTTTTACCTGCTCCAATATTCCCTTCTATCGTAATAAAATGATGCTTCATGCAGGCGTCAAAAATACAAATGTGGTCTACTAGTTTGTAGAGAACTTTTTCACAATTCCCTCATCTGAACAGTTTTCCAATAAATTTTTCATTGATTGTTTAAAAACAGGATGTTGCAAATTAGGATTGAGTTCACAAAGAGGCACTAGAACAAACCTTCTTTCATGGATTCTAGGATGGGGAATCACAACAATTTCAGAATGAATCAGATCTTGATTAAAGAAGAGAATATCAATATCGATAGTTCTTGGACCATATTTTTGAGTCCTCTTTCTCCCCATTTCTTCTTCAATAAGCAACAACTCTCCCATGAGCTGCTCAGCTCTAAAAGAAGTTTCTAATACCAATACTTGGTTTAAAAATCCTGGTTGATTTGTAAGCCCCCAAGGACTGGTTTCATAAATAGAAGATTTTTGTAATATGTTGCCGCAACTTAGCTGAATTAAGCTTGTAGCCTTACATAATAATTGTTCTCTATCCCCCAAATTACCTCCTATCAGCAAATAGGCCAAATTCATATAAACTGCTTGTTTTAAGCAGGCAAATATCTTTATTTTCACATCCAATTTAGATAAAAGATATGCGCAGCTTTTTTAAGACCTTTTTTGCTTCTTTTTTAGCATTAGTAGTTTTTACCTTAACAGCAATTTTTACAGTTATAGGTTTGGTAGCTGTTGTTTCTTCCGGAACACAAACCTCCATAGGTGATAATAGTGTTTTGGTTATTGACATTAGTGAAAACTATCCAGAAGTTGTAGAGGAGGATCCTCTTCTTTTATTGCAGGATGATCCTAGTGCTACAGTCCCTTCTTTGTTTACAACTATCCGACTAATTGAGCATGCCACAAAAGATGATAAAATTAAAGGCATCTATTTAAAAACAGGTTATAACGCTAATAGTTGGGGAAGTAGTGAAGAACTAAGAAAAGCTATTTCTACATTCAAAGAATCAAAAAAGTTTGTATTTGCCTATGCGGAGGTTATGCCGCAGAGTGCTTATTACTTAGCAAGCGTAGCAGATAGCGTTTTCTTACACCCACAAGGAGGTATGGAATGGCTTGGATTTTCATCCAATATAATTTTCTTGAAAGGCATGTTGGATAAGCTTGGAATTGAAGCACAAGTATTTTATGCAGGGAAGTTTAAAAGTGCAACCGAGCCATTTAGAGCAACAGCAATGACAGCTGAGAATAAGTTACAAACTTCAGTTTATTTGAATGACTTATATGACCACTTTATAGAAACTGTTGCTAGTGATAGAAAAATAAGTAATAGCAATTTAAAAGAATGGGCCAATACAGCAGCAATTCAAACCTCATTTGATGCAAAAAAATATGGCCTCATTGATGGATTAATGTATGATGACGAAGTAAAAGCAGTTATGCTTAATAAACTTGGTAAAAAAAGTACTGACAAGATAAATTTCGTTCGATTAGGTGAATATGCTGCAGGAGTTAATTTGAATGAAGGCAATAATGCAAATGATAAAATTGCAGTTATATATGCAGATGGAGATATTATAGATGGAAACGAAATGAATGGCTACATTGCTAGTGCCAAATACAGATCAATCATAAGTGATATTAGAAAAAATAAATCCATTAAAGCCGTTGTACTTAGAGTAAATTCTCCTGGGGGAAGTGCTTTAGCTAGTGATGTTATCTGGAGGGAATTAAGTTTGTTAAAACAGGAAAAACCACTCGTTGTTAGTATGGGTAATTTAGCAGCTTCTGGCGGCTATTATATATCTTGTATTGCAGACTCTGTATTTGCAAATAATAATACATTAACTGGCTCTATTGGCGTTTTTGGAATGATTCCCAACATGAAGGGATTCTTTAATAACAAGCTTGGTATTACGTTTGACGGTGTAGCTACAGGCCCCTATGCAAATTTCGGATCCATTGATAGACCATTGAATGAAGGAGAAAAGAGAATTTTCCAAAATGGAATTGATACAGTTTATGCAGTATTCACAAAAAGAGTTGCAGACGGCAGAAAACTTGAAGCATCTCACGTTGATTCTATTGCTCAAGGAAGAGTATGGACTGGAAAGAGAGCCTTAAAAATTGGTTTAACCGACAAATTAGGAGGATTACAAGATGCTATTTCTTCTGCTGCCAAACTAGCTAAATTAAGCAGCTATAAACTACGTGAATACCCTGAACCAGTTGATATTGTTTCACAAATAACTGGACAATACAAAAAGAACATCAGCCAAAATGCAGCTGCCAGCGCATTAGGTCCTGAATTATACCCATTCTTTCAATATGTACAACAAATTAAATTCATGGGGAATGGTCCTCAAACTCGTATTCCATTCGAGGTAAATATCAAATAATTGTCAAATGGCATTATTCAAATAGCTTTGTCCTTTCTTAAGAACAATGCAAAACAAGCCCTACAGTCAAATAAAAGCGATGTTGGCAGTTACGAAAGCCAGCTTGAAAGCAATCTTTCGTTCTCCTTCTGCAGTTTTATTTTCAATTGGCTTTCCATTGGTTTTTATTCTAGTTTTTGGATTTTTAGGGAATAATAGAGGTACTTCTGTACAAATCGCTTTTACACCTACAAGCGACACTTCAAATGTTTTGTTCCAAAGCCTTCAAAAAATTAGCTCTTTAAAGATTGTACAAAAAGATACAAACTTGATAAGAGAAGATTTAGAAAAAGGTAGAATTACTGCGCTCATTCATATTCAAGAAAATTCTTCTAACAATAGTACCTATCAAATTAACATAATTAGTTCAGAAGCAGTTCAACCACAGAATTTAGCGATACTTAGATCATTATTAGAAGCTGTAATTGCAGGTGTTAATCAAAAACAGTTTCCAAATAATGCTACCATTGCAAGAATCAACCAACAAGTAGAAAAAATTCCAGGTAGAATTTACCGCACAATTGATTTTATTTTACCTGGACAATTAGGCTTTTCATTGCTAAGTGCAGGTGTTTTTGGTGTTGCATTTTTATTTTTCAATCTTCGACAACAACTAGTGCTAAAGCGATTCTATGCTACTCCAATTCGAAGAGGCTATATTGTTGTGGGAGAAGGATTAGGAAGGATGCTCTTTCAGCTTATGACCGCTGTGATCATTGTTGGTATTGGACATTTTGCTTTTAATTTCACTTTAGTTCATGGCTTAAGAACTTTTTTAGACATCTTACTATTAAGTAGTTTTTCTCTTCTGCTATTTATGGGTTTCGGATTTATTGTAAGCAGTCTTGCTAAAACTGAAAGCACCATTCCACCGTTTGCTAATATGATTACACTCCCTCAATTTTTATTAGCAGGAACATTTTTCTCAATCGATGCTTTTCCAAAATGGCTACAACCATTTTGTAATGTATTACCACTCACACATTTCAACAATGCCATGAGAAGTATTGCTTTTGAAGGAGCTAGTATAACTGATGTGGGTTTTGAATTAGGCATTCTTGCAATATGGACTGTTGTAGTTTATGCAATAGCCATTAAAACATTTAAATGGGAATAATGAGATTCTTAAAACTAATTCTATTCAGCGTTGTTTTTTTGTTTCTTTTGTTAACAGCTATGGGACTACTTTTCCCTTCTAATGTCTTGGTATCAAGGGCTATTGATATGCAAGCAAGTGCTGAAACAGCTCAAGCACATGTTGGAACTTTAACTGCTTGGAATGGGTGGCTTGAAGGCATGGATAAAGCTGTTTTCAACGATAAAAAAAATAATATTGCACAAATAGGTAATCATACTGTTGAACTGCTAAGCAATAAAAATGGAGAGGTAATAGCAAAATGGATTGGGAAAGATGGTAGTGAAATGCTTAGTACCATGCGCATCATACAACATAAAAGTAGTCCCAATACAACTACAATTCAATGGCAGTTTGAAGAAGAAATCGGGTGGCTACCTTGGGAAAGGTTTGGTTCAATGATGCACGACAAAATTTTAGGAGCTATGCTAGAAAAGAATCTAGCAAACCTCAAGTCGTATATCGAGCAATCAAACAAATAACTTAATCACTTCCAAAATTACAGATTTGATTTTTTCAAATTCACTCTCTGTAACGGAATATGGAGGCATGATATATACTGTGTTACCTAATGGTCTAATATATACACCTCTGTCTAAGCATGCTTTAGTAAATGGTTGTGCAATTTGATGTAAATAGGTTTTAGTAACATCTTGCATTTCAAAAGCCAAAACAGTTCCAACTACTCTAACATTCTGAATTTGTAGATTTAGGTTAATAAGCTCTTTAGCAAAAATGGCTACCTCATTACATAGCCATTCTATACGCTCTATAGCAGACTGCTGCTGCAACAAATCAAGACTAGCCAAGGCTGCGGTACAAGCAAGAGGATTTGCAGTAAATGAATGCCCATGAAAGAAGGTCTTACGTTTATCGTCATCCACAAAAGCATTATAAATTCTATTATTGCATGCTGTAACTCCCAGAGCCATTGTACCTCCAGTTAATCCCTTACTAAGACAAATAATATCGGGCTTTTTATGGTAATGTTCACTTGCAAATAAAGTTCCAGTTCTACCAAAACCAGTCATAACTTCATCCGCTACACAAATTACTTCATAAAGTTTTACAGAATTTAACAGCTCATTCATCAAATATGAATCGTACATATTCATACCACCAGCACCTTGAATCATTGGCTCATAAATAAATGCAGCAATATCATTTCCATATTGATGAATAATAGACTTAATAGAATCCAAATTACCATTGTTTGGAAGAGGAATTGTAATGACATCAAAAAGTAATGGAACAAATGGTGTGGTAAAAACACTTCTATCACTCACACTCATTGCGCCAAATGTATCGCCATGGTAAGAATTTTCAAAACAAAGAATTTTCGTTCTTGCCTTTTCAGGATTTAAATTCCACCAATACTGTAAAGCCATTTTTAGTGCCACCTCTGTTGAAGTTGAGCCATTATCAGAATAAAATATCCTTGACATGCTACCTGGCAACAAAGGAAGTAATCGTTCCGCCAAATTCACTGCAGGGCTATGAGTAAAGCCTGCAAAAATAACTTGCTCTAAAGTAAGTGCTTGCTGATATATTTTTTCAGCAATATATGGATGAGCATGACCATGTAGATTAACCCACCAACTACTGATAGCATCTATATAGGAGTTACCCATCTCATCAAAGAGCAAACTACCTGAACCCTTTACAATTGCAATGGGATCTGGCATTTGCTTTTGTGGGGTAAAAGGATGCCAAATAAACTGTTTATCTCTATCAATTAGTGATGCCATGCAACAAAACTACAGCAGAGAATGATTGGAAAATATAATTTATCTAGAGATTAGCCAGTTTGTTTTAGTCCACTTGCTAAAGCATTTGTAATCATTAAAAGCTTTTCTAAGAGATGCTGACTTTCAGATGAACTTGGATCTGTAAGACTTCTCCATTTCTGCAAACTATTTATTTGAAGTTGATGCAGCATTTCAAGATACTCTTTACGTGCATCATTATTCGCAAACAATGTCTTCCTTCGTTCTAATCTGCTTCCGCCAAGTAAAATATCTACTTCAATGAGCGACAATTCATATTCATTTAAAATAATTGTAAGAATTGCATTTTTGTCTTCTTTATCCTGAACTAAATCAGCATAAGCTTCCATCATGGAACGGTTTGCATTTATTAAGTTAGTTTCAAGCTGTATAAGTGTGTATCGCAAAAATGACCAGGAGTTGGCAAGCGACTGTAATCGATTATATTCCTCTGTATAAGTTACCTTTAGTTGTTGTAATGCAGTACCAATCCCAAACCATCCTGTAATATTAAATCTACTTTGGTGCCAACTAAACACCCAAGGAATTGCTCTTAGGTCTTGTATACTTCTTTTACCAGTCCTTCTTGCTGGACGAGATCCTATCTTACTTTGCTCCAACACATCAATAGGTGTTGCTTGCCCATAAAATGTTATAAATGATGGATGAGTAACCAGAGATCTATAATGAATAAACGCAAATTGAGCTAAATGATGCATAGCTTCTTCAGCTATTGACAAGTCCTTGGGAGGGTATAATGTAAGAGCAGTTTGTGCTGCTGTTCCAGATGTTAACATTTCTACATTATACGAAGCATTTAAAAGATTTGCGAACTGTTGTGCTATGGTTTCTCCTTGTACAGTCATTCTAATTTTACCTTGAACGGATCCAACAGGCATACTCTCTAAAAAGCGATGATATTTACCTCCACCCCTACTAATTGTTCCACCCGTACCATGAAAGAATCGTAACTCTACTCCTCTTTCCATTCCAACCCGAATTAAATTTTTCTCTGCTTCATAAATATTCCATCTGCTGGCAATAATACCACCATCCTTATTGCTATCGCTATATCCCAACATAACTTCTTGAAAACTATTCGAGTGATTTTTCCAAAAAGGATGATCTAAAAATGAAGATAGAATTGTGGGTGCACCTTGCAAATCTTCAATTGTTTCAAATAATGGCACAACCTGAAATTTATATTGTAACAAACCAGTTTCTCTCATAAAAATCCAAACAGCCAATAAATCGGCTAAACTTCTGGTCATGCTAACAATAAAAGAGCCTACACCCTCTTTCCCATGTTGCTTCACATAATCGGCAACGACACCGTAAGAAGCTAAAACTTTATCTGCTTCTTCACCAAAGGAAGTACCACTAACAGCAAATGGTCTGGTTGAATTCAACTCAGCAGATAATAATTCAATACGTTGATTCCAATCTAAGCTACTATATAATGGCTTGTTGGGATAAACAGTAGACATGATTTGTTCTAGTGCCATATCATGGAAAGGTCTATTCTGACGAATATCAAGTTGAGCAAGGTGAAACCCAAAACAATACAACTGTCGCTTTACTGGAAAAATGAATTCTTCAATAATATTTTTTGTTCCAAGCTCAAGTAAAGATTGCTCCAAAATTTCCAAATCCAATATCAACTCATCTGGATTTCTATAAAACCCATCTTGATTTAAACTGCTATTTATTGGCAATTTCAACAGCATTAAGTTAACCCATTGCCGCCAAGGTTCATAGGGGTTCCTGCTAATTGCATTAGCAGCATTTTCACCTAAGTTTTCTGTTGCTTTTTGAATAGACTTTAGTAATAAGGTTGGAATAGGATTTCTTTGAATAGAGAAACTTAAAGCCACTGCTAATTCATGCAATGATTTTTGAATTAAGCCAAGTCCTGTCTCTCTTAAAACTTGAAGAGTAGCTTTAGTAACTTCTGCGGTAACAAATGGATGACCATCTCTATCACCTCCAACCCATGTACCCCACTTTATTTTAGGATAATTTCTTGCATCATTTAACAATGAAATATCAAATCCAGCAAGCTTCCAACTCAATCTAAATTGCTGGTCATGTCTTTTTAATACTTCAGGAAATACCTGTGATAGATAATGAATAACATGTGCTCTTTCCGCTGCCACTGTTGGCTTCTCAAGGTAAACTTCCCCTGTCCTCCACCATCTTTCTACAAGCGCTTGTAATGACTCATCAATTTGATCTTGCTCTCTATTAGTTAAATGTTGATGCGACTTCCTTGCTAATAATAAATAAAATGATCTATGAAGATCAATAATCGATTGGCGCTTTGCTTCTGTTGGATGGGCTGTTAATACTGGCTGAACTTCTACTCGACTTAAAGCTTCAATCATTTGCTGCTGAGTAAGTCCCTGCTGTTTCCAACGCTCAAATGTTTCTGCCCATGAACCTCTAATAGAAGCTGCTCCATCTTTATGTTCAAGCTTTCTCCTATATTGAACTGCATTATTTTGCTCTTCTAAATTCCAAATTTGAAATTGAATGCTCAGAGCCTGTATAATATCTTCCTCAGAAACTTGATCAGTTAATAATTTTTTTTGACGAAGAGATGTTGCCAACTCAGTATATCCCAACTCTTGTAATACATTATATAATAATTCTGCAGATGAACTATTCATTTCGGAAAACTTTTATAAATGAAAAATCGATTGTTTCTTATGCATAATAAAGCCTTTATTAGATTTAACTGCAATTTGTCTATGAAAAAAAAGTAAATACTTCCACAGAAGGACTCCTCTTTGCATGATTAGCCGGAATATTGATCACTAATCCAAATAAAACTAAGTAGTAGACTAATTCACAAAATTCCACCACAAACCTAGGCGAAACCACATACCCGGATATGCATAATTCTCGGCTCCAAAATTGTAATTATTAAAAACAAATCCTTCCGAAAGGTTTAAACTGTTTAGATTTTCTAATCGAACAAACGCTTTTAATCGTTTAATTCTAGCATGAAAAAATAAAGCAATATCAGGCCTATTGTTGAGTGTATACATATTCTGTAAAAAGAACTGTCCTAACATTGGCGAATACTGATCCGCTTTAAAAGGAGTATGATAACGAATTTCTAATCCCGTTGATAGAAACAAATTCGTATAAAAATTTCCTTCATACGCTATTCTATTACGAGTTAAAATCAATGGTACATTCACCGGTGCGCCACCTGTAGCTTGCTGAAGATGAACTTCTGAATACCAATTCCATCTTTTATTTAATCTAAATTTCTTTTCAGCACTAATATGCAATAAATTAAATAAGGTTGCTTCTTGTTTTGGGCTAAAGAAGCTATCAAAATACATAAAGTTTGAAACGGCATAATAATTTCCTTTGATATACCAGCTAGCTGCCTCATTGCCATATTCTGCATATAAATGCAAAGTATTTTCTTGGTTGAATGTACCAGTTCTTCGTACAGGAAATGCAGAAACCTGATTAAAAATAAAAGAAGGCGTTCTGTTAATATTAGCAGCTCCTAATCGCAGACTACCTGCGCGTTGACTTAACTTCCTGAAGATAGAACCTGATACTTGATAATCACCTGCATGGAAACCAGTAATGAATAAATTAGCAGCCAACTCAAAATCCCATTTTTGATTTTTGGTTCTATTTCTATATTCACCAAGTGCATACAGGTTATCAAATTGAGTAGTCCTTATTTGGGTATACCCCGTATCAAATCGACCTATCACTTGTTGCCAGCCTGCACCCAATCGAAGGAACTGACTTTGGTTGTTTTTGTTTGGATAGGTTATAATTGCCAATTCATTTTTTAGATCTCGCCAAGCATCTTGAAATTGGATTTGACTAACTACTCCTGAGTGTTGATACCCCAAGTACTTACTATATAATGTATCAATAAATGCTTCATCAAAAAATTGAAATTGCGACTGGGTATATCTAAGTGTATGCTCTAATCTAAATCTCGGATAAAAAATGGTAGCCATTGAGGAATCTTCCATCATGATTGCCTTCTTTTGCCCAAAATCATATTGTTGGCGAATTAACAAAGATTGATCTTGATGAATATTTCCAATTGAAACTTTAGTATTAAATGGATTTCTCCGAACTACTGTTGGCGATCCTATTCTAGTAAGTAAATCAAAAGGGTTATTGAGTGCTACATCTCTAATAGCATTAATATCTTGCAAACCGCCATTTTCCGATGCTGCACTTTTATTTGTTGCATAAATAAAATAAAAACCATAACGCTTATTGTTTGATCTGTACTGCGCAGTTATACGCATATTATTTTGACTGGCATTTTGCAAACGTAAATTTCCAGGCGAATTAATAAATCGATACTCTATAGCAATATTAAAATTTTGCCCCCTATTTTGGGTATGTATGAGTTCAATTTGCTGCTCAGCCTTACTTCCCAGCATGTATCCTAGTTCTGTATAAGGACGGGTGGTCTGAAAAAATTTAGCACCTTCAATTGTATATTTATAAACATCAAATTGGTGAAAGCCAGCGTCGAATCCAGCCTTCATGATAGGTTTGAAAATAAGGCTTCTAGTTGCACCACCAAGATTACCAAGGTGTTGGTTAGTATATGGAATGGGAAACTTACTATTAAAATCATTGATTGAAGTATCCAATGAATGCAAACGCGAACTGTCAAAATAGTTGTAAAAAATTGTAATTGAATCTTTGAAGCGATCTCTCTTTTGTAGAGAGTCATTTCCCGGAGTTTTTCTAATAGGTCTACCGTTCCTATCATACTGTATTTGAGGGTCTTGGTTTCCTCCTCCCCCAGCTCGCATAACAGGTCTATTCTGTCCAACAACCAACGTGCAGAATAAAGTTGCAAAAAATGTAAAAACAAATGATTTCATGCCTAAATACTGGGCGCAAAATACATAGATAGCTGCTTATTCAACGGATTTTTATATACTAAGCTAAAAGCTCTTGAATAGTAGCCCAAAGATTAGAAAAAATGAAGGGTTTAGTAATGTAAGCCTGAGCACCAGCTTGCATAGCCATTTCTCGATCTGGCTGCTCAGCCCTTGCCGTTAAGAAAACAAAAGGAACTTCTTTAAATCGTTCTCTTTGTCGAACCCATTCCAGCACCTCCATTCCATCCATTAGAGGCATCATTCTATCACAAATAATTAAACTGGGCTGTATTTGTTCAAGTTGTTGAACTGCATCTTTACCATCGGAAGCTTCTATTACTTTACATCCTTTTATTTGAAGCATCTTGGCCAAATTGGCTCTTAACATGGCTTCATCTTCTATGACAAGAATCAAGAACATGGTTCGTAAGGAAAAGTAAGGGTGACAACAGTACCTATGCTTTCAGCACTTTCAAACTGTAAGCTTCCAGCATGCTTTTCTATGAAATAACGTACAACAACTAGTCCAAGCCCTGTTCCTTCTATATCACCAACATTACCAGCACGTTCAAATGAACTACCCAGCTGTGGCAAATCTGCTTCTGGAATACCTATTCCAAAATCGCGACATACCAAAGACCAATGATCAGATGCAAAGAATATTCTCAAATGCGGCGCTTCCGCTTGAGGAGAATACTTAAATGCATTTTCAAGTATGTTCATCAATATATGACGAAGCATAAAAGTATCAGCTTTTACAAGTCTTTCTGAGCCTCTTGCCTCAACAAATAGACGTCTGCCATCTTTCCATGGTAAAAAATGGGCTTGTACCAATTGATGAATAAACTGTATTACATCAATTTCCGCTGGCTCAAACTTCATTTTATCCGATTCAATTCGACTAATCAACAAAAGTTCATCCATTAAACTTTTGAGTTGAGTCACTTCTTCAACAATGCTTTGTGCATAATTTTTTACTTCTTCCGACGACAATTCAGATTCTGCTGAAAGCATTTCTAAAATTTCAGCACTCGATTGTATAACTGATAGCGGTGTCCGCAATTCATGAGAAACCATATTTACAAAAACGGTTTTCATATCGCTTAACTGACGCTCTTTTTTTAGAACTTGCTCTAGCTCTTTTTGTGTTTGAACATGACTCGTTACATCGGCTAAGAAGATTACAGTTAATGGTTCTATGTAACCAACTTGTGTAAATTTTTGAACTTTTATATCAAATATTGATTCTACACCTTTTGATAAAGTAATTGATAAAGTACCAGTCTTTTTTTGATGATCGTTTATATCAGATTCATCTAACAATTCTTGAGACGACTGAATTATCCACTCGTAAGAATTACCTGCTATGTAATTCTTTAAAGGCTGACCAACAAGTTCGGTGTAAGAAGTTGAAAACGCATTTTCAAAAGCTGGATTTACATACCTTATGACACCAGTACGATCAATTGTAAAAACCAATTCATCGAGGTCATTCATTAATTGCTGGTATAATTCCATAGTTTGTCCCAACAGCTCTTCATTTAATTTTTGCTGACTAATATTCCAACCTACACTTGCTACATGAACCTTTGAATGGTTCGGATGCATTAAAGGCGACAACTGAAATTGAAAGGTTCCATTAGACGAGCTTTTCTGTTCAGATATTGGATGCTTTGAGACAACGACTTCGTTGAGTTGTTTCATCCTAGATAATGCACCCTCCATACCCTTCTTTTCCAAACCTACCTTTTCAAAATCAGTCTTTCCTATTAGCCAACTACGTAACGAATCATTTGGCTCTGCTATTTTGTTGAGATAAATATATTTATGGGAATCATCAGTAATTCTAATATCTAGTGGCAGTACATCAAGCAACTGTTCTAACAATACAGCATATGAATTGGCCTTATTGGAACTATCAGTTACATGAGTAATTTCTTCATAAATCCATATATGTGAACGAACTGTATCATCTCCTCCTATATATGGGATGTAGGTTCTAAGAAAAGTTCTGCCATCTTTAAGAAGGATGTCACCTTTTGCAGATTTGGCTTGCTGCATTTGTGATCTCGTTACTTCTTGAAACGTGGAAGGATTTTCTAAAAATTGAATAATATCTGGTGTAAACTGAATAGCATAAGTTCCCAATAGCGAACCAGAAGATGCAGGAATTTGGAAAAGATTAGAAAATGCTTGATTTGCTAACTCAACATGCAATCCCTTATTTTCCATCAATATTGGATATGGCAATTGCATCAGCAAATACAGCAGTTTCTCTGTATATCCTGATGCAGCGCCTGCAATATGTGGAACAGTAGTATTCATGATCCAGCTCTTTCTGATAAAATTTTTGAAATGAGTTCCGCTTTGGAATTCACTCCGAGTTTAACATATATATTCTTTAAATGATCATTGACCGTTGTTGAAGATATCCCTAATACAGATGCAATTTCTTTGTAGGTAAATCCATTGACAAGTTGCTCCATGACTTCATTTTCGCGAGGTGTTAATTTATCACTTGAAAATGATTTCTTAGGCGCATGAAACTGATTAACCCTACTTACTAAAATTTGTGCAGCTTCAGGGGAAATAAGTGCGCCCCCTTGCTTTACTACATCAAGCTGTTTCTTCAAATCGTTCAGAGAAACAGGCTTAATCAAGTATCCATTGGCTCCCTTCACCATAGCTTGCCAAATCATATCTTCATCTGTATTACCACTTAGAATAACCAAATGCGCTTCTGGAAATGACTTGTTAACTATTGCAATTCCTTCAAGTCCATTTATTCCAGGTAAGCCTAGATCTAAAAACACCAAAAAAGGTGAGTAGGAAAGCTGGTCTTTACTCGATAAAAATTGCTCCATGCTTGAATAAGAAAAAAGTAGATTCACCTCCTTATCGAGCTTAAAAAACTGCTCAAAATTATGACGCAGTTTAGGATCATCTTCTATTATGCCGACTTGGATCATTTTTTTGTGGGTAAATGTAAGATTTCCTCTTTGTACAGAATGAAGAAAGAGAGAGGAGACGAAACTCCCCCCTCGTTGATACTGGATTCAAACACAGATTTTTTCATAGATATCGAGGGTTTTCCTAAGGATATCAGATGATAAAGGGGCTTTATCAAATGATGGTACAAAGCTTAGAAATCTTTAGTGCTTGTCCAATCCCTTATTATAGGGGTCTATAAATCATTCAAAGAACTTTGGTTTTTTAGGATTTTTCTTGGATGTTAAAACGGGTGTTTAACAGTACAAACTTCCATCCTTAATCAAATTCTTGCAATCCCTTGAAATAGGGGGTAATAAAAAAGTCCGTTAAATAACGGACTTCATAAAAAAACTCAGTTATTATTAAATCTGCTCTACTAAATCTTTGAATAAGGTTGTCAATTTAGGCTCAGCTGCATTGGCAGCCTCTAATACCTCTTGGTGCGTTATAATATTTTCTTCTTCGCGAATTCCAAGATCTGTAATTACACTAATAGCAAACACTTTCATCCCACAATGTACTGCAACTATATTTTCTTGTACAGTACTCATCCCAACAGCATCTCCTCCCACGTTTTTAATCAATTGATATTCAGCCCTTGTTTCAAATGTTGGCCCAGTTACCCCTAGATAAACACCCTCATGTACTAAAATTTCATGATTAGCAGCTATTTCTTTTGCTTTTTGTATAAGCTCTTTACTATAAGGCTCACTCATATCAGGAAAACGAGTGCCTAGTTGATCTTCATTTTTTCCTAATAAGGGATTTATTGTAAACAGACTAATATGATCACGTATAATCATTAAATCGCCCACCTTGAAGCTTGGATGAACCCCACCAGCAGCATTTGATAATAAGAGTGTTTGTACACCCAACATTTTCATAACTCGAACAGGATATGCCACTTGTTGAGGTGTGTAACCTTCATAAAAATGGAAACGACCACTCATAACCCAAACTTTTTTTGTTCCCAATTTGCCAAGAATAAGTTTACCTGTATGACCTTCAACAGTACTTACAGGAAAATGTGGAATATCTTTATACTCAATACTAAATTCAGTAGATATTTGATTTGCTAAATTTCCTAATCCACTACCTAAGATAATTCCAATTTCTGCTGACTCTCCAGATTTTGAACGAATGAAATTAGCTGACTCTTGTAATTGCTGCATGAGTATTGACATATAAAAAGTTTAAGCCTGCAAATATAAGTATGCAGGCTTAGATGAATTAAGTTAATTTAGATGAATCTTACTGATTCCGAAATACTACTATTCCATCGAAAACATCAACCAAAACTGGTGCTTGTCGATCAATTTCTCCACTTAGAATTTTTTTACTCAAGCCATTTACTATTTCTTTCTGTATGAGCCTTTTTAGCGGTCGAGCACCATACTGTGGATCAAAACCATGATCTGCAATAAAATCAAAAGTATAGTCGCTAAAGTGGAGAATAATTCCATTTTTTGCAACCATCTGTCTCAATTGTTCGAATTGAATTTTTATTATTTTCTTAATCTCATCTTTTAATAACGGCTGGAACAGAATAATCTCATCAATTCGATTTAAAAATTCAGGCCGTATTGTTTGTTTTAATAACTGCATCACTTCTGCTTTTACCTTCTGTGTTATAACTGTTCTATTAGATTCATTCACAGTTTCAAAAGCTTCTTGTATAATATGACTACCTAAGTTAGTAGTCATAATTATAATGGTATTCTTAAAGTTAACTACCCTACCCTTGTTATCTGTTAAGCGACCATCATCTAACACTTGTAACAATACATTCCAAACATCAGGATGAGCTTTTTCAATTTCATCTAAAAGAACTACACTATAAGGCTTTCTTCGAATAGCCTCAGTTAGTTGTCCACCCTCATCATACCCTACATAACCTGGAGGGGCTCCAACCAATCGGCTTACAGTATGCTTTTCTTGATACTCACTCATGTCAATTCGCGTCATCATAGATTCATCATCGAAGAGATACTCAGCCAGCGCTTTTGCCAATTCAGTTTTACCAACACCTGTTGTTCCAAGAAATACAAATGAACCAATTGGTTTTCTTGGATCATTTAATCCAGCTCTGCTTCTTCTAATAGCATCTGCAACAGCTGTAATAGCTTCTTCTTGACCAACTACCCTACCATGTAATTCATCTTCTAAATGAAGCAACTTAAGCTTTTCACTTTGTATCATTTTACTAACTGGAATTCCTGTTGCCTTTGCAATATTTTCAGCAATATCTTCTGCATCAACTTCTTCTTTTAATAATCGTTTTTCTGACGCTTTAGATAACTGATGACTCAAATCAGCTATTTTCTTTTCCTCATCTTTAATTCTTCCATATCTGATTTCTGCAACCTTACCAAAGTCGCCATCACGCTCTGCACGTTCTGCTTCTAGTTTGTAAGTTTCAATTTTTGACTTAGCTTCTTGAACTTGATCAACCAATTCTTTTTCGGCTTTCCACTTCGACTTAAATGTATCACGACTAACCATTAAATTAGCAATCTCTGTATTTAACTCTTTTAGTTTTTCTTGATCATCTTCTCGCTTGATGGCTTCCCGTTCAATTTCAAGTTGACGAATTTGGCGCTCCAACGTATCAAGTTCTTCTGGCATGGAATTCATTTCCAGCCTTAACTTAGCTGCGCTCTCGTCTATTAAATCAATAGCTTTATCTGGAAGAAAACGATCAGTTACATATCTGTGTGATAATTCAACTGCTGCTATGATTGCTTCATCTTTAATGCGCACCTGATGATGACTTTCATATCGATCTTTCAAACCTCGTAAAATTGAAATGGCATCTTCCACACTAGGTTCATCCACCATTACTTTCTGAAATCTTCTTTCAAGTGCTTTATCCTTTTCAAAATATTTTTGATACTCATTTAAAGTAGTTGCACCTATTGCTCTTAACTCTCCTCTTGCTAATGCAGGCTTTAAAATATTCGCTGCGTCCATTGCTCCTTCTCCACCTCCAGCACCAATGAGTGTATGAATTTCATCAATGAATAAAATAATATCTCCATCAGAATCAGTCACTTCTTTAATAACTGCATTTAGTCTTTCTTCAAATTCACCTTTATACTTTGCACCAGCCACTAATTGACCCATATCTAACCCATAAATCACTTTCTTCTTTAAATTTTCAGGGACATCGCCATTAATAATACGCATAGCTAACCCTTCTACAATAGCTGTTTTACCAACGCCTGGCTCACCAACAAGAATTGGATTATTTTTAGATCTTCGAGATAAAATATGTAAGGTTCTTCTTATTTCTTCATCTCTTCCAATAACTGGATCTAGCTTGCCTTGAGCTGCTAATTCATTTAAATTCTTAGCATACTTTTGTAGTGATTGAAATGACTGAGTTGAGGTTTGCGAGGTAACTCTTTCGCCTTTTCGCAATTCTTTGATTGCAGCTATTAACCCATTTTCTGTCATTCCCGCATCTTTCAAAATTGTTGATACTGAATCTGCATTTTGAATTAATCCAAGTAATAGATGTTCTGGAGTAACAAATTCATCTTTGAAAAGGGTTAGCGCTGCATTTGCCTTGAGCAAAGCATTACCAGCTTCTTTACTCAAACTTTGAGCTGGTTCACCAGCATGCATTTTAGGTAGTTGCTTGAATCTATCCTCTATTCGTTTTTGAATAAACTGAGAAGATGTGTTATTCTTTTTTAACAAATATTCTATGGCATTATCTTCATCCTTTAATAAGGCCAACAGAATATGCGCGGTATCTATTTGAGCATGACCAGAATTGTAAGCAAGCTGTTGTGCAGCTTGTACAGTTTCTTGGGCTTTAATGGTATAGTTATTTAAGTTCATACATCTTTGTTTTTTGTTTTCAAGTAAGCTAATTAACTTGCTAGTTCTTATGCATCAAACTATTTTCCACAACTCTAATTCGGCTAAAATGTCAGTTCCAGCAAGATTTTTACGCAGAAAAGTCATAACAATTTGCAGCTTTCTGCTTTTATTACAGTTTACTAATGCACAATATGATTTCAGCTATTTAGATGCAAAATTAGAGGGGTCTAAGAAGAGCTTTAGTAGCCAATTTGTTCTTTATGTTGTAAAGGATGGAAAGGCTGTTTATACAAAAAAAATGGGCGATTTCGACCCAAAACTACAAGTGCCCATTGGGTTTATTAGTCAGTGGTTGAGCAGCGCACTCATTCTTCAACTTGCCGATGAAGGTAAAATTGACCTAGATGATAAATTGGTACAATTCATTCCAGAAATGGCAAAGTACTCTAGAAATTATATAACATTTAAACATTGTATTACACATCAAACTGGATTAATGCAAGACAAGTCGGGTATAGCTGGAATGTTTAAGCGAAAGAAGTATACTAATCTTGAAGAGGAAGCAAATGATATTATTAGACGAGATATTGATTTTAATGCTGGTGAATCATTTTTATTCGGATCAGTTGGATTGAACCTCGCTGCTCGTGCTGCAGAAATTGCAACTAAAAAGAAGTTTGAACAACTGATGCAAGAAAAAATTACTCGTCCCTTAATGATGCGTTCAACTATTTTTTATAACGAAGATGGTGGTGCCCCTAACCCATCTGCAGGTGGCAAATCAACAGCCGTTGATATAACTCAGTTTCTACAAATGTTGTTGAATAAGGGAATGGTAAATGGCAAAAAGGTATTAAGCGAATCAACAGTAGAAGCTTGCTGGTCAGTACAAGTAGAGAATAGTACTATGAGAGCTGTTCCAAAAACAGCTGATGGTTTGAGCTTTGGGTTAGGTTCATGGATTGTACCTGAAATGAATGGAGATGGCGCTATTTTAGTTGGACTAAGTATGAATGGTTCTTGGGCATGGGTCGATAAGAAAAGAAATTATTCTGCTGTTTTCTTGACTAAGGAAACTTCTGGTGAAGACAAAAGACCAATTATGTTGCAAATTCAACAATTGGTAGAACAAGCCATTGATTTAAAGTAATATCATGCAACCCGATGTTCTTGCTCATCGCATCAAAAATTTAGCTCTAGAAATGGGGTTTTCATTTTGTGGATTTGCTAAAGCTGAGCCACTTACTGAAGATGCTAGAAGATTAGAAGCATGGCTAAATAAAGGAATGCATGGAAGCATGCATTATATGGAAAACCATTTTGAATTAAGAATCGATCCAAGTAGATTGGTGCCTGGTGCAAAATCAGTAATTACGCTTTTAAAAAATTATTACCCTACAAATAAGCAAGATGCCAACCAGCCTAAAGTGGCTAGTTATGCTTATGGTGAAGACTATCATATTGTTATTCGAAAACAACTAAAACAACTGCTAATACAAATCAAAGAAATCGTTGGCGATATACAAGGTCGTGGATTTGTTGACTCAGCACCAGTATTAGAAAGAACTTGGGCGCAAAAATCGGGACTAGGATGGGTTGGCAAAAATGGAAATCTTATTCATCCTAAAGCAGGATCTTTCTTTTTTATTGCAACATTAATTACTGACTTGGAATTAGTACCTGATAGTCCTTTACCGAAGGACTTTTGCGGCACCTGCACAAAATGTATAGATGCTTGTCCAACAGAAGCTATCTTACCTAATAAAGTAGTGAATGGCAGTAAATGTATTAGTTACTTCACAATCGAATTAAAAGAGTTAGTCCTTCCAAAAAACGAGAAGCCAAATTGGAATGATTGGTTATTTGGATGTGATATTTGTCAAGATGTTTGTCCATGGAATAGATTCAGTCAGCCGCATAAAGAAACTGCATTTACACCACTGCAAGAGATTATGAGCTTCTCAATTAAAGACTGGGAAGCTTTAACAGAAGATAGCTTCCAAAAGATCTTTGGTAAATCAGCTATCAAACGTTCAAAATTGCATGGTATTCAACGAAACCTACAATGGATTCGTTCTACTTCTTGAGTGCCCTTCCATAAACATCTAAAGCCCGTTTTCTTGCAACTTCATGAACTACCATTGGCTTAGGATAATCAAATGAATCTAACTCTGGCACCCACTTGCGGATATACTCTAATTTCTTATCAAATTTTTCAGTTTGAAGTGTTGGATTAAACACCCTAAAATAAGGTGCTGCATCACATCCACTTCCTGCGGCCCATTGCCAGCCACCATTGTTAGCAGCAAAATCAAAATCTAAAAGTTTTGCTGCAAAATAAGCTTCTCCTAATCGCCAGTCTAGTAACAAATGCTTTGCTAAGAATGAAGCAACAATCATACGAACACGATTGTGCATATACCCTGTCGCATTTAATTCCCGCATACCAGCATCTACAATTGGATATCCAGTTTTTCCATTACACCATTTCTCGAAGTCGCCCTCATCTCGTCTCCACTCTATTGTATCATATTCCTTTCTAAAAGCCTTGCCTTCACAAACATGCGGAAAATGCCAGAGAATCATATGATAGAAATCGCGCCATATAAGCTCGTTTAAGTAAGTTTGATTTAAGCCTATTGATCGTTTAGCCATCTCCCTAATACTAACTGTACCAAAGCGATAATGAATTCCTAATCTTGTTGTTCCTTGAATAGCAGGAAAATCTCTTTGTTCAGAATAATGCCTTACAATATCCTCAGGCAAAATAGAGGAAGGAATGGAGATATCACTTTGAGTAAAACCCATACTTGCTAAGCTGGGTAAATCCAAATATGCGCATTTAAAAAAGTTTGAAAAAAAGGCTTTTGTATCAAAGCATTCAATTGGACTAACTTCCAATTTAGCCCTCCACTTCTTACTGTAAGGAGTAAACACGGTATAAGGCAAACCATCATCTTTCACCACCTCCGACTTATCAAATACTACATGATCTTTAAACTCATGGAAGCTTGCTCCATTAGCTCGCATTAAATGCTCTACTTGTTCATCGCGCCTTCTAGCGTACAACTCATAATCACGATTCGTATAAACAGCCTTTATATTATATTGCGATAGAAGTTGCTGAAAAACTTCCAAAGGCTTGCCATATCTAACTTCTATATCACTGCCAATTTCTCGTAACTGTTTTTGAATATTTAGAATAGTACGGTGAATAAATGAAACCCTTGCATCGGCTTTATCTTCTAACTTGTCTAGAATTTCTGAATCGAAAATAAAGATTGGTAATACTGGTAAATTACTTTTTAAAGCATGAAACAAAGCTGCATTATCGTGCAATCTCAAATCACGACGAAACCACATAATATGAATTGACTTTTTCATAGCAAATTCAACAGCTAATATGTAAAAATGTTTTAAAGATTCTGTGGTTTTGTTAATGTGTGAATGCGCATAGACCACTTTAAGTTATAAGTGGTTTTTTCAAATTGTTTCACCCATCTAACCCCATAGATAGCATTGGTTAGAAAAACTTCGTCGGCGCTTATAATATCCTCTATATAAAGCGATTTCTCCTGCACCTCAATGTTAGTAGCCTTTAATTGATCTAATAAAAAAGCACGCATGGTTCCTGATACTCCTCCATCTTCAACTTTTGGTGTATAGATGACATCATTTTTGACAATCCAGATATTTGCTATTGTAGCATCTGCAATGGCTCCAAACTGATTTAAAACAATTGCATCGTTCCACTTATGCTGCTTAGCCCATTTTGCTGCTAGAGCATAGAGCAAATAATTATTAGTCTTTAAATGACTCCATGTTCCAGTGGGCTTGCAAGAATCCTTATACAATCCAATATCTAAACCATTGCTATTAAATTCTAAATTCGCTTTTGGCAACTCCCAGGATTGCACTAACCTATGTACAATATTTGAAACATCATCATATATACCTCCACTTCCTTTATAAAAGGTTAATCGAACCCTAGCAGTTGAATGGTAGTTTTTTTGAATGACAACCTCAATCTCTTTTAATATAGATTCATATGTTACATGAGCAGGAAATGTAAGTTGAAGCAATTGTAAACTTTCTTCTATACGGCGAACGTGATACTTCCATAAAAGTATTTTTCCTTGAACTACACGAATTGTTTCAAAAAAACCATATCCATACCTGAATCCACCTGCATCTCCAGATATAATGGCATTTCCAATAGGAACTAAAGTTCCATCATGTAACATAAATTTCGATTGGTTAGAAACTTGCATTAGGCCAATCCGTTAGGATATAAATTTTGCAATTCATCTAATAAACGATCCGCATCCACAGCAACTGTTCCAACTTCCTCACATACTTGTCCTGCAGCTACATTTGCAATTTCAGCCATCCATTTGATATCTTTTGTAAGTGCGTATACCAAAGACGCTACGGCAATGACTGTATCTCCTGCACCACTTACATCAGCAATATTTCTTACATAAGATGGAATGATAAACGCATCCTGATTATTTTTACAAAAAACACCTTTCTCGGAAAGAGTAATGAGAGATACGCTATGATGCAAGTGTTGTTTTAGCTGCTGATGCACTTCTTCTAATACAGTTAAATGAACTTGATCTACCCAAATACCCAATGCATCTTTTACTTCTTTAAGGTTTGGCTTAAAAACATCAACCCCTTTGTATGATAAGAAATTTTTTCGTTTAGGATCGACTGTAGTAATAACTTGATACTTTTTGCACAACTCTAAAACATGCTGAATAAGTAGCTCTGATAGTAACCCTTTATTGTAATCTTCAAATATGAGCACTTTAATTTTTCCTGACGACAAAAGATGGTCAACATGTCCAAGTAATAGCTGAGAATCAACCTCATTTATATCAAATGTATCTTCTTCATCTAATCGCATCATATGTTGATTTCGACTGATAATCCTAGTCTTGTTAGTAGTTCTCCTTGTTGAACTCTTTATAATTCCCTGTGTTTGAATTCCTTGTTGTTGCATTAAGTTAGTTAACTCCTCTCCTGCTTCATCTTCACCAACAATACTAACCATATGCACAACAGCACCCAATGCTCGAACATTTAAAGCAACATTAGCTGCGCCTCCTGCACGAATTTCCTTTTTATCAACTGCAACTACTGGCACAGGTGCTTCTGGAGAAATACGCTCTACATGCCCCCACCAGTAGGTGTCTAACATTACATCACCCAAAACGAGTACTTCACAAGACTGAAAATTTGAAAACAGTTTAGACCACTCCATCATCCTTTTGAGATTTATTTTTCAGTGCAAGATAATACAAAGGAATGCCTAATAGAGTAATGAGTAGGCCTGGCCAAGTATATTCTGACTTATAGATAATTAACAAAACACAAAAGCTTAAACCCATGATCATGTATATAGCAGGCAAAATTGGATATCCAAATGCTTTGTAAGGACGTTCAGCATTTGGATACTTCTTTCTTAGCAAAAAGATACCAAGAATGGTAAGCACATAAAAAATGACTACCACAAAAGAAACCATATCAAGAAGATCTCCATATCTGCCACTCAAACATAACAAAGAAGCAACCACACATTGAGCCCATAAAGCCCATTCAGGAACAGCAAATTGGTTAAGTGTACCTGCCTTTTTGAAAAACAAGCCATCCTTTGCCATAGTATAATACACCCTTGCACCTGCCAGAATTAATCCGTTATTACACCCAAATGTTGAAATCATAATCATAACAGCAATGACATATGTTCCAACATCTCCAAAAATTACCTGAGAAGCAGCTACAGCTACACGATCGCTGGGAGCATTAGCAATTTGATCAAGCGGTAGTACTGCAAGATACATGAGGTTTGCTGCTACATAAATAAGTGTAACAAGTAATGTTCCAAAGAATAAACTAAGGCCAATATTTTTTTGTGGCTGCTTTATCTCACCAGCAATGAACGTAACATTATTCCATGCATCACTACTAAAGATAGAGCCTACCATTGCTGCAGCCACTGCACCAAAAGCAGCAGCACCCAATAGAGGCGCTATAAATCCAGCTTCAGCGTCAACCGACAATTTTTTCATTGTCCATGCATCTGTCCAATTAGCTTGCCAAACCTCACCTTTAGCAGCTAGAAGAAATCCAAATAAAATCAATCCAAATAAAGAGAGCAACTTCGTAACAGTGAATGTTGTTTGAATGAGTTTTCCTTCTTTAACTCCTCTGGTGTTGATATAAGTTAGTAATACAATCGTTCCAATAGCCAACAGTTGCGCTGGATAAATAGACAAACTACCTATTGAGAACAAAGCGTTCTCTGGCTTCATATCTAATACAGGAAAAAAATAGCCTGCAAATTTGCTAAAGGCTACACCAACAGCAGCAATAGTTCCTGTTTGAATGACAGCAAAAAAGCTCCATCCATATAAGAACGCGACCAGCGGATTATATGACTGTCGCAAATACACATATTGCCCACCGGCTTTGGGATACATAGAACTTAGTTCGCCATAACTAACTGCAGCAGTCAATGTCATAAAGCCCGTAATTAACCAAACTGCAATGAGCCATCCAGCACTGCCTACATTTCTGGTAATGTCGGCACTAACAATAAAAATTCCAGATCCAATCATGCTGCCAGCCACAATCATGGTTGCATCAAAAAGACCGAGCGTAGGTTTAAATTGTTTTTCCATAAAAAATCCCGCCGTTTACAGGCGGGAAATGAAATTAAGAAATAAAATGCGTTTATTGTTTTTTCTTGTACAAGCTATTTAATCCCTGTAAAATTTCTTCTGTGATATCATATGCCGAATCTTTATAGAACATGATTTCACTAGCACTTGACATGATATAAGAATATGACTTGTCCTTATTGTACTCTTTTAAATAATCTTCAATTTTCTTACGAACGTCTTGTAATTTCTTAAAACGTTCATCCTGTAGTTCTTGGTTAACCATTTGCTCTTTACCCTGATATGTTCTTTCTAGTTGAGCCAGTTCTTGCTGTGCTTTTGCTACCTCTTGCTCCGTCATAGTTTGACCTTTCTCTTGGTAGCCTTTCATTTTGCTGATATAAGCATTTTTTAAACCATTCAACTCAGCAACTTTAGAACGCTCCAACTTTTCTAACTCTTCACGTACACCTTTAAAATATTCAAATTTATTTTCAATTGAATCCATCTCAAAATAGGCAATGCGAAAAGGACCTGCCTCTCCAACAGTTTTTGCGCCCACACTTTGTGAACCATCCTTCTTGCCAAATTGAAAAAATAATAACACCGCTACCAAAATTGAAAGTAGGATGTTCCAAATAATTGTTGCGTTTTTCATGCAATCTTGTTTTTGTAAATATACTGGTCGCTATTAGAACCAGATTGTTAAATAATAGGTGCGCAATATAGGGAGGTAATCATAAAAAAAGCAGAAAGTGTTTGACTTTCTGCTTATAAAATTTATTCAAAGAAAATGAATTATTCGTCGTCGTCGAAACTCATGGCTTCACGGGTAGTAGCAAGTACTTCATACTCTTCTTTACTTCCCACAATCATGTTCTCGAACTCTTTTAATCCAGTACCTGCAGGAATCAAGTGACCAGTAATCACATTTTCCTTCAAGCCCATCATAGCATCGGCCTTACCATTAATTGCGGCTTGGCTCAATACTTTGGTTGTTTCCTGGAATGAAGCGGCTGAAATCCAGCTCTGTACACCCAAAGAAGCCTTAGTAATACCAAGTAATACTGGGCGACCAGTTGCAGGACGAGCGTCACGAACTTCAACCAATGCTCTGTCGGAACGACGTAAGATTGAATTCTCTTCACGTAATTCACGAACAGTGATGATTTGACCTGCGCGTAGTTTAGTGCTGTCACCAGCATTGGTTACTACCTTTTTATCAAAAATGCGGTCATTCTCATCTATAAAGTCAAAGCGATCTTCTAAGTCCTCCTCTAAGAATTTAGTATCACCAGCATCCACAATCTCTACCTTCTTCATCATTTGGCGTACGATTACTTCAATATGCTTATCGTTGATACGCACACCTTGTAAACGATATACTTCCTGAATTTCATTTACAACGTATTCTTGTACAGCAAATGGGCCTTTGATAGAAAGAATATCAGCAGGAGCAATTTGTCCGTCACTTAATGGAGCACCCGCTTTTACGAAGTCACCATCTTGTACTAGAATCTGACGAGACAATGGAACCAAGTACTTCTTCACAGTTTCATCTTTTGCAGTAACAATAATTTCTCTGTTACCACGCTTGATGCTACCAAAAGCAACTACACCATCAATCTCACACACAACCGCTGGGTTACCAGGATTACGTGCTTCGAATAATTCAGTTACACGAGGAAGACCTCCAGTGATATCTCTTAATTTACCTAACACACGTGGAATCTTCACCAACACTTGACCTGCAACTACATCATCACCTTCTTCTACCACAATATGGCTACCAACAGGCAAGTTGTAAGTTTTCAAGTCTTTTCCTTCAATAATAATAGAAGGAAGTTTGGTTTTATCTTTTGTTTCAATAACTACTTTCTCACGGTGTCCTGTTTGTTCATCTGCTTCATCACGATATGTGATACCATCAATTACATTATCAAACTTGATTTTACCAAGCTGCTCAGCAACAATTACGTTGTTAAATGGATCCCAAGTACAAATCACATCTCCTTTCTTCACTTCTTGTCCGTCCTTCACATTCAATGTAGAACCATAAGGGATGTTATTAGTGATTAACAAGCGATCATTCTTAACATCCATGATACGAACTTCACCTGTACGACCAATTACAATTTGAACTTTATTTCCTTCATTATTAGTTGAAGTAACAGTTCTTAAACCATCAAATTGAATGGTACCATCGAATTTAGCAGGCAATGTAGACTCAACAGATGCACTACCAGCAACACCACCCACGTGGAAAGTACGTAAGGTTAACTGTGTACCTGGTTCACCAATTGACTGTGCGGCAATGATACCTACAGCATCACCACGCTGTGCAATGTAACCTGTTGCAAGGTTCTTACCATAACACTTCACACAAACACCTCTCTTGCTTTCGCAAGTTAATACAGAACGAATTTCAACAGTTTCGATACCTGAATCTTCAATTTGCTTAGCAACAGCAGAAGAAATTTCTGTTCCTGCTTCAATGATGATTTCATTAGTAAGTGGATGTAAAACATCGTGCAATGAAGTACGACCTTCAATACGATCGGCCAATGCCTCAATTACATCTTCATTATCTTTTAGAGCAGAAGTAGCAATACCTCTTAATGTACCACAATCTTCTTCAGTAATTACGACATCTTGAGCAACGTCAACCAACCTACGTGTTAGATAACCCGCATCAGCTGTTTTCAAGGCAGTATCTGCAAGACCTTTACGAGCACCGTGGGTAGAAATGAAATAATCCAATACGTTCAAACCACCTTTAAAGTTTGACAAGATCGGGTTTTCAATTACCTCACTTCCTGTACTACCACTCTTTCTAGGTTTAGCCATCAATCCACGAATACCCACCAACTGCTTCACCTGAGTTTTACTACCTCTAGCTCCAGAATCCAACATCATGAATACAGAGTTGAAACCTTGCTTATCGGTAGCCATTTCGCGAATCAAAGTTTCCGTAATCTTCATATCCGCTCTACCCCAAATATCAATTACCTGGTTGTAACGTTCGTTATTGGTAATCAATCCCATGTTGTAGTTTTCCCAAACTTCTTCAACTTCATTCTTCGCGTTTTCTAACATATCATTCCTTACTTCAGGAACAATCAAGTCGTTTACGCTGAATGACAAACCACCTCTGAATGCCATACGGAATCCAAGTGTTTTAATATCATCCAAGAATTTAGCTGTTTTAGGAATATCTGAGAACTGAATAATGTCGCCGATGATTTCACGTAAGTTTTTCTTCGTCAACAATGCGTTGATATAACCTACCTCTGCAGGAACAAACTGATTGAATAATACTCTACCTACAGTTGTATCAATTAATTTCTTAACCAAGGCTCCATTCTCGCGAACCATGGTACGTACTTTAATTTGCGCGTGTAAATCAACACGGGCTTCATTGTACGCTATCATTACTTCTTCCAAGCTGTAGAAGGCTTTTCCTTCACCTTTTACAGGCTCTTCAGGAGTTGATTTCTTAGGCTTAGTAATGTAGTAAAGACCAAGAACCATGTCTTGAGAAGGAAGAGTAATTGGCGTACCATTTTGAGGGTTCAAAATGTTATGAGAACTCAACATCAATAACTGCGCTTCTAATATAGCCGCATGGCTCAAAGGAACGTGTACAGCCATTTGGTCACCATCGAAATCGGCGTTGAAAGCCGCAGTAACCAATGGGTGAAGTTGAATTGCCTTACCTTCTACCAACTTAGGCTGAAACGCTTGAATTGATAAACGGTGTAGTGTTGGGGCGCGGTTCAACATAACTGGATGGCCCTTCAAAATATTTTCTAGGATATCCCAAACAACTGCTTCTTTACGATCAACCAATTTCTTAGCCGACTTCACAGTTTTCACAATACCACGCTCAATTAATTTGCGAATGATAAACGGCTTGAATAATTCAGCAGCCATATCTTTTGGCAATCCGCACTCGTGCATTTTAAGTTCTGGACCTACTACAATTACAGAACGACCAGAATAATCAACACGCTTACCTAATAGGTTTTGACGGAAACGGCCTTGCTTACCTTTTAATACATCACTCAACGACTTCAATGCTCTACCACCTTCAGCCTTCACCGCATTGCTCTTTCTACTGTTATCGAATAAGCTATCAATTGCTTCTTGCAACATACGCTTTTCGTTTCTCAAGATCACTTCTGGAGCTTTAATTTCCAATAAGCGCTTTAAACGGTTGTTACGAATGATAACACGACGGTATAGGTCATTCAAATCAGAAGATGCAAAACGACCGCCATCCAACGGAACCAAAGGACGAAGTTCTGGTGGAATTACAGGAATATATTGCATAACCATCCATTCAGGACGATTGGTTATACGAGTTGAAGCATCTCTAAACGCTTCAACCACACTCAAACGTTTTAAAGCATCTGCTTTTCGTTGTTGAGACGTTTCATTAGCCGCTGCGTTTCTCAATGAGAAGCTAAGTTCATCCAAGTTAAGACGAGCAAGCAAATCATGTACAGCTTCTGCACCCATCTTAGCAATGAACTTATTTGGATCTTCATCTGGCAAATACTGGTTTTCTTTTGGAAGAGTATCTAATATGTCTAAGTACTCTTCTTCAGTTAACAAGTCGCCTGAAGCCAATCCCTCTTTTACACCACCTTGAATAACAACGTAGCGCTCATAATAAACGATGGTTTCAAGTTTTTTAGAGCTCATACCTAACAAGTATCCAATTTTATTGGGTAAGCTCTTGAAGTACCAAATATGTACAACTGGTACCACCAACTTAATGTGGCCCATTCTTTCTCTTCTTACTTTCTTTTCAGTTACTTCCACACCACAACGATCACACACAATACCCTTGTAACGAATTCTTTTATACTTTCCACAAGCACACTCATAGTCCTTTACAGGCCCGAAAATACGCTCACAAAACAAGCCATCTCTTTCTGGCTTATACGTTCTGTAGTTAATGGTTTCGGGCTTAAGTACTTCACCAAAACTTCTTTCTAAGATGGTGTCAGGAGACGCCAGACTAATGGTGATTTTCGAAAAAGCAGCTCGGTTGCGGTTGTCTTTTTTGATAGCCATATCTAAGTTTGCAATTTTTTATTCGCGAGTCACCCCCCACTTCACGTAACAACAATAAATTTTCATCTGGATTTGATTGGTTGGAACCAATAACCAGTTAATTGAAAATCAATAAGTTACAAAAATAAAGTACAAGGCGCCTAAACGATTGAGTCGGCAAAGGTAAGTAGGAACGACTAAATGGAAAAATTGTTATTTAGGTTTCTTAGGTGTTTGTAATATATCTGTCCTTAATCGCTCTAATACAAAATAGACAGCGGGACAAAATTCAACATTTTTGAGGGTTATTTGCGGTCGTTTAAGGAGTACATCTTCATCGGTATAAGGAAACCTTCTACAGTCTGAAGGTCTATCTTCATAGATAGAGCATCTATTGTCGGCCTCTAAAAAAGGACAAGGAGTTTGTTGAAGTACATAATCACCTTCTGCATCAATTAAAAGATATTGCTCAATAAATTGTCCCTCCTTCAAACGTAAACTCTTGCTAATTCGCTTAATATCGGGAGTTTTGAATCGGGGTGAATAGCCTTTGCAACACCTACCACAAGTAAGGCAATCTATTTTTTCAAACGCTTCTTCATGAAGTTCGGGAAGCTTTTGCAGCGTCTTTCGAGGCTCAAGCTGTTTCAACATTCTTCCATAAGTCTTGCTAAGTTCCTTTGCTTTCGGCTCCCATTGTTCTAATGAAATACTGTTTGACATAGCGCAAAGTTAATACTCAAAAGAAACTTAATGAGATTCAATAAAGTTCACATAAAACTTGAAGTGATTGCATCAAAAAACCCGGCCTGGCCGGGTATATACTCACTTACCCATCCGTAAGTGATTTAATGAATTTTTTGTTGCAAATGTGAGACCTGCTGTTGCAAATCAGAAACCAATCCTGCAAGTTGCTGTACATCCCAATGAGGAACTGGCTGAGTTTTTTGAAGAACATATACAGCCTTCCACATTTCTAGAACATCTTCAGCAGAAACAGTATATGGTTCATACTGAGGGTTATCACTTACTAAAGTGAGCTTATTCCTTTGATGCTCATTCTTAATGATACGCTTGTACACAATACCATCTGACTTTGATAATAATATATATGCATTGCTATTTTTAACTTCATCTAAACCTTGCACTTTCTCCCCAACAATTACGCTTCCACTAGGTGTAGGCAACATACTATCGCCAATAATTTCGAAAGCTCGATAATCACCTGGAGCTAACATAGGTAACGTAAACGTATTCAATTCATCAATAAAGTCGGGATCTGCGTAGCCGTTCATATATCCCGCAGCCGCCTTTAAAGGCACAAAATGAATGAGGCCAGTTGACTCTGACTCCATTTTTAATCGTCTGCGCTTCTGAAGATAAGACTGCTCTTGAATAGACTCGGACAAGTCATTTAATAGAAACTCATCCAAACTCAAACCAAATAATTCACAAATTGCTTCTGCAACCTCTAAACGCGGTTCAGCGCGCTCTTCTTCATAAGCTCCCACTAAACTTCGCTTAATACCAAGTCTTTGAGCAAACGCTTCTTGTGTATATCCCTTCTGCTTGCGCAAGTAGCGCAGATTTTTTCCTGCAAAACTCATAGCTAATGCATTTAGCTGCAAAATACTAAATATTTTAGCTTTCCAAAAATTTTTTTTACCTTTTTTTCAAATTCTTTTTTGTGTAACCTTGCGCAGGAGCTATGAACCGTCTCCTTTTTACTATTATGCCAAAGAAAAAAACGCCTACTATATTGATTACCAATGACGATGGAATTTCAGCACCCGGAATTCGCGCTTTGGTTGAAGCTGTAAAAGAACTTGGGAAAATAGTAGTTGTTGCACCCGATAAACCCCAAAGTGGTATGGGGCATGCCATTACAATTGGACAACCACTTCGACTAACAAAATCTAAAGAATTTGGAGATATTGAAGCCTATACCTGTAGCGGAACTCCAGTAGATTGTGTTAAGCTTGCTGTTGATAAGGTCTTACATCAAAAACCTGATATCTGCCTGAGTGGCATTAACCATGGTGCAAATCACTCAATTAATGTTATTTACTCTGGAACCATGAGTGCTGCTTTAGAAGCAAGTATTGAAAGTATCCCAAGTATTGGTTTTAGCTTGATGGATTATAGCATTGAAGCAAATTTTGAACCTTCGAAAAAATACATCAAGCAAATTGTAACAGAAGTGCTTGCTGGAAAAATAAAGGACAAACATCTTTGTCTAAATGTAAACATCCCAGCTGTAGATGCAAGCTTAATAAGAGGAATTAAAGTATGTAGACAAGCGTATGCAAAGTATGAGGAGGATTTTATTGATAGAAAAGATCCCCATGGTAAATCGTATTTCTGGCTAACAGGCGCCTTTGTCAACTTCGACAAATCAAAAGATACAGATGTGTGGGCACTAAAACATAATTACGTAAGCGTTGTACCTGTTCAGTTCGATTTAACCAACCATCTTCTTAAAAAGCAACTGGAAAAAAATATACGCTGGTAAAATACAATCCATGTTTAAAAAAGACAACCTCATATTTGGACTTATACTTGGATTACTATCACCCATTCTAGGCTGGATTGCTTACTATTTCATTCAATTTCGCCTTTTTTCATTCCAAGAATACATAGATGTTATGCTTAGGCAGAAATCGCTTTTAACAGCTATGCTTAGCCTAGCTTTATTAGCAAATGCTTTGGTATTTACACTCTACACCAATTCAAAAAAAGACAAAACAGCAAGGGGTGTATTTATTTCAACTTGTTTGTATGCAATTGTTGTATTGCTTATTAAATGGCTCTATTAATTAGTATTTGACTTGCATAAAAAAACTAACTTGCTGTTGAATGAAATACTACATCATTGCAGGAGAAGCCAGTGGCGATTTACATGGAAGTAACCTTGTTAAGTACCTACGTCAATTATCAGCAACATCCAGTATTCGTTGCTGGGGAGGCGATTTAATGCAGGCTGAAGGGGCTGAACTGGTAAAGCATTACCGAGATCTGGCATTTATGGGTTTTGCAGAAGTCATTAAAAATCTGCCAACTATTCTTCAAAATATTTCATTTTGCAAATCAGATATAGAGGCTTTTCAACCAGATGCCATTATATTAATTGACTACCCAGGCTTCAACTTGCGCATTGCTGCATGGGCTAAGAAAAAAGGTTATAAAGTCATTTATTATATCGCTCCACAAGTGTGGGCATGGAAAGAGAACCGTGTTCGAGCAATGAAGCAAAATATTGATCTCATGCTCACCATTCTTCCGTTTGAAAAAGAGTTTTTTAAAACCCGATGGAACTGGAGTGTAACGTATGTTGGTCACCCCCTTGCACATTTAATTGAAACTTATAAAGCGAATCACCCTGCCGATAAAAGCAAAAAAATTATTGCACTCTTACCAGGTAGCAGAAAACAAGAAATCAAGCTGAAACTACCTATCATGCTGCAAACTAGCAGAGCATTCCCTCAGTTTCAATTTGTAGTAGCACTTGCACCAGGACAAGAAGATTCTTTCTATACACCATTTCTGAACAGTTACAAAAACATTCAAACTACAAGAAATACTTATGAGCTACTAAATAATGCGAGTGCGGCATTGGTAACAAGCGGTACAGCAACTTTAGAAACTGCTCTTTTTGGAGTACCAGAAGTGGTTTGTTATAAAGGAAGTAACCTAAGCTATCAAATAGCTAAACGATTAATTCGTATTAAGTTTATCTCACTTGCTAATTTAATCATGGATAAACCCATTGTACGAGAATTAATACAACAGGAACTTACTACAAACAATTTGGTAACAGAGTTACAGGATCTCCTTTTTAATGAAGAACGAAAAGAAGCAGTAGAAAAAAATTATCAAGACTTACAGGCTTTATTACATAGCAACCAAGATGCTTCGTATGAAGCTGCCAAAAGCATAGTTCACTTTATGCAACAAATCAACGAAACAGAGGAAGTACTACCTGCTTAATCAAGAAAATAGTTAAGGCAGTTAAAAATAATAAAATAGAAATCCTGTTCATACCATGCATGTACTTCATCCATTGTGTAACAGGCTCGTTTGGATCCCTTTTCTTGATATATAAATATTCAGCAATTTGTTTCCAGATGCCCATAATTAAATTTTTATTGTAACAACTAAGTTGACTTAATTGTTAATTTAACGTCGAAATTAAAGATATGAAATCATTTTTTTCCTGCTTAATAGCATTCTTGCTAATAAATTCTACTTTTTCACAAATTAATCCAACAACTATTGACATTGTTAGAGATAAATGGGGCGTACCGCACATTTTCGCCCCAACTGATGCTGCTGCTTCATATGGATTAGCTTGGGCTCATGCAGAAGACGACTTTTCCAGCTTGCAAATGGTTGCTCTGCCGGCAAAGGGCTTAATGGGAAGGGTTTTAGGAAAAGAAGGCGCTGCAGGCGATTATGCTTTCGCACTATTCAGATGTCGGGAAATAACAGAAGAAAAATGGCACACTTTATCACCACAATTCATCGCAATTGCTGAAGCTTATGTTCAAGCTTTGAATGATTATGCTAAGAAGCACCCAAATGAGGTGTTACATAAAAAGTTATTCCCAATGACAGCTAAAGATTATGTAGCTTCTTCTGTACTTGCACTAACAGTTTTTAATGGCGCCGACAAAGTGCTACGTTCCATCTTTGCTAACAGAATGCCTACTCTTCAAGAGATTGAAGACAAAGGCAGTAATGCAATAGCTGTACATCCTAAAAAAACAAACACTGGAGAAGCATTCCTAGTTATCAATGCACATCAACCCAATACTGGCCCACAGGCTTTTTATGAAGCACATCTTCATTCTGATGAAGGCTTAAACATATTAGGTGGATTACTAGCAGGAGGACCAACAGTTTTACATGGAGTAAACGAACACTTAGGCTGGGCTCATACCGTAAATTTAGTAGACAGAGTAGATCAATTTCAATTAAAAATGCATCCAACCAAAAAGAATCAATATGAATTGGATGGCAAATGGTTGAAACTAGAAAAGAAAAAAGTAAAGCTTCGTATTAAAGGAATCCCAATTCGTGTTGGAAGAAATGTTTACTGGAGTGAGTATGGTGCTACCATGAAAAACAAACAAGGCTTTTTTTCAATTCGACTTGGTGCCAACATGAAAATTGGAGCTTTGGAACAATGGTACCACATGGGAAAAGCAAAAAACTTTACTGAGTTTTATGAAGTTCTAAAAAAACAAGAGCTTTCAATGTTTAATATCATGTATGCCGACAAATATGATACGATCTTTTATGTCAACAATGGATTGATTCCTGTAAGAGATAGTGCTTCAAAATATAATTGGAGAAGAACACTTCCGGGTAATACAAGTGCTACTCTTTGGACAAACTTTAGAAAACTTCAAGAGCTACCGCAATACACCAATCCTGTTCCTGGATTTTTATACAACACCAATCATTCTTCTTTTCAAGCTACAGCAAAAGGATATAATCTTTCACCAAGAAATTATCCAAAGCAAGATGGATGGGAAATAAATATCAATAATAGAAGCGAACGTTTTCTTGAACTCATGCCCAAAGAAGGAAGCATTTCTATGGATCAACTGAAATCAATCAAATTTGATATTCAGCTTCCAGAAAAACTTCAATATTGGTATGGCATCGATTCTATGTTTTTAATGCAACCAGAATCTGAACCACAGTTTGCGACTTTAATTAAAACATTCAAAGCATGGAATAAAAGAGGGGATGCAAATAGTGAAGGGGCTGCTATTTTCTTTTTAACCTATCGTTTTGTTAGCAATTTAATGGACGGACAAGATGCAAGAAAATTAACCATGTCGGAATGTAAAGCTACTTACCAATATGTTTTGGACTATATGATGAAACACTTCAATAGAACAAATATTACTTTAGGTGATTTACAAAAATTGGTTCGTGGCGATCGCGATTGGCCGCTGGATGGATTTCAAGACTTACTTGCTCCACAATGGACAGGTCCTTATAAAAATGGTATGTTCAAATCAACTGGTGGAGATGGATATATTGTATTTGCCAGATTTCCAAAAGCAGGTCTTCCAATTCTAGAAACTGTAAATATGTATGGAGCCTCTGCAAAGCCTAGCAGTCAACATTTCGCTGATCAGGTCCCTTTGTATCTAGAAAAGAAAACCAAAAGTATGACCTTAGATAAAGCAACCATTTATAAAGAAGCTGTAAAAGTGTACCACCCACAATAGCATCAAAAGTGATAATTAAAAACTAGGTTGAATAACTGCATATTTACGCGATTAAACTCGAACCTCTTATTGTTGTGTGTATTGCCCCTATTTTGCTTGGCTACTAATAAAAACTGTGCATCTAAGCCTTTCCACCAACCTGAAAACTGGTAGCGGATATCAAGATTTATTTGACTATACGATGGCATACCATACTTATTTAGCCTAGTATTTAAAACATCAGGCATATCAAATAATCCTGCTGAAAAAATAAATCTCCACGGTGTTTCTTTAGGCTTAAAATCTGCTTTTACCATATATGCAGTAACATCTCCATGTCCTTCGTTTCTCTCACGAGGCATGAAAGTAAAAAAAGGATCTCGCCCCCACTCTCTAGGCATTAAATACCTACTATTCGCTGTGATTCTATTAAAGTTGAATGTCAAATCTAACTCCGGTGTTTTATACCCCAACCTTCCTCCAAAAGTAAAAGTAGTTGCACCTTTTTCTCTATATGCTTTTGAAGGATCTGCATTCCCGCCATCACCAACTGTTTTCTGCAATATTGATTGTCCAGAAGCATACCAACGAGTATCTATGAAACGATAATTTACTTGTAACATGGATGTATGCATGACATTCGTAACATGCAAATTCCACAATTCAACATCTACCTGATTGTTTAACTTGGAGCGAATACCTACATTATATATATGCTTGCTATGTACATTACCTGGATAAGAAGATCTTGATCCATCTGGATTTACGCCAGCAGGCAATACTCCAATTGACTCTCCAACACCAAACCATCTAACTGTTCCTCTTGGTGAAATACCATAAATGACCCCGCCTTCAATACGAGTAGATGCGGCTACTTGCCAATCAACCCATAATCCATCTACACCAGTAGGGCGCATCCTTCCGTCTTGTAGATTTATAAAGGGTGTATTAATTAATTGCTTACCAAAAATGAAATGTGCTTTTTTAAAATGATACTTAATATTCAATTCTTCAAGCCTATCCATATCTCGCGTATTATTGGGCTGCTCAATATCAAACAACCCAATTTCATACCTATTACCCTGTCCTGTTGTACTATCTAATCTAGAAAGATCAGTAGAACCCATATTAAAAATATAAAAACCGCTTACTGTAAATTGAAATCCTTTATACTTCCCTGTTTCATATTTCAAACCACCGCCAGCTGCATTAGCATAAAAATCTGTTAATCCAGGCTGGTTATTCGTTGCCATAAAAAAATAACGAAAGTGCCCATGAGTTGTACCTGCTTTAAAAGCATGCAACAAAGAACTAGTATCTGACTGTACAACCTGCTTCCCTTTATACATAGTTGCCTTCTCACCTATCTCTTGGTGTTGCGTAAATGCAATATTAAAAACAAAAATGTTTAACCCTATTAAAGAGAATAAAATTTTGTACTTCATTTAAAAACCAGATTTAATGTAACGCCATTGTTCATCCTGCAATCTCGCAACCTCAAGTATTCCAGCTTTAGTATAGCTAATACCTTGCAACATTTTATCTGACGAAATTTTTCTTTCTTCGATTGAAAATTCACATGCTATAAATTCAACCCCTTTAAGCCGCAAACGTTCTATTGCTTGAGTTGCAATTGAATGATCAGGAACTAAAACATATATACCAGGGCCATGACATACTACTTTAATTTTTGTTTGTGGAGCAACAGATAAAATATTATTCAATTGTTTCATCAAAGACTTATGCACCAATGTATTAGGTGAACTCATCTGAAAAACAATTTTTGTTGGGGGCTGCGTTGTTTGAGCATGAATTACTAAAACTGATATATGAAATATACCAATAATTGAAAGTATACTTTTCATGCTACTTGAATTCATATGGGACACCATATACTTGAGTTAATAAATCCTGCGGTGCATCTAATACTATTGCTGATTTTTTAGGTGAAGGTGTCACTGGAGAGTTAACAGCTAAGTAATTTTTCATAACACTATGAAGCGTGTACTGCGTATTTTTAGCTTGTTTCACTTGCTTAATTCTACAGAGCATATCATCAGGGTCACCTTCTCTTTCACATGCACAAATTTTATAAGTTTTATCGGTTCGTAATTCCTCTCCACCAACATGTACAGATACTACCCTTTTACCTTTAGGCGCAAATGCATTGAACGTTACTTTCATTCCGGTAAACTTAATAACCCATCCCCCGAAACGTTCAACTGCATTTTCTGCAAATACATTATGTAATTCTTTTTCTAACCAGTCATTTAGTTGTGCTCCTGTTACATGAGCAGTCCTAACTGTACTATCTACAGGAAGCATATCAAAAATAAAACCAGCAGTTATAGGAATATTTCCTGTCTTATCTGGAGTAGTTCTCGGTGGACAAAAACGGAATCCATTACTTAAAACAATATCTACATCTTGAATTTGCCATTTCAAAGCCTCCAAAATGAGTGTATCAATTGGATTCTCAATAACAAAATATCTATAAAGAGGAATGGTACTGTAACCAATTACTTCTTGTAATGATTGCACATAAGGATTCTCCAACTGCTGAATCATTGATGTCATTGATTTATCTGCCGCATATTTGGATACATCAACTTCAGCAAGCAAATAAGTATCTTTTACTAATTTACCGTTTCTAAATTGTAAAGTCAGTTCTCCAACAAAAGAACCAAAAGCACCTGGTTCAACAACCTTTGCATACTTGCCTTGAATTGGCACTCGAACTCGCTCATGCGTATCTCCACCTAAAATATAATCCACTCCTTCACAGGCAGGCAAATTAGATAAATGAATTTGTTGAGAAAGACCTAAGTGAGCTACAACAATAACAGCTGCACATTGCTCTTGCTCTCGAAGTACGCTTACATAATGCGCTAAATTCTCCTCAGGTGGTGAATAAACAATACCCTTGCTATAATTAGGAGATTGACGAATTGGAACTAAATGATCTGTATATCCTAAGAAACCAATCTTTATACCATTAACAACCCAAATGTAATATGGAGGGAAAACCAACTCGCCTTTCACACCACCACCTACATCATGATACATATTAGCACAAACCTTAGGAGCGGTCAAAGATCCCAAAAGGGTTTGCATAGCTTGTTTATAGTATATCACTTCCCAATTACCTGGTAAATACAAATCATAATTCAATGCATTTAAAATAGGTAGCATAGCTTTACCAGTTGTTTTTACTGATAAAGCACTTCCCTGAAACATATCACCCGTGTCTATTAAAAAACTATGTTTAGCTTTCTTTCTTCTTTGTCCTAAGTAAGTTGCTAAATGTGCATAGCCTCCCGCCTTTCTAAATACTGCCTTATTATTTTCCCAAAAGAATTCATCATGCGCATGAATCTGACAATGAACATCTGTGGTTTGGAGAATAGTTACTTCAGTTATCTGGTCATCTATCTCAAGTTGATTTGACTCGGAAATTTCCTTTCCTTCAGTCACTATAGATGGCAAACTAGAAATCATTCCAATTCCACCCAAAGTAGTCATTTGCTGGAGAAACTTTCTTCTGTTGGCAGACATATCGTTTATTTTTTTGAGGCTGTAATTGGTTGATTTTTCTTGTACCATTCTACAATGGGCTTAAATGGACCATACTTATGTTGTGTCTCTGTAAATGGATCAACATAAGGACCAAAAGGATGATCTACTGGCTTTTTAGAAATATCTGGCCAATCTTTAGATATATTATAATGAGGTCTTGTTTGTGAATTCACAAAGGCTGCAACATCCCATGCTTCTTCATCAGTTAGCTGAGGATGCTCATAGTCTGAACCTTGAGGCATATTATATTTTACAAATTTTGCGAAGTTGCTCATTCTGTACAAACCAGCACCATCATTATAACTTTGATTTCCCCATAAGGCAGGATAAGAAAATTCTCTCTTATGTGCTGCTACAACCCCCTCCCCATTTTCTTGATGACAACTCTGACATTTATTTTGATAAACAATTTTTCCTAGAGCAGGATCTGCTGCTCTATTTAAGAAGGCAATATCTTTAAACCCTGAACCTGCAACTTGTTTGCCCTTTGGCACATGAGATCCCAAAAAATCAATATATGCAACAATGGCCTTCATCTCTTTAGTATTTGTATCTAAAGCTGATCCATTCAAACTCCTTTCAAAACAATCATTGATTCTTTTGTGAAGCGTTTCAATTGAACCACTTCTTGCACGAAATTTGGGATACATAGAAGCAACAGAAGCATAATTATTTCCAAATATTTTTGTTCCCGCTTCTAAATGACAGTTTTGACAATTAAGTCCATTGGAACTTTGTTGAACCACACCGTTTGGGCCTAAATAATATGCGGTATGCATAATCAATTCCTTGCCATAAGAAACTTTTTCTAACTCAACATTATCATCAATTTCTGATAATGGAGGAGCTTTCCATGTTGTATCTTCAGATGCAATTCCTTCAGTGAGTGTTTCATTCGGATCATTAATATTGGAAGATGATTTTATACCTACTAAATCTGGTGCATAATATACCAGAATAGGAACAATAATCAATAATGCAACGAGTACCCAAATCGTTCTTACCAATTGTCGAACAATTTGTAAAAGTGAATTTGTACTAGGTGAATTTTGTTCCATAAAAATAATTTCGTCTGAAAGAATGATTAATGTGGGAGTTTATTTTTTACAACACCATACAAATAAGTCCCAACTATGGCGAAGAAGAAAACAACTATTAATGCAAAATATCCGTACCCAATGTTTACAACCATGGGTCCGGGACATGCACCACTTAATGCCCAGCCTAGCCCAAATATGGTACCACCAACTAAATACCTGAAAATAGATTTTTCTTTAGGAAAAAATTGAATTGGGTTATCATGGAAATCACGCACCTGAAATTTTTTAATTAGAAATACTCCAATTACACCTAATGTTACAGCAGTTCCGATAATACCATACATATGAAATGCTTGAAATCTAAACATCTCTTGTATACGGTACCAAGAAATAGCTTCCGACTTGGACATAACTATGCCGAATACAATACCTAATATGATGAATTTGATATACTTCATGATTTTTTATTTTTTATAAGCGATCTTGTCTTGATTAAAAAATTAGAGGTAGGATAAAATGAGTCATAAGAAGGCCTCCCAAAAAGAAGCCTATCACTGCTACTAAAGAAGGCCATTGCAAATCAGATAACCCACTTATTGCATGACCAGATGTGCAACCGCCTGCATACCTTGAACCAAAACCAACCATCAATCCACCAAAGGATAATAAAAGAAACCCTTTCAAAGAAAAAACAGCTTCAATACTAAAGAGCTCTTGAGGTTGTAAAGCTTCTGGAGCAGAAATGCCAAGCTTCGCTAAGTCTTCAATTGTTGCTGCGGAAATTGCCACGGGTTCCCCATTTGATAAAAACTGTCCCGCTATCCACCCGCCAATGATTGCCCCTATAAGAAACATCAAATTCCATCTCTGAGCTTTCCAATCAAAATCAAAAAATTTAGTCTTCTTCCCAAGCCCAGCTGCAGCACATATTGTTCTAAGATTTGAAGAAAAACCAAATGATTTACCAAAGTATAATAAGAAAAACATAATAGATGCAATCATAGCACCTGAAAACCACCACGACCATGGTTGTGTTATAAACTCTCTCATAATTTATTTTGCTGATTGAAGGTGAAATGAAATAATAGGTTTAAATAAATGGTTGATTAATTTTTCAGTAGCACTGTGATGGAAAAATCCACCCTTTCCATGTGTACCAATACAAATCATATCCATATCCTGCATTTGGTTGAAATGTACAACTCCATTTTCTACATCACTATCAGATACAATATGTGATTGATAAGATGAAATCTTATTTAATTGTGCAAATACTTTCATATTATTTTCAACAGCTTCCCTCTTATCATTTACACTACCTGATACAATTTGTAAAAAGTGTATTTGCACACCAAAATCTAAAACTAGCATATGAAGTAAGGTAAGGTTTTCATGACTAGGCTGATCAAATTGATGCACTAATAAAACATGCTGAATATCCAAATCCGAACGATCACACATTAAACGCAATACAGGAACAGTTGATCGCCTTGCTACCATTTGAGTTTCTGTGCCAGAAATTTTCTCTTTGAGTCCCCATGCACCTTTGGTTCCCATCACAACTAAATCATATTCATTAGCAGAAGCAAACTGAACAATAGCATCTGTTACTTTACCAAGCACCAAATGTGTTTGAATATCACTTCCATACAGGGTATTCAAATTAGCAAGTTTTCTTTCAGCAATACTCTTTTGCTGCTCTACATATCGAACATCAATTTCACCACAAGTTTGAATACTACCATCAGCACCCATACTTACTGTTTCAGGAACAGATAATACATGTAAAAAATGAATTTGTGCATTCATTTTTTCCTGCATCTTTTTGACCATCAGATAGGCATATTCAGCCTGTACTGAGAAGTCTGTTGGAATTAAAATTTTAACCTCTTTCATGATTTGAAATTTCGATTATTTGAAATATTTACAGTCTAACAATTATTTATCCTAAGTAAGACCGATACATCCATACCAGCTTTTCTTGTTCTCTAATATAATCACTCATTAACGCATTGGTTCCTTCATCGCCAGCTTCACTCGCAACAGACAATATATTTCTTTGCTTAACTATAATAACTTGAAAAGCACTTAGAATATGTTTAAGTGCTTCTTTTCCTTCAGATATGTCCTTTGTACTTTTTATTGAAGATATCTGTACATAATCTTCAAAACTATGTAGCGGAGTACTTTCAAGTGTTAGAATTCGTTCTGCTAATTCATCCACTTTCAATAATACGTTATTATACAATTCTTCAAACTTCAAATGTAATTCGAAGAATTTTTCGCCTTTTATATTCCAGTGAAATCCGCGCACATTTTGATAAAATACCATATAGTTGGCTAGTAAATCATTTAAGTGTTCAGCCAATACTTTACTTTTCTCGTGATCTAATCCAATTGTATTCATAGTATAATGATTAACTGATATTACCAATCATGCAGCTTACAAGAGATTTTGCCTTGCTGGAAAGTTTATTATTACCAACTTCCGGATATCCTAATTGATCTAATATTTCTATAATCTCAGTCCGATCAATTCCAACTCCAGATACAACAATCTTTTGTTCATTTCTTTGAATTGTAACATCTACAATACCCTGCTTTGCAATGAGTGCTTTTTGAATAGATTTTTCACAACCCCCACATTTTATGTTCTCTACCTGTATTTCGAAACTTGTCATAGTATTCATTTTGTTTGTAAAGTAACTATTCAGAAAGTGCTGAAATGTGACTTTTATTACTTTGAAAATAAAGCCCCTCGAAAGGGGCCTATTTTATGCATATATAAGCGGCTCAGAATTAGCAGTCCAATCATTGATTCCACCACTATAATTGATTACATGATTTAACCCATGTTTATAGAGCAGAGAATGTGCAATGGAAGCTCTATCGCCACCCTGACAATGTATAATAACATTGCCTTCTTTTTTTACTTGATCAAGTTGCTTAATAATGTTCCCTACAAAAATGTTATCAGCACCTGCAATATGTCCAGCTTTGTACTCTGAAGCTCCTCTTAGATCTATAATCTGAGTTCCTTCTTCTGCCATAACTTTCTTTGCTTCCTCTCTATTAACCACTTTTGCAGTTTGCAAACTACCACCTTCAGCAACCCACTCATCAACACTTGGTAAATAACCCATAACTTGATCCAAACCAATACGCATCAACTTCCTCATTAAATCATCATGTTGTGCTTCTGGTGCTATTAAGATATAAGGTTCATCATAAGTTAAGAACCAACCAGCCCATGTTGCAAAAGAATTATTGCCTTGAATATTAATGGTTCCAGGAATAAAGCCAGCTGCAAAATCTTGCTTCAAACGAACATCTATAACAGGAATACCATTAGCAATAGCGTCCTTAATATCAACCACAGATAACTTCTTAGGTTTAGGCACTTCAGTCAACAAAGGTCTATCCACTTTATTCAACTTTTTCATCATAGCAAAATAACGAGGCGGCTCTGGCTGATCTTCTAATAAGAATTTGGTAAATCCAGCCTGATCAGAACCATATTGTAATGCCCAGTTCCTAATTTTTTCATATCCAACAGTAGTACTTGGCACTGCTCCCAACGCTTTTCCACATGCAGATCCTGCACCATGACCTGGCCATACTTGTAAATGATCAGGTAGTGAAGCAAAACGCTGAATAGACTTATACATTTGCTTAGCACCTGCATCCATTGTACCAACAACACCAGCTGCTTTTTCCAATAAATCTGGTCTTCCAATATCACCTACAAATACAAAATCACCAGTAAAGAACATCACTGGCTCTTTTGAAGCAGGATTATCTGTCAACAGGAAACTAATACTTTCTGGTGTATGTCCAGGTGTATGTAACACTTCAAATGTTAAATTACCCACCTGCACTTTATCTCCATCTTTCAAACCAGTATGAGGAAACTCATATTCCCAACCCTCACCTCCTTCTGCGGAGAGATACATTTCTGCTCCAGTTAAAGCAGCCAATTCTCTTGCACCAGAAAGAAAATCGGCATGAATATGTGTTTCAAATACATGCGTAATTTTCATGTTATTAGCTTTCGCTACTTGCAAATAGGTATCAACGTCTCTTTTAGGATCAATAACTGCGGCAACACCCGCTTTCTGACAACCGATAAAGTAACTGGCTTGTGCCAAAGTTTTGTCGTAAATGTGTTGAAAAAACATAAGCTTGAATTTTTCTTTTTAGTTATGCAAAGTTGATAATCGAAATACTGAAATAATGTGACTTTTGTCGCATTGATATGTTAAAGAAAACTCACAAAAAGAGTTCTTTAACAATGATGTAAATACCCATAATTAATACAAACCAACCGAAAGAAGTTTTGAGTTTTGATCCAGGTATTTTTTTAGATAGGATGATGCCAATAAAAATTCCAATTACAGCGAAGAGTGTAAACATGGTTAATAATGTCCAATCAATTTCACTAGTAGTTTGCATATCACCTAAAAATCCAATAAGTGACTTTGCTGCAATTATAAAAAGGGAAGTTCCAACAGCTAGCTTCATAGGCATTCTAGCTAATAGAACCAAAGCTGGAATAATTAAAAACCCACCTCCTGCACCTACCAGCCCAGTTAAAACCCCAACCAATGCTCCTTCAGCCAAAATCATTGGATAATTATAAGTAAGTTGAACTGCTTCTTCCGATTCTTCTTTTTTAGAAGAAGGACGAATCATACTGATTGAAGCTAAGATCATTACAATAGAAAATAATACCATCAGTGCAATAGGCTTTGTCATTTCAAAGCCATTCAGTTCAAACAAAACATCTGGGATTAAAGGGACTAACCACAAGCGTGTTGCATACACAGCAGCGATAGATGGTGCGCCAAAAATGAGAACCGTTTTAAAGTCTACCTTTTTTTGAATGGCACTTTGTACTCCACCCACCAAAGCCGTAGTTCCTACAATAAATAAAGAATAGGCAGTTGCTAATACTGGATTAACCCCCATAATGTATACAAGAATTGGAACAGTGAGTATAGATCCACCACTCCCAATTAATCCAAGCGATATTCCAACTAATGCAGCCAATAAATAACCTATGATTTCCATGTGTCTATTTTTGTAGGATGCAAAGGTGATTGGTTCAAAATTGATTTACTGTTACAAAAGTCACACAACTAATCATTATACATTCTACCTCAAGATACTATTATAATTAAATGCATTCCACATAAACCGACTATTCAATCAAAATGAAATATCTTTTCAGCACAATTACTTACTTATGATCAGTCCTAAAATATTGAGTTTTTATATTTTTATAGTGCTCTACGTCTCTTTCACAAAAGATATATCAGCTCAGAAACTTCAACCTGGATTTATTAAACATGAATATGAAGAGTTGCTAAAAATCAACCAAAAAGTACACATTGATTTCGAAAAATGGAAAACAGATACTGCGCTCCCTATGCCAATAAATTATAAGCTCATTTATAGATCCAATGTGGTAGGGTTTGATAACAGATGGGATTTTTGGGCGAACGAACAAGAACCAATTGGAGTAATAGCTATTAGAGGTAGCATTTTAACACAAGCAAGTTTTTTAGCAAATTTCTACGCGGCAATGATTCCTGCTAAAGGCAAACTTCAATTATCAAAAGAAAAATCCTTCACCTATCAACTAGCTACCCACCCAAATGCAGCAGTACAAGCAGGCTGGCTCATAGCAATGGCACATGTATCTGAATCAATCCTACCCACAATTGACTCTTCTTACAAGAAAGGGATGAAAGATTTTTTAATTACTGGCCATAGTCAAGGTGGAGGTATTGCATTTATGCTAACAGCCTATTTACGACAACTTCAATTGAATAAGGAACTACCTACAGATATTCAGTTCAAAACATATTGCAGCGCAGGACCAAAACCTGGAAATTTATTTTTTGCATATGAATATGAAAAGATGACTCAAGGCGGATGGGCTTTTAACGTAGTAAATACAGCCGATTGGGTGCCGGACGTGCCATTTTCTATTCAAACAACAGATGATTTTACAGAAGTAAATCCTTTTCCTTTTGCAAAAGATCTTATTAAGCAACAAAAGTTTCCCAAAAATATCGCACTCAAACATGTATATAACCAACTAAGCAAGCCAGCAAAAAAAGCTCAAAGAAAATATGAGCAATATCTAGGTAAAATGGTATCGAAGGCAGTAGCAAAGCAACTTCCCGAGTTTGAATCGCCGGCATACTATAAGAGCAACTACTTTGTAAGAACAGGACAAACTATTGTACTATATGCCGATAATGACTATATTCAAAAACATCAAAAAGAAGCATCCATAAAAAACATCTGGTTACACCACATGCCCGATAAATATGCTGAACTACTGAAGAAATATTAAAAAGTAACTATTTTTTTTTCGTCTTAGTTGTTTTATCAGATGGATGCATAACTCCAAATTCATTCATCAACTCTAAACCATAGTTTCTGATTGCAACTATGATTGTAATTGCTCTTGTCCCTCTTTCAGTAATTGAATACTCCACCTTAGGAGGTATTACTGGGAAAACTTCACGAAGAATAAACCCTTCTTCCTCTAATTCTCTCAGCTGACTAGTTAGCATTTTATGAGTAATGTGTGGAATATCTTTTTTCAATTCACCATACCGCATGACCTTATCCTTTAAACGCCAAAGGATAGGCATTTTCCATGTACCGCCAATTCTATCCATAGCAAATTCTACAGGGTTATAGTACAACTTGTTTTTATACAAGAATTCGGGCATGACTTATGTATTTGATTATCAGCATACTTTCTAAAAAGTGTGTATCACTTATTTAAGAAAGTATATTGTTAAAGGTAGTATATAAGTCCATCTTTGACTTCTAAAAAAATCAAGGATGAAAAAATTCATACTCAGCTTATTAGCCTTTATAACTTATACGAACAGTACCCTAAATGCTCAACAAAAAACACAAAAAAACATGCAAGTACAAGAAAAACTCAGTTATGTACATCCTCATGGTGTACCTGCAAAAGGAAAAATTTTGATGGTAGCCAGCTCACCTTCCGTATCTAAACAAACAGGTTGGCCAATTGGATTTTGGTCTGCTGAATTAACACACCCAATGCGTATTTTTCAAGAAGCCGGCTATGATATCGACCTAGTCTCTACTGAAGGTGGAAAATTAGAAATGGATAGTTATTCAAATCCAACCGACGCCAGTGGATATTCGGCAGGTGATATTATCTCATTAGGCTATATGCAAAAACCAGGCTTTAATAAGATGCTAGAACAAACAAAAAAAATAACAGAAGTAAACACAAAGGATTATGTAGCAATTTTTCTAGTAGGAGGACAGGGTCCAATGTATACTTTTAGAGGAAATAAGGATTTAGAAAAACTATTTGTTGCTTTTTATGAATCTGGCAAACCAAGTGCTGCCGTTTGTCACTCTACCACTCTACTGCTAGAAGCAAAAAAATCAAATGGGGAATTATTAGTTAAAGGGAAGACTTGGACTGGATTCGCTGATGCAGAAGAGGACTATGCTGACCAAGCAGTTGGACAAAAAATTCAGCCTTATAGAATTGAAACTGAAGCTAAAAAAATAGCAGGCACAACATTTAAAGTAGCTGCTCCATTTTCTTCATATGCTATTCAGGATGGAAATCTAATTACAGGACAACAACAAAACTCTGGGGCAGCAGCAGCAGAATTGGTTGTTCAACTCTTATCTAAATAAGAGTGAAAGGTGAATGGTGCAATGCTGACAACTATGATTTCAAGACATTTGGATTTTAAATCGACTTTAAAAATTAGTGGAATTAAATTATATGCCTTTCTTGCATTCATCATTCATCTTATATCAATAAAATCATTTAGCCAAATTCCAGTTGAAGTTTTTGCTGGACATAAAAGAGGAACACTTGATATAATGTTTTTCAAATTCATTAAATACAAAGAAAGCAAAAACAGCAATTGGCTATTCTTTAATCGAAATCGAGCTAGTGTTGACTACAGAATAAACGGCAATAACTACTTACCACAATTTGGTTTTACAGAAGCGATATCTTATAACCACCCTTCTCTAAAAGGAATATCACCAGTAGCGGTAGCGCAAGTATTAAACAATGGAGTCTATGCAAAATTGGGTATTCAATATGCATACGTAAAAAAAGATTTTACCATATTTACTTGGCTGGTTTGTCAAACTTCAGCTAAGCCAGATATTGATCATTTTATTTTGTTAAGATATTGTCCAAAAATCTCTAAATCAGTTGACTTATTTACTCAGTTTGAAAGTTTACAGGCTCATCCAACTGATTTAAATAAACTAAAGAATTTTGTACAACGGGTAAGATTAGGGATTCAAATGAATACTCTTGAATTTGGGTTAGGGGGCGATTTCTCCCAACTTGGAAGGAGCAATATGATAACTAGTGAAAACATAGGCATTTTTATTCGTCATGAATTTTAATTTATGATACTAAAACGAAATTTCAATCCATTGAAAGTTGCTCAATACATTCAACTTGAGCTAAATATTTCTATTGTAGCTTCATTACTTGTATATATAGCTTTCAAACTTCAATTAATAAAAACAGGTCTTCCCTTTTCCATAGTTGGAATTATGGGCAGTGCATTAGCGATTTTCATTGCATTTAGAAATAATAGTTCTTATGGTAGATGGTGGGAAGCAAGAGCAGCTTGGAGTGGCATCACAAATGCCAGCCGTGTTTTGGGTAGACTCATTATTACTTTTACAGATAGCCATAAACATCAAGAGAATTATAATCTAAAAAGAAGCGAAATATTCAAAATAGAATTAGTTTATGCAACTGTAGCTTATGTACACGCTATGAGAATTGATCTTAGAAGACAAAACAACTGGAATGATATTAAACATCTACTACCGATTGAGGTTTTTGAAAAAATTCTGCATGCTCACAACATTCCAAATCAAATTCAGCTTCATATTGGACAAAAAATTTATGAGGCCATGTCCAATGGAATACTAGGAGGATTCGATAGCTTTCAAATGGAAGGGCAACTCTTAGCCCTAGCAAATCATCAAGGCACATGTGAAAGAATTAAAAACACACCATTACTTCGTCAATATGATTTCTTTACACGAATATTTTTATACACTTTCATTGTACTACTTCCGTTTGCCCTTCTAAAAGAATTCATTCAACTTGAATCTAGCTATTTAATAATACCAGTTTCTATACTAATATCTTTCATATTTTCTGTTATGGGAAAGGTTGGAGAAGTGAATGAAGACCCGTTTGAAAATAAAATTACAGATATCCCATTAACGTCAATTTGCAATACCATAGAAAGAGACCTCAAAGAGATGTTGGGAGAGCACAATTTACCTTCTGAGATTAAGGAAAAAGATGGCTACCTTGATTAAACAGTTTCAAAGAATCAACTACAAAAACCTAAAATCATGAAAATAGCAATAATAGGCACAGGTAATATAGGAGGAACCCTTGGAAGCAAGTGGTCTAAAAAAGGACATACAGTAATTGCAGGTGTAAGAGATGCTAATAACTTCAAAGGGAAAAAAGTACTAGAGGAAGATCAAATTTTAATTACCTCAATACAAGAGGCTGTTCAAGAAGCCGAAATTATTTTTGTATCAACTCCTGCATCCGCTGCTGTTGAAGTTGCAAAAAGTCTTGGTGATACAACAGGAAAAATCATTATAGATGCAATGAATATTGTAATGGGCAGAGGCCCTGAAAACTTCACTAATACAACTGATGCAATTCTATCAAATACCCAAAGCAGAGATATTGTAAAATGCTTCAATACAACAGGCTTTAACAATATGCAGAACCCAATCTACAATTCAGAAGCTATTGATTTATTTGTTGCTGGTGATAGTGAGCGGGGAAAAGAAGCTGCTATTCAGCTTGCAAAAGATGCTGGATTTGCAGAGTGTTATTCAATTGGGGGCAACGACAAATTTGAATTGATGGAACAATTTGCTTGGTTTTGGATCAACTTAGCTATGTTTCAGGGACTAGGAAGAGAAATTGGATTCAAACTTTTAAAAAGGTAATCTTGAATTGACTAATTCTTCAGACGATCAATTAATACTTGATCTTCTGGATCTTTTAAAAGTATACTCTCTTCGTCGATCATTTTTTTGAGTGTAGCATTTTGCATAGTATCAAGCGAAATATTTCTAAGATAAAAAGATTGAATAGTTTTATCAGGACGGGTCCATCTGATAATTTTGCATTGACAGCTTGCATTTTCGAGAGAATTAATCACTTCTTGAATACTCCCCCCCTTTCCTACTTTTTGATAAACTTCTCTAATTCCAATAATCCGGTTATTTGGTCCTACATCAAAATTCCAAGAGGCAGAAATAGCACTTAAAAAAGGTTTTTCAGTTTGAAGTTTAAGAAGACTATGTCTAGGAGACTCCACTTCACTTCCATTGTTCAAAATCCAAGAATGAATTGAGACCAACCCTGGTGCCTCAAACTGCACATAGCCTTTGTGATTGAAGCTAGCACCATATCTTGTGTATGTAAAATATCCGTTTTTATACTTTATATCAATAAAATTTGTAACCACTTTATGATATCTATTGGGATCGGAAATTCTAGCTTGTGGAGAGCCTATATAGCATAGCCATAATCCTTCTAAACTGTCAATTTCAGACTTTGAAACCTTATAAGGTAAAATATTGTAATCGCTTTTTATTACTGCCCAATCATTTTCTTCTTCTGATTTCATGGAGAAAGTATATAAAAACAATCCAGCAAAAAATACAGTCAGTACTGTTAGAACCCGAGAATAAATTTTGTATTTCTTTTCAACATGACCCTTGCGTTGACTTTTTATCTGATTGAGTTCAAGTTTAAGTTGTTGATTTTCCTTAATTAGCGAATAGCTATTACTAGGGGTATTCGAATCTTGATCTGCTATTAAGTTGTTGTCAACCGGACTTTTTTCAAAAGCCTTTCTTCCAATACCATAAACATAAATATAACATGTATCTACCAAAAAGGGTCTAGGATTTGCAACCAAACCCATTAAGGCATCTCTAATTTGACCACCTGTTATGTCGTACTTTCTAAATGGATATTCGCTATTATCTTTTTCAGAAACAGGTTCATATTGGGTATGCCCAAGTGTATCATTAGTATTTGGAAGATTATTGCTAATGTCACTTAGAGCTACGGCAAGAGCTTCATAGTTCTTTCTATTTGTGTTTTGAACTATTTTTTTACCAGTTTCTTGCTCAAATTTTTCAATAGATTTATTAAGCAAGTAGATAATTTCTTCTTTACCCTTTTTAAGCATCTAAAGTTATATTACTGATTTTCAAGCTATTTTAAATTTCCGAAATTGAAAAAATCATTTCGGAAAGTAGGATTTTTTTTTGAATTCGATTACGAAACCATAAAACTTGGTAGAACTGCCAGAATGAAATCAATTTGAACCAACGAAATGCAAAACTCTTTCATGAGTTGCCATGTGAAATACATAGAGTCAAAAAAGATACCCTCTTTGTATTCCATGTGTAAATACCAAAACTAAAAATGAGTACACATGAAACAAACAAGAAATCTACTGACTTTCCTTTTGGTCTTGATTCTTTCAGGATCTATGTTGGATGGCTTAAGCCAAGGTTCAATTACATTAAAAGGTAAAGTGCTCGATGAAACTGGCACCGCAATTGTTGGAGCTTCAGTTACAGTTAAATCTTCAAAAGTTTCAACAATTACAGACGAAAAAGGGGAATTTACTCTTCAGAATGTTGCTCCTAAATCAATTGTAATAATCAGTTTTATTGGTTATGAAAACTTTGAAACTTCTGTTTCCTCAACTGGCACCTTAAATGTGAGCTTAAAACCATCAGCTTCTACGCTAGATAATGTTGTTGTGAACGCTTTAGGCTTTGAAAGCAAAAAAGATAAATTGGGCTATGCAACAACTCGAATTAGTTCCGAAGCACTTGGGAACTCTGGCGAAGCAGGTTTGATTCAATCAATGGCAGGGAAGTCCTCTGGTCTTCGTGTATCAAGAACTTCTGGTGACCCAGGTGCTGGCTCTCAAATTGTAATTCGGGGTCAAAGTACTATTACAAGAAGCACAGATCCGCTTATTGTTGTTGATGGCGTTCCAATTAACGGTAGTGCCAGAGGAGAATCATCTGGTGGTCAAATTGTTCAACAAAGTCGACTTGATGATATTAGTCCAGATGATATTGCGAATGTGCAAATTCTTAAAGGTGCATCTGCAGCCGCATTATGGGGTACACGTGCTGCAAATGGAGTAATAATTATTACAACAAAAAAAGGAACAGCAGGCGCAAAACCTACTATTAACTTTAGATCAACTGTATCATTTGATGAAGTGAGTCAGTTTTATTCACTTCAAGATACTTACGGACAAGGAAATAATGGAGTATGGCAAAATAATGCAATTCGTACATGGGGCGATAGAATTGCAAATAGATCCGGAGCCGCAGATGTATTTAATACTAATGGAGCAAATTTTTTAGGTAATACTGGAAATACAATATTCCCAATTACTCAAAAAAACTCTAGACAAACCTTTAACGATAAAAACTTTAGAGATGTATTTGGTTGGGGACATTATCTTGATAATTCACTCAGCATGAGCCATGCCGACAGCAAAGGAAACTATTTTTTTAGTTTAAGCGACCTTGCTCAAAAAGGCGTTGCAAGAAGTGGAAGTGATTATAGAAGAACTAGTGTTCGCTTGAATGTTGGAAGAAATCTAAATAATTGGCTCAGCATTTCAAATAAAGCAACTTTCATTCAAACTAACCAAAATAGATTGCAAGCAGGTGTGAACAATGCTGGCCTTTTAATTGGACTTTTAAGAACTCCTCCTGATTTTGACAATGGTGATTACATTGGAAGAGCCTTCAGTTCACCAAATGGAGCGTTTGTAGATAACAGACATCGTTCTTACCGAAATTCCACAGGGTCTAATACTAACCCTGGCTTTAATAATCCACTTTGGGTCATTCATCAATTACAAAATACCTCTGCAGTTAGTCGATTTATAAATTCAGCCGAAATCAATATAAAGCCAGTTAGCTGGTTCACACTAACAACTAGAGCTGGATTAGATTATTTTACTGATCAACAGAAAAACTACTTCCCTTATTTCTCTGCTAATGCTGTATTAGGTCAATATAGCAGACAAGAATACTCAGAGACTCAATTTAACCTTGATGTAATTGGTAGAGCAACTCATGATTTTAATGATAAATTTTCTGGTAATTTATTATTTGGTTTTAACTACAACAAATTAAAATCAACTACTCTAGGTGGTGAATCGCAGAACTTTATCATTCCTGGCGGTCCGCAAGATTTAAATAACGCAACACCATCTAATATCAGAACAACAGATAGCTACTTAAATCAAGTAACCAATGCTGGTTATACAAGTATTGGTATGTCTTGGAATGATCAACTATTTTTTAATGCAACAGGTAGAGTTGAAGCAGCATCTACTTTTGGAATGTTGGCATCAAATACCTTCTTCTATCCATCAGCTGATCTTGCTTGGCAGTTCACACAGTTAGAAGCATTTAAGTCATTATCATGGTTGTCATTTGGTAAACTTCGTACCTCTTATGGAATAGTGGGTGTTCAGCCATTAGCTTATAGAACCCAAACATTATTCTTACCAAGATCTTGGGGAGATGGATTTGGTGGCTCATTAGACCCATCTCAATTTGGAACAGGAAGTTTTGTTCAAGATAACGATAGAGGTAATCCACTTTTACAACCTGAAAGAAAAAAAGAGTTTGAAGTTGGAGCTGACCTAAGATTCTTTAAAGACAAATTAAGTGTTGGAATTACAGTTTATCAAAATGAAACTCAAGATGCATTAATATCCGTTAACCAAGCTCCTTCTACAGGTTTTAATACTATTTACGCAAATGCCGGCACTATTGAAAACAAGGGTATAGAAATTGACTTAGGCTATAATGTTTTAAAAAATAAAGACTGGTCATTAGATGTAAATCTTAACTGGACAAGAAACAGAAACCTTGTTACCAATTTAGGTGGTGCCGGAACCATTAACCTTGGTGGAACTGCTGGTGTATCATCTAGAGCGGTAGAAGGATATCCTCTTGGTGTATTATTCTCTAACAAATTTCTAAGAGATGCCGGTGGCAAATTACAATTGAATGCAAATGGCTTCCCTCTTGTAGATCCAACTGCTGCTCCAATTGGTGATCCTAACCCAGATTGGAGAGCAGGATTTGGCTTCAATTTAAGATACAAGAAATTCTATTTAAATACAGTTATGGAACACTCACAAGGTGGCAAAGTAATTGATGGAACAGAAGGGGTATTATTAGATTATGGAACTTCTGCAGCTACTGGATTTGAAAGAGTTTCTGATGTGCCACTTAGAAGATTCAATGGCACTATAATTCCAGCAGGAACTGCGTTTAGAGGAAATATACATGACTTTGGAGCTGGTCCTGTTGCACTTGACCAAAGTTGGTACACTGGCCCAGGAGGCTGGTTTGGAAATGTAGGAGAACTTTTTATGCAGGATGCTACTTGGACAAGATTTAGAGAAATTAATTTAGGTTATACCATCAATAGTAAATATCTAAAAGATAAAATTGGCTTGAATTCTATTGGTTTAGAATTAAGCGGAAGAAACCTATTTGTTATTAGCAATGTGAATGGGTTTGATCCAGACGCTAATAACTCAGGTACTACTTCGGGTAGAGGTGTAGTTTATTTCGTTAACCCTCCTACTCGCTCATACCTTTTCACGGTTAAACTAAACTTCTAATTCCAAACGATAAACTTATTACAATGAAAAAATACTTAATCATATTTACCATTTACGCTTTCACTTTAAGTAGTTGCAGTAAATTGGTAGAAGGAATTAATACAAGTCCTAATAATCCAGTTGATGCAGATCCGAATACAATGCTTACAAGCATTCTGATTGGAAATATTGCCTTCCAAGAGGGTGAAATGGCTAGAATAGCAAGTATGTGGAATGGATACTTTAGAGGCTTCACGCAGCAATACCAAAGTTTTCAACAATATGCTGTTATAGCAAGAAATTATGATGACGCATGGCAGAATGTATATTCTGGTGCTTATAAAAATCTTCAGATATTGAAATCAAAAGCAACTTCAGTTAATAATAGAAGATTGCTAGGAGTTGCTCAAGTAGTTGAAGCTAATTTAATAGGTACTGCAACTGCATTATGGGGTGATATTCCCTATAGCGAAGCATTTAGAGACAACATCCCTAACCCAAAATTTGATCCTCAAACCCAAATTTATAGCTCATTGCAAACACTTTTAGATAGTGCAATTGCTAACTTGTCTTCAACTGCATTTGTGGCATTTGCAGAACAGGATATACATTTTGCTGGAAACATGACAAGATGGATACAAACAGCAAATACCTTAAAAGCCCGATATTTTCTTCATGTAAGAGATTATGCAAGAGCTTTAACTGCTGCACAAAGTGGTATTAGTACTCAGGCCAATAATTTCATGGCACCTCACAATGCTTCTGCTAGAGGAGCATTTAATCTCTATTTTCAATTCCTATCTCTTGATAGGCCAAACTGGATGGATGCAACAGGCACTTACGGAGTCAATTTGATTAATCCAACAGGTAACAGGTACAGAGGCAATACTAAAACAAATGAAAGAGCGAGATGGAATTTCTTTTATAACAGTGCTACCAATTTAAATTTTTCTGCCACTGGATTTTTTGGTCAAATTTCTTCATTTCCGCTTGCAACTTTTGCTGAAAACCTTTTGATTCTTGCAGAATGTGATGCAAGATTAAATGGTTTCAATGCTGGTTTAACACGATTAAATAATTATCGTGCCTATATGAATACGGGCGCATATATTAATACAACTTTTCTAACAGCAGGTAACTTCTTATACTCTCCGTATGTAGCTGCAGATTTTGCAGCTGGTGGAATGGAGAATGGTGGAACAAATCCTTTAACAGAAATCAGAGCATTACTTCGTGAAATTATAGAAGAGCGCTATGTAACCTTTATTGGACAAATTGAAGGATTCAATGACTTTAGAAGAGTATTTAAAGAAACTGACATTAGAGTTCCCATACCATTTAATTTTGGTGCACAGCATCCTCAAAGATTCTTGTATCCACAATCCGAAATAGATAGAAATACTGCGGTTCCAAATCCAATACCAGGTTTATTTGAACCAACTCCAGTGAATAGGTAACAAAGTAAAGTAAGACCAATAATATGAGATTATTCAGACTAGCCCCCAAAACTGCAATTTTGGTTTTGGGGGTATTATTCGGATTGCTATCGAATAGCTATGGGCAAATAAAAAAAGATACAATATCAGTTCTTTTTATTGGAAACAGTTATACATACTATAACAACTTAGCGCAAATGATTGGTCTGATCTCCGACAGCATGGATATAAAAATAATTTGTAGAAAATCTACAGCTGGAGGAGCCAGCCTAAGTGATCATTGGAATGGACTACGAGGACTAAAAACTATTGAAAAACTCAATGAGCGTAATTACAATATCGTAGTTCTTCAAGATTATAGTTTACAAGCAATTGAGAAGCCAGATACTATGCTTTATTATGGAAATATGTTTTCAAATATAATCAGAAAAAAAGGGTCGAAAATTTTTTTATATAATACTTGGGCAAGAAAAACAGATCCTTCAACACAGCCTAGTATAGATAAAATGTATAAGAGTTTAGCTGAAAGTAATGATGCTACACTTGTTCCCATTGGAAAATATTGGCAAAGAATAATGGAATTAAATTCTTCTGTTGAATTATTTCACACCGATGGCTCACATCCATCGCATGTTGGTAGTTTTTTAAATGCACTTGCTTTTGTAAAACATATCACAGGAAAATTACCTAAAAGATTTGCAACTGTTTATAACTATATAGACAAAGACGGAGAATCCTTTAGAATCATGCAACTAACAAAAGAAGAAATAGAGTTATGTGTTCGGGTGTTAACTGAACATGATTCTACACAAAAATCCAAGTAAGTATGAAACTCTTAATAAAGATATTTAAAAACCTAACCTTCTGGGTATTAATCGCTATTACGGCTGGAGTTCTAATTGGACACTACTTCCCAGAAACGGGAGTACAACTACAGCCTCTAGGCAGTTACTTTATTTCAATTATTAAACTCTTCATTAACCCTATTATTTTTGTTACTATTGTTACTGGTATTTGTGGCATGGATAGTTTAAAGCGAGTGGGTCGAGTAGGCGGAAAAGCATTTATCTACTTTGAAGTATTAACTACACTTGCATTACTAATTGGCTTATTGGTTGCACATGTAATTCAACCTGGAAAAGGAATTGATACATCTTCTATAGATAGCAATAACATAAAACAGTACAATGGTAATGTAAGTATTTCCTGGTTAGATTTTTTCAGAGAAAATACAACTATTCAAGTACTCATTCTTTCTATCATTTTGGGTATTATATTAAGTCAACTTAATAATAAACAAAAGTATTTAAAGCCTATTTACATTGCTTCAAAGTATATCTTCAAAGGACTTCACATTGTTATGATTTTTGCACCAATTGGAGCACTTGGAGGTATGGCTTACACGATTGGAAAATATGGCGTTGCAACATTAATTCCGTTAGCCAAATTGATGCTTTCAGTTTATATTACTATGGCATTGTTTATTTTAGTTATACTTGGTGGCGTGTTGTGGTATTACAAAATTTCAATTTTTTCATTCCTTAACTATATTAGAAACGAATTACTTATTGTATTAGGAACCTCATCATCTGAAGCTGCATTACCCTCTTTGATGGAAAAATTGGAACACATGGGTTGCCATAAATCGGTGGTAGGACTTGTCGTTCCAACAGGGTATTCATTTAATCTAGATGGCACTTCAATTTATCTTTCTATGGCTGCTTTATTCTTAGCACAAATTTTTAGTGTTGACTTAACTATTAATCAAATGCTTCTTATTGTGGGTGTATTAATGGTTACATCTAAAGGTGCAGCAGGAGTTACTGGTAGCGGATTTGTTATTCTTGCTTCAACATTAGGAGCCGTTAAAGTAATTCCTTTAGAAGGACTTGCATTGCTTTTGGGCGTTGATAGATTCATGTCTGAAGCAAGGGCCATAACAAACTTTATTGGAAATGGCGTTGCCGCTATATTTATTTCAAAGAATGAAAAAATGTTTGATCAAAGCAGAATGTATAAGGCATTTAATATGCATAAAGAAATTAACCCAATAAAAGAACATGAAATTACTAGTACAAAACAGTCTTCTGAAGTTTCTGTATCATCTCAATAATTAGTTAAAGCATTTGCATCCCCTTAATTTTGCTCGTAGATTACGGGCATTTTTGATTTCATAAGTTCCATGTATCGCTCTATAAAAAAACATGACTTCAAAGAGTTTGTGGAGAATAACGGATTCGAACCGCTGACCTTCCCGACCTCGGGTCGGGACGCTCTATCTTTCACCAATTAGCTTTTGCATATATTCTCTACTCTTCTTTCTCTTTATTGCATTTTCTCTAGCTATAGCTTCTGTTCTTGTTTCAAAAACTTCTGTATAAACCACCCTCCAATCATTTGCTTTTTTCGTTGATTTACTTCCCGAATGATTATGACGATATAAACGGTCTTGAAGATTTGATGTTTGACCTACATAAAGTCTATCAACTGCTGCTGAGTAAATGATATAAACTGTAAATGACATAAAAAAGCCCAACCGTTTGAATGATTGGGTTTGTGGAGAATACCGGATTCGAACCGGTGACCCTTTGCATGCCATGCAAATACTCTACCAACTGAGCTAATTCCCCTTTTATTTCCTCCCTTACCGCTGACCTTCCCGATTCAACTGGGACGCTCTACTCCCGAAACTTCGGGAAGCTAATTCCCCTATTATTTCCTCCCTTACCGCTGACCTTCCCGATTCAACTGGGACGCTCTACTCCCGAAACTTAGGCAAGCTAGTTATACTTCGAAGGATTGCAAATGTAGTTGGTGAAGATATCTTCTCCAATTTTTTCATAAAAAAAGCGCCCATGAAGAGCGCTTAGATTTATTGTGATTTTTCATGCTTAATCTCCCCAAATTTCTGCTTTCCCCTCCAACCACTGCTTCACAGATTCTGTAGTTACACTCTTAGGACGCTCTAGCGGGAAGCCTAATGCTCTATCCCAAATCAAGCTCGCTAATACACCCAAAGAACGACTTACTGCAAATAATACAGTATAGAATTCATACTCTACCATTCCATAATGAACCAATAAAGCACCACTATGCGCATCTACGTTCGGCCAAGGATTCTTAATCTTACCTAGTGACTGCAAAATAGGTGGTACAGTTTCATAAATGTTCCAAACAGTATTCACTAATTTATCGTCAGGCATGTGGGTTTTACCAAACTCCATTTGAGCTGTGAAACGCGGATCTGTTTTGCGTAAAACCGCATGACCGTAACCAGGCACTACTTTACCAGCGCTTAGAGTCTTGCGAACGTATTCAGCAATTTGATCTTTGCTTGGCTCATCTGTACCTAACTCCTTCTGCATTTCAAAAATCCACTTAATCACTTCCTGATTTGCCAATCCATGCAAAGGACCAGCAAGTCCGTTCATACCAGCTGCGTAAGCCAAATAAGGGTCACTCAACGCAGAACCCACCAGGTGTGTTGTATGTGCCGAAACGTTTCCACCTTCATGATCGGCATGAATAGTCATATATAAGCGCATCAACTCTCTGAAACCATGATCGTCGTAACCTAACATATGTGCAAGGTTACCAGCCCAATCTAACATCCCATTAGGTTGAATATGCTCATTATTTTTATACTTTCTTCTATAGATATAGGCAGCAATTCTCGGCAAACGAGCAATCAATATTAAAGCGTCATCAAAGGTTGGCTCCCAATAATCTTTCTTAGCTATGCCCTCACTATAGGCCTTAGAGAAATAACTTTCAGTTTGCAAGGCCATAACTCCAGTAACAAACATGGTCATTGGATGGGTATGTAATGGCAATGCATCAATAGCTGCAAATACATGGTTAGGCACATGGCTTCTTCTTTGCAAAACCGCTGAAACGTGATCAACATCTTCTTTGGTGGGCAATTCACCAACGAGCATTAAATAGAACAAACCTTCTGGTAGGGGCTCAGTTCCGTGGGCCGATTTAGGAAGCTTTTCTTGTAACTCAGGAATAGAATATCCTCTGAAACGGATTCCTTCGTGGGAATCTAATAAACTAGTTTCAGTCACCAATCCGGTAATGCCACGCATACCTTGGTATACTTGAGCAAGTGTAACCTCACCAATTTTCTTATTGCCATGTTCTTTCAGCAATTCCTTGATTTCGGCGTTTGCAGCACTTGCTTTTGCTACAAACCTGTCCTTAATAATGCCCATGTGCTATACAATTTATAGGGTGTTGATAATATGTTTTAAAAAACCTTCTTAAAGGCGGCTAAAGTTAAAACAAGCCTATTGGTACAACAAATGATTTATGTCAATGTTCTGATAAAATCTATAGCTTCTAGCTATTTTGGTGCTTTTCTATATATATACACCACTACCAAAAGAAAAATCATATTGGGAATCCATGCCGCAATCATAGGATGAAGGTTCCCTTTTACTGAAAATATGGTTGAAAATCGATCAGTCAATATAAACATTGCAGCAGTAATAAATCCAACAGCTAAATGAACTCCGCTACCGCCCCTTACCTTCCGCCCAGCTACAATGGCTCCAATGAGGGTTAACAGAAGTACTGTAACACTAGTAGCGTCGCGCCTGTATCGCTCAACTTTTAAACTATTCAAACCTTCTGATCCACGGAGCTCCTCTAATTCAATAAACCGGTCTAGCTCGGGAGTGGTTAAACGTTCTTTGGTGTATTTATCCCGACTTATGTCTGTTGGTTTGAAGTTATACTTCACCCATTTTTCATGAAAATAAGCTACTTCTTCCTTCATCATGTCCATTTTTCGCTCAACCACATTTTCTAACTTCCACTGCTTACGAGCTGTGTCCCATAAAATGGTTTCAGCACGAACGTTATATACAATTTGGCTATCGCGGTGGCTACTCATAAAAAATGGACTACCTCTTCTTGCAGATGTATCATAATAATTAATACCAGCGTAAGAAAATGAATCTACCCGCATATAGACGCTATTATTTCCCCCCAAAAGAGAATTATAAGCATTGTTTTTGTCTATATATGTAACTTCAAAAGAGCTCCTGATTACATTAGCTTTAGGTACCACATATCTATTAGCAAACCATAGCACTGAAGCCAAAAAAATTCCTCCTAACAAGTAAGGTCTAAGCCATCGCTGATAACTCACTCCAGATGCTAAAATTGGAATAATTTCAGTTTTTCCAGCCATTTTAGAAGTAAAGAATATAACCGCAATGAAGACAAATAAGGGAAATAACAGGGCAATAATATGCGGTATAAACCCTATATAATATTGGGTTATAACACCATAAAACGACAAGCCCGACTTTACAAAATCGTCTGCCTTCTCACTAACATCTACTACCACTGCTATTACAGCAAATAGAAATATGGAGAAGAAAAAGGTGGTCAGAAACTTGCGAAGTATATACCAATCGAGCTTTTTCATGCTGCAACAAAGATAACTGCAACCATGGTTATAGAAATTGCAAAAAAATACATCCATGAAACATGGATGTACTTCAGCGGGCTTCAAAGGTAACGGATTAGTAAGTGAACATGAAATTAGGAAATCCCCAATTCGCTACCGTTGCATATTGTGCAAAGTGAATAAATATATTTTCCCTAGCCCGTTATCCACAAACAAGGTTGATAAGAAATAAAAGAAGAAATTATAAACGCTGCTTCAGAATTGGAACCATCTCTCTTTTCCAATTTGAAAAGTCACCGGCTATAATATGTTTTCTTGCCTCTTTTACAAGCCATAAATAAAAGGAAAGGTTTTGTATGCTGGCTAAAGTAAGCGCCAATATCTCCTGAGCTACAAATAAATGCCTTAGGTAGGCTTTGGAATAGTAACTACTTACTTCATTTTCTAAACCTGGATCAATAACAGAAAAATCCTTCTCCCACTTTTTATTCCTAATGTTAATCACCCCTTGGGTTGTAAATAACATGCCATTTCTTCCATTACGAGTGGGCATTACACAATCAAACATATCAACACCTAAATCTATACACTCTAATATGTTCCATGGAGTTCCCACACCCATTAAATAGCGCGGCTTGTCTAAAGGTAAATGCTCAGTACATAAGGCAGTATACTCATACATCATATCCTCAGGTTCACCTACACTAAGTCCACCAATCGCATTACCAACTGCTCCTTTTGAGGCTACATATTCAGAGGATGCTTTGCGCAAATCTTTGTAAGTACTGCCTTGCACTATAGGAAATAAATGCTGAGGATACCCATACTTAGGTGGTGTCTCTTCCAAACGATTAAAACATCTATCAAGCCATCGATGGGTGAGTTCCATGCTATCTTTTGCATATTTATATTCACTGGGATAAGGTGGACATTCATCAAAAGCCATTATGATATCGGCACCTATGCTTCGTTGGATATCCATCACTGACTCTGGGCTGAATAAATGTCTGCTTCCATCGATATGACTTTGAAAAACAACTCCTTCTTCTTTAATTTTTCTATTCTGGGCTAATGAAAAAACCTGATACCCTCCGCTATCTGTTAAAATTGGCCTGTCCCACCCATTAAATCGGTGCAAGCCGCCCGCATGTTCTAAAACTGATGTTCCAGGACGCAAATACAAATGATAGGTATTTCCCAAAATGATATGTGGATCAACCACTTGCTTTAATTGCTGTTGGGTAACTGCCTTTACCGCTCCTGCAGTTCCTACTGGCATAAATATGGGTGTTTGAATCTGACCATGCGCTGTATTAATAGTTCCAGCTCTAGCCTTTCCTCTGCTATCTGTTGCTTCTAATTGAAATGTGAAATTTTCCATGTTAATGTGCAAAGGTAGTCAAGTGTTTTTCCACATTCAATGAAAAAAAGAAGTAAAGACTGGAATACGTTTATTTTTGTTGCATGAGCGATTTAGTACCCTGGTTAGGATGGGGGGCTTTTGGATTTTTTGCCCTCATTACTTGCATACAATTATTCTATTATCTATACTTTTTCAGGAAACTGGCTTTTTATAAACAGCCTGAATTTGTTGAACACCAACAACAACCTGTATCAGTTATTATTTGCGCGCGCGATGAAGCGGGCAACCTGGTAAAAAATCTTCCTGGTGTATTGTTTCAGGATTATCCCGCTACCCATGAAGTTATTCTAGTGAATGATAATTCAACCGATGAAACAAAGTATGTAATTGAAGAGTTTAAAAAGTCTTTCAAGCAAATTAATCCCATTGATCTTTCTCAAGAAGCAAAACTAATAACAGGTAAAAAGTTCCCTCTTTCAATGGGTATTAAAAGTGCAAAGCATGAAACAATCTTGTTAACAGATGCTGACTGTGTACCCGCTACGGAATTTTGGATACAAAAAATGCAATCTGCTTATTATGAAGGCAAAGAAATTGTGTTGGGATATGGTGCTTATCATAAGAAGAAAGGATTATTAAATAAGTTGATTCGATTTGAAACTTTTTTATCTGCTCTTCAGTATCTATCCTTTGCCTTACAAGGGTTGCCATATATGGGTGTAGGCAGAAACTTAAGCTATAAGCGCGACGTATTCATCAGAAATAAAGGCTTCTCTAAAATTAATATGATTCCTGGTGGCGATGATGACTTATTCATTAATCAAGTTGCGCATGCAGATAATACTGCAATTATGATAGATCATGAGGCTCACACTTGGAGTGAACCTAAGAAAACTTGGTCGGCATGGATGCAACAGAAATATCGCCACTATACTACTTCAAAATACTATAAACCCATCCATAAGTTTTTACTTGGATTATTTTCTTCTAGTCAGTTTTTGTTTTATCCTGCTATGGCTGTAGCTATCATTTTTCACATATGGTGGTGGGCACTTATTGCATTTGGAGTGCGTATGTTTGTTCAGGCTATTATTTGGTACCATGCCATGAAGAAATTAAACGAATCTGATTTATGGCCTTGGTTCTTATTTTTTGATATTTGGCAATTCTTTTATAGTCTATTGATGTTCCCTGCATTACTCAAACAGCCTAAGAAAACCTGGAACTAATGATAGAATTATTACAACCTTATTTTGATGATTTTACCCCAGAACAGCAACAACAATTTGACTTGCTAAAAGGTGTTTATACTGAGTGGAATGAGAAGATTAATGTTATTTCAAGGAAAGATATAGATCACTTTTATGAGCACCATGTGCTCCATAGTTTAGCCATAGCAGCTATTGCTGAATGGAAGCCGGGAACTAAAGTGATTGATATTGGTACTGGTGGCGGATTCCCAGGAATTCCTCTTTCAATATTTTTTCCTGAAGTTCAATTCCATCTTACCGATAGCATTGGAAAAAAGCTGAAAGTGGTAGATGCAGTTGTGGATGCCCTTCAGTTAAAAAATGTAACCACCCAACATACCCGTTCTGAAGCAATACGTGACCGAAAATTTGATTATGCAATTAGTCGAGCAGTTGCTCCTTTAAAAGATTTATGGAGCTGGGCCAAACCACTTATTAGAAAAGGGCAAAATGGCTTGTTAGCAAATGGTTTAATTTGCCTGAAAGGCGGCGATTTGGCTCAAGAGATTTTTGAAAGTGGTGTTCGCCCTCGTATGATGCCTATCTCGGAACTATTTAAAGAGTCCTATTTCCAAGAGAAATATATTGTACATGTAGCCAAAGTATAAATGTCTAACATCTTATCATAAAAAAGCCTCCTAAAACGGAGGCTTCTTAGCTATACTAGAGTTACTTAATCCGGTATTACAATCTTATTATTATTGCGGTTAATATCAGCCATTCGTTGAGTTGGATCTATCTCCACAGATTTAATATCACGAACACTTCCTTCAATTGGAAAAGCATATAAAGGATGTGTCCACTTCCAGTGCGGATGAACCTTTCTATTTTTCACGAATCCTTCATCTGCTTTTGCACCAAACATCATATCTAATGGAATGTGATGCAATACTTCCTTGCCATCTTTATAGGTTACCAATACATCAATTGGCATTGGCATATACCCTACTCGTTTAATTTCAACCACAGCTCTGCCATCTTCTGTATTTATATCTCCAACTGCATAGTCAATGGTCTTCACACTATTCACCCAATACTCTTTATACCACTGCAGTGTAATACCACTTACTTTTTCAGCAATACGAATGAAATCGTTGGCATTGGGATGCTTGTACTTCCATGTGTCGTAGTAAGCTAATAGAATTTGGTCGCGTACTTGATTTCCTACAATATATCCAAGCTGATTTATAAACACCGCTCCTTTTGAATAAGAAGCTGTACTGTAAGCGTAGTTATTATTGAAATGATCGGCATGAGTAGATAATGGCTCTTCAACTCCACTCTTTGCTAATGTAATATAGCTGCTGTATGCAGATGCTTGATGCAACGGCAACCGTTTATAAGTCTCTCGCTGCATAACTACTGCTTTTTTGGCAGCTTCAGTGATATAAGGCGACTGATCTGCAAAATTTTGATAATAATGAGCACTTATTTCATCAGTTGCATATTGAGTAAATCCTTCATCCATCCAAGCAAATAAACTTTCATTCGTGCCTAACAACATTTGATACCAACTATGTGCCCACTCATGAAATACAGTTCCCAATCCACTCCCTTTTAGTAATGTTGCCATGGCATATTCCATTCCTCCATCTCCGCCTTGAATAAATGAATACTGCGGATATGGATATTTTCCAAAGCGCTCTTCCATATATGGCAATACTTTTTCAGCAGCCCATAATACATTGTTCCAAGCACTGTCCTGAGCTGGTGTACCAGCCTTATAGAAAGCATGTATGGTTAAATCCTTTCTAATTTGTTTTGAAATATGCTTGTAGTTATTGTCAGCTGCCCACATAAAATCGTGCACTTGATTTGCAATAAAATGCCAAGTTAATTTAGGAGTATTTGAACGCTCCACCTTTGTACCGGGTGCTTCATAGCCAAAACCTATTTGCTGTGCATTTTGAAGCACGCCACTTCCTGCAATCATATAATCACGATCTATACTAATCTTCACGTCATAATCACCCCAAACACCATAGAACTCTCTGGCAATATAAAAATTAGCATTCCAACCCTGATAATCATATTCAACTAATTTAGGATACCATTGTGCCATACTATAACGAACACCTTCTGCATTGTCGCGTCCACTTCTTCTAATTTGAATAGGCACCTGTGCATCAAAATCTACTTCCATCTCTACTTTTGATTTAGGCAGAATAGCTTGTTCCAACTGCACCTGAAGAATGGTTTCGTAAGATTTTGTTTTTTGAGGAACTCCGTTCACTCGAACTGCTTTTACTTGCTGTATACCAATTTCATCTTCTTTTAAATTGGCAATTCGATCGCGCACACGAGCGTCCCAATCCCGTACTTCATTTCCTCTTGCGTCTCTTCGAAGTACCAATTTGCCCAACTCTCTACTTCTAACATCCATACTACTATTGGGTTGAAACGCGTTCCAGTAAGTATGGAAATATACTTGCTTTAATGTATCTGGAGAATTGTTCCAATATGTGATCTTCTGCTTTCCAGAAAACTTATTGGTCTTAACATCCATGTCTACTTCAATCTGATAATTTATTTTTTGTTGCCAACGATTTTGCGGCAGTTCTTGCTCCCATGATGGGCTAGCTGACTTCGATGTACTTATTGTAGCAGGCTTCTTAGAAGCTGTTTGCTTTTTTACTTGTGCTTGCAAGTTTACAAATCCTATACAAGCCAACAATAACCAGAATACTCTTTTCATATGATGTATTTACGCGTTTCTATTTTATTCTTCAATTCCTTCTATCACTATGACTATCTCACCTCTTGGAGGATGCTGTTTAAAATGAGCCTCTAACTCATGCAAACTTCCTCGAATATGCTCTTCAAACATTTTACTAATTTCTCTCGATACAGAAGCCTTCCTATCTCCACCACAGTGCTCAATTAAATCAGCAATCGTACGAGGTAACCTTAGCGGGCTCTCATACAAAATAAAGGTAACAGGTAATACCGCTAATGCAGAGAGCCTCGTTTTTCGGCCTTTTTTAACAGGAAGAAAGCCTTCAAAATAAAAACTATGCGCAGGCAAACCACTGCTGACCAATGCGGGAACAAATGCTGTTGCACCTGGAAGTGTTTGGACCTGAATACCTGCTTGCACTGCAGCTCTTACCAATAAAAAGGCTGGGTCACTAATACCGGGAGTGCCTGCATCTGTAATTAAAGCAATTTTTTTTCCAGCACTTAATTGCTCTACTAAATGGGGTACAACTTTGTGTTCATTATGCTGGTGAAAAGGGCTAAGTGGCCTTTGTATCTGATAGTGCTGCAATAACTTAGAAGATGTTCTGGTATCCTCGCAGAGAATTAAATCAACCTCTTGGAGCGTCTCAATTGCACGGAGGGTAATATCTTTTAAATTACCTACAGGTGTGGGGACGAGATACAACATCTTTGTCTAACCACTTAGTTAATCAATTCAATTTCGAAGAATTCCATAACTGGATTAGCCAATAATTTTTTTCCAGCCTCTTCTGCTATTGCTTTTGCTGAATTTGCATCATTGGCTTCAATATCTAATGTAATATGCTTGCCTACACGAACATCCTGAACCGATTCCAGACCTAGATTATGTAATCCGCCTAATACAGCTTTTCCCTGAGGATCTAATAAGTCCTTTAGAGGCATTACTTTTATTTGAACGTGGTATAACATGTTATTTTGTTTGAAAGATCAAAGATATAATTACATAAGCAAGAAAGGCAATTGGAATGGATAACCATGAAAAAAAGAAAGCTGTTCCTAAAGCTACAAATGCTAGAATTAACCAAGGCAACATAGTTTTTAGGTTAAGGTGCTTCATTTTCAAAGATAGCATTGGTAGCGTACTCACCTGCAAATAAGCAACTATCAAAATACTAGCGTACCAAAAGTATTCCGACATTAAAAGATCTACCAGCCAAGTCATAGAGGATGCATACCAATAGATTAAAGGAAATGCAGCAATTGTGATTCCTGCTGCTGGAGCTGGAACTCCACTAAAACCTGTTGAAGCAGACTCAGTAATGTTGAATCTTCCCAATCTATAAGCGCTGGCTAATGCAGGCAAAAAGGCTGGAAACAACCATATTATGTCAATATCCAACCCATCTTCTCTTCCTGCAAAAGCTAAGCGAAGAAATTGATAAATAATAAGTGACGGAGCTACCCCAAAACTTACCACATCAGCAAGCGAATCGAGTTGCTTACCAAGTGCTGAGTCAGCTTTTAAAAGTCTTGCAACAAATCCGTCGAAAAAATCTACAATAGCCGCCCCAAAAATGCAGAAGCTTCCTAACACCATAGATTCTGGTAAGTTTACCAGTGTATCGCCCTCAATACTAGAACTGATGGATAATCCGGGTTGCATAATCCAAACAATGGCCCAACAACCTAGGAACAGATTCATTAATGTAACCAGATTCGGAATTTGTTTTAGCCAATTCATTTTCTTCCTTTTTTCATGCAAGTTTCAATCTCTTCCACTGTAATTGGAATGGTTTTCATGAGATCAATATGGCCAGTTTTAGTGAGCCAAATATTATTCTCAATTCTAATACCCATTTGCTCTTCTTCAATATAAATTCCAGGCTCAACAGTAAACAACATACCTGCTTGAACTGGCTCAGTTCTTGTACCTAAATCATGAACATCAATTCCTAAATGGTGCGATATACCATGATATAAGTACTTTCTGTATGCCCTATTATTTGGGTCTTCGTTCTTCACATCAGACTTTTGAAGCAATCCAATTTTAATGAATTGCTTAGTAGCTTCATCGCCTACCTTCTCTGTATAATCAATAACACTAATGCCAGGCTTTAAAATTGATTTGGCATAGTCATGTAAATGTAAGCAAGCGTTGTATACTTCTTTTTGTCGCTTTGAAAACTTTCCATTTACGGGAATCGTTCTAGTCAGATCAGCACAATATCCGCCATACTCTGCACCAAAATCCATCAATAACAACTCACCATCTTTACACTCTTGGTTATTAGACACATAATGCAATGTGCGAGCTCGATCACCGCTGGCAATAATGCTTCCATAAGCAGGACCGGTTGCTCTTCTACTTAGAAATCCGAAATAAATAGCTGCTTCAATTTCATATTCGAAGATACCTGGACGAATCAGTCCTAATAGGTCGCGAAAAGTAGCTTCGGTAATAGCAATGGCCTCTTTTACCACCTCAATTTCTTTCGGTTGCTTTATAGCTCTAAGATCGCGCATAATAGGAGCTGCACGCATATACTCATGCAATGGATACTTACGCCTCATTTCTTCAATAAACCTGTACTCTCTGGTTGCAATCCAACTAGCTTTTCTATCATTTTCATTTGAATCGAGATAAATGTTTTCAGCTAAATGCATACAAGTTTGAAAAACAGGCTCCCAGCTATCTGACCATATCACTGTAGAAACACCAGAAATGGCTGTTGCTTCAGATGCTCTTAATCTTTTTCCATCCCATTTTTCTTTCATCTCATTTGGACGGGTTAACACCAAAACTTCACGCATCTTAGGATCAGGATGATTCGGAAATAACATCAGCGTTGAATCTTCTTGTGTAATGCCAGTAAGCCAATACAAATCGCTGTTTTGCTTAAAACCATGCAAAGCGTCTCCATTCGAAGGCCACTCATCATTACTAACAAAAACAGCAATACTATTAGGTTTCATGCGTTTCTGAAAACGCTTTCTATTTTGGATAAAAATATCGGGATCTAGTGGATGAAATTTCATAATACAAGGTTTTCAACTCTTTTAAGTCGATGAATATTTATCCGCAAGATAAGGAAAAGGACGTTGGCGACTGTTTGAACTATTCGCCGTCTGCTAGTTGATAAATCTCAGGTAAGTTTCTCCCAAAACCATCAAAATCTAGCCCATAGCCTAAAACAAATTTATTAGGGATAGAAAAACAAGTGTAATCAATTGGGACATTAAAAACTGTAGCTTCTGGTTTATGCAACAAAACTGCCACTTTTACGCTATGAGGTTGCTGATTAAAAAGCTGTGGCAAAAAACTATGCATGGTTTTGCCTGTATCAATGATGTCTTCTAAAATAATTACATGTCTTTGAGTAACATCGGTATCTAATCCAATTGCCGTAATAACATGACCGGTACTTTTCGTGCCTTTATAAGAAGCTAACTTAATAAAACATATCTCTGCCTCAATAGTAAGATACTTGAATAAATCCGAAGCAAACATGAATGAGCCATTCAGAACACCAATAAATAGTGGCTTTTTACCTGCATACTCTTCATCTAACTGCTTGGCAAGTTTCCTAATAGCATCCTGAATTTGATCTGCCGTTAAATATGGAACAAAAGTCTTTCCGTGTAATTCAACATTATTCATAGACACTATTTAACTGATTTTGACTTTTCAGAAGGAGCTCGCAACCAAATTTTTTCACCTACTCTTACTTGGGTAGTTGCCTGCTTTTTGTTGATTTCTGATAGGACATCTAAACGTACACCTGTTTTTTGAGCAACTTCAAACAAACTGCAAGATTCGTCAGCAACATAGGTTTCTACACTCCCTTTTTTAAGTTTCTTCTCTAAAAAAACAAGACAATCCTTTTCTAAAATTTCAGGCAATTGATAATCATTGAACTCTATAAGCTTAGCCATTGCAATATCATACTGTTTTGCAACTGATAACAAAGATGTTCCAGCTTCTATAAACACCACACGAGCGTGATTAATGACAAAAATTCCAGATGGATAATTGCTTTTTTTCTCTTCAATAACTCTTGGACTTGAAGTAGTGCTAGTATTATGTTGCTGAGTTGCTTTTAACTCCTCTACTACTTGAGTCTCTTGTTCTTCTGGCTCTTCTTCTAATTCTTCACCCTCCTCTTTTGTTTCTTTAGTTTCAATCACTTGTTTTAAAGCTTGGCTTTCAGCTTGCTTAGTTTCAACTCGAGATTCATTTTTTGCAAAATCTGATTGTTGCTTTCTAGAAAGCGCTAGTAATGTAAACGTTTGTAAATTATAATCTTCAATTACTTTAATAAGTCTTTGAGGATAAGTAGGCAACGTTGCATATCCAGCCTTTTTTAATCCATGCGCCCAAGCCTGATAATCGGTTGGATCTAATTGAAACAAAAATGCGTAATGTGGCCGTGTTTTTAAAAAGTTTGAATGATCTTGATAAGATGCCATTGCATCCTCATAGGCTCTAAAACATTCATTTTTTGCATCATCGTCTTTAAATATTCTTCCGCCCGTCCACTCAGTTTTACATTTTATACCAAAATGATTATTTGCTTTAATAGCTAATTCACTTTCTCCAAACTGAGATTCTAAAATCCCTTGTGCTAACTTAATTGATGCAGGAACACCAGTTCTAATCATTTCCTGCATAGCTAACTCTTTGTATTGCTCAATATAGGTTACAACCCTCGGATTAATTTGCGCATACAGCAACTGCACGGTACAAAGTCCAAGAATTAAAAACCAATATTTAATTTGTTTCATCGGGGCATTTTTTTATAATCATCAATCCATCTCTTACAGGCAACAGAACTTGTTCTGTTCTCCTGTCTTTTGCCACCCATTCGTTAAAGGCATGAATGGCTTTAGCATTTTTTCCTTTTAGCGGCTCTTGAATGACCTGTCCATGAAAAAGAACATTATCAACAATGAGCCATGCACCTGCTTTCATTTTAGGTACCAGCAACTCGTAATAATTGATATAAGCGGTTTTATCGGCATCTATAAATACTAGGTCCCAAGGCTTCATCAATTGTTCTATCCAATCAGCTGCATTTCCGAGGTGTAAATGTATTTGCTTATTTCTTAAAGATTTGCTGAAATTCTCCTGAGCCTTTTTTGCATCCTCTTCCCTACACTCAATAGTGTGCAATTCTCCACCTTCAACCAGTCCCGACGCCAGACATAATGCGCTATAACCAGTAAAGGTTCCCAATTCTAGAACGTATTGAGGCGCAATCATATTACTTAAGAAGGATAATAATTTACCTTGAAGTGGACTGCTCATTAAATGAGCATGCGGATGCATTTCCTTTGTTTGTTGTTGAATATCAGCCAGTAATGCGTCATCCGGGGAAGTAAATTTGTCTGCATACGCTGCCACCAGCGGATCCATCCATTCCATTATGCCAACTTTCTTTGAGGTGAAGAAATGAACCAAAGTCCTAGAAATGTGAATAACCCATTAATAATCAGGATTTCAATTCCAATTCTATAGCCCTGAAACAAGGAAGCACTTTGACTCAACAACCATTGTGCGGTAGCTTCTCCAATTCCCAACTTTGCCACAAACCATTCTGGATTGTTAAAAAGGTCTATCACAAAAACAAAGACAGGCGCAAGAGTGCAAACTAATAAAGCTTTTTGATCACGAATACTACGTTTGGTTAGAATTCCAAATGCAAATAGCCCTAACAATGGACCATATGTATACCCGGCTACCTTTAAAATAACATCAATAATTGATTTATCATTGATCCATTTAAAAACCATCACACAAAGAAAAAACACAACAGTAAAAGTGAGGTGAACTGTTAAGCGAGTTCTCTTCTTCTGCTTTTCATCTAAATCATTTCTTTTCTTCAATCCCAAAATATCAATACAAAAGGAAGAAGTCAAAGCTGTTAAAGCCCCATCGGCACTTGGAAAAAGTGCAGATATTAGGCCAATAATGAATATAACCCCTATACCTGCGGTTAAATAATTACCCAAAGCAACTGTTGGAAACAAATCATCTCCCTTTACAGACAGCCCCATGTATTCAGCATATAAATACAATAGCCCACCCATGAGTAAGAACAAAAAGTTCACCAATAAAAGCACAAAACTTAAAGTCATTACATTTTTCTGAGAGCCTTTCAGGGTTTTTACACTGATGTTTTTCTGCATCATTTCCTGATCCAAACCTGTCATAGCAATAGTAATAAAAGCACCACCTAAAATTTGCTTGAGAAAAAACGCAGGCGACTGAATATCGGTATTAAAAATTCTAGTCATGCCCTTGTCCTGTAAAGCCGACATTGTTTGGGCAAAGCTAAAATCCATTTTATTCATAATTGCAATAATACATACAATCAAACCCAAGAGCATACAACTAGTTTGCAGTGTATCGGTATAAACAATTGTTTTAACACCCCCCTCAAACGTATATAGAAGTATTAAAATGAGCATCACCAAAGCTGTTAACCAAAATGGAATACCCATACTATCTAAAATGAATATTTGTAAAATATTCACCACCAAATACATTCTAGCTGTTGCGCCTAGTGTTCTAGAAAGAATAAAAAAGCTTGCCCCTGTTTTGTAGCTTGTAACACCAAATCTTTGCTCGAGGTAGTTGTAAATAGAAGTAAGATTGAGTTTATAATACAATGGAAGTAAAATGAACGCAATGACTAAATAACCTATAAAGTAACCAATCACCACTTGAAAATATTGGAATGCACCTGCTCCTACTGTTCCAGGAACGCTCACAAATGTTACTCCACTCAACGAGGTACCAATCATTCCAAACGCTACTAGCATCCAGTTACTGCTTCTGTTACCAATAAAGAAAGATTCGTTATTCGATCCTCTGCTGGTATACCAAGCAACCACTAATAAGATCAAGAAATAACCCAATACGAATGAAAACAGCAATGTTGGACTCATAAAAGTTTGTGTGAAATGGAATAAAGTGGAAAAGTAGTAAAAATATTTCACCTAAATTGGCTGCTAAATCATTGAATATGACACCAAAGAGCATAGCAGTATTTTGTGGTTCACAGCCTGGAAGAGATGAAATTTATCAAGAGCATGCAAAAAGTTTGGGCAAGCTCATTGCTCAACAAGGAATTAGACTGGTATATGGTGGAGGAAACAAAGGATTGATGGGTGCCATTGCAAATGAAATGATGGCAAGAGGTGGAGAGGTGGTAGGCGTTATTCCTGAAGTGCTAAAAGGATGGGAACATCATCATGAAGGCATTACCGAATTACATATTGTTGCGGATATGCATGTGAGAAAAAAAATGATGTATGAAATGTGTGATGCAGCAATTATTTTACCAGGTGGATATGGAACAATGGATGAGTTTTTTGAAATGCTCACTTGGAATACATTACAAATACACGACAAACAAATTGTGATTTTAAATACTGCACAATATTATCGTCCGCTTATTGTCATGCTTGAGCAAATGCACCAACAGCAGTTTTTGTATGAGCCTGTTTACAAAAGAATAAAAATTGCTGCAACTCCACATGAAGCCTTGCAACAACTTGGGTGTACTATTGCATAAACACTAAAACATACCAGAAATATTCCCAGCATCATCAATATCTATTTGCTCTGCTGCTGGAATTTGTGGTAGTCCAGGCATACGCATCATTTCACCTAATACAGGAATTACAAACCCTGCTCCTGCTGAAAGCTCAAATTCCCTAACAGTAATTGTAAAGCCTTCTGGCCTTCCTCTTTTACGTTCATCATCGCTTAAGCTCTTAGGTGTTTTAGCAATACAAACAGGCAAATTAGAAAAACCAAGTTGTTTAATTTGAGTGAGCTGCGACAATGCCTTTACAGAATATACAACCTCTTTAGCGCCATAAATTTCTGTAGCTACGCAATGAATTTTTTCTTCAATCGATAAATTCCAATTGTATAAAGGTTGAAAATTTCCGGGTTGATGCTCTACTTGCTGGACCAAAGCTCTCGCTAAAGCCTCTGCCCCTCTACCTCCTTCTGCAAAAGCGGTACAAGGAATAGCTTTCACACCTAATTCCTTACATATATCAATCACTAATTGGGTTTCTTCCTGAGTGTCTCCAGGAAACATATTAATAGCAATTACTGGTTGTATACCAAATTTTTGTATGTTTTCAATATGCTTCTCCACATTCAACATTCCCAATTTTACTTTGTCAATATTGGGTGTAGTTAATTCTTTTTTCAAAGCACCACCATGATGACGCAATGCTCTAATGGTTACAACCAATACAGAGGCAACAGGATATAAACCAGCCGACTTACATTTGATATCAAAAAACTTTTCAGCACCTAAATCGGCCGCAAAACCAGCTTCGGTTATAACCCAGTCTGCAAGTGACAAACCCATTTTGGTAGCAATAACAGTATTCGTTCCTTGAGCAATGCTAGCAAATGGTCCTCCATGAATAATAGCTGGATTACCTTCTAAGGTCTGTACCAAATTAGGCTGAATAGCGTCCTTTAATAAAACAGCCATTGCTCCAACAGCTTTTAAATCTTTCGCAAATACGGGTTCGCCAGTATAAGTTTGTCCAATATAAATATTGGCCAACCTCTTTTTGAGGTCTTTGAAATCTTCGGCCATACATAGAATAGCCATTATTTCTGAAGCAGGCGTAATATGAAAACCATCTTCTCTAGGCAATCCATTTTGCTTACCTCCTAATCCTACAACAATTTGTCGCAATGACCTATCATTCATATCCATCACACGCTTCCAAACCACCGTTCTTGGATCTAGTCCATCCCCACTCTTTTTATAATGAAGATGATTGTCAATCATAGCTGCTAATAGATTATTGGCCTTTTCTACAGCACTAAAATCACCTGTAAAATGTAAGTTAATGTCTTCCATAGGAACCACTTGTGCATACCCTCCGCCTGCGGCACCTCCTTTTAAACCAAATACGGGACCCAGAGATGGCTCTCTCAAAACAACTACTGTTTTATGTCCCAATCTATTCATACCATCCGCCAATCCTATACTGGTGGTGGTTTTGCCTTCACCAGCAGGTGTTGGCGTCATGGCTGTAACCAATACAAGCTTTCCACTGGGGGCGTTTGCTTTTAACGACAAAGGCAGCTTTGCCTTATACTTGCCATAATACTCTAAATCGTCTGATGAAACACCCAATTTAGCTGCAATATCCTTTATGTGTAACATCTTGGCCTGCTGTGCAATAGCTATATCTGAAAGCATATTTTTTTGTTGCAACCTAACCAATCATTTCTAAGCCACACATGACATTCATCATTTTTATACACCGACCATTCACAATGCTTATGCTAAGCAATAAGGATACCTACATTTGTAAACTAAGAAAACATAAGATGAAACCAAAAAATAACAGCTGGAAAGGAATTAGTACAGTGGCTATGCATGCCAATGGTAATGAACATGACAGCGACGCACATTTAGTTCCAATATATGCTACCTCAACCTTTACATTTCCTACTGCTGAGGAAGGAATGGAAAGATTTAAAAACAGCGATAAATCTCAAATTTATTCTCGATGGGGAAACCCAACATTCAAAGCTGCTGAACAAACAATAGAACAGCTGGAAACTTTTAGACTTAAAGATTCTGCTGGCGAACAACTTCAAGTGAAAGCGTTACTGCATGCATCTGGACAGGCTGCTATGACAACCATGTTCATGAGCAATTTACAAGCAGGTGATGCGATACTTTCTCACTACTCGTTGTATGGTGGCACTTATGAACTGATGCATAAAGTGCTTGCCCAAACTGGAGTGCAAACAATCATTGAAGATTTACGAAACCTTGAGTCGCTAGAGCAGGCTTTAAAACAATATCCAAAAATTAAACTGGTTCATATTGAAACACCAGCTAATCCAACTATTCAATGTGTAGATATAGAAGCTGTAACAAAACTCGCTCATCATTATGGTAAGTTGGTAACAGTCGATAACACTTTTGCAACACCTTACTTGCAACAACCTTTCGCATATGGTGTTGATTTTGTATTTCATTCAACTACAAAGTTTTTAAACGGCCATGGCAATGCAATTGGTGGTGTATTACTTGGAAAAGATATTGAGTTTATGAAAACCAAGGCATGGAAGTGGTATGCTCTTTTGGGTGGGAATAGTAATCCCTTTGATGCGTTCTTGCTGTCTCAAGGAATGAAAACTTTAGAGGTGCGGATGGAACGGCACTGCAGTAATGGACTAGCTATTGCTGAATATTTACAACAACATCCAGCAGTTGCACATGTGAATTATGCTGGATTTGCTTCTCATCCCGATCATGCAACCTGTATGAAGCAAATGAAACACCCTGGCCCAATGCTAAGTTTTGAATTGAAAGGCGGACTTGCTGCAGGCAAGAAATTCATTGATGCACTAAAAATGTGTGTGCGAGCAGTATCGTTAGGAACTGTAGATACTTTAATTTCTCATCCTGCATCTATGACACACTTTGGTGTGTCTGCTGAAGAGAAAGCGAAGTATGGCATTACAGATGGACTTATTCGTATGAGTGTTGGAATTGAATATGTGGAAGATATCAAAGATGACCTTGATCAAGCATTACAAACTAGTCAACTTTCAAAATAAAAATAAACTATGCGCCATCTTCTCATTCTGCTATTCTCGCTTACTGTTGGAACCAGCATTGCACAAAAGAAAAAAACAGTAACACCCAATCAGCCTTTACAAGGAATTGATACAACATTAGAACGTGTACTACTAGAATTGAAAGCACCAGGAATGGCTGTAGCTATTGTACACAAAAACCAAATTGTTTTATCGAAGGGTTATGGTTATAGCGATTGGGAAAATAAAATACCAGTAACAGATGAAACCCCCTTTGCAATTGGCTCTTGCACAAAAGCATTTACTGCAGCACTTATGGGCGTGTTAGATAAAGAAGGAAAACTAAAGCTCGATGAAAAAGTACGCAAGTATCTTCCAGAGTTAACCTTCTTCAATGATGAAATGAATCAATACACTACTGTACGTGATGTTATTACACATAGAACAGGATTACCACGCCACGATTATTCATGGTATGGATTTCCAAGTAAATCACGCGATAGTTTATTGAAAAGAATTCAGTACCAAGAACCTACATTTGGTTTAAGGCAAAGATGGCAGTATAACAATTTTATGTATTTGGTTCAGGGAATGATCAGTGAAAAACTGATGGGAAAGAGTTGGGAAGAAAATGTAAAAAACAACCTTCTCGATCCACTTAACATGAAGCAAACCTATTTTTCTGTCAACACTTTAAGCAAAGACCCAAAAGGCGCAAGAGGATATCAAGTATGGAAAGATAGTATTATTGAAAAAATGCCTTACTACGACATTGATGCCATGGGACCAGCAGGAAGTATTATTAGTAATGTGAAAGATCTTTCCAATTGGCTTCAACTATGGATTTATGCTGGCAAGTGGAATGATAAAGAAGTTTTGCCAACTACCTATATACAAGAAGCAATAAGTGCACAAAGCATCATTAGTGCTGGACTTCCAGGAAAGGAAAAACCTGAATTACATTTTTCAACATATGGATTTGGATGGTTCATGAGTTCTTATAAAGGGCATTATAGAGTAGAGCATGGTGGCAATATTGACGGATTCAGTGCAAACATTGCTTTCTTCCCATCAGATAGTCTTGGTATCATAGTGCTTACCAATCAAAATGGTTCATCTGTAAATAATATTGTTAGAAACATATTGGCAGATAGAATGCTTGGTTTAAAACAACACGATTGGCTTGGTGAAAAATTAGAGGCAGATAAAAAAGCAAAAGAATCGGCTAAAGCTGTTCAATCAACAATTTCATCTAACAAAAAGGAAAGAACAACAACATCTCATCCATTATCAGCATTCGATGGTTTATACAGCCACCCTGGTTATGGTACAATAGATGTGGCATTTAGAAATGATTCATTACATATTAGCTTTGGAAAGCACAACGATTGGCTAAAGCATGTGCATTACAATATTTTTCAGCCTTTCACGAAACACCCAACTCGCGGAATAGACACAGCAGAAAATAGTCCAGCTAGAGTTCACTTTACAATGAATGATGCAGGCGATATAGACGGATTAATGCTTCAGCTTGAACCAACGTTAGAGGCTTTAAAATGGAAACGCCAATTAAGAGCTGTTGCTATATCTGCCGACAACTTAAAAAAGTATGAAGGCATCTACGAATTTGCCCCTGGAGCAGAAGCGAAATTTTATTTAAAAAACAATATTTTATTTGCTTTCATTGCCGGACAACCAGAATATGAATTAGTCCCGTCTGGCAACAACAAATTTGCCCTCAAAGTGCTAAATGGTTTCTATACAGAATTCGAAATGGACAAAGAAGGAAACCCAACTTCTGTTTCTTTTATTCAACCAAATGGAACCTTTAAAGCCAAGAAGAAAAAATAAGCAAATGGAAATCATCATTAGAAGAGCAGAAAAAGGAGATTGTGCAAGGTTACTAGAACTCATTCAGGAGCTAGCTGTGTACGAAAAAGCACCCAATGAAGTAACGGTCACTTTATCGCATTTTGAAGAAAGTGGATTTGGAGAAAAACCAGTTTGGTGGGCATTCGTAGCGGAAACTGTGGAGTTGGGAAATAAAACAGTGGTTGGATTTGCACTTTATTATATCCGTTATAGCACTTGGAAAGGACAGTGCTTATACTTAGAAGACTTATTAGTAACAGAATCTATGCGCGGAAAAGGTGTTGGGAAGTTGCTATTCGATGAACTCATTGAAGAAGTAAAGCGAAGAGAACTAAAAAGGATGGTATGGCAGGTTTTGGAATGGAATGAACCAGCTATCAATTTTTATAAAAGGTACAAAGCTAATTTAGATCCTGAATGGATCAATGGAATACTTGATATTTCGGCTTGATACAAAAACTTCAACTATCATTGCATATCCGTTAAAAAAGATAAAATTTGTGGCATGTTGTACTCACTCCACGTTCAGAATTACGCAATTATCGACGAATTGGATATCCAATTTCATCCAGGACTAAACATCATGACTGGAGAAACTGGAGCTGGTAAAAGTATTTTATTAGGTGCTCTTTCTTTAATATTGGGCGAGCGGGCAGACAGTTCTGTTTTGAAACAATCGGGTAGCAAATGTATTGTAGAAGGAATTTTTCATATAAAAGATCAAGGTGATCAAATTTCGGACCTTCTTCAAAAATGGGAAATAGAAGAATCAAACGAACTTATTGTTAGAAGAGAATTAAGCGGGCAAGGCAAATCAAGGACATTTATTAATGATACACCTGTGAATTTGCAACAATTAAAAGAACTAAGTGCTTCACTGGTAGATTTGCACCAGCAATTCGATACTTTAGAAATTGCTTCTACAGCTTTTCAATTGAGGGTATTAGATGCAATGGCGGGCAACCAACAACGACTGAATAGTTATCAGCAAACTTTTAAAAAATGGCAATCTTATCGCGATGAATGGAAGCGATTAGAATCCATGCAAATACAACAATCAAAAGAAATTGACTATAACCAGTTTCTTCTAGATGAGTTAAGTGAAATAAATCTTCAACCAAACGAATTAGAAAAAATTGACCAAGAGCTTCAATGGCTTTCACAGACCGAATCTGTAAAAGCTGTTCTTGGATCTTTGCAAGATGCGTGGCTTGACTCTGATAATGCTTTGCTCCCAAAATTGAAGCAACAAATACATCAATTACAACCTTTCGCTACCAATCAACCAAACTTACAGCAGGCTTACGAAAGACTGCAATCGTTATATACTGAATGGGCAGATATTGCATCAGATATTCAATCAGTAAATGATGATATACATTATGACGCTGAAAAAATTCAGCAGATGCAAGACCGCCTTAATGCTGGGTATAAATTGCTCAAGAAGCATGGTGTTCAAACAACAGATGATTTATTGGCCATACAAGCTAAACTAGATGCATCTTTACAAGCGCATGCTAACCTAGATGATGAATTAGCAAAAGCAAAGAAACAAACAGAAGAAACACATCAGCAATTACTGCGAGAAGGCAAACAATTATCCGAAGCTAGAAAAGTACAAATCCCTATTCTTACAAAATCAGTGGATCAATTACTAAAAAAAGTAGGTATGCCCAATGCCTCAATACAAGTGGCATTAGAAACAAAAACTGAACAACAAGACGGTCTCGATCAAATTGACTTTTTATTTGATGCTAACAAGAGTGGCAAATTTGAGAAAATTCAAAAAGTTGCAAGCGGAGGTGAATTAAGTCGACTGATGCTTTGTATTAAATCGCTGGTAGCAGAAAAGGTAGCTTGGTCAACCATGATTTTTGATGAGATTGATACAGGCATTAGTGGAGAGGCTGCAAAACAAGTAGCCGATATAATGAAAAACATGGGTAAAAACCGACAGATCATTTGCATTACGCATCAGCCCCAGATAGCAGGAAAAGCCGATGCTCATTTTTACTTATACAAGGAAGAACAGAATAAAGTCATTAACACACGTATTCGTACACTAGATGAAGCAGGACGAACTTTGGCTATTGCAAAAATGCTTAGCGGAGAGAATCCAAGTGATGCAGCCCTAAATAACGCGCGAGAAATGATGCGTTAAAGGTTAAAAATGGGTCCTGTTCTTTCAAATGAGATATTTGTAGCATATTTGCTGAACAAAAGAATGAATTCTATGGCACACAAAATACTTGAAGGTAAAAGAGGAATCATCTTCGGCGCTCTAAACGACCAATCTATAGCATGGAAAGCAGCTGAACTTTGTCACCAAGCTGGCGCTTCAATTGTTTTAAGTAATGCGCCAATTGCATTACGAATGGGTGAAATAAATAAGCTAGCCGAAGCTTGTAATAATGCCCCTGTTATTGGTGCTGATGTTACCAATATGGACGACCTTAAAAATCTCTTTGAAAAGTCCATGGAGCATTTCGGCGGCAAAATTGACTTCATCCTTCATAGCGTTGGCATGAGTATGAATATTAGAAAGGGAAATACTTATACAGGCCTTAACCACGAGTTTCAGCATAAGACCTTAGATATTTCTGCAATGAGTTTGCATAGGGTTTGTCAAACAGCTTATGAACTCGATGCTATGAATGACTGGGGAAGCATTGTTGCCCTTACCTATATTGCTGCACAAAGAGTTTTCCCTGATTACAACGAAATGGCCGATGCAAAAGCACTACTAGAAAGTATTGCCCGCAGCTTTGGATATCACTTTGGAGTTAGAAACAAAGTGCGCATTAATACAGTATCACAATCGCCAACAAGAACAACTGCTGGTAGCGGAGTGAAAGGATTTGATGGCTTTATTAATTATGCTGAAAAAATGAGCCCATTAGGTAACGCTTCTGCTGAAGATTGTGCGGCCTATTGTGTTAGCCTCTTTAGTGATTATACCAGAATGGTAACTATGCAGAATTTGTTCCATGATGGTGGATTTAGCTTTACAGGAGTAACACCTGCAGTAATTGAGCGGATGGAAGACTAAATTAAATTCTTTTCAATGGATACAATGGAATGGGTGGGGCATGCTGGTGCTTTTTTAAGTAGCATCACTTTCCTACCTCAGGTTTATAAAACCTGGAAAAGTCGAAGAGTTGCTGACCTTAGCATGTCTATGATGCTTATAGTCTTTACCAGCACTATTGTTTGGTTGGCATACGGTCTGTTTAATGAGAAAGGCATTCTACTACCTGTTGTTATTTGCAACAGTATCATTATGGTGTTAAGCGCATTACTCATTTATTTTAAAATAAGCTTTAGCAAAGATCCTTCTAACCAAGCATGATACTAGGAAAGAAACTCATAATTGTATTACCTGCTTATAATGCAGCTCAAACAATCGAAAGGACTTACAAAGAAATTCCATTCGATATAGTAGATGATGTAGTTATGGTGGATGACTTTAGTAAAGACAACACCGTAGCTGTTGCTAAAAACTTAGGCATCCAACACATTGTACAACATGAACAGAACAAGGGTTATGGAGGAAATCAAAAAAGTTGCTATAACAAAGCAAGAGAATTAGGCGCAGATATTGTTATCATGCTACATCCCGATTACCAATATACGCCAAAGCTCATTCATAGCATGGCTTATGTAATTGCACAGGGATTATATCCTGTTGTATTTGCAAGCCGCATTTTAGGAAAAGGTGCACTAAAAGGTGGTATGCCTTGGTACAAATACATAGCCAATCGTTTATTAACCCTATTTCAAAATATTTTAATGTCGCAAAAGCTGAGTGAATACCACACTGGCTATCGTGCATTTTCAAAAGAAGTATTAGACGCTGTTAACTATAATTGTTTATCAGACGATTTTGTGTTCGACAATCAAATGGTTGCACAAGTATTTTATGAAGGATTTGAAATTGGTGAAATCACTTGTCCAACAAAATACTTCGAAGAAGCCTCCTCTATCAATCTCAAGCGAAGTGCTATATATGGCCTAGGGGTTATTTGGGTGAGTATTCAATATAGACTCAACAAATGGGGCATTATTCAATCACACTACTTGGCGGGCAGCAAAGGTCGACGTTCATAAAACGAAAAACCATTTTTGCTGTATAATAATTCGGCATCAGGCAAGGCTTGCTTGAGTTCAGCTTCTTGGGTAATTTTCACACTAATGTAAACAGGCTTATCAACCGCTCCTTTTAATAACCATTCGGGTTCATGATACTTTGGGTTCTTAGGCGGCTGAATTCTTCCATAGAAATAATGTGTATAGGTTTTATAACCAAAGGAAGTTAAGTAAGCATCTTCTCCTTGCTTGCTTTCCCAAAATTCAATATTTGCGCGCTGACTATACCCTTCTACTCGTTTAATATAGAAAAACAATCCCGCTTGCACCCAAACTGCAGCGCCCCAGAAAAGAACCTGTACGGCACGCATCCACTTATTTTGTTGTTGTAACCAAGTAAACAACATTAGTACAACCAATATCCAAAGAGCAGGCAGCCATTCCCAACCCGTCCACTTTACTTCAGCCGCCAGATTGGCCTGTGCAAAAGGATCTGCCTCTAATAAAGGTTTGAGTTCATCAATGTTTTGTCCCAAATAAGCAAACGCGATAGGTACCAATAAATACGGTAGTGCAGTTAACCAAAGTACATATTTAACCCATGCACTATAGCGCCATTTATTGGCAATAATTCTATCAATACTCAAAGCTGCTAAAAAGCTCATCGGGAAATAACAGAGCGATGAATAATGAACAATTTTAGTATTCACTAAAGTGAAAAGTATAAGCACCACCCAAAACAAAACCTGCATCCACTGTTTCATTGTTGCCAATAATTCACTTTTGGTTTCTCTTTGAAAGAAACCAAAAATCATAAACGCTGCCATTGGAAAACAGCCCCATAATAACACAACAAAATGATACATCAAAAATCCACCATGACCCGCATCTGGCGTGGTTAACAATGCCCATTGACGAATGGTAAATTCAACTATGAACTTCTCTCCATTCACCATAAAATTATACCCCATCCAAAGAGCAGTTGTAAGTATCACTGAGCTACCATAATGAAAAAGCTGGGCAAAACTAAATGGCCCTCTAAATAGCTTCATAGCCAATAGCACAAAGACCATTAGTCCCGTAATTAACAATGCCACAGGACCTTTTGTGAGAATGCCAAGTCCTGTTGCCAATCCCGCCAACCACATCCACTTAAAATACCTGCCACCCTTCTTTTTTTCTTGCACACCTCTAAATAGCCCTAATATGCCTAAAAAAATAAAAAAATTAAACCAAGGATCTATGATACCACTTTTGAAGTAAAGATGAGGCAATACAGAGCCTGCATATACCAATGCCCACAAATAACCAAATCTTGCACCCCCCATTCCACTTCCCCATCTAAATAAACAGGCCAATGTTATTGCGCCTAAAATTGCGTTTGGAAAACGTGCAGCGAATTCATTTACCCCCCAAATCATCATACTACAAGCTTGCAGCCAAAAGAACAAAGGGGGCTTTTCTGTAAAGGATACAAAATTGATAAAAGGCTCTTGAAAGTTATTCAGCAAAACCATTTCACGAGCAATCTCTGCAAAATTGATTTCATCCCAATCAAACAAATGTACATTCCCATTAAATGGAATAAACAGCAGCGCACCAATGAGTGCCCAAAATATTGTACCACCTGCTTTGCTTAATTGCATGCTGCAAAATAACCTAAAAAAAGAAAACCGCCCTAAGGCGGTTCTTATTATGCTCTTGTTGCTTTTAATATTCGTCTTCATTGAACATGAAGTCTTCCTGACTTGGATAATCAGGCCAAATATCTTCAATGCTCTCGTACACCTCTCCTTCATCGTCTAACTCCTGTAAGTTTTCTACCACTTCCAAAGGTGCGCCCGAACGAATGGAATAATCAATCAATTCATCCTTAGTTGCAGGCCAGGGTGCTTCTTCGAGGTAACTAGCTAATTCGAGTGTCCAAAACATACGCCTTGATTTTTGTGCAAATGTAACCGTATAAACGAAATTTCCAAATCTAGGTTTACACACAGTATGTAAAGATTTTGATAAAATAGAGCTATGGTAACCTGTATCATGTAAGTTTACACCGAAAAGAAAGCGGAAATGATCTTAAAAGCCTCTAATATTCAAAAAAAATATGGCTCTTTGCAGGTTCTCAAAGGTGTTGATTTAGACATAGCTGAAGGGGAAATAGTTTCTATTGTTGGAAGCTCAGGAGCTGGCAAGAGCACTTTACTCCATATTTTAGGAACACTTGATAGGCCTGATACAGGCGAATTAGAAATTTGCGGCACTGCTTTACATCAACTTAAGCCTAAAGAACTCGCCCATTTTAGAAATCAACATATTGGCTTTGTATTCCAATTTCATCACTTGCTTCCTGAATTTACCGCTTTGGAGAATGTTTCTATACCAGGTTGGATTGCAGGAAAGAAACCTAGTGAAGTAGAGCAACAAGCTAAAACAATATTGGCTGAACTAGGGCTCTCTGAAAGAATGCTGCACAAACCTGGTGAACTAAGTGGAGGTGAACAACAAAGGGTTGCAATTGCCAGAGCCATGTTAAATAGACCAAGCATCATTTTTGCTGATGAACCAACCGGGAACCTTGATAGCGACACTGCACATGAGTTCCATACCCTTCTGTTTAAATTAAGAAAGGAATTTGGTCAGACCTTTTTACTGGTAACCCACAACGAAGAACTAGCTAGAATTAGCGACCGAATAATTCACATGAAAGATGGAAAAATTAGCTCTTTACCCTAGGCTTCCAAGGAATTTCGGCAACTTGTAAAAGATGCCCAATATATCTTGCTAATACAAATAAATAATCGCTTAAACGATTGATGTATTGAATTACAAGAGGTTCAATAAACATGCCTTCTTCTTTCATTTGAACACAAATCCTTTCTGCTCTTCTGCACACACAGCGTGCTACATGTGCTGTTGAAATAGCTGGATGCCCTCCCGGTAATATGAAGAATTTCATAGGTGGTAAAGCCTCATTCATCCGATCAATTTCTTGCTCTAGAAACTGTACATCTGTTTTCAGCAAATCGGGGATCTTCATGAGTGGCTCCTTATCTGGATCACATGCTAAAGAAGAACCTATGGTGAATAGTCGGTCTTGAATTTCTTTTAAAGTAGTCTTGCTGCCTGTATCTTCTAGTTGATCTGCCACCCAGCCAATATATGAGTTGAGTTCATCTACGGTTCCGTACGACTCAATGCGAATGTGTGATTTAGGAACCTTAGTTCCACCAATTAATGAAGTTTTACCTTGATCGCCTGTTTTAGTATAAATCTTAAATGCCATAAATAATTTCTCCTAGGGATAAGAGACAAAAGTAATGACCGATTGTTCAAGAAAAACAAAAATCAGTAATTGTGGAAAGTATGTGCTTGAAGCCTAATGCGCAAAAATACGTTGTTCTTGAAGGGTATCGCTTTCTATCACTCCATCCCGCAAACGAACTACTCGTTTAGCATAAGCAGCAATATCTTCTTCGTGAGTAACCAAGATGACTGTATTTCCTGCTGCCTGAATTTGCCCGAAAATTTCCATCACTTCCTTAGATGTTTTGGTATCAAGGTTACCTGTAGGCTCATCTGCTAGTAAAATAGATGGTCTATTCACTAAAGCACGCGCAATAGCAACACGCTGAATTTGTCCTCCACTGAGCTCATTGGATTTATGGTGGCTTCTATCAGCTAATCCTACTTTACCTAAAGCCTCTAATGCCCTTTCCATTCTGTCCTTTTTACTTATACCAGCATAAATCAATGGTAGTGCAACATTTTCGGCGGCACTTAAGCGAGGCAATAAGTTGAATTGCTGGAACACAAATCCAATTTCCTTATTTCTAACTTCAGCCAATTCATCATCACTCATTTTTGAAACATCCTTTCCATTCAATACGTATTTTCCATCGGTTAGCGTATCTAAACAGCCAAGAATATTCATTAAGGTACTTTTTCCGCTCCCTGATGGCCCCATTAAAGCAACATATTCGTTTTTATGTATATCTAATGACAAACCCTTAAGAACGGGGATAGCTTGAGCCCCCATGAAATAGCTCTTCTGAATATTTTCTAGATGAATGATGCCGCTCATAACAATTATTTTCTGATGACTTTAGGAACTTGAAAAAATGTACCGTCTGAAATTGGTGCTTGCTCTACCACTTCTTGGTTGGTCAAAGTTGGTTGAAGTTCATCTGATCTAAACCTTTGTTGAGTTTCTTCCACCAAATGTGTTAATGGTTCTACCCCAGTTGTATCAACCTCTTGCAAACGTTCTACCATAGCAAACATAGCATGCATATGCTGGAGTAATTGCACTTCCTCTTGCTGAGAAATTTCAATCTGCGCTAGCTTAGCCAATTTGTGTAGCTCTTGGGTAGTTATCTGCATATTCCAAAAGTAAATGAAACAAACTAGGATTAAATCGAAATGGGTTAAAAGGCTTAAAAAAGTGAAATCTAGTTGGAATGAGTTATCAACGGGAAATTTTGTGCCATAAATGGGATTGGAAACCTATATAAAAAGATAAGAAACCCCAGCCTACTGCTATTTGCATCAAAGGAAAATAGACTAAATAGCGACTAATATTACTTAAAATGGCTATTCGCGTACCAGCAATTTGGCTAACAAATAAGATTATCCAAATGACTATTGAAAATAGTAGGATATTAAAATGTTCAGAAAAGCCAAATACCAAAATACAGACTATCCACGCTTGAAGCATAATAGGAAAAAGCAACCACCTAGCAATTTTTCGATGCCAAAAATGATGATTAAAAGAACTAGAAGCAAATGGCAACCACCCTACATAAGCAAGTAATTGAGCTCCACCCCTTCCAATTCTTACCTTTCTTTGTATTTCTTGCAATAAATTGCTAGATGCCAATTCTGTAGATACCGCATCATGCACATAATGTAGTCTTCCACCTGTTTGAATATGGACGATACTTTGATACAAATCGTCTAGTATAATCCGCTCTGGAAGGGTACAGTAATGAATTCTCCTCATAGCAATTAGCTCTCCTGTTGCTGCAAAAAGGCGACCGGCATTTTGCTCTTTCATTTTTATGCTGTGCTCATAATTCCAATAAACAGACTCAGACCCAACTAAGGAAGGTTCATCCATAACCAGCTTTCTTCCAAAGACCATAGTTACCGTAATATCCTTTAAAATTGCTTGCACCATTTTTTGCACAGCATGGTCCTCAATTCGAATGTTAGCATCTAAAAAAAATACTACTTCTGCATTCGATAAGGCCACGGCCCTATTTAGTGCTTGTGCTTTTCCCATGCGCTTTGAAGAATGAAGCAATTGAACCTTTGAAGGGAGTTGATCTTTAAAATTCTCAGGTAATGGGCCGTCTACAACCAATGTAATTTTCAGTAAATCAGCTGGATAATGCTGCCTGAGGCAGTCGTTCATTAAATAGTGAATATTTTTAAACTCTAGGTAAGCCGGAATAATTATCTCAACCGAAGGAAGTTCTTCGGGAGTTTCAGCTTCTTTATTATTATGCCCTTTGGATGAAATAATAAAGATTACCGGATACAGCAGATATATCCAAAGGCCAACAAAAAAAACTAAAATTGTGAACCACAACATGTTATACAAATGTACCTGTTTCGTTTTTGGTAAAAAGACTATTCTGAGCGTTTGGATGAAGGTTTTAAGGAAAATTTTATAATAATATCAATGCACATTGTGTTAATAATTTAGTAATATTACACATGTGAAATGTTTAACTTCACAAGCAAGTTCTTTAAACCACGTCAACAAATCCCCCGTAATATGTTGGTTGTATCCTTACTGGCCGTGTATCTGCTGTGCCTGTTTTGGGCTTACAAAGGTGCTGCTGCCATTGATGAATGAAATGCTTGGTTAATATCCAATGCCCCCAAAGTGCAGTTATCAACTGCACTTTTTTTATGCTATTTTCGGAGCATGAAAAAATTTGTACTGACTGTTTGTTTTCTAATTTTTATTGTCTCCTTATTTGCTGCAAGAGTTGATTCGCTTCAAGTATATAGTGCTTCTATGAATAAGCGTGTTCCTGTTGTGGTAGTAATGCCTACTGAAGGAATTTCAGCTAACAAAAAACTTCCCGTTCTATACCTTTTACACGGTGCTTTTGGAAAGTACAATAACTGGATCATAAAAGTTCCGGCAATCAAACAATTGGCAGACCAATATGGGATGATGATTGTTTGTCCAGATGGCGGTCATACTAGCTGGTATTTTGATAGTCCTATTGATAGTACTTATCGTTATGAGACTTTTATAACTAAAGAACTTATCTCCCACATAGATCGCAACTATCCAACCGTTGCAAACAGAAATGGTAGAGCTATCACTGGATTAAGCATGGGCGGACATGGAGGTATTTTTCTTACTTATCGTCATCCAGATTTATTCAGTGCTTGTGGAAGTACAAGCGGGGCATTACATATTAGCGTTATTACAAGAGGATATGATGTTGAAAAAAGACTCGGCGATCCCACTGCTAATTCTAGCTATTGGAAAGACTGGAGTGTTTTAGATATTATTGAAAACAAAACTTCTGAAAGCTTTAAAATAATAATCGACTGTGGAACAGAAGATCGTGTACTTCCCATGAACAGAGCTGTTCATGAAAAGATGTTACAATTAAAAATTCCACATGAATACATAGAGCGACCAGGGGGACATGACTTTAATTACTGGACTGAATCAATTCATCACCAAGCTCTTTTCTTTTATAGACATTTTCAATCAATTAGTGGCTCTTGAGATTGAAGCATAATTCCTATTTCTTGTTGCTGAATCATTTTACCAATAGGAGCTGGTTCGTTAAGTCCGTGTTCTTTGCAGAGCACATGGAATATATTTAATGCAGCAGGAGCAACTGCTACAAGCAATCCACCATTTGTTTGTGGATCTGGCATAATCTGAAATGCTTCCATCATAGGAACACCTTGTTCTATTTTTATAGAACCCGAATATGCATTCCAATTTCTATAAGTAGCATCTGGAACTATTTGTTGTTTCATATATTCTCTAGCTTCATCTAGAATAGGCAAATTCTTATAATAAAGTTCAGCAGTAAGGCCACTACCTTGTGCCATTTCTAAAACATGCCCAGCCAAGCCAAAGCCTGTAATATCTGTCATAGCATGAACTCCCTCTACTTGTCCTAATGTACCACCAAATGAATTCAATTGTGTTAATTGCCTATACAAATTATGCTTATGCTCTTCCCTTAATAACCCACGCTTGGCCGCAGTTGTCATTATGCCAATTCCAAGTGGCTTGGTTAAAAAAAGTAAATCTCCTTCTTTAGCTGTTGAATTCTTCTTGATATACTGCTCTTTAGATTCGCCTGTTACATGCAATCCAAAAAAAGGTTCTGGAGATTCAATGCTATGTCCCCCAGCTAAAGGTATACCTGCCAATTCACAAATACTCCTTGCCCCTCTAATAACTTCTCCTGCCATGGCTGGTGGCAACTTTTCAACTGGCCAACCCAAAACAGCAATAGCTAGTAAAGGGGTTCCGCCCATTGCGTATACATCGCTTAATGCATTTGCTGCTGCAACTTGTCCATATACAAAAGGATCATCTACAATTGGTGTAAAAAAATCAACTGTACTAATCAACACACGATCTCCATCTAATCTATATACTGCCGCATCATCTTGTAAATCGAACCCAACTAAAAGCCTTACATCATTTTGCGCTGGTGAACCAGCTAAAATTTCTTTAAGAACCTGTGGGCTAATTTTACAACCACACCCTGCTCCATGAGCAAACTGAGTAAGTCTTAGTTGATCTTGTTGCGACATAACTATATATTTTTTTGAACCCAATCAATCAAATATGCTGCTCTATCCCTAAAAGGAATTTCATCAACACGAATTTCATAAGTGGATGAAACCCCATCTTTACTACTTCTATCATAAAAACGATCGTAATAGGATAAAAGAATGTGAAATGCAGATTGCACTTTATTCTCTAAGAGAAAATTGACAACCTCTTTGGTGTACAATCCACCTAATCTTTTTCTGATTCTCATCACAGCATGAACCAAAGCTTCCTTCTCATGATTACCATATTCTGTCACCACTTTTTCAAGTCGTTCATCAAAAGGAACATACATGAATAAGTTAGGAGCCGATTTCATTTGTTGATAGACAGCTGAAGGAATATTTAATTGACCTATGCGTTGACTTTCACCTTCAACCCATATCCACTTTTTATGATTAACAATACGAAGCCTTTCTGCATGATGCAATGCCAATGCTAATTTATTTTCAAATTGCTCTGCACTTTCTTGAGGTGGAAGCCCAAGATTTCCAAATGCCGACCCTTTATGACCTGCAATTTGTTCTAGGTCAACTACAACTTCTCCAACATTAGATAATTGTTGTAACAATTCAGTTTTACTACTACCCGTATACCCACCCAACACGATTAATGGATATGATTGTTGAAATTGTTGTAATACCCAGCTACGAAATGATTTGTATCCACCTTCTAGTTGATATACTTTCCATCCGTATAAACCTAATAGCCAACACATAGCTTCACTCCGCATTCCTCCTCTCCAACAGTGAATCAACAACTCATTCTTACAAGAGAATAATTGCTCTGCTTGCAAAACAAAGGACTTCATTTTCGGACCAAAATAATCTAGTCCAATTTGAATAGCTTTTGAGGAGCTCTTTTGCTTATAAGTAAGTCCTATTTCATGCCTTTCCTCATTATTAAAAATTGGAAGTGAATATGCAGATGGAATATGTGCATGTGTATACTCATTAGGACTTCTAACATCTATCACAGGCCAAGTATGGCTTTGCGCTATAAACGTTTCCCATGAAACAGATTGAAAGGGCATATTTCAAATGTACTATAGAAATGAATACTTAACGACCTCTAAATTCATATGTGATAAATCAATCTTTATCTATAACCAACTCTAATTGTATATACTATATAGCCAATAATTTTATAAGAAAGCACTTTTTCCTTAAAATCCAACTTATAAAAAGACTGTAATACTATCCTCTTAAATCAGAAACTACCTTATCCGAAAAAAGAAAACATCTTTTATTAAAGGTATCTATATAAAGTATAATGTCAATTATTTGAATCACTTCCCGATACAGAACTTACTAAAAATATAATCCAACTGATCCTCGTGAGAAATTTGCCCAGTTATCTCTCCCAAATATTGTAAACACTGACGTATATCTATTGCCATTAAATCGCCCGGAACACGATCATGTGCTGCTTGTTCTACATCTACCAAAGCAGCATAAAGTTTTTGTAGAACTTCAACATGACGAGCATTGGTAACTAACGTTGTATCTCCATCTACTTTTCCTTCTTGAACGGAAGCCACCATTTTATATCTCAATTCATCTAATCCCGCTCCCTGCTTTGCAGAAATAAAAATGTTATTATCAACAGAAAAGTTAATGGTATGGTTTTGATCTGCTTTATTACCAATGTAAATCACGGGTGCACCAGACTCAACTAAGCGAGTACTCATTTCTTGAATGTCTGCTTCAGTTTCAGATGCAACATCATACACATATAAAATCAAATCGGCTTCTTTAATTTTCTGTAAACTTTTCTCAACACCAATTTGCTCAATCATATCACTGGTATGTTCACGAATTCCTGCAGTATCAATTAAGCGAAATAAAATTCCATCTATTTGTAAAACCTCTTCTATTGTATCCCTTGTGGTACCCGCTATATCACTTACAATGGCTCTATTTTCATTCAGTAATGCATTGAGCAGTGTACTTTTACCTGCATTTGGCTTACCCACAATTGCAACATTCACGCCTTGCTTAATTACATTTCCCCATTGAAAAGACTGAAGTAATTCATGCACATGTTTTTTGATATGAGAAATTAATGCAACCAATTCTTTTCTATCAGCGAATTCAACATCTTCTTGTGAAAAATCAAGTTCTAATTCTATTAATGCTGAAAAGCGAATAAGCTCTTCTCTTAATTGCAACAAAACCTTTGAGAAACCACCTTTTATATGATGTAATGCCTGTCGTGCGCTTGCTGCGTTACTACTAGCAATTAAATCGGCAACCGCTTCAGCCTGAGTTAAATCCATTTTTCCATGTAAAAAAGCACGTTGGGTAAATTCACCTGGACGAGCCATTCTTGCACCCAAATGGGTTATGGCTTGCATCACTTTTTGTAAAATAAAAGAAGAACCATGACAACTTATTTCAACCACGTCTTCTCCTGTATAAGAACGCGGCCCCCTGAATAATGAAATAACTACTTCATCAAGAGGTTGATCAAATTCATCTTTTAAAATACCTACATGGAGAGTATGAGATTTTTGTTCTAGTAGATTTTTGGAAGAAAAAAGCTGATTAATATAGTGAATGGATTCTGGACCACTTATACGAATAACTCCAATAGCTCCAACTCCTTGGGGCGTTGCCAAAGCAACAATGGTATCTTTCCAAGAAACAGATGTATGCACTTGTTTTAATACAAAAGTACAGAGTTTCTATTTGCTTAAAACAAATGCCCGCTTTCGCGGGCATTTGCACTCATAAAAACCACATATAAACTGCCAAGCAGCAGTATTTTATTTCTCATCATCTCTAACAACCATAAAAATGATGTTTTGCTTATTTCTATAAATTACATTTCTACCATTTTGAACAGCTGGCTTCCAATTAGGGCCTTTTTGAATAACTCTTATTGCTTCGTCTGCTGTACCATAACCAGGATTGTTCTCAGCTTTTACATCACTCACTCGTCCTTCTTTATCAACAATAAATGTAACAGCTACAACATAACGTCCTGGAGGAGCTCCATTATCTACTGGTAAATCTCTATTGAGATTTCTCTCCAAGTATCTATTCCATGCTTCCAACCCACCAGGAAACTCTGCTGGAATTTGAACACTGGTAAAAACTCTATCATAATCCTCTTTCTCAACCTTTGGACCCTCAACCAATCCTGTTCCTTTGCCATCTCCAACAGCTGTTATCACAAATCCTTCATCTTTTACACCCTCTTGATTAATGGTTCCAATTTTTGTGTCCTCTAATTTAGCAACCTCTTTTATTTCGTCGTCTTCTTTTACCTCATTATCCTTTACAATCACTGGGGGAGTAAATTTGGTAATCTCTACTTTTGGTGGCTCTTCTTGTACTGGTGGCGGTGGTGGAAGTTCTTGTTTTTTCTCTTCTTGTTTTAAATCTTCTAGTGTAACATCTTGTACAAACATTTGTATAGCTTCTTCTTTTGGTTTCATGTTAGGTATATAAGAAAAAGCAACTAAAGCTATACATATCAATGTAGTGTATAACAGCGCAGCGCTAATTCTGCGACTATAACTCTTACGAAGCTCATACGCTCCGTACTCCTTATTCTTCCCGTCAAACAAAATATCGAGAAGATCTGCCTGCAAAATTTTATTGATTTCCATGACTTTGGTTTTTAGAGTGTAAACAATTGAAGCTTTGGCTTGCTTGGCATAATGGCTTCATTTGACACTATAAAGTTCACCCATTGTCAATCCTTAAAATATGAGCGTTGTCATGCAAAAACATGACTTTAGTAGGCTTTTGGAGTTAGTAAATGCTCTAATTGGATATCCACATGAGCTTAATATTATAACTATCAATTAGATACAAAAAAGACCAGATGTTGTCTGGTCTTATCTGCTATTTTGGATTTAATTCTCCGCTACAATGAATGTAATGTTTTGCTTGTGCCTGTAAATTACGTTTTTTCCATTTTGTACAGCTGGTTTCCAATTAGGCCCTTTTTTGATCACACGAACAGCTTCTTCTGCAGTTCCATAACCCGGATTATTCTCAGCTTTAACATCACTTATTCTGCCCGTTTTATCAACTATAAAGGAAACAGTTACAGTATACTTTCCCGAAGGTGCTCCTTGATCAACTGGTAAATCACGATTTAAATTACGCTCTAGATATTTCTGCCATGCAGTAACTCCACCTGGAAATTCAGCAGCAATTTGAACCACGGTAAATACTTCATCAATAGCTTCTACTACTTTAGGAGCTTCTACAATTCCAGTCCCTTTACTTTCAATAATAGGAGCAACAATCCCATCATCTTTAATTCCATCTTGATTCACTAACCCAATCTTTGTATTTTCTAATCGATCTACTTCTGTTATTTGGTCATCTTCATGTACATCCTGATCTTTAGAAACGATGGGAGCTGTGAACTGAACGGTCTCTATTTTTTGAGGCTCTTCTTGAGCTGGAGGCGGAGGCAGTGGTTCCACCTTTTTCTCCTCCTGTTGCATATCTTGCAACTCCATGTCTTGCACATAAATTTCTGTTTTCACATTCTTGTCGGCTGCATTTGCAAATACATTGGTCAAAATAATTATTGCACAAATAATAAGTGTACCAATTAGCGCGGTAGTAACACGCCTGTTATATGACTTACGTAATTGGTAAGCTCCATAACCTTTATTCCTTCCATCGAACAGGATGTCCAGAATATCTGACTGTAAAATTTTATCCTTTTCCATATGAAGTGATTTTCATATAGGATGCAAGACATCATTAAATTACATATGAAAAGAATACTTATTTAGAGAAATAATGAATGTAAGCAAGAGAATGCAATGAAAAAAAAGACCAGCTTAAAGCTGGTCTTTGAATTATAGATGTTAAAACACTAATCTTCGGAAACTACGAACGTAATATTTTGCTTGTGGCGGTAAATTACGTTCCTACCATTTTGAACTGCAGGCTTCCAGTTTGGTCCCTTACGAATAACTCGAACCGCTTCATCTGCTGTACCATATCCAGGATTGTTTTCAGCTTTTACGTCACTGATAACTCCTGTTTTGTCTACAATAAATGATACAGTAACAGTGTATTTACCTGGAGGCGCACCATTATCAACTGGTAAATCACGATTCAAATTACGCTCAAGGTATTTCTGCCATGCAGATAAACCACCTGGGAATTCAGCAGCAATTTGAACCACAGTAAATACTTTATCGTAATCTTCCTCTACTTTAGGAGCTTCAACCACGCCAGTACCTTTACTTTCTACTGGAGGTGCAACAAAACCATCGTCTTTAATACCCTCTTGGTTAATAACACCAATTTTAGTATCCTCCAATTTTTCTACTTCTTTAATTTCATCCTCTTCTTTCACCTCTTCGTCTTTTACAATTTTTGGAGGTGTAAATTTGGTGATCTCTACCTTTGGCGGCTCTGGTGCTGGTGGTGGAGGTGGTGGAGGTGGCTCAGGCTTTTTCTCTTCCTGTTTCACATCTTGCAACTCCATATCCTGAACGAAAATTTCAGACTTATCGTTCTTTTTGGTTGCACTTGCTATTACACTTGAAAGAATTGTTATCACACAAATGGCAACAGTTCCTACTAGAGCAATAGTAATACGGCGGTTATAGGATTTACGTAACTGATAAGCTCCGTATTCCTTGTTCCGTCCATCAAAAATGATGTCTAGAACGTCCGATTTTAAAATTTTTTCTTTTTCCATTTGACTAGGTTTACTACTTAGATGCAGTATTCAAGAAATTACATATTCGCTGAAGAAATTTATTTTATTTAGCAGGGTTTCCTTCTGTAATAGCAACTAATTTGGCCTCTACTTCAGAAATATCTACCATAGCATACTTCTTCACCACATTGATGGACATCTCATCTAAAATGTCTACCACGTTTTTATAAGTGCATCCATCAGATGGCTTAATTACTACCACGAAGTCAGATTCTTTCATATTCTGAATCACCCAGCTTTTTTTGTTTGTTATTACCTCACGAATTTCTCCAAAACTGCTCGATTTAAAGTTGGAAGCATCAGGAGCTAAAACCCCTTCATAGTAGAATACGTTATTGTTACTACCCAATAAAAGAGTCAAAGTTCCTGATTCCTTTGCTTTGTTCTGCTCTTCTGGATTTTCTGTATCCTTAGGAAGATTCAGCTTCATAGCAGTAGGCTGACTCATAGTTGTAGTGAATATGAAGAATGTAATTAGTAGGAAACCCAAATCCACCATAGGAGTAAGGTCAACCCTAGTTGATAATTTTTTCGACTTCTTTACACCTGGTCCTTTTTTATGCCCGCCTTGCGACGAGGTATCCATTTCTGCCATACGACAAGGATTTTTAAAAGTTAATTATTCTTCTTCTCTGGTTAATCCTTTCTGGTTATTCTTCCACAAATCTGTACCTACTGGAACAGAAGTTGGACTGGTTACCATTTGGAATTTCAGAAAATCGTTTTTCTTAAATGCATCAATGACGTTTTTAAATGCAGGATACTTTGCAACATTATCGCCTTTTAATAAAAGGTTCATTTTCTTGCCTAAATATGCCTGTTGCACATATCTCATCCATTCAATCATTTCATTATTAGAACTATCTTTTGCAGGTATTCCACTAAGCGCATTTGCTTTTCTGTTATCCTCAGGAATAGCAAGGTATTGCGGTAATTGAGCAAAAGATGAACCAAAGAACTTAGCTTGTTTAAAAGCAGCTACATTTAAGTTGAGGTTTTTTGTTGTGTTGATGGCATTAGCAATAATCTCTCTCTGTCCCTCGTCATCAATTGAAAGAAAAACCTTGCCATCTTTATCAATAGACACTAATACGATGTCTTTTTCAGGAGCAACTTTTGCTGCTACTGAACTAGGGATGTTTACTTCAACTGCTTCGGCCGGCTTAAACTTGGTTGTCAAGATAAAGAAGGACAATAGCAGGAAAGCCACATCACACATCGCCGTCATATCGATGTTAGTACTTTTACGAGGTAATTTGGCTCTACCCATGTTTTTAATTTATTGTTCCATTAATGGAGATGCACGAATCTATTTTTTTCACAAATCGAACTCAGTTTATTGCCAATTACTTGTAATTAGCAGCAAAACTTTGAGTTAAAGTGAAACCAGACTCGTCAATACCATAGGTAATGGCATCAATACGGGTAGTAAATACGTTATACATAACAATAGCCACAGCTGATGTACCAATACCTAAAGCTGTACAGAAAAGAGCTTCAGAGATACCTTTTGATAGTTCACGAGCAGCTTCACCACCACCTTCGTCACCAAGTTTTGAGAACGAACGAATCATACCTAATACTGTTCCAAATAGACCAAGTAGAGTCGCTACCGAAGCAATAGTAGACAAGAATACCAAGTTCTTTTCTAACATTGGCAATTCAAGAGCTGTCGCTTCTTCAATTTCTTTTTGAATGTTCAATACTTTTTGTTCTGTTTCCAACTCTTCATTGGTAATCATTTCCTTATACTTACGAAGTCCAGCCTTCATAACATTGCCAACAGAACCTTTTTGCTTGTCGCACTCAGCAATAGCCTTGTCAACTTCTTTGTTAGCAAGGTTGTACTGAACCTTACGAATAAACTCAGCAATGTTACCCTTACCAGTAGCTTTAGTAATTGTTAATAAACGCTCAATAGTAAATGTAATAACTACTAAAAAGTTAGCGATCAAGATAGGTACAACAATACCACCTTCATACATCTTTGGCCAAGTACCAATTGGACCTAAGTGATTGGGCCAGAAACCACCAGACATATCTGGATTAGTAAAATTAGAAGGATCCCCTAAAACGAAACGCCAAATAACGTAACCTAAAAACAAACAAACGAAAGGGGCAATCGTAGCGATAAGGTTGCTGCTTTTCTTAGGTTGAACAGAAGTTTGCGGTTTCGCAGCAGCTGTGGCAGTTGGTTTAGTTTCAGCCATGATTCAATTGATTTTTGGTTTATGAATTTTTCTGTTGATAAATAGGTTCGCAATGCTAATGAAAATTTGTATTGAAAGCACAAAAAATTATAGTTTTTTATTACGAACGGCAGCAAATTATGAATTTTTAACCGCCTATCCAACTATTCTGGCCGCTTATAAGTCCCTCAATTGCTCAGTTTTCAGCTTATTACCTCAATTGCAAAATGAATTTAACCGTTTATAAAATCTTAGATGAACAAATCATTAAATGCTGCTTTTGCCCCTTATCTTTAGTGCTCATTTAAAAAATCAACTGTATTTATGAAACGACATCTCTTTGCAGCATCCTTGCTGTTTGCGTTGTCTGCCATTGCCCAGCAACCTCCAACAGTGCCTAACGTTACTATGACGCAAGGCCCCGGCGGATTAGGTGGTATGATGGGAGGTCAACGTCAATCCCCAAAACCTTTCAAAGATGTAATTACCGACAAGGCTAAAACTCAAAAAGGATTATTTACAGTTCATAAAGTAGACGATAAATACTACTTTGAAATTGCAGACTCAATTCTAGGAAGAGAGTTCCTTGCAATTACACGTTTAGCTAAGGTTCCAACAGGAGCTGGCTATGGAGGTGAACTTTCAAACCAACAAACATTGAGCTTTGAAAAAGGACCAAATAACAATCTCTTTCTTCGCTCTATTACTTTGGTAAACTACGCAGATAGTACGCAAACCATTTTCAAAGCAGTAACTAATTCAAATGTAAATCCCATTGCAGCTCAATTCCCGATTGCAGCCTTTGGAAAAGATAGCATCAATAAATCGTATGTAATTGATGTTACAGACTTCTTTAGATTAGATAACCAAGTGGTAAGCGTTAGCCCAAGACAAAAACGCTCATTCAACTTAACTGCTATTGCTTCTGATCGCTCATTCATTGAAAAAATTAGCAGTTTCCCAATTAACACAGAAGTTAGAACTGTAAAAACATTTAATGCCGCTGCAGGTGGTGGAATACCTGGTCTATCAGCACCTTCTCCTTTTGGTGGCGCTTCTTTACCTGCAGCAAATAATGCAGGTGCTGTTACTATGGAAGTGAATACTTCCATGATTCTACTTCCAAAGAAACCTATGGAACGCCGCTACTGGGATCCTCGTGTAGGCTACTTCCCAGAAGATTATGTAAAATACAGCGATGACCAACAAAAGGTTGAAGAGAAAAGATTTATTGTACGCTGGCGCTTAGAACCTCGCGATGAAGATGTTGAAAAATGGAAACGTGGAGAATTGGTTGTTCCCAAAAAACCAATTGTTTATTACATTGATCCCGCAACTCCTAAACAGTGGCGTAAGCACTTAATTGCTGGTATCAATGACTGGCAAAAGGCTTTCGAAAAAGCTGGATTTATGAATGCAATTCGTGGTGAAGAGTGGCCTGAAAATGACTCAACTATGAGTTTAGAAGATGCTCGCTTCTCCGTATTACGCTATTTTGCCTCTGATATTCCTAATGCTTATGGACCAAATGTGCACGACCCTCGCAGTGGTGAAATTTTGGAAAGCCATATTGGATGGTACCACAACGTTATGAAACTTGTACACGATTGGTATTTAATTCAAACTGCTGCTGTTGATCCTGGTGCTAGAAGCATGAAGTTTGATGATGAATTAATGGGCGATTTAATTCGCTTTGTGAGCAGCCATGAAGTGGGACATACCATTGGTCTTCTTCATAATATGGCTAGCAGCAGTAAAACTCCAGTTGAAAAATTGCGTGACAAAGCATGGGTTGAAGCAAATGGTCACACAGCTTCTATCATGGATTATGCTCGTTTTAACTATGTTGCACAACCAGAAGACAATATTACCAGAAAAGGTCTATACCCTCGAATTGGCGATTATGACAACTGGGCAATTCGCTGGGGATATGGATTTATTGCTGGTGAAACCGAAGAGGAAAAAATGCGCAACAGTAATAAATTAATTACTGAAAGCATTAAAGCCAATGCTAGAAGATACTTTGGAACCTACGAATTAGGTAATATTAACGATCCAAGAGCACAAAGCGAAGATCTAGGCGACAACGCTATGAAAGCTAGTGAATACGGAATTGCAAACTTGAAGCGTATTTTACCTAATCTTCCTGAATGGACTAAAGAAAACGGTCAAATCACAAGAAATCTTCCTGAAATGTACCTACAACTTGTTGGTCAGTTCAGAAGATATATTGGACACGTAACTAAAAATGTAGCTGGTGTTTATGAAACATTTAAAGCAGATGATGAAACCGGTGCTGTGTATGAAGTAACACCTAAAGCTCATCAGCGTGAAGCAGTTGCTTTCTTAAACAAGCAATTGTTTGAAACACCTACATGGCTCATCAATAAAGATATCTGGAATCGCTTCAACAACCCTACTTCTCTTGATCCAGTTGCCTCTGCACAAGAAGGTGGTTTATCAGGATTAGTTTCTGCTGACAGATTAAATCGTTTGCAGTTAAGTGTTGAGCGCTTTGGTGCAGATAAAGCTTACAGCGCATTAGAAATGTTATCTGATGTTGAAAAGGGTTTATTCAGCGAATTAGCTTCTCGCAAATCAATTGATATGTATAGAAGACTCTTGCAGAAAAGTTATATTGATAAACTATCTGCAATGCTGAACCCTCCAGCTCCTTCTAGTCAAAATATTGGAGGTATTGTACTTACAGTAACTTCATCAACTAGCAGATCAGATATTCCTGCAATTGTAAGAGGACAATTAACCTCGCTAAGAAGTCAAGTTAATGCTGCTATTCCAGCAACAACAGATCGTTTAAGCAAATTGCATTTGCAAGATCTTTCTGAAAAAATCAAAAAAGCATTGGATCCTAAATAAGAATTCTATTGTGTTTTTAAAGCCCTGGTGCATAGCACTGGGGCTTTTTTTTATACAATCACATGATAAATCTTTGCCTGAATTTCTTTAACTATCAACCGTATCTTTACATATATGAAACAGTTTTTAATAATAACCGTTGTTTGTCTTTTGAGTGTTTCTATCTATGCTCAAAACAAAACAGCCATAGGCTTACTTCTCGATAGCACTTCTAAAACTCCAATTGAACTAGCAAGTGTAACCAACTTAATGACAAAAAAAACAGTCATGACTTCTACAAGAGGTACTTTTAAAATTGAGTATAAAGATGGGCATCTACTAAGCTTTGCTGCCATAGGGTATTATTTTGATACGCTTAGAATTACTGAAAAATATATTTCAGGTTCCGACACAGTAATTTTCTATCTGAAAACCTTGAGTGGAAATTTGGGAGATGTAACTGTAACAGCTAATTCTCGTTGGTCACAATATCAACTCGATAGTATGGATAGAAGAAGAAAATTTTTAGCCTCTGTTGGAAATAGTAAATTACCCGCAGTTAGTAATTCAAACTCAGGAGCAGGTATGGGCGTTAACATTGACTACTTCTATAAAAAGGAAAAAAGAAAACGAAACGCTTTTGATTTTTTTGATGAAAATGAAAGAGAGGAATACATTAACTACAGGTTCTCGAAAAAAATCGTTGAGCAGTTTACTGGCTTTAAAGATGAAGCTCTGCAAGACTTCATGCAAAGGCATCGTCCTACCTACGAATGGCTTAGAAAACACCCTTCAGAGGTTGATGTTAAGTATTATATCAACGACCGATTAAAAGCAGATAAAAGAAGAAGCGGAAATTAATTTCTACTCGTATCTCAAAGCCACAATTGGATTTAATTTAGCTGCTTTCATGGCCGGATAAATACCAGCCAATAAGCCAACAATGCTACAAATAACTATTCCAATTCCAACCCAAAACCATGGAATAATAAATCCAGTATCTAATACCAATCCAAAAAGATTCCCTACCAATACGCCTAAAATAATTCCAAATATTGCACCTAAAATACTAATGATCATACTTTCAAATAAAAACTGAAGTCTCACATCTTTTCGTTTTCCACCTATTGCTTTTATTAGGCCTACTTCTCTGGTTCTTTCATTTACAGCAACCAACATAATATTCATTAATCCAATGGCTGCTCCTATTAGTGTTATTAGTCCAATAGCACCAGCAGAACCCGTAATGCTGCTTAAAAAGCCAATAAACAACTCAGCAAACTTGTCACTCTTTTCAATTACAAAATTGCTTTCCTCAATAGGAGTTGTTTTCCGAATTCCTCTAAAAACAGCAGTTGCTTGATCTGTTGCTACATCTAATTGCTTCACATCGGCAACGAGAACTCCTAACAAATACGAAGAACTTGCATTGGGTAATCGCCTTGAATTTGTATATGTGGTAACTACAACATCATCCTGCCGCAAAAAAGCACTCGACCCTTTTTCTTTTAACACTCCAATTACCCGATAAGGAATGCTACCAAGTTTTATAACTTGATCTAAAGCCGATTCAGGTTTGCCTTTAAACAACTTGTTAACTAAACTATTTCCAATTACACATACATTTCTACCAGTTTGAACATCCATGGAATTGAAATTTCTACCATGACTTAACTGGTATCCATTTACCTGCAAATAGTTTTCATCTCCACCCCACACATTAATATTTGGATTCGTCTTTCTATCTTTAAATTGAACTTCCCAGCCTCCACCACCTCTTTGATACATGCTAACGGCTGCTCCTGGAAAATAATAGGCTTGTTTGAATAATTCAGCCTCTTCTCGCCTAATTGGTTTACCTAAAGCCGATTTCTTTTCCTTTTTTTGGCCCCTTTTCGACTTTTTTACATCATCGCCTCCGCCAAAATTCACCCGTGATTCTTTAAAACGAATACTAAAGGCATTTGCACCCATAGAGGAAAAGCTTTCTTTAAGTGACTTATTCATAGCCTCTATAGCAGTAATAATACCTATTAGTGCCATAATACCAAAGGCAATAATTGCAACGGTAATACCGGTACGAAGACGATTGCCTTTAATAGTTCTAAATGCGAGGGAGAATGTGTCTAATAAGGTCATAAAAGCTATTTCTTTCTAACCCTAAAGATACATAAGCCAGCACCCATTCAAATTATGTTTTGGGAAGAGCGGTTAAAAATAAAGGTAATTGAACAATAATGAAGGAGCAATACCAAGCACTATTAGTAAAACAGCAAATATTGCAAGCATTCCCTTGAAAGAGTTGGTGGGTTGCTCAAACATTTCTGCCTCACCCTCTTTAAAATACATAGCTTGAATGAGCCTAAAGTAATAATAAACACTTACGGCTGCAAAAACAACTGCTACAACCAATAGCCAAACGCCTGCCCCACTCTTAATAGCAGATGCTAACATGAAATATTTTGCAAAAAAGCCAGCTGTCAATGGAATCCCAGCAAGTGATAGAACAAATACAGCAACTGATGCTGCAACAAGTGGTTGTTTTGCTGCCAACCCATTAAATCCATCAAAAGTGTAATCTTTCATTTTTACAAGAACAGCAAAAATTCCTACTGTAGCAAGAGTGTAAGCAACAGAATATAAAAGAATACCCTCCCTTCCCATATCATTAGCGCTCCACAATGCAAAAAGCATAAAACCTGCTTGTGCAATACTTGAATAAGCTAGCATACGCTTCACACTCTGTTGAAATACAGCTGTAATATTTCCTATTGCTAAGGTTAATACAATCATCAATGGAAGAATAATTTGCCAGGTTGGACCAAAAATTCCTGTGCGTGCTTCAAGCAGCTTTATCATTCCAATAAAAACAGTTGCCTTTACTATAGTTGCCATGAATGATGTGAAAACACTTGGAGCTCCTTCATATACATCTGGAGTCCAGAAATGAAAAGGAGCAGCAGATGCTTTAAAAGACATCGAAATAAAAAGTAATAATAAACCCGCTACTTCTAAAAATGAAACACGCATGCTTCCACCAAACGCAACTACACCTCTTCCCTCTAAACCAAAATTACCAACTGCACCATAACTAAGCGCAATTCCCATTAACATGAGTCCTGTTGAAAAAGCACCCATCAAAAAGTATTTTAGTGCGGCTTCATTACTCTTTAAATTTTTCTTGTCTGAGCCCGTTAGAATGTAAAGTGGAATTGAAATAATCTCGATTCCTAAAAACAACATCAACAAACTATTATAAGATGTTATTAAAGACACACCACAAAGAATAAAAAATATCAGCACAAAATATTCGGCACTATAGTTTCCTACTCGCACTATATCTTTTCCGCTCAGTAGAACATAAAAAAGTGTTGCGGCAATTGCAATTGAATTAAAGAACAAGCCAAATCGCTCAAATGATAGTTGAAGAAATGAGTCAAACTTAATTGACCATATAGCATATGTCTCTAAAATATTTGCTAACAAAAGCACTGATAAGCCAATAATAGCCAAATAACGATATACATTTTTGTTGTTTACTAGAAAGCTAGCAAACATCATTAAAACACCAAAAACAGCCGATACTATAATTGCATTCATATCCTTATTCTATTACTGTTGAGCAAATAATTGTGTTACTGCATCCTTTGTTAAATCAAGTAGTGGCTGTGGATACACACCCATTACTACAATTAGTATTGCAATCAACACCAAGCTAAAGTTTACATTAAAAGGTGTGTCGGTTGCCTTTTCAGTCAATGAGTTCACCTCTCCATAAATTACTTTTTGTACCATATTTAAAGTATAAACAGCTGCAAGAATGATGCTTATTCCAGCTACAGCAGTTAACCAAACATTGTACTTAAATAAACTATTGAACATAAGAAACTCACCTACAAAGGCATTTGTTAGCGGCAATGCCACATTTGCCAAACTCATTACTACAAGAAGTATAGACAATGTAGGCGCCTTTTGAGCTAAGCCACCCATTTCAGATAATGACCTCGTACCAAGCTTTTGCTCTATTGCATTAGCAACAATCCACAATCCAATTACGTTTACACCATGGTGAAACATTTGTATCATTACACCCCCCATTCCACTTGCATTGCCACTAAAAATTACCGCACTCATTAAACCAATGTGTGCAATAGATGAATATGCAATCAAACGTTTAATATCATCTTGACGAATAGCAAGTAATGAAGCGTAAATCATTCCTATTACAGAACAACAAACAATAACCCATGCAAATTGCTCTGTAGCTTTTGGAAACAAAGGCAAGAGCCATCTAATAGCTGCAAAAAGTCCCATTTTAACCATTACACCACTTAAAATCATTGTAACAGGTGTAGGCGACTGCTCATATGCATCTGGCTGCCAGGTATGCAGTGGGAAAATAGGCATCTTAATTGCAAATGCTAAGAAAAATAACCAAAATGCCCAATTGGGATAAATACCCTTCGATGCATTTGCCGTTAAGCTGCTCCAAGCAAAACTTGGTGTATCCTGCATATAATATAGACTCAATATCCCAACAAGCATCAATATTGATCCAACAAAAGTGTAAATGAAAAACTTGAAAGTAACTGCAATTCGCTTTTCACCACCCCAAATAGAGCATAGAAAATAAACTGGGATAAGTGCTAGTTCCCAAAAGAAATAAAATAACAATGCATCAGCGGCAAGAAACACGCCCATTAATCCAGCTTGGGTTAACAACATTAATGCAAAAAAATGAGGTGATTGATTGCTGCTATTTTGCTGAGTTGATATTAAAACTAACGGGAATGATAGTGCCGTTAACAAACACATCAATTTTGAAAGACCATCCTGCATAGTCAAATCAAATCTGCTTCCTAAAGATGGAAGCCAAGCTTGACTATACGACAATAAATTTGCATCAGAAAATAAAGACCAAATACTAATTCCAAGTACTGCAAAACTTGAAAGCAGCGCCCATGATTTTACAGATTGGCCCTTCATGAAAAAAGCCATAAGTCCGCTAAAAATGGGTAGAGTAATGAGTAATACAGGTATCATATTCCAATAATATCTTTAAAAAATGTTGTTTAAAGCACGGAGTATTGTTGCATCATTGAACCAAATCAATATAAATACAACAATTGATAAAATCATGAAGAGCAAATAATTTCCAACCTGCCCACTCTGAATTAATCTAAACTGTCTTGCTCCATAATGCACTAGCCTTCCTACACCATTAACTGCCCCGTCAATGATATTTTTTTCTACTAAATTTTTTAATAGAACTGAAAAAATATGTAATGGTTGAATGATAACAGCCTGATAAAGTTCATCTATATACCACTTGTTAGCCATCCATTTCTTAATACCAGTATCATCTTTCTTAACATCAACATCATCTTTTCCAAACAATTTTACAGCAAGAAGTATCATAATTAAAACCAGTACCGTGCTGATCCCCATGAGCAAATACTCTGTTGCATGATCTAAATGCGTATGTTGTACTAACTCATTAGAAGGTTGAAAAACAGGCGCTAAGAAATGCTCTAGCCAATGAGCGTTTTCTGCAAATACTGCTGGAATACCTATAAAACCACCTACTACTGAAAGTACAGCTAATACCATCAAGGGAAATGTCATAGATAATGGGCTCTCATGAATTGGATGCGCAGCGTCTGTATGTCCTCTATAACTACCTAGAAAAGTCAAACTATACAAACGGAACATATAAAATGCAGTCATTAAAGCACCACCCATTGCAATGAAATACATCCAAGGTTGATGGGCATAAGTAGCCATTAAAATTTCATCTTTTGAAAAGAAACCAGAGAATGGAGGAATTCCTGCAATGGCTATACATCCAAGCAAAAATGTAATATGTGTAATTGGAAGTTGCTTTTTCAAACCTCCCATTTTTCTTATGTCTTGTTCATGATGAAGTGCATGTATTACTGAACCTGCACCCAAAAATAATAATGCTTTAAAAAATGCATGTGTCATTACATGAAATACAGCACCTGTGTAAGCACCAACTCCTAGACCTAAAAACATGTAGCCAAGTTGACTAACTGTTGAGTATGCTAGAACTTTTTTAATATCATTTTGTCGCAATGCAATGGTCGCAGCGAATATAGCTGTTGCTAAACCAATCATAGCCACAAATCCTTGTGAAAATGGAGCAAGCGTATATAACACATTGCTTCTTGCAATCATATAAATACCCGCGGTTACCATTGTTGCAGCATGAATAAGTGCTGATACAGGCGTTGGACCAGCCATTGCGTCGGGCAACCAAGTATACAACGGAATTTGAGCACTCTTTCCCATTGCACCAACAAACAACAACATGGTTATTGCTGTAATATCGAAAGTAGAAAGTGTAGCCACTTGAGAGAACACTTCACCATAAGTTGCTGTTCCTAGTTTGGCTAACATCCAAAATACAGCTAGTAAAAATCCGAGGTCACCAATTCGGTTCATAATAAATGCTTTCTTAGCAGCATAATTATAATCGCCATTTTTGAACCAATAACCTATTAATAGGTAAGAACACAAACCAACACCTTCCCAACCAATAAACATGATAACATAGTTTGCTCCCAATACCAACAAAAGCATTGAGAAAACAAACAAATTCATGTAAGCAAAAAATCTTGCGAAATGGTGAGCATCTTCTTCATGCATGTAGCTGGTTGAATAAACATGAATCAAAAATCCAATACCAGTAATAATGAGCAAAAACAAAGACGACAACTGATCTACCTGAAAAGCAAAAGGAATTGAAAATCCTTCGGTTTGTATGAAATGGAAGAGTGTAAATACTTGCCCACTGCCTGATCCATAGACTTGACTGAATAACAAGCAGGATACAATGAATGCACCTAAAATAGATCCACTAGCAATATATCCTGTTGCAGTTTTCGATAAATAATTTCTTCCTAAACCGGTTATTAGAAAACCAATTAATGGGAATAATGGGACCAAGAAAACAAGCTGACTCATATATCTTCATTTACATGAAAAAGATCATAGATCTATTCCATTAGTTTTTTAACCTATTTAAGAAATGAACATCCACTGAATGGGTGTTACGAAACATCATTACAATGATTGCTAGTCCAACTGCAACTTCCGCGGCTGCTACAACCATTATAAAAAAGACAAACAACTGAGCATCTATTCCTATAGTTGTATCCGCAACTGCTGTTAGTGCTTCTGCATGATGCATCTTGGAAAATGCTACCAATAATAAATTCACAGAATTGAGCATTAACTCAATACACATAAAAACAATAATTGCATTTCTACGTGTTAGCACTCCAATAATTCCAATACTGAATAATGCAAGTGCTAGAAATATATAATATTGAATAGGCATAGTTCTTATTTAATCTTTTTTACCAATCACAACTGCACCAACCATTGCACTTAAAAACAAAACACTACTAATTTCAAAAGGCACTGTATACTCTGAAAAGAGCTTCATACCAAGCTGCTTAATCAAGCCTATATTACCTTCTTTTACTAATGCTGTTTTTCCTCCTAATTCCGCAGTTTGTCTTACTAGAGAAACCAATACCATCATAAAGCAACCGCCTGCTAAAACGCCAGCCAATTGCATCATCCAACTCTTTCGAGGCTCTGCTTCAGAGTTCAAATTCATTAACATGATAACGAATAAGAATAGTACCATAATTGCTCCAGCATAAACAATGATGTTTACAATAGCCAAGAATTGCGCATTCATCAAAATATAATGGCCAGAAATAGCAAAGAAGGTTGCAACCAACCACAATACACTGTGTACCGGATTACGACTCAGCACTACCATCAAAGCACCAACCAAGGCTAATGCACTGAGGAACCAAAATAAAATCTCTGTTATACTCATTTTTAGGCTGAATTAGTTGTTTAATCCTTTAGCTTTTGCATACCCCTCTGGGTCTTGAATTGGATGTGGAATTAAAAGCTCATCCTTGCCGTAAATAAATCCTTTTCTTGTATAGTTAGAAGGCGCAAAAGTTTCACTTAAATAAATAGCATCTTTTGGACAAGCTTCTTCGCACAGTCCGCAGAAAATGCAACGCAACATATTTATTTCATACTTGGCAGCATATTTTTCTTCTCTGTACAAATTCTCTTCTCCTTCTATCCTCTCAGCAGCCTCCATGGTAATTGCTTCGGCTGGACAAGCAACGGCACATAAACCACAAGCAGTGCAGCGCTCACGACCTTCTTCATCTCTATTCAATACATGTAATCCACGGAAAACAGGGCTAAAAGGACGTGTTTCTTCAGGATAATTAATAGTAGGACGCTTTTTGAATGAATGTCCAAAAGTAATTGCCATACCCTTAAGAATGGAGGGTAAATACAACTTTTCCCACCAAGTCATGGGTTTACGATCTACTGCTTTCGCTCTTTGAGTTAAGGCCTGCATATGTAGCTCTTCTTTTTTAAGATTTGCAAATATTGTTTTTTGCGTTCAACCAAACAAGATAAAAGCACTTGAATGAATGAACATTTTGTATTAAAGTCCAGATTTGGCTAGAATTAATGCTCCCGTTAAAAGCATATTGAATAAAGCCAAAGGAATTAAGCTCTTCCAACCTAAATTCATAAGTTGGTCATAGCGGAAACGCGGAATGGTCCATCGTACCCACATAAATAAAAATAAAAAGAATACAATTTTTGCCATTAAGGAAGCAATACCCACCAATGCAGCCACATTGCTGCTTAATGTAGACTCATCCAAAAATGGAACATCATATCCTCCAAAATAAAGAGTCGACATAACAGCACTGCCAATAAACATGTGGATATATTCAGCAAATAAATAAAATCCAAGTTTCATTGAAGAATACTCTTGGTGATATCCAAAATTTAATTCATTTTCTGCCTCAGGTAAATCAAATGGAGTACGGTTACACTCAGCAAACACACAAATGATGAATATAAGGAAGCCTAGAGGCTGATAAAGAATATTCCAATAAGAATCCATCTGTTGCTCAACAATAGTCTTCATGCTTAATGACCCTGTAAGCATTAATAATGCAATCAGAGATAATCCCATAGCTAATTCGTAACTAATAGCCTGAGATGCACCTCTTAGAGCAGCCATTAAAGAAAACTTGTTGTTCGAAGCCCAGCCACCAATTAACATGCCATATACACCTAAACTAACTACTCCAAAAACATACAAGACACCAATGTTAATATCAGCAATCTGAAGTTGAATAGTTCTTCCAAACATTTCAACTTGGTTGCCCCAAGGAATTACAGCACAAGTCATTAAAGCAGCTGTCATTGCCATAAAAGGCCCAAGAATAAAAAGAAACTTATTGGATGTATTTGGAATGATTTCTTCTTTCATTAACAACTTCAAACCGTCTGCAAACGGCTGGAACAAACCAAATGGACCAACCCTGTTAGGGCCACTCCTATCTTGAAGCAATGCAGCAACTTTCCTTTCGGCAAATGTGGTATATAATGCAATACCTAAACTTGCGAAAATGATTACTGCAATTAGAATGAGTTTTTCTAAGAATAAAGCCAAATCAAATGCTAATAAAATTGTGTTCATGCTTTAAAATTTCCTATTCAAAATCAGTTGAGTGTGCAGGTCTATCTAATAGTGAAAGCGATTTTTCTGGCTTATTCACCTCGCTCACCGAATGAATATCCATGAGCAACTTAGGACTTCTTCCATCCATGACAGCTTCAAATGTTTCTTGAGGAACAACCAGTTTCTCATAATGTCCTTGTGAAATCACAGAGTGACGATTTACCTCAGCAGGTCCTTCTACAACCCAATCACTTGCTTGCTTTTTATCAAATCTACAAGTATTGCAAATCCAACCTGTACCTCCCTTAGAACTGTCTTTTACTTCACCCCACTCATCTTTTCTTGCTGTTACTCTAAACACTTCATCTCCTCTCATCCACAACTGTACTTCACCGCAACAAGTATCGCAATCGCGATGTGCATTAACAGGTTTAGTAAACCAAACCCTGTTTTTAAAGCGGAAGGTTTTATCGGTTAATGCTCCAACAGGACAAACATCAATTACATTTCCAATAAAATCATTTTTTAAATTCTTTTCAATAAAAGTTGCAATTTCAGCATGATCACCTCTGTCAAGAACTCCGTGCTCACGAGTTTTCGTTAATTGATCAGCTGTATACACACAACGATAACACAAAATACAGCGTGTCATGTGTAACTGAATATATTCGCCTAAATCGTGCTTCTTGAATGTACGGCGCTGAAACTCATAACGAGTTCCCTCTGCTCCGTGTTCGTAACTTAAGTCTTGTAGATGACACTCACCTGCTTGATCACAAATTGGGCAATCTAAAGGATGGTTGATTAATAAGAACTCTACAACACCTTTTCTAGCATCCAACACTTTTTCACTGGTAATATTCTTTACTTCCATTCCATCCATAACAGTAGTTCTGCAGCTTGCAACGAGCTTCGGCATAGGACGAGGATCTTTTTCAGATCCTTTACTTACCTCAACCAAGCAGGTTCTGCATTTCCCACCACTACCCTCTAGCTTGCTATAATAACACATTGCAGGTGGCGCAACTTCTCCACCAACTTTTCGAGCAGCTTGCAATATGGTTGTTCCCATTGGAACTTCCACTGTAATGTTGTCGATGGTTACTTTCACCAGATTTTCAGACATATTTCAAAAAATTAACCGGTTCTTGTTATTTGTTTCCTTTTGCATTTATGCAACTGGTACATGAATTGGATCTGCATAATGCGCTAATCCATAATTTCTTTTTTGTGCCTCTTCTGGATGCAATACATGCCACTCAAATTCATCTCTAAAATGACGAATAGCTGCAGCTACTGGCCATGCAGCCGCATCACCTAGCGGACAAATTGTGTTGCCTTCAATTTTACGCTGAATGTCCCAAAGCAAATCAATATCTTCCATTTTACCTTGACCACGATCTAAGCGCAAAAGAATTTTTTCCATCCAGCCTGTTCCTTCTCTACATGGGGAACACTGTCCGCAACTTTCATGACGATAGAAACGAGCCAAAGTATAAGTATGCTTCACAACACATTGGTCTTCATCTAGCACAATAAAGCCACCACTTCCCATCATAGAACCCGTAGCAAAACCACCATCCGATAAACTTTCATAATTCATGATGCGTGTTTCACCCTTCGCTGTTTTTAAAAGCAAATTTGCAGGTAGAATAGGAACTGAAGAACCTCCAGGTATACAAGCTTTTAGTCGCTTACCATTTGGAATTCCTCCACAATACTCATCGCTATAAATAAATTCCTCAACACTAATAGTCATATCAATTTCGTACACACCAGGCTTATTGATATTTCCACAAGCTGAAATCAATTTTGTTCCTGTTGATCTACCTACACCAATTTTTGCATACTCCTCTCCACCATCATTTACAATTGGTACAACAGCTGCAATAGTTTCAACATTGTTTACAACGGTTGGACAATCCCAAAGGCCTTTTACAGCAGGGAATGGAGGTTTAATTCGTGGGTTCCCTCTCTTGCCTTCTAGACTCTCTAATAAAGCTGTTTCTTCTCCACATATATATGCTCCCGCACCACGCTGAACATATAAATCCAATGAATATCCAGTACCTAATATGTTGTTTCCTAACCAACCATTGTGTTTGGCTTCTTCAATAGCTTGCTCTAATATATCCGTAATCCAAGCATACTCCCCTCTTATATAGATGTAAGAAGTATTTGCACCTAAAGCGTAAGATGATGTAATCATTCCTTCAATTAGTAAGTGCGGAATGAATTCCATGAGATATCTGTCTTTAAAAGTACCAGGCTCACTCTCATCTGCATTGCAAACCAAATAACGAGGCACACCTTCAGGCTTTGCAAGAAAACTCCACTTCATGCCCGTTGGGAATCCCGCTCCACCTCTTCCTCTCAATCCGCTCTTCTTCACCTCTTCTACCACTTCATCGGGAGACATAGACTTAAGTGCTTTTTCTACACTCCTATATCCGCCCTCTTTGCGGTATACCTCATAGGTTCTAATACCTGGTACGTGAGCTTTTTCTAATAATAATTTTCTTCTCATGTTATCTTAAGCTTTTGGCTTTTTTACAATTTTGTACTCTGCCTGGCAATAATTGTCCACTTATTATCTTCCCAAACCCACACCTGCAATACATGCAGCTTCATGGAAAAATTATTCCCATTAACTACCCCCTCTACATCATTTTCACATCGAACCTGTGCAATATTTTTTTGTACACTAATCTGCCCAGGTGTTGCTTCCAATTTTTTATAAACAATTTTACCTGAAAGCAAATCGGCACTCATATCGTTTATATTTTGAACCCAACCATTACTGTGCCCATAACTCAAACTAGGATGAAGCAATAATTGAAGTTCATTAACATCCTTATTTACAAGAGCTGAATGCAACTGATTGATCTGCTTACGTAATTGTAGAGTATCTTGACTGAAGGCAGTTTGACCAACAAACATCATAATAAGAAGCAAACAAATTGGCTTCCTAATCAATGATGGGAATATGATAGTTTGTTGAATCATTTTATAGTTAATTATTTACTGCTGCATTCTTTCTGCACTCTGCAATAATTTCATCCACCTTCTGTTTAGTTAAGTGCTCTCTATAGGTTTTACCTAGTTGCATCATAGGTGCATAACCACAAGCCCCCAAACATTCTACAACCTTTAAAGTAAACATACCATCGCTTGTAGTTTCACCAGGACGAATACCTAAGGTGTTAAAAATATGCTCTACCACATCGTCACTGCCATTCAGCATACAAGGACCAGTTTGACAAACTTCGAATAAATATTTTCCAACTGGTTTTAAATTGTACATCGTGTAAAAAGTAGCTACCTCATACACTTCAATTGGTTTAATTTGGAGTAACTCTGCCACATAATCCATTGTTTCAGAACTTAACCAACCTCCAAAGCTATCTTGCGCTAAATGTAAAACTGGCAATAAAGCACTCTTATGTTTTCCCTCGGGATAACGTGCTACGAGCCTCTTAAACTCAGCCATTTGCGCCTCATTGAATTGTGCCATAATTCGATTTATAATATAATTTCTTTCAAAGTTATTATGCATCCATTTCACCAGCTATCAAATTCAAGCTACTGAGTGTAACAATTGTATCACTCAACATAGAACCTTTTACTATTTCTTCAAATGCCTGATAATAAATAAAGCATGGTCTTCTAAAATGCAATCTATATGGAGTTCTGCCGCCATCACTAATCAAGTAATAGCCTAGTTCTCCATTACCACCCTCCACTGAAAAATAAACTTCTCCTTTAGGCATATCAATTTCTCCCATGATTATTTTGAAATGCCAAATGAGCGCTTCCATCTTGGTGTAAACGTCTTTCTTCTCAGGAAGGTAATATTCTGGGACATCTGCATGATATACATCTGCATCTGTTCCTTTAAACTGCTCTAATTTTTGCATCGCTTGCTTGATAATTGAAAGACTCTGCCACATTTCTCCATTTCTAACCAAGAAACGATCATAATTATCTCCTGTACTCCCTACCGGCACTTCGAAGTCGAAATCTTCATAACTGCAATAAGGATTGTGTACACGTACATCATAGTCAACACCAGCAGCACGTAAATTTGGACCTGTGAATCCATAGTTCAAGGCTCTTTCAGCACTAATGCCTCCTGTACCCTGCGTACGCTCCATGAAAATTCTATTACGGTTAAACAGATCTTCAAATTCTTTTAAAACAGCAGGGTATTCTTTTAGAAACTTCTCAATCTTTTCGAAAGCAGCAGGAGTAAAATCTCTTTCAAAACCACCAATTCTTCCAATATTAGTTGTCAATCTGCTTCCACAGATTTCTTCATAAATTTCATAAATCAACTCCCTGTATTGGAATACGTATAAAAATCCTGTAAAAGCTCCCGTATCTACACCTACAATTGAATTACAAATTAAGTGATCGGCAATGCGGGCTAGTTCCATTACAATAACGCGCAAATAATCAACCCTCTTAGGCGTTTTAACACCTAACAGCTTCTCGCAAGTTAAATGCCAGCCAATATTATTAATTGGACTACTACAATAATTTAAACGATCTGTAATGGGCGTTACCTGATATAAAGGACGGCGCTCAGCAAGTTTTTCAAAAGCACGATGAATATAGCCAACAGTTTGTTCTGCTTTCACTACCCTTTCTCCATCTAATTCAACAATATTTTGGAACACACCATGTGTTGCCGGGTGTGTAGGCCCAAGATTAAGGGTGGTAGTTTGCTTTTGAATGTTACCTTCCTCTAGAATAATATGTTTGTGATCGTTCATTGTTAAAGTCTTTAAATAACATTATCTGATAGATCCGCCGCGACCGAACATTTCGTCGTCTTTGTCAATCCTAGTTTGGTCTTCTAATGGAAATTCTTTTCGTAAAGGGAAGTATTCCATTTCGTCTACGTTCAAAATCCTCTTTAGATTAGGATGTCCTACAAATTGAATTCCAAAGAAATCATAGGTCTCTCTTTCCATCCAGTTTGCACTAGAAAACAATTGTGTTGCTGTAAAAATGGTAGGGTCTTCTATTGAAGTAAATACTTTAAAGCGAAGACGCACATTTTCTACAAGATTATGCAAATGATAAACCACAGCAAGTTCCTTACCCAACTGATCTGGATAATGAACTGCGGTTATATCTGTTAAAAATTGAAATCCTAAACTTGACTCTTCGTATAGAAACTGTAAGACCTTTAAATTGGCTTCCTTAGGCGCTTCAAAACTTGCCATATCAACGCCTATTTGCCAGTTTGTAATTGCCTCACCAAATTTATTTACTAGAGCCGATTGTATGTGTTCGTATGTTAATGCCATATCAATTTTTATTTACTTACTGAATTCCATAGGTTTCCAGAAGTGCGGTGTATTGCTCACTATTTCTACGACGCAGGCTTTCTTGACCTACCAAATCTTGAACTTTCATGAATCCATCTAAAATGGCTTCTGGCCTTGGTGGGCAACCTGGCACATACACATCAACAGGTATTACCTGATCAATTCCTTGTAAAACACTGTACGTGTCAAAAATACCTCCCGAAGAAGCACAAGCCCCTACAGCTATTACCCATCTTGGTTCTGCCATTTGCAGGTAAACCTGACGAAGAACGGGTGCCATTTTCTTAGCAATTGTTCCCATAACCATTAGCAAGTCGCACTGGCGAGGAGAAAATCCTACTCTTTCACTTCCAAATCGAGCCAAATCGTAGTGACTAGCCATAGTTGCCATAAACTCAATTCCACAGCATGAAGTAGCGAAAGGCAGCGGCCAAAGTGAATTCTTTCTAGCTAAACCTACTACATCACTCAGTTTTGTTGCAAAAAAGCCTTCTCCCGAATATCCTTCTGGGGCTTCAACCATTGCCAATGAGTCTTTTGTATTGGCTTGGATTGGGTTAATGTTAAAACGTACCGGACGCATGTGTAATTTTTTTAATTAATTGAAGTTCAAACCTTACAACAGCCTACCATATAAAAGGTTGTTAATCTTCCCACTTAAGGGCTCCCTTTTTAATGATATAAATAAACCCTGCTAAAAACAGGCTTACGAACATTAAAACAGCAAAAAAACCATTCCATCCTAAATCCCTAAAATTAATGGCATACGGATAGAAAAAAATGACTTCAACATCAAATAATACAAATAGAATAGCAACTAGGAAATACTTAATTGCCATGGGCTGACGGGCATTTCCCACGCTCTCAATACCACTCTCAAAGCTTTGTAATTTATCTGAAGTTTGACGCTTTGGACCAATAAGGGCCGATACCCCAATCATAGTAGCCACAAAGCCTACTGCAAAAATTAACTGAATACCAATTGGGAAATAGTCAACAGCTGTATTAGATGCTGTACTCACGTTCATCAGGAAGTTTGTCCAAAGCATACGGTCAATTTGAGTCGCAAAAATAAGCTTGCAGAGCATATAAATAAACAACTCCCCAAAACGGGGAGTTGTTTAAAGGTTAAAATTTAGACCTTTTATTCACAAATGTGATAAGGAAATCTTACTTAGGTGTAGTTCCGCTTGATTTTGAAGCTGGTTGAGTCCCATTTTTTTTCTGCATATTCTTTTCAATAATTCCTCTAATTCTAACTGTTTGTGGCTCGTCAGGAATTAATTGAAGAATTTTATCACATACTTCCAACGCCTTTGCATAATCCTGAAGCGCGTCGTTGTAGTACCCTAGCATGATATAAAAGTTATTTACTAAGGTCTGCTTATTTTTTTCTGGATCTTTAATCAAAAAATCATTGTATAGACTAACAGCATTGAAATATACCCCAGTTGCATTAGCAGTATCTACCATTTTAGCAGCTCGCACATTAAAAACATAGCCATTTGGCTTATCAGGATGTGCCTCAATATACCCCTTAGCTATATTCATGGTTTCTTCATATAATTTTGCATTATAAGCTGCTAATGACATTCTGTAATAGTCATATTCTGTTGTTTGCCCCTGAATTTCAACTACTTTCTTAAACCAGCCCAACTGTAAATCATACTTTTTAGCCTTACCAAAAATATCAGCAGCCTTATTCATATAATTAATCTTATTAGCTTTTAAAGTATCAAACTCAATTGCTTTTTCGATGTAAGTCATTGCTTGCATCTCACTTCCAGGGAACTTAGCAAATAAATTAGCTGCAAATTCAAAGTGTTGAGGCTGAACTTTACTTTCAGGCGCATTTGCAAAGAATTTTTCCAAATATCCTTTTGCAGTTAATGAATCTCCTAAGCGATCATTGTTGTAAGCAAACAACAATGGAGTTCCATAATAAGAAGCACATGCGCCTCCCTGCATTTCATTTGCTTTTTGTAATGATTCTTGGTATTTACCAGCACGGAATAAATAATCGCCGTAGAAATAATCGGTTGCACAATCTTTATCTGCATACATAATGAACTTGTCCAAATACTCTTTTGCAACATTCACATTCTTGGTTGAATAATAATCATAATAAGTAAAGTATACAGGAGGAAATGTTTCATCTGCTAAAATTGCATTACCAAACCAAGTATCATACAAGTCCTTATTCTGCTGGCTATAATAAATTCTACCAATACGATAGTTAGCTTTTGCGTTCTTAGGATCGCGACTAATGGCTTCTTGGAAAGATTTTACGGCTTCACCTCCATATTCACCACCCATTTTTAAATAACAAACCCCCATATTGATGAAAATATCAGGATTCGTTAAATCAAGCTCAGCAGCACGCTTTAGCTTTTCAATTCCATACAATGGGTCACCAATTTTGCTATTGCCTTGTAAACTTACACTGTTAGCCCTTCCAATTGCATTTAATATACCAGCATCTTCAATTTTTGCCTTTTTCTTGCCTTCTTTGGTAGATGCAGTTATCGCTTGCTCAAACTTTTGTTTTGCCTCGTTTATATCGCGACCTTCTAAAATATCAATATGCCCCATACCAACTACAACCCATGGATCAGATCCATTTTCTTGTAGAGCTTTTTGGTACAATTCTTTTGCGCCTTTTACATCATCATTGGCAAGCATAGCCTGTCCTAGCCAATAGGTAGTTTGGCCATCTTTAGGGCTCTTATCATGCAATTTCCGAAATGCATCCAACGCACTTTTGTTCTTTTCGTAATTCAAATACTTAATGCCATCAGCTATTGTTTGTGCGGTAACACTGTAAACTGAAATACATGCTGCAAGCATCACAAGAACGGTCTTCTTCATCGTGTGTTTTTTATTGTTTACTGAATAGGTGCTCATTTAGTCTTCATTTATTTTTCCCGAACGTTTGTTCAAATTCATTTTTGCAGGTGCCAAGTTAGCTCTTCTAAAGATTAGTTGCCCTCTTTCGAGGCTCATAAAATTCATAAAGCCAGTTCCTAACCCAGCAGCATTTTCCTTTAATATGTAATACAAGGGTCGTGCCAAAGGGTAATATAGGTATGTTATACTTTGTTGCGATGGCATGGCATACAAGGATGTATCATCACAAACTGTACATTGCAATAAGGTCATTCTAATCTTTTTCAGATAGTTTGTTTGCTCCTTATCATACACATCACCAATCCACCCAAATCCAACAAAACCCATTATTTGTTCGTTGTTAGACACTAGGTCCAACACTTCTTTGCTACTTTTTCCTGAGGCTACATTAGAACCAAAAGCTGCACCCTTCAAAATACTATCCTGCAAAAACCTCACTGTACTGGTAGCATTTTTACCATCCATTACTACAGTGGTTTTTTCTTCTCCGCCTAATAGCTTTTTTAATCTTTCCATACTAAAAGTACTATCGGCTCTCTTTTGATTCTGCAGCAACACTACAGCATCGTAAGCTAAAACCCCAAAAAAGGGCTTATAAGATAATTTTTCTTCAAAGAACTCTTCTTCTTGTTTTTTTAATCCTCTTGAAACTAAAATCATCCTTGTACTATCTTTAGCAAGATCTCTAAAACAATCTGCTTCAGATTTGTAGGAAGCAATAATTTTTGTCTCTGGAAAAGAGGCTTCGTACATTTTAATTTGCTGCTCAATAACTGGCCTAAAGCTTTCGTCTACACTTATGTAAATAGTACCACGTGAAGGAGTATCTTTCATGGTATCAGCATCGCTTTGACTAGTGCAGGAATACAAATTAATTATCCCCCATAACATGAATAACATGGCAACTAATCTCATGACTGGGGTTGATTAAATCCTCTATAAACTCGAAAACCACCGTATAGCAAACAAATACCTCCAAATAAATATCTAAATGAAGCATCTGATTCTGCAACTTGTGGGATTTCCCACCTGTCTCCAAAGAACATTACTGCACTCATACCCAAAATGAGAGCACCCATCCCTACATCATAAATCAAGCGCATGATTTTAAATGTCTTCTTTCGTCTTTCCTGGTATCTTGGCTCTATCATCTTGTTCTCAATGGGGTGAGCAATATAGTTAATAAATTGAATTCTGACCAACGAAATTGATAAGAAGCTCTTCATGCGAATGTATACGGGCAATGATTTGTACCCGAATTTCACCTTTTTTTAACCTCTTCCACAATTTGTTCAACAAAATCATTTCGTTTAAGATGCGTACATGCCTCATTTTCCATAAATAATACAGCCTTTCGAGTGGCCTATTATCTTTGCGCCATGAAATTGTTGATGGTGTGCTTAGGAAATATTTGTCGTAGCCCCCTTGCAGAAGGAATAATGCGTCAAAAAATTGAAGACAAAGGCCTTTCTTGGACTGTTGATAGTGCGGGAACAGCAAGTTACCATATAGGAGAACCTCCACACAAACTTTCTCAAAAAATTGCCTCAAATCACGGTATTTCAATTTCTAATCAACGTTGCAGAAAGCTGGATCCGAAAGATGCAAATACTTTTGATGCCATTTTTGTAATGGACCGAGAGAATTACAAAAATACAATCCATATACTTGGAAAAGATGCAGCTCATAAGGTTCATCTTATCTTAAATTTTCTTTACCCTGGAGAAGACCGAGAAGTGCCAGACCCTTGGTACGGCGAAGAACCACTCTATGAAGAAGTCTTTCTTTTGCTCGATAAGGCTTGTAACCGTGTATTAGATCATTTACTTTCAGAAAAATAATGTATGCCTAAACCAACTCTTCCACAAGGTACGCGCGACTTTAACGCAGAAACTGTCTATAAGAGACAATACATTTTCTCTACTATACGATCTGTTTTTGAGAGATATGGCTATCAGCCCTTAGAAACACCATCTTTCGAACAATTGGAAACTCTTATGGGAAAGTATGGAGATGAAGGGGATCAACTGATTTTTAAAATATTAAACAACGGATTGAATCATCCCGATAAAAAGCAAAAAGTTCAGGATGCGTTTGATCAGGTAATGGCTGGCAAAAGCTCTAAAGATATTACTGAAAGAGCGCTACGCTACGATTTAACTATTCCCTTTGCAAGGTATGTTGCAACACATCATGGCCAACTTACCATGCCTTTTAAACGCTTTCAGATGCAGCCAGTTTGGCGTGCAGACCGTCCCCAAAAAGGCCGCTACCGCGAATTCTACCAGTGCGATGCAGATGTTGTTGGGAGTAAAAGCTTGCTGAATGAGGTTGAATTCATTCATATGTATGATGATGTGTTCTCAGCTTTACAGCTTAAGGTTGAAATAAGAATTAACCACCGTCAAATTCTTGCTGCACTTGCTGAAGCTTGTGGTGGCGAACAATGGATGACGCCTATTACCGTTGCAATTGATAAACTTGAAAAAGTTGGTTTAGAGCAAGTGAAATCTGAACTCATCTCTAAAGGAGTTTCTGAAGACGCTTGGAAAAAGATTCAAGCTTATCTTGAAATTTCTGGAACAAATGAAGAAAAAATTACTGCTGCTGAACAAATCCTAGGAAATATTCCTTCAGCTCAACAAGCTATTGCCGACTTTAAACAAATATTACAGTTTCCATCCCTCACAAATTTAAAGCAAGAGTTAATGATTGATTTTACCCTTGCACGAGGATTGAACTATTATACGGGTTGCATTTTCGAGATCAAATCTAAGGAAGTGGCTATGGGTAGTATTGGTGGCGGAGGCAGATACGACAACCTAACTGGTAGCTTTGGTGTTCCTGGGGTTCCTGGCGCAGGTATATCATTTGGCGTAGATAGGGTGTATGATGTTATAGAAGAACTCAAACGTTTCCCTACAAGTGTTCAAGCTGGAACGCAAGTTCTATTTTTTCATTTAGAACCTGAAGCTTCGTTGGTTGCATTTAATTTGATGCAACAACTTCGTAAATCAGGAGTGAGAGCCGAAATGTTTCATGAGTCGGCTAAGTTCGATAAGCAGTTTAAGTATGCTGAAAAAAAGCAAATTCCTTATGTAATTATTTTAGGTGCTAAGGAGGTTGAAACAAATAGCTGTGTTGTTAAAAATTTAACTACTGGCCAACAAGAAAGTATCAATCAATCACAGCTTTTGCAATATGTGTTTGAAGGCTAATTCGCAAACCCATTTATCAGGTTCTTAACAAGTAGCATAACAGCAAAATGCCGTAAAACGCTATTTTTATGATATGTATCGTTTCGCGACTATTTTAATAAGCTTACTACTTGCAGTTTCATCATTTGCGCAATCTGCTGAACGCAGATGGTCGGTTATAGGTGCTAGAGGATTTATTTATGCACACACACAGGATGTAGAGAATACCAGAGGTGCTCAACCTACAGGCATTCAAGTAGACTATGCATGGCGTAGAACCGATTCTTCTTTTTTTAAAAAGCTAAATGGACTTCCGTCACAGGGAATATCTCTGCACATATTCGATTATAACAATGAAGTTTTAGGGAATACAATTGGAGCTTCTTACTTTATTGAACCATCCATTCGCTTCTCTAAACATACAGGAATAATGATGCGGGCTCAAATTGGTTTCAGCTATCATAATCGCCCCTTCCACCCTGCTCGAAATCCAAATAACAATTCATATAGCACCCATATTAATAGTTATCTAGCACTTGGAGCATATCCTTATTTGCAGCTCAATCAACATTGGCAAATATTTGCTGGAGCTCAATATCGTCATATCTCTAATGCAGGATTAAGTATGCCCAATAAGGGAATCAACTGGGTCACAGGCGAGCTTGGAATAGCATATTTTCCAACAGGAAAAAAATCAACCAGAGAATTGACCAAGCAATACCAATCACTTCCTTTTGAAAAAGGGACAGAACTGGATGTTATTGTTTTTGGTTCGGTACGCAGTTTAGATGCTGATAGCGAAACAAGATTTGGAATATGGGGACTAGGCCTACAAAAGACATTTATAACAAAAAGAACGCATGCTTGGACTGTTGGAGCTGAATGGATTCAAGACCATGCACTGGCTCATCAAATTAGCAGGGACAATCAAGTGAAACCTGCTGGAAGACTCGGATTATTAGGCGGCCATCAATTTGTTTGGGGGAAACTAAAGTTCAGTCAACAATTAGGCTTATATGCTATTCGTCCTTCAAGTGAAGTCCCTATTTGGTACCACCGATGGGGATTGCAGTATCGCATAGGAAAAAATAATTCAGTTGGAGTATACCTATTGGCGCATCGTCATGTTGCACAATTTCCAGATATTAGATGGATTCAAACGATTCAGCGTACTTCCAAACAAGTAAGCCTACGAAAATAAGCTAGCGCAAAGTTTTCTTTATTACCTTCTAAAATATTTCCCATAGCCTCTATTCTAACCCCAATTACTTTACCCTCGTTGTTCCTTTTAAAAACAGCAACACCGCTGTAAGAAGGTATAGAAAATTCATCAACACCAGTCTTCACCAAAGCAGCGCTTCCCATAGCAGCAACCATAACAAGAGAGCCATTATCAACTTGCACCGAAACATCAGGAATAATAGCACCCTGTTGAAAAACATACCTTCCAACATAGGCTTGCAAAGAGTCAGTTTGCGCAAATAAGTTTGATTGAAAAAAAGCAAAGAAAAGCACGAGCAAAATTAAAACCTTCTTCATATCTAATGTTGTTTGGAATAAATATACAAAGCAATTAGCAGCCTTCAAAAACCACTGCTGCACCTTGTCCAACACCCACACACATACTGGCCGCCCCCCAACGAACTTTTCTTCTTCTCATTTCGTATAACAAAGTGGTAGCAATTCTACTTCCACTCGCTCCCAAAGGATGTCCTAACGCAATTGAGCCGCCATTCACATTCACAAATGCAGGGTCCAAATTCAAATCGCGTATGCAGGCAATACTTTGACTGGCAAAGGCTTCATTTAATTCTACCAAATTCAAGTCATTTAAGCCTATTCCAGCTCTTTGAACCGCCTTTTTCATAGCAGGAACTGGACCTATGCCCATAATAGAAGGATCTACACCTGCAATTGCCATTGCTGCAACCCTAGCAAGTGGGGTAAGGTTTAATTGACGAAGTGTGTTTTCATTCACTAATATAAGTGCAGCCGCCCCATCATTAATGCCACTGCTATTTCCCGCAGTAACCGTCCCATCTTTTGCGAAGGCAGGTTTCAATCCTGCAAGTTTTTCAATCGTTGTTTTTCTGGGATGTTCATCCACTTCAAATACTGTAGGCTGTTTGTTTTCAGTAATTTCAACCGGAACTATTTCTTCCTTCCACCTTCCTGCTGCTAATGCTTGCTGATATTTCTCCTGAGAAGAAAAAGCAAAGGCATCCTGTTCTTCCCTGCTAATACTCCATTGTTTAGCTACATTTTCTGCTGTTTCCCCCATAGAAAAGGGGTGATAGAGGGCAGCTAATTGCGGGTTTGTGAACCTCCATCCAATTGTAGTGTCATATATTTCTGTCTTGCGGGACCAGGGTCCATCAGATTTAGCCATAACAAAAGGGGCTCGCGTCATACTTTCTACACCACCAGCAATGTAAACTGCTCCTTCACCACAAAGAATAGCCCTGCTTGCATCCATAATACTTTGCAATCCGCTTGCACAAAGCCTATTAACAGTATTTCCTCCTACTGAAGTTGGAAGGCCTGCTAATAATCCTGCCATTCGAGCAACATTTCTATTGTCTTCCCCACTCTGATTAGCTGCGCCAGCAATGATGTCTTCAATTAGAGCCGAATCAATTTGAGGATTTCTGGCTATCAGTTGACGTATGACATGTGCCAACAAATCATCTGGACGAATAGCGCTTAATTTCCCTCCATAACGGGCAATAGGAGTACGTGCCGCATCAACGACATAGCAAGCTTCTTTCATAAATAAATCTATTTATTAGCTCTATTTATACCACAACAAGATTGTAGTCTTCGTAATCCTTACAAATTTGCTCAGCATACTCACGATCGAAATAAACTTTCGTGTTAAAACGGGCAAAAACAGGATAACGACCATCTACATTCTCTTTATCAACAAAGTTGTAGCCAGCCAAGTACAAATCAGCATCACGCATCTTTACACGAAAAACCTTTCTATGCTCACAGTTATCGAGCAACTTAATTAGCTCCGACTTTTCAGTTCGAGCACCGTGGTGCAATTTAATACGAGCCACCTCTTCGCCTTGCTGAGGTTGATTGGTAAAAATCAACTCAAAATTTTTTACATAGCAGCTAAGCACAAATCGCTCTTTATATAATACAGCGGGGCAGTTGTCATTACCGATTAAACGGATTTCATCCACACCGGAGTCTTTAAAGAACAAAAACAATCGCTTATTCCTGCGTTTGATGTCTTCAGGAGTCACCATCTCTTCTACAATTAGGGGTTTGCAATATAGGGCATAAATGTAAGGCGATTAGCAATAACCTGCACAGATTTTTGATAAGACAAATTTAAAGTAGCTTTGTTCAATGATGAATAAGATTCCCAACATACGAGAACAATCCGTTGAAGATTTAACAAATTACTTTATCTCGAAGGGGGAAAAGAAGTTTAGAGCAGCACAGGTTTATGAGTGGATTTGGCAAAAAAATGCCCGCAGTTTTGAAGCAATGAGCAACTTAAGCAAGGAGCTAAGAAGTTCATTAGCAAACGATTTCAGCTTCCCAGCCCTTCAAGTTGACACAACACAATACAGTGCAGATGGCACGGTAAAATCCAGATTCAGAACATACGACAATCACTTAATAGAAGGAGTTCTAATTCCTACTGAAGAAAGAAAAACAGCATGTGTTTCGTCTCAAATAGGCTGTAGTTTAAGCTGCAAATTTTGCGCTACTGGCTACATGGATCGGAAGAGAAATCTACAATTCGATGAAATAGTTGACCAAGTTACTTTAATCAACGAGCAATCTGAACGCATTCACAATCAACGCCTCTCGAATATTGTTTTTATGGGCATGGGTGAGCCTTTGCTGAATTATACGCAAGTACTAAAGGCCATTGAGAGAATCACTTCCCCTGAAGCTTTAGGCATGAGTGCCAGAAGAATTACGGTATCAACAGCTGGTGTTGCCAAAATGATTCAGAAATTGGGCGATGATCAAGTTCGATTTAAACTGGCACTTAGTTTACATGCGGCAAATGATGATAAGAGAAATAAAATCATGCCTATTAATGAATCAAATAACATTAAGGTACTTATTGATTCGCTGAATTATTTCTACAGAAAAACAAAAAATGAAATCACGCTCGAATACATCTTATTCAAAGACTTAAATGATGGACAAAAAGATGCAGATGAGTTGGTGAAAATTTATAGACAAGTGCCTGCCGACTTGGTAAATATTATTGAATACAATCCGATTGATTTTTTCAAATTTGAAAAGCCAGAAGAAGACGCTGTTCAAAAATTCATGCAATATTTGGGTTCTAAAAATGTAAATGCCAAACTTCGCAGAAGTCGTGGTAAAGATATTGACGCTGCATGCGGGCAGCTTGCGAATAAAGATCAATAGTTACATATAACATTTTGGAATATTAAACTTGCTACACGTTTTCAAGTCTCTTTATTGTACCACAAAACAAAAAGACATGAAACGTTTATTAATTATTGCTGCCTTATTGGTAGCTATTTCTAGCATTGAAGCGCAGCCAAGAAAACAAATGGGAAAAAGAGGTGATCAAGAAATGATTGGAATGGGATCATTACAACTCACAGATGCTCAAAAACAACAATTAAAAGATTTAAGAAAAGCCCATCAACTAAAAGTACAAGAGATACAAAATAATGATAAAATGTCGCAGGGCGATGCAAGAAAAAAAGCAACAGAACTTTTCGAGCAACATGAACAAGACATATTGAAAATACTCACTCCTGAGCAACAAGCTACTTGGAAAAAAGAAAAACAAAAACGCGATGACTTAAGAAATGCTGAAGCTAAAGCACGCTTAGAAAAAATGAAAATTCAGTTAGACCTTACACCTGAGCAGGTTGCAAAAATTGAAGCACTTCAAGCAAAAAATAAGCCCAATGTAGCTGGCCCAAAACAACCTAATGATATGCGTCAAAAAGGTAGGGAGCACATGGAAGAAATGAAAGCTATTCTAACAGAGGAGCAATGGAAAAAATGGCAAAGTATAGCTAGAGAAGGTGAAAGACCTATGCAACATCGCAAGGGAAGAATGAGGCAATGAGATGAATTTTGAATATAGCGGTCTTTTTAAGGCCGCTATTATTTTAATACCCTTTGCACAGAGAATAAGTTACCTTT
>JAKRSC010000007.1 GCA_022402565.1 Hydrotalea sp. | reverse complement strand
GTAATAAAACTTATGGAAGCATAATGTTTGGGTTCAACAAAAAAGGCTTGCATTGGGACCATTACAAGCGACATAAACAAGCCAAGACTTCCTGTTATGAAAGTCATAGCAACTAAATGCTCGGCAAAGTACAGCTTGCGCCTTCTGTACATGAGCCACATGATTAATGCAGAAATGGGAACGGATCCTAATAATAAAACTTTGGATTGAGTTTTAAAAAACGCATTCATTTTATTTGAACGTTCCTGTACTTCAACCGGGAGCGCAATATTATTTTTCTTCACTCCCTCCGTAAAATCAAAGTCTTTAAAAGGTTTGAAAGTTGTATTCATGAATAGTGTGAAGCCTCCAACTAGAACAATAAATGTAAATGGATTGAAATATTTTTTTCTTTTGAAGCCATCTATATACTCAAATAAAACTTTTCCTGGCGATTTGAATAACTCAAGGATGAGCAAGAAAATACCCTTGTCGGCATGTGTAAATGCATGCATCATTTCATGAAAAAAATGAGGCAATGTAAATCTGTGCACATGGCTTTGTTGTCCGCATGCACTACAAAATTTGTGGTTGTTTGCTAAACTGGCTCCGCAGTTGTGGCAAATAGCATGTTCAGAACTCATAGAACCAAAATACAAAACTTTTGTTAGCTTACGGTTATGAATCAACTTCAAGTTTGGTTTTTATGGATGGCTTTTGTCTTTATGATTGTAATGAATGTGTTAGCCAACGCATTGCCAATCAATGGTATGAATACAGGTGAGGTTTCTGCTTTATTTACAAATAGGTTTGTTCCAGCGGGATTTACTTTTTCAATTTGGAGTGTTATTTATTTGGGATTACTTGCTGGTTCTATTTACATAACTCGATTTTCTGAAATTATGCAACCGTCTTTGGTTAAATACCTTCAGTGGTCTTTTGTGTTGAATGGATGTTGGATTCTTGCTTGGCATTATCTGCAAATGACGATTTCTGTGTTAATTATGCTTGCGCTTCTAATTATATTAATTAATGCAGTTCTTTTAAGTTCAAATTCAAAAAAATATGTAAGTGTTCCAATTCGTATTTATTTCTCATGGATTCTTGTGGCAACTATTGCTAATATAGCCGCATGGTTCACAGGGTTAGGTTGGGATGGTTCACCACTCGAGGGTTGGATGTGGAGTGCTGCTATGATGGTGATAGCAACCGGTCTTTCAATTTTTTTGATTCTGCAAAAAGGAATTTATGAATCTGGATGGGTATTGATATGGGCGCTTTTTGGAATAAGAGCAGCTCAAGGCGCATCACATTCAGTTTTAATGACTTTGCCACTGGTACTGATGGGAATAATTTTAGTTACGAATTTGTATAAAATTTTTATATCAAAAGCTGCGACATGAAACCATTATTTTATTCAACTGCAAAGCTGTTAACTGTGCCATGTGCGATACTGCCTATGCTTCTTGCAGTTTCTTCCTTGATGAGTATTCGTGAAGGTGGCATGCTATTTAAGAACGATTATTTTTTCTTTGGACTTATTTATGTTATATATATCGTTGGACTTTGGCGAGGATACCTACAGCATAAACAGGTTCTAACATGGATCGTATTTTTTACCCACGTTGTAGCTCTTTCAACTTTTGTAGTAGCTGAATGGGACTTGTTTGGATATATTGCTGTTATTACGCTAATACTCACTTCCGCAACACAACAATACCATAGAATGAAGTATGAAGAATGTTCAATTTGCGGATGAATTCAAAGTGTTCTTAACCAACAATTCTAAGCTTAGCATATTGTAGCATAATCTTTTTTTCGCCATTCAATTCAAAACGAACAGTGGCTATGGGATTATGCGCACTGCCCTCTAATTGAATAACTTCTCCAAAACCAAATTTTTGGTGTTCTACTCTTTGTCCAACCGCCAAATCGCTGGTATCACTGGCTTCAAAATTTCCAGAGGGAATATGTGGAACAACCTTGGGTGGGGATGGTGGAGCTAGATAAGCAGGCTTTTCTGTTCCAGATTTTTTGCCAGGGGTTGGGCCATATCTTTTTTCTGTTTTTTGTATGTCGTTATAATCTCCAAACCCTCGTTGCATTCTTTGAAATGCAGACCCCATTTGTCCAAAGCTATTTTGGTTTCTTCCAACTCCACCAGCGTAGGATTGATCTACCAATTTTTCTGGCATTTCATGTATGAACCTACTTGCATCATTTTGAACTAGGCTACCAAATCTATAACGTGTATTTGCATAAGTCACCCACAAATGTTTTCTAGCACGAGTAATTGCCACATAAAATAACCTGCGTTCTTCTTCCAATTCTTCCCTCGACTGCATTGAAATGGCATTTGGGAAAAGATTTTCTTCAACTCCTACTACAAATACACAATCAAACTCTAAACCTTTTGCTGCATGAATAGACATTAACTTCACCACATCTGGATCATTTTGGTCATCATCTGCGTCTGTCAACAAAGTAATCTGTTGTAAGTAAGCTCCTAATGACTTACTAATGAGTTCTCCATCCTCATTATCTGGAGTTTCAGTCCATTCTTTTATACTATTCAGTAATTCTTGAATGTTCTCATATCGTGCAATGCCTTCCGCTGTTTTATCATTGAAAAGCTCTTTCACGAGTTTGGTATGTTCTCCTACCATGCGAGCCACATCATAAGCGTTTTGTTGATTCAACATAGTTTGGAAGTATTGAATCATTTGTACAAACTGCTGCATGGCTTCTAGAGTTGCACCTTTAAATCCTAAGGCGCCAGCTCTTTGTAGCACTTCCCAAAATGTTAAGTCGTTTTGATTGGCAAACAATAAACACTTTTCTAAAGATGTTTTTCCAATACCTCTTGCTGGGTAGTTGATGATTCTTTTTAGTGCTTCTTCATCGCGCGGATTTACTATTACACGTAGGTAAGCAATAAAGTCTTTAATTTCTTTTCTTTGGTAAAAGCTTACACCTCCAAAAATTCTGTAAGCAATACCCATTCTGCGCAGGCTTTCTTCAAATGCACGGCTCTGTGCATTGGTTCTGTATAATATTGCAAAATCCTTATTAGCAAAATGGTTTCTAAGTTTTTGCTCTTGAATGGTATCAGCAATAAATTTTCCTTCATCGTTGTCCGTCATGGTTCTTACCAAGCGAATTTTTTCTCCCGTAGGATTTTCTGTCCAAAGATTTTTTGCAATTTGACCTTTGTTGTTGCGAATTACTTCATTTGCAACTTCTAAAATGCTAGCAGTACTTCTATAATTCTGTTCTAGTTTCACCACTTTTACATCTTCATAGTCTTTCTGGAATTGCAAAATATTTTCAATGGTTGCACCTCTAAAGCTATAAATACTTTGGGCGTCGTCTCCTACTACGCAAATGTTTTCATGAACAGCTGCTAAAAGTTTTGTGATTTGATACTGAACAGGATTTGTATCCTGATACTCATCAATCATAATATATCTGAACTTGTGCTGGTATTTATAAAGTACTTCATTATGAAAGCGAAGTAATTCATACATTTTCAATAATAGATCATCGAAATCCATAGCTCCGTTTTTGAAGCATCTAGCTGCATAAGCTTGGTAAATTGCTCCCATTTTTGGACGATTCGCTCGTTGATCTTCCTGCTGTAAAAAAGTGTCTTGTACATATTCATCTGCAGTTACCAACGCATTTTTAGCGGCAGAAATGCGGTTATGAACAATATTGGGTTTGTAGGTTTTGTCATCAATCCCCATTTCTTGCATCACTGCTTTAATAACAGAGCGACTATCGTCGGTATCATAAATAGTGAAATTGGCAGGATATCCAATTCTTGTTGCTTCCGAACGTAAAATTCTTGCAAAAACGCTATGAAAAGTACCAATATATAAATTGCGTGCTTCTTGGTTACCGAGAATTTTTTCAATTCTCTCTTTCATTTCAGCAGCAGCCTTATTTGTAAAAGTCAACGCAAGAATATGAAAAGCATCTACACCATTTGCGAGTAGATGTGCTATTCTGGTAGTTAGTACTTTGGTTTTTCCACTTCCTGCACCCGCCACAATCATAAGTGGCCCATTCATATGTAACACAGCTTCTCTTTGCTGCTCATTCAATCCATGTAAATATTGCATGGGCGCAATTTAGGTATTGGATTTGGCTTGCAGGTGGGAGGTGAATAAGTAAATGCTTAGTTTTCAAAAACAGCCTTTAAAAACTGAGGGAATTGTGCATTTTGTTGATAAAATAGAATGGAATGCTCTTTTTGTCGTAGCTGTCTGGCTTGTTTTTTGTCGAGCCCTTCTATAGGGCGCATATAAGAAAAGTCTACACTTCGGCATTGAACGCTTGGATCTAATTCTTTAATAAGCTTTTCTGTTTTTTCCACCTCGCCGCCGGCATTGGCTCCAAGAGCAGTATTTCCAAAAGATTTTGCAAACAGTCCACCTTTGCTGACTGCATAATCATATTTATTATATCCAATTACAATTTTTCTAAATCCTGCTTTTTTTCTTTCCGGCACAGTTCTTAAAATGTCATCCATAACTTGTGTGCCAGAAATAGCTGGAGCCAGCATCGCCAAACAAATTTGCGATGATTTGGGAGTAGCAATAGCATTCGACTTATAATCTTCTTCCAACTTTTCCTGGAACTGTGTTGGCCATTTCTGTGGATTAAATAAAGTGTGACTCGCAACACTAGCACCTAAGCTATGTGTTAATAAGGTAAGCTTAATACTGGGGTCTAATTGTTGAAGTAATTGACGTAATCCCAAGCCCACTTTGGCTGAATTGATCTGTGCTTTTCCCCAAATGCCAGCAACAATTGGATTAGATCCTAAGGAAGTTAACCCATCCCAGTATACTTCAACAAAAACAATAGGTTGTTGTACAAATTGTTGAATACTTCTCCGAAGAGAAAAATAATAGGCATCTGGATTGGGATCGTTGAAGCCATGTATCAATACAACTACATGTTTGCTGTTGTATTGTTGCAATTGTTGTTGAATTTGTGTAGCTAAATTTTTTCTGAGTATGTTTTGAAGTCTTATAAAAAAGCGGACACTATCTACACCTTGTAATCCATGCCGTTGGCGGAGGTATGCTTGATTCAAAGAATCGTTTTCTCTCATTGCGTATTCCAGCGTTGCAAAAGCCGGATTACTTTGGCGTCTTTTTTCATTTCGAATATGTTGAAGGTAAAAATAATGCGGTGTTACATGGGCTTCTGGTGGATAAACAAATCCCTCTCTATCAAAATAAACTTTCACAACGCCACGCTCTTCTAGTCGTGGTACCATTAAAACATTCTTTGCTTTGAAATTACATTGTTGGAAAAGTATAAGTGCCAATAATGCAAGTAAGTTATTTCTCATTGTTTTCGGGTGATACTTATTATGGAAATAGGCGGATCAAAATATTCGTCCGATTCGTTTTGTGTAGAAATCTTTTTAACAACTGCCATACCTTTAATTACTTTTCCAAAAGCGGCATACCCTTCACCATCAGGCATATTTTCTCCACCATAGTCTAATCCGGGTTGCTCCCCCATACAAATAAAAAATTCTGTTTTAGCAGTTCCGGGCTCTCTTCTTGCTAAAGAAACTGTTCCATTTATGTGTTTTAACTTAGTTTGTTGGGTGCTTTCATGTGGAATAAAGTTTAGGTTATTGGCTTTTTGAGGAGCTGTTTTCCAAATACCACCCTGAATGAGTTCTGATTTGGTTGCATTACTAGGCTGATTGTCTTGGTTCAGTACACGATAAAAGGAGCAACGGTCATAAACACCTAGTTCAATATTTTTCAAAATTGCTGCACAAGTTTTGGGAGCTTGTTGTACGAATAGCTCAATATCAATTTCTCCGAATGCAGTTTTAATTTGAATAACGGGATTGTTGGTTTTATAGGAAGTGCATTGGAGTAAACAACTACACAATAGGACAGCTAAAAAAGTGCTCCATCTTTTCATATTGTAGCAAGATACAAACCAATTTTTATCGTACGTGTAGTTGATCGTATACTTCTTTTTGATTAAGTATACGGTATTCACCAGGGGCGAGACCTTCTAGTGTTAAGTCCTCAATACTATATCTAATTAACCGAAGTGTTGGGAATCCTACCTTGGCCGTCATTCTTCTAACCTGCCTATTTTTCCCTTCGGTGAGTGAGAGTGAAATCCAAGAAGCAGGAATTGTAGCTCTAAATCTAATAGGAGGAATTCTAGGATGTACTAGTGGTTCAGTTAAAAAACGCTCAGCGTTACAAGGTGCAGTGCGATGAATTTTTCCATCAATAGATATATCCACGCCTTTCTTTAATTGTTGCACTGCTTCTTCAGATATGTCTCCATCTACTTGCACCCAATATGTTCTTGTGTGTCCATTAATAGGATGCAGTAAAAGATGATTGAGCTTCTTGTCATTAGTTAATAGTAATAATCCTTCACTGTCATAATCTAATCTTCCAACTGGGTATACATCGTTAGGAACAGAGAACCAATCACGCAAAGTTTGTTTTCCTTCGAGTGGAGAAAACTGCGATGCAACTTGATATGGTTTGTGTATGACGAAGTAGTGTAACATCTTAAAAAGTAAAAGTCCCGCAGAAGCGGGACTCTTATAATGGATGGGTTAGTAAGTACTGGGAATACGATTCCCAACACAATATTAAAAAAGGTTTTTTCTGTAACAAAAAAAATTTACAACTATTTTATTCACATTTTTTTGAATATGTGAATTCAAGTTTTGAAAAATCCACATTCATGGATTAATAAACGAATTTTTAGAATTAAAAATTGTCTTGTAATATCAGTTCTCATGAGATGATCTTGTAGTTGCATAACAACTACCTTTGCTAAATAAAATATAATTGAATGAAATTTCCTGCACCTGTTGCAGCATCGTGGTTAGCCAATTTAATTGGAGCTACACTGAAAGGCAACAACACTTTACAAGTACAAGGTATAAATGAGATACATAAAGTTTCTTCTGGTGATGTAGTATTTGTAGATCATCCAAAGTATTATGATACTTGTTTAAAAAGTGCAGGGGATTGTATAATAATAAATAATGGCGATGTTGTTATTCCAGATGGAAAAGCAATTTTGATTTGCGATCAACCATTTGAAGCCTATTTGAAAATTGTAGATCATTTTAAGCCATTTCAGCCTTCTATGCAAATGGTAGCTGAGTCGGCAGTAATTGGAGAAGGAACAATTGTTATGCCTGGTGCTTATATTGGTAATCGAGTTGTAATAGGAAAAAATTCGGTGATTCATCCGCAAGTCACCATTCTAGACGATTGCATTATTGGTGATGAGGTAGTTATTCAAGCAGGAACGGTTATTGGAAGTGATGCCTTTTATTACAACACCAAAAAAGATCGACCTAATTGGTATAAGCGCATGAAAAGTTGTGGTCATGTAGTTATAGAGGACAGGGTTGAAATAGGTGCAGGTTGCACCATTGATAGAGGTGTAACAGATGTCACACGAATAGGTGCAGGAACTGTTTTAGATAATATGGTACATATTGGTCACGATACTACTATCGGAAAGAATTGTTTGTTTGCAGCACAGGTTGGTATTGCTGGGGCAACCACTATTGAAGATGGTGTGGTGTTATGGGGACAAGTTGGTGTGAGTAAAACACTCACTATTGGGAAGAATGCAGTTGTATTAGCGCAAAGTGGAGTGCCTTCCTCTTTAGAAGGAAATAAAACATATTTTGGTTATCCAGCAGAAGAAGCAGGTATTAAACGCAGAGAGTTGGTTTGGGTGAAGCGTATTCCAGAGATTTGGAAAAAAGTAATGGATTAATACAGTACCCAAAGAAAACTTAGATAAGTAGCAAAAAAGAACACCCAAAATATTTGATAGAATTTTTTGATGCTTTTCTGCTCTTGTAGTCGTACAGTTTGAAGATGCAGTATAAATGCAATACTTAAAATAAGTAGGCTGTACATTAAAAAGGTTTGTGCTGCCTGGTAACTCCAATAAATACACCAGCTATATGCTGCAAGTACAAAAAATGCACCTGTATACAAAGCTACTTTTGGAGAATACAATAAAGGAAATGTTCTAAATCCAAAATGAGCATCTCCAGCTCTATCGGGTAAATCTTTGTACCAAGCAATGGCCAGACTAAAAGCTGAAATAAAAATGGTCAGCGGATAAATTACAGGTTTTATTTCTATCTCACCTTGTAGCATACCAGCAAAATGAACAGCCATTCCAATATTCACCAATACCCCTCTTACAATAGTAATAGCCAATGCTGCCGGCACATGGTGTTGCTTGAGTTGAATAGGTGGAACAGAATAGGCGATTCCTAATATAAGAATCACCAGAATGAGTAATAACAAGACCCAATGTAAAATAGCTGCAACGCCAACTGCAATAATTCCACTTGTTAAAACAATGTTCTTAGCGGTTTGAATATCTAGGGTACCAGCAGCAATGGGCAATTCTGGTTTATTAATTTTATCCAGCTCAACATCAACTACCTGATTCAGTCCAGTTATACATACATTACAACCCAAAGCCGAGATGAGTGTTGCAACTAAAATTATCCAATGATTTGTTAAGCTGCCTCCTTGTAAAAGAAACAATACAAATATGCTCACTATTGAACCTATAATTGTATGAGGGCGACTAAATTTCCAAAGTGTATGTAGTGTCATTATGATTTTGATTGTGCAATGATAACAACAAGGTTTCCCTGTAACTGTTGAATTCTTTTTACTTCAATTGTAAATTGTTCGTTTGCAAGGTCGTTAAAAAGATGTTGGTATTGATGTATCGATTTACTTTTAAAGACAGATAACCATCCATCCCATGCAACAGTCAATAATTGAATTGGGAGGAGATAGGTGGTTAAAATACGAACGATTGAAAAAGGTTGTATTGCCCAAGCTGTGAGCGGTTGAAGAAGAAAGGCAGCTAATGTAACTTGTATAAAGCTGATCCAGGAAGGTTCAAGCACTTCAACAATCAAGCAACTCGCACGTGCATCTTTCATTTTTTCAATGAACTTTCTTTGTTGGGCATTATTAAAATGGTGAAATGCATTGAACATACTGTACTGTTCGCCTGCTATTGGAATGAACGTAGTTAAGTCTACCTGTTTTATTTGAGTTCTGAGGTGATTTTTGACTTCATCAGAAAGCGAATTCGGATATAAGTCACTCAAAGTATACTGTATTGTGTTGTTACTCTTCTTTCTTAAATAATAAGCAGGCCATCCACTTCCACTTGCAAGGTCATGCCAGGTTGATGAAGAAAATCTTTGCATTAATGCTAATACGGGTGTATATAGTTTGAGTTGAACACTGATCCAGCCAACATACTCCAATTGCATTTTTCTCAAAAACGAGGGAAACCAAGAATAATCTTCTAATTCTTTCACAAACATTTGGTTAATTTATGCATTATTCTATTGCATGTCGTCATTTCTTCTATTTTCTTTGGCTGGGGCTGCTATTTTAGTGGTTACTATTCTCATTGAACTGGCCATTCGAAAAAATTGGTTACCCTATTTTACAGGAAGAAAGCTCTTACACATTATTGCAATAGGAACTACGGCATGGATTATAGACAGAGATCAAGACATTTTTATTCTTGGAATTACACTTGTTGTAATGGGTTTGTTACTCTTAGTTGTACTTTTTAAGTTCAAGTGGTGGTTACAACAAGAGTCATCTTACGGCATTGCTTTATTTCCTATTGCACTAGGAGGATTGTTGCTGATGGGTGTTCCTGCATTTATGGTTGCAACTGCAGCTTGGGTCTTAGCTGTAAGTGATGCGAGTGCAGGATGGGTGGGTAGAAGATGGGGGTCGCCTAAGTATATTTTTTTATCTGAATCAAAGTCCTACCAAGGTGCTGCTGCCTTTTTTATTTCTGCATCTATATGTATGGCAATTCGATTTCCAGATCTTCATATTGGTTGGTGGGGTTTACTTGCATTCATTCCTACTTTAACAGAATTGTTTTCATGGAGAGGCAGCGACAATTTTTTTATTCCCATTTTTACTGTTGGATGGATATTGCTCATTCTGCGAACAACTTATCTTGGTTCTTGGGTTTGGATGATAGCAGCGGCTTGTATATTTATTTTTCTTGGATGGTGGGTTATTCATAAGAAGTGGTTGAATGAAAGTGGATGGTGGGCAGCGGTATGGGTAGCTGCTGTTTTGTGGATGAGTGGTGGCTGGATAGCATTATCTGCACCAGTCTTTCTCCTAGTTGCAGGATCTATTGCTGGAAGAATATTTCATAAAGCCCATTCTTCGGATCAAAGAACGGCTCAACAGGTATTTGCAAATGGCTGGTTAGGAGTGATTTTGTATATGTTGTATGGATTAACGGATCAATTTCATTGGCAGGTTTTTGCATGGTGTTCTTTTGCTATTAGTATTTGTGATACAGTTAGCAGCGAAGTGGGTACGGCAATAGGTGGAAAAACATATAACATTACCAATTTTCGTAAAATGCAATCAGGTTTATCGGGAGGTGTTTCAATTGCAGGTACTTTGGGTGGACTGGTTGCTCTGTTGCTACTTGCTGCTTGTTTGTATTTTCTCCTTCCCGTTACTACAATACAACTTTTTTTAGTCGTAGCAGTAGGTATGATAGGTATGTTGGTTGATAGTTTTATAGGAAGCAAATGGCAGGCTTTGTGGAAGAAGGGACATGTATTAACAGAAACCTCCAGTCAAGATGAAAATTTAAAATTAGAGAAAGGGATAGTTTGGCTCGATAATCATTGGGTGAACTTTCTAAGCAATGCACTTACTATGTTGTTAGCTTATTTACTTTATTTCATTTTCATCTTGTAATTTTAAATTTGAACGATGCACCGCCTATGTCTTTATCCACTTTATTTTGGAAGTTATTCTTGCACAGTAAAGGCTGGCATATTGAGCAAAATTTTCCGCATCATTTACCACAAGCAGTTATTCTAGTTGCTCCACATACTTCTGGCTGGGATTTTGTATATGGATTGGCAGTTCGAAGTGTGTTGAGATTAGATCGTGTTCACTTTTTAGGAAAAAAGGAATTGTTTGATGGTCCCTTTGGGTGGTGGTTTAGGTGGTTAGGAGGAACGCCCGTAGATCGTTTTTCAAAACAAGGCATGGTGGAACAAGTAGTGACTCTTTTAAAAGAGCATCCACATTGGATGATTGCCTTATCGCCAGAAGGAACAAGAAAAAAAGTTGAAAAGCTCAGAACAGGCTTTTATCATATTGCTCTACAAGCAAATATTCCTGTTGTATTTGCAGCGCTTGATTATGGAAAGAAACGAATTTACTTTTCTGAGCCAAAGTGGATGGGAGAAGATATAGAGGAAGAAATTAGGCAAGTTGTCTCTTGGTTTGCAACTGTAAAGGGTAAATTCCCTGAAAAGGGTATATAGAAATGTTTGTTTGAGTAGAAATATCATAAAAATGATTTGTGTTGAATTCTTTAATATCTTAACATAACCACTCGTAACAAAAGAGTTGTTTTCTCTGCTATTTATGCTGAAAGCCAGTCTATTTTTTTTGTTTTTGATAATGAGTTATACTACAATGAATGCTCAGCATCAAAAGGATTCTATTACAGCTACTCATGAAGCAAGTATACTGGACTTGCTGCGAGCTGCAAATTATTCCCGGGCTCTACAGTTGTATGACAGTTCACAAATGCATCATTATTCAGACAAACTACATGGTGAACTACTTGTAGCTTGTAAAGAGGTTGGAAAATCTAAGTTAGCACTGACTATATGCGATTGGGAGCTAAAAAGAAATCCACGATCTTATTATTGGAACCTCAAAAAGGTTCAATTCTTAACTTATGATAATCAATTAAAAGATGCTACTAGTTTACTAGCACAGTTGAAACCAGAAGATGAGTTGTATTATGATGTTTCTATGATATTAGCTTCTGCAAATAATGATTGGTTGTTATATAAGGAAGCTGCTGAGCAACTGTTATTTAGATTTAATAGGAAACAAGCTTACAATGACGTACTTGAAGCGTTTAATAAGCTCAATGCATTTCAGGCAGCAAAAGAGTGGATTCGTATTCATTCCTTGCAATTACAACAAATAGATACAACGCTATTATATTTCATGGAAGCAAGGTTGTGGCTATTATGGGCCAATCAATCGGCACTAAATGAAACTGAGAAGTACGAGTTTTCAAAAAATGCTCTGATTCAAATTGACAGGATATTAATGAGTCGTTCTTTACAACGCACCGATTCCGCTAGGGTCTTATATGATAAGTTGAATGCTTTGTATAATATGGGTGAATATAATCCTGCTTTCTCTGTTTATAAAAGTATTATTGGTGAAAAACCCCTGTATATACAACTAATGGCTGCAACGGCTGCTTTAGAGGGAAGACAAATTCATGATGCTAGGAACCTCTTTGAAACGATTCTAGCAAGTCCATCTATAGAGATTGATCCATATATACAATACACTTACGTATTAAGCGATTTGAATAAATATGAACAAGCTACTCAACTACTGGATTCGCTGATAAGCAAGCAGCCCAATTTTGTAATTCGGAAAGGTAAGCCGCTGGATGTGCCTAACTATGATAAACTATATCTAACTATACAAAAAGCCAAAGTTTTATACTATGGCGGATATTTCAAATCTGCATTATCCTTACTAGATACTCTTATGGTTAAAATGCCTTTAGACTTTGGCTTATTTCAAATTAAGGGCAATATCCTAGATGCAAAAGGACATCATCATAAAGCAGCGAAAGCGTATAAAACGGCATTGTGGAATAATCGGAATGATGCCGGTCTATTTTATAATGTAGCAGGGAATTATTTCGCTCAGAACAGATACCGGCAAACAGATAGTGTACTATTACATCTTAAAAATGAATTTCCATATAGTGCTACTACTAAACGATTAGAGAAAGAATGGAAAGAATTTAATATGCACACCATAGAATTCGTAGGGGGATTTTCAAATACATACGGATTGATTCAAAATGGACATGGATATTCTTGGGGTATGAATTATGCGAGTAAACCTATTCATTATAATTGGAAGATTTTAGCAAGTACTCAGCAAAACTTTGCAGAAATACCAGAGGGCGAAATTTTGTTGACAAAATACAGAGCAGGTGTGCAGTTCAAGAAAAATAATTTTGAAGCAAGGGCTCAGACTATTTTTAACCGTTTTGGAGAAAACGAAGTGGGTTTTAGCTTAGATGCTTCTTATTTTTTTGCTAATAAACATACGATTTTTGCTAGCCTGCAGAGACTTTCAGAACAGCAACCACTTAGAGGCTTGTTTTATGGTATAACAGCGAATCAGTATGGGCTTGCTTATACATATCGACCTAATGAATTGATTCGAACTTCAGTTCAATATGATCGTTTCAACTTTACAGACAACAATATCCGTAATGCGTGGATTGCAACTTTTGAAGGAAAGATCTATCACCATTCAGCATTCCAAATAATAGGGGTTGGACAATTATATACTAGTAATAACCGCAGTAATAATGTAACTTACTTCAGTCCCTTAAGAGATTTTTCCACTGAACTTTCATTAAAGATGGACCATACTATTATGCGGCGGTATGAGTTTTCTTATTCACACTCCTTACAATTGTCAACTGCTTATTACCAACAAAAAAACTTTGCAGGAGGACTTATAGGTGGTGTAACTTACAAACAAGAATTACAGTTAAGTTACACTAAGTCAATTTGGTTGCGTGGAACTGGCGGCAATAGGTTGTTTGACGGAAATAAAGAACCATATTTTCACATAGATATAGGTGTCAATGCGAAATTTTAAATACCATACATGTTTGTTGTTTTTTATTTTATTCACTTCTTTCAGTGGGTATGCTCAAAAACAATATCAAGTTTTGTGTTATCATAATGTTGTTGCAAATGACGACAGTGTAAGATTGGATGATATTTCTGTAAAAAACTTGGTGTTACACTTTGAATGGCTCAAAAAAGAAAAGTATCAAACCATTTCAGTACAAGACATTATTGAAGGTAAATTATATACCACCCAAAAACAGGTCATTCTAAGTTTTGATGATGGGTATTCAAGTTTTTATAAATATGTATATCCTTTATTAAAGCTATACAATTTTAAGGCTGTAGTTGCGTTGGTTGGAACTTTCCAACAGGAACAGGTAGATAGTATTTGGTATACTCCAGAGCAGCAAGTACCAAGAAGTCATTTCCTAACATGGGCACAAATCAATGAGATGGAAGAAAGTGGCTTGGTTGAATTTGTTTCACATTCTTTCGATTTACATAAATCTGTAAGAGCCAATAAGCAAGGTACTTTCTCTCCAGCAGCCACTACCATTCAGTTCGATTCTGTTAGGACAAGATTTGAAACTGCACTTGAATATGAGGAGAGAATTCGAACCGATTTGAAAAGAAGTAAACAATTGTTGGAGTTAAAACTAAAAAAATTCATTCCTTGTATTGTTTGGCCATACGGGAGATACAACAGTACTGTTACAAGAATTGCTCAAGAAGTTGGATTTACTTATAGTTTTAATTTAACAGGAGTTGCAAACTATTCTTTTGATACATCAACTAATATTAATAGATTTTACATCAATAACTCTGGTACAGTAGCACAATTAAGAGACTATTTAAAAGAAGATACAGATCCATTACAGCCCAGTAGAGGCATTTTTTTAAGATCTTCTGATGTATTATCAAATTCAGATTCAGCGAATGAAAATAAGCTAGGCAGTTTGCTTAAACAGCTAGAACGAGTAGGTTCAAATACAGTTGTTATACCTATATTGGCTGATAGTCAATCTGTGTATTTTGCTAACTCTTACTTACCCTATCAGTTCAATCATCTTTTCAGGTTAATTTGGCAAATACAAACAAGAATTGGAGCTCAAGTTGCATTACACATTGATGCAGCTCAAATGAAAAATTTAATTCAACCAAATAACTGGAAGTCATTTTGGGAGCAAGTAGGCATGCAAGCGCCTGTAAGGGCTCTCATTGTAGAGAGTCATGAGATACTTGACTTATTTAAAAACACCTTGCAAGAAAGACCTTCATCAGTATTCACTAACTCCATTTTGCAGGCAAGCAATAGAAAAAATTATTTACGTAGGTATTATAACAGCCTTATTGAGTTACAAATGATAGAATCATTTGTGAGTCTTCAGCCCGATGTACATGTCTTCTTAAAAATACCAATTAACAAAAGTCATATTCTTACTGATACGGGTATGTTGAATACATTATTGTTTTATTTTTCTGGGATAATTGTTGATGGTAGTTCGGTGCAAGATCCTAGGGTTCTTCGAAATTACATTAGTGCGTTGCAAATTAAATATCAAGACATCAATCGAATTCAATTATTGTTGCCTCAATATTCTGAAAATGAAATGAAAAGGTTATTAAACGAATTGTTTTCAGAAGGAATTTTTAGTTACTTTTTTAAAACTGCTGATGGTTTTTTAGATAGTCGGCTAAACCACTTTATAAACACAAAAGACAAAGCACTAGTACATCATGAATGATCCAGTAATCAATTATCTGGTTGAATACATATTCGCTTATCCATTTATCATGAGTGTTATTTGGGTGTTTGGTGCATTATTATTTATATATGTAAGTGAAAAGGATTTTCAAGGTCCTGAATATTGTCCTAAGCTCGATTTTTATCCATTTGTTAGCATAGTTGTTCCCTGTCATAATGAAAGTGAAAACATAAGAGAAACTATTTCTTACTTATTAAATCTTAATTACCCTCATTATGAAATTATTGCGGTAAATGATGGAAGTACTGATGATACAGCCGATATCCTAAATCAGATATCGCATGAGCATAGTCAAGTTCGTGTAGTTCATTTAAAGCAAAACCGAGGAAAGCAAACAGCGCAAAGAATGGGTGCATTAATGAGTAACGGCGATATTTTGGTTTGTATGGATGGAGATGCATTATTTGAACCTAACTCAGTTACCTGGCTTGTAAGAAGGTTATTATTGCATAACAATATTGGAGGAGTTACTGGAAATCCAAGAATTAGAAACCGATCATCTTTGTTGGGAAAGCTACAAGTAGGTGAGTTTTCTTCTATAATTGGATTGATTAAGCGTTCCCAAATGGATTTAGCTCGTTTGTTTACTGTATCTGGTGTGATTTGTGCATTTAAAAAAGTGGCACTGCATGATGTTGGGTACTGGAGGACCGATATGATTACTGATGATATTGATATAACGTGGCGCTTACAAAAAAATGGATGGCTTATTATGTTTCAGCCCAATGCTGTTTGCTGGATACTAATGCCAGAAACATTAAAAGGATTATGGAAACAACGATTACGTTGGGCCAAAGGTGGAGCTGAAATTATTAGAACATATGGATGGGAAATATTGTCTAGACCGGGACTACGCATGCTACCACTCTTTATTGATTATGCAATGAGTATTTTATGGGCGAATATTTTGTTTGTTGTAATAATACTCGAAATTTTATACAGAATTGGTATTTCCCCTTTTGAAGTAAATCTTCTTGTCCCTTCTCATTGGGGTATTACACTTACATCAGTTTTTTTGATTCAAGCGATTGTAAGTTTTTTAATTGATAAAAAATATGATCGTGGATTGTTTTCCCTTTTTGGTTGGATGATTTGGTATCCAGCTATGTATTGGGTCATTAATGCCGCCACTTCCTTTTGGGGATTTTATAAAGCTTTTTTTACAAAAAAATCAAAATTTGCTGTATGGACCAGCCCAGACAGGGGTTTGAAGTAAATCGCTCATTAGAGCAATATATTATTCAAAAAGCCAAACTCCCGAGGTTAATGGTTTTAAGGGATATTATATTGACTATGGTAATGTGGGCTTTTTATTGCTTTGCTTTTTATAGGGCATTTTTATACATAGAAGAATTGTATATCATTAACGAATTAACTAAGTTAAGTAAGCAGCAAAAAGTGGTTTTAGCAGATTTCTATGCAGATCTTAGAATTTATCTTATCATTCTTCTGGGTTTGATAATATACATTACTGTTCGATTAGTCTCCAATTTGGGTAAATGGAAGCGAATGAGGAAGAATACTGAAATTTCACTTCCAACTGTTACCGCTCAGGAACAAGCCCTTTTTTTTAAAGCAAATGAAGAAGATATCGTTATGGCTAGAAATAATAAAATATGTGTAATTGAAACCAGTAGTGAAGATGGTAGTGTTTTATCTGTGGAAATTTTAAAATAGTTTCTTTATATAAAGTCATAAAAATTCGAATACTTTATATCTGCTTAAAATTGTAATTTCGAGATAATCCTTTTCAACTAAAATATTTTTAATTTATAACCTAACTAACATGCGAAGCAAGCTAATAAAAAGGAACAGCCTTCTTGCAATTCTGCTTATTCATTTTTTCTCCTGCAAAGAATCACCAAAAGAAAACACTTCTCAACAGTTTGTTCCTGAAGTAAACGTGGTAGCTGCAGATGTACGTGATATACCACTGTTCTCTGAATATGTTGGTCAAACCTATGGAGAAAAAGATGTTGATGTATATAGCAGAGTAGATGGTTGGGTTACAGGTAAATTTTTTAAAGAAGGAACTAAAGTACAACAAGATGAAGTCTTATATACAATTGATGACCTCCCCATCAAAACAAAAATTGAAGCTGCATCAGCAAGGGTAGCGCAAGCCGAAACTCAGTTGTCAAAAGTAGAATCTGACTACGCAAGGGTGAAGCCGTTGGCCGAAATGAATGCTTTGAGTAAGCGGGAGTTGGATGCGGCATCTGCTATGGTTAAAGCTGCTAAGTCTGAACTGGATATTGCAAGAGCCCAGTTGAGTACTGCTCAAATTGAATTGAGTTATACAAAAATCAAATCACCTGTTTCGGGTATTATTGGTATTGGAAAAGTAGGGGTGGGCGACTATGTGGGTAAATCAGCTGGCAGTTTAAATACTGTTTCTAGTTTGGGTACAGTGAGGGTTCGTTTTTCAGTTTCCGAAAAAGAGTTTTTAGCATTTACAAGACTTCAAATGAAGTCGGATTCTGTATACGGAAAAGGCACTGGAAAAATTCCGGTTCAGCTTATTTTGAGTGATGGCACTAACTATGAAGAGAAAGGCTATATTGATATTGCAAACAGAGAAATAGATGCTAGTACAGGAAGTATGTTATTACAAGCCATCTTTACGAATGAACAGCAATTGATTCGTCCAGGACAATATGTAAAAATTCGATTACAAACTTCTGTACTACCCAAAGCGGTTATTGTGCCTCAGCAGGCAGTGAATCAATTACAAAGTTTGTATCAAGTGTTTGTTGTAAATGATAGTAGTAAGATTGTTCCAAGAATAGTTCAGGCATCTAAAAGAGTTGGTAATAATTGGGTTATTCAAAGTGGATTGAAGGCGGGTGAAAGGGTTGCAGTATTAGGGAGCATGGCAGTTCGGCCAAACTCCATTATAAAACCCAAAGCAATAGATTGGAATTATGATCAGCAAATGGGGCAATAACAGGCTTCATTTAATTAAGCATTACCTCAATTTTTTACAATGAGTGAATTTTTTATTCGTCGCCCCATATTCGCTATCGTACTTTCTATACTGATAGTTATTCTAGGAATACTTGCCTTGCAAGGAGTACCTGTTGCTAAGTATCCAGATATCACCCCGCCCATGGTTCAAGTTGCTGCATCTTATGGTGGTGCCAATGCTGTGAATATGGAAGATGCTGTTGCTACGCCTATTGAACAACAAGTGAATGGCGTAGAAAACATGCTGTACATGAAAAGTGTGAATACCAACAATGGTACAACTGTTTTACAGGTTTCTTTTGAAGTAGGAACCGATTTGGATAAGGCAAATATGTTGACACAGAATAAAGTGTCAACTGCCAATCCTTTTCTACCTCCTGCAGTGAAGGAATTAGGAGTAAATGTGAAGAAGTCGCTCACTTTTCCATTAATAATGGTATCTATTTATTCTCCTAATAATACATATGATGCAAGTTTTGTAAACAACTATGCTTACTTAAATCTAATTGATGAGCTAAGGCGATTGAATGGCGTGGGTGATGTAACAGTTATGGGAGGTGCTGAATATGCAATGCGAGTTTGGTTGAAACCTGATAGAATGACTGCCCTTAAACTAACTGCTAATGATGTGATACAAGCGGTAAGAGAACAAAATAATATTGTTCCGGGTGGTGCATTTGGTGACGAGCCTGCTAAGTCAGGGAATCAGTTCACTTATACAGCATTGCTGCAACAAAGATTGGTATCTGAAGAACAGTTTGGAAATATTTTACTCAAGTCAAATCCGAATGGTGCACAGGTTCGTTTGAAAGATGTAGCCAGGGTTGAATTAGGTGTTCAATATTATAATTTAAGTAGTAGTGTGGAGGGAAAACCTAGCTCAGCTATTGCTATTTACCAAATTCCTGGTTCTAATGGTTTGGATGTTGCCAATGGTGTAAAAGCAAAAATTGAAGAGCTTAAAAAAGCGTTTCCAGAAGGACTCGATTACAAAATTTCATTAGACACCACCGATGCTATTACAGTAGGAATTGAAGAAATTATACATACGCTCTTTGAAGCTGTTGTGCTGGTGATTTTGGTGGTGTTTATCTTCTTGCAAGATTGGAGAGCTACATTAATTCCTTTGCTTACAGTGCCGGTTTCATTGATTGGTACTATCATGGTTTTCCCTTTGCTTGGTTTTTCTGTGAATACACTTTCTTTATTGGGTATGGTTCTGGCAATTGGATTGGTGGTCGACGATGCCATTGTAGTAGTAGAAGCAGTGATGCATCATATTGAACATGGATTGAATCCGAAAGAAGCTACGAAGAAGGCTATGAAAGAAGTGGGCGGGCCAGTTATTGCAATTGCTGTTATTTTATGTGCTGTTTTTATTCCAGTTGCAATGAGTGGTGGAATTACAGGCCGACTCTATCAGCAATTTGCTATCACCATTGCTGTTTCCGTTGCGTTTTCTGCAATCAATGCACTCACATTAAGCCCAGCTTTGGCAGCTATGTTGTTGAAGCCTGCTTCTGAGAAAAAGGGCTTACTTGATCGTTTTTTTGGAGCATTTAATAGAGGATTCGATGCATTTACCAGGGCTTATTTAGGTGTTGCCGGATTCTTTGCACGTAAAGTAATTGCTGCTGTTTTAGTACTCATTATAATTGTAGGTGCTACAGTTGTCTTGGCGAAAAAAGTTCCCGGAGGTTTTGTTCCTGAAGAAGATGAAGGATATTTTATGATGGGTGTCATTCTTCCCGATGCTGCCTCTCTTGAGCGAACTGCCTCTGTTTCTAATAAAGTAGCAGAAATTTTGAGTAAGGTAGATGAAGTTGCTACGTATACATTAATCAATGGATTTAATGTGATGAGTGGAACCAGCAGTACCAATGCTGCAACTGTTTTTGTAAGTTTAAAACATTGGAATGAACGAACAAAAACCGCTGCGGAAATTATACAAACAATGAATGCAGCAACTGTTGGAGTTATTACAGAAGCTACTGTTGTTGCATTTGGTCCGCCGCCTATTGTTGGATTGGGAAATGGAAGTGGCTTTACAATGATGTTACAAGACAGAGGTGGTCAAAGTCCACAATACCTTGCTGAACAAGCACAGCGATTTATTGCCGCCGCAAAAGAGCGTCCGGAAATAGGTAATGTGTATACACTTTATAGATCTAATGTTCCTCAAAAAAGTATTGAAGTGGATCAGGATAAAGTAGAAAAGTTGGGTGTTCGTTTGAGTGAAGTGAATAGTACGATAAGCACCATCATGGGCGGATCTTTTGTAAATAATTTTAATCGATTTGGTCGACAATATCGTGTGTATGTTCAAGGCGATGAAGGATATAGAATGACACCCGATGATCTTAGTCAAGTGTTTGTTAGAGATGGGAAAGGAAATATGATTTCGTTAGCTACACTTGTTACTGTTAAGGATACTACCGGCCCTCTTTATACCAATCATTTTAATATTTATAGGGCTGCTGAAATTACTGGACAACCTGCACCAGGCTTTAGTAGCAGTCAAGCTTTAGATGCTTTAGAAGAGGTTGCTAAAGAAGTTCTCCCGCCAACTATGGGTTATCAGTGGAGTAACGTGAGCTATCAAGAAAGAGAAAGTGCTGGTAAGGGTGCATCTGTTTTTGGAATGGCGCTTTTATTTGTATTCTTAATTCTTGCAGCACAATATGAAAGCTGGAAATTGCCATTCAGTGTTTTATTGGGAACACCTTGGGCTGTGATGGGTGCATTGTTTGGCTTGTTTGTAGGTGGTATGTTTGCTGCATCCTATGTCAACAATGTGTTTGCGCAAATTGGATTGGTGATGCTCATTGGATTGAATGCGAAAAATGCCATCTTGATTGTTGAGTTTGCTAAACTAGAAATGGAAACCAATGGTAAAAGTGCCTTAGAAGCGGCAATAGAAGCTGCGCGACTTCGCTTTAGGCCTATTCTTATGACATCATTTGCCTTTATACTTGGTGTTGTTCCTTTGATGTTGGCCTCTGGTGCGGGTGCTGAAGCCAGAAAGGTAATGGGTACAACTGTATTCAGTGGTATGTTGGTAGCTACCATTATTGGGGTCATTTTAATACCTGCCTTTTTTGTAATGATAGAAGGCAATAAGAAAAAACTAGCTCAATCAGTAAAAAATCCTTCAAACCAATCAGATTCATCTCATGAAGCACATCACTAAACATAGACTTTCTTTTGTTCTCATTGTAGCAGTTACTTTGAGTTCTATGGTGGGGTGTGTTGCACTTCGACCAGCTCCTGATGCTCCACAAGTGGAACAACCTGCTGCTTATGCACAACAAACTTCTTCAGCCGATACATCTAAATTATTATCGTGGTTCGAACTTTATCAAGATACCGTATTGTTAAGATTCGTAAAAGCGGCTCTCGATAGTAATCGAAACCTCATTGCAGCGGGTTATAGAATTGAAGAAAGCAGAGAGCTTGCAGGAATCGTTCGTGCGAATTTGTATCCTGCATTTGGTTACCAGGTTCAGGCAGGTGGTGGAACTGCTGGCATAGAAGCACGAAAAATTGGTGCAGGTGTGGAAGGTGGCGCTTTAAGGACTTTTGGTTCAGTTCAATGGGAGTTGGATGTATGGGGAAGAATTAGATCGAGCAACGAAGCAGCTCTACGCCGATTTGCTGCTGATATTGAAAGTAGAAATGCGTTGATGGTTAGTTTGGTTGCAGAAGTTGCAGCACAATATTTTTTGCTGCGCGACTTAGATAATCGTTTGGCGATTGCTATGCAAACAAAGCAATTGAGAAGTGAAAGCACTAAAATCATTCGTGAGCGATTTAACAAAGGTTATATTGCTGAAGTAGACCTCTTACAAGCAGAACAACAAGAAGCATTGGCTGCAGCTGCTATTCCTGCATTTGAACGTCAAATTATTGTTGTACAGAATGCTATTCGCACGCTGATGGGACAAGGTCCAGGTCCTTTGCCAAGAGGAAAGTCGTTGTTTGATCAAATGACTACACCTGATATTCCTGTTGGATTGCCTTCTCAATTGCTTACAAGAAGGCCTGATATCCGAGAAGCTACGCAACTATTAGAAGGCCAATTTTATAATATTCAAATCGCTAAAGCTAATTTATATCCTCAACTTAGTTTAACCGGTGTATTAGGATTTGCAAGTCCGCAACTTTCTTCATTGGTAAGCAGTGATGGAAGAGTAGCCAATGGATTTGCCGGATTGCTGGGTCCCATCTTTCAATTTGGTCAATTAAGAAGAAGGGTTCGGGTGGAAGAACTGCGTACCAAACAACTTGCTTATTCTTGGGAGCAAACCTGGCTGCGCGCTTTAGGAGAAGTAGATAATGCGCTCGCACAATACAGAACATTGCAAGAAGAATATGCTATTCGATCTGCACAAACTAAGGCGGCACGTAAAGCACTCGAACTTACAAGAGCTAAATACGATTACGGATACTCTTCTTATTATGAAGTCCTCATTCAGGAAAACTATTTGTTCGATGCTGAATTAGCAGAATCACTCACCTATCAACTTCGATTGAATGCATTGGTGCAATTGTATCGTTCGTTGGGAGGTGGATGGCAGTAGTTCACCATGCAAAACTTGAATGATATCGTTCCTGATCCTTAACCGGCTGTACTTGCAAAATGTCTGGAATGATCAACTGGCTTTTTGCTCTGGTAATAGCAACATATAAGAGATTTAACTCTTCTTCTAATCGAATACGGTCGTACCTCGATTGCTTGCTGTGCCATGCTTGTATCCATTTTTCGGGTGGCATAAAATCGGGGAGCAGTTCAACCACGTCAAATTCCATTCCCTTTGCTCTGTGCACACTCGATAAAAACAAATCCGATTCTTGTTCACATCCATTCTTAACTATTGCAAGTTGTAGTTTTTTGAGTACAAAGGGTAGCTCTTTTCTATAATGTTTTGCAATGGTTACCAATGTTTGAAGTTGTGTAGAACCAGTTGTTTGTATGTATGTCATTAACTGCTCCTCATTGCGCAGTTGCTGAAGAACAGGATGTTGGATGTATTGTTTTTTTCCATACAACACATTCCACACATCGTATAGAGAAGCACCTTCTTCACTTTGTAAATAACTTTGTAAGGTTCCTCCTAACTGTAGTTTTTTATTCGGATGTTGAAGCACCCATTCTAATGCGTACAACAACAAAGCTTGATTGGTTCTTCCTAATATGACCTTAGTTTTTTGAGCCGTATGCTTGCCACAGCCAATAATAGACACTGGTTTTTTTAATGCCAATGTATCGGCAGCAATTTTTGCAATATGGGGAGGAAGTCTATAACTTTTGCTGAGGTGAAACAGCGGGAAGTTCACCTGTTCCAGCGCATTAATTGCATGTCGCCAACTATAAATTTGTTGGTGCGTATCACCTACCAAGAGGCAAGTAGCTCGCTGTTGTTGAATCATATCCAGCATCACTGGAGATGCATCTTGTGCTTCATCTAACAAAAGAATATGGGCAGATAATTTTTTTCGCGATAACTGAAATTGTTTGAGGTAAAAATCATGTGTAATGGGTATGTGCCCCTGCTGCATTTTTTCAAAAACCTGTGTTACTTGTTTTTCTATCCACTGCGCATGCGGTGCTACTTCTCTTTGAATGTTTAGTTCGGAAATACTTTCAATATAAGCCGCTGCTTGTACTTTAGAAGAACTATGGTGACAGAAATATTCCAGGCACTTTTGTACATGGTGGGCGAGAAAAAATTTATATTCTGCCTGTTGCTTTTTTCCCCTGAATGAAATGATTTTCGACAACTCATCTACACTGTACCCTTTGTTTTGTACTTCCCATTTTTCGTGTACTTCCAAACTTTTGAAAGCAAGCGAGTGTAAAGTTTCTGTTTGAACATGTGTTAACCCGGCAGCGGCAAATCTTGTTGAGGCATCCTCTTTGGCTGTTCTGTTAAACGCCACATATAAGATGCGCTTTTCTTTCGGTTGTTTTGCTGCGTATGCTATTAATGTACTGGTCTTCCCCGAACCGGCTACTGCATTAATACGTGCATGTCCTGTACAATGAATGATAGCCATTTGTTCCTCACTGAGTGTTGTTCTTTTCATAGTGCCTAACGTTTTTAAACTTGTTTTATCTTACCTCTTTTAGTTCATCCCACCTGGTGGTATAGTGGCGACTTTTATATCCGCGTTGCATCTTCCAATTTCGGCTGGTGCCGGTGGTTGCAAATTGAAGAATATCGTTGCGCTGACTAAAATTGATGTTGTCAATAATCTCCATGAGTTTTTTATTTTCTTTACCTGCGGGTTGTCCAAATAAATTGGTTTGCACATGGGTTTCAGGAACAATATGACTCAGTACCACACCTGCTTTTTTATACGAGTGCCCGGGCTTGTATAATTTTCGAACCATATTCAGTGCAGGTTTAATGAGTAGGTTGGTGGCTGCAGTAGCTACGGGCATTAAATGAAAACTGCTTCTGCTGGGACCATGCCTGAATTTTCCTTCTGTGGGAGGTGCTTTTTCAATCACAAATACAGAAATTCCTCCAGCTACTGCATGCTGTCGCCGTAGCTTTTCTACTGCTCTTGCAGTATAAGTTGCAACGGCTTCTTCTAGGTCTTTCAACTCAGTTACGGTATGACCAAACATGCGAGTGGTTGCAATCATTTGCTTATCGGTTCTGGGCTCTTGTAAAGGAATACAAGCTTCACCTTTCAACTCCCTTAGCAATCGTTCTCCCACCACACCACCTAAGTGTTTGCCAGCCCATGGAATGGGCATTTCTTCTAATTGCGCAGCGGTTGTGATGCCCCAGTTGTGTAGCTTATCTGCGTAACGTCTTCCTATTCCCCAGATATCTTCCACCGCTGTTTTAGCCAGCGCCTCTTGTATGGCTGAAGGAGAAGAAAGAATCAGCAAGCACTTGGTTGCTTTTTTATGCTTCTTCGCCAGTCGGTTAGCCACTTTCGACAGCACTTTTGTGGGTGCAGCTCCTATTGAAACCTGAATGCCAGTCCACATCCCAATTTTATTCCTCAACGATGCCAGGAATTCCTCCTGCATATTTAGCGGTATGTGGTGCAGGTGCAGGAATGCTTCATCTACGCTGTACACTTCAACATGCTCCACACCCACTTCATCTTGCAATATTTGCATCACCCTTCTGCTCATATCGCCGTACAAATTGTAGTTGCTGGAAAATACGGCTACGCCTGCTTCTTCTATTCGCTTTTTCTCTTGAAAGAAGGGAGCACCCATAGCAATACCCAGTTCTTTCACTTCATCGGTTCGCGCAATAATACAACCATCGTTGTTGCTCAACACTACAACGGGTGCATTATGGAGTTTTGGTTCGAATACCCGCTCGCAGGAGCAATAAAAACTGTTGCAATCTACAATAGCAAACATGGCAGTTATTTTTTGGAGCGGGGCGAAAGAAATTGTTGCAGACTAGGGTCTAGCAGGTGAACCACACAAGTAACCACCCCCCAGCTTTGAAACTGTGTGAACTCGTTGATGGTGATATCTCCGTACTTCCTATTGTCTGCCTGCAGCACACACTGGTTGAAGCCCGGCTGGTACCTACGTACTACCAACTCGCCATCTACTGCTGCCACAATAATTCTGTTGGCGGCTGGTTTTAAACTTCGATCCACAATCAGCACATCGCCTGCATGAATGCCTGATCCTGTCATGGCATCGCTGTTCATCCTAAAAAAATAGGTGGCAGGCTTGTTCATAATGAGCAGTTCGTTGAGGTCAATTCCCCTTTCCGCATAGTCGTCGGCTGCTGCGCCAAAGCCTGTGGCATTGGCTGTATGCACTTCTTGCTGTGTAAATGATTTGCTTCCGCGGTACTTACTTTGGTATCCCTGTTCCCATTCCATATAAAAAGATTTTACTTTTGCTAAAATAATTAGTATTTTTATACTACAAAAATTAGTTGAACGCAAAGCCGCTAAAATCTTCATTGTATGACACAAGAGTATCAGATATGGGCAAGATGTTTGCCTGCCGAAGCACCGCAGGTATTGGTTTCTTTTTCTGCCGAAGAGCAGGTGGAGGAATTGCTAACCCGTTATATCCATAATTTCTGTCTCTATAGCAAGGGCTCTTTGGGCGAACTGCACCATCGTTTGTTGCAGCAGTTGCCCCAGTGGGAAGCTACTTTGTCGTTTTCTGCCTCTTCTTGCATGGTGTTCTTAGATCGGCAAGTGGCGGAAGCTGCTACCACAGCCCTCATGTTGTATAGGGGTCATCAGCAACTGGTATACCGGGTCGATTTAACGGAATACGTTCACTACAACCAGCAGTGATAAACTGAGTGGGCTAAAAAAATTGGCTTCTTATAGATTTGCAGCCATTTAAATACGTGTATTATGGAACTATGCAGACTGGCACTTGACTGGACTCCCAACAGCAACCATATTGGCTTTTTTGTTGCATTGCACAAAGGTTGGTACCAAGAACTGGGTATTCAGTTAGAGGTCATTAGCCCGGCAACCGATAACTACGCAGTAACGCCTGCAAAGAGAGTAGAGTTGCTGCAAGCAGATGTGGCACTTTGTCCTTTTGAAAGTTTAATCAGTTATAGGGTGAAGGCAGCACCGTTCGATGTACGGGCTTTGGGAACTTTATTTCAAGAAGACCTGAGTTCTATTGTTGTTTTGGCATCCGATTCTGTACAATCGCCTCGAGACCTCGATGGACGTATCTATGCTTCTTATCAAGCGCGATACGAAGATGGTATTGTGCGAGCAATGGTACAGTCAGACGGAGGCAAGGGAAATTTGCAGATTACTTATCCCAATAAACTTGGCATTTGGAACACATTATTAGAGGGCAACGCAACTGCAACATGGATTTTTGATAATTGGGAAGGTGTGCAAGCTGCTCAACAGGGAATTGCATTGCGTTCATTTCGATTAAAAGATTATCAGATTCCTTATGGTTATTCTCCGGTGATGGCAGTTGCAAACCACCAGTTGCAAGCACGTAGCGGTATGTGGCCACATTTTTTACAGGCTACCAAACGTGGTTTTTATGCAGCAGCCAATGATCCTTTGGAAGCTGCTCATATTTTGATGCAACATGTACCTCAAGCCGATTGTGATAAGACATTTCTGGAAGCAAGTATTCGTGCAACCGTTCCGGCATTGGGTTCAGAGGATGCTTGGGGGGTAATGGATACAAGCAGGGTGCAGGCATTTTTAGACTGGTTGTACCAAAACAAACTCGAAGCGCATGCTTGGAAGGCATCCGATTTTTTGCCATACTGAATTAGGATTGTTGTGCAAGCGCAATGATCTTGGAATAGGTGTAGCGTTGTATGCCTACATTATTTTGTTGAGCAGCTTGTCGCATAGCGGCAGCAAGCGTATTGTATGGCATGGAATGGTATTGCTGCAAGGGACCTACACAAAACAAGTTGGTGATGGGTACCATCCAGCTTGCTATTTTTTCACCTACTCGCAGCTCTTTGCGAGGGCCCATTAAAAGTGATGGTTGAAAAATATGTAAGGCGCTCCAGGGAATACGACTCAACGCATCTTCTAATTTTCCTTTCACATGTAAATAAAAATTACTGCTTTCAGAATTTGCTCCTACAGAAGAAACCAATACCACCTGTGAGCAACCCAGTTGATGTGCGATGCGTGCGCAACGAAGTGGTATATCCAAATCGGCTTGCTCAAAAGCTTGCTTGCTACCTGCTTTTCGAATAGTGGTGCCCATGCAAATAAATAAAACGTCAATGCCTAAGTGTTGTCTTACACTTATTTCATCTGAAAAATCAACTGCTATTTCTTCTATAGGTAAATTATTAAAATGTCCGGCTCTTCTAACTAAGGCAGAAACTGCGTGGTAGGATTTGTCTTTACTCAGTTGTTGTGTCAACTCAAATCCAATAAGACCGGTAGCACCAATGACAGCGGCTTTCATTGTGTAACAGCTTGAATGAGTTTTGAATCAAGAGGGGACACCTTCTGAGAAAAGAAATATGTGAGTTGTCCTTCTTCATTGATGATGTATTTGCAGAAGTTCCAAACGGGCTGTTGTTGGCACCAGCCGTTTTGTTGCGGATCACTCAACCATTTAAAAAGAGCCGACTGATTGCTTCCTTGCACCACCGATGTTTTTTTCATAACGGGGAAAGAAAGTCCATAGTTAATCTGACAAAAATTTTGAATTTCTTGATCCGTTCCGCTTTCTTGTTCTTTGAAATCGTTTGCAGGGAAAGCTAAAATCACGAGTTTGTCGCCTGCTTGTTGGTGTAATTGTTCTAATTCGGCATATTGTCCTGTATAACCGCAGTCGCTGGCGGTGTTAACAATGAGAATTTTCTTGCCTTTAAAAGAAGAAAGGCTTAGGGTTTCACCCCGACTATCAGTTATTGAAATGGAGTAAGGACTTACAGAAGGAGTAACAGGAGGATTTTTTTCCTGAATATCAGTTTTACCCAAACCCAACTTACCCGCCCACATAATCACGGGGTATAATTTTTGAAGGATAGATTGGCGGAAGGTCATGTTGTTAGGTTTAGTAATGACTAAGGAAAAAGCTATAATTGCTGCGATAGCAACGCCTATGATCCATAAAATGTTCACGCCAAAAAGCTTTCCTATGTGCATGTTGTGTTGAGTGAGGTTCTTGAGAGTAAAGGTATTGATTGTTTCAGCAGTGAAGTTGTATACTTCATCATTTCGTGAGCCTCTTCCTTCGAATCTCTCAAAGATTCATTATGTGGTTGATGTAATCTATCTAATCAACCATTTAAACAACCGAAGCTTTCCTTTGAAAGGGGGATATTTCATGGCTGGATCAAACCATGTAGGGGTACGCATAACGGCTTTTTGGTGACTGAATACATCAAACGAATATTTGCCGTGGTACTTACCTGTTCCGCTAAATCCTCTGCCACCAAATGGTAAATGATGGTTGGTTAAATGCCAGCTTGCATTGTTTACACAGCCTCCCCCAAATTGTGTATGATCAATCCACTCTTGTGCTTTGCTGTTGCTTCCGGAAAATACATAAAAAGCAAGTGGATTGGGATGTTGTGCTATTATCTTTTTTGCCTCTTCAGAATGGTTGAATGGAATAATTGGTAAAATAGGTCCAAAAATTTCTTCTTGCATCACCGCACTATCTAATGCAACGTTTTCTAATAGTGTGGGTTCAATATACAGTTGCTCGCGTTCATGTCTTCCGCCATGAACTATTTTTCCGTTCGATAAGTAGCCTACTAAGCGATCGAATTGTTTTTCATTAATAATTTTTCCGTATTCGCTGCTTTGCAATGGATCGTCACCAAAAAACTTCTGAATCACTTTTTTCATTTGTTGCACTAAAGCATCTTTCACTGAATGATGCACAAGAACATAGTCGGGTGCAACACACATTTGACCACAGTTAGAAAATTTTGGCGTTAGAATTCTACGAGCTGCAACTTCTAAGGATGCATCAGCTTCTACAACACATGGACTTTTACCTCCTAATTCCAGTGTTACAGGAACCAATCTTTTGGCAGCCATTTGATAAATTATTTTTCCTACCTGGGTACTTCCTGTATAGAATACATGGTCAAAAGTAAATGACTCCATCATATGAGGAATTACTTCAGCTCCTGCACCTTCAACATATAAAATAAATTCCGGCGAAAAATTATTTGTAATAATCTCTTTCATCACTGCAGCCGTTGCTGGCGCAAACTCACTTGGCTTTAACACGGTTGTATTTCCGGCAGCTATCGCTCCAAGCAGTGGCGTAAACAACAATTGAAAGGGATAGTTCCAGGGCGATATAATCAATACAGTACCCAATGGTTCACTAATGACTTCACAGGTAGATGGTAAATTGAGTAAGTTGGTTGGTTTTCTGTCGGGCTCCATCCAAGCATCTAAATGTTTGAGTGTAGCATTGAGTTCAGCCAGAAAAAAACCAATCTCTGTAGCCCAACATTCTTCTTTGCTTTTTTTCAGATCATTGTACAACGCCTTGTATAATGCCTCTTCATTTTCTAATACAGCTTTTTTTAGCTTCTTTAACTGTTGTTTTCTAAAAGAAGCAGATCGCGTTGCTCCAGATTGAAAAAATTGACGCTGTGCTTCCAGCTGTAATAAAAGAGAATCTTGTGACATAAGGGTTCAACAGTTTATAACTTAATTTGTTGCATGTACTTAGCATTGGCAGCAGCACTTTTCAATGGAGTAGTGTTTTCGAATTTTTCTTGTTCTACTAAGAAATACTGCATGCCATTTGACTGAGCTATTTGTAGAAGTTGTTGGTAGTTAATTGCACCTGTTCCAAGGTTGCAAGATGCATTGGGCCCGCTTGCATCTTTGCTTCTGTCTTTGATGTGGCATAACCTAAATCGACCAGCATATTTTTTTAGCCAAGCTGCTGTATCTGCACCTGCCGTTTCACTCCAATACATATCTAATTCAAAATCTACCAATGCCGGATCTGTTTCTTTCATTAAAATATCTTGTGGAAACTGTCCTTCTATTTTTTCAAAAGAATAAGCATGATTGTGGTAGGCAAATCGAATACCTGCTTTTTTGCAAATTTTTCCTGCTTCTTGAAATTGTTGTGCAATTTTTTGGTAATCGCTTAACGACTTCTGGGGACCAATCCATGGACAAATCAAATACTTCATACCAATAGAAGCTGCGGCATCCGCTTTTTGGGCAAGGTTGTCGGTGTAATTGCAATGCGATGCAATGAGCTCCATTCCCAAATCATTCATTAGTTTTTTCAATTCCTTGGGTTGCATGCCCCAGAAAATACCTTTACTCCCTTCAAAACTTTCAATTTGTTGGTAGCCATACGATGCAAGGTTTTTGAATGTGCCCACAGGGTCTTTTTCCATATCTTCTTTCACAGAATATACTTGAATTCCAAACTGTAGAGATTTGTATTGGCATAATACCCAGCTAGGTAAAGTGCTTGCTAAAAGCCCCATTCCGCTTTGTTGTAAAAAAGTTCTTCTTTGCATACAGTAAATTTTAAGATGCCCAAGCACGATCGCCTGGTGTATAGTCAACACATCCATCGTAGCGTCCGGGAACTGCCACATATCTCAATGCTTGTGTGGCGCCGGGTTCAGATGTGAAGAATCCAAATAGTGTAAGTTGCTTCATCATTTGAAAATAATGTTTCTCTTCTCTCTTTTCTGTATTCCATTCCTTTCGTTCTGTATCAATTTTAATGAGCACTTGTGTTTTTTCTTCAGCAGTACAGTTGAGAAAGGGTTTGCCTGTTATCTCTTTGCACGTTGCTTCTAGTTGATCCATTCCTTTCAGAAAAACCTGCTGATCTTCTACACTATAACAGTCGCGCACTTGCGTGGAAATGAATTCACCCACATTTGCATCTTTTGCACCCGGTGTATTAGTTTTTGGAAGAATGGTTTCTGCTATTTCATTCAACCAATTAATTTGGTCTTGGGTAAGTTTGAATTCTTTGTTGTTAGAAACAGGCGAGCAACCTGTCAATAAAAATTCACCTCCAATTACTGCTCCGCCAGTAACGAGGGCAATCATTTTTAAAAGTTCTCTTCTTTGCATATTGAATACGATTTAGAGATTTCCTTTTTTGAGTTCTTCTACAGCAAAATTTGCTGCTCTGGCTGTTAATGCCATATAGGTTAATGATGGATTTACACAGCTTCCAGAAGTCATGCATGCACCATCGGTAACAAATACATTTTGAGCATCCCATACCTGGTTGTTACCATTGAGTACAGACGTTTTTGGATCGCGACCCATGCGTGCAGTTCCCATTTCATGAATGCCCATACCAACTGCATATCCCCAGTCGAATGGGTGTACGTTTTTCACGCCGGCAGCTGTAAGCATTTCAACTGCATCATCAGCCATATCTTTCCGCATACGAATTTCATTTTCCTTCAACTCCACATCCATTTCTAAAACAGGAAGTCCCCATGCATCTTTCTTTTCCTTATTCAAATAAATTCTGTTTGATGGGTCGGGCAGCATTTCGCCAAATGCCAGAATGCTCATAGTCCATTTTCCCGGTTCACAGAGTGCTTCTTTGAAAGAAGCACCAATTTGCAATTCAGCTATTTCCCGACCGTAGCCTTCTCTTCCCGCGCCTCCTTGGTAGCCAAAGCCACGCAAATAATCTCTCTTGTCGTTGTAAATGTTTCGAAATCTAGGAATATAAATACCTGTTGGTCTTCTGCCGTAGTAGTATTTGTCTTCATAGCCTTCTATTACACCACCAGCTCCAATTTTAAAATGATGGTCCATTACATTTCGCCCTAAAGCATCGCTGCTGCTGCCTAATCCATCGGGCCAAATGTCTGTTGCAGAGTTCATCAACAACCATGATGAGTTAAAAGCAGAAGCACATACAAATATGGTTTTGGCTTGGTATGTATAGGTTTGGTTGTTGGTTGCATCTATAATTTCTACACCAGTGGCTCTTTTCTTATCCTTATCGTATAAAATTTCTTTTACAATAGAGAAGGGCCTTAATGTAAGCTTGCCTGTTTTCATAGCAGCAGGAAGGGTAGATGATTGCGTACTGAAGTAGCCACCAAAAGGACAACCTTCCCAACAGCGATTTCTATATTGGCATTGTATTCTTTCTTGGATAGGCTTTGTAAGATTAGCAGATCTGCCAATAAACATATGCCTACTTCCTTTGTAATGTTCCTTCAATCGTTTAGCTACATCTTTTTCAACACAGTTCATTTCCATAGCAGGAAGAAAGTCGCCATCGGGTAATACTTCCAAGCCTTCTTTGCTCCCTTGTATGCCTGCAAATTTTTCAACATAACTGTACCAAGGGGCAATATCGTTGTAGCGTATAGGCCAGTCAACCCCAATACCTTCTTTAGCATTGGCTTCAAAGTCCCATTGATTGAAGCGATAACTTTGTCGGCCCCATAATAAACTTCTTCCGCCCACATGATAAGCACGATACCAATCGAAACGTTTCTTTTCTACATAGGGACTCTCCTGCTCATTCACCCACATGCCATCTGTAGTTTCATTGAGGGGGTAATCGCGGCGAAGTACCGGATGTGCTTCCCTCATGTCGCGTGTTGCTGAACCCCTATGCGGAAAGTCCCAAGGGTTTTTATTGGCAGTTACATAATCTTTCACATGTTCTATATTTCGTCCACGTTCCAGCATCAGCACTTTCAATCCTTTTTCAGTTAATTCTTTGGCGGCCCACCCTCCGGTGATACCAGATCCAACAACAATAGCATCGTATTGATTTTCTGCCATAACAGTTTGTTATTAAATATTACAGATATGATAAGCTTCTTGTAAAACTTTTAATTGCTCAGTGGTATCCTGACTGCTGGGAATGAATTCCTGCGCAACATAGCCTTTATATCCGGTTGCCGCAATGGCTCGCATAATTGCAGGATAATACAATTCTTGGTTGTTATCTATTTCATGTCGGCCCGGAACACCAGCAGTATGGTAATGACCAAAGTATGTGTGGCTTTCTTGAATGGTTCGAATAATATCACCTTCAGCTATTTGCATGTGGTAGATATCATACAATAGTTTGAAGTTGGGTGAATTGAGGCGCTTGCACAATTCAATACCCCATGCAGATCGGTCGCACATATAATCGGGGTGGTTGATTTTTGAGTTGAATAATTCCATTTGAATAACCACGCCTTTTTTTTCAGCTTCGCCCAATATTTTTTTTAAACCCGTTACACAATTACGTAAACCTGTTTCATCATCCATTCCTTTTTTATTTCCACTAAAGCAAATGAGGTTTTTATATCCGGCTTTGTGTACGTATTCAATATGCTCGAGATAGTTTTTTGTGAGTTGATCGTGGTATTCGGGTCTATTCCATCCTTCTGTTAAACTTATTTCAGCGCCATTGCACATAGTTGAATCCATGCCATGTTGCTTCAATATATTCCACTCTTTCGGACCAACTAAATCTATTGCCTGATAGCCGATTTGTTTGGCTTTCATACACAGATCGTCTAAAGAGAATTTGCTGTATGTCCACCTGCAAACCGATTGTTTAATAATGCCACCGGTTGCTTCTTCCATGGGAGTTGATTTTGATATAAAAGGAATATTCGCAGCCAGTACGCCCAATCCTATTTGTTGTAAAAATTTTCTACGTTCAGCCATTTGCTTCTTGTTTTGTAGGATTTTGGAAAAGAATTGCAAAGAGTAATGTTACCCCAAGTGCAATGCCAGCAGGTATATACCAAATGGTGGTCCAGTTGTGTCCTTGTTCTGTGATGTATTGTGCCGAAGTCCAACCTGCAACTTGAAAACCAATGAGCATACCTACACCATAGGTGGCCAATGTAATCATGCCTTGTGCACTGGAACGAATTTGTGGACCTGCTTTTTCATCGGTATAAATTTGACCGGTTACAAAAAAGAAGTCGTAGCAAATGCCGTGTAATAAAATTCCTAAGTACAGCAAAGCCATTCCCTGATCTGCATCGCCCCACGCAAAACATAGGTAGCGTACTACCCAGGCTGTCATACCAATGAGCAACATTTTTTTCACTCCAAGTCGACTGAAAAAGAAAGGCATCAAAAACAAAAATGCAGTTTCACTCATTTGACCCAGCGTCATTTTACTGGCAGCTTGTTGCACATTGATTTCATTTAGAAACTTATTGGTTTCTTGATAATAGAATGCCAGTGGAATACATATAAGTACAGAACCTATGAAGAAGACGAAGTAGTTTTTATCTTTCAAAAGGCCTAATGCGTCTAAGCCAAGTACATCTTTCAGCTTCACTTCCTGACCTGCTTTTGGAGCAGGTGTTTGAGGCAGTGTAAAACTATAGATTCCCAACACAGCCGATATGGCTGCTGCAATAACATAGGTTTGTTGCAGCAATTGTTGTTGTTCGAGTGCCAGCCATCCTATGGTGAGTCCGGCTGCTATCCAGCCAATGGTTCCCCAAACACGAATAGAGCCAAATTCTTTTTCGGGTGCTTGCATTTGTTTGAATGCAATTGCATTTACCAGAGCCAGTGTTGGCATATACACAATCATATAACCTAATAAGAGCGGATAGAACTGATCGAATACAGTTTGCTGCGAAATGAAATACATAAGCGCAGCACCACAGAGATGCAAGAAGCCTAAAATTTTTTGTGCAGCAAAGAATCGATCAGCAATCAACCCAACTATAAAAGGTGCAATGATAGCTCCCAGCGATTGTGTTCCATAAGCCATACCAGCTTCTACATCTGTTGATTGTAAAGACTTGGTGAGATAAGTTCCCATTGTAACAAACCACATACCCCAAACAAAAAAATTTAGGAACATCATAAGCGCAAGGCGCGCACGAATGGCAAGCAGCATAGAGATAAATTTACTGCTTTAAATGTAGGCCATTTTATGTGATGAACCACCAAAATGGATTCTATTTTAACTACTTACGCGCTCAATATCTGCGCCTAGTTGCTGGAGTCTTTTATCTATGAACTGATAACCTCTATCTATTTGCTCAATATTTTGGATGGTACTTTTTCCTTCTGCACTCAATGCAGCAATTAATAATGCTTGTCCTGCACGAATATCGGGACTACTCATAGTTATTCCGCGCAGAGGCTGCTTCCTGCCCAAACCAATTACTGTTGCGCGATGCGGATCGCATAGAATAATTTGTGCGCCCATGTCAATCAGTTTGTCGGTAAAAAACAATCGGCTTTCAAACATCTTTTGATGAATCAACACGCTGCCAACAGCTTGCGTAGCAACCACCAAAACAATGCTCAGTAAATCGGGTGTAAAGCCAGGCCAAGGGTGGTCATACACAGTTAGGATACCACCATCCAAATAAGTTTGAATGGTATATTGATCTTGTGCAGGAACAATTATATTATCTCCTTCTATTCTTAGTTCAATACCTAACTGCCTGAATTTATCCGGTATTTGTCCAAGATGTGCTACCCCAGCTTTTTCAATGGTGATTTCACTTTTTGTCATGGCTGCCAAACCAATAAAACTACCTACTTCAATCATATCCGGCAGCATGGTGTGTGAGGTGCCCGATAGACTTTCTACTCCTTCAATAATAAGTAGGTTGCTACCAATACCGCTGATGCGAGCTCCCATTCTCACCAGCATATTGCAAAGCTGTTGTACATAAGGTTCACATGCGGCATTGTATAAAGTAGTTGTGCCTTTTGCAAGAACAGCAGCCATAACAAGATTAGCTGTACCGGTTACACTGGGTTCATCAAGTAAGATATAAGTACCTTTTAATTCTTTTGCCTTCAACTCAAAATAATGTTCTTGGCTATTGTACGATAGAGATGCACCTAGTTGTTCAAATCCAAGTAAGTGGGTATCTAATCTTCTTCTCCCAATTTTATCGCCACCTGGCTGAGGGATACGTGCTTCTTGAAAACGGGCAAGAAGCGGACCGGCAAGCATGATGCTTCCTCTAAGTCGCCCGCATTTTTCTCTAAATGCACTTGTATTGATATAGCTGATATTGATTTGGTTCGCTTGAAAGCGATAGCGTTCTGGTGCTTCTTGTGTAACTGCCACGCCCATGTCTCGCAGAAGTTGAATAAGCAGGTTCACATCAACAATATCTGGAATGCGATCTATTACAACAGGTTCAGTTGTTAAAAGTGTTGCAGCAATAATTTGCAGTGCTTCATTCTTTGCGCCCTGGGGTAAAATAGAGCCTTTAAGAGATTTGCCACCGTGAACGATAAAACTTGACATAAGCGATGATTCTGGAGCGAAAATAAAAAGAGCAGGTGATTTGTTAATTAGAATTATTTTCTGAAAAAATAGAAACATTAAAAGGAACATGCAAATACGAGGAATATACCAATAAAAAACTGTGATTTTTCGTAGTTTTTTCAATTCAAGGGTTGCTTAATTTTAATGTGAAATAAAAATTTATCAAATCATTCATTTTTCAAATCATGTCTAAGAAGCTCCTTATGAATGAAGCTTTAAATGGTATTCCATCTATTTTTACAGGAAATCATCCTTTGTACAATGCAAGAGTTGCACAAAAATTAGCTGATATAAAAGATAACCTTGTGGCTCTTGGTAAATGGAATTCTTATGACGCTAAATTAGCAGTTGAGAAATTAGCCAATGATATTAGAGCTGTTTTAGTATCACATCAAAATACACCTTTAGACCAACTAATACACTTATTTTAACTATGAAATTCTATAGAATAAACATATCATTTAATAAAAAAGTAGTTGGTGTGTACCCGCAAATTGAAACAGGTGTTTACCCAATTATGGACAATAATCCTACCTTCATAGGAAACAATTATTTTAAGAAAATTAACTTTCAACCTGAATTAGCAATTCCAATATTAAAGAATAAAGCAAAAAAAACAGATTTAATTGGAGTTGGTATAATGGGGTTCACTAATGCTTTGTTAATATCTGAAAGGCTAAAAATTGTACTTGAAAAATATGTAGAAGATAATGTTCAATTTTTTCAGGCACCAATAATTTTTAAAGGCTTACAAGAAAGTGGTTACTGGATAGTACATCCTTATAAATCTGAGATAAATTACATTGACTTTAAAAAATCAACATTTTATAGAACAAGTGTATTTGGTTCAGAACCAAATAAGCAAATTGAAATAAAAGATGCCACAGAATTCGAAAAAATGATGCAACTAGCTAAAGAATCAAATGGTATATCGTGGGCTTATAAGATTGATAAACTTGTTTTAAATACAAACGATACAAGTTTTTTTGTTTTAAGAAATGTTTCTGGTGGTGTAGGGTATTTTATTTCGGAAAAAGTTAAAGAAGAAATTGAAAGTGCGGGCTGTACGGGTATTGAATTTGAATTAATTAGTCAAGATTAAATTTATAAATAGTTCAGCCGTTGTTGGTATGCTACATAGCTTATGTGCATAGCGTACCAACAACTTTTTGTATCTACAATTTTGTTGGTGAGAGTAACACCTACAAATGCTAAAAATGCCTTAGAAAATCTTGCAAATACAATTAGAGCAGTTTTAAATGCTCATCCAAATACACCACTTGATTAATTAATTCATTAATTTTAAAAATATGAATTTTTATAAAGTCAAAGATTCGACAAATCTTAAATCTGTAGGAACATTCCCTCAAGTTGAAACGGGTATCTATCCTATAATGGATAACAATCCAAATTTTATTGGCAACAATTTTTTAAAAAAAATTGATTTTCAAGCAGAATTATCTATACCAATTTTAAGTAAGAAAGCAAAGCTAACAGATTTAATAAGTTGTAATATAATGGGCTTTTCTAATTCGCTTTTAATATCAACAAAACTTAAGTTTATACTAGAAAAATATGTTAGAAACAGTGTACAATTTTTTGAAGCTCCAATAATGTACAAAGAATCTAAGGTATCTGGATATTGGATAACACATCCCTATAAATATGATTATGAAGCAATAAATTATACTAAATGTATAATTAGGCGACAAAATCTTTTTGATTATACCCAAAAGGAAGCTATTCAAATAAACTCTGCCGAGGAATTTGAGGGTTTAATTTCCGAAAAAAATAAAGAAATATTCTGGTCATACTCTTTCGAAAAACTAGTTTTGCAATCCAATATTCCAGAGCTTATTTTTCTTATTGGTATACAGGGTTTAGGATACTGTGTTTCTGAAAAAGTTAAACAAGAAATAGAAAGTGCAGGATGTACTGGCATTGAGTTTGAACCAGTAGAGCAGGGTTAAAGATTGTTAAAAAAAAGGTACCTTGGCTTGCTGCAGTTGATGCTGTTATTGATGTCTTTGATTTTGGAAAACTTGCAAATAAGGTATGGAAAGCTTTTGATAAAATCAAAAATTTTCCCACACCAGCTTTTAATGGATTATTAAAAACAATCAACGATAAGTGTAGTGATATTCTTGGTAAAGTTGAACATGATTACAATATACAAGGAATAATAAAATCCAATCCTAGTGATGCAGAAAATTTCTTCCGTAATATTGCAAATAACGTAGGGGTTGGAGTATCTTCTACTTCTACGCCGGGAGTATTTTACTTTGATATTGGAAACCCGCCAAATAATATAAGGTTTACTTATTACCCAGTTTCTACAAGCCGGGGAGGGTCAGCCTTCAATTTCAATATCAATTCCAGGTGGTTCACAATACAAATCTAGATTTAGATTATAATAATTGTTAGGGAAAGTATTTTGCATTCCCTGACTAAATTTTTAATTTGTATGATGCAAGTTTCTCAAATTAATTTAAATAGTGTTGCCCCTTTAGCTATAGAGATGCGTGAATTTATTCGAGATAGCTCTAGGAATGAAGCCACAACGCTTGATGGCTTAATTAAATACATTGTTGACAACAGAAAGTTTACAGTCGGATACTCGCCTAGAGATTCAGAATACTATGGCCCCTTCGCTAAAACTCATCTTTCGCCAAAAAATTATTCTAAGTTTGAAGGGTGTTATGAAACTCTGCTTTCAAAAATAAAAAATACCATCATCAATGATTTTTCTTACTTAGACAAAATGGAATTTGAAGTAATATTCAATAGGTTAATACTCAATTTAAATTTTGACAACAACAATGTGACATCTTACATCTTTAACAAAAACTTTTTTTCTTTTGAGAAATCAAACAAATTTAATGAGCCGATCCAATATGACTATTTTATTTCATTAATACTTATAGGCCAAAGCAAGTCATGGTTTCTTACAATTTGGTATGACTAAATACTGCCTATAACAAAGGTATTGCCAAAATGCAGGCTAACGGAAGCAGTGTTTCAACTTTTGTTTTTCAATTTAGCATCATATTCGGCTTGACCTCAACTATTTAGCTATTTGCATATCATCATCTTTTTTAATTAGCCCGGTTTAAGTAATTTTATTTCCTGCACATCGGCAATACCTGTCCGTTGCAGCAATAATTTGCAGTGCTTCATTCTTTGCGCCCTGGGGTAAAATAGAGCCTTTAAGAGATTTGCCACCGTGAACGATAAAACTTGACATAAGCGATGATTCTGGAGCGAAAATAAAAAGAGCAGGTGATTTGTTAATTAGAATTATTTTCTGAAAAAATAGAAACATTAAAAGGAACATGCAAATACGAGGAATATACCAATAAAAAACTGTGATTTTTCGTAGTTTTTTCAATTCAAGGGTTGCTTAATTTTACTGTGGTTATAA
>JAKRSC010000006.1 GCA_022402565.1 Hydrotalea sp. | reverse complement strand
AAATGTCGTAATTACTTTTTGCATAGAGTGGTCGTTTTGTATTGCAGCCAACGTTGAACGTATTTGCGAAGAAGCGAGATTTAGTGTTCTGCAGCTTCATTTACATTCTATCGTTGATTATTGTTTTACAGTTGAAAGGTAGTTCGTCAGCCGCTTTTTTGCAAATACGATGTTAGCGGCTGTTTCCTATTATCGGTGGCGGTGATACAGAAGGTAATTCTATGTATTTCAAATCCCCAAAATCTATCTGTCTGTTTGTCTTTGTATAAATCATTTTCTCTTTTAAGCTTCTCAACCAATCTCCAAATTCATATAATTTCTTTGGCGCTTCGTCACCGTACACAAAAGTCCACTTTATAGCGGTGTCAAGCTTTAAGTAAAATTTGTAGCTGCCACCATCATGTAGATTGTTTTGGAAATACATTGTGTCAAACTTTGCCAACTCAATCCTATGAATAAAACTGTCCAACCTAAAGACATGTTTCCTGTCAGCTATAGTAAAGAAATTTTCTTTCGGTTCAGGAAATTGACGTTGCATAAAAATTGTGTCTTTGTCCGAAAATTTTAATGAATAGCTACAACATTCTTCACTGTATGAGAAAATGAATTCGTCAAATGTGCGTTTTTCTGGTTCAGCTTTCGGTCTGTCACAACCAAAGGCAGTAATAGTTATAAAAAGAAAATAAGCAACTTTCATTATTGTCAAGATGCACCGTAGGCAGGTTTTCCACAAATAGCCGCTAACGTTTTCGGGCTTTGCGTTCGGGCGGGTTTCGGAGCACAAAACTGTCAACCAGCATTACACTTGAATAGAAGCACAAAGCTCCAAGTTTGCACGTCACCCCGCCTGACGCAAAACCCGTGTTAGTGGCAGGTTATTTTGTCAATGTTTTGTCGCTTCAATACCTCGAGTCACCTTTGATGGTAGTACAAATAAAAATTCGGCAAGCGTCTTGGTAAATTCTATTGATTGTTTAGCATCATCAACTGTCGGCAATGAAGCCTCAACATCGGAATGTCTTTGGTCGTTTGCATCTAAACGAACTTGGTGTGCCCATGTCGCCATTTCTTTCGTCATCAATCCATTTTCAGAAGCCTTATTAATGCGACTATATAAGTTTCCTTCCGTTAGCCCTTTTTCTTTTAACATTGCGTCAACTGCACTTGCGCATAGCATTACAGAGCCGGCAGGAGCAAATACACTGTCTATAGCCTGTTGTAAATATGTCTTAACTTTTTCAGGAAGAATTTCATTTACTGATTGAGGCTCTGGATAAATACTTTGCACTTGTCGGTTATTTGGGTAGCAACTTGCAGTTACAACCCCACCACAGCGTACACAACTGTATGCAAGCCATTGTCTTTGATTGCTTCCATTGTCTGCCTTTGTAACAAATTCATGAACTGCGGCAACCAGGTTTGGATTGTCTACCGAACAATGTGGGCAACGTTTTAATTTAAGTGAGGCTTCTAAATTCGGCATAGGTTATTTTAATTTTTGCGAAATATATTGAAGTAGTTTATGTGATTCCTCTTGTCGAGAAAGTATTTGTCCGAGACCGTTATTTGCTATTTCTGTCAAACTAGAAATGTATAACGTGTTGAGATAAGTTAGATACAATTGAGGGTCTGCATTCCAGTCTTTACCGAATTTTTGTTTGAAAGTCGCTTTATGAGTTTCAAAATTTTTGTCAAAATTTGATGCCATATTTATTTGAATTTAAAATTATTTTCTTGTGTCGTTTTAACTTGCCACTAACGTTCGGGGCTTGGCGTTGTGGCGGAATTTGAAAAACTGTCAGCCCGTTACGAAAGTTTGGTAAAGTTAATGAGTTGAAGTTAAGATTTTGTTGTTCGGCGATATCCGTCAAGATGAAACTACAGATGCCAGCTGTTCTACAGTTGAAGTTTGCGTTACAGTCCGCCGACATAACGCCAAACCTTTTGTTGGCTGCTGGTAAATTCGATTATAGATCTAAACCATTAATAATTTTGTCAACATCCGAAACTCCATTAGTCATTGTTAATAAAAATGATAAAATTGAACAGGCAATTTGAAAGTGAATTAGTTCCAAATCGAAATAACTTCCGTCTTTAAGCAACTTTAAATCCCTTATTAAAATATCAAGTGACTTCTCTCGTGAAATTTTATAATAGTCTGAATACGATATTCGTCCACTTGTCTTTTCAGGTGCATTAGTAGCTATTGTAATAACTTTTTGTAAAAGTTCAGCTATTTCTGCTTTGTCTTTTGATTTTAGTATCTCATTTTTAAGATTATAAATAATCTTAACTGTTTCTTTTGATTGCTCTGTCATTTTGATGGTTTTTTATTTTACTGATTTTCCTTTTTTTAAGATATCGACTAAAGACTCCATAACTGTATCGGCACATTGAGAATTTAACATACTCATTTTATAAGTAAATGTTGCAACTATATTTCCTCCATTTAATAAATCTATAATTTGTCCAGAAATATTGGCTAGTCCAACTCCATTTCCACAGCCTAGAACAGCTACTGTCGAATATTGCATTGAAATGACATAAACAGAGTTGATATATGTAGTTTTTTCAATAGATATTTCTTGTTTAAATTCAGAACTATCTATTTGTCCTTTATTTTTCAATTCTAATTTTTCTTGTGCTACTCTTTCTGAAATTACTTTAAAACCACCCATCAAGAGTGCAGTACGTAATGTATTGCCAACACCTTCTGCATCATTTGATAAACCTTCTACTGTGATTGAAGACTTTGGATTAAAATCGGAAGCCACGTATACTTTTAGGTTTCTGATTTTTTTTTGAGCAATCAAATTATTTGAATAACTGATAGAAATAAGTAGCGATAAGATTAATGAGATTTTTTTCATTTTATTTATTTTAATTTAAGTTAATTTAGTTTACGTCTTCATTACTTGCAGCCAACTCATAAATACACGCATCTGTAGCCAATTCTGTTTAATTTATTTGGCTTGCTAATCAATGAGTTAGTATTATACAAATTTAGATTGTTATTGGAATAATTGGAATAGGGTTGGAATAATTCTTTGATCATTTTTTTCATTTTTCTATAATCCCTTTTTTGAATAAATCGTCTAGTGGACTCACAATATTCACCAATGAACGCTTTGATACATGTAAGTACCGCTCGGTAGTTTTTATGTTGAAATGGCCTAGCAAATCCTTAATGTAGCGTATGTCTGTTCCTTTTTCAAGTAAATGTGTGGCAAAACTGTGCCGTAAACTGTGTATACCTACATCTTTCCTTATACCAGCAGCTTTTTTGGCATTCGAAAAAATAGTTTGTATGGTTCGCGTAGGATAGGGGCCACCTGTAAATGATGATTCAAATAACCATCGCTTGGGTCGCTCTTTGCAACTTAATACATAGGCTCTTAAAATATCTAGTAAAACAGGACTGAGTTGCACATACCTGTCTTTTTTCCCCTTCGCACATCGCACATGTATCTGCATCCTCTCCGAATCAATATCTGTTAATTCTAAATTTACTACTTCGCTTACTCGTAATCCGCTACTGTAAGTAGTAAATAGAATGGCCTGGTGCTTTTTGTTGGTAACTGCTTTAAATAACCTGCCTAGCTCTTCTTCATTTAATAATTTGGGTAACTGTAATGGCTTCTTGGGTCGGGGTATGCTGTATATTAATTGTGGCCTCTTTAATACCTGCTCAAATAAAAATTTCATGGCATTCATCCTGCTATGTATAGTATGCTCACTTAACTTTTTTTGCTCCGAACAGGTAACTAAATATCTCTTTAAATCAGTCATCGCTAAGCTCGCTACGTCTGTATTGCCCATGTCGCTTAAAAACAAACTTAACTCGTTAACATATGTTTTTATAGTGCTCTTACTCTTACCTTGTAAAATCATGTGCTCTTGTGCTTTCTCTAAAAGAGGTAGGTTTTGAGGTGCTATTTTGTTTCTACTAATGTTCCATTTGTTTTGTGTGCTGGAACTCTTCTCATTTTGTTTCGATACTGTTTGATGCAACCACTTGAATGGAATACCTAATAATTGCATCTTTTTTATTGAGGCTTCAGTGTCTGGTATATGCCAACACCGTAAACTCTTACTCCACATTCTGCCAGGTATATGTTTTATCTGCTCGTTTAAGTTGGAGTTATAGTTTGTCCTCATCATAATACGTGGTGCATCTTTGTACTGCATCCTTTCTAATACTACCATAGCGTATAACGTTTTGAGTTTTCATAGCTTCGCTATTCTCAGTCACATACTTTGACTGTAGTTATTTGATAAACTGCTTATTGGGGCTTACTTTATACTGTTGGGTAATTCCGGATTCCTGCTAACTATTTATTTCAATCTCTCGCCAGAAATTACAATATGAATATAGTTATTTTTTTAAAATCACATGTAAATGAAATAAAAAAATTAGTTTTTTTTAAACCTAACAATTCATTCATCATTGCGGTAGCGCATGGGGCATTTTTTTTCTTTTGTCATTCTTCTAACATGTAATGCTCCTTTTAATCATAACCATATCGCATATCTTGCTCTTATCAAAAATTGGCTCCATTATAGAGTGCTTGTCTATTTGCTGGGAGAAGGTTCATTATTAGTTCACATATCAGTCAGCCTCCGTTTTTCAGAAAATCCTACCTTTCCGCCCTCAAATAGTTCGCTATGAAAAAATCGCTCTCATTAGTAGTTTCTTTGTTGATTTCTGGATGGTTGATGGCTCAAATAGTAGCTGGCCCTATGATTGGTCATGTGGAGTTTAGAACGGCTACTCTTTGGATGCATTTTGATGCCAATGTGAAGGAAGCAACAGTTCAGTTTATTGAAAAAAATCTGGCTGATAAAGCAGCTCAACAAATAAAATTATCACTTCCAGGTGGTGAATTTAATATTGCTACGGCTGTGCTAACAGGATTGGAACCAGGTAAAGTATATGATTATTTTATTTATACAGCAAAAGGATCAGCCGTTGCTAAAGGGGAAGTCCGCACTCAATCGCTCTGGCAGTGGAGAACCAAAGCACCCGATTTCTCCTTTTTAGCGGGTAGCTGTAATTATAATAATGAAAGACAATTCGATAGGCCAGGAAAACCCTACGGTGGAGATAGCTCTATATTTGAAACAATGGCTAAGGAAAAGGCCGATTTTATGCTGTGGCTTGGCGATAATTGGTACACGCGTGAGGTGGATTATTTTAGTACTTGGGGTATGATGAAGCGTCCAGCAACTGACCGATCTGTTAAGGTACTTCAGCCGTTCTTGAAAGCTATGCCGCATTATGCGGTTTGGGATGACCACGATTATGGCTGGAATGACGCCGATAGAAGCTTTCCTCTAAAGGAAACTGCTCGTGAAGCTTTTATGAAGTTTTGGGCAAACCCTAGCTATGGTATGAATGGACAGGGCATTTACTCGAAGTTTACCTGGAACGATGTGGATGTGTTTATGCTGGATGATAGATGGTGGAGGGCCAATGATAATATGCCAGATTCCATAAATGGTAAACCAAATGTCGATAAGACCATGTTTGGAAAGGAACAAATGGATTGGCTCAAAAATGCTTTGCTTTCTAGTAAGGCTAATAGAAATATAAGCTTCCGCATTATTGCTACAGGAAGTCAAGTGTTGAATCCTATTTCTAGATTTGATGTGTTTAGAAAGTTTGAAACTGAATACAACGAGTTTATCCAATTCCTGAAAGATGCTAAAATTCCAGGTGTGGTATTCCTCACCGGAGATCGCCACCACAGCGAAATCATTGAGGTAAAACAGAATGGTATGTACCCCTTGTATGATATTACAGCCTCGCCTCTTACTGCAGGAACCCATGTGTTTGGTGGTCCAGAAGCTAATAATCCTTTTAGAATTGTGGGTGTGGATCAATTCCAGAACTTTGCAAGAATTTCATTTTCTGGCGCAGGTAAAGAAAGAACCATGCAGGTAAGTTTTATTGGTTTAAAGGGTGAAGTGTATAAATCTTGGTCTATTCAAACACAACAACTTAGCTTTCAACCCTAATTTTTTTCTCCATTGAATTTGCATTACCCTTTTCAATACGATAAAACGAAGGTCATTCAAGGCCTTCGTTACCATTTTGTAACTCGACCAGAAATTAGAATTATTCTCTTATTGGTGAATGTGTTTGCAATTGTTGCCGCTATCTTGTTTTATATGAAAAAAGTGCGACCAGAGCCCTTCTTACTGGGTAGCTTGCTTTGGCTGGGTATGATGAGTGCTTTTTGGTACTTTCTTCCTAACATGATTTACAAAAAGTCGAAAACCTTTCAGGATAGTTTTATCGCTCATTTTTTGGAAAATAAATTGCGTCTTGAATCGGAACAAGGCTACGCCGACTGGGAATGGACGAAGTTTAAGAAGTTCTTTGAAAGTCCAAACTTCTTCCATTTGTATTTCGATGATAAGTCATTCTTGTTGTTGCCTAAAGAGGAAATGGATGATCCTCTTCGTCACGAAGTACGGGGCATATTCAATAAAAAAATTGGTAGGAAATAGGCTTACAGCATCTTTTCCATCACATAGTGGGGAATGGTAACTTCGGTAAATTCATCGCTGCATACTTCGTAGCCTAGCTTCTCGTAAAACCCCTGTGCCGATTTTCTGGCGTGCATGGTTAAACGCTTATAACCCCGGTCGCGGGCTATGTTTTCAGCAAAAATCATAAGGGCTTTTCCTAAGCCCTTCCCCTGTAAACCAGAAATAACAGCCATTTGCCTTAAACGAACAGTACCTTCCCCTTCCTGCTTCAGCATACAACAGCCCTCTAACTTGTCTTCGTCGAAGCAGCCTATTAAAATATCGTTTTTCTCCCTTTCTAATTCTTCATCCTGAAAGGTTAATCCAAGGGGTTTGCGCAGAATTTGATAGCGCAAGTCCACCATTTGCTTGTATTCTGGGGAGCCGTGGTCTATTATTTTTAGTGCCATATCTAGTAGGAGGACGTACAAGATAATTATCATTTGCGAAAAACAACCATTTTCCTGTTAAAAATTGAAAATGGGAATTATAGGAAAACTTCAAACAAAAAATCTATAAATCCTTGCAGTTTAACCAAAAAGTATATTTTTGCGCTCGTAACAAAACTTTTCACAATGTCAGACATCGCAACAAGAGTTAAAAAAATCATTGTTGACAAATTGGGTGTAGATGAAGCAGAAGTAACCAACGAAGCTTCTTTCACTAATGACCTCGGCGCAGATTCATTGGATACCGTTGAGTTGATCATGGAATTCGAAAAAGAATTCAATATTTCTATTCCTGATGAGCAGGCTGAAACCATCACCACTGTTGGACAGGCTGTTGCTTATTTGGAAGAGAACGCCAAATAATTATATCTTTTTTCGGTTTTTCATTCAAATCCGCCTTATTTGTGGCCAACACCCTTTTAAGGCGGATTATTCTCTATAAAAGGTAGTTATGCAATTGAAAAGAGTAGTCGTTACTGGTATTGGTGCTATCACACCCTTGGGCAATGATTTGCCTACTTTCTGGCAAAATCTCCAAAATGGGGTTTCTGGTGCTGCACCTATTACATTATTCGATGCTTCTCGTTTTAAAACGCGTTTTGCCTGTGAGGTGAAAGGGTTTGATCCCACCACCTATATAGAGAAGAAAGAGGTGAAACGCCTCGACCGTTTTGCTCAATTGGCCATCGCAGCAAGTGATATGGCTGTAAAAAATGCAGGCATTGAAGGCAATGTCGACCAAGATCGGGTGGGAGTCATCTTTGCCAGTGGAATTGGTGGATTAACCACTTTCCAAGAAGAAGTCATCAGCTTCGCTAAGGGCGATGGCACACCTCGTTTCAATCCGTTCTTTATTCCTAAAATGATTTTGGACATAGCAGCTGGTCAAATTTCTATGCGCTATGGCTTCCGTGGTCCTAACTACGCAGTAGTGAGTGCCTGTGCAAGTAGCACCAACGCTATCATTGATGCTTTCGATGTAATTCGTTTGGGTAAAGCCGATGTGGTGGTTACTGGTGGAGCTGAAGCCGTTGTAAGTGAAGCAGGGGTAGGTGGATTTAACTCTATGAAGGCACTCAGCGAACGCAACGATGATCCGGCTACTGCAAGCAGACCTTACGACAAAGAGCGCGATGGATTTGTAATGGGTGAAGGCGCCGGTTGTTTAATTTTGGAAGAATATGAACATGCTCTTAAAAGGGGTGCGCATATTTACTGCGAAATTGCAGGCGGTGGCGCTACCGCCGATGCACATCACTTAACCGCTCCGCATCCTGAAGGATTGGGCGCGAGAAATGTTATGATTGCAGCTTTGAAGGATGCAGGAATGCATGCTTCTGATATTGACTATATCAATACCCACGGAACTTCAACTCCTTTGGGCGATGGTGCTGAAGTAAAAGCTATTACTGAAGTGTTTGGTGAACATGCTTATAACCTAAATATCAGTTCAACCAAATCTATGACTGGTCACTGCTTGGGTGCAGCAGGTGCTATTGAAGCCATTGCTTGCATTATGAGCGTTATAGATGATGTAATTCCTCCAACCATCAACCATTTTACGGATGATCCTGAATTGGATCCAAAATTGAATTTCACTTTCAATAAGGCTCAAAAAAGAACAGTACGCGCAGCTTTGAGTAACACCTTTGGTTTTGGTGGCCACAATGCATGCGTGATTGTAAAAAAATATGTAGCTTAACAGCGTGCAACTACTCAAACGTCTATTCCGCGCTGATAAAAACGAATTACCTGGTTTCCAAAAACAATTACAAGCCGTGCTTGGCATAAAGCCGGGTAACGATTTATTGTATGAAATTGCCCTGAGTCACCGCTCGGTAAAAGATACCCCAGAAGAAAACAATGAACGACTGGAATATTTGGGAGACGCAATCTTGAGTGCCATTATTGCTGATTATTTATTTAAAAGATATCCTACAAAAGGCGAAGGCTTTCTCACTGAAATGAGAAGTAAAATGGTGAACCGCCAACAGTTGAATGACATTGCGCTAAAAATGGGATTGAAAAAACTCACTCGTTATAATAAATTCGATAATGCGCTGCGCACCAGCCAAATTTTTGGCAACACTTTGGAAGCGTTGGTTGGGGCAGTGTACCTCGATAAAGGCTATCGCAAAACACAACAATGGGTACTCAAGCAAATTGTAATACCCCACATGTTTGTTGAAGACCTAGAAAACATCGACATCAACCTCAAAAATAAATTAATTGGTTGGGCAAGTAAAAAAGGCCACGCCCTCACGTTTGAATTAGCCAGCGAAAAATTAGAAGGCAATCGTCGTGTATTCATCATGAATGCAGTTCTGGATGGTGAAGTGATTGCTCAAGGAAAGGGCTTCAATAAAAAAGACGCCAGTCAAATAGCGGCACAAAAAGCGGTTGAGCATTTGGGGATTTGAGAATTACTTTTTTGTAATCCTGTAAATACATCCTGCATAATCGTCGCTCACCAATAATGCACCTGTTTTGTCCAGCTCAATGTCTACGGGTCGTCCTGTAACTTTTCCGTCTGCCTTCAGCCACCCTTCAGCAAATGGCTTATAGCTTGTTACTTCTTGCTTGTCATTTAAAAAAGCAACCCCCACTTTATAACCGATTGGATTGGTTCTGTTCCAGCTGCCGTGTTCTGCAATAAAAATAGCATGTCTATAACTGGAGTCGAATTGGTTGCCTGTATAAAACCGCATGCCCAGAGGCGCAACATGTGGTCCTAACAGCGCAGCAGGTGCTTGGCTTGTTAAGCCGGCTGGTTTTTTAGAAGCAAATTCAGGATCGGGCAGATTGCCTTGATGGATATACGGAAAGCCAAAATGCATCCCTTTTTCTGGCGCAAAGTTGAGTTCGCAAGAAGGCATGTCATCGCCCATTAAATCGCGTCCATTGTCGGTGAACCAAAGTTGATTAGTTACGGGATGCCAGCTAAAACCCACCGAATTACGCACACCCTTGGCATAGATTTCTAAGTTAGAGCCATCGGCATCCATGCGTAAAATACTGGCAAATAAAGAATCTTCCGATTCGCATACGTTACAAGGAGCACCCACAGGTACATACAATTTTCCATCGGGCCCAAAAGCAATGAACTTCCAGCCGTGCCAGGTTTTATCAGGTAATTTGTCTGTGACAACTACAGGCGCTGGCGGATTATCTAATTTCTCTTCAATAGCATCCATTCGAAGAATACGATTAATTTCTGCTATGTACAAAGAGCCGTTTTTGAAAGCCACCCCATTCGGCGTGTTCAATCCAGTTGCAATCACCCACTTCTTTTCAGCCACACCATCTCCATCTTCATCGCGCAAGGCATATACTTTGTCTTCTTTCCGGTTGCCGACAAACAGGGTGCCTTTTTCTCCCCAACACATGCTTCGTGCATCGGGCACCTGAGCATATACAGATATGGAATACCCTTCCGGAAGTTGAATGCCGCTTAAGTCGGGTAACTTCGATTCTTCAGTTTGATGACATCCTATTAAACCTGCCAACAGGATGGATATGGCTACTACAGTGTTGGTTTTCATGGTTCTTTGATTTCCTGACACAATTCAACCAATACGCCGCCAGTGGTTTTAGGGTGAAGGAAGCAAACCAGCTTATTATCGGCCCCTTTCTTGGGTTGTTCTTGCATTAAAGTGAAACCGGCTTCTACCAATCGCTTCATTTCAGCCTGAATATCAGTCACTTCGAAGGCAATATGGTGAATGCCTTCGCCTTTTTTCTCAATATACTTGGCAATAACACCGTCGGGCGTGGTGCTTTGAAGGAGTTCAATTTTATTGGGCCCGTTTTGGAAAAACGCCGTTTGAACGTTTTCAGAAGCCACTTCCTCGGTTTTATAACAAGGGGTATTCAAGAGTTTTTCATAAAGCGGAATGGCTTGTTCAAATGATTTCACTGCAATCCCAATGTGTTCAATCTTATTCATATGGAAGGTTTAATGAATGGAGCCAGTGGAAGATAGGCTATTTTACAAAAGGAAAAAGCCGCTCAAAAGCTTATCAATTGAGCTTTTCAATCCTTTACGGATTGAGGAAAAATCCCATCTCTAACCAGCGATGCTACAAATTTACACAACCGATTGACTTATTTTTGTGTTGATTTAAACAATAAATACTTCCACAATATGTTGAAACTACCTGTTTATTTAGACAATAACGCAACAACCCCTATGGATCCAAGGGTGTTGGAGGCAATGACCCCGTACTTTTTGGAGCAGTTTGGAAACGCCGCTAGCAGAAACCACCCTTTTGGATGGCAGGCTGAAGAGGCAGTTGATTATGCCCGCGAGCAGGTTGCAAAACTTATTGGTGCAGATCCAAAGGAAATCATCTTTACTTCAGGCGCAACTGAATCAGATAACCTTGCTATTAAAGGTGTATTTGACATGTATGCAAGTAAGGGAAATCATATTATCACAGCAACTACTGAGCACAAAGCTGTATTAGATACTTGTAAGCATATTGAAAAGTTGGGTGGTGAAGTCACTTATTTGCCTGTTCAGGCAGATGGTTTGATTGATTTAGCTGAATTAGAAGCTGCTATTAAGCCAACTACTATTTTGATTGCAATTATGTATGCGAACAACGAAATTGGTGTAATTCAGCCAGTTCGTGAAATCAGTGCAATTGCAAGAAAACATGGGGTGTTATTCTTTACTGATGGTGTTCAGGCCGTAGGTAAAATTCCTGTGAATGTTAATGCTGATGGTATTGATTTGATGGCATTCACTGGTCATAAAATGTATGGTCCTAAAGGTGTTGGTGCTTTGTACGTGAGAAGAAAGAATCCTCGTGTTAAGGTTACAGCGCAAATGGACGGTGGCGGTCACGAGCGTGGTATGCGCAGTGGTACTTTGAACGTTCCTGGTATCGTTGGTTTTGGTAAGGCTGCTGAATTGGCAATGCAAGAAATGGAAGCTGATGCTGCTCGTTTGAGCGTGTTGCGTGATAAGTTGGAGAATGCTCTAATGTCTATTGAAGAAGCTTATGTAAACGGTAACCGCGATCATCGCTTACCTCATGTTACCAATATTTCTTTTAAATATGTGGAAGGTGAAGGTTTGTTGATGGGATTCAATAAGAATATTGCATTGAGCTCTGGTTCGGCTTGTACTTCTGCTTCTTTGGAACCATCTTACGTATTGAAGGCATTAGGCCTTGGCGATGACTTAGCGCATAGCTCGCTTCGTTTTGGATTGGGTCGTTTTACCAATGAAGAGCAAATTGATTATACCATTGAGCAGGTTAGAAACACTGTTTTAAAACTTCGCGAAATGAGTCCGCTTTGGGAAATGTACAAAGAGGGCATCGATTTGAATACCATTGAATGGGCACATCATTAATTCTCTAACTATAAAATCTAAATAACATGGCATACTCAGAAAAAGTAATTGATCATTATCAGAACCCTAAGAACGTGGGTACTTTGGATAAGGGCAAGAAAAACGTTGGTACTGGCTTAGTTGGTGCACCAGAATGCGGCGACGTAATGCGTCTTCAAATTGAAGTGGATGATGCAAGCGGCGTTATCACCGATGCTAAGTTCAAAACCTTCGGTTGCGGATCTGCTATTGCTTCTTCTTCTTTGGCTACTGAATGGCTAAAGGGTAAAACTTTGGATCAGGCAATTTCTATCGACAATATGGATATTGTGGAAGAATTGAACCTGCCTCCAGTAAAAATTCACTGCTCTGTATTGGCAGAAGATGCTATCAAAGCAGCAATCAACGATTACCGTGAGAAAAACGGTTTGGAGAAAATTGAATTTGAAGAAAAAGGTGTTCACTAATTGATTGAATCCCGATTGAAATTATGAGTACAGCAGTAGCAGAAAATACCATTTTTGTGAGTGACAAGGCTAAGAAAAAAGTTTTGCAACTTATGGAGGATGCCGGCATTACGAACGACAGCTCGTACTTTTTGAGAGTGGGCGTAGTGGGTGGTGGTTGCAGCGGATTAAGCTATAAACTCGATTTTGATCAGGACATCCAACCAATGGACCAGGTGTTTGAGGACAATGGAATTAAGGTGGTGTGTGATTTGAAGAGTTTCCTCTATCTGGTGAATACTGAGTTGGATTTTAGTGACGGCTTGAATGGTAAAGGCTTTTATTTCAACAACCCTAATGCTAGTCGCAGTTGTGGTTGTGGTGAAAGTTTTGCTGTGTAAAAACTTCTAATGAATAAAAACGCAATCCCGGTCTATTACAGGCCGGGATTTTTTATAGCTTAATTAAGAGTTCTAATCGACCACCGAGCCCAAGTTCAACTATCGTTTTGTGGCTTGCTGAAGTACGGGATTAAGATTTGCTGAAGACAATAATTATTTAGGAATTACTTAGGACTACACATGTGTAGTGTATATAATCAGCCCGTATTTTAGTAAGCCGCTGTTACATGCAGCATGAATATTAAAGCAGTTGAAAAATAGCTTTTAGGTTCTTATTGATTTCTCCTATTTCAACTGAAGTTAATTTACCTAATAGCCCTTTTGCTAAGGCTTTATCTATAGTTGCAATTTTACTGGTTCTTATCAATGATTGTTTTTTTAGGCCATTGAAAGGAGTTGGATCCAGTCGAATGTCAGTAGAGTCTTGCCATTGAAGTTGAGTCGTGATGAAACAAACTGTTATGTCAATAGATGTTTCTGCAGGAATGACTGCTGGCCTTAATTTGCTACCTGTCAAATCAGTAAAAGGAAAGCAGATAAGTAAGATGTCACCTTTAGCCATTATATACCTCTTTTAGGTCCTCAGTGGTATAAATGTCTTCCTCGCTGTTTAGAAAATCAAATGAAATACTATCAGTTGTCATTTTTTGAATTCCAGCAGAAATCACTTGATCTTCATATCGTTTTAATACGAAGTCAGCAAAGTCAGAAATTTCTTCCGCTTTTTCTTCAGGCAGCTGATTGATAATTTTTAGAGTGCGTTCTATAATAAATTGTCGAGTCATTTCGATTTAGAAGTAGTCAAATTTAGTCTTTTATCTTGAATCGCGCTTTGATTAGTATTGCAAGTAACTTATGAAGTGTTGATACTTTAACCTCTTTAATGCCATTTTCTATTTTTGAAATATAGCCTTTGTTGGTTCCACATTTAAGCGCAAGCTCCTCTTGGATGAGCCCTTTTTCTAAACCGGCCTGTTGAATAAGAAAGCCGAGCTTAAAAGCTTGATATCCTTTTTCCAACTTATCTCACTTCTTAGTTCCTTTTTTGCCGTAGTGTTCTTCTACAAACTCATCAAGCGTTTTTATGGTTTTTTTACTCATATTGATTGTTTTTGAGAAATTCTAGAAAGTACTCTTTGTAAACACTATCCCCCTATTTTTTAATTGCGAATGATAAGCAAAATTAAAAAAGCGGTTATTCCATCGGACAACTATTTATCTGTTTCCTCTAATCTAATTTCAATAGTTCCATTCCTCTGCTACAAAAAGCAGATATTTATTATCAATCATTCCTACAAATTGATAGAACCTGCTTCAGACAAATCATGAAACAGTCTGTTAGTAGGCTAATTTCACAGATTTTAACACGCATTTTCATCCTTCGTTTTTTTGTGCAAGGGCAATCATTTAGTTTTGACCTATGTGGACTTTAGCAAAGAAAGAGTGGCAGCACTACTTTGGTAATTTAACTGGCTATATTGCCATGACCTTTTTTTTGGTCTTATGTGGTGTTTGGCTATTCTTTTTCCCAGATACCAATTTGCTCGATTATGGGTACGCAAGCTTGCAGCCCTTTTTCGAAGTGGCTCCTTGGCTTATGATTATGCTCATTCCAACCATCACCATGCGCAGTTTTGCCGAAGAGTTGAAGTCGGGAACATTTGAGTTGCTGCGCACATTTCCGCTCAGTAATTGGCAATTGGTTCTTGGAAAGTATATTGGCGTGCTTGGGGTGGTTTTCTTAACCCTGTTACCAACTTGTATTTATCCTATTTCTATTCAGATGCTTAGCAGTAGAGGTGGTATTGACTGGGGTGCAACAGCAGGAAGTTATTTGGGATTATTTTTATTGTCGTCTTGCTTTGCGGCAATTGGATTGTATGCAAGTAGCCTAACACAACAGGTGGTAGTTGCTTTTGTAGTTGGTGCATTTTTATGTTTTATGGTATATGTTGGAGTAGAAGCAGTGAGTAAATTGCCTATTTTTTCAAACCAAGCTGACTATTACATTCAGCAATTAGGTTTACAAGAGCATTACAAAAGCATCAGCAGAGGAGTTATAGAACTTCGAGATGTGTTATACTATGCCATAATTATTGGACTGTTTTTGGGGTTAACGAAAAGACAAATTCAAATGAAGTAAAGCATGGAAAAGAAACCCTTCAACATACAAGTTCTTCTGCAACATCCAGTAACAATGGTTACTATAGCAGTGCTGTTGATCTGGCTTTCTTCTTTTTTAAGTGCCCGAGTTGACTTAACAGCAGAGAAAAGATTTTCACTGACTCCAGCTAGTAAAACTATTTTACAAAACCTTGATACCACCATTCAAGTAGATGTGTTATTGGACGGATCATTGAGTGCCGATTATAAAAAACTACGGAACGCTGTTGTAGATATATTAAATGAATTCAGATCGGTTTCTGGCGGACTGGTTCAATTGAATATTGGATTGAGCCTGCCTAATGAACAAGACTCTGCAGTAGCAGTTGTGTATGATAGTTTGGCTTCTCTTGGAGTTGTTTTTGAGCGAAAATCTGTAACCGTTGCAGCGCAAACTCCTTTGGTAGATCAATATATTCTGCCTTCGGCTGTTGTAAGATATGGTAATCGTCCTCCAGTTGTTGTCGATTTAAGGAGTAGCAGAAAAGTATATAAGCAATTCAATGTATTGTCTGAAATGCCCGAAGAAGATGTAGAAGCTACCAGAGCAGCAGCCGAAGCATTACTCGAATACAAGTTTATCTCAGCAATTAATCAGTTAACTCGAAAGGATGTACCTACCATTGCTTATGTGGTTGGTAATGGCCAACCTTTAGACGATCGAGTGGAAGACCTAGGACAAACCTTATCTGCTTCTTATAGACTTGCTATTATGGATTTGAAGCAGGCGCAACCCAGCCCTGAACAAGTACAACTTTTATTAGTCGTAAAACCTACAGAACCATTTTCGGAAACTGACCTATGGAAACTGGATCAATATGTGATGCGCGGTGGTAAAATTATATGGTGTATAGATCCATTGTATGCAGAATATGATAGTCTTAGAAAGTCTTCAGGTTCATATGTAGCTTTCGATCGCAACCTGCAATTAGATGATCTACTGTTCCGATATGGCGCACGTATCAATAAGAACTTAGCGCAGGATTTAAATTGTGCTAAAATTCCAATAGTTGTTGGGTACAATCCCGATGGTAGTCCACAAATGCAACGAGTACCTTGGGCCTATTATCCCTTTTTGTTTGGAAACGATGAACATCCAACCTCCAGAAATCTGGAGAGAGTACTATCCATTTTCCCCTCAAGTATAGATACCGTAAAAGCACCGGGTATTCAAAAAACTATACTTCTTGAAACTGATACTACCAGCCGCGTAGTAAGTCAGCCTGCTCTTATTGATGTAAATAGTGTAAAAACCGAAGAAGATTTCAGAACATTTAATAACAACCGAGTACCAGTAGCCGTGCTTCTTGAAGGAAAGTTTCGATCTCTCTATGCAAACAGAATGACCCCCGATTTAGAAGCGAATCTTCGTGCAGTAACAGGCGCTCCTTTTTTGCAAGAGGGTGTGGCATTTTCTCAGCAATTGGTAGTAGCAGACGCCGACTTAGTAACGAATGCAGTTTCGCAATCCCAAGGTCCGCTTGCTATGGGAACATTGCCCATGGAACAGTACAGATTTGCTAATAGAGAGTTTATTGAGAACATGGTTACCTATATGCTCAGTGAGCAGCCTATTTTAGAAGCTAGGAACAAGGAAGTAGTGTTGCGCTTGCTTGATAAGCAAAAATTATCTGAGCAAAAATCATTTTGGCAATTGTTCAATATTGTTGTTCCAATACTTATTATGTCGCTCATAGGCTTTGTTATGATTTCTTGGAGAAAAAAGCAATTCGCTGCTTAAACCTTATTTTCGCATAAATTTTTTTATATGTCAACCCACCAATTGGTGTATTCTGTTTTCGGTGTTGTTTTATCAGTATCTCTGATTATTGATTTAGGCTTACTTAGCAAAAAAAATAAATCGATTTCCATTAAATCTGCATTAAAGCAAACTTTTTTCTGGGTAGCGTTGGCGTTTTCATTTTTTGTTTTTCTCTGGATTGAAGGGCCAGCTTTGGCTGCTGAAAATAATCCTGGTGTTAATGCAGAAATGGCGGGAGCACAACTTGCGTTGGAGTTTTTGAGTGCTTATTTAATGGAATGGAGTTTGAGTATTGATAACATTTTTGTATTCATTATTATTTTCAATGCGTTTTCTGTTAAAGAAAAACATTACTCTCGTGTGCTGTTGGTAGGTATATTAATGGCAATTATTTTCCGTGCTTTATTTATTACTGTTGGGGTTGCATTGGTTGAAAGGTTCCATTGGGTTCTCTATATTTTTGGAGTATTCCTATTATATACTGGGTACAAAATGTTTTTCTCTCATACAGATGAAGAATTTCATCCTGAAGAAACTAAAATTTATAAGTGGATGAAGAAGTTTCTTCCCCTGGTCCCGCACGATGGGGATGGCAAATACATGGTTAAGGAAAATGGCAAGCCCGCTTATACTACTTTGTTTGTTGTAGTAGTTTTGTTGGCAGCGATTGATTTGGTATTTGCGCTAGATTCAATCCCGGCTGTCATGGGTATTTCAAAGGATCCTTTAATTATTTACACCTCTAATATTTTTGCTGTATTAGGTTTACGCTCTCTCTTCTTTTTATTAAGAGGTGCAGTTTCCAAATTTGATTATTTAAAGCATGGCATTGCTATTGTTTTAATGTTCATTGGTATTAAAATGTTGGGTGAACATTGGATCAGTCAATGGTTGAGTAAGCCAACACAGGTGGCAATATCATTAGGTATTATTATGTTGTGCTTATCTGGTGGTATTTTTTACTCTATGATTATGAATAAGCGTGGCTTACCCGAAGAGGTTCATGATGCTTCTGAATAAGATATGGCATACTCATTAACTGAAATAGCTACTATTTGGAAATTATCATCCAATTCTTTTCCTCAGGGAAATGTAAAGCACTTGGTTACAGATAGCAGAAAAGTGGTGGCGCCAAATGAATCGTTATTTTTTGCAATACCCGGATTGAGACGTCAAGGAATTGATTTCATTGATGAACTCTATCAAAAAGGAGTTAGATATTTTGTTGTACCCCATACTTTCAAGCCTTCAAATGAATACGATGATGCTGTTTATTTTTTTGTAGAAGATGTGGTAAGAGCTTTACAGCAACTAGCAGCTTGGCATCGTAAGCATTTTAGTTATCCAGTAATTGGTATTACAGGAAGTAATGGAAAGACTGTAGTAAAGGAATGGTTATACCAATTACTGAAACAAGACTACTCTATTGTTCGTAGTCCAAGAAGCTACAACTCCCAAATTGGAGTTCCGCTGAGTGTTTGGGAAATGAGCAATCAACATCAACTTGCCATATTTGAAGCAGGCATTTCTCAACCCAATGAAATGAAATTTCTGGCAGAAGTTATTCAACCAACTATTTCTGTCTTCACACATTTTGGGGATGCACATGCAGAAAATTTCGGCAGCAAACTGGAAAAGTTACAAGAAAAAATGCAGCTCTTTCCAATAAATGGGGAATGGGTTGTTTCGGCTGATTTTTTTCCGGATGAGTGGAATAATTTTATACAATTACCTTCCAACGCTTTCACTTGGAGCAGAAAAGAAAGTGCTACATTAAGAGTTAGTGCCGTTCAACTCAACGAATCTCATACAACTATTCAAGCTGAATATAAGAACCAGCTTATTCAAATTAATATTCCTTTTACAGATCAGGCCTCTATTAACAATGCTATTACCTGTTGGTCGGTTTTGCTCTTACTAAATATACCTCAGCCGATTATTCAACAACGTATGCTGTATTTAGAGCCCGTAGAAATGCGGTTGCATTTAAGAAAAGGCATGCATAATTGCATATTAATTAATGATGCCTATAATACCGATTTGGGTTCATTGCAAGTTGCATTAGATTATCTTATGCAACATCATTTGCAGCAACGAAGAACAACTATTATTCTTTCTGATATTACAGCAGGGAATTCGAATCTTAATGCTATCTACAGTCTTGTAGCCGATGCAATAGCAGCTCGGAATATAGATCGTTTTATAGCTGTTGGTAAAGATATGATTGCTCATGCTGCACTTTTTTTACAGAAAGGTTTATCACCTATCTTTTTTGAAAATACAGATGCTTTAATATCGGCTTGGTACTCGTTGCGTTTTCATGATGAAACCATTTTACTAAAAGGTGCGCGCAGATTTGGATTTGAGCGATTGAGTCAGTTGTTAGAAGAACAGGTACATCAAACTGTAATGGAAGTTAACCTTTCCGCCTTGGCGCACAACATTAAGTCTTATCAAAAACGATTAAAACCAACTACTCAGGTCATGGCCATGGTGAAGGCTTTTTCGTATGGCAGTGGAATTGAAGAAGTAGCTCGTGTGATGGAAAAAAATGGAGTTGATTATTTAGCCGTTGCTTATGCCGATGAAGGGGTTGCCTTAAGAAAAGCAGGAATTCGTTTGCCTATTATGGTAATGAGTCCAGAGCCAACCGCTTTTGATGCACTAGTAGAACATGCTTTAGAGCCAGAAATATATGACCTCAAGTTATTACAAGAGTTGGTGAGATATATTCATGCACAAGCTATTCCTACTTTTCCTATTCATATTAAGCTGGATACAGGTATGCATCGCCTAGGGTTTGAATCGCATGAAATGAATGACTTGCTTCAAATTTTACAAAGCCATCCACAACTCTTAGTAAAATCAGTGTTTAGTCATTTAGCTGCTAGTGAGCAAGCGCAACACGACAATTTTACGCTAGAGCAACAACGCGTATTTGAAGCAGGTGTAATGGCCATTGAGGAGGTTGTTCACTATACATTTTTGAAACATATTGCTAACACCGCAGCTGTGCAGCGACATTCTACATTAGAGTACGATATGGTTCGATTGGGCATAGGATTATATGGTGCAGATGTAACAAAAGATGCACCCATTGATTTAGAAACAGTGGCTACTTTAACTACCACAGTGGCACAGGTAAAGGAAGTAGCCAAAGGTGATACTATTGGATATGGACGATTGGGTGTTGCTGAACGTGATATGCGCATTGCAACCATAAGAATTGGTTATGCGGATGGATTTGGCAGATCGCTTGGCTTGGGAAAAGGAAAGGTTTGGATACAAGGAGGATTAGCACCCGTAGTTGGACAGGTTTGTATGGATATGACTATGGTTGATGTAACTGATATTCCCGGTGTGGTTGCTGGCACTTCGGTTGAGATATTTGGCAAAAATTTGCCTGTACAACAGGTTGCATCTTGGGCAAATACCATTGTTTATGAAATTTTAACAGGAATCAGTCAGCGTGTAAAGCGGGTTTATTTTGAAGAGTAGTCTTCACCTGCCGTCTGGCTCTTATATTTGTACTTAAAGATTTAGAAGTGAAACTAAGACAGGTTATTTGGCTGGTGCTGCTTATTTTAATAGCCGATCAGTCGCTCAAATTTTATATCAAACTCAACTATTTTGCAGGTGAGGAACACCTAGTAATTGGACAATGGTTCCGACTTCATTTCGTAGAAAATGAAGGGATGGCATGGGGCTGGAAATTAGGCGGCTCATGGGGTAAAGTGGCACTGACTCTATTCAGGTTAGTGGCGGTTATATGGGGAACTTTTCTCATTCGCGATTTTATAAAGAAGGGATTTCACAGAGGATTTATTGTTTGTGCAGCTATGATATATGCTGGGGCCATTGGAAACCTGATTGATAGTTTGTTCTATGGATTAATTTTTGAGAGCAGCGACCCTTTTGCACAGAATGTAGCTAGAATGACTTCTTTTGGCGAAGGTTATGCAGGTTTTTTACATGGTAAGGTGGTAGATATGTTTTATTTCCCCATTATTCGTGATGCACATTTTCCTAGTTGGGTGCCAGTATGGGGTGGTGAAGAGTTTGAGTTTTTTAGACCAGTATTCAACATAGCAGATGCATCTATTTCTGTTGGGGTATTCATTATACTGATTTTCCAGAATAAATTCTTTCCAGAGAAAAAAGATCAAAAGCACCCAGTTGTTGAAACCAAATCTATAGTAGATGATAATACACAGGTGAATTAATTCTAAGGAACTATCAAGCTTCTCCTGAGACTTATGGATTGAATGGAAGAAGGTCCAGTAATAATTGACTGATCTATTAAACCAACATTTGGCGCATAAAAAGAATCGCCTTCTTCAATTACTTCAAATGTGGTTTGATTATTTCGTCTGAAAAGTATTTCTCTTTTCATTTGTATAACATTGGTATAGGTGGTTCCTAATACAACTCTGGTTTGACCTTTTTGAAACACCGTTAATCTTGCTCTAGCAAAGCCCACATCGTTTCCAATTTTTACACCTATACTATCTGTTAGCCAGTTTGTGCCAGCTGCAACTTCAGAACGCAAATAGGGATATTGAATTAATGTGCTAGCATCTTCGAACAACGGATAAAAATCAAAATCTGGAGTTGAAATGGTAAAGTAATTACCAGTATTATCTTTTGAATAGAAAAAAGTATCAATTACAGTTGGTGTGGTAAAATACGTGGTAGCATATTTGAAAAATGTATTTCCACTTACTGTTAAAGTAAGTCCTGTATTTCTTTGACGTACACTATCCCATCCCGCGATAGTTGGTAGATACTCGTACACCCAAGTGCTATTAGTTGTGGTGGGAAGATAATTCAATAGCGGTGATGGAGGAGGTGGGGTAATGCCTGTGCCAGTTAATACAGGAACTGAAAAAAAGCAAACAGAATTATTCAATTCCAATACAAAATTGGCTGTTACGCCACCAATAGCAGGCGTACCTCTTCCAACAACTTGGATATCTCTTTCTCCTGTAGCACTTACAAAGCCTGAGTCTCTGAACCAAAAACCATTCACTGTATCTGAATAAATCTTATACCTTCCAGGAGTTCTAAAATTCACACGAACTTGTAAGAAGTTGGTATCTCCTAATGCGGCACCTTCTCTATATCTTCCTCTTACTTGTATGCCAGTGCAATTACCCGTTAATGCATCATTCACCAAAATGGCATCTGCCTCGGCACCTAATGTTCCTGTTTCAAAGCTTAGTTCTTTCCCACAGGAAATAACTACTAATACCAATATCCAATAACCCAACCACCGAAAATTTTTCATGCGTTTCATGTTCAGTCTACAATAAAGATAAAAAAAAGACCGCTCAATTGCGGTCTTTAACATTTTGTATACTATCCAAGTTTCCCAACCATGTTTCCAGGTATAACCCATTGGTCGAATTCCTCAGCAGTTAAATAGCCCAAGGCAATTGCAGTTTCTTTTAATGTACTACCATTTTTGTGAGCAGTTTGGGCAATTTCAGCAGCTTTGTAATAACCAATCTTGGTGTTCAATGCAGTAACCAACATCAAACTATTATCAACATGCTTTTTAATATTCGCTTCAATGGGTTCAATTCCAACAGCACATTTATCGTTGAAACTCACACAACCTTCACCTATTAATCTTGCACTGTGTAGGAAGTTGTAAATCATTACAGGCTTAAACACATTCAACTCAAAATGTCCTGTTGCACCGCCAATATTAATAGCCACATCGTTTCCTAAAACTTGTGCAGCAATCATGGTGAGCGCCTCACACTGAGTTGGGTTAACCTTTCCTGGCATGATAGAAGAGCCTGGTTCATTATCTGGAATGAATAATTCTCCAATACCACTTCTTGGACCTGAAGAAAGCATACGAATGTCATTGGCAATCTTCATTAAGCTTACAGCTACTGTTTTGAGTGCGCCGTGCGCTTCAACTATAGCATCATGTGCTGCTAAAGATTCAAACTTGTTCTCAGCAGTTACAAATGGTAATCCAGTTAATTGTGCAATATGACGTGCAACATTTTCAGAATAACCTTCTGGAGTGTTGATGCCTGTACCAACGGCAGTTCCACCTAAAGCCAACTCACTTAAATGCGATAAACTGTTTTTTATGGCTTTCAATCCGTGGTTCAATTGCGAAACATAACCGCTGAATTCTTGTCCAACTGTGAGTGGAGTGGCATCCATAAAGTGTGTACGGCCAATCTTTACAACATGCATAAATGCCTTGCTTTTAGCTGCAAGGGTGTCTCTGAGTTTTTCAATACCCGGAATGGTAACTTCCATCAACATTTTATACGCAGCAATATGCATAGCTGTTGGGAATGTGTCGTTCGATGATTGTGATTTGTTGACATCATCGTTGGGATGCAAGACTTTTTCATAATCTGTTAAACTTCCACCAGCTAACACATGAGCACGATAAGCAATGACTTCATTCACATTCATGTTGCTTTGCGTGCCACTACCAGTTTGCCAAACAACCAAAGGGAAATAGTCGTTAAGCTTACCTTCTAAAATTTCATCACAAACAGTTGCAATATGATTTTTCTTTTCTTCACTCAAAACACCAGCCTCAAAATTGGTGATGGCTGCTGCTTTTTTTAAGTATGCAAATGCACGAATAATTTCAATGGGCATTTTATTGGTATCCTGTGCTATTTTGAAGTTTTCAATACTTCTTTGGGTTTGTGCACCCCAATACACATCAGCAGGAACCTGCACTTCACCCATGGTATCTTTTTCAATTCTATAGTTCATATAGCTAAATTTTTTGCAAAGGTACGAGGCAGCACCTAGTAAAAAAAACGAGGCATAGCGCCTCGTTCCTATATTTTGTTATTGTCCTGTGAAAACTGCTTTTCGCTTTTCTAGAAAGGCAGTTACACCTTCTTGCATGTCTTTGGTCTCGAAGCATTTTCCAAACTCTTCAATTTCTACCTGATATCCATTCTGTTGCTCATTCCAAACGGCGTTGGCCGATTTAATGCAGGCTGCAACTGCCAGTGGAGCCTTAGTTAAAACAACTTGGAGCGTGGCACGACAAGCCGCTATAAGTTCTTCAGGTGTTACAACTTTATTAACCAATCCATATTGCAATGCTTCTTGTGCACCAATCATTTGTGCCGACATCAAAAGTTCCATGGCCCTTCCTTTACCTACCAACTGGGTTAGGCGTTGAGTTCCACCATAACCAGGAATCAATCCAAGATTCACTTCAGGCTGACCAAACTTGGCTGTTTCGCTGGCATAACGTACATGACACGACATGGCTAATTCGCAACCACCACCCAGCGCAAATCCGTTGACTGCAGCAAATACAGGTTTCGGACAGTTTTCAATTTTGTCGAACACCATTGATTGACCTTTGGCAGCTAATTCGCTTCCTTGGCTGGCATTTAATTGCATGAACTCAGCAATATCGGCTCCTGCTACAAAAGATTTAGGACCGCTTCCAGTTATGATGACTGCACCTATTTCAGGATTCTGATATACTTCGTCCATGATAGACGAAAGTTCTTCAATGACCTGCTTGTTGAGTGCATTTAATTTTTCAGGACGATTGATTGTAATGGTAAGAATACGGTCCGATAATTCAGTCAGTAATGTAGTATAGCTCATAGATCATGTTAGATTTAGGTTGCCAATATACAATCTAATCTCCTTTTGCATCCGAGATTCGTGAAAATAATCCGTTAAAGCTCAAATGTACTCTTAAGATCAATTCATTACTTTCTAACCCTTTCTAATGTTCGGCTTATCTGTACAAAATGCCTTTGTTGGTGAGCAATGAAAAACCTGAATGTATCGCCTAGTGACAATTTAATCAGCTTTGAAAGTGAGGTGGCTATTTTAATTCTTTGAAGATCTACTTCTTTTGATTTGTTTAGAAGTTCAATGAGTTGTTCTTGGTATGCAATAAAATCTAATAAAGCCTTGGATGCATCTACCTCTTTGGAAGGTATTGCATTGGTAGGTGATTTCATTTTGGATGGTATAGAAAGGTCGGCTCTGGGTTTCATAATTTTGGTGAAATAGTTTCCTAACCACCCAGACTTAAAACTATTTTTTTGAGAAGGCGGTACTGTTTTAAGTTGCTGATCAATCAATGGAAGGTAATTCGCACAATAAAAATTTAAATGAGTTATTACTTCTGCAACACTCCAACTTTTTTCGTCGGGGCAAGTCTTGATATCAATACTAGGAAGGGTTCTCAAATGCTTGGCAGTATTTAAAATTTCTTGTACATCTTTTTCTAAGGATGCTATTAAATTGGATCTGTTGAATTCCATGACATTATCTAGTTTGATGCAAAATTCAATTAGCTGTGCTTGCCCATTGTTGGTAAATACCAAGATTTTTACAAGCGTACCTGTGCCAATAGCTTGCTAAAATTGGTTGCATTCATACCCATATAAGAAGCTAAATACTTATGCGGAATTATTTGAAGTAAATGAGGACTTCTGTGCAAAAGGGTTTTGAATTTTTCTTCATTTGTATAACATTGCAATTCTACTTGCCGCTCTAACGCACCTTTTAAAGCAAATGCTGTTGCTGTAAAAAAGGTATGTTGTAAAACAGGATGTTCTTGCAAGCAGGTTTGTAAAGAATCGTAACTAATGCGAAGAAACTTACTAGATGTAAGGGTTTCCAAATTGTATAAAGAAGGCGTTTGAGTAAGGAAACTATCTGCAACGCCGCTGAAAGAAGGAGGATATGTAAATACAATGGTAGCTTCCTGTTGATTTTCGCCAATAAAATAGGCTCTTTGAATCCCATCAATTACAAAATACAAATAACGTTCGGTATCTCCAGTGGCTGTTAGCAGTTGTTTTCTTTTACAGGAATAAGGCTGCCAGTGTTTACAGAAGTCATTAACAACATCATCTGATAATGGTGCTAATTGTAACAAGTAGGCTTTAAGTAATGCAACCTCCATGCTACTAAATTAACCATCTCAACTGAAAAATTAGTTTAGAACGAACGATGCTCTTTTACCCAATCGTGGATATACGCTGCAATATCTGAAGTCTTGGCTCCTGGATGGAACAATTTACCTACTCCAAGTTGTGATAAGCTATCCATATCTTCATCTGGAATAATTCCACCTCCAGTTAACAGCACATCATGCATATTCTTTTCTTTCATGAGTGCAATAAGCTTTGGAAAAACGGTCATATGAGCACCGCTCAAAATGCTTACACCTATAGCGTCAACATCTTCTTGTAAAGCAGCACTTACTACCATTTCAGGTGTTTGGCGCAAACCCGTATAAATTACTTCCATCCCTGCATCGCGCAGTGCAGTAGCAATTACTTTAGCACCACGGTCGTGGCCATCTAATCCAACTTTGGCAACCAATACTCGTATAGGTCTGGTAGTTTCACTCATAACTGCGTCATTAAACTTGTGCAAAATACTATCTTTCTCAACATCAGTATCTGATAAATGTCAGTTAAAAACTTTAGCCTAATTGTCCCAATACTTGCTCAATCCTTTCTATTGTTGCAGCAGCGCCAATAAATGCAGCAATATCAAATACACCTGGACCAAACTTACCGCCTACTAACATAACTCTGAGTGGCAGCATACAGTCGCCTGGTTTTACTCCTTGTTCTGCAGCTAATTCTTTAAATCTCGCTTCTATAGCAGGGGCATTCCATTCGGAGATTTTGCCCAACTCAACTACAAATGCTTTAAAAAAGTGTTGTTTTTTCTCATCCCATTTAGGTTGAATAGAAGCTATATCATACGATGCTGGTGTGGCAAATAAAAATCCTGCCTGCGTGATAAAGTCATTTAGTAATGCACAACGCTCTCTGGTCATTTCAACAGCCTGCATGACTTTCTCTGTGGCAAGTTTTGATTGAAGGGATGCTTCTAAAATAGGTTGTACTTTTTCTGTGAGTGCTAAAGTGCTCATGCGCTTCATCCATTCCTGGTTGAACCAAGTAGCTTTTTCAAAATCGAATCTTGCTCCACCTTTATGAACTCTTTCCAAGTTGAATTTTTGCAACAATTCTTCTAAGCTAAATACTTCTTGATCGGTACCATCATTCCAGCCCAACATGGCCAGCATATTTATGAACGCTTCTGGTAGGAAGCCTCTTTCTTTAAATCCACTAGTTAATTCACCCGTTGTTGGATCTTTCCATTCTTTCGCAAAAACAGGAAAGCCTAATCTTTCACCATCTCGCTTGCTCAATTTACCATGTCCATCTGGTTTTAAAATCAGCGGTAAATGTGCCCATTTTGGCATGGCATCTAATCCAAATAAATACTTCCACAACAAAACATGAATAGGTGCGCTGGGCAACCACTCTTCACCTCTAAATGCATGGGTTATTTTCATATGAAAATCATCTACCACAACAGCCAAGTGATAGGTAGGCATGCCATCGGCTTTCAGCAACACTTTATCATCGCTTTGTGCCGTATCAAAACTCACTTCACCACGTATTAAGTCGTGCAATACTACCGTTTCATTCGCGGGCATTAAAATGCGAATGACATAGGGTTCACCATTTGCAATTTTTTGAGCTACTTCTTCTTTGGGTAAGGTCAAGCTATTGCTCAACTTCAAGCGAAACTGATGGTTGTATTGAAAGTTAGGATGCTCTTTGCGCATATTATCTAGCTGTTCTGGCGTGTCAAATGCATAGTAGGCTTGTCCGGCTTCTACCAGTTGTTGCGCATAAGGTAGGTACATGGGTTTTCTTTCGCTTTGGCGATAGGGGCCATATGAACCACCGTGTACTGGACTTTCATCGGGAACAAGTCCGCACCAAGTCAAGGTGTTGAAAATATATTCTTCAGCACCAGGCACAAACCTGCTTTGATCGGTATCTTCAATTCGAAGGATAAAATCGCCGCCTTGTTGTTTAGCGAATAAATAATTAAATAAGACTGTTCTCACGCCACCCAGGTGCAACCCACCTGTTGGAGACGGGGCAAAACGCACCCTCACTTTATGTTCATTCATGCTGCAAATATAGTCCTAGGCAGGGTGGAATGAAAACAACAACATAAGATGACAGTTATTGAATTGCAATGGTTACTTTTATAACCATGTATTATCGGGTTAAAACACCAGCGCTGCTTCCTTTGTTAACTCCATCTTGTACTTGGAAAGTTAAAAGGGTTTCCGATACAGTTTTTTTAACTTTTGACGATGGCCCTCACCCAACTATCACTCCTTGGGTATTGGATCAGTTAGATGCTTTTGATGCAAAAGCCACTTTTTTTTGTATTGGAAAGAATGTAGCAGCTTATCCGCAGGTTTATGAAGAAATCATAAAAAGAGGACATGCAGTTGGAAATCATACCATGCATCACATGAATGGTTGGATAACCCAGCGAAAGACCTACCTATCTGATATTGATGAGGCAGCCAAGCACATTAGTTCTCATTTGTTTCGTCCGCCTTATGGAAAAATGACGCCATTTCAGATGAAAGCACTGACTCAAAAAGGTTATGAATTGGTGATGTGGGATGTGTTGAGTGGTGATTTTGATGTGCAATTAGACCCCGCTCTTATGATTCAGCAAATGTTACCTCAAATAGAAGCAGGAAGTATAATTGTATTCCACGATTCCGAAAAAGCATGGCCAAGGCTTCAAAAAGGTTTGCCATCCACATTGACTTGGTTGCGAGAAAAAGGGTGGAAATCAAATGCGTATACAAAATAGAAAGCCGGGGTAGAAACCCCGGCTCGTTTTTTAATCCGTACCCTATGAAAACAGCGTTTAATGTCTTAAGTCCAGTCTTTTAGTTGTTCCTTTAGTCTGCCGTTTCCTGGGTAGGTTTGGCCAATTGGCCCCTGTTTAAGCTTGCTAGGATGGGTGGATGGATGGTTACTGCTCACACAATAACCAGTTCCTTGGCAATGCAGTGCATTGCTTTGGTTCCAATGGGTACGAATCCAAGCGTACATAATAACGCCAAGCGTCGAACATTTATTTTCAAGCCGAGAAAAAAAGCTTGTTTTTTTCTTTGGCACATTGAAATCGTTTTGAATAACAGATTTTTGCAAAATGGTACTGATTGATACACATTGTCATTTATATGCAGAAGAATTTGCAGACGATAGAGATTTCATGATTGAAAGGGCAAAGCAAGCGGGGGTACAACATATGTATCTGCCTGCCATTGACTCCAATCATACCCAAGCTATGTTACAAGTTGAGTCTCAGCACCCAGGAACATGTTTTGCTATGATGGGCTTACACCCGTGTTATGTGAATGAACAAGTAGAACCTGAATTAAGGCATGTACAAGAATGGCTTGAAAAAAGAAGTTTTATAGCGGTGGGTGAAATTGGACTCGATCATTATTGGAGTACCGAGTTTTCAGCGCAGCAGGTGGAGGCATTTGTGAGGCAAATGCAATGGGCGCTAGAAAAAGATTTGCCCGTGGTGATTCATACTAGAAATGCTATGCAGGAAACGATAGATTTGGTGAAGCCTTTTGCTGCTAAAGGATTAAGAGGTGTTTTCCACTGCTTTAGTGGTAGCCGTGAGAGTGCTGAACAAATCATTCAAATGGATTTTATGCTGGGTATTGGTGGGGTGGTCACTTACAAGTCGGCTAAACTTCCAGAGGTTATTCGACATATACCTTTAGAATTTCTCATTTTAGAAACAGATGCGCCCTATTTAACACCTGTGCCGCACAGAGGTAAAAGGAATGAAAGTGCTTATGTGCAATTGGTGTTAAATCAGGTAGCCATTGCACTTGAAAAGTCGCCTGAGGAAGTGGCGCATGCTACCACACAAAATGCACTAAGATTGTTTAAAACTGAGCTTGTTTAGGCGAGCTTTTGTACAGAATAGGAACTCGGATCAATCAGGCAAATTCCTGGCTTCCTGCCTTTTTCAAGCTTTCCAAATTGGTCAGCCATGCCTAAAGCCTGCGCACCATTCCACGTGGCCCACTGCAAGGTTTGCTCCCAAGAGATGCTCGGAAATTGTTCATGAATGAGTTGAATTTCATGAAGTACATTCAACTCAGTATTGCTTGCCAAACTATCTGTGCCTAAACAAATGGGAATTCCAGCCTCTTGCAAAAGAGGAATGGGCGGCACTTTATTTTCGATATATAAATTGGCAGCTATACAAATGCAGGCAAAAAAGTTTACTGAAATTTCTCGGTTGAGTTGTTGGATGAGTAAAAGATCGGTTTCACTAATTTCTGTATTATGAACAAGAATCACCTGCTTTGCATGTTGTAAATAGGGTGCAACGCTTTGGAAGCTTGTTATTCCGCTTGGCTTAAATTCTGAATTAATAAGGTTGAGTCGATTATAAAAATCAATGAAAGCACCCGTTCCATATTGAAACAGCTCATTTTCTGGTACGGTTTCTTGGTTATGGATAGAAATAATTTGGTCGGCAAAAGTGTTTTTTAATTCCTTCCATAAACGCGATGAAACAGAATAAGGCGCATGAGGCGTAATACTAATATGCTTATGGTTGAAGTGTTCAGCAAAGCTAGTTTGCAGTTCTTTTATTTTTTCCATGCGCAAAGGCGCTCCTGCAGGAACCCATCCGCTTACCTCAAGGAAATGGTGAAACATTAATGGACTTTGTAACTTCGGAATAATACTAGATGTGCCATTACATATATCACCTACAGCAACAATGCCATTATCCCACATCAGTTGCAAAGCTTCTGTGTGATACTTACTTTGCTCCTCTTGACTTAGAAAATCTCTTCTTTTCAATATTTGTTCAATAAAGCCTACTAATCCGGTATGTGGCGGAATTTCATTTTTCATGTGACTCAGTTCCACATGACAATGTGCATTTATAAAACCGGGCGATAAAATGCCATTGTATTCTTCAATATCTAGTCCGGCATCATTAGTTGGAATTATGTCTACAATGGTGCCATCATTTTCCAAAAGAATTGCTTGCTCTGTAAGCCATTTTTGTCCATTGAATATTTGCGAAGCGGTAATTTTTCTCACGTACTGGTAAATGAAGTTGTAAAGGTAAGGGAAGGGAAATTGCATTAAAACTGGGCATTTAGGCTGCAGATGCAAAAAGTGCAACAAAATTTTTATTGAAAATCAACCACTTGTGTAGGTTCGATATAAAAAAGAAGGACAAAAATGCATTTTTTGCTCATAAATGCTCCTACCTTTGCACTCCCTAAAAATAGGGTTCCGAGCTGTTGGGATAGCGACAGCATCACTAAAAAAAATTATATGAGCAAATTACATTTCACCACCAAACATGCGAATGCGGCTACCGTGCAGCGTAATTGGTACGTTGTGGACGGTACTAATCAAACCGTAGGTCGGATGTGTTCTAAGATTGCCGCTGTATTGCGCGGTAAAAACAAAGCATATTACACTCCTCACGTTGACTGCGGAGATTACGTAATTGTGATTAATGCCGACAAGGTTGCATTTACCGGAAACAAGTTAGAAGACAAAGTTTACCAAAACTTCAGTGGTTACCCAGGCGGTTTAAGAGAAGAAGCTGCTGGTGATTTATTGAAGCGTCGTCCAGAAGTGATTATTGAGCGTGCTGTAAAGGGCATGTTGCCTAAGAACAGATTAGGTCGCAAGATGTACAAGAAGTTATTTGTATATGCTGGCGCATCTCATCCACATACAGCGCAAAATCCTAAACAATTTACCTTTTAACCAGTTTTGGTCATCAACCAGAGCATAAGTATTGAACAATGGAAAAACAAAAAAATGCAGTAGGCCGTCGTAAGGAAGCTGTCATCCGTGTTTTTATGAGCAAGGGTGAAGGCAGTATTACTGTAAACGGTAGAGACTACAAAGAATATTTCCCTTTGGTATATCTTCAGAACCAAGTGGAAGCTCCTTTAAAAACCGCTGATGTTGTTGGAAAATACAACGTAGTTGTGAATGCACAAGGTGGTGGATTAAAAGGACAGGCAGAAGCAACTAAGCTAGCGGTATCAAGAGCGTTGATTGAAATCAACCCTGACTTCCGCCCTGCTTTGAAAGCTGCCGGATACCTCAAGCGTGATCCTCGTGGTGTTGAACGTAAGAAGTTTGGTCATAAGAAAGCTAGAAGAAGCTACCAGTTCAGCAAGCGTTAATCATTTTGGATCGAAGTTGCTGGTCTTGTTATCGGCAATTTCATCCTTCATTCGACAAGAACCTAACATTCAAAAACGATGGCTCCTCAACTGAACATCAGCTAAAGAGCCCATAATCTGAAAAAATGGAAAATAACACTTCACTTCAACAACAACTCCTAGAAGCTGGTGTACACTTTGGTCACTTGCGTAAGAAGTGGAACCCTAAGATGTTACCTTACATCTTCGCGGAGAAAAAAGGAATTCACATCATTGATTTGAACAAAACAGTAGATCACTTACAGGAAGCTGCTGCTGCTCTTAAGCAAATTGCAAAGAGTGGAAAGAAAATCATGTTTGTTGCTACAAAGAAGCAAGCGAAAGAAATCGTAAGCGAATGTGCACAACGTGTAAACATGCCTTTTGCAACTGAACGTTGGTTAGGTGGTATGTTAACCAACTTTAATACTGTTCGTAAGAGCGTGAAAAAAATGCAGAGCATTGAAAAAATGTTGGCAGATGGTAGCGCTGATAGTTTAACTAAGAAAGAAAGATTAACCTTAGCTCGTGATAAGGATAAGATGGAAAAAGTATTGGGTGGTATCGCTCAATTAGGTCGCCTTCCAGCTGCTTTGTTCTTAGTAGATATTGGTCATGAGCATATTGCTTTGGCTGAAGCTAAACGCTTAGGTATTACAACGTTTGGAATGGTTGATACCAACTGTGATCCTAATAAAGTTGAGTTCCCTATTCCTGCTAATGATGATGCAACAAAGAGTATTGCAATTATTACTAACTACATCACTGCTGCTATTGCAGAAGGTTTGGCTGAACGTCAAGCTTCTAAAGATGATGAAGTAGAAGATACAGACAACGAAGCTGAAAAGAAAGCAGCTCGCTTACAAGCTGAAGCTGAAGAAGAAGCAGCTCGTGGCGGTCGTCGCGGTGGTGTTCGCAATGAAGGTCCTGGTGGACAGCCTAAGCGTCGTGTTGCAGGTGGAGCTAGCCGTAGAACAGCGGGTGGTCCAGCTAAGAAGTAATTCTCTGATCTCACTGAATCATTACAAATTAATAACCTGTTCAACAAATGGGTTAGGTGAAAACCTATAGAAATTTGTAGAACAAAAATTATAGAAGATATGAGTACAAATGTTGCCATTACGGCCGCAGAAATCAATAAGCTTCGTCAAGCAACTGGTGCTGGTATGATGGATTGCCGCAAAGCTTTAACTGAAACCAACGGTGATTTTGAAGCTGCAATTGACTGGTTGCGTAAGCAAGGTCAGAAGGTTGCTGCTAAAAGAAGCGATCGCGAAGCAAAAGAAGGTGTTGTGATTGCTAAAACAAGTGCAGATAATAAAACTGGTTTTGTTTTGTGTATTAGTTGCGAGACTGATTTCGTAAGTAAGAATGCAGATTTCGTTGCTTTTGCTCAATCAATCGCTGATGCTGCTGTTGCAAACGATGTGAAATCGGTTGACGAATTAAATGGCGTAACTATCAACGGTATGACCGTTGCTGATATGATCAACGATAAGTTGGCTTCTATTGGCGAGAAAATTGGTGTTGCTAAATTTGAGCGTGTTGAAGCTCCATTCGTTGCTTCTTATATCCACGGTGCTTACCGTATGGGTGTATTAGTTGGAATGTCTGCTGAAGCTGCTGAAGCTGGAAAAGATGTAGCTATGCAAATTGCTGCAATGAATCCAATAGCCGTTGATGCTAATAGTATCCCTGCTGATGTAGTTGAACGTGAGAGAAGCATCGTAATCGATACTATGAAGAACGATCCTAAAATGGCTGGTAAGCCTGAGGATATGATTGCTAAAATTGCAGAAGGTAAATTGAATGCTTTCTTCAAAGAAAATACTTTGATGGCGCAACCTTTTGTTAAGGATGGTAGCTTAACTGTTGAAGCATACTTAAAGCAAGCTGGTGGTGTTACAGTGAACACTTTCAAGCGTGTTGCTTTAGGTTAATTAATTTCCTACAATGAATACTAAGCCGGTCTTTATGACCGGCTTTTTTTGTTGATTTTATTTTTCAATATTCAATCAGTTATTGAAACAGGCACTGCAAAAACATGATAAAAATCATATTACAGATTGAGTAAGGTCATGCTTATTCCTTTTGCTTACGAATAACTTGCACCTATAAACTGGAGGGAATATGTTTTTAAATAAAATTGATAATCATTCGCAGGAAGCGCTGACACCTGAGGGATTGTGTAACCTGATAGAAATGGATTTCATTCCCGATATACAGCTCTCATTAACAGAGATTCAACAATATTTTGATAAGAATATTCATACTAAAGCAGACCCTGTTTCAGCTGAGTTGGTTGCACTCATGTTTATCAAACTGAAAGACGAGTTAGATCATTTGTTTAGAAAAGAAAAAGGAATTCTATTTCCTTTTATTAAGCAATCGTTTGCAGGAACCATGCGGGTTGGAAAATCCAAAGGAATTGATGCCAAAGTAATTGATAGTTTGAATAAAACACAGAAGGGAATTATTCAACTTCTACAAAAAATGCGTCAGGTATTGAACAATTATTCTCCTCTATCATATAGCACACCCGAATGGAAGGATTGCGTGAATGACATGTTTGAGTTGGAGAATAAAATTTTTCAGTGGATACATATTGAGCAAACATTGCTTTACCCCAAAGTTGTAGAGCATAAGCCCGATTTTCTATATAATTAACCTCTATACGATTTTATTGCATGGCGAAAGTGACTGAATCAAAAACAGCAACTGCTTGTTATCATTGTGGCGAACCTTGTAAAGAAAAACTAATTGAAGCACATGATAAAGCATTCTGTTGTGAAGGTTGTAAAAGTGTGTATGAGATTTTGAATAATACGGGCATGTGCGATTATTATTCGCTCACCAATCACCCAGGTGCTTCTCAAAAATTTAAAGTAAGGGCCGATAAGTTTACATTTCTTGATGACGATGCAATTATAAAAGCGCTTATTCATTATCAAGATGAAGAACATACACATGTTCGTTTTTATTTACCTCAAATGCACTGTAGTAGTTGCTTATGGTTATTGGAGAATTTGCATAGACTCAATGAAGGTGTGGTTAGAAGTGCTGTTAATTTTACAAGAAAAGAGGCTGAAATTATTTTCAAACAAAAAGAGGTTAGTTTACGAGAAGTGGCTGAGTTACTAACTTCTGTTGGCTATGAGCCTTACATAAGTTTACAACAATTAAAGGGTGAGCGTCCTAGGATTGATCGTTCCAAAATATATAAGCTAGGTGTTGCAGGGTTTTGTTTTGCGAATATTATGCTCATGAGTTTCCCTGAATATTTAGGTATTGATGCAAAAGAGCAAAATCTTACAAACTTGTTTCGCTATCTCAATTTATTATTGAGCTTACCTGTATTTTTTTATAGTGCATCAGAGTTTTATAGCAGTGCATGGAAAAGTTTAAAGCATCGTTTTTTAAATATTGATGCGCCTATTGTTTTAGCAGTTTGGGTAACATTTGCAAGAAGTGTTGTTGAAATATTGATGGGGGAAGGTGGAGGCTATCTCGATTCAATGAGTGGTATTGTATTTTTTATGTTGGTAGGTAGAGTATTACAAGATAAAACGTACGAACAACTGAGCTTTGAGCGCGATTATACTTCGTATTTTCCAATTGCTGTTACTAAATTAAATGGCGATGATGAGCAAACAGTTTCGCTTCCAGATATTCAACTAGATGATACTTTGTTAATTCATCACCAAGAGCTCATTCCAGCCGATGGTATTATTACTAGGGGAAAAGCTTTAATTGATTATAGTTTTGTAACTGGTGAAAGTGTACCAGTAGAAAAACAAATGGGCGAAATGGTATATGCAGGCGGGCGACAAATGGGGGGAAATATTGAACTTTTGGTTGTAAAAGAAGTGGCGCAGAGTTATTTAACGCAATTATGGAACCGTGGTAGTTCGGCTACTACTATACCAGATGAAGAAAGATCTTTTGTGCATCTATTAGCGCGTTATTTTACTTGGGTAGTTTTTGCAATTGCTTTATCCGCTGCAGCTTATTGGTGGATGAATGATAGTAGTTTGATTTGGCCTTCTGTAACTGCTGTTTTAATTATTGCTTGTCCATGCGCTTTGTTGCTTAGTAATACATTTACAAACGGAAATATTATTCGCATTTTAGGAAGGAATCAATTTTATTTACGCCACGCACAAGCCATTGAAGATATCTCTAAAGTGAATCATCTTGTATTTGATAAAACAGGAACACTTACAACTGGACGTTATGCTGCTATACAATATATTGGAACTGATTTAGACGCAGAGGTTTGGCAACAAGTTGCTGCATTAGCTCGACAAAGCATGCACCCTATGAGTAGGGCTATAGCCAACTTTATTAAGTACACCAGTAAAATATCGGTACATTCTTTTGAGGAATATACTGGTAGAGGAATAGAAGGAGTGGTTGCTGATCAGATAATAAAGTTGGGGGCTAAATCATTTGTAACTCAAGGTTTGCAAGACTTTGAAGAGGAAAGTGTTTCTGCAGTGTATATTTCAATAAACAACAAATTAGTTGGTCATTTTAAGTTTCAAAATGAATATAGGAAAGATGTTCCAAGCATGTTGAAGAAACTTAAAAGGAGATTTGGCATATCTATTTTGAGCGGAGATAATGCAGGTGAAAAAAATTATTTACAAGATTTATTAGGTTGGAATGCTGCTATACTTTTCAATCAAAAGCCGAATGATAAGTTGACTGCTATTGACACTTTACAGAAGCATGGGCAAACAGTTATGATGGTAGGTGATGGGTTGAATGATGCAGGTGCATTACAACAGGCAGATGTTGGCGTAGCAGTTGCAGAAGATACACATGCATTTACACCTGCGAGTGATGTAATTATAGCAGCAAGTGAATTACCCAAACTGCCTGCCTTTATTCGTTTGTGTAAGATTAATAGGCATATTGTGATGATAGCATTTGTAGTTTCGATACTCTATAACATCATTGGTTTATCATTTGCAGTACAAGGCGTTTTATCTCCTATGCTCGCTGCTATATTAATGCCAGCTAGTAGTATCAGTATTGTACTCATAACATATGGTTTAAGTCAGTTTTATGGTTGGAAGCTAGGAATGAAATGATGAGGATTTTAATGGCTTTCTTGTGAAATAATTAAACATTATTCAGTTGAGGGTAAAACAGATGACAAAAACATGACAAAAATCATATTGGTCATTGAGTTATGTCATAGGCAAGGGGGAGCATCAAAAATATTTTTGGACCTAAATAACAGTAAATGAGTGTCATAATTATGTTGTTAATAGCCAGTATCTCAGTTGCGGCTCTTTTTTTGGGAGCATTTATTTGGAGTGTTCGTTCTGGCCAATATGAAGATGAAATGAGTCCACCCGTTCGTATGTTATTCGACGATCAACCTTCAAAAAAAACTACTTAATACAAATTTCAATAACCAAACACCCTTAAAACCAGGACTACCATGCAAGTAGAAAAGTTTTACTACGACAATAAGATTGTCAAAATGTTTGCCTACGCTACCATACTTTGGGGAGTTGTAGGTATGACAGTAGGTTTGTTGGCCTCCTTACAAATTTTTTGGCCAGCATCCAACTTCAGCCACCCAATGACCACTTTCGGTCGCGTTAGACCATTACATACCAATGCAGTCATTTTTGCATTTGTGGGTAATGGAATTTTTATGGGTGTTTATTACTCTTTACAACGTTTGTGTAAAGCCCGTATGTTCAGTGATGCACTCAGTAAAATTCATTTCTGGGGTTGGCAGCTTATAATTGTAGCAGCAGCAGTTACACTTTTGTTGGGGTATACATCGGGAAAAGAGTATGCTGAATTAGAGTGGCCAATTGATATCGCCATCACACTTATATGGGTAGTGTTTGGTATTAATATGTTTGGTACCATTTTAAAAAGACGAGAAAGTCATTTGTATGTAGCAATATGGTTTTATATAGCAACCTGGGTTACCGTGGCAATGCTGCATATAGTAAACTCATTTGAATTGCCCTATACTGCTATGAGAAGTTATAGCTGGTATGCTGGTGTGCAAGATGCCTTGGTGCAATGGTGGTATGGTCACAATGCTGTGGCATTCTTCCTAACAACACCTTATTTAGGTATTATGTATTATTTCTTACCTAAGGCTGCTAATCGTCCTGTATACAGTTATCGCTTGTCTATCATTCACTTTTGGTCATTGATATTTATTTATATCTGGGCTGGTCCACACCACTTGTTATACACTGCCTTACCTGATTGGGCACAAAGCTTAGGTACTGTATTTAGTGTAATGTTGATTGCGCCAAGTTGGGGTGGTATGTTGAATGGATTGTTCACCTTGCGTGGTGCATGGGATAAAGTACGTGAAGATCCAATTTTGAAATTCTTAGTGGTAGCTGTTACTTGTTATGGTATGAGCACCTTCGAGGGTCCTATGTTGAGTTTGAAGAATGTAAACGCAATTTCACACTTCAGCGATTGGACTATTGCCCACGTGCATATTGGAGCACTTGGTTGGAATGGCTTTATGACATTTGGTATTTTGTATTGGTTAATTCCAAGAATTTTTGGTACAGAGTTATACTCTAAAAAACTTGCAACGAATCACTTTTGGATTGGAACCATTGGTATTGTTTTATATGCAGTGCCATTGTATTGGGCAGGTTTTGCACAAGCTATGATGTGGAAGCAGTTTACTCCAGAAGGACAATTGAAATTCCAGTTCTTAGAAACTGTTACGCACATCATTCCAATGTACATCACAAGAAGTATTGGTGGTACCTTGTATTTGGTAGGTGTATTTATAATGGTATACAATTTATGGAAAACCATAGCTGCTGGTAAACTCATTGCCGATGAACCTGCTGAAGCAGCACCATTGCCAAAAGTTATTGAAGCACATGGTAAGGAATACTGGCACAGATGGATTGAAAGAAAGCCTGTTCAAATGTTGGTTTGGAGTTTTGTATTAGTTGCTGTTGGTGGTATTCTTGAAATTGTTCCAACGTTCTTAATTGAAAGTAATATACCAACTATTGCATCAGTAAAACCTTATACCCCTCTTGAGTTACATGGTAGAGATATTTATGTAAGAGAAGGATGTTATACTTGTCATTCACAAATGGTTCGACCATTCCGCGATGAAGTAGCACGTTATGGGGAATACAGCAAGGCAGGTGAATTTGTCTATGATCATCCATTCCAGTGGGGAAGTAAGCGAACAGGCCCAGATTTGGCGAGAGTAGGTGGGAAGTATCCAGATAGTTGGCACTATAACCACATGCTAGAGCCTCAGAGTATGAGTCCAGGTTCTGTAATGCCTCCATATCCTTGGTTACTAGACGATCAACTTGATGTATCTACAACAGAAGCTAAGATAAGGGCTATGCAAACCTTAGGCGTGCCTTATCCTGAAGGATACGATCAAATAGCGCGTGCCGATTTAGAAAAACAAGCTAAACAAGTTGCAGAGAATTTAGCAAAAGATAAGATTAAGATTCAGGCAGATAGAGAAATCGTTGCTTTGATTGCTTATTTGCAGCGTGTTGGTACTGATATAAAAGGAGAGAAAAAAGAATTAGCTGAGCTTAAATAATCAACTATGAAATTCATTAACTATCTGGAAAAAATTTCACAAGTCGACATTTACGGAATGGCGTCATTTATGATATTCTTTGTCTTCTTCTTACTCATGACAGCATGGGCACTAAAAGCAGATAAGAAATTAATTGATGAAATGAGTCAAATTCCATTCGACCAAAAACAACCTTAATTACCCTTAAAACAACCTAACATGAGAAGTTTGTTTCAAGTATATACCCATTCTCTTAGAAAGCTACAAATGTTGGTACTTGTTGTAGCCCTTCCACTTGCTTCAATAGCACAAGGTCCTCCAAAAGAAAGCGAGTTGTCGAATCCGCTAGCGCAAGTACTTATTGTTATCATATTTGGACTATTATTAGCAATAGGGTTATTAGCGAATGTGGTAATGGGCGCTGCAGGTAATTTCCTTCAGCGTTACCAAACAGATCAAAAATTACCGAAAGCACTTCCAGTGATAGCTATTTTACTGCTTTCATCTTTAAGTGTAATGGCTCAAGATGCTGCTCCTGCTGCAGCAACTCCATCAGTGACTCATTTCGGCGGACTATCAGCTTACACTTTTTACTCTTTGCTTGCAGTGATTGGATTGGAGTTACTCATTATGTTTTTCTTGTTGTATAATTTAAAGCGATTACTGTCTGTTGAAAAAGCTGTGATTGCAGGTGTAACAGCAACTGCTTCTAAAAAGGAAACTTCATGGCAAGCATGGTGGGATAAAGCAAATAGCTTCCGACCAATGAAAGAAGAAGCACAAATTGACTTAGGCCACAACTATGATGGAATTAGAGAACTAGATAATCGTCTTCCTCCTTGGTGGTTGTATGGATTTTATGTGACGATCGTATTTGCTGGAATTTATTTATGGAGATACCATGTAGTTCATTCTGCTCCTTTAAGTCAAGAAGAATTACATATTGCTTTAGAGAAAGCAGAAAAGGAAAAAGAAGCTTATTTGAAGCTTGCTGCAAATAAAGTAGATGAAAACACAGTGGTTTACTTAGAAGATGCAACAGCAATGTTAGAAGGTAAAAAAATATACACTGCCAATTGCGCTGCTTGTCACGGTCCAGATGGTGGCGGTACTGTTGGTCCAAACTTTACAGATGAGTATTGGCTTCATGGTGGAAGTATTCAAGATATTTTTAAAACTGTGAAGTATGGAGTACCTGAAAAAGGTATGAAGAGTTGGAAAGATGATTTATCTCCAGTTCAAATTGCACAAGTTTCTAGTTTCATAAAATCATTGAAAGGAACAAAAGCAACCAACCCTAAGGAGCCACAAGGGGAATTGTACGCAGAACCCGAAGCAACACCTGCTACACCACCAGCTCAGTAATGAGCTAAAATTTGAGTTATGATTAGCAATTTTGAGCATGTGAATGAACCTTCAACTGAGGAATTCAGAGATCGTGTTGCAACCATTGATCAAGAAGGAAAACGTAAATGGATTTATGCTTATCAGCCTAAAGGACGTTTTTATAATATTCGTACACTGCTCAGTATTTTATATTTTGTTGTATTCTTTGGTCTTCCATTTATTAAAATAGATGGAAGGCCTTTGTTTATGTTCAATATTCCGGAAGCAAAATTCATTTTGTTTTCAAAGGTGTTCTGGCCACAAGATTTTTTCATCTTTGGATTAACCATGATCACATTCGTGATCTTTATTATTCTTTTTACAGCAGCCTTTGGCAGACTCTTTTGTGGTTGGGCATGTCCGCAAACTAATTTTATGGAAATGATGTTCCGTAAAGTAGAGTATTGGATTGAAGGAGATGCTGGAGCACAAAGGCAATTGAACTTGGCACCCTGGGACGGAAAAAAAATTAGGAAGAAAGTACTCAAACACGGATTATTTTATGCGCTTTCTTTTGTGATATCTAATTTTTTCCTAGCGTATATTATTGGGATAGATGAGTTAACGAAAATTATTACAGAACCTGTAACGCAGCATATAACGGGATTTACCTCTATCATTGTGTTTAGTGGAGTTTTCTATGCAGTGTTTGCTTTTTTTAGAGAGCAAGCTTGTACAGTAGTTTGTCCTTATGGCAGACTGCAAGGTGTATTACTCGATAAAAACTCTATGATTGTTGCGTACGATTATGTGCGTGGTGAACCAAGAGGTAATGCAAAAAAAGTTGCTGATCCAACTTCATTGGGCGATTGTATCGATTGTCACCAATGTGTGAAGGTATGTCCAACAGGTATTGATATTCGCGATGGTGTGCAGTTAGAGTGTGTTGGGTGTACTGCATGTATAGATGCCTGTGATAATATTATGGATAAAATTGGCAAGCCAAGAGGATTAATCCGTTATGCTTCAGAAAATTCTATTGCTACTGGAGTTCCTTTAAAGTATACTACAAGGATGAAGTTGTATACTGGATTATTAGGTTTGCTATTAGTCATTCTTGGATTCTTATTAATGTCAAGAAAAGATGTAGATGCAACGGTTATGCGTGCACCTGGAATCTTATATCAAGAGCGAGGAGCAGATAGTGTATCTAATTTGTTCAATATTAAAATGGTGAATAAAACAACATCTGCTATCCCTCTATCTATTCGTGTAAAAGGTGGTGACGGAAAGGTGGAAATTATTGGAAAGAATACAATTGATGTAAAGAAAGAAGGACAAGGTGCAGGATCATTTTTTGTGGTACTTCCAAAATCAAGAATTCAAAGTAGAAAAACAACCATTGAATTAGAATTAATGCAAGGCAATCAGCTTATTGCTGTTAAAGAAACCAATTTTTTAGGACCAGTTGAATAAAAAAATTACATTATGAGTTGGGGAACAAAATTAACATTGGTATTTATCGGTTTTGTGGGCTTAATGGCTACGCTAGTATACAAGTCATTTAATACTCATTTCGATTTAGTTACGAAGGACTATTATGGCGAAGAATTGAGATATCAAGAAGTAATAGATGGTAAAGCCAATGCAGAAGCTATGGAAGAACAGGTTACTGTTGAGCAACAACAGTCAAATGTTGTGATTAGTTTTCCTGCATCAATGCAACAAGCAGATATTAAGGGAGAGGTTTGGCTTTATTTTCCAAATAATGCAAAGTTTGATCAACGTTTGCCATTGCAATTGCAAAACGGTATTCAAAAAATTCAAGTAGCATTATTGTCGTCTGGTAACTATGAGGCACGTGTTCAATGGACGCAGAATGGGCAACCATTTTATAAAATCCAAAAGTTACTTATTCAGAAATGATCATGGAAGCTATCATATCTGGAGCTGCTTTAGGAATAGTTAGTAGTTT
>JAKRSC010000005.1:185869-272059 GCA_022402565.1 Hydrotalea sp. | reverse complement strand
CTGTAAAAGCGTTCTTCCAAATTCCTTTCATATCAACATGCATCTTTGAAGGTAAAGAAAACGGTGCTTTTTTGGGGATATACAAATTGGTATCAAGTTTATATTTTCCAAGGTACTGGTTGTTGATAAACACATCACAATCTACTTGCTTTAGTTGCACTCCAAAATTATTTGGATTATAATAGTTAATGTCGAGACTCAATACAGATTGTTGAAAGCCTGCTTTTTCAAGACGTAGGTTTTGTACTCCTTTGTATTCAAACGATTGAGGCGATTTGCAAGAAATAGTTGCTATTGTGATGAAGAAAAACCAAATGACATATTTCATGGCGGTAAGTTACATATAGCCGGCATAATTTGGGTGATTACATGTGTTAATTTCAAAGAACTGATGGAATCTCAACAATGATTTTGCAAATTGCAGCATGCCAAATATGTACTTATCATTTTGGGGAACTATATCACAGTGGGCGTTAGCAGCTCAAGATAACCAAGCCATTGTTTCATTAGCTGCAACTTATAATAAGCGTTTGCACCTAAATAGAACGGTTGTTTTAGGGGGGCAAGGTGCAATTGCACTCAGTATTCCCCTGTTAGGTGGGCGAGATCAAAGTGGATTGCTAAAAGATATCAAAGTGGCATATACGGAGGATGATTGGAGGAGAAAACATACAAGAACAATTGAATCGTGTTATAGAAAAGCCCCATTTTTTGATTATTACGCTCCTGCGGTGCTTGGATTATACGAGCATTCGTTCGAGTTTTTATGGCAATGGCAGTTTGAGAGTTGGAATATCGCCTCCAAATTATTAAAGTGTTCACTTCAGCTAGGTTGGAATGAAGAGACTTCTGAAACAAAGAATTTAACAAGAAAAGTAGCTATTTCGTCTTACCCACAGCTTTTTACAGATAGGTATGGATTTCAAGAAAATGCTGATTTTTTAGATCTTTTATTTTGTATGGGGCCTACTACGATAAAATATTTACGCCGCTTATCTACAAATGAAGGTTTCATTAAACCTTAGTGGTATATTGCAATCTAAGAAAGACGAAAGTAAGGACTACTGCATGAGATCTATTGCCCCCTTTATAGCTATGTTGCTGCTGTTTTTTCAGCCTATTATTGCACAAGACTTTTCAAACAAAGGGAGGGAGTTTTGGATACCCTATCCAGGACATATAGATGCTCTAACTTCAAGAATGGCATTGTATATTTCCTCAGATGTGGCAGCATCAGGAGAAGTAAGATTGGGTACAAATGGCCCGGTAATTCCTTTTACGGTAGTTGCAAATCAAGCAACGACAGTTCAAATTACACCTGCAACCAATTCCATTTATAATGCTCAATCTGATGGGACTAATGTAGGAAAAGGCATTCAGGTTGTTTCTGATAATCCCATTGTTGTTTATTCGCATGTGTTAAACGCTGCACGTTCTGGTTCTACACTAGTATTACCTACCAATGTATTGGGGAGAGATTATTATGCCATGGCTTATACCCAGGTCAACAATGCTCAACAAACAGCTAGAAGTCAAATTACTGTTGTTGGTGTAGAGGATCAAACAGTTGTAGAACTAACCCTTAAACAAAACGCTATTGGAAGTCCGGGTAGACCCGCCAATCAACCTTACACAATTACTTTGAATAAGGGGGATGTATATCAAGTTCAGTCCTTCAGTGATTTAACTGGAAGTAGGGTTCGTTCATTAGCTACTACTAATAACCCATGCAAACCTATAGCAGTTTTTTCAGGAAGTACTTGGGCATCTTTTGATTGTAACAATGCTAGTGGTGGAGATAATTTATTTCAGCAATTATTTCCTTCTGTTGCTTGGGGTAGAAATTATATAACAGTTCCATTTGCAGGAAGATTCGGTGATAAGTTTAGAATAATGGTACGTGATGTTGATACTGAGGTAAAAATTGATGGGAATGTAATTCCAAAGACTTTACTAAGAGCAAATTCATACTATGAGGTTGCTTCGAGTGGTCCATTGGTGATTACATCTAACGCACCCATTAGTGTGGCACAATATATGATTTCACAAACCTGTGATACTCGAAACCCAGCAAATTGTGGTAATGGAAATCAGCCAGCATGTCCTTTCCCAGGAGATCCAGAAATCATACTTTTAAATCCAATCGAACAAACTATCAATAATGTTACTGTTGTAGCAGCTAGAAGAGATTTAACGCCCCCCAACACCAATATTATAGTACACTACATTAATGTAATCATGAAAACGGCATCAATTAGTTCACTTAGAATTAATGGTGCACCTCCTCAGGGGAATTGGAGACAAATAGGAGGTACTGATTATTCTTATATTCAAGAAGATATTACAAATTCTACTTTAACCAATCCAATACATAATATTAGAGCCGATGATGGATTTATAGCATTAGCATATGGTATGGGGAATGTTGAATCGTATGGCTACAATGCAGGTACGAACGTTTTGAATTTAGAAAGGCCAATTAGTGTTTTGAATCCATTTACAACAGGCTCTGCAACAAATACCATAACCTGTGTAAACAACGTTTTTAAATTGAATTTGACTCTTTCTTATATACCAAAGAAGTTAGAAATTGATTGGACTGGAATTGCGGGAATTAATCCTTCAACTAATTACATCGATAATGCTCCAAGTCCTGCGGATAGTTTCATTCAAAATAATCGAAAATTTTATTTATTTAGGATACCAGTTGACTATGTTTTCACTCAAGCAGGCAATGCAAGAGTTAAAATTTTAACGACTACCAATACCCCCACAGACGATGGATGCTCAACGACTAATGAACAAGAAATAATCGATAATATTACAATAGTTCCAAAACCATTATCAAACTTTGGCATAGAAACAAATGGTTGTATAAATAGTGCTGTAGCTCTAACAGATTCTTCAAATGGAAATGGACGTGCTATAAATAGTTGGACTTGGGACTTTGGCAATGGCCTATCTGCATCCACCAAAAATACTCAAACTCAATTTAGTAGTGCAGGTACTTACAACATTAAATTGAGAGCAATTAATGATGTTGGTTGTTTTACTGATACCACAAAATCAATAATTGTATCGAGTAAACCTGTTGCAAACTTTACTATTCCAGACACCACTTGCGTGGGCAATGAGTTCACTTTTGTTGATGGCTCTTCCATTGCATCTGGTACAATTGAAAAGTGGACATGGCGCTTAGACTCTGTTACTACAATTACGAACACAAATAATAGTTCTGTAAAAAATAGATACACTGCAACTGGAACAATTCCTATTCAACTTGTTTTACAATCAACTACAGGATGTGTGAGCGATACATTGACTAAAAATTTATTTGTTCGTCCATTACCGGTGATTGGATTGGTATTGCCTGGTTTTTGTTTGGCAGATGCGGAAGCGGTTTTTACTGATACCAGTCGAATTGAAGATGGCACAGAATCTGAATTTAAGTATCGATGGAATTTTAATATAAATAATTTAAATCCTGCGCCTAACATATTAACTTCTACAGATCGAGCACCTAGGGTAAGGTATACTAGTACAGGAATTTATAGAACATCTCTAGAGCTTACAAGTAAATTTGGTTGTGTTGCTAAAGCTGAAGGTGATTTTGTTGTTAATGGATCAAGGCCCAAAGCGAGTTTTGTTGTACTAGCAAAAGATACTTTATGTACCAACACTGATGTGGTTATTCGCAATACTTCACAAGTTGATTTTGGAGGAGTTACTAGAATAGATATTGTATGGGATAGGATAAATAACATTGCTCAAAGATTGAATGATTTATCGCCCTCAGAAAATAAATTGTATAACCACCGCTATCCGCCTCAATCTGCACTTACTCAAAATTATACTGTACGATTGGTTGCTTATTCGGGAAATGCAGCAGTTTGTCAAGATAGTATTGAACAGGTTGTGACAGTAAAAAAGGCTCCACAATTGGTGTACGAAGTTAATCCAGGAATTTGTTTTGATGCTACTCCAAGAACAATCAGTCAAGCAAGAGAAATTGGTGCTGTACCTGGTAGCTTTTCTTTTTCTGGGAGAGGAGTTAATGCAGCAGGAATATTTAATCCTAATACCGCTGGAGTAGGAACCCATACAATTCAGTATAAATACACAGCAAATTCGTTTTGTGTAGATTCAATTACACAGCCTATAACAGTGTGGCCTTCACCTTCAGCAAAATTTGCAATATTAGAAACCATTCGCTGCGAACAAAATGCTTTGTCATTTTCTGATAGTAGTGTTGCAAACTTCAGTAATCTTGTGCAATGGAATTGGAATTTTGGAGACGCAACTACCCAATCAAGAAATAGTGGAGCCACATTCTTGAAAACTTTTACTACAGCAGGTACATACCCAGTAAGCTTGCGCGTAACTTCAGATAGTGGTTGTGTAAGTCCAGCAGTTGTTCAGAATATTAGAATTGACTTATTGCCAAGAGTAGGTTTCAATTTGCCAGGAGACATTTGTCTGCCAGATGGAAGAGCTACATTTACAAACACTTCAACAATACCAGACAATTCTGATGCCCTTTTTCAATATAGATGGAATTTTGGTGATCCTAACAATTCCAATGCTGTATCCACTCTTCCAAGTCCAACGCATAGATACACTGCTGTAGGTCCTGTTAATGTTACATTGAGAGTCACTTCAAAAGATGGATGTATTGATTCTTTAACTCAAATATTTAATACCATTTATCCGCAGCCAAAGGCTCAGTTTGTTATAAATAAGAATGAAGTTTGTATAGACACCGAAGAGTTGAGTTTTTCTGATCAAGGGCAAAGCGCCTTTTTGCCTGCAAGAAATTGGTTCTGGAATTTTGGTGATGGAGGTAATTCAAGCCTAAACAATCCGGTTTATAGGTTTAGAGATTCCGGAACGTTTACAGTTAGGTACCATTTTATTGATGGGAAAGGTTGTATAAGTGATACATCAAATCAAAGTGTAATTGTACACCCATATCCTAAATTAGATTTAGGTTCAGATATGGTGGTGTTGGAAGGTGGTGAAAAACCAATTATACCCGCTTTTGTCTTTGGAACTAACCTTGCCTACAGATGGACCCCAGCAACTTATTTAAGTTCTGATACTGCTAGAAGGCCCATTACTAAACCATTAGATGATATTACCTACGAGTTGTTTTTAACAGGAATTGGTGGCTGTACTGTTTCTGATGATATTTTTGTTAAGCTATTAAAAGCTCCTGAAGTACCAAATGCATTTTCGCCTAATGGAGATGGTATTCATGATGTATGGCTTATTAAATATTTGGAAAGTTACCCCGGTGCAACGATTGATGTTTTCAATCGTTATGGACAAACAGTGTTTACAAGTGTTGGTTATTCTCGTCCATGGGATGGCACTTCAAATGGTAAAACACTTCCAGTTGGTACTTATTATTATGTCATTGATCCTAAAAATGGTCGCAAAATCATTACTGGATCTGTAACCATTTTACGTTGATGAAAAAGTTGAGGAAGTTGGGAATGAAGAAGTCTTATTTATTTCTGCTATTCTGTGTAGTAATATTTTCAACTGCACTTTCTCAGCAAAGGCCCTATTATACCCAGTATATCCTCAATAATTTTATCATAAATCCAGCAGTGGCTGGAATAGAAAACTATACTGATATTAAACTTAGTCATCGACAACAGTGGGTTGGTATTAATGATGCCCCAGCAACAACATATTTTACATTTCATAAACCGTTTAAAAGAGGTGAGTATGATGTAGAGACTGCCACAAGTAGTAGGCCTATGGGACAAAACCCTCGAGGGTCTGCTTATTGGCAGAATTATGAAGCTGCTGATCCGCATCATGGTATTGGATTTACTTTTATAAATGACCGAACTGGTCCACTTGTGCGAACCGCAATAACTGCTACATATGCATATCATATTGGCTTAGGACCACAAACAAATTTGTCAGCAGGAGTTTCTGCAGGCTTTAGTCAAATGAGGTTGGATGCAGCTAAGCTAGACTTTGGAGATATTGATGTGGATCCTGCTGTGAGTGGAGCTGGTATTTTAAATCGATTTCGTCCTGATATTTCAGCAGGATTGTGGTTATATAGCAAAAACTATTTTATAGGATTAGCAGCTCAACAAGTTGTTGCGCAGAACCTAACTTTCAGTGATAATACAGTTGCATTACAAGGTGGCAGGTTAGTGCCGCACATGTTTTTAAGTGCGGGTTATAGAATGATGATGGGCGAAGATTTTGTGTTTCTGCCTTCGATGCAATTGAGGTATATTTCTGGAATTCCTGTTGATGTAGATTTGAATCTTAAATGGCAGTATCAAGACATTTTTTGGGTTGGAGGTTCGGCAAGATTACGAACTGGATTTGCAGCTATGGCAGGGATGAATATCAGTAATAATTTGAATATTGGGTATTCTTACGATTTAAGTACAGGTAGATTAGGAACGGTAACAAGAGGCACGCATGAAATAGTTATAGGATTCTTACTTAATAATAAATACGGGGATTGGTGTCCTCGTGCTCTCTGGTAATTATTATTCTTCTGGTAGTTCAATTTGAATTTTTTGCTTGGCTGCACTTTTAGGAATTAATATTTCCCAAGTTTCCAAGTTGCCATCTTTCTTTTTGCGTTTGATGGTTATTTTCTCATAATCGATAGGTATCCAAGTTTCCATCTCTATAGGTTCCCTTTTAAGTAAAGGTTGGGCTATCCAACCCAAAGAAGTGTCTTTAACTGCAATGGCTTGAATTAAGTTAGATTCTTTTAAATCATTTTCAGCGATTAAAACTTCTCCTATTATAGGTTCTTCAAACTCATTGCGCAGAGCTACTTCAATGTTTTTATTTTTAATAACTGGTTTTGAAGGAGAAGTTGAAATTTTAGCGGTTGTGTACTTTATCGAAGTAGGGTTAGAATTTTTTTCCCTTTTTGGCAGGTTTGTATTTGCAGTTAGAGAAGGTAATGTCATCTTAGGTTCAATAACCAAGGCAAAAAGAATTGCTAACGTACTAACTAACAACATCTTCCAATTGAATCTATCTATTGTACACTTAGCTCCATTAATTCGCTGAATTCTTTTGAGAAGGGTATCTTTAGAACTGAAGCTTGGGTATGGATAATTTGCTTGTAACTTGGCAAGCTCTAACAATGCACTTGAGTATTCGAACGGTTCATTTTTATAATGCAAAACCCATTCATCACACCTCTCTTCCATTAAATGTTCTCTTAATGAATTAAGTGATTTGAAAAATGGATTAAAAAATAAAATACGACATATAACTTTTCCGAGTTGGTGCAAGTATAAATCGTAGTGTTTTAAGTGTATCCATTCATGCAGTAAAATCCATTCAATTGTAGTAGTTGGTAGCTGGTTAATAAGAGCAATTGGTAGCACTATCATTGGCTTCAACAGGCCAATGACAAAAGGCTGAAACGCTTTTGTACTAAATCGAATATTATTGACAGGAAAAAGTGGTGCGTAGCTTTGAATTTTTTGAATTGCAAAACTCAATTTACTAGGGTAGTGGTGGTAACTATAAATAGTTTTCTTTATGTAGCGTATATGAAAGGCATCAAAAAAAAATAGAATTGCAACAATTAAGGTATACGCTCCCAAACTATAAGGTACAAGCCATTCAGTTGTTAAATTGACTGCATTGGTTCCAGAAATTTTTAAAGGGAAGAAATAGGTTGCAATCCAATGAAAGCAAGCTATTATTTGTATAAGAAGAATAAGACCATACTTTGCGCTAGCTGAAAGCCTCAGAAAAGTATGAATAATTAATGCAACTACATACCATACTGCAAATACAAATATGCTGTTGACCAACCAATGGAATACATGATGCATATTGAACAAGCTTTATTTGTCAGTTTTGCTTTTAAGTTGATCGAGGTACTGCTGAATAGCGTTTATTTCATCCTCTGAGGGAGGTTGATTACCAAGTGCATGCAGAACCATTTGTGCTTTAGATCCTTTAAAGAGATGATTGGTCACTTTGTTTACAAAATGATCCCTTGTTTCTGCAATATTCGCAATAGGTTTATATAAATGAATCTTCTTTGATTTATCGCAACTAACCAAGCCTTTTTCATGCATAATTTGCATAAGCTTGAGAGTAGTAGTATATTTTACCTGCTTTTGTGAGGAAAGCGTTTCATGTACATCCCTAACAGATGCGCATTCTTTGTCCCATAAAACATGCAAAATTTCTAATTCACTATCGGTTGGTACGTACTGGGCCATAACTACGAAGTCTTTCGTGTAAAGCTACTTCACCCAGATTAATAAAATGAAGAAATACTGTTAAAATTAATTAAAACCAGCGGTCTTTGTATTGCTCCTGTTTTGAAGAATTATATCCGTTTTCAGTCTTTTCGATTTGAAAATCTTCTGGAGCAACAGGAGCTGAACGTGGTATTGAAACAGTTGGTGTTTGGTCATTGACAACCAAACCAGTGTCTGCTTCATTTACCTCAGGTGAAGAACTTCCCTTTATCAGTAAGCCTTCAACTACTGCAGAGGCAGCAATATTGAGTTGATTGGATGATACTGTTCCGCCAACAAATGCCTCGGCTTGGATATCTGCTTTTGCGGATGCTTTTACGTGACCATTTACTCTTCCATGAACAGTTACATCGGCTCCATGAATATCACCATTAACAACACCGGTAGGACCAACTAATACTTTATCGGTACAAGTGATACTACCGGTGACAGTGCCATCTACACGACAAGGTATGGTAAGTACCAAGTCGCCACTTACTTTTGCGCCTTCGCAAATGAGACAAACATTTACGAGTTTACTTTTTTTATTGAATAGAGATATTCCCACTAATAATTTTAATTAATCGGCTTTAGGTACGGATACTACTGTAGAAGAGTTACCAAGGTCAATACCCACACAATGTGCGTTGTTGCCATCTGACATACGCATTGCATGGTGTAAATAACCAATACTTGCAAGCTTTTCTGGGAATGGAGCCAATTCAACTTTTAATACATCTCTGAATTCATTGTTGAAACAGTCTACCAAATCTTCAAAATAAACGCCGCCACCAGTAATGTAAATTTTTTCGCAACTTTCGAAATCGCGGTCAGAGAAATTACTGCGAATTAAAGGTGAAATCACTTCTTTGTAATACTGGGTAATGATTTCCTCTCGAACGCCTTTCAAATCAATGTTCTTTCTGTTTACAAACATGTAGCCTTTGTTCAGCGCATCATTAATATGGAACTCATTTTTTAGTTCAAGATAATGACGCTTAGACAACTCTTTATGAGCGTTTGTAATTACATATCTTAATCCGTGGGTACTAAATGAACTTCTTTGAAGCAATCCTTCTGGAGTAACCATGCCGCCTTCTGCAGTTCCGTATCCCAAAGAAATCATAATGAAATTCTCTGGATGGTTATTTTGAAGGATTTTTTTAAGTCCAACGATATTTCCAACCAATTCCGGAATAACGTCAAACTTGGCAATTTCAACATTCACTTTTTGAACACCACCCTTATTTGCATAAGTGCTGCTATCGTATTCAATAGTGAAAAACTTCTTATCTAAAAATCTTTCAACTTCTCGTTGGTAAGCATTGAAAGTAGAAAAAGGTAATCCAAGCGTCACTGTTAAAGGCGATTCCACTTGTTGGTGAACACTCAATAAAGCCGCCTTAAATAAAATTTCAAAGTCTTCTTCAGATGGCGCAGCATTAATGATTCTATGTGGGTTAATGCCATTTCTCTTGGCAAGTTCACCCACCATGTACCACTTATCTTCTTGTTTAATGCGCATACCGGTTAACAATCCGGATGCCATGTTTTCGGCATTGCCATAAGACGATTCGAAAATGCTGGGGATGGTAATGGTATTTACTTTCATATATATGCAAATATGTTGTAAAGTAACGGAATCGTAAAATAATTTGTAGCTCTACAATCTACAAATTTTGTAGATATCCACATTTTTCAGGCTCAATTTAAGAATTGGCTTGGGAAAAAGGGGGTCATGGGCTAAGTTTGTTTAAATCCCAATGAATTATGCTTGAAAAATGGATTTTGCTAACAACCTATGTAGGAATTGGTCTGGTCATTGGACTTGCCCTGAGGTATATAGTCATTCCTCGTATAAAAAAAGTTACTGAAAGAACAGATTGGAAAACAGACGACCTAATCATAAGGTATATAGGGAAATGGGTCATTGTTTGGGGAGTTTCTCTGGGGTTGTACTTTGCCCTTGCAAAAGTGACAATAGACAACAGGTATGATAAATTACTTCATCAGGCCATTACTATCTTTTTCATTTTTTCAATAACCCATATAGTTTCAAATGTGGTTGCTGGAATGGTAAGAATAAAGTCGGCCGATTCAGACAACATAATTCCATCCTCATCAATCATAAGTAATATTATTAAAGTGCTCATTTTTGTAGTAGGCATCTTAGTCATATTACAAACCCTCGGAATATCTATCACCCCTGTTTTAACCGCTTTAGGGGTAGGAGGTTTGGCGGTAGCGCTAGCTTTGCAAGATACCCTTGGTAATCTTTTTGCTGGCATCCATATTATTGCATCAGGAAATATTAAAACAGGAGACTATGTAGTCTTAGATTCAGGTCAGGAGGGATTTGTTGAAGATGTTACCTGGCGTTACTCCAAAATAAAAACAGTTGCAAATAACGTAATCATTATTCCAAACTCTAAGCTCGCTAGTATTATTGTAAGTAACCATTATTTAGAGAACAAAGAGGTTGGATTTTCCGTTGAATTTGGAGTGGCCTATTCTAGCAATTTAGAATTTGTAGAACAAGTTACCTTGGAGGTAATTCGCAAGACGATGTCGGAAGTAGAAGGTGCCGCAGAAAATTTTGATCCCGTTGTTCGATATTATGCTTTTGGAGATAGTGCTATACAGTTACGAGCTATTTTAAGAGCTAAAGAGCATGTTTTTCAATTTCCCATTCGGCATGCTTTCATAAAAAACCTTCACAAGCGTTTTCAAGAAGAAGGCATTGAAATTCCATTCCCTATCAGAACAGTTTATCAAAAAGGTTGATATATGATACATTCTGAAATGGTTAAAAGTTTAGTAGACAACTTTCAGCTACAGCCCCATCCAGAGGGCGGCTTTTATAAACAAACCTATGTGGCATCGGAAGAAATTCCGCAAAGCGCCCTCCCGAAAAGATTTGCTGGGTCTCGTCCGTTTTCTACTTCAATCTATTTTCTTTTGACGAAAGGTAATTTTTCAGCATTTCACAAAATTCAGTCAGACGAAGGCTGGCACTTTTATGCTGGAGGAAGTCTTGAAGTGATTATTCTTCATGAAAATGGGCATTTACAAATAATTCGTTTGGGTTCTAAATGGTCATTGGGTGAGCAGTTTCAAACAACTGTACCTGCTGGAGCATGGTTTGCTAGTAGATGTGCCGAAGGGGTTGATTATAGCTTAGTAGGTTGTACTGTTGCGCCAGGCTTTGATTTTACAGATTTTGAGTTGGCAAAGCGAAGTAAATTGATTGAAATATATCCTGAGCATGCAGAAATTATTACAGAACTGACTAGAATATAAGTTATCCACCTTTATGTTGTATTTGTCTAAAAGCCAAAAAGTAATCCACATTAGGACCTGCAGCGTGGTAATTGACAGTAATTTAGAGTTCTAGTACCCTATATATGGCCAATCGCTTAAAAACAAAACAGCCGCCTCCTCCAGACCCGGAAGTTTTGACAGAGGATAAAGAAGAGGAAGTATCGGTGACCGAAGTTGTCAAAGATGAGCGTACGACCAAAATTTTTGGTTCTGCAATATTATTGGTTTGCTTGTTTTTGTTTGTTGCGTTTTCATCTTATTTGTATACATGGCAAGAAGATCAGGATAAGGTTTTTGGAATGGGAGCTAAAATGCTCTTGGCAGATGATGTTCGTGTAAATAATTTATTGGGAGTTCTAGGAGCCTATGTTTCGCATAGCATTTTTTACTATGGATTTGGTTTGGCCAGCTATATTTTCTGTGTATTTTTCTTTGTACTTGGGGTTAACCTAGTTTTTGGTAAGCAGGTTTTCAACCTTCTTAGAAACTTGAAGTATATACTAGTGGGTGTATTTATTTTGAGTGTTTCTTTTGCGTTTCTGACAGATTCTCATCCTTTTCCTTGGGGAGGTGCAACTGGGGAGTATGTAGCTGGATGGATGGTTAAAGTGATTGGTAATTTTGGAACCGGTGCTATCATTGCTTTTGCAATATTTAGCTATATCATTTGGCGATTTAATCCAAAGTTTGAATTGCCAAAATGGGAGAAAGCTCCTCTTAACAATGAAGATGGTGCATGGCATGAAGAAAAAAATGATATAAGCGCAGTCAACCTTTCTACAGATAACTCTGCTGATAATTTAGACCCAATAGAAAAAATAATTCCAACTGTTCCTCCAACTAGTTCTAATCGCTTAAAATCTGATCAGGGTGCAGTAACAGTTATTATGCCTGATAATAATGAGGAAATCAATAATCCGCTCTTGCATATGGAAGTAAAAGAGAAAGATGTGGAATCTAATATTGTAGAGGACGAATTGATTGTTCAGCAGGAGGATCATTTGGTGGAACATGAACAAGAGTTTGAGGAAGATTTTGAGATTGAAGAGGATCTAGAAAATGAAGAAATAGAAGACTCGGAAGATGAAACTGATGAAATGGAATTAGAAATTCAGCCTGCAGTTGTTGAAGAAAAAACAGCTTCAAAAGCAGTGGGTACGATAGGTACAGACTATGATCCTTCTCTAGAATTGAGAAATTACAAATTCCCTACACTTGATTTGTTAGAGTCGCATGGCAGTGAAAAAATTGTACACGATCCGGCTGAGTTGGAAACGCATAAAAATCAAATTATTGCTACACTCAAAAATTATGATATATCTATCCAGCGAATTAGTGCAACAATAGGCCCAACTGTAACACTGTATGAAATTGTTCCTGCTCCAGGTGTTCGTATTTCAAGAATAAAAAATCTGGAAGATGATATTGCACTAAGCCTTTCGGCCTTAGGTATCAGAATTATTGCTCCTATTCCAGGTAAAGGAACTATAGGTATTGAAGTGCCCAATATTCGAAAATCTGTGGTAAGTATGAAAACTTTGTTGGCTTCTGAGAAGTTTCAGCAGTCAGGTTTTTCATTGCCTATTGCTATTGGGAAGAAAATTGATAACGAACATTTCATCGTAGACCTTGCAACTATGCCACACTTATTAATGGCTGGTGCAACGGGGCAAGGTAAATCGGTTGGAATCAACACAGTATTGGTTTCTCTTCTTTATAAAAAGCATCCTTCACAACTCAAGTTGGTGTTGGTTGATCCAAAGAAGGTAGAACTGAGCTTGTATAGGTTAATTGAAAAGCATTTTCTTGCAAAACTCCCAGGCGAAGAAGAGGCTATTATTACCGATACAAAAAAAGTAATTCATACACTCAATGCATTGTGTATTGAAATGGATACTAGGTATGATTTACTTAAGGAAGCAGGTTGTAGAAATATTAGAGAGTACAATGAGAAATTCATTGCACGGAAATTAAATCCCGAAAAAGGGCATCAGTATCTTCCATTTATTGTTTTAGTGGTGGATGAATTTGCGGATTTAATTATGACCGCGGGCAAAGAAGTTGAAACCCCTATAGCTCGTTTAGCGCAATTAGCTAGAGCCGTTGGAATACACCTAATAATTGCTACTCAGCGCCCATCTGTTAACATTATTACAGGTACTATTAAGGCCAATTTTCCAGCGAGAATTGCTTTTAAAGTTTCATCCAAAATTGACTCTAGAACTATTTTAGATGCAGGCGGAGCTGAGCAGTTGATAGGAAAAGGAGATATGCTTATCAGCTATAACGGAGAAATTACACGATTACAATGTGCTTTTGTTGATACCCCAGAGGTTGACAGAATTTGTGACTTCATAGGAAGTCAACATGGTTATCCTCAGGCTTTCTTGTTGCCTGAATACCAAGACGAAAAAGAAATGGAAGGTCGTGATTTTGACGCCAGTGATAGAGATACATTGTTTGCTGATGCGGCTAGGTTAATAGTCGCTAGTCAAATGGGAAGCACATCTCTTTTACAACGTAAAATGAAACTAGGATATAACCGAGCAGGTCGGTTAATGGATCAGCTTGAAGCGGCAGGTATTGTTGGACCTAGTGCAGGTAGCAAGGCAAGGGAGGTTTTATATAAGTCTATGTCAGAACTTGAAGAATACCTTGACAACTTGGGATAATGACTCATTTTTAACCTTTTAATGGCCTTTTTGGTTAAACCTTTCATGTAAATAAACTGTCAGAATACTTACAAATACTATTTTTGGCACCCCAAATTATCAGCATGAAGAAAATTTACGTATTTATTTTAGCTCTCATATCTGGCATTATTTTACATGCTCAAGGCACTGATCCTCAAGCTAAAAAGATATTAGATGGTGTAAATGGAAAGATGAAGTCATTTAAAGGCATTACAGCAAACTTTACAATAACTTCTGTTTCAAGTAAGGGTAAGAACAATGGAAATAGAACTGGTAAGGTTTCAATCAAAGGACAGAAATATCTTTTAAAGCAAGATAAAGTTGAAATCATTTGCGATGGACAAACTATCTGGAACTTCGATGGTGCTAAAACCATTACTGTTTCTTCTGTTGAAGAGTCAGGCTCAACACTTAGCCCACAAAATCTTTTAAGTAACTTTTACGACAAAGACTTTACTTACCGATTAATAGGTACAAAAGGTAATTTTCACGAAATTGAAATGAAACCAACTGATGCCAGAAAAAACTTTCAGAGAGTAAATGTTTTTGTTGATAAAAACAGCAGCCTAATTACAAAAGCGAGAATCTTAGATAAAAGCAATAATACTGTAGAATTTACCTTAAGTGGAATCAATACCAATGCTGCCTTAGATGATAAGTTATTTTCATTTAATAAAGCCCGCTTTCCAAAAGATGTTGAGATTCTTGACTAGTATTAGTATAAAAATTATCATAAAGTCGCTTATACAGCGACTTTTTTTATGAGCACTTAGTACCTTTCAATTATGAAGCAGTTGTTTTTTCTTTTTGCCTTTTGCCTGTCAATTTATAGTCAGGCACAATTTAATATTCGATTTGTTGTAAATCAGGTGCCTACCAAAGCAAATGAAGATATATATATCATGGGAAGCTTTAATGGTTGGAATCCTAAAGATGAAGCATACAAGCTACGTCCGTTTGCTGGTGGCAAGAAAATTATTGTTGTTAAAAATCTTGAGCCTGGCAATTATGCATTTAAGTTTACAAGAGGCGATATGGCAAAAGTTGAATCAACAGCAGATGGAAGAGATATTCCCGATAGGGTGATGGAAGTAAGTGCTGACTTTTCATACGATATTAATATTGCAGGTTGGAAAGATGATTATCCAGAAAAGCCAAAACGTTATTCAGCTAGCCCTCAAGTTAGAATTATTGATACTGCATTTAATATGCCGCAGTTACAAAGAACTAGGCGTATATGGATTTATTTGCCTAAGGGTTATGGTGGTTCATCAAAGACGTATCCAGTTGTATACATGCATGATGGACAAAATCTTTTCAACGAACAAACAGCTTATGCTGGAGAATGGGGAGTAGATGAATGTTTGGATACCTTGCAAAAGAAACTGGGTAAAGAAGCTATAGTGGTGGGAATTGATAATGGTGGTTCTCACAGAATGAAAGAATATAATTGGTACGATCATGCACAATATGGCAAAGGAGAAGGACAAGCATATATTGATTTTATAAGTCAAACCTTGAAGCCTTGGATTGATAGTAAGTATAGAACCAAAAAAGGTCCTGAGTATACTGCTATTGCCGGAAGTAGTATGGGCGGACTTATAAGTATGCAAGCGTTAATGTATAAAGGAAATATCTTTGGAGCTGCTGGAGTCTTTTCCCCTTCTTTTTGGATAGCACCACAAATTTTCACTGAGGCAACTAAGCAACAAGTTCCAGAATATGCAAGGTTTTATCTCTATGCTGGTGGAAGAGAAAGCAATACACTAGTTGATGAAGTTCGTAAAATGGTTGATATACTGAGTAAAAAAAGTAATTATGATATCAGACAAGCCATTAGTCCAATAGGCGCGCATCAAGAACAATATTGGAGAAACTTCTTTCCAGATTTTTATACCTGGTGGAGTGCAAGGTGGCCAGAATAAACTTATTTATTTTCCAATAATTCTATTTCTATTAATGCTGGCCAGTATTTACCTGTAATAAAAAATTTGCCGCTCGATGGATTGAATGCAATTCCATTAAGAACATCTGCTTTGTACGCATCAAATGGTATGCTAAGCTTTTGTAGAATATCTGTAAAATACATTTCACCAACAACCTTTCCATTGGCTGGATTAATCTTTACAATTTTATCAGTTTGATAGATGTTAGCATAGATGAATCCATTCACCCATTCTAATTCATTGATATTAGACAGAGGGCCGTATTGATTGCTTACTGAAATGGCTTCTAAAATTTTAAAACTAGTGGGATCTACTCTATATATTACACTGCTTCCAGTTGAGATGAATAAATCATTTCCATTATTAGTGAGGCCCCAACCTTCATAAGGCCATTCGAATTCTTGAATCAACTTAAAAGTTTTTAGGTCATACACAAAGCCTTTTTTATTCTGCCAAGTAAGTTGATAAATCTTGTTGTTCAGTATAGTCATTCCCTCGCCAAAGTATTCTTTAGACAAGCTGTGTGATTGCAAAATTTTGCCATCCTTTAAATTCACTTTTAATAATTTACTAAAGCCATACTGACCCGTACTTTCAAACAATTCATTGTTATGCCATTCTAAACCTTGTGTATAAGAGGAAGTGTCGTGCGGGTAGGTTTGAACGACTTGATAAGAAATAATAGGTGGAGCAATTACTTCAGATTCCTTTTCTTTTGAATCAGATTCATTGTTACAAGCAATTAAAAAAGTACTTATTACAAAAGATACAACTATAGCACGAATCATAATATGAAGGTATTAAATGGAGTTTAACTAGAAGTTTTACTCTTGTTAAAATAGTGGTTAAGCAAAGAAAATATACCCAATAATTATGGCACAGACTACACCAATTAAATCGGCCAATATTCCTGCCCAAATTGCATATCGAACTTTTCTGATGCCTACACTTCCAAAGTAAAGAGCAATGATGTAGAAAGTAGTATCAGCAGATCCTTGAAATGTGGAAGCCAACTTACCTACAAAACTATCAGGTCCATAGGCAGGGTTTGCAAAAATATCTAGCATAAGTCCGCGTGCCCCACTGCCACTAAAGGGCTTCATAATAGCAACGGGTAATGCACCTGTAAAATCAGAGTTCATCCCAGTTAAGCCAATCACATACGATAATCCATCAACCAAATATAAAAGAGCGCCGCTATCACGAAACACACGGATTGCGACAAGCATTCCAACCAAATAAGGTATGATTTTTAATACTACATCAAAACCGTTTTTAGCTCCTTCAATAAATGCATCAAAAACGGCTATTTTCTTCCAAACACCTCCAAGAATAATTAGCACAACTATCACAAACAAAATGAGGTTGCCTGTTACTTTGCTAAAAACTTCCTTATCTAAAGCTGGAAGACTATTTACAAATAAGAGAATAAAAAATACGGCTGCAATCAACCCAGCAATCCATCCAAGTAAAACCTTATCCCAACTCAGTTTCTGCCGAATACTAACTATTAATATTGAGGCAAGGGTTGTACAAATGGTTGCTAAAACACAAGGAATAAATATGCTTGCAGGTTCAACAGATCCAGCTGCAATACGGTAGGAAATAATTGATAGCGGAATTACAGTTAGTCCACTTGTATGCAGTACCAAGAACATAATTTGTGCATGCGTAGCTGTGTCCTTAGATGGATTCAGAGACTGAAGACTTTCCATGGCTTTTAATCCAAAGGGTGTGGCCGCATTGTCCAAACCCAGCATATTGGCACTAAAGTTCATGACCATTTGTCCCATAGCAGGATGCCCATCGGGGACTTCTGGGAAGAGCCGCTTCATAAACGGGTTTAAAATTCTAGCTAACCAGTTTATAGCACCTGCTTTTTCGGCTATATTCATTAAGCCAAGAAAAAACACCATTGTGCCAGCTAAGGGAAATGCAACATCCATAACAGATCCTTTGGCCGCTTCAAACATGCCATCAACCAGGGTTTTAAAAATTTGGGTATCCCCAAAAAAGATTAATTTAATGAGTGCAATAGCAAATGCAATCACAAAAAAAGCAATCCATACAAAATTCAGTGCCATGGGCTAAATGATTAAATGTGGGTGTACGCTTGTCAACACGTATCTTTGCGCCCTTCAAATCTAAAGTCAATCACGCATACAATAAAATAATTATGGGTTTGCAAGCAGGAATTGTTGGGTTGCCCAACGTAGGAAAGTCAACTTTATTCAATGCAGTCAGCAATAGTGCTAAAGCACAGGCGAGTAACTATCGTTTTTGCACCATTGAGCCTAATGTAGGTTTGGTGGATGTACCAGATGCTAGATTGCAGAAATTAGCTGAGCTAGTTGTACCAAACAGGGTAGTGCCAACACAGTTGGAGATTGTAGATATAGCTGGTTTAGTTAAAGGTGCAAGTAAAGGGGAAGGTCTAGGAAATAAATTTTTGGCAAATATTAGAGAGGTTGATGCCATTATTCATGTTATACGTTGTTTTGAGGATGAAAATGTATTACGTGAAGAGGGTGCTATTAATCCGGTTAGCGATAAAGAGATTATTGATACAGAGCTTCAGCTTAAAGATTTAGACAGTGTTGAAAAAAAGATGCAGCGTGTAGAAAAGCAGGCTCGTGTTGGTTCTGATGCAAAGGCGAAGGCTGAATTTGATGTGTTACAACGTTGTAAAAAGCATTTAGAAGAAGGTAAAAGTATACGCAGCTTAGGTTTAGATAAAGAAGAAAAAATTGCTATTGCTGATTTATTTCTGTTAACGGATAAACCCACTTTGTATGTAGCAAATGTTGACGAAGGTTCTATGCATACAGGAAATAAGTTTTCTGAAATGCTTAAGGCTGCAGTAGCACCAGAGAATGCTGAAGTAATTGTAATGTGTAACAATATTGAGGCACAGATTGCTGAGATGGAACAAGAAGATGATAGAATGATGTTTATGGAAGAGTACGGCATGAAAGAGCCTGCCTTGAATAGATTAATTCAATCGACGTATAAGCTGTTGAACTTAGAAACTTATTTTACTGCTGGTGTTCAAGAAGTGCGGGCATGGACAATACACAAAGGATGGAAAGCTCCACAAGCTGCCAGTGTCATTCATACCGACTTTGAAAAAGGGTTTATTAAAGCTGAGGTGATAGCCTACGATGATTACGTGAAATTTGGAAGTGAAGCAGCTTGTAGGGAGTCTGGAAAATTACGTATAGAAGGGAAAGAATACATTGTTCAGGATGGCGATGTTATGCACTTCCGTTTCAATGTGTAAATTAGCTCATGCATTCTTATTGGGATAAATCTTCTTCAGCTCAATTAGTGATTATAGGGGCTGGTGTTTTGGGTTTATGGTCTGCTATTGAAGTCAAACGCCGTAAGCCTTCTTGGAATGTAGTTGTATTAGAGAGATATCCTATTCCTCGAGGGGCATCAACTAGAAATGCGGGATTCGCATGCTTTGGTTCACCCACTGAATTGTGGAGTGATATGCATGTAATGGGTGAGGAGAAAATGATTGCAACAGTAGAGATGCGATATAAAGGCATTCTAAAAATAAAAGAGTTCTTCGAGAATGCTGATATTGATTTGCAATGGGATGGTGGATATGAATGTATTAACGACATTGAGCAAATAGAATTAGATAAAAGAATTGAAGTTTTAAATGAGTTATTGAAAAAAGGCTTGGGGTTGTCGGGTGTGTATTCAAATGTATCAAGCAGAAAAGCATCCATGCATTTACATGCTTTTGATTATTTAGTTAGTATTTCAGGAGAAGGTAGCTTACACAGTGGTAAGTATGTACAAAGCTTGGCACAGTTAGCAAAAGAAGTGGGAGTTTCTATTTTCTATGGTGCTCATGTTGAAAAATGGAATCGCCATACTCATTCATGGAAAATACATACCAATAATGGGTTTGAGTGGGAATCCGATCAGGTATTATTTGCCACGAATGGATGGCTGTCGGAGCAAATTAAAGGAACTGAGATTTTGCCTGCGCGCGGACAAATCATTCTTACATCACCCATAGAGAGGTTACCTTGGAAAGGAACATTTCACGCAGAAGAGGGGTTCTATTATTGGAGAAATATTGATAATAGAATCTTATTAGGCGGTGCACGAAATCTATATAAACAGCAAGAAGAAACAAACGAGTTATCAATTAGTCAGAATTTACAGGAAACTCTTGAAGATTTTTTAAAAACAAAAATAATTCCGGATCATCAGTTTGATATTGACCAAAGATGGTCTGGAATTATGGCATTCAGCCCAAATAAAACACCGGTTATTGCTCAAAAGGAAGAAGGCCTTTGGTATACCATGGCTTGCAACGGTATGGGAGTTGCGTTAACCCCAATATGGGCTGAATTAGTTGCAGAAAAAATTACTAATTGATAATAAAAGTTTAAGGATTTCTTTGAATTCTATAACTGGCTAAGTTAAACGAATGCATTTTTTCTATTAGCCAAATAACCCGATCATGTTGAACGCCATTTCTTATTTCTACTAGAATTTCATCCTTTGGACTTAACACAGACAAAGCTGTTTCTAATTCTTTGGTAGAATGAAGGGTTTGTTGATTCGGATAATTAATTTCAAACTTTTCAGGATAAACTTGGATGTATTTAATATCGGTTGTGGGAACTACAAATCCTTGCAATGGACTGTATTTTCTTGCTTCTTTAGATTCATCTGAGAGATGAAACTTTAAGGCCAAAAAGATGATGGCTGTTGCAAACGTGCTAAAGGCCAAAACTATTCCTATTAACTTTCTTGGTTGCATTAAACGATAGGTTATTGGACGAAATTAAGATGTATTCTATTTCTAAAAATACGGGAAAAACCACGTATTAGTCAAATGTGTATAACTTGATGGTTATTAGCTTTATATGGGTTTAAATTTGTAAAAAAGTAATATGAACTATTGGTTAGTAAAATCAGAGCCTTATAAATATAGTTGGGACCAGTTAGTTGCTGACGGAAAAACATTTTGGGATGGGGTTAGAAACTATGGCGCACGTAATAACTTGAAAGCCATGAAAAAAGGTGACTTGTTGTTATTTTATCATAGTAATGAAGGCGTAGAAATTGTGGGTATAGCTATGGTTGTAAAAGAGCATTATCAAGACCCAACAACTCCAGATCCAGCTTGGGTGGTTGTAGATATTAGTCCTGTTAAAAAGCTCAAGCAACCAGTTAGTTTGGCTATGGTTAAGGCTGAACCAAGACTAGCTAATATGGCTCTAGTGAGATTAGGAAGATTATCGGTTCAGCCTGTAACTGCAGAAGAGTGGAAGGTTATCATGGAACTTTCTAAAACTAAAATCTAGGATGTATGTCAAAACCAATTTTGGTAGTATTAACAGGAGCAGGGATAAGTGCAGAAAGTGGACTCAAAACATTTCGTGATTCAGATGGATTGTGGAATGGATATGCTATTGAGGATGTTGCCACTCCAGAAGCATTTGCAAAGAACCCACAATTGGTATTAGACTTTTATAATTACAGAAGGAGAGAAGTAATAGCTGCTCAGCCAAATGTAGCACATACAGAATTGGTTAAACTTGAAGAATGGTTTGATGTTCGCATTGTTACACAGAATGTAGATGATTTACATGAAAGAGCTGGAAGTAGTTTCGTTCTTCATTTACATGGGGAAATAAGAAAAATGAGAAGTGTTGTTGATGAACATACAATTTATCCAATTGACGGTGACATTCATTTGGGTGATCTAGCACCAGATGGTTCACAGTTGCGCCCTTTTATAGTTTGGTTTAACGAACCAGTTCCAAAGATTGAAGAAGCTGCATATTTAGCTGAACAGGCAGATTATTTTGCTGTCATTGGTACATCATTAAATGTTTATCCAGCTGCCGGTTTAGTGCAATATGTTTCAAGAAAGACACCTATTTATATTGTTGATAAAAAAATCCCAAGGGTTTCTTTACCTGAACGCGTTGTGTGTATTGAAGAAGTAGCATCTAAGGGTGTGATTCAATTAACAAGTCTACTTTTGAATCATTAGGCAAATAAGTAGTTTAATTAATTTAGTTGAGCTATGACTATTTACAATCTTTTTCCACTCTTCACTGCAATTCTTGCTGGAGCCATAGTTTATTTATTTACTCGTATGCGTTTTACAAGTAAAGTAGTGTCTCTTGAGCAACGTTTGTTATCTTCTGAACAACAATTCATACAATCTCAAGATGATTTAAGAAAGTTGCAAAAAGAAAAAGAACATTTATTGTCGGTTGCAACTAAGTTTCAGGTTGAACTCGAACAATCAAAACTATCTAATCAGAAATTAGAAGAACAAACAAGTGCTATTAAAGAGCAATTGCAGTTAACTTTTCAGCAGCAAGCCAATGAAATTTTAAGCAAGAATAGCCAGGATTTAATCGCTCAAAACAAAGAGCGTTTAGAAATTTTATTAAAGCCTTTTCAGCAAGAAGTAGAAGGATTGAGAAAGCAAGTTGTAGAAGCCTATGATAAAGAAGCTAGAGAGAGACATAGCCTTACAAAGGAAATTGATCGATTGGTGAATACGACACAATTAGTTAGTAAAGAAGCGAATAATTTAACAACTGCATTGAAGGGCAATACAAAAGCTCAAGGGAATTGGGGTGAAATGGTTCTAGAAAGGTTGTTAGAGTTAAGTGGATTAGAAAAGGGAAGAGAATACTTTACGCAAGAGTTTATTCGCGATGCGCAAGGAAATATAATAAAAGATGATGAAGGCAGGGCTTTACAGCCAGACGTAACCATTCTTTATCCAAATCAAAGAAAAGTTATAGTTGACTCTAAAGTTTCTTTGATTGCATGGGATCAATATGTGGCTTGTTCAGATATTGAAGAGCAGCCTAAGCACATGGAACAGCTAATGAGGTCAATTAGGGCACATGTTATTTCTTTATCAAAAAAGGAATATCCTAAACATGCACAAGCTTTAGAACAGGTTTTAATGTTTATACCAGTTGAGCCTGCTTTTCTAGAAGTATTGAAAAAAGATACTTCCTTATGGCAATTTGCCTACGAAAAAAAAGTCCTTTTGGTGAGTCCAACCAGTTTGATTTCTGTACTGCGAATTATTGCTGATGTTTGGCGCATAGAAACTCAGCATCGTCGATCTATGGATATTGCAAAAAAAGCTGGTGATATGTATGACAAACTTCATGGCTTTTTGCAAAGCATGACAATTGTTGGAAAGAAGTTGCAAGAGGCTCAAGATGCACATCAAAAAGCATTAAATCAATTATCTACTGGAAGAGGCAACTTATTAAACAGAGCACAACAATTAAAAGAAATGGGTGTCTCTACAAATTATCAATTACCAGAAGGGGAAAATGAATAATTATTTTATCCCAATTAGGTAATCGAATATGCTCATTTCGGTAGGGAGTAAAAGCTTCTTTCTTAGCCTATATCTGCTAATTTCAACTCCCCGTACAGAAATATTTAATAGTTGAGCGATTTCTTTACTAGTAAGATTCATCCTTAAGTAAGTACAAAGTTTAAGTTCATTGTTGGTAAGGTCGGGATGTGTTTCTTTAAGCTTTACAACGAAGTTTGCATGAACTTGATCAAAGTGTTTGCTAAAACTTTCCCACTCTTGATCTATATTTTCATCCTCGTTAAGTGATTTAATTAATTTTTTTATTTCACTATTAGCAAAGTCGTGGTCTATTCTTTTACTGAGTTGAGATAGCTCCGATTTGATTTTGCTTAGCAACTCACCTTTTTTTAACAAGTGCATTGCAGTTGAAGCCATTTCTGTATTTTTGAAATTTATTTCCGCCTCAAGATTTGCATTACGCAATGCAACTAACTCGCTTTCTGTTTTTGTAATTTCAAGTTCATGGATGTATTTCAAACGATTTTGCTCGTCCTCTAATTTTTTCATTTCAGATTGAAATGATTTTTGTTGCCAGCGATATAAGTAAAATACGGCAACTAAAATGCACAAAGTAAAAATGAGTCGTGCCCATGACGTTTTATACCAAGGCGGAAGTATGTTAAACTGAAAGGAAGCAATATCTGATTCATTACCTAAATTATTTCTTGCTTTTACTTCAAAAGTATATTTACCGTTGTTTAGGTTCGTATATTCTTTAAAGGTCTTATTACTCCACTCGCTCCAATCTTCATCATACCCTTTCAATCTAAAACTATATTCTACATTGGCTTGTTGTCCGTAGGTTGTTGAGGAATATTGGAATTTAATTGACTTCCAATCGCTTGAAATTTTTGGAGAAGGAACATTTTCTTCATTTTCCTTAGAAGATTTAAAAATAAAGCCACCCCAAATTAAACTGTCTTTTGTGTGTGTAATTCTAACTTGTCCAATATCTACCCTCAACTTTGAGGCGTTCAATTTATATTTCTCGTAATTAATATGAAAGAAGCCTTTTTCGCCTCCAACGAGAATATTTTGAGCATCTAGGGGGTAAATAAATTCAAATCCACTTAAAATTTTATTCTTCATTTCCGGGAGGTAAACGGTTTTTGGTACTTCCCCAGAATAATCAATTACCCCAATTTCTTTTTCATGAATAAACCAAACATTACCGTCTTTATCTTCTTTGAGATACCTGATACTTTTATTGCCTAATATTTTTTGAAAGTTGATTGAAGGTTCAAATCTTTTGTTTTCTTCGGAGTAGCTATACACCCCCTTTTCAGTTGCAATAACCAATTCTTGGTTTACCATAAAAACATGGTTGTTCAAATTGGATGGCAATCCTTCTTTTTGAGAGAAGGAATCAATAGAATAGCTTGCATTGTCTTTTTTTCTAATCCTGTAAATTCCGTGATACGGGTGCGAGACCCAAATTGCATTTGACTGGTCTTTTACTAGGTACCTAGATGACTCTACAAATCCAGGTATATTTCCTTTATTAATAAATCCGCCACCACCATTTTCAAAAAATGTGATTCCTTTATAATTGCCTGAGGCTATTTGAGTACCCGTTTGTTCTGAAGAAAAAGGCAAGAAGTTCCAGTACCCAGTTCCTGATTCTACAAGATTTCCTCTATTATTTTCAATTTGATAAATTCCATCATGATGACCCAACAGAAGTTTATTGTTGATGAGCGAAAGTGACCAATTTTGACCTTTGGTATTGGGTACAACCTCAAATTTTCCCCTGCTAAAACTAAGATCTGTTAACGTTTCTAATTGGGTTTTAAAAAGGCCGTTAGATGTTCCTAAGTACAAATGTTGGCTATGAACGATAGCTGTATAGCCTGGTCCATCTTCCTGGAGGGGAATTAATTGTTTAACAGGGCTGTTATAGGCAATAAAATCAATTCCATTATCTAGTCCAAGCCAAAGATTCTTTTGCTGGTCTAGAAAAATGCTAAGAACGTTATTGTTTTGAAGACGCTCAGCTTTAGAAAAGTGCTGAATAATTTCACCTAGTTGGTTAATAATGTATACACCTTTATTATTGGTTGCTAAAGCAATCCAGCCGTTGTCTAAGCTTGTTGCAGCATAAATTCTATGCTCTATAAAAAGACGGTTATTAGGGTGAGTGAAAGCGTATAATTGGTCGCCTTTTAGTTTGAAAAGGCCATTTTTTAGCGTAGAAATAACTAATTGATTTTCAATTGATGGAATAATTGAAGTGATAGGGTCGTTTGATGGAAATAGATTCTTAGTAAAAACAGGCAGCCACTGGTTATTTTCTAACCTTAATAATCCATTTTTCAAATCATGGGCATAGAGTACCTGATTAGCAGCCGACATAAAAACCCATTCTGAGTTGGCTTGGTAGGTTTTAACTTTAGTCTGTTCAATTTGAAATATTTTTTGATTGGTTCTAACAAACATTGATTTCTGGAAAAATATAATATCCCAAACGTCTCCAAAATTTCGATCCTTTGCAGGTAAAAAATTGATAAGTGAATGATATTCAAGCTTTCCGCGATTATTTGCTTCAAAATATCCCAATTCGTCTTGCCCACCTACATAAATTCTTCCAGTAGCCTTTTCTATTTCAATAGACCGTACAATTGTTTTATTAGGAAGGGGATAGAGCGACCAGAATGTTCCATCATAAACCAGTAACCCTTCATTATTGGCAACATAAATTTTACCATCACTCCCTTGCTTAAAATCCCAGTTTTGCAGTCCCGCTTGGTAGTTTTGTTTGGTAAAATTGGTTACTTCAGGGAAAGCAATGGTATTTTGACCCAGCAATGAGGGTGTAATGAAGAGAAGCAGAAAAGATAATCTAAAGAGAAAGCCGAAATTCATAATGTGAAAGTAATAAATTTATAATGATGTAGTATTGATGTAGTAAAAAAGGCCTAAAAATCAACCTTTTAGCCTGTATGATGTAGTATTGTAGCCTTTTCTTTTTTGGTATGCACTTATAGGTAAAATAGTTTTACAGCATCAAAATTTATTCACTAAACGACTGCCTTATGAATCGAATCACACAGATCTTATCGATCATTGTCTTACTAGGCTTGTTTCCTTTACTTTCTGAGGGGCAGGCCTTAAATGTTTCGGGTAGGGTTTTAAGTAAAACTACCAATGAGCCCTTAGCTGGCGCTACTATTAAGCTAGACGGAAAGTCTACGGCTACATCAACCGACACTTCTGGGTATTTTAAGATCCAGGCCGAAAAGGGGGGTGTTCTAGTTATTAGCTATGCTGGAATGAAAACCCTTCAAGTGCCAGTACAATCTTCTGCTTTGGCAGACATCTTATTAGAAGATGCAGTTCAAGGGTTGAATGATGTGGTAGTGGTGGGTTATGGTGCTAGAAAGAGAAAAGATCTTTCTACTTCAGTAAGTTCGGTAGGATCAAAAGAAATTACAGCAACACCTGTTGCTGATGCTGCACAAGCTCTTCAAGGAAGGGTTGCCGGTGTAACCATTACTCAAAATAGTGGTGCTCCTGGTGGTACTGGAGGTACTAGTATTAGAATAAGAGGTATCTCTTCACTCACAGGTACAAATAACCCGTTGATAGTGGTGGATGGCTATCCATTGCCTGATCAGCAAGCCGATAACGTTTTGAATTCATTTGGCGTTGGCGATATTGAGTCGATGGACGTTTTAAAAGATGCTGCTGCCGCCGCTATTTATGGTGTGCGTGCTTCGAATGGTGTTATTATGATTACTACTAAAAGAGGTAAAGCAGGTAAAACTACCTTCAATTTAGATGTATATCAGGGCCTACAAGAGGCTTGGCGCTTACCAGATATGATGAATGCCCGTCAGTATGCAATTGCAAATACTGAAGCTCGTGTAGCCAGTGGATTGCCACCTATTCCAAAGTTGCTCAATTTAAGTGCTATTGAGCAGGAATACGGTCAAGGTGTAAACTGGATGGATCAGATTTTTAGAAGAGCAGCTATGCAAAGTGTGAACCTTACTGCAACTGGAGGGTCAGACAAAGCGCAGTTTATGATTGCAGGGGGTTATTTTAGACAAGATGGTATTATTTATAAAACAGATTTTGAGCGTGTTAACCTTCGTTTTAATGGTGACATTAAAGTTTCAAAAAGGATTAAAATTGGAAACTCTTTATCTCTAAACAAGATTAGAGAAAGAGCCGCAAATACCTTTGATCCTTTCAATAGTGTTGTATTGTTGGCCCTTACTTCGCCGCCAACAGTTCGCCCTAGAAATGCAGATGGATCATATGCTGGTGGTAATGGTTCTATAGATGGTTTTAATGAGCCCAACCCAATTTACAACTTAGAGGTTCCTCAAAATACAAACGATAAATACCGTATTACAGGTAATGTTTATGCAGAAGTTGAGTTGTTGAAAAATATGAAGTTTAAGTTTCTCACAGGAGGTGATTTTGTTTATCAAGATATCAGAAACTTTAGCCCAGCAACTCCATCTACAGGTGGTCGTCCAATCATTTTATCTGGATTCTTTAATCAAAAAGGATTGTTCAGCGACTATTTAACCGAAGCAACTTTAAGTTACGATAAGGTTATAGCTGGTAGGCATAAGATCAATTCTATTGCAGGTTACACTTTCCAGGAAAACAGGTACTCATTTTTGAATGCTGCTAGAAGTGGTGATTTCAATTATTTAATACCTGCGTTTAACAATGTAATTTTTACCCCAACAGATATAGCTCAAATTGGAAATGGTGGTGAGCAAGGTATTAATAGCCGCTTATTGTCTTATTTCGCTAGGGTAAACTATGATTTTGATAATCGTTTTTATGCTGGCATTTCACTACGTCGTGATGGTAGCTCAAACTTCGCCCCAAGAAATAGGTTTGCTACTTTCCCCTCTTTTTCTGCTGCATGGCGTTTGACTCAAGAGAAATTTATGAGCAATGTTAAGTGGGTAGATGAACTTAAATTAAGAGCAAGTTTTGGTTATACGGGCAACCCTAATGTTGCAGCAAATGCATTTATTCAAGGTTTGAACCAAAACCTACAGTATACATTCGGTCCTTCGCCAGGTTCTGGTGGTATTGTTGCTGCTGCTGCACCTACTAGGTCATTCAATCCAGACATTCGTTGGGAAAAGAATGAGCAATTAAATATAGGTGTTGATGCGAGTTTATTCAACGATAAAATCAATGTAGCATTAGATGTTTACAGACGTAGGTCTATTGATCTAATTCTTTTTGTAGCTCCTCCTTTCTTATCTGGTGCTTTTGAATCTGTACCATTTAATACTGGAACATTACAAAACCAAGGTATTGATCTTACCATTAATGCAAAGCCAATTAGTTCTAAGCATTGGAATTGGAATAGTACATTGGTATTGGGTACTTACAGAAATAATGTGGTTTCTATGGGGTTATCGGCTCCATTGGATGGTGGATTTGCAAGAATTAATGGCGGTAGTTTGAGAACCTTACAAGGTATGCCAGCAAATTTCTTTTTTGGGTTTGTTACTGATGGAATTTTCCAATCTTATGAAGAAATAGCTAGACATGCTATACAAGTTCCAGGATCTAATCCTGCTACTAGTACTGCACCGGGCGATATTCGCTTCAAGGATTTAAATGGTGATGGTGTTATTAACGATTTAGATCGTACCAATATCGGTAATGCCAATCCAACTTTCACTTATGGCTTTACAAATAACATTACTTACAAGAATATGGAACTTTCCATTTTCATTCAAGGCTCGCAAGGAAATCGTGTATTGAACTTTACACGTTGGTATACTGAAGGTGGTGTAAGTAACGGTAATTATAGCAATGCAATGATTGGTCGTTGGACTGGTCCTGGTACTAGCAATACTGTACCACGCTTAACGCTAAATGATCCTAATGGTAACAACAGGGTATCTGATCGTTTTGTGGAAGATGCATCCTTCTTACGAATTAAGAACGTTCGTTTTGCCTATAATTTACCAGCTTCATGGACACAGAAATTGAACTTGCGTAGAACTCAGTTTTATGTAAGTGCACAAAACCTTTTAACTATAACTCGCTATACTGGATTTGATCCAGAAGTTGGAGGTGGTGTAGATATAGGTTTCTATCCACAAGCGAGGGTATTCTTAGCTGGTTTCACACTTGATTTTTAATCCATTTAATTCTTTCCATATGAACAGAAGAATCATAATAATTCCGGCACTGCTTTTTACATTAGCAGTTTCCTTTTCAGCTTGTAGGAAGGATATCCTACAAGTGGATCCAACAATTCCAATTGTTTCGGTAGATAATTTTTATAGAACAGAGAATGATATCATCTTAGCAGTGAATGCATCTTATACTCCTTTGTCTGCCATTTATAATGGTGCAGCTTGGCATATTGGTGACATTATGAGTGATGATACCGATCTTGGCGGTGGTGGTGGTGGAGATGGTTTAGAAACCGCAGAATTAGACAACTTCACTGTAACCTCATTTAATCCAATTTTGAACCTCATGTGGGCTCAATGCTATTTTGGAATTTTTAGATCTAATATAGTTATCGAAAAAACTCCTGGTGTTGCAGTCATGAGAGAGCAAATTCGAAGAAGAAGTTTAGGAGAGGCGAGATTCTTAAGAGCGCTTTACTATTTTAATCTTGTTCGTGTTTTTGGCGATGTACCATTATATACGCAGATTATTGGTGTTGACGAAGCATTAAAACTTTCAAGAACACCTAAAGAGCAAGTGTACGCTCAAATTATAGCAGACCTTCAACAAGCAGAAACTTTGCTGCCTAACAGAAACACTGGCGAAGATCTAGGAAGAGCTACAGCTGGTACAGCAAAAGGATTATTAGCAAAAGTTTATTTAACTCTAAATGATAAAACAAGAGCTGCAGCCAAGGCAAAGGAAGTTATTGATAACAGAGCTTTATACGGGTACGATTTATGGCCTGATTATGCAGATAACTTCAAATTAGAAAATGAAAATGGACGAGAGTCTATGTTTGAAGTTCAATATAGAAGTGGTGGTGGTCAATGGAGTGATTTTGGAGCAGGACACAAACTAAATACATTCTTTGCACCACGTGCACAAGATATTGTACAATCATCTGGTTACGGCTGGAATGTTCCAACACTTGATTTTGTAAACAATTATGAGAGAAGTGGCCCAGGTTTAAATACAATAATAGATCGTAGAAGAGCTCCAAGTATGTGGATGCCTGGCGATCAATTTGGGTCGTATACACAACCAGCTCAATTGGTAGGTTCTCCAAATGGATTTAATGTGAGAAAATATTTTGTACCAATTACCAATGTAGCAGGTGATAACGGTGGTTGGACTTGTGCATTGAATGTTCCTATTATGCGATATTCAGAAATGCTTCTTATTTATGCAGAAGCTGCTGGACCGGCTTTGGGTAAGCCTTTCGCAGATCAAGTGCGTGCACGTGCAGGTTTAGCTCCATTACCAAATGGTTTGAATGATGCTCAATACCTTGCCGCAATTTACAAGGAAAGAAGAATAGAGTTTGCTTTTGAAATGCAACGTTGGTATGATTTATTACGTCATCCAGATCCTAATTATTTTGTAACTGTTATGAGAGCTCATGGAAAAACAAATGTGGCTCAAAAACACAGATACATGCCAATTCCTCAAGGTGAGCGTGATAAAAATCCGAACCTTACTCAAAACGAAGGTTATTAATCAATAAAACGATTGACAATGAAATCAATTTCTATATCAAAATTATTTCTGGCTGCTGGCCTATTATTCTTCTCTTCTTGTAAGAAAAATTTGCTAGAAATGTCAGGCAGCGCTTCTGAAGCTAATTTTACTTTTGCACAAATACCTCCAAGTGATACATTGCCTTATCCTGTTAGAGTTAGATTTACTAACAACAGCACAGACGCTTTTTTGTATCAATGGAACTTTGGTGATAATAGTAATTTAAATACAGAGGCTAGTCCAATTCACACTTACAGAACAGGTGGAACTTATAATGTAAGTTTATTAACAGTTGGTACAAATGGAAACAGCACTGTAACTAGAACAGTGACAGTAACAGATGCTTGTAGCAATGACTTCTTTAGTAAGTTAACCACCTGTACGTTTGCTGATTGGACATGGAGTACAGATGGGGATGCTATTCGTGTTTTATCTCCAGATGCAACACAGGTATTTTTTGCTGGTTCAGCAGCCGGGTGTCAAGCAGATGATATCTTCCGCTTTAATAGAGACGGTAGTTTTGCATATGATGCAAATGGTCAAACGTTTTCTGTTCAAGCAGGGTATAACTGCGTATCTCCAGTACCAAATGCAACTTCATTCCAAGTAATTGCAAGAACTGGACAAAGACCTCAAATATTATTAAGAGCACCAACAGGAGTTCGTCCTTTCTTAGGTACTACAGATCCTATTGAAAATAACCTGTACACTGTGATGTCGTATGATGAAAATAGAATGACATTAAGAGGTGTTCTTGAAGGAACAGGTGGAGTTCTTATTGAAATTAAATTGAGAAAGAATGTTGCACTTACTTTAAATGATATCCGCAATTTGTTAACAGGTGGAAGCAGCAAAAGCTGGAAGTTAGATGCAACACCTGGTGCTAATCCAATTATTGTTGGAACAGAAGGTAATCCAAGTGAATTCTTTGGAGGAGGTGCCTTAGCAGATTGTCAAGAAGATGATGTATATACTTTCACATCAGCCAATGTTTTAAATTATAATGCTAATGGTGCAACCTTAAATGGTGGTAATATTGCTCCAAACTTCAACTGTGGTGCAGATCGTTCATTTAGTGGTTCTTCGTATACATTTGGAGCAACTACTGGCGGTGTTGCTGGTTTAGCAACCATTCAATTACCAGGCACTCCTCCCAATAGATTCATTGGGGTAACAGACGTTCCTGCAGAAAATGTGTACAGAATTATTGAAATAACACCTACTAGAATGGTATTGCGTGCCGGCAATGGAAGTGGTGTGGTATTCCAGTTTAAATTTGTAGCTCTTTAAAAAGTGTATATGCGTTACTTCATTCAAATAGTTTTTTCTGTTGGTATTATTATTGCAATTGGGTGCACTGAGAAAAAAGAAGTGCCTGTTGTAACACCACCAACACCTATTGTAGATAAAAATTGGCAGTTTGAAACTACGCCAGTTTGGGCCGATGAATTCAATACAGGAAATCAACCAGATGCATCAAGGTGGTCGTACGACGTTGGTGGTGGTGGATGGGGTAACAATGAGCTTCAATTTTATACAAATGGATCTAATACTTCAGTTACTGGTGGCAACCTTGTAATTACTGCCCGTAGAGAGAACGTGGGATCTAATCAATATACTTCAGCACGACTGGTTTCTCGAGGTAAAGGAGATTGGCTTTATGGCAAATTTGAAATTAGAGCAAAAGTTCCAAAGGGCAGGGGTACATGGCCTGCTCTTTGGATGTTGCCTACTGATAATCATTATGGACAATGGCCTGCGTCTGGTGAAATTGATATCATGGAACATGTTGGACATGACCCCGAGCGTATTCATTTTAGCATACATACTAATGCATTTAATCATATGATAAATACCCAAAGAAGTAATTCAATGTTACTTCCTGGGGCAACAGATGATTTTAATGTATATAGTTGTGAGTGGACTCCTTTTTCAATTCGCGGGTTTATAAATGGTGTTAGGTATTTTGAATTTACCAATGCTAACACTGGTTTTGCAGCATGGCCTTTTGATAGGAGATTTCATTTTATTTTCAATATTGCGATAGGTGGTAATTGGGGTGGACAACAAGGAGTAGATGTAAATGCATTTCCAACTTCTATGTTGGTTGATTATGTTCGGGTTTATCGCATGATACCTCAATAGGTTTTTGAAGTAAACTTAATTTTCTTATATAATTGCTGTTGCCTGATGCAGTGGCAGTATAATCTGTTTGCTATGAAAGTTTCAAATGGAATGGCTAAAGATTGGATAGCTAGCTTGTTATATCTAGTGCTATTTGTGTTTATACTGCCATCGGATATATTAGCTCAAAAAAATCGTACGAAGGTCAAGGATCCTATTGATAGAAAAGTAGATTCTGTTCTTCGTTTAATGACTCTTGAAGAAAAAGTTGGTCAACTAAATCAGTACACAAGTGATTGGATTTTCACAGGTCCAATAACACAGGATAATGATAAAGTAGGTCAAATTAAGTCTGGAATGATTGGCTCCATGTTAAATGTAACCGGAGTTGAACATACAAGAAAGTTGCAAGAATTGGCCATGCAATCAAGATTAAAAATTCCTCTATTATTTGGCCACGACGTTATACATGGATTTAGATCAACATTTCCATTACCGTTAGCCGAAGCTGCTAGTTGGGATTTAAGTGCCATTGAACAAAGTGCAAGGATTGCTGCTATAGAATCATCAGCAGCAGGTATACATTGGACATTTGCTCCAATGGTCGATATATCAAGAGATCCAAGATGGGGTAGGGTGATGGAAGGTGCTGGTGAAGATACTTACTTAGGATCATTGATCGCCAAGGCAAGGGTAAAAGGTTTTCAAGGTAATGGGTTGGGTTCATTGGATGCTGTTATGGCATGTGCTAAGCATTTTGCCGCTTATGGGGCCGCTGTTGCTGGTCGTGATTACAACAGCGTAGATATGAGCATCCGTTCTCTTTGGGAAACTTATCTGCCACCCTTTAAAGCTGCATTAGACGCAGGTGCTGCTACATTTATGAATTCATTTAATGATTTAAATGGTATACCAGCAACCGGAAGTAAGTTTTTGCAAAGAGATATATTAAAAGGGAAATGGAATTATTCAGGCTTTGTTGTAAGTGATTGGGGAAGTATTGGTGAAATGGTGCCTCATGGCTATTCTGAAAATTTAAGGTCTGCTGCAAAGTCTGCAATTCTTGCTGGCAGCGACATGGATATGGAGAGTAGGGCCTATAAAAACCATCTTGCCGAATTGGTACGAAGTGGAGAGGTGCCGATTTCTGTTGTTGATGATGCTGTAAAAAGAATTTTGCGTAAAAAATTTGAACTTGGCTTGTTTGAAGATCCTTTCAGGTTTTCAGATGAAAAAAGACAAGAAAAGTATTGGAATTATGCTCCTCATTTAGAGGCTGCTCGGGATGTTGCAAGAAAAAGTATAGTACTATTAAAGAATAAAAATCAAGTGTTACCTCTTGCTAAGCAAGGAAAGAAAATAGGATTGGTTGGCCCCTTTGTGCATGCTTTAAAAGATCACTTAGGCTTCTGGAGTATTGAATGGCCAGATGATACCAGTCGAATTATTTCAACATGGAAAGGTTTAACAAATTATCCTGGTGTTACCAATAGCTTTTTGTATGCTAAGGGTTGTGATATTGCTGGAGTTGACAAATCAGGGTTTGAAGCGGCTTTGGAAGTTGCTCGTGCATCTGATATTGTTGTAATGACGGTGGGAGAAGCCAGGGATATGAGCGGCGAAGCAAAAAGCAGAAGTAGCCTGCGATTGCCTGGTGTACAACAAGAACTAATTGACGCTATTGCAAAAACAGGAAAGCCCATAGTATTATTAGTACATGCAGGAAGACCATTGGTATTTGATAAAGCTGTTGATGCTTCTGCTGCAGTAGTTTACACATGGTGGTTAGGGACTCAGGCAGGTAATGCAATTGCAGACGTTTTATATGGTACATATAACCCTTCTGGAAGATTACCTATGACATTTCCAAGAACAGAAGGTCAAATACCTATTTATTATAATCACCTCAATACTGGCCGTCCAGCACAAACTGATTCTCAAAGTCTTTATGTTTCGGCTTACATCGATTTGCCAAATAGCCCTTACTATCATTTTGGATATGGATTAAGTTATACAACATTTGATTACAGCAATATGGAAGTATCTGATACAATTATCAGAGGTAATCAAAAACTAACTGTGCGAGTACGTATTACTAATACTGGGCAATATAAAGGGAAGGAAACTGTGCAATTATACTTGCGTGACATATCTGCATCAGTTGTAAGGCCTGTAAAAGAATTGAAAGGGTTTCAACAAATTGAATTGAATCCAGGTGAAAGCCGTGAAGTTAGCTTTGTTATAACAACGGAAGATCTAAAATTTTATAACGATGCTTTGGTATTTGATTGGGAACCTGGCTACTTCGATATTATGATTGGCCCGAACGCTGGTAAAGTAATGCATAAAAAAGTTGAGTGGTTAAAGTAACTATTGTTCAACTTTCAAATAGCAATTGTTTGTGTTTGTTCAATGAAAAGGGTGGACGGCTAATAACCTCCACCTTTAATTTTTTTTCTCTATATAGCCCACTTAATCCATGTAGCTCCCCAGGTAAAACCTCCGCCAAAAGCAGCTAGAACAATATTATCACCTTTTTTTAATTGGTCTTGCCAATCCCATATACAAAGTGGTAAAGTTGCTGCTGTGGTGTTACCATACTTTTGAATATTAATCATCACTTTTTCTTTAGGCAATCCCATTCTATTAGCTGTGGCATCTATAATACGGAGATTTGCTTGGTGTGGAACTAGCCATGCTATGTCATCAGCTGTTAATCCATTTCTTTCCAAAAGTTCAGCACTAACATCAGCCATCCCTTTAACAGCAAATTTGAATACCGCTTGTCCTTCTTGGTACACAAAATGTTCTTTTGCCATTACAGTTTCTACTGTTGCTGGACGAACGCTTCCACCAGCTTTCATATGGAGGTAATGACGACCTTGTCCATCGCTTTTTAAAATACTATCACGAATCCCCAGACCCTCTTCATTTGTTTGGAGTAGAACAGCGCCAGCGCCATCTCCAAAAATGATACAGGTTGCTCTATCGGTATAATCAATAATTGAACTCATCTTATCAACTCCAACAACAACAACGTTTTTATAACGACCACTTTCAATGAAGGCAGCACCAGTAGTTAATGCATATAGAAAGCCACTACATGCAGCTCCTACATCAAATCCGAAAGCATTTGTTGCTCCAAGTTTATCGCCAATAACATTTGCGGTAGCAGGGAATACCATATCTGGCGTAACCGTAGCACAAATAATACAATCAATTTCGGTTGCTGCCATATTCTTCTTCTTCAATATTTCTTGAATAGCAGGTACAGCCATATCACTACTACCTTTTCCAGGCTCTTTCAAAATTCTTCTCTCTTCAACACCTGTTCTGGTTCTTATCCACTCATCGTTTGTATCCACCATTGTTTCAAGAATGGCATTAGTTAATCTATACTCTGGAACGAAACCACCAACTGCTGTTATGGCTGCTGAAATTTGGGTCATGATATAAAATTGGCTGCAAATATCTGATTTTATTATAGATCAACATGAAATTGACAGAGGTAATCTATTCAAATGCTTGATTTTCACTTATTTTTGAGATATGATAGCTTTTGTTCGAGGTAATTTTGCAATGGTAACACCGCAGCGGGTTGTGGTTGATGTAAATGGGGTTGGATATGAGTTACATATTAGCGGTCATACTTATGCTGAAATTCAAGGTAAAGGCTCTGGACAGCTCTTTACCTACTTGCATATAACAGAAAATGCCCAGTTGCTTTATGGCTTCTCAACTGTTGGAGAAAAAGAACTCTTTTTACAACTAATAAGCATTTCTGGGGTTGGAGCAAATACTGCGAGGATGATTTTAAGTGGAATGCGTCCAGAGGAAATTATTCGCGCAATTGTTCAGCAGCAAACGAAACAATTAGAAGGCATAAAAGGAATCGGGAAAAAGACAGCGGAGCGATTGGTACTGGAGTTGAAAGATAAACTGGTCAAACATCACCATGAGCAAGTGGCTATTACTCCAACAGTTTCTAGTCCACAGGAGGATGCCATTCATGCGCTTATTGCGTTGGGGATTGGACGCCCATTAGCTGAACAAACTGTTAAAAAAACCATACAATCCTTATCTTCACCCTTAGAAACTGAAGAGATTATTAAACTAGCCCTCAAAAATTTATAAGCCTATAGCAGCAGTTCTACTTTAACCAAGGCTATCGCTATTGTTCAGGCAACGCAAAGTATTTATTTGGATCATCCTTATCTGTTCGTTTGTGCAAGTATTTGCACAGAAGAAAGACTCTTTGCGTTATACAATCAAAGACAGGAGAGGCGACGGTTTATTTGCGCCAAAAAATCCCTTCGATTTAAGAGATACCAACTTTTTGAAGAGGCAGGTTGAATACGATCCTAAGTCAAAATCTTATATCATTCGAGAGCAAGTGGGATCTAGCAATTATAGGTCGCCTATGCGTTTGAGTATGAAAGAAATGATGGAGCTGGAATCGAGGAGGCAAGAAAGAAAATATTTTCAAGATAGAAGTGAGGCGCTTAGACTATTGAATCAAAAAGTTGCTCGTCCACAAATGCGGGTTTATGATAGGTTGTTTGATCGGATATTTGGATTAACACCAGGGGGATTAAAAGTGGATATTCGGCCACAAGGTGAATTAAACATCTTAGCAGGATATCAGGGACAAAACATCAAAAATCCAACACTAGCTGAAAGGGCCAGAAGAAATGGAGGGTTTGACTTTGATATGAATGCCAATTTAAATGTAAATGCACAAATTGGTGAAAAGCTCAAGTTTCCAATTAGTTACAATACACTCAGTAACCTCAATTTCGATAATCAATTAAGACTTGATTATAAGGGTATGGATGATGAAATGATTAAAAGTATTGAGGCGGGTAATATTGCATTTCAAAGTAGGGGTAGTTTAATTCCGGGGGCTCAAAATTTGTTTGGTATTAAAACTCAGCTTCAATTTGGGAAACTATTCATAACGGGTGCTTTAGCCAATCAACGTTCGCAAAGACAATCATTGACTTTACAAGGTGGTGCAGCAAACAATACTTTCCAAAAGCGATTAGATGATTATGAAGAGAACAGACATTTTTTATTAGCACAATATTTTAGAAATACCTATAACAGAACTATGCAACAGTTGCCGGTTGTAAATTCACAGGTTCAACTGCAAAGAATTGAAGTTTGGGTAACTAATAGAACTGGCGCAACTACTGATGTAAGAGATGTTGTAGGATTAATGGATTTGGGTGAAACGCAACCACACAATCCCGCTATTAATTCTTTGACAAACCAACCACTTCCTTTTAATGGAGCAAATGATTTGTATGCTGGATTAGCTTCAGATGTTAATGCAAGGAATCCTTTTTTAGTGAATGGACGTTTGCTAGCAAGAGGATTAAGGCCAGTTGATGATTTTGAAAAAACCTTTGCGAGAAAACTGAATCCAAGTGAATATTTTTTTAATCCACAAGTAGGTTTTGTTTCATTGAATATAAATGTTGCGCCTGATGAGGTTATTGGAGTAGCTTATCAGTATACTTTTAATGGTCGCGTTTTTCAAGTTGGTGAATTCTCACAAGATGTTGCATTAGATTCAGCAAGAGGCGTTCAGCAAGTGTTGTTCTTAAAGTTATTAAAAGCTACTTCTCAGCGTCCTAATTTGCCTATCTGGCAGTTAATGATGAAGAATGTGTATTCATTGGATTTGTTTGGAGGTATTCAAAGAGAAAACTTTCAATTTAATGTTTTATTTGAGGAGCCTAGTGGAGGATTAAAAAGGTTTCTTCCTGAATCTGATGCTGCAGTTGAAGGACAGCCACTTTTGCGCATTTTACAACTAGACAGGTTAAACAACAGAAATGATCCACAGCCCGATGGGATGTTTGATTTTATAGAAGGGTTTACTGTACTTCCCCAACAAGGGAAAGTTATTTTTCCTGTATTAGAACCCTTTGGTAGAGATTTAGATAGACTAGCATTTAATACTAGTAGTTCTGCATTAAAGCAGAAGTATGTGTATTACCAACTGTATGATTCAATAAAGGCTATAGCACAAACTTATGCCAACGTAAACAGGTTCTTGATGCAAGGACAAGCAAAAACTGCTGGGGGTTCTGAAATTTCACTCAATACTTTTAACGTTCCTCCCGGCTCGGTTACTGTTTCAGCAGGAGGTTCTATCTTGAGAGAAGGAGAAGATTTTATTGTTGATTATAATTTAGGTACCGTAAGAATAATTAATCAAGGAATTTTAAGCTCTGGTATTCCTGTGCAGGTTTCATTTGAAAACAACATAGGATTTGCAATGCAGCAACGAGGTTTCGCAGGTTTAAGATTAGATTATTTAGCAAACAGAAAACTTTCAGTTGGGGCGTCAGTTGTTCGCTTAGGTGAACGACCGTTCTTTAATAAAATGAACTTTGGTGATGATCCTATTCGCAATACTATGTATGGCGTAGATTTCAGCTATAGATCTGATTTACCCGGATTGAATAGAGTGCTTTCAAAGTTGCCATTTTATCAACCTAAAGGCATGTCTTCAATTAATGCTTATGGTGAAGGTGCCATGTTAAAGCCTGGACATCCGCCTCAAATTGGACGAGGTGAAAATGGATTAATTTATATAGATGATTTTGAAGGAACTAGAAACAATATTGATTTAAGATTTCCTTTTGTTGCTTGGGCTCTTGCATCTACTCCTCAAGGCACAACTAGGTTTCCTGAAGCTACACTCACAGATTCTGTCAATTATAATTTCAATAGAGCAAAGCTTGCATGGTATAACATCGAACCCAATTTGCAAGACAAAAACAGTGCTAATAATCCACTTAGAAGAAATCTTGCAGAGTTAAGTGATCCTCGTGTGCGTCAAGTATTCACCAATGAATTATTTCCGCAAAGAACTACTAACATAACTGATATTCAAACATTCACGTTCGATTTGGCGTATTATCCAACTGAAAGAGGTCCTTATAATTTTGAAAATAGACCTGGCCAGATTAATGCTCAAGGAAGACTTACGCAACCTCGAAGCCGCTGGGGAGGTATTATGCGAGCGATAGATCAAACCGATTTTGAAACAGCTAATATTGAGTTTGTAGAGTTTTGGATTCAGGATCCATTCATTTTAAAGCCAAATAGTAGAGGTGGAAAGCTATTATTGAATTTGGGTAATGTAAGTGAAGATATTTTGAAGGATGGGAGAAGGTTTTATGAAAACGGACTAAACACACCCACTATTCCTGCTGCTGTTGATAGTACAACAACTTGGGGAAGAACTCCGGTCAATCCAATTCAAATTACACAAGCATTTAGTAACGATCCCAATGATCGACCATTTCAAGATGTAGGTTTTGATGGAATGGGTAATGAAGATGAAAGAAGAAAACGACAGTTCTACTTAAATAGACTAGCTCAAAATTTTGGTACCAACTCAATTGTTTATCAACAAGCATTGGTTGATCCATCAAACGATGATTATATATGGTTCAGAGATGATAGATATACTGCTGCAGGTGTTGGAATTTTAGGACGATATAAAAACTTTAATAACCCTCAGGGTAATTCTCCTGTGGCTGCAGGTTCTGGACAGTTTACCCCGGCTGCAACCTTATTCCCCGATAATGAAGATCTAAATAGAGATAATACCTTGAATGAAACGGAAGAGTATTATGAGTATGAAATTGATTTGAATCCGGGAATGAATGTGACCAATTCACAATACATAACCGATGTAAAAAGAGTGAATGTTAATTCAGCAGATGGTGTACAAAGACAAGAAAATTGGTATTTATTTAGGGTGCCAGTAAGAGCATTCAGTAGGAAAGTTGGGAATATTCCAGATTTCAAATCAATACGATTTGTAAGAATGTATATGACCGATTTTGAGGATAGTGTTGTACTTCGTTTTGCTCGTTTTGATTTGGTTCGTAATCAGTGGCGCCAGTTTATTTATGATTTAGATACTACGGGTCAATATAGACCTATTAATCCAACTGCAACAGGAACAAAATTTAATACCCTAGCAGTTAATTTAGAAGAGAATGGAGCACGACAACCTGTAAATTATGTGATTCCTCCAGGTATTGAACGTGTTCAGCAATTGAGTAATAATGGAATAAATCTTCTTCAAAACGAACAAGCTCTGAGTATGCAACTAAGAAACTTGCAAAACGGTGATGCAAGAGCTGTATTCAAAACATTGAATATGGATATTCGCCAATATGGAAGGATTTCTATGTTTGCACACGCTGAAAGTGTGGTAGGAAGTAGGCCTGTTCGCGATGGTGATTTATTTCTTGTTGTTAGATTAGGGCAAGACTTTTTAAATAACTTTTATGAAATAAAAATTCCGCTCAAAATAACTCCGCCTGGTAGTTATAGTAGGGCACAAGATACTGTTGTATGGCCTGCTCAAAATAATTTAGACTTTGCATTAAGAGAGTTGGTAGATCTAAAACTAAGAAGGAATAATGCTGGTACACAGATAGGGCAAATATACAGGGAGCAGCGTGCGAATGGACGTGTCTATAGTATCATGGGTAATCCTAATATGGGAGAAGTTAGGGGCTTTTTAGTAGGAGTGGAAAATGCATTGCAAGCAGATGGACAAGCCGTAGATGCAGAGGTTTGGATTAATGAATTGAGGCTTTCTCAATTAGATGAGAGAGCTGGATATGCTGCTCTAGGAAGGATTGATATGATGCTGGCTGATTTAGGTACAGTTTCAGTTTCTGCAAACATGTATACACAAGGATTTGGTACAATTGAACAAAGAGTAAATGAAAGAGCTCGAGATAATTTATTTCAATTTGATATTGCTACAAACATTGATGCAGGGAAACTTCTTCCTCAGAAAAGCAGATTAAGTATTCCTGTATTTGCTAGTATCAATAGAACCATTCGTACACCAGAATTTGATCCATATGATCGTGATGTAAGGTTTAAAGAAAAAATTGGTCTTGCTCCTGCTAATAAGCGCGATTCAATTCGTAATGCAGCTATTGATCAAACTACAATAAAAACTTTGAACCTTACAAATGTGCGCATTGCACCTGGTGCTGCAAAACCTAAGCTGTGGAGTTTGAGTAATTTTGATTTTAGCTATTCTTTCACTGAATTTAGTCAAGTTAGCCCATTAATATTACAAAATAAGCTCGCTCGTCATAGAGGAGGTATTGGTTATACATATAATGGAGAAAATAGATTCAAAGAGCCATTTAAAAAACTTATTAGAAATAGATCTGTTTGGCTGAATTGGATACGCGACTTTAATTTTAATTTACAACCGTCACTCATATCATTTAGGGCCGATATCAATAGGCAGTTTGGGGAATTTGTACCTCGTATAGTTAATTCATTTGATAATAAAGTAGAACGTGTAGATACCACTTATGATAAATTCTTCACCTTTGATCGGTTTTATAATTTTAGGTGGGATGTAACACGCAGTGTGAATTTTGACTTTACTGCTACCAACTTTGCTAGGGTTGATGAGCCTAACGGGAGAATAGATGATAGATTCAAAAAAGATTCTATGTGGGGTAATTTCTTTAGAGGTGGAAGAAATACCCAATATCAACAAAGAGCAGTTTTTACCTATACACTTCCTCTTAATAAATTACCCCTGACCGATTGGATAACTGCTCGTTATGCTTATGCAACTAATTATAATTGGCAGGCAGCTAGCTTAATTGCAAGAAGTTTAGGAAACATCATTGAAAATACACAGGATAATACCTTAAATGCAGAATTTGATTTCGCACGATTGTATAATAAATCGAGGTGGTTACGAGCCTTGGAGAATGTATCGCCACAAGCTCCTCGTGGCAGTAAATCTAGTAGAACCAATTTACCAGGAAAGAATGATGTGCAAGATGCACCGCAAAATTCTAATCCGCTAGGAACTGAAATTCCAAGTAGGGAAGAAGTAGTAAAAGGAAAATCTGGAAAGGAAAGAAAATTGGCATTAAGAAAATGGCGTCAACTTAAACGAGATGTTCGTTTAGCTAAACGAATGCAATTACAAAATGCACCTTTGCAGCTGGGTACTTTTGAAAGGGCGGTTGGTTCTATTGTAACAATGGTTAAGAGAGTGAGTGTTAATTACACTGAAAATTATCGCAGTACTTTACCAGGGTTTATGGATAGTAGCAGGGTATTAGGAAACAATTTCAGGAGCAGTGCACCTGGATTAGGCTACATATTTGGAAAACAATTAGACACATCTGGTTTAAATAATTTTGCAAAGCGTGGTTTAATGTCAAGAGACACTTTATTTAATTTCTTGTTCAGACAAAATTTTGAACAAAGATTAAATATTGCAGCCCAAATTGAGCCAGTAAAAGAGTTAAGCATTTTTGTAACACTAGATAAAAGTTTTAACAAAGATTATTCACAACTATTTAAAGATACTCTTGGTGGAGGCCGTTTCCGTCATCTAAATCCTCTAGCTCAAGGTGGATTCAGCGTTTCTTATATGGCTGTAAGTACATTATTTAGAAAGTTCAATCCTAATGAAGTTTCCGCCACCTTCAAAGAGTTTGAAAATAATAGGATTATTATTTCAAGAAGAGTTGCAGAAAGTAATCCATACTGGCAAGCGCTACCTGATGCACAAAAATTTACACCAGATGGATTTGCAAGAGGTTATGGTCGCTATGCCCAAGATGTCTTGATTCCTTCCTTTTTAGCTGCTTATTCAGGGAAAGATCCAAACGAAGTTGCATTAATGCGTCAAAGTAATCCGAATATTAGAAGCAATCCTTTTGCTGGTATATTACCCAAGCCCAATTGGAGATTGACTTATACTGGATTAACAAGAATTCCTGCGATTGCAGAAAAATTCAATGTTATTTCAATTCAGCATGGTTACAATAGTCGATTGAGTATGAATAGCTTTAATTCGGCATTATTATTCCAAGATCCATTTGGATTCAATGCACCTGGGTTTATAGATACGATTAGTGGTAATTACATTCCGTTCTTTTTATTGCCTAACTTAACTTTAGAAGAAAGTTTTGATCCTTTAATTGGATTTGATGTTACTACTCAACAGCAACTTAATTTTAAATTCGAATACAGAAGAAGTCGACAGTTGAGCATGAGTTTGGTTGACTTTCAGTTGGCAGAGTCTCATACCACTGCTTGGAATTTTGGATTTGGCTGGAGGAAGAGAGGCTTTAAGCTGCCATTCCGTTTGCCTGGAAAACAAGGAAAAACACTAGAAAACGATTTGAATGTTCAATTAAATGTATCTATTCGTGACAATGCAATTAGCAACAGCAGGCTAGATCAGCAAAATGCTTATGGTACAGGTGGACAAAAAGAAATTTCTATTCAGCCTGCTGTTGACTATGTGTTAAATAACAGAATCAATATTAAGTTCTTCTTTGATCAAAGAAGGGTTATTCCTTACATTAGTACGGCTGCACCAATTACAAATACAAGAGCAGGTATACAATTTAGAATAGCCCTTGCTCAGTAATTAACGAAGCCGAAAAACTATAGTATTGTTATTCCAAAAAAGCAATTGATTATTCTCTACTGTAAATTGTGTAATAGTAGGAATAGCTTTCAATACCGCTTGTTCAAATGCTAAATCTGGACATGCCATTTTTGTAGATGCAATTTCTCCGAACTTAATGTTATTTTTCTTTTCAATTGTATAAAAGCCGCTCATTCTATTGCAACCTGAACTTCCGCCAAATCTTTTGGTTTCGGGGTCAAAAACAAAATGTGCATCCTTATCAGTTCCGCTTTGTTGAATTGGTACGCCATTCATTTCGGTGATGACCCATTTTTTGTTATTACCCCAATTCACATCGGGATATACCTTTTTGCCGCAACCAATAACTATAGACATGACTAGTATAACCCCTAATAGCTTTTTCATTTCTTAGTTTTTTTTCAAAATAATGAAAAATCCTTTTTGTGACAAACTCTCCTTGTAAAACTCATGAATTGACAATACTCCATCCGCCTATCTTTGTTACATGACACAAGTGTATTTAAAGAAAAAAATTGCTGCTCGAATATTTAATGGGCACCCTTGGATATTTAATAATGAGGTAGAAAGGGTAGAAGGTCAAGCAGAACCTGGTGATATTGTGGAGGTATACTATGCAGATCAGAGCTTTTGTGGGATGGGTTATTTCAATCCTCAATCGCAGATTTGGGTACGTTTATTAAGCAGGAAAAAGGAAATCATTGACGAACAGTTTTTTCATAAAAAGATTTTAAAGGCTTGGGAATATCGGAAACATACAGGTTATATAGAAAACTGTCGATTAGTTTTTGGCGAAGCCGATGAACTTCCTGCACTCATCATTGATAAATTCAATGACTATTTTGTCATTCAAACATTGGCATTAGGTATGGACAAGTGGAAGTCGGCTATTGTACAAGCGCTTCAAAGTATTTTTCAACCTAAAGGAATTTATGAACGCAATGATGTGCCCGTTAGAGGGTTAGAAGGATTACCGCAGATTAAAGGATTCTTAACGGAGCCCTTTTCAACTGAAATATTGATTCGCGAAAATGGACTTCAATTTTATGTTGATGTAGAGAATGGTCAAAAAACAGGTTACTTTTTAGATCAGCAAGATAATAGAAGGGCTATTCAGCATATAGTAAAGGGTGCTGAGGTACTAGGTGCGTTCACTTATACAGGAACCTTTGAAATTCATGCAGCTCATTATGGTGCGAAATCGGTTTTAGGCATCGATATTTCTGAGCAAGCGGTTGCGCAAGCCAATAGGAATGCAGCACTCAATAAGCTAGATCATATCGTACGATTTGAAGCTATGAATGCGTTTGATGTGTTAAAGCAGTGGGTAAAAGACGGTCGTCAATATGATGTGGTTATGCTAGATCCGCCTGCATTTACGAAAAGTCGTGAAACAATTCAGAAAGCCATTACTGGCTATAAAGAAATTAATCTTAGAGGAATGAAATTGGTTCGTCCAGGTGGATTTTTAGTTACAAGCTCCTGCACCAATTTGGTACAACCTGATTTGTTTTTAAAGACTATTCAGATGGCTGCAAAAGATGCAAGACGAAATATTCGTCAGGTTACTTTTCAGGCACAAGCATCTGATCATCCAATTTTATGGGGACTGGATAATACGAATTATCTAAAATTCTTAATAGTGCAAGTGGATTAATTTGCTATTTATTTTGATGTGCCTGCTACATAATAGTTTTTCATTACCTCAAACACTTTGTCCTTAAGTTCATCTGAAGAAAGATTAGCAGGTTCAATAGGTTCCAAAAAATGAATTTCCATTGGTCCAGGTACTAAGTACATAGGTTTATTAGGAGGTAGAATTTTCTTTGTATTAAATATTACGGAAGGGATAATAGGAGCACCACTTGCAACTGAAAGTTTGAAAGCTCCATCATAAAACTTTTTGAGTGGTTCATTAGTTCTATTGCGCGTGCCTTCAGGATAGATGCTCATGTGCATACCTTCTCTCAGTGTTTGCAACATCAATTCAAAGCTTTTTCTGCGGCTTTGTTCGCTTTTTCTGTCTACCAATACCGATCCTTTTGCATAGTACCATCCAAAAATGGGCACTTTAGTAAATGATTTTTTTGCAATGGTTCTGTTTGCACCAGGAATAAACGGACAACTCAATGGTACATCCATAAAAGAATTATGGTTACAAGTAACAATGTAAGCAATACCTTTTTTGAAGTTCTCTTTACCTCTTACTTTGAGTGTGCAACCAATTAATGTTAACCATACACGCATCCAAATAGCTGCAATTCTTAAAAAAATAGCCTGACCTCTTGGATTGGGAATGAGGTAAGTTGCCATGGAGGGCAGAAAAAACAATAGGAAAGTAGCTGCGAAAGTAATAAGACCCCAAACGGCCCATACGCGTGCAAAAATATTTTTTATCAATCTCATATTGTTCAATTGCTCTTGCTAAGTTATGTTAAACTCCAGTTGATGGGATCTTGTCCCTGTTGTACCAACCACTGATTGGTTTTGCTAAAGTGCTTGCATCCAAAAAATCCTTTATCGGCACTGAAAGGTGATGGGTGCGCAGCTTCTAGTACCAAGTGTCTATAAGATGGAATTTTAGCTGCTTTTTCTCTTGCAAATCTTCCCCACAACATAAAAACAACTCCTTGTTTTTCTTTTACCAATAGATCAATCACATAATCTGTAAAAGTAAGCCAGCCAATAGCAGCATGACTGCCGGGCTCGTTTGCTCTTACTGTGAGAGAAGCATTTAATAACAGAACCCCTTGTTTAGCCCAAGGAATTAAATTTCCAGTAGTTGGAATGGGCATGCCCACATCTTTATGCAGTTCTTTGAAAATATTGACTAAAGAAGGAGGGGGCTTAACTCCGCTTGGCACAGAAAAACTTAATCCATGCGCCTGACCTGGCCCGTGATAAGGGTCTTGTCCAAGTATAACCACTTTCACTTGATCAAAGGGAGTATGTTCAAATGCAGCGAAAATGTCTTTACCAGAAGGATAGATTATTTTTCCTGCTTGTTTTTCAGTTTTGATATGTAGCACAAGTTGTTGAAAGAATGGCTCACTAAATACAGGAGCCAAGTACTTTTTCCAACTTGCTTCTATTTGCACATCCATATGTTTTTTGTAGAATCGCGAATGTACGTACAAGGGTTCGATATCACACAAATAGATAAATATGATAGGTTCTTAGTTTCTTTGCAGTATGATGACGCAGTTGGCAGAGCAGTGGGTGATTATTATTTCTACACCCATTTATTTGTTTTTAATAGGAGGTGAGCTTATTTTATCGCACATACATCAGCGACATCTTTATACGTGGAAAGATACGATCACAAATGTTTATTTAATGTTGCTGAATGCTGGGGTAGATGTTTTGTTTAGAGTGGTCTATTTGGGAGTATTTCTCTTTTGTTATAAGTATGCAGTTATAGAGTGGTCTAATCCAATTTGGTATTGGGTTTGCTTAATTCTCATAGAAGACTTTTTATATTATTGGCTACATCGTTTTGATCATGAGATTCGCTTTTTCTGGGCTACCCATGTTACACATCATTCTTCGGAGAAAATGAACTTTACTGTTGGATTTAGATCTTCAGTATTCCAGCCCTTGTATCGTTTCTTGTATTTTTTGCCATTGCCTTTACTTGGTTTCCAGCCATTGGATATTTTGGTAGCTTATTCTGTTACTCAGATCTGGGGCATATTTGTTCATACTGAGCTTGTTGGAAAATTAGGTTGGCTCGAATATATCCTAGTTACACCCTCACATCATAGGGTGCACCATGCATCTAATGCTATGTATCTCGATAAAAATATGGGTATGTTTTTAATAATTTGGGATAAGATGTTTGGTACTTTTCAGGAAGAAAAGAAAGCTGAAGAATATGAACCAATTCGTTATGGATTAACTAAAAACTTAGAGAAGCCCAATGCTGTAACTATTGTTTTTCATGAGTGGACTCAAATATGGAAGGATGTATTGCAGCCTAGAATAAAATTAAAGGATAGGTGGATGTATTTATTCGGCCCTCCGGGGTGGAGTCACGATGGAAGTAGAAAAACCAGTGAGGAGTTAAGAAGAGAGGAAAGAGCTAGGAAAAGTTAACCCCATAGGAATACTTCAAGAATATTAAAACTGCATTTGTCTATTACATCCTTTTTTCTTTATTTTTGCAGCCCTAAAACGGTTCGGTAGCTCAGCTGGATAGAGCAACTGCCTTCTAAGCAGTAGGTCATTGGTTCGAATCCAATCCGAATCACGGAGTCCGCCACATGGCGGACTTTTTTATTTGTAGAATTGAAAAGTAAATGGATTATTCAGATTCGCCCCAGCGATATGTATCATTTAGCTGAATTCCTGCCAAATCCAACATCCTATCGGTTACAGTTTTTGCAGCGGCTTCTAAAGAAACTGGTCTGCTATAAAACGAGGGTATAGCTGGACAAATTATTCCACCCGATAAAGTAACAGTTTCCATATTGCGGATATGTATAAGGTGAAAGGGCGTTTCACGAACCATCAAAATAAGCTTTCTGCGTTCTTTAAGCATAACATCTGCCGCTCTTGTAATCAAGTCATCACTGATGCCGCCTGCAATTCTACCAAGGGTTCCCATACTGCAGGGAGCAACCAACATCATATTGTATTTAGCAGAGCCAGATGCAAAAGGAGCTGTGAAGTCATGCTTTGAATAAAAGTCAACTGGGTATTGATCATAATCTCTATTTCCCAACTCTGTTTCCCAAACATCTTGGGCGTTCTTACTCATAACAACACCAATGTTCGCCCACTGATCTTTATGTTGCATTAAAGTATCTAGAATGAGCTTGGAATATATTGAGCCACTGGCACCAGTTATTGCGAGTACAATTTTATTTGGCATATAGGTATAACAAAACTACATTCAAAAGGTTACTTAATTTAAAAAACAGCATCTATAAAAAAGCCTCCCGAAGGAGGCTTGAGGTTATTTGTACATTTTCTCATAATATTCATCTGCCATTCTGTTGCTATCGAATTGAAAGCGAACATCACGCATACCATTCTTTTGAATTTGACGCCATGTATCAAAATCGCCGTAATACAAAGGAAGAATTTGGTTTTCCAAGATTTCATACACTTTTTCAAAATCGTAATCATCCTGATCATGTACCGACATTTCAGCATAATTAGCTTGAGGAACTACAAAGCCATTATTGCCGTGGTTAATGAACTCCGGAATCCATCCGTCATCTGTTGAAAAGTTCACTGCTCCATTCATAGCTGCTGTCATGCCACTTGTACCGCTTGCCTCTCTTGGAACTCGAGGATTGTTCAGCCAAATATCAGCAGCTTGTTTTAATCTTTTACTTAGAGCTAGTTCATAGCCAATAAGTACAGCTACATTTTTATAATTCTTACTTAAATGAACCAAGTTGTTAAACTGGCTAATAGCTGGATAATCAACAGGATATGGTTTTCCTGCCCAAATAATTTGAACAGGACGATCTACATTGCTCAACAACTTCTCAAATCGTTCCATTTGATAAGTTAACATATCTGCTCGCTTATAACCAGCAAAACGACGTGCCCAAACAATGGTTAAAACATTTGGATCAAATACTTTTCCAGTTTGATCGGCAACAATTTCAAAAGCACGCTTCTTTAAATATTTCTTACGATCATCAAAGCCAACATCATTTCCTTCTTCCATGAAACGGTAGAGTTGCTTGTCGGCCCAGTATCGCCAGTTTTGTGCATTAGTAATGGAGGTAATTGGACAAATACCCTCATAATGCTTCCACATTTCATTACTTACTACTCCATGTAAGCGAGAAACACCATTCGCTTTTCTCGCAAAACGTAGCGCTACTAAAGAATGATTAAACTGATCATCATGAATACCAGTTATTTTTCTGACCTCATCAATACTCAAGCCACAGAAATAGCTCATTTTATGGCAGAGATAAATATCGTGCTTTTCGTTACCTGCTTCTTCAGGTGTATGGGTTGTGAAAACTAGTTTCTCACGAACTTTATCCAAGCTCTTGAATTTATTCAACAAATAAAATGCTGAAGAAATTCCATGCGCTTCATTTAGGTGATACACATCTGGGTTGAATCCAATTTCATCCATCAACTTTGCTCCACCCACACCTAATAAAATGAACTGCGCAACTTTCGTAGCCACATTTGCATCATACAATCTGTGGGTGATTGTTTGAGAAACGTAGTCGTTTTCAGGCAAATCGGTACTTAATAAAAATAAGGGAGCACTTTGGAAGGTTTCAGGATTTAAGTAATATGCTTTCACCCAAACAGGATGGTCATGGATAGAGATTTGAAACTTAATGCCAGTATCTTCTAAAAAAGAGTAAATCTTTTCCATGAAGGTTACTTGTAAAGTTTGGTCTTGGTTTCTTGCTTGATCGTAGTATCCATATTTCCAAAGAATACCAATACCCACCATATTTTGACGGAGTTCGTATGCACTTCTTAAGTGAGAGCCAGCTAAAAAGCCTAAGCCACCGCTGTAAATTTTTAAAGGTTGATGAACTGCAAACTCCATTGAGAAGTAAGCCGCTTTCTTAGAATATTGTTCGCTAATTTGATAGGGAACGTGGTAGTTTCTAAAATTCATAATTCTGATAATTCAGTTAAAGAAGGAGCAAGGTACGATTATCTACTGATATGTACATTGTACACATTAAAAATGGGGGTAAACCGCATTTAGTTGTGAAGAAATGAACAAATTTCTTTATTTGGATTTTTTTCTTGATGAACTTTTGATCTTTTTTTCATAACGATCATCAATATAACAAGTTATGCCTCTGTAGTTCCCACAACTGCCCGTTTCTTTCGTAGTTAATTGTTTTCCATTAAAGTTAAATTCAATTACACAAGCATCGCCCGCTTGCTGGTATATGCCTTTGTCAGGTGCAACCATATTTAATTCACCTTTTAATTCTCCAATACATTCGCCATTCTCTTTTTCGAAGTAAAGGAAAAACAAATAGGTGTTCTTTTTTTCACTATCTCTAAGTGAGATGAAGTTTTTCTTGTTTTTAATATAGTCACCACTCAATGGCTGAGTTTGAGGTAAAGTGTCAAGTGGATTCAGGATGGTATTGTTTTTAATTAAATCTTCATTGGTGTCTGTAATCACCATTCTAAAAATTGAGTCGGAGGTAAATGCCCAGCCATTTCTTGTATATAGCGTTGTTTGCTCTTTAACGTTCACTTTTTCGCGAGAAATTATAAATGTGGGTTCTCTACTTATGCTTACGCTATGTGAATAGGTATCGGGGTGTTTTTCTTGTATCAGCATTTTCCAACCTAAAAAAGGATACTTAGATTTTTCATCACCCAATACCAGTGTTATGAGTTTTTTATTGTTTTTTGATGACTGCAATAATAGTAGATAAGTGAACTTGTCTTTTTTCTTTTCAATTTTTCCAATTGGGTGGTAACGTTCTTCTCCCTTAGATTTTTCCAGAGGCTTTAAAATTGAATCAGGTATAATTTGTGAAATCAATTCATGTGTAAAATAGGTGGAGTCTAGCACGTCTTTCAAATTGCTATCGGCATACAAAATAGGTAACTCAATATCACCAAAACTTTGAACCCAAGCTTTTTTATCGACCGGAACTTTGCCAGAAAAGTCAGGTTTACTCTCCTTACAGGCCAGCGTACAAAAAATGAACCATAAGACAACAATGAACGATAAAAACTTCTGCATACTTCGAAAATATCTATTTCAGTTCAAAAATTTTGCCAAAGTCTTTATTTCATTCAAATATAATTTAGATTTGCCTAAAAATATTTTTTGTGATTTCGAACTTAACTATAGCAGAAGAGAATTACATAAAAGCAATTTACCATTTGCAACAATCTGGAGAGCTGGTGGCTACCAATGCATTAGCGGATCAAATGCGCACAAAGCCAGCATCAGTAACTGATATGATTAAAAAATTGAAATCCAAGGGTTGGGTTGATTATGAAAAGTATCAAGGTGTGCAATTATCCGAACTAGGAACACAAGAAGCTTTGCGAATCATTAGAAAGCACAGGTTATGGGAGTTTTTTTTAGTGGAGAAATTAAAGTTTGGCTGGGATGAAGTGCATGAAGTGGCGGAAGAATTAGAGCATATAAACAGTGAATTATTAATTGAAAAGCTTGATGCATACTTAGGTTTTCCAAAATTTGACCCACATGGAGACCCAATTCCAGATAGTTCCGGTAAGATGGAAGTGCAGCTTCAGATTAACTTAATTGATCTTCCACTAGATACGAAAGCTGTTATAAAAGCGGTTGGAAGTCAGAAATCTGAGTTGTTGGAATTATTAAGAACGAAAAATTTATTAATGGGATCTGAAGTTGAAGTAAAACAACGATACAGTTTTGACCATTCCATGGACGTAGTGGTTAATGGACAGTCAGTTTATATCTCACAACAGCTTGCTCAAGCCTTATTTGTTTATCCATTATGATACAAGAATTAGAAATATTTTTTAGAAAAATTGGACCTATTTGGTCGGCATTGCTCGCTACAACATTTACTTGGGCATTAACTGCTTTGGGAGCATCACTTGTATTTGTCTTCAAGTCTATGAAGAGAAATGTGTTAGATGTGATGTTAGGCTTTACAGGAGGAGTTATGGTAGCAGCAAGTTTTTGGAGTTTGTTAAATCCTTCTATTGAAATGGGACGAGATTTGTATCCTGATTTCCCTTGGATGCCTGCAGCAGTGGGATTTTTATTGGGTGCTATTTTTATTTATGGACTCGATAAATTCACACCTCACTTGCATATCAATTTTGGATTAGAGGAAAAAGAAGGTGTTCAAAGTAAACTGCATAAAACAACCTTATTGATTCTAGCAATTACTTTGCACAATATTCCCGAAGGATTGGCAGTAGGGGTTTTATTTGGGGCTGCTGCTGAAGGTTTACCTGGGGCAAGTTATGGGGCTGCACTTGCACTAGCAATTGGAATTGGTATTCAAAACTTTCCAGAAGGAATTGCAGTTTCTATGCCATTAAGGCGCCAAGGGGTAACAAGAAAAAAGAGCTTTTGGTACGGTCAATTATCCGCTATTGTAGAGCCGGTAGCTGGAGTGATTGGCGCGGCATTGGTTATACAGATGCAAATGATTCTTCCATTTGCGCTTGCATTTGCAGCTGGTGCTATGATATATGTTGTTGTGGAAGAAGTGATTCCTGAAACACAGCGAGACAGATATACCGATATTGCGGTTTTAGGTTTTATTGGAGGATTTTTAGTGATGATGATTTTAGACGTAGCCTTAGGGGCATAAGCATAAAATCATGCTAGTTTTTTTAATATATTCGCCCACTTATTATTGAACTTTTAGTTTTTAAACATGAAAAAAATTCAGGTAGCGAATCCAGTGGTTGAACTGGACGGGGATGAAATGACTAGAATCATTTGGAAGTTTATTAAAGACAAATTGATTTTACCTTATTTGGAATTAGACATCAAATACTACGATTTAGGAATGGAGCATAGAGATGCTACTAATGACCAAGTTACTGTTGATGCTGCTAATGCAATTAGAGATTATGGTGTAGGAATTAAATGTGCTACTATTACTCCAGATGAAGCTAGGGTGAAGGAATTTAATTTGAAACAAATGTGGAAGAGTCCAAATGGAACTATCCGTAATATTCTTGATGGGACTGTTTTTCGCGAACCTATTGTTTGCAAAAATGTACCTCGGTTAGTTCCTAACTGGACTGCACCAATTTGCATCGGTCGTCATGCATTTGGTGATCAATACAGAGCTACAGATTTTGTAACAAAGGGTAAAGGAAAACTCACCGTAAAGTTTGAAGGAGAAGACGGCACTGTACAAGAGTTTGAAGTGTACAATTTTAAAGGAGATGGTGTTGCGTTGGCTATGTATAATACTGATGAAAGTATCCGTGGTTTTGCACGTGCTTGTTTCAACCAGGCTTTAATGAAGAAATGGCCTTTGTACCTATCCACTAAGAATACTATTCTTAAAAAGTATGATGGTAGGTTCAAAGATATTTTCGAAGAAATTTATCAGAATGAATTTGTGCAATCATTTAAAGATGCTGGAATTACATATGAGCATCGATTAATTGATGACATGGTTGCAAGTGCATTAAAGTGGAATGGTAATTTTGTTTGGGCCTGTAAGAATTATGATGGTGATGTACAGAGTGATACAGTAGCGCAAGGATTTGGTAGCTTAGGATTAATGACTTCTACTTTGGTAACACCAGATGGCAAAGTAATGGAAGCGGAAGCAGCCCATGGCACTGTTACTCGTCATTATCGTGAACACCAAAAGGGTAAGCCAACAAGCACCAATCCAATTGCGTCTATTTTTGCTTGGACAAGAGGTTTAGAGTTTCGTGGAAAATTGGATGGCAATGAAGAATTAATTCGTTTCTGTCAAGCTTTAGAAGAAGTTTGTATTGAAACTGTTGAGTCTGGAAAAATGACGAAGGACTTAGCAGTTTGTATACATGGCAATAAAGTAGAACATGGAACACACTACTTGTATACTGAAGAGTTTTTAGATGCGTTGGACCAGAACTTAAAAGCTAAGCTAGATAAGGCTTAATTAAGACACTCAGAAATTACAACAGCCATCCAATCGGATGGCTGTTTTTTTTTATTCAATGCCAAAAAAATCCGCCACAGTTGGGCGGATGGTTTTTTTATTTCGTCTCAGCCATATCAGGAATCGCATTCACTTTATACATACCTGCATCTAGCTTTTTCTTAGTATCACTAAATGCCTGTAAAGTAGTTTCAATATCCTGATCAGTATGCGCAGCAGATGGAATTAAACGATAGATAATATGTCCTTTTGGAATAACTGGATATACAACAATCGAAGCAAACACACCATAGTTTTCTCTCAGATCCATTACCATTGCAGTTGCTTCTTCAACACCGCCTTTCATATAAACAGGGGTAACTGGACTATCAGTTTTACCAATATCAAATCCGCGTTCCTTCAAACCAGCCTGCAATTTGCGCGCATTGCTCCAAAGCTTTTCACGAAGTTCAGGCATACTTCTTAGCATATCTAAGCGCTTCAAGTTTCCAACAACAATTGGCATAGGTAAACTCTTCGCAAAAATTTGCGAACGAATATTGTATCGAATAAAATCAATGATAATACGTGGACCAGCCATAAATGCGCCAATAGAAGCCATGCTCTTTGCAAATGTGCTGAAGTACAAATCAATTGCTTCTTGACAACCTTGTTCTTCACCAGCGCCAGCCCCTGTTTTGCCAAGTGTTCCAAATCCATGTGCATCATCAACCATCAATCTGAAGTCGAATTCTTTTTTCAATTCAGCTATTTCCTTCAACTTGCCTTGATCTCCCGCCATTCCAAAAACTCCTTCGGTAATAACAAGAATACCACCAGTTTTTTGTTTTTCAATAAGTGCTGTTGCACGCTCCAATTGTTTGCGACAATCATCCACATCGTTGTGTTTGAAAACATATCTATGGCCGGGGTGCAATCTTAATCCATCAATAATACATGCATGGCTTTCCGCGTCATATACAATTACATCGTGTCTGCCGCAAATTGCATCAATGGCACTCATGATACCCTGATAACCAAAGTTCATGAGAATAGCATCTTCTTTCTGAACAAAAGCAGCTAGTTCAGCTTCCAATTGCTCATGCTGGTTGCTGTTTCCACTCATCATTCTAGCACCCATAGGGTAGGCAAGTCCAAACTGCTTCGATGCATCAGCATCAATTTTTCTGATTTCTGGATGGTTAGCTAATCCAAGATAATTGTTCAAACTCCATACAATCACTTCCTTGCCGCGGAACTTCATGCGACTGCTAATTTCACCTTCTAACTTAGGGAATGCAAAGTATCCGTGCGCACGTTCGCGGTGTTGTCCAATTGGACCATAGTTTTTTACCAGTTTCTCAAAAATGTCTGCCATGGATGATATTTAAGTGGTTCAGTTCTAATAAAATTCGCGCAAAGTTATAAAATCGCTACCGTTTACCCAAAAGCCATACCTGTTCGCCTTGGAAACCATAACTTTGACCAATTGGAACTAAACTTTAAGTCTATTAATCTGATACACAAATGATTATGATAAAAAAGAGTCTTTCAATTTTTTTAGCATTGTCGGCGCTTCAACTATCTGCTCATGCCCAAAAAGCGAATTCATCTGCGTCTACTTCAACATCATTAGACCGCCCCAAGTTGGTTGTAGGGATGGTTGTGGATCAAATGAGGTGGGACTTTTTATACCGGTACTACGATCGTTATTCTGAAGGTGGCTTCAAAAGAATGCTTCGCGAAGGTTTTACTGCTGAAAATACGCATATTCCTTATGCACAAACAGTTACGGCTGCTGGACATGCCTGTGTTTATACTGGCTCTGTTCCTGCTTTAAATGGAATTATGGGCAACGAATGGTATGATCGCAAAAAGAAAAAGGAAGTGTACTGCGTAGAAGATCCAACTGTAGAAATTGTTGGTGGAAGTCCTAAATCAGGGCCTATGTCTCCTCGTAATTTATGGGCAACTACCATTACCGATGAACTAAGGGTAGCCACTAATTTTAGAAGTAAAGTCATTGGTATTGCCCTGAAAGATCGTGGATCTATTTTGCCTGCTGGACATGCAGCAAATGCAGCATATTGGTATTCTTCAGTAGATGGTAATTGGATTACAAGTACCTATTACATGAAAGAACTTCCAGAATGGGTAAAGCGATTTAACAATAGAAAGATTCAAGATAGTTTGTATGCATTGGGATGGAATACTTTACGTCCAATAGACACCTACAAACAAAGCGATCCCGATAACTCAGTGTATGAAGGCAAATTTGGTCATGAAGCTGCGCCTGTTTTTCCGCATGAACTTTCATCAAGAATTGGAAAAGATTACAGTACCATTTCAAGTACACCATATGGTAATACCATGACTTTAGAAATGGCTAAAACAGCATTAATACATGAAGAATTAGGGAAGGATGCAATTACAGATTTTTTGGCTGTGAGCCTTTCATCGCCTGATTATTTAGGTCACTTAATGGGGCCTAATTCAATTGAAATTGAAGACATGTATTTAAGATTAGATAAAGAGTTTGAAGCATTCTTTAATTTCTTAGATAAGCATGTAGGGAAAGGACAGTATTTATTTTTTCTAACTGCCGATCATGGTGTAGCACATGTACCTGGATTCATGCAAGCCAATAAGTTACCAGCTGGTACACAAACTGGTTATAATGTGAATGATTTGAATAAAACATTAGAGCAAAAATTTGGAATTGCTAGAGGTATTGTTCGTTCTGCAAATTATCAGATGTACTTAAACAGAGAAGCGTATGACAGCGCTGGTATTGATCTTCAACAAGTGAAGAGTTTCTTAATTCAACAATTATTAAAGGCTGATGCTGTTGCATATGCTTTTGATTGTGCTCAAATTGCGCATGCTAATTTGCCAACTGAAGTAAAAGAAATGTATTACAAAGGATACAACACTCATTTAGGAGGCGATGTACAAGTGATGCTGAAGCCAGGCTATTTTGGTGGAGGTAAAACAGGCACTACGCATGGTAATTGGCATCCATATGATTCACACATTCCTTTAGTGTTCATGGGTTGGAAAGTAAAAGCAGGAAAGTCAACAAATAGAAATACCTATATGACAGATATTGCTCCAACTATCGCAGCAATGTTACGCGTACAAATGCCTAATGCAGCTATAGGACATGTAATTGAAGAAGTATTTAAGTAGGTTCTAAAAATTATTAAAGCCAAGTTTTTCTTTCAGTTGTTCAATTACGTTGAACACAATGGGACATTGGCTATAAGTAATGAAGACCGTGAGGAGTCGGCCTTGAAAATGAGGCTTATCGAGGTGTGGAAATGACCTGCAATCGGTGAACCGCTGCTCATAAACGGTACATTCATTTCCATTCAAAAAATGACAGGGCGATTGACTTACTTGCCAGCCCTCAGCATTTTGCTTTAAAAAGTTATTTTGAACATCATCGCTGGAGATTCCAAGTCGATCCGCCAAGGGTTCTATATCCGATGCTTCTACCTGTACGTGAAAGCTCCTGCAACAATTACCACATGCTCTACAATCTATTGCATCCGAAACTTCTTTGTACAGTTGATGAACATGCTGATCGAGTCGCTTGGGGTTCCAGCCCTTCAAAAAATAGTAAAAGTGCTCATTTTCAAGCTGTTTTGCTTCATCTAACTTCGCTATTTCCGCCAAATCTGTAACCATAGTATAACCTAATTCCTCAAAACTAGCTGATTGTAGGTCTATAGTTTGAACTTATTCACATTGAAGTAACGTATGTTTAAAACTTGCACATTTGCCAGTATTGAAAAAGAGTTCAATTGCAAAACGATGACTAATTGAAAGTTATGGCTGAAAAAAACAATTTATTCGACTACAATGAGGATAGCATACGAAGTCTAGACTGGCGAGAACATATTCGCCTTAGACCAGGTATGTATATTGGAAAACTTGGAGATGGTAGTGCAGCAGACGACGGTATTTATGTATTGCTGAAAGAAGTAGTAGATAACTGTATTGATGAGTACACCATGGGACATGGAAAGCAAGTGCTCATTGAAATTGAACAGAAAAATGTGCGCGTTCGCGACTATGGAAGAGGTATTCCTTTAGGAAAAGTGGTTGACGTTGTTAGTAAAATTAATACTGGTGCGAAATACGATAGCAAAGCATTTCAAAAAAGTGTAGGGCTGAATGGGGTTGGTACAAAAGCGGTGAATGCTTTGAGTAATTATTTCAAAGTAACCAGTGTACGCGATGGGAAGGCAAAAACAGCTGAATTCGAAAGAGGTGTTCTAGTTAAAGAACATAAAGAGGTAAAAACCGATGAGCCAAATGGTACAGAGGTTTTATTCACTCCAGATGATACCATTTTTAGAAACTATCATTTTCTGCATGAATACATTGAGAACCAAATTTGGAACTATTGTTATCTCAATGCTGGACTAACCGTGTCTTACAACGGGAAAAAATATATTTCAAAAGATGGTTTATTGGATTTGCTGAAAAGAAAAAGTAACGAAGATGAATTACGTTATCCAATTATTCATTTAAAAGGTGAAGACATTGAAGTAGCCATTAGCCATAACAACGATTACGGCGAAGACATTTTTTCATTCGTCAATGGACAGTATACAACACAAGGTGGAACCCACCAGCAAGCATTCAGAGAAGCTTATGTAAAAGTGATTCGCGACTTCTACAAGAAAGATTATGAAGCATCCGATATTCGTACAAGTATAATTGCAGCTGTAAGTGTAAGGGTTCAAGAGCCAGTTTTTGAAAGCCAAACCAAAACAAAACTGGGAAGTCAGGTTGTATATGAAGGTGGTCCTTCTATGAAAAATTTCATGTTGGAGTTTTTAGCGAAAGAGCTAGATAATTACTTGCATAGAAATACCAACATTGCTGAGGCACTTAAAAAGAGAATTGAACAGAGTGAACGTGAGCGGAAGGAATTGCAGGGGATTAAAAAGTTGGCGAATGAAAGAGCTAAGAAAGCGAACTTGCATAACAAAAAATTGCGCGACTGTAAAGTGCATTTGAATGAAGAAGCACCAGCAAAAAATAAAGAGGCATTCATAGCATTACAAAATGACTCTACTATTTTTATTACCGAAGGTGATAGTGCTAGTGGATCTATAACAAAAGCAAGGAATGTTGAAACCCAAGCAGTTTTTAGTTTACGTGGAAAGCCATTGAACTGTTTCGGTCTTACAAAAAAAGTAGTGTATGAAAATGAGGAATTCAACTTGTTGCAGCATGCACTAAATATTGAGGATGGTATTGAAGGGCTTCGCTATAACAATGTTGTAATAGCAACAGATGCCGATGTGGATGGAATGCATATACGTATGCTTATTATGACTTTCTTTCTACAATTCTTTCCAGATCTTGTAAAGAAAGGGCATGTTTATATATTAGAAACTCCACTGTTCAGAGTTCGGAATAAACAAGAAACTATTTATTGTTACGATGAAACAGAAAAGCGTGCGGCTATTGAAAAGTTGGGTAACAAACCTGAGATCACTCGATTCAAAGGGCTTGGTGAAATTTCGCCCGATGAATTTGCCAGGTTCATAGGAAGAGATATGCGTTTGCAGCCGGTTATTTTAGAACAAGGCGACCATATTCAAGAGCTTTTAGAAAAATATATGGGTAAGAACACACAACAAAGACAAGACTTTATTATTGACAACCTTCGCTTTGAATTAGATGTAGTTGAAGCGGAATAGAAGATAGAATAATATGATTCATATTGTATTTCAAGAAGCAGATATAGCAGCATTACAAGCTGCTTTTCAATTAGACAGTACCATGGATGGGCAGGTTTGGCATATTCAAGATGATTATGCGGTTGGACCTATAGTAAATATTTATGAAACAGAGGGTTATCAGGTACGAAGGGATTGGTGGAAAGTGCAGTTAGAAAATAGTCCATATTCCGAACAATTAGATTTGGTAAATGATAAGCTAACTGTTCATAATTTGCAAAAAGAATTAGCAGAAGGTGTAGAGGTTTGGATATGGATGGGACAAAATCAGCATGATGTATGTGGGTATTACTGGTTAATGTCGCAGTTGAAAGATTACCAAGGACTTATTTCGGTTTTATACTTAAACAACCTGCCCTTCATCAACGATAAAGGTCAAATTTTTTATCCTACACGCTTATCAGAAATTTCTCCTAAAGAATTCATCAAAGCCAAAAAGCTAGCTCGGGTAATTACATTAAGCGAGTTTGAAGTAGATCCTGATGAGTGGACAAAACTCATGCAAGAAAACGGAGGCGTTAGAATTTTAGAAGGAGGTAAAAAGCTGGTGAGTAAGCCAGAGAGCTATTATGATGCTCAAATTTTAAGCACTGCAACTGCAGATGGAATAAAATTGCAAAAACTCATTTCTCAAGTATTACAAAAAATTAAAAGTGCAACAGGTGATGTATTTTTAGTTGGAAGGATTAAAGCATTGGCATCAGAAAGTAAGCTTTTAATACGAGGCGATTGGAACAAAGGATGGAAAGATATTGAAGTAGCAACTGCTGCAGAAACACAAGCAACTGCAGGCGAATAAATTTTTTACAAGTATGGCAGATAATCATTTTTTTACATCGGGAGATTCAACAACAGGCGTACAAGGACAATATAGAACTTGGTTTCTAGACTATGCTTCATATGTTATTTTAGAGAGGGCGGTTCCCGCTCTCTTAGATGGGTTAAAGCCTGTTCAGAGAAGAATTTTGCATGCTATGAAAGAAATGGATGATGGTCGTTTTAATAAAGTGGCCAACATTATTGGACAAAGTATGCAGTACCACCCGCATGGTGATGCAAGTATTGGAGATGCGTTGGTGAACTTAGGTCAGAAAGATTTATTGATAGATACGCAAGGTAACTGGGGTGACGTAAGAACAGGTGATGTTGCAGCTGCATCGAGGTATATTGAAGCTAGACTAAGCAAGTTTGCATTGGAAGTTGCATTCAATGCAAAAACAACCAATTGGCAATTAAGTTATGATGGAAGAAAGCAAGAGCCTATTCACTTACCAATGAAATTTCCTTTGCTTTTAGCACAAGGAGCAGATGGTATTGCGGTAGGGTTATCAACTAAAATATTACCACATAATTTCTGCGAACTTATTGAGGCTTCAATCAAACATCTAAAAGGGAAGAAGTTTGAACTGTTTCCTGATTTTCAAACAGGTGGCATGATTGATGTGTCGCAATACCAACAAGGTAAGCGAGGTGGTAAGGTTAGGGTTCGAGCAAATATTGAAGAGTTGGATAAAAAAACACTTGTCATAAAGAGTGTTCCATACGGAGTTACTACAGGCACTTTGGTAGATAGTATCATTAAAGCCAACGATCAAGGTAAGATTAAGATTAAAAAAGTAACCGATGCTACTGCCAAAGAGGTGGAAATTCAAATTGAATTGGCTCCGGGCATTTCAACAGATATTACAATTGATGCATTATATGCATTTACAGATTGTGAAGTGAGCATTTCACCCAACGCTTGTGTAATTTTTGATAACAAACCTAGATTCTTGGGAGTTGATGAACTATTAAGAAATAGTGTAGATCACACCAAGTCGTTGCTGCACCAAGAGTTAACAATTAAGCTTGCTGAATTAGAAGCTAAATGGCATTACACTTCATTAGAAAAAATATTCTTTGAAGAAAAAATTTATCAAGAGCTAGAGAAAAAGCACAATACTTGGGAACTGGTTTTAGAAGCCATTGAAAAAGCATTTGTTCCATTCCAAAAACAGCTCAAGCAAAAAGTTACTAGAGAAGATGTACTAAAGCTTACAGAGAAGCCAGTTCGAAGAATTTACAAGTTAGATATTGATGATTTAATACGACAAATACAGGGGATTGAAGCAGAGATTAAGCAGGTGAAATTTGATATTGAACATCTCAACGATTTCACTATTGCGTATTATGAGAATTTATTGAAAAAGTTTGGTAAAGGTCGTGAAAGAAAAACTGAGATCAAGCCATTTGATCATATTAAAGTTCAACAGGTAGCCATTGCCAACACAAAAATTTATGTTAATAGGCAAGAAGGATTTATAGGTACCTCATTGAAGAAAGATGAGTTTATTACTGACTGTTCAGATTTAGATGATATTATAGTATTCACTCGCAGAGGAATTATGAAGGTTGTGAAAGTAGGAGAGAAGGTTTTTATTGGGAAAGACATTATTCATGTTGCTATTTTCCGAAAAAACGACGAGCGAACTACTTACAATATGATCTATGTTGACGGAGCATCTGGAGTGAGTTATGGTAAGAGATTTAATGTAACAGGCATAACGCGCGATAAAGAATACGATTTAACCAAGGGGTCAGATAAAAGTAAAGTACACTATTTCACAGCCAACGCAAATGGTGAAGCTGAAGTTGTAAAGATTCAATTAAGTCCAAATTGTACTGCCAGAAACAAAGAATTAGATTTTTATTTTGAAGAGTTAGAGATCAAAGGTAGAAGCAGTATGGGTAATCAGGTAACTAAGTATCCTATTCGCTCAATTAAGCTTAAAGAAAAAGGAAAGAGCACATTAGAGGGTATTAAGGTTTGGTTTGATGAACAGTTTGGGCGGTTGAATACTGATGAAAAAGGAAAATACTTGGGTACATTTGAATCAGAAGATAAAATTCTGGTTATTTATAAAGATGGAAGTTATGAGTTAACAGATACAGAGTTAACACAGCGATTTGATCCTGAAAAAGTTTTGATGATTGAGCAATATGATGCTGACAGTGTTATTACTGCAGTATATTATGATCATGAAAAATCGCAGTTTACTATTAAGCGTTTCAAGATTGAGACCACAACTCTTAAAACACAATACCGATTTATTAAGGATGGCCTTGAGAATTATGTAGTTGCTGCAAGCACAGAGGAAACACCTATTTTAATTGTACAAACCGGAAGAGGGGCTCAAGTGCGTAAAGCCAAATTTAAAGTGGCCAAGATGGTTGAAATTATGGGATGGAAGGCAATTGGTGCCAAACTAATGGATTTCACCAAGTCGGTAGAAATGCAATGGGAGGTTACAGAACCAGCTGTTGACCAGCCAGAGTTATTCGAATAATTATAAAGTATTTATTCTTTGCATCAGTTTATCCCGATAGGTTTTACCTATTGGGATTCTTTGTTGCGCAATTAATATTTCATCATTTTCAATAGCATCAATCTTTTCAAGTTGAATGATGAAAGATCTGTGCACTCTTAAAAAGAAATCGTCTGGAAATTTTTCTTCAACAGATTTTAGTGAAGTATTCAACAAATGTTTTGCTTGCGAGGTGCAAAGTAATGTATAAATGTCAGAAGCTTCTATCCAAAGTACATCACGTAGACTTATCTTTTCTAATCGGCCTTTGGTTTTCACAAACAAACTATCGTGAATGGTAAGCTGATCTTTTAAATCAGGAGTTTTGTCATCTTTTCTTTTTTGCGCTTGATAAAGTGCTATTTCGATGGTTGAATATAAAGTTTCCGTGCCTATTGGTTTTACAAGGTATCCTGCGGGATCTGCAAGTTTAGCTTTTTCAATAGTGGAAATATCAGCTTGTGCAGTCAGAAATAAGAAAGGTAGGAGTGGATATTTTTTCTTGATTTCTGATCCAGCTTCAATACCATTCATTTTCCCAGCCAGTGCAATATCTAGAATAACTAGATCGGGTTGAAGTTGTGAAATTTGAAGAAGACCATCTTCCGCATTATCAAATAAGCCAACTACTTCTAACCCTAAATCTTGCAAATTCAGTTGTAGTTCCTTGGCGATAATCCAATCATCTTCAATAATCAAAATTTTACTTGCAGGCATAGATCCATTCAATTCGCTTAAATTTACAGAAAGCTGGCCAAAATTGAAGAATGGTTTATTGAAATGTTTATTCTTGGCTTTATTAAGCCTATTTACATGTGCAAAATTATTTGCAGTAGATACTGTATATGTAGTAAATGGAAGTTTGCCTAATGTTATTGCAATAGAAAATATTACTTGGAGAAATTCAGCTACTCAAGAGCTGGTGCAGTGGGATCAACCAAGTAAATCTATTTTAAATGAATCCATTGAAGCCAATATTGTGCTTATTCATAATTCTTCATTTGATCAGGGTTATATCTGGAGTTTTCCAAAGCTGGGTCGACTAGATGTATATATTCGAGATACTGTTTTAACTACTGGTAGCTTACTTGGATTAAATGAAAGGTCTCAGCCTTCCTCTAATAATGCTATTCGTGTGCAATTATATAGAGGTGATACAGTTTTTGTAAAACTAGTTATGCAAATTGGTTATTCAGTTTATTTTCCTAAAGGAGAGAAGATATTCTTACAAACCAGATATGCATTTGAGGAAAGCGATCGTAAGCGACTTTTTTGGCAAGGAATATTTTTGGGAGTCATTTTTGTAATGGCTTTGTATAACTTTTTAATTTGGTGGGCTGTAAGAGATCATAGTTTTTTTCATTACGTAGTTAGTATTGTTTCAATTGGTTTATACTTTAGCTTTTATTACGGATTTGGAATAGAATACTTGTGGCCCAATTCGCCAAGATGGGATACATTCTCATATACTTTGCTCGTGCCAGCAACAGGAATAGCCAGATTGCTTTTTACAAGAGCCTATTTACATGTCATTAATTTACATCCTCTATTACAAAAGCTATGGTACATGTTACTGTGGTTGTCGGGGTCTATGTTTCTTGTGGGATTAGGGGGTTATATTTTTGATATTGATTACCTATCATCCTTAATTGATCTAATAGGGATTACTGGTACATTTATTTTGGTTTACATGTTAGTTGGTGGATTCTATGCATTTTATGTAAAAAAATACAGGCCAGCCAAATATTTCATTTGGGCGAATTTAGTACTGGTGATTGGTGCCATTCTCTTCATTTTGAAAGAGATGCATTTAATTCAAGATAATTATTTTACTCGTTATATAGTTCAGTATGGAGTGATGATTCAAGTGTTGGTTTTTGCATTAGGGTTGGCAAGCAGATTAAATCAAACACAAGAAGAACTCACTAAAGAAACCCTTGAAAAAGAGAGGTTGGCAGTTGAGATTGAGAGGGAAAAAAAAGAAATGAGCGAAAGGCAAAATGAAGAATTACAGAAACAAGTTGAAAAGCAAACTTGGATATTACTTGATCAAAATAAACGTTTAGCAGAGACAATTAAAAACTTACGAGATTCCCAAAATCAATTAGCAGAACTCAATAAAGTAAAAGATAAGCTTTTCTCCATCATATCACATGACTTGCGAAATCCACTCGCAACTATGCAGTCTTTCTTAAAATTAATTACAGAGCACCACGAAAAGTTGAGTGGTGAGGATCGGGTGAAACTAATGAAAGAAGCACAGGATTCTTTGGATCATGTGAATCAATTATTATATAATGTATTGCAGTGGAGCAAAAGTCAAATGCAACTTTTAGAATTTAGGCCAGAACTTATAGATGTACGCTTGGCTCTAGAAAAGGGAAGACGTTTGTTGCATCTCCAATCTCAATTAAAACAAATAGAAATTCATATAGAAGTTCCCGCTAGCTTACAAGTTTTTGCAGATAAAGATATGTTGGACTTTATGATTCGGAATATTCTCAACAATGCCATAAAGTTTAGTAGAAAAGGTGGGAAAATTATTCTTCAAGGATTTGAATCCGATACAGAGATTAGCATATGTTGTAAAGATGAAGGTATTGGTATGGACGAGAAAACCCTCGAACAAATTGAAAAATCTATGTTAGCACGTTCAGAAAGAGGCACATCTAAAGAAAGAGGTACTGGTCTTGGAATACTCATTGTAAAGGAGTTTATGGAGAAACATAGAGGATCAATAGCTATAGAAAGTAAAATTGGATTTGGAACTGATTTATATCTGATTTTTAAAAAATGAGAAAGATGAAGCAAATTACCATTAAACGTAATGTAAGAATATAGCTTTTTTCTAGTAACTATGCAATTGATACCGTATTGCTAATGCCAAGATTTACACAAGAAGAGCTGTTAGAACATCAAAGGAGGATAGCTTTATACGAGGATGAATCTTCCTATAAGCATCTTTTCAAATCTTTCTACCTCTATTTGGTAAGGTTTTCTCATTCTATGACTAACGATAGAAGTCTCTCTGAGGATATTGTTTCAGAAGTTTTTATGTCACTTTGGAAAAATAGATCTAGGATACTTGAAATAGATGACATTCGGCTTTACTTATACATTTCTGTTAAAAATAATACCCTAAAAGAGCTTCAAAAAAGGCAGAAAAACGTACAAGTTGATTTGTCGTCGTTAGAGTTTCAGGCCGACGATCATTTTTTACTTCCAGAATCATCGCTGCTGAATAAAGAGTTGCATAGTCAAATTCAAACTGCAATTGAAAAACTCCCCCCAAGAGCAAAGCTTATTTTTAAGCTCGCTAAAGAAGATAGGTTGCCTTATAAGAAAATTGCAGAAATATTAGAAGTATCCATAAAAACCATTGATAATCAATTATCTATTGCATTAAAAAAGTTGGCGGTTGAATTGAAGCTCATTCATTCCAGTAGGACAAAAAAATAATTTTTTTGATTTAGGGGATTTCCTTGAGTTTCGGCTCCATATACAAGACACATGGAGTATAAAGACAACTTTTGGAATTTATTGGCTCGTAAAGTTTCGGGAGAAGCAAGTGAGCAAGAGCTTTTGCAGCTAGAGGAATTACTGCAGGAAAACCCGTATTTATTAGAGCTCAGCGATTCTCTTGAAGCTGTTTGGTCTAGTTCGGAAAAACCTGATTCGGATTATATGGAAGCCACTTATTTCTTGCATAGATCCAAAATGGAGCAAGAGGGTTTCTTCTTCCCAACACAAGGAGATCATGAATATCCTGAAAAAGTCTCAAAAATCAGTCTCTTTTCTCCAAGAATAAAATGGATATCTGCCATTGCGGCCGTTCTTATTTTAGTGATTGGTACATGGTACTTTGGAATCTTTAATCATTCAAATGTAGATGCCACCATAGCTAATTCCCCAAGTTCTCTGAAAGAAGTTTCTGCTAGGCCTGCTTCTAAAACAAAACTGGTTTTGCCAGATGGAACAACAGTTTGGTTAAACTCAGGTTCTAAGCTTACATACGACAGTTGGTCGGGTAAATCTTCAAGAGAAGTATACTTAATAGGGGAGGCTTTTTTTGATGTTACAAAGAATGCATCAAAACCCTTCATCATTCATACAAAACATCTAGACGTAAAGGTTTTGGGAACCAGTTTTAACGTAAGAGCTTATCCTGAAGATGAGGTTACAGAAACCAGTCTGATTCACGGAAGTGTAGAGGTATACTTGCATAGGCAACCAGAGAAAATTTTCAGACTTGTGCCTAACCAAAAATTGGTAGTTAAAAATACTGTTCTTGATGGTTCATCAAAAAAAGATGTTGAAATTGATTTGAATCAAGCTGTTTCGATTCTTCCTTTAAAACCAATTGTTTTATCAAATTCAGACGCTCAATTGGTTGAGACCGGCTGGTTGAACAACTTGTTGTTGTTTGAAGATGAGTCTTTTGGAGAAATTGCTAAAAAAATGGAGCGTTGGTATGATGTTAAGATTCAATTTAGTAATAACACCCTCGCGGAAATTAGGATGACAGGTTCCTTTGAAAAGGAGACTTTAATTCAGGCTATAGAGGCCTTGCGTTTCATCAGCAACTTCAATTATAAAGTAGAAAATGATTTAATAACCATATACTAAAACTTGCCTATGACTAAAGTAAATACCTCTTAAAATTCCTTTACATTTCTATATGTAAAGCAAAACTTGAACAAACACAGTTAAACTAACGAAATATGAAAAAAATACCTACGATTGCTAAGCTCATAAAGAGCTGTCACCAAGTAGCAGTCAACAAAATTTTACTTACAGTCTTATTCCTTTTTGGCGTTTCCCAGGGCTTTGGCCGACTAACTGCGCAGAGCATTACAATCAAAGCAAACGAAATGGAAATAGTACAAGTACTATCTGCCATTGAAAAACAAGGTGAAGTTCGATTCCTATATAATAGTAGAATGAAAGAACTTCGTCAGCGTGTTTCTATTAATAAGGTAAACGCAACTGTTGATGATGTACTAAAACAGGTTTTTGCTGGTACTTCATTAACTTATACTCAGCTAGATAATAAACTTATTGCAATTAGATCTGCGGCTCCATTAGTGCAGGATATTCGTGTTACCGGTAGAGTATTGTCTGAAACCGGTGAGCCAGTTGTTGGTGCATCAGTAATGGTTAGAGGCAGTCAAGCAGGTGTAGTTACCGATGCAAGAGGTGCTTTCTCCATCTTAGCTCCAGATGATGCAACATTAGTTGTATCTGCAATTGGATTTAATGATGTTCAGATTGCAGTTAACAAGCAAACAATTTTAAGTATACAAATGACATCAGTTGCAAAAGTAATTGATGACGTTGTTGTAATTGGTTTTGGAACTGCTAAAAAACGCGATTTAACAGGTTCAATTTCTTCTATTAAGGGATCTGAACTTGAGAAAATGCCCAACACCAACCCTATTACTTCTTTACAAGGTAAGGTGCCTGGTTTAACCATTGCAGCATCTGGTAGAGCAGGTTCTGCTCCAGTGGTGCGTATTCGTGGTATTAACAGTACCAACAGTGCAAGTCCTGTTTTTGTAGTAGATGGAGTATTACATGATAATATAGACTTCTTAAACCCAGCAGACATTGAGAGTATAGATGTATTAAGAGATCCATCATCTATTGCTATTTATGGTTTACGTGGTGCTAACGGTGTTATTGCTGTAACAACCAAAAGACCAGTAAGAGGCCAAATGAGAATTAATTTTCAAAGTACTTTTGGTATTCAGACAGTACAAGATAAAATTGATGTTGTTGATGCAGCAGGTTTCAGAAGATTGTATACAGCTCAATTAAATAATTTGAATGCAGCACCATTTGATTTTACCAATTACACTGCAAATACTAATTGGCAAAATGAAGTTTTCAGAACTGCTGTTATTAATACAAATAACCTAAGTATTTCTTCTAGCACCGACAAAGGTTCTACTTTATTAAATGTTGGTTATACCAATCAAGATGGTGTATTGAAATATGATAACCATGAAAGATTCTTGTTACGTTTTAATCAAGAAATGAAGCTTAGTAAGAACATTAAAATTGGTGGTGATTTGAATGGTAGCTATTTCAGAGATAATCCCCCTGCTGCAAGTGTAAGCAATGCATTGTGGGCTGCTCCAATTGTTCCTATTAAACAAGATGATCAGACTTATTATGCAATGCCTTCATTCCAAAGAGCACAGGTTGGTAACCCAGTTGCTAATATGGAAAGAGGAAACAGAACTTCTATCAATGATGGATATAGGGTGATTGGTAGCTTATTTGCAGAAGTAACATTCTTAAGAGACTTTACTTGGAGAAGTGTTATTTATGCTGATTTAGCGTTTAATTCTTCTAGAGGATTTACACCATTGCCTTTCACTTTTATCAATTTAGGTGAAGGTGCAGCTCCTACAACTACCTTCTTTGATAACTTAGCCAGAACAAGTGTTAACCAAAGTCAGAGTCAAAGTAGAAGATTTCAACAAGATCATACATTGACTTATAATGCTAAATTAAAAAATGGCCACGGTTTAACAGCAATGGCTGGTATGACTACATTATACAGAAGTAGTTCATTCGTAAACGGTAGTAGAAGAGATACATTAATAAACATTCCAAATGACCCTAATTTTTGGTATTTAAATATTGCTAACGTAAATAACCCACTTTTAAATGGTGGTGGTGGAAGTGAAAATGCTATTGCAGGTTTCTTTAGCAGAGTAAGCTACAATTATAAAGGAAAGTATCTCCTAAATGCTACTATCCGTCGCGATGGAAGCTCGAGCTTTGCACCTGCTAATCGCTGGGGTACCTTTGGTAGCGTAGGTTTAGGTTGGGTAGTGAGTGATGAAGAATGGTTTAGCAATCAAAAAACGATAGATTTCTTCAAAGTAAGAGGTGCATGGGGTACTACAGGAAACGCAAATGGATTCAGTGATTTCTTATGGAGACCAGGATTGTCAAACGCATCTTCTGCAATATTCGGTGATAACGTGTACACAGCTGTTCAAGCATCATATATTCCCGACTCTACTTTAAGATGGGAAACTGTGAACGGTTTGGATATTGGGTTCGACTTGAAAGCAATGAATAACCGCTTAAGTTTTGGATTTACTTACTATAACAGAACCACAAAAGGTATTTTAACTGCGGTGACAATTCCTAATGAAACTCGTTCTTTCTTCACTAACCTTGGTGAAATCACTAATAAAGGGGTTGAATTCACTTTAGGATGGGATGATAGAATTGGGAAGCATTTTACTTATGGAATTGACGCGAACTTCAGTTATAACAGAAACGTGGTGAATTCAATTGGTAGTAACCTCGATTTCCAAATTTTAGGTAACGGTGGTGTAAACAGAACTATCACAGGTTTCTCTATTGGTCACTTTTTTGGATTTAGACAAACAGGTGTTTATCAAACAACTGCCCAGTTGGCTCGTGTTCCTGCATTTTCTAACTCACTACCTGGTGATATTGCTTTTGCTGATATCAATGGAGATGGTGTTATAACTCAAGCAGATCGTGAATACTTAGGTACTCCATTCCCTCCATACAGTTTTGGTATAAACATTAATATGGCTTATAAAGGATTTGATTTCAATATTGAAGGACAAGGTATGGCTGGAAATAAAATCTTCACACAAAGAAGAACTGCCAATTTTGCTACGCTCAATTATGAAGCAAATCGTTTGAATGCATGGACTGGACCAGGTACAAGTAACATTGAACCAATCCTTGATAACACAAGAGGTAATAACTTCTTATTCAGCACTTATTTCCTTGAGCCAGGTGATTTCTTCAGAATTAGAACCATTCAAATTGGTTATACATTCGACAAGATCAATAGTCTTGGTATAAAGAAAGCAAGAGTATTTGTTAGTGGACAAAACGTATTTACTTGGACCAAGGCAACCGGTTATACTCCAGAGCCACAAATTGGTAGCATTTTAGGTGGTGGTGCTGATAATGGTGTTTATCCAGTTCCTTCTATCTATACAATGGGTATTAACGTGACATTCTAATTCATGAATTCAAAAATTATTGGTATGAAAAATATATTATCAACTCAACTACTTAGAAGTGTGGCTTGGTTACTAGTAGCAGGTCTTACTTTAAGTAGCTGTAAGAAATTTCTTGAGACACAGCCTCAAGGTGCATACGATGAATCTACATTTCCATTCCCAGGAGGTTCGGGTCCTTTTGATGAATATTTGTTTGGAGCTTACAGAGATTTAAGATCCTTTGATGTGCATGTATGGCCATATGTGCATGCTACAAGTATTCGAAGTGATGACGCGGATAAAGGCAGTACACCTGCAGATGGTGGCGCCAACTCTCAGCAAATGGATAATTTCCCAGTGTTATCAAATAATGGCTTGGTGAACTCCCTTTGGTTAGGTCACTATGGCTTAATTAACAGATGTAATAATGTTCTTTTTCAAATAGGAACAAACAGAGGTATTATTTCTACAGATCAGCAAAAAGCAGTTGCTGCTGCCGAAGCTAGATTCTTAAGAGGCTATGCTTATTTTAATATGGTTCGCTTTTTTGAGAATATACCCATCTTTGATACACTATTCTTAGACCCAGCTCAACAAAACAACATTCCTCAGAGCAATGCTGCACAGGTGTATGCATTTATTGAGAATGATTTGAACTTTGCTGCCGCTAATTTACCATTAACCTGGGATCCTAAGTTTGTGGGAAGAATAACAAGAGGAGCTGCTTTAGGAATGTTGGCTAAAGTTTACCTCTACCAAAGAAAATTTGCATTAGCACAATCAACTGCACTGCAGGTTATGAACTCAGGCGTGTATAATCTTTCAACTCCTTATAGTAGGGTGTTTGAAGAAGAAGGTGAAAACAGTCCAGAATCAGTATTTGAAGTACAAGCAACAGCAACCGCTGCAATCCCTCAAAATAATGGTATTCAGTATGCAAATGTGCAGGGTGTAAGAGGCGCTGGTCAGTGGGATTTAGGTTGGGGCTTCAATTCTCCAAGTGAGCAATTGGCGAACTCTTACGAAACAAATGATCCTCGAAGAGCAAGAACCATTTTGTTTACTAGTACATCTACTACACCTGGCGTAACAATGTATGGTGAAACAACTCCAATAGGTTTGCCAAACCCACGTTATAACCAAAAGGTATATACTAATCCTGCTAGAAGAGCTTCTCTTGGAAACAGGTTTGGTTGGTGGATGAATGTAAGAATTCTTCGATATGCTGATGTGGTTTTAATGCATGCTGAAGCTTCTATTGAATTAGGTGGTGATGCAAATTTTGCAGCAGCAAGAAACAGCATTAACAGCGTTCGTGCTCGCGCAAGAGCAGGCAATGCAGCCTTGCTTCCAGATATTACTACCAATAATCAAGCAGATCTTAGAGATGCATTAAGAAGAGAGCGTAGAGCAGAATTAGGTATGGAGCATGAGCGTTTCTTCGACATCATTCGTTGGGGTATTGCAGGTCCAGCTATGACAGCACACGGAAAAACAAACTTTAATGAATCAAGAGACCGTATTCTTCCAATACCGCAGGTTCAAATTGATTTGACAAGAGGTGTTTTAAGACAAAACCCTGGTTATTAATCTATATAACGATTTAAATCTTGAAGAGTATGAAACGAAATAATTTAAATACAATAAAAACATCCCTACTTGGAGCAGCGAGTTTAATGCTTGTTTTTTCTTCATGTAAAAAAGATGGTAATCCGAACAATCTACCTGATGTAAATCCGGCTGATTATGAAGGAACAATTGATGGATATAGAAGTTCAGATGAAGTTTTTCCAGAGAATTTAGTGGCTTATTGGAACTTTGACAACAATACCAATGAGAACTTGACTAATTCGGCTCCTACAACAACTGCAAATGCAAGTTTAGTTGATGGGGGAGTTAGAGGAAGGGCTTTAAGTTTAAATGCTGGCTTCTTGTATTTCGCAAGACAGTTTCCTAAGTTTACCCGAGATTCATTAAGAAATTTTAGTATTAGTGTTTGGGTGAAGATTTTGAATAATGGAAGTAGAAGAACCATGTTGATGCAGTTGGCTCGTCCTAATATGTTGAATGGAAATATCAACTTCAATTTAAATACCAATCAGTTCCCTGCCTCAAATACAACTACGCTTCGTATTCAGCCAACATTTATGACACAAACAGGTGGTTTTCAGGATAACTTAAATACAACTAGTTCGCCTACGATTGGTATGGATAAATGGACGCATATTGTTATTACGTATGATAGACAAACAGGTGTATTCCATAATTATGCAGACGGCGTAAGAGTTGGTAATTTCCCTAACAGAGGTACTGTAAATACATTCTTCTGTCATGAGCCCAATGAATTTATCATTGGTTCTAACTATAATGGTATCCCCGGTAAAGCTGTCAACACAGACGCTTCTTTTGCACCTATGACTGGTCAAATTGATGAAATCAGGGTGTACAATCGTGCTCTTGGTGAAGCATTCGTAAGGGCTTTGTTTACACTAGGCAGAGCCAACAAGTAATCTTTTTTGAAGGTTACTACACCCGGACCGTTTCGACCGGTCCGGGTTATTTCTTTATATTAACCGATACTTTATGAAATACATCATACTTCCAATGGTGCTGTTTGCGATTGGATTCAATTCTGTAAAAAATCTAACAGAAGAGAACTTTTCACAAACTAAGCCTAACCTAGATGATACACTTATGTACCAACAGGTGCAAGCAGCTACTTTTCAATATTTTTGGAATGGAGCAGAACCTAATAGTGGTTTAGCGAGGGAGCGCATTCATTTGGATGGTGTATATAATCAGAATGATCAAAATGTTGTTACCAGTGGTGGCAGTGGATTTGGGATAATGGCATTATTGGTTGGAGCTCATAGAGGCTTCGTTACACGAGCAGAGGTTATTGAACGATTAGAAAAAATAATGGGGTTCTTAGAAAAAGCGGATCGGTTTCATGGTGCTTGGCCGCATTGGTGGCATGGCGAAACGGGTAAGGTAAAACCTTTTAGTAAAAAAGATGATGGGGGCGATTTGGTTGAGTCTTCTTTTTTAGCCCAAGGTTTGCTTTGTGTTCGACAGTATTTTGCCACTGGAACAAGACGAGAAAGGAAATTAGCTGAACGTGCAGATAAATTATGGAAAGAAATTGATTTTGATTTTTATAGGAATGGTAAAAATGTATTGTACTGGCATTGGAGTCCACAATATGGTTGGGAAATGAATTTTCCAGTTAGTGGTTATAATGAATGTTTAATTATGTATATACTTGCCGTTGCATCTCCTACACACGGTGTTGATCCAGTTGTTTATCATGAAGGATGGGCAAAAAATGGTGGAATAAAAAAGGAAATAAAAGCACTTGGATACGACTTACAACTATCTCATAATGGTGCTACAGAGTATGGAGGTCCGCTTTTCTGGGCACATTATAGCTATCTGGGATTAGATCCTCGTGGTTTAAAAGATAAATACGCCGATTATTGGAAAGAAAATGTACACCAATCTTTGATCAATTATCAATGGTGCGTGAATAACCCTTTAGGATTTAAAGGATATGGAAAAAATAGTTGGGGATTGACTTCAAGTTATTCTGTAAAAGGCTATGCAGGACATGCACCTGGAGAAAAAAGAGATAGAGGAGTAATTGCACCCACAGCGGCTCTTTCTAGTATGCCATATACTCCTAAAGAATCTATGCAAGCGCTCAAGCATTGGTACACTGAAAAAAAATCATTGTTATTTGGTGAGTATGGTTTTTATGATGCCTTCAGCGAGACAGCTAATTGGTACCCACAAAGATATTTGGCAATTGACCAAGGACCTATCGTGGTTATGATGGAGAATCATAGAAGTGGTCTTATTTGGAATTTGTTCATGTCGGCACCAGAAATTAAAACTGCACTCAAAAAATTAGAATTCGAAAGTCCATGGCTCAAGTAGTTGCTATCATAAGAAAAACATTGTTACTGTTTTTTGTATTCGCTTTTGCTCATGTAGTAAAAGCTCAACAGACGTATTGCAACCCTTTGAATATTGATTACACTTACATGATCTATAATGCTAATCAGGGTTTGTCATATAGGTCGGGTGCAGATCCAGCTGTTGTTAAATTTCGGAATAGCTATTATATGTTCGTTACCCGTTCTTTGGGTTATTGGCATTCAACAGACCTACATCATTGGCGTTTTGTAAAACCCGATAAATGGTATTTCCAAGGCAGTAATGCACCCGCAGCATTCAATTATAAAGATTCAGTACTGTATGTTGCCGGTGATCCTTCGGGATCTATGAGTATTTTATATACCGATGATCCACTGAACGGTGATTGGAAAGCAACTCCTTCAATTTTACATGATTTACAAGATCCTGCTTTATTTATTGACGACGATGGTAGGTCTTTTATGTATTGGGGATCGTCCAATAAATGGCCTATCCGAGTGAGAGAATTAGACAAGAATAAAAATTTCAAACCTTTCCAAAAGGTAGATACACTCATTGGTCTTAACATGAAAGAACATGGATGGGAACGTTTCGGTCACAATCATGCCGATACAGTTTTAGGTGGTTATTTGGAAGGAGCATGGATGACAAAACATAAAGGGAAATATTATTTGCAATATGCAGCTCCAGGTACTGAATTCAATGTGTATGCAGATGGGGCATACATTGGAGATTCTCCAACAGGACCATTCAAGTATATGCCTAACAACCCTTTTTCTTACAAGCCTGGTGGTTATATGAATGGGGCAGGACATGGAAGTACAGTTGAAGGTCCAGCGGGATTGTTTTGGCATTTTGGATCAATGGCAGTATCGGTGAATGTTAACTGGGAAAGAAGACTATGTATGTTTCCCACTTATTTTGATAGTGCAGGATTGATGTACAGTAATTCTAGGTTTGGAGATTATCCGCATTATGGTCCTGCACATCCTAAAGCTGGTCAGTTTACAGGATGGATGCTTTTGTCTTACAAGAAGCCTGTTACCGCTAGCAGCGCAGTTGAGAAACATATTGCTTCAAATATTAATGATGAGCAAGTAAATACTTGGTGGTTAGCAGCTTCAGCCAAACAGCCTCAATGGGTACAAATGGATTTAGAACAGATTTCTGAAGTGCATGCTATTCAAATCAACTACCACGATTATAAATCAAATTTATATGGCAGAGTTGAAGGTTTGTTTCATAGATATACTGTTGAAGGTTCAAAAGACGGAAAAGAGTGGTTTACCATAATTGATAAATCAACCAGTTATTTAGATGTTCCGAACGATTATATTGAATTGAGTACTCCAGTTAAAACAAGATTCATAAGATACAATCATATACACGTACCCACACCTCATTTAGCGATATCCGGATTACGTGTTTTTGGAAAAGGAACAGGAAAAGCACCTGAAAAAGTTTTGCAACTTTCAGCGCAACGTAGTACAGATGGAAGAGATGTGTTGTTGAAATGGCCAGCTGTAAAAGGTGCGCAAGGATATCAGATAAGATGGGGTATTGCTCCTGAAAAGTTATACAGTTCTTGGTTATTATATGAGCAAAACGAACATCTGCTCAAATCGCTTACAAAAGGACAGAGCTATTATTTTTCGATTGAAGCCTTCAATGAAAATGGTGTTTCCGTACTTTCACCTTTAGTATTTGTAAAATGATGTTACGAACTAACATATTACAACTAGGTCAATCATTAAAAGAAGCTACTTTATTGTGCATTGCATTTTTGTTTTTATGTATTGCTTGTAAAAAGCAAAGTACTCCAGCAGAAGAACCAGCTGTTGTACTTCAACTAACTCAATTTAGTGTAGATGGAATACAAGGATTGTCTGACTATTACATCAATAATTTTAGGCCAGTTATACAATTTCAATTCAACACTAAACTCGACAGATCAACACTCAGCAATGCAGTTAGGATAACACATCCTAGTGGCACAGTAGTTCCCTTTGATATTAGTTTAACAAATGGAGACAGCGTTATTCGAGTGCAACCACAATCTGGAGGAATGAGGAGTATTGAAAGGTATACACTTCGACTCACCACACAATTAAAATCTGTAAGAGCGCAACAGTTGAGTCAAGATAGAACTTGGTCATTATTCGCACCAATAGATTCAACACCTAAATTCCCAGCCATTACAGATGATTCCTTATTGACACTCATTCAAAGAAGAACCTTTGCATATTTTTGGGAGTTTGGTCATCCTGTGAGTGGCATGGCCAGAGAAAGAAATACCAGTGGCGAACTGGTAACTACTGGTGGAACAGGATTTGGTATTATGAGTATGCTCATAGCTGTTGAAAGAGGCTTTATTACAAGAGCACAAGCCTACAATAGAATTCAAACTATAACAGATTTTTTAATTACAAAAGCAACTAGATATAAAGGAGCTTTTGCACATTGGCTAAACGGAACAACCGGTGCTACAATCCCTTTTAGCGCTAATGATAATGGTGCAGATTTAGTAGAAACCAGTTTTTTAGTCATGGGTTTGCTTGCTGCTCGTGAGTACTTTCATTTACCCTCTGAAATTTCACTTGGACAAAAAATAACAGGTATTTATAATGCAGTAGAATGGGATTGGTTTAGGCGCGATGGGCAACAAGTATTGTACTGGCATTGGAGTCCTGACAGAGCATGGACAATGAATTTACGTATTCAAGGATGGAATGAATGCTTAGTTACCTATGTTCTTGCTGCGGGCTCATCAACACATACTATACCTGCAACAGTTTACCAACAAGGATGGGCGAGAGACGGGGCCATGCGAAATGGTAATCAGTTTTATGGTATAACCTTACCACTTGGACCACAACTTGGTGGACCTTTGTTTTTCTCTCATTATAGTTTTTTAGGAATTGATCCAAGGCAATTACAGGATGTACATACAAATTACTTTACCCAAAATCGTGCACATTCTTTAATAAACTATCAGTATTGCGTTCAAAATCCTTTACAGAGACGAGGCTACAGCAATGCTTGCTGGGGATTAACTGCAAGTGATATTCCTGGAGGATACACAGCTTCTAGTCCAACTAATGACAGAGGTGTCATTGCGCCAACAGCAGCAATAGGATCTATTCCATATACACCGGAAGAAAGTATGCGTGCTATTCGTTTCTTTTATCAAGTTTTAGGAGATCAATTATGGAAGGAATATGGTTTTATTGATGCGTTTTCAATTCAAGATAATTGGTTTGCTTCTTCATTTTTAGCTATAGACCAAGGACCTCAGATTATTATGATTGAAAATCATCGTTCCGCAATGATGTGGAATTTGTGTATGAAAATTCCTGAGGTAAAAAATGGATTAAGGAAACTTGGGTTTAGTAGCCCTCATTTATAATTCAATTGAAAGGATATGAAAAAGTTTACTTGCGTTGTTTCATTCTTGATGTTTAGCTCACTTGCATTTTCGCAAGCTAAAAAAGCTGTTCCGCTATCATCTGAAGAAATTAAAATGAATCAGTTTGTTGATCAGTTGATGAAGAAAATGACGTTGACTGAAAAAATTGGTCAGCTCAATCTTCCTGCAGCTGGTGATATTACAACTGGAACTGCTACCAGCAATAACTTTATGAAGAATATTGAAGAAGGTAAGGTTGGAGGACTTTTCAATATTAAGGACCTGCAAAAAATTAAGCGAGTACAAGAGTTAGCTATTTCAAAAAGTCGGTTAAAAATTCCTTTGTTGTTTGGGATGGATGTGATACACGGGTATAGAACAGTATTCCCAATCCCACTTGGATTAGCATGTAGTTGGGATATGAAGGCTATTGAACAGTCGGCTCAAATTGCTGCAAAAGAAGCTACTGCAGAAGGTATTCATTGGACATTTAGTCCAATGGTAGATTTAAGTAGAGATCCTCGTTGGGGAAGAATGGCTGAAGGTTCTGGTGAAGATCCATTTTTAGGTGGTGAGATAGCAAAAGCTATGGTTCGTGGTTATCAGGGAAAAAATTTAAAGGATGCACAAACCATGATGGCCTGTATTAAACACTTTGCACTTTATGGTGCACCTGACGCTGGTCGTGATTATGGCACAGTAGATATGAGTAGGCAAAGAATGTATAATGAATATTTTCTTCCATATAAAGCAGGTATTGAAGCTGGTGCAGGCTCAGTGATGGCATCTTTCAATGAAATTGATGGTATTCCTGCAACAGGCAATAAATGGTTATTGACTGATGTGTTAAGAAAAGAATGGGGCTTCAAAGGATTTGTTGTAACAGATTATACTGGCATCAATGAAATGATTGATCATGGTGTGGGTGATTTGCCAAAGGTATCTGCACAAGCGCTCAAAGCGGGTGTTGATATGGATATGGTAGGAGAGGGCTTTTTACTCACATTGCAACAATCACTTAAAGAAGGAAAAATTAGTCAAAAGGATATTGATTTGGCTTGTAGAAGAATTTTAGAGGCGAAGTATAAACTTGGTTTGTTTGAAGACCCTTTCAGGTACATTCAGCCTGAAAGAGTGGAGCGCGATATTTATACAGCTGAGCATAGAGCAATAGCTAGAAAAACCGCAGCTTCTTCTTTAGTTCTTTTAAAAAATGAACAAAATATTCTTCCCCTTAAAAAAAGTGGAACCATTGCTTTGGTTGGACCATTAGCAGATAATGCAGTGAATATGGTAGGTACATGGGCGGTAGCCGCAGATAGCAAAAATGCCATTTCTGTAAAAAAAGGATTAGCTGAAGTTGGTGGATCTAACATTCAATGGAAATATGCTCATGGATCTAATTTGCATGATGATAGTTTATTTAATGTTCGTGCAAGCATGTTTGGCAAAACCGTGAAATGGGATAGAAGAGATGCGCAATCAATGATTGAAGAAGCGCTTGCTATTGCAAAAGAATCTGATGTGATAATTGCAGCTGTGGGTGAGAGTGCAGAAATGAGTGGTGAAAGTAGCAGTAGAACTGACATAAGAATTCCTGAATCTCAAAGAAGATTGCTAGATGCATTGGTTAAAACAGGAAAGCCTGTGGTAGCTTTAGTTTTTTCGGGCAGACCTTTAGAGCTAACTTGGGAGTCGAAGCATGTTCCTGCTATGTTGCATGTTTGGTTTCCTGGATCTGAGGCTGGTTATGCAATAGCAGATGTAGTTTTTGGTGATGTAAATCCAAGTGGAAAATTAACTTCTACTTTTCCTCAGCATGTAGGGCAAATTCCTATTTTTTATAATCATAAAATGACAGGACGTCCACAGGATTCTAATAAGTGGTTTACCAAATTCAAAAGCAATTATCTGGATGTAAATAATGAACCCTTATATCCATTTGGTTATGGATTAAGCTACACCAAATTTGAATATGGTAAGCCTCGTTTGAATAAAACCAGCATCTCATCTAACGAGACTATTGAAGTGTCTGTAGATATTACCAATACCGGAAGCAGAGCAGGTGAGGAAGTTGTGCAATTGTATATAAGAGATGTGGTAGGCTCTGTAAGCCGACCAGTAAAGGAGTTAAAAGGATTCCAAAAACTTTCTTTTGCAGCAGGTGAAAAGAAGACAGTGACATTTCAAATTGGTATCAACGATTTGAAATTTTATAATTCAAGTTTGCAATTTGTTGCTGAGCCTGGTGAGTTTCAAGTAATGGTTGGTCCAAATAGTAAAGATGTTCAAACAATAAGCTTCAACTTAAAATAATTGTATGAAACTGATATGTAAACATAAGAAGACTCTACTCTTTGCAGTAATAGCTCTACTATCGTTTTTTCAAATGTATGCCCAAACATTTTCTGCCTTGAGCTATAACATTAGACTAGATGTAGCCTCTGACGGCGATAATAGATGGGATGTTCGAAAAGGCCAAGTGGTTGGATTATTGAGGTACCATGGTGCCGACTTTATAGGACTTCAAGAAGTGTTACATAATCAGTTGTTGTATTTAGAAGGTAAATTTCCCGATTACGGTCGCATTGGAGTAGCGCGCGACGATGGAAAAGAGAAAGGAGAATACTCTTGTATTTTCTATAACAAAGCATCTATGAAACTTTTACAAGAAGGCACTTTTTGGTTAGCACCAACTACAGACGCTCCTGGAAAAGGATGGGATGCAGCATTGCCCAGAGTATGCACCTGGGGGATATTTCAACTAAAAAAGTCAGGCAAGAAAATTCTTGTAATGAATACCCATTTTGATCATGTTGGCAAGCAAGCCAGATTAGAATCTGCAAAACTCATTTTAGCCAAATCGGAAGAATTAATGAATGGTAAAAAAATAGAGTTAGTTATTATGGGCGATTTTAATAGTACCCCCGAAGAAGCTCCCGCACAGGCAATGTTAGAAAAAATGGATCATGCAAGAAATGTAAGTAAGTATGCTCCTTATGGCGTTGCAGATACTTGGAACGCATTTCAATTTACGAAAAAGCCCAACCGTTGCATCGACTATATTTTTATTCCAAAGATTTCTCAACTGCAAGTAGAGCAGTATGCTACTTTAACTGATTCTTACGATTTAAAATACCCATCAGATCACTTACCTGTGATTGCTAAATTTAGATGGAAATGAAACAACCTTATATGAAACATATTCTATGGCTATTCTTGTTGGTATTCATTGGTCAGCATAGTCTTGCACAAGAACCATTTCCCTTTTACAATGAAGTTGGTCGATTAAAGCAAAAAGACAGCACTGAATTTCCAAAACCAAATTCTATTTTACTTATTGGAAGTTCATCATTTACTATGTGGAGAGATGTGAACGATTATTTTCCTGGAAAGCATATTGTAAACCGAGCTTTTGGTGGATCAACATTAGCGGATCTGATCAGATACAGGTATGATGTTATTTTTCCACATCAGCCAAAGCGCATAATTATGTATTGTGGTGAAAATGATTTTGCATCGAGCGATACCGTAACAGTTGAATTGGTATTAAAGCGATTCAATATTTTGTACAGCTTCATTCGACAAAAATTTCCAAAAGTCAGTTTTGTGTATGTATCTATGAAGCCCAGTCCGTCGCGACAGCACCTTCTTGAAAAGTATCAACAAGCCAATGCAGCTATAGCAGATTTTCTATCGAAGCAACCAAATACTGGATATGTAGATGTGTACACTGCAATGTTAGATAGCAATGGAAAACCCAGAGAAGACATTTTTTTAAAGGATCGATTACATATGAATGCAGAAGGGTATAAGATTTGGCAGGGTTTACTGAGTAAATGGATGAAGTAGTGATTCACTTCACAATGAATTAAAGAAGTATCATTCTTAAATTTCTCTAACTTCATAATTATTGTCTTTGTAAATGTCAACATTAAGCCATGAAAACAATTGCAGCAGCTTGGATTTTGGTAGCTTGTAGTATATTCTTATTTTCTATTATGTCGTTCAAACAAACCGATAGTGTCGCAAACAATTTTTCCAACTGTGTGATTGCTCATAGAGGTGCATGGAAGAATACAGGTGCACCACAGAATTCACTCGCTTCTTTAAAGGCTGCTATAGATATGGGCTGCGGCGGTTCCGAATTTGATATTCATATGACTGCCGATAGTGTATTGGTGATTAACCATGATGCCGATTTTTTTGGAATACCAATACAGAGTAGTGTATACGATTCATTAATTTCCAAAAAACTATCTAACGGAGAACAAATACCCTTACTTAAAGATTTTCTATTGCTAGGGAAAAATCAAAACAAAACAAAATTAGTACTTGAAATAAAGCCCTCTGTACGAGGAAAAGATTGGGCTAAAGCTACAGCAAGAAAGGTTGTTGCAATGGTACATCAATTAGGAGCCAAGGATTTGTCTGTATACATCAGTTTTGATTATGATATTTTACTTGAAATATTACAAGTTGATCCAAAAGCAACAGTGCAATACTTGAGTGGTAATAAATCACCCGAAGAAGTTAAGAAAGATGGTATTGCTGGTCTCGATTATAACTACAGTGTTTATCAAAAGAACCCTTTATACATTGAGCAATCTAAGTCCTTAGGTTTACAACTCAATGCCTGGACAGTAAACAAAAGGGAGCAGATGGAGTGGTTGATTACTAATGGCTTTCAATTTATTACTACAGATGAGCCAGAGTTGTTATTAGAGATGATAACTACGAAATAAGGGATGGGGAAGCATCTGTTTTATATGTTATAGTATTCAATTTAAAAGGATCGGAAAACTTCTACCGATTTTTATCATTTAATGGAAGCAGCAGATTTTTCAATTGTACTTTTCGTGAACCTTGTGCGCATTCTGCTTGAGATTTTATAGTTATTATAGAGTAGGATTAATGGTTACAATTTGATGGTGCACCCATTCATGAATATCTCTGCGGATTAATTCCCAATGCTTTCCTTTTAGACAGATGGGTTCGAAATCTGAGTCTGCTTTTTCATAATTAGTTAAGTTTTTTAGAATTAGACCTCGATTATGTTCGAATGGAAACTTCTCTCGATGTAAGTCTAGCATTTTTGTTAAAGAATAGTGGTCTATTATTTCATGCAAATCCCAAAAATCCTTTTTCCTTCCTGCACTTTGTATTACCTGCAGCTTCATTGCAACAATATCGTCTAGATGAGCAAGCCTTACTCTATCCTTTTCGATGCTTTTTCTAATGAAGGATTCGTAATAATATATATCCATTTTGATAGCTTCTTCATCATTATTCCCAACTAAAAAAGATCTTCCCATTCCTACAGATCACACCAATTTTTTGCACATAGGGGTAGTGTTATTTTAACCAACTCTCTATTTTATCAAAGTCAATTGTACCATAAGGAGCATCTGTGAACAAGTCAATGTCAACAGACATTCTATGACCAAAATATAAGCTTAATGCAGTTCCACCTACTAATCTAAAAGGATCAAAGATTGGATCTCTCATTGTTTGCTTAAATAAATCTTGCAATTGGTTATAGACAGTATTCCAATAGAGTTTGACCATCTTAAAATATCTTTTATTTCAATTGATCTAAATCATTTAATCCATAAAATCTTTTGATTTCTTCTTGTTCTTGATTGTTGCCTCTCTGCATGATTCTTTCTATGACAGCTCTCCTTTGTGTTACCCAATCAATATTTTCAAGGGTTGTATCCCAAAAAATACCTTTTCTGAATTTACTAAGGTCGGGCTGATTTTTTTTACTTATAGTTTCCTTTTCTTTTTTGATCTCATAAAAAACCTGAAGGGTCATCAAAAGTCCTTCTGGCAATTTTAATTGATGTTCGAGTTTTAAAGAGAGGGGTGTATTCATATGTCTTCTTCCTTTCAATATAGCACTCAACGTTTGTGGATATTCACCAATAGATAAAGCCAATTGTCCAGCTTTGATCTTTCTCTTTTGAAGCTCACTTGCCAAATAAGTTCCAGGATGCAATCCCTTAAGTAGATCTAAAGTTTCCATTATTCAAAAATAAACAATAAAATGTAAACAAAAATGTTTATATTTTATGAAATGCCCTTTAATTGTGGCTAGTAAAGTCTTGCTTGCTCATCCTCAATAAAAAAACGCCCTTCAACTTCATTGGAAAGGCGCTTGTGCCCAAAATAGGATTACATACTGTGTTCCTGGATACTTCTACGAGGGGCTTACCCAAACGCCTTCCATGCCTTCGGCCTGGTAGGTCGTTTTCCC
>JAKRSC010000005.1:167206-185769 GCA_022402565.1 Hydrotalea sp. | reverse complement strand
TTCATCGCTCGCAATGAAATTAGTTAAAAAATCATGGATTAAAACAGGAATACATACTGTGTTCCTGATACTTCCACGAGGGGCTTACCCAAACGCCTTCCATGCCTTCGGCCTGGTAGGTCGTTTTCCCTTGCTCGCTCTCGAAAGCAAGCTTTCATCGCTCGCAATGAAATTAGTTAAAAAATCATGGATTAAAACAGGAATACATACTGTGTTCCTGATACTTCCACGAGGGGCTTACCCAAACGCCTTCCATGCCTTCGGCCTGGTAGGTCGTTTTCCCTTGCTCGCTCTCGAAAGCAAGCTTTCATCGCTCGCAACGAAATTGTTGAAAAAACATGGATTAAAACAGGAATACATGCTGTGTTCCTGATACTTCTACGAGGGGCTTACCCAAACGCCTTCCCATGCCTTCGGCCTGGTAGGGCGTTTTCCCTTGCTCGCTCTCGAAAGCAAGCTTTCATCGCTCGCAACGAAAAACGCCCTTCCAACTTTGTTGGAAAGGCGTTTGTGCCCAGAACAGGAATCGAACCTGCACACCCTTGCGAGTACCAGATTTTGAGTCTGACGCGTCTACCAGTTCCGCCATCTGGGCTTGGGGGTGCAATATTACTGCACTATTCGGTACCCTCCAAAATCCTTTCAAGGTATTTTTTCTTAAAATAATAGTCCTTCAGTTGCAACAACTTTTCTTTCGAACTAATGTCGCCTGCAATACCTTCCATAATAGGCGAAATAGCTTCATCAAGACTATTTTCATATGCTCTAATTTCTGTTTCAATCCTTTTAATTGCCTCAGCGTCTCCCTCCATCTTGGCATCTGCCAATTGCTCATTGTATTCCATCATCTCCATTAAAAATGCAGGAGGTAATACATATTTTTCTTCAGCTTCCAACAACCCCGCAATGGTCAAAACATAAGCTAACAGTAATTGCTGATCGCCTAAAACCTTATAAGCTTTATTCACTAAAGAAGACTTTTCTAAGATGGCTTCCTTTTCTTCTTCTGATGAAGTTGGATGAAAATCGGGGTGGTACTTTTTCTGTAAACCAAAATACCGTTTGGTCAATAATTGCTTGTCAATTTTTAAACTAACAGGCAATTCAAATAATTCAAAATAATTAGGCTGTTCCAAGTTGTCGTTTTAGCAGATAAAAGAAATTAGGATAATGTACCTTTCAGCAAAATTATTGCTTGGATGAAAATCGGACTTATCAGAGAAGGAAAAATTCCTGCAGACAATCGCGTTGCTCTCACCCCGGCTCAATGTAAATGGCTTAAGACAAATAAACTTATTCAAATTGTAGCACAGTCGTCCTCATCTAGATGCTACAGAGATGCTGAATATGCTGCAGCAGGTGTGGAGGTAGCAGAGGATTTGTCGGATTGTGATATCCTGCTGGGTATAAAGGAAGTGCCCATAGATATGCTCATTCCTAATAAAACGTATTTGTTTTTCTCCCATACAAAAAAGGAACAGCCGCATAATAGAAAGCTTTTACAAGCAATTGTTGAAAAAAATATCACACTTATCGATTATGAGTGCCTAGAGCATGAAGATGGTCAGCGTATTATTGGCTTCGGATTTTTTGCTGGTGTTGTAGGTGCTCATAATGGCATTTGGGCCTATGGTAAACGTAAGGGTATTTTCGAATTGCCTCGTGTGTATCATTGCAAAGATTATAGAACACTTATTAATCATTACTTCGGACTAAAACTTCCCCCAATAAAAATTGCAGTTACTGGAAGTGGTCGCGTAGCACATGGCATCCTGGAAGTGATGAATCTTTTAGGTATTCATGAAGTAGAACCAGATGAATACTTAGAGCGTAATTTTTCTTATCCTGTTTATGTCCAGTTAAAGGGAGCTGATCTTTATATCCACAAGGATTTGAAAACTTATCAACGCGAACATTTTCACCAACATCCACAAGAATATCGCAGCCGTTTTTTACCTTATACGCGTTGCACGGATATTTTGATGAATGGGGTATATTGGGAAGAGCAAATTCCAAGATTATTTGAAAAGTCGGATGTATTTGACGGGTTTGCTATTGAAACTATTGCCGATATCACTGATGATGAAAATGGATCCGTACCTATTAATTTGGGTGATCAAACCATTGAGAATCCGGTGTATGGAGTAGATAAATCTTCACTTGAAAAAATTGCACCTTTTTCTCCTCAGGGGGTTGATGTTATGGCTGTAGGCAATTTGCCTAATGAATTGCCTAGAGATGCTTCTAATTATTTTGGTGAACAGCTCATTAAGTTTGTGCTAGATCCTTTATTGGAAGGGAATGACCCTATTGTTGATCGTGCTACTATGACGCGAAACGGTGATCTAACGAACACCTATGCTTACTTGAAGAATTATATAGCAGGAAGATGATTCCTTATAATGCTAAATAGTAGGGTTCCAGTAAGGTTCTGAAACGCTCGCTGTATGCACCATTGGTATCTTGAACATATATGTTTTCTTCTTGAATAGCTGCTGTAGGATTTTTCTTTGCTATGAGCATCCACCTCGATTGTGGCTTGTTGGGTCGCATCCATACACCTACCAATTGATGCAAATGCCATCGATATTTTTCTAATTGTTTTTCTAGTTGAGCTCTATGTACGAATGGTAAGAGGAGTGCTAGGCTAGCACCTTCTGTTGAACATGTAAATGCTTTTTCTAAAATGGTTTCCCAAGTCAACATAGTTTGATGCAAAGCTGCATTTTTCTTTTTATCCTCTCCTTTGAGAGAGTTGGCAAAGAAAGGTGGATTGCTCATCACTAAATCGTATCGCTTTTCTAAACTTATTTCAAACTCATTGAAGTCGGATACCATCACTTCAATTTGTCCAATCCAACCACTGTTCTTTATATTTCCTCTTGCCTGTTCTGCTGCTTGTGTATCTATTTCAATAGCATCTACATAAAGCTGATTGTGCATTTGTTGTACCATCAATGGCAATAAGCCCGTACCCGTTCCAATATCTAAAGCATTACCTTCCCAAATCCTTGTTGACTGCGCCAACCATGCACCAAACAAGCATGCATCTGTGCTCACTTTCATGGCACATTGGTCTTGCTCAATTTTGAATTGTTTGAATTGAAAATAGGACTGTCCCATGGTACTTCTTTACACAGCACTTGCAACCAGTGCATCCACATCTAAATATTCAGTATACATCTGCAACTTCCCATATGCATCAAATGGCCATTCGCTTTGCGGCTTATCCCAGTACAATTCAACACCATTCATATCTGGATCGTTTACGTAAATAGCTTCTGAAACACCATGATCAGCCGCACCTGTAAGTGGATAGCCAGCTTCAACCAGTCGCTTTACAACTTTAGCCAATTCCATTCTGTTTGGATACTTAAATGCAACATGATATAAACCTGTTGTTCGCGGTGCAGGCGGACCTTGCAGGCTATGTCCCCATGTATTGAGTGCAACATGATGATGGTAGCCTCCGGCCGATAAAAAAGCTACCTGATCCTGTATTTGCTGCATCACTTGTAGTCCTAGTAAGTCTACATAAAAGTAAAATGCTCGAGGCAATTCCTTCACTTTTAAGTGCACATGTCCAACACTCAACTGATCGGGGGCGGAATAAGTCGACATAAAAAAACTCCCGATATTTAAATGTCGGGAGTTCAAAAGTACAATCTTTCTAAAGATTAGCTTTCCGCAGTTAATGCAGCAGAAGCGTACTCTGCATTCAAGCGGGCAATATTGGTAATTGAAATTTCTTTTGGACAAGTGGCTTCGCAAGCACCCGTATTGGTACAAGCTCCAAATCCTTCCTTATCCATTTGCGCCACCATATTAATGACACGCGATTTACGTTCAGGATGTCCTTGAGGAAGTAAAGCCAAATGTGAAACTTTAGCAGATACAAACAACATGGCTGAGCTGTTTTTACAGGCTGCTACACAAGCACCACAACCTATACACATAGCAGCCGCAAATGAATTATCCGCATCGTCTTTATTAATTGGAATGGCATTTCCATCTACTGCGTTACCTGTATTAACACTTACATAACCACCAGCTTGGATGATTCTGTCGAAAGCAGTTCTGTCTACCATTAAATCTTTAATAACAGGGAAAGCCTTTGCTCTCCAAGGTTCAACAACAATGGTATCGCCATCGTTGAAGGCACGCATGTGTAACTGACAGGTAGTATTACCTTGCCAAGGACCATGTGGCTTACCATTGATATACATGCTGCAAGCACCGCAAATACCCTCGCGACAATCATGGTCAAAAGTGATGGGATCTCCACCATCTCTGATCAATTGCTCGTTTAGTACATCAAACATTTCTAAAAATGACATTTCTGTAGAAATATCATTTACATCGTATGTTGCAAACTGTCCTTTGTCGTTTGCGCCATTCTGTCTCCAAACTTTCAACTTGAGGTTGATATTCTTATGTTCCATTTCAGTTGATTGAGATGATGAAAATTTATTTATAACTACGCTGACTAGGCTTAACAACATCGTACATCAGCGGCTCTTGTTCTAGTTTCCAATTGTGTTCACCTTCATGGAACCATGTTGAAACGTACATAAAGCTTTCATCATGACGAAGTGCTTCACCTTCTTCAGTCTGGTGCTCTTCGCGGAAGTGACCACCACAACTTTCCTCACGAGCTAAGGCATCAATACACATTAATTCTCCTAGTTCAATGAAGTCTGCAACACGGTTTGCTTTATCTAATTCAGGGTTCATTTCATTCACTTTACCAGGAATACGTACATCGCTCCAGAACTCTTTCTTCAAATCGCGGATTGCTTGAATAGCCCACTCCAAACCCTCTTTGTTTCTAGCCATTCCGCACTTATCCCACATAATCTTACCCAAACGCTTGTGGAAGCTTTCCACCGTTTGCTTGCCTTGAATCGACATCAATTTCTCAATTCTTTCAGCCACTTCTTTTTCAGCTTCAGCAAAAGCAGGGTGGGAGGTTTCTATAGCTTTGCTATAAATTTCATCTGCTAAGTAATTACCCAAGGTGTATGGAATTACAAAGTAGCCATCAGCCAAACCTTGCATCAGCGCAGATGCTCCCAAACGGTTAGCACCATGATCGCTGAAGTTGGCTTCTCCCAATGCATACAAACCAGGTATGGTTGTCATCAACTCATAATCAACCCACAATCCTCCCATAGTGTAGTGTACTGCAGGGTAAATTCGCATAGGAGTTTCGTACGGATTCTCACCAGTAATTTTCTCATACATATCGAAGAGGTTGCCGTACTTTTCTTTCACTACATCTTTACCTAGCTGAGTAATTTCTTCTGCGCTAATATTACCCAAATTGCGTTTACTAGCCTCAGCCTTTCCATAACGCTGAATCGCATCGGCATAATCTAAGTAAACTGCCTGCTTAGATGAACCCACACCATAACCGGCATCACATCTTTCCTTAGCAGCTCTACTCGCTACGTCTCTAGGAACGAGGTTCCCAAACGCAGGATATCTTCTCTCTAAATAATAATCTCTTTCTTCTTCAGGAATATCAGTTGCCTTTCTTTTGTCGCCTTGTTTTTTAGGCACCCAAATTCTACCATCATTTCTCAACGACTCACTCATCAAAGTCAACTTAGATTGATGATCGCCGCTTACCGGAATACAAGTTGGGTGAATTTGCGTAAAGCATGGGTTTGCAAAAGCTGCACCACGCTTGTGCGCTTTCCAAGCAGCCGTTACGTTGCTACCCATTGCATTGGTACTCAAATAAAATACGTTACCGTATCCACCTGTACATAATAGCACCGCATGTCCAAAATGACGCTCCAAAGTTCCTTTCACCAAGTCACGAGCAATAATACCACGTGCTTTTCCGTCAATCATCACCACTTCCAACATTTCATGGCGACTGTACATTTTCACGTTACCCAATGCAACCTGACGCTCCAAAGCTTGGTAAGCACCAATCAACAACTGCTGACCTGTTTGTCCAGCTGCGTAAAACGTACGCTGTACCTGTGTTCCACCAAAGCTGCGGTTGCTCAATAAGCCACCATATTCACGCGCAAAAGGCACACCTTGCGCCACACACTGGTCAATGATATTTGTACTCACCTCTGCTAAACGATGCACGTTCGCTTCACGAGCACGGTAGTCACCACCCTTAATAGTATCGTAAAACAAGCGATAAACACTATCGCCATCATTCTGATAATTCTTCGCAGCATTAATTCCTCCTTGCGCAGCAATAGAATGCGCTCTACGAGGAGAATCCTGAAAGCAAAATGCCTTCACTTTATATCCCAATTCACCCAAAGTGGCAGCAGCAGAAGCACCGGCTAAACCAGTACCCACCACTATCACCTCCAACTTTCGCTTATTGGCAGGGTTTACCAACTTCACAGTTCCCTTGTATTTTGTCCACTTTTGCTCTAATGGTCCCGCAGGAATTTTGGCATTCAGCATATTCTAAAATTTATCGTATGAAGTTTATTCTTTTTTTGTGGGTTACCAGCTTTTGTTCTTCAATTTAGCTCCCGTTGCGTCGCACACTTCAACACCTCTGCTTATTGCAGCCATCCAAAATGAAAAGCCAAAGGCATTGCAATGAATAGCAAGGATACAATAATTGAAAACCCATAACCCAATGAAACCAACATGGCATTATATCGCTTGTTGTGCACACCAACTGTTTTAAAGGCACTCTGAAATCCATGCGCCAAATGATACGCTAAGGAAATACAGCCCAAAGTATATACCACAACTGGAATAGGAGATTCAAAAGTTACCTTCATTAGGTTGTACATATCATGCATTTCAACGCCACCTACCAAAATGTTTGGCATAGCTTCATGACCAGTGAATCTCGCTGGAACCCAAAAATGATACAGGTGCATTACTAAGAACAATAATATTAATGTTCCTAATAAGCCCATACTACGACTGTACCACTTGCTGCCTTGTTTATAAGAAACAGCGTATGAAGTTCCGCGTGCTGCTCTATTCTTCGCTTCTAACATGTAACCTTGAACAATATGTAAAATGATACCAGCGAATAGGCCAACTTCCATAATGCGGATTAACACTGTACTACCCATAAAATGTGCAGCTTTGTTGAACATTTCTCCGCCATCGTTGGCAAAAATGCAGGCATTAATTCCTACGTGAACAATCAAAAAGCTAATTAGGAAAATACCTGTTAATCCCATTACTAGTTTTTGTCCAACCGATGATGTAAAAGTTTCTTTCCAAGTCATAGTGGTAATTTGCTAAAATGATTGATGCTTGCAAAAATAACGTCTGCATCAATGCCATCCCTTTTCTTAGGGTCTTTTTTTATTCCTAAAAGTGATAACGCTTACAGGTTCGAAATTGTTGACAAAATTTTAGCTAAAATCGCCCTTGTTTTATGCAGTTAATCCTTTTCAAAGGAGGGTTTAAACAAATAAGCAGCCGTTTACATAAAGGACTCTTCCGTTCACCCGATCTCATGTACATTTACAATATGCTTAAATTACTCACTATACTTTGGAACAGTTTCCTGATGGCCATTCAGGAGTTACGTGTGAATAAGCTCCGCACTTTTTTATCCCTGTTTGGCATAACAATTGGAATTTTTTGCATTATTGGTGTATTGGCTACGGTAGATAGTTTGGAAAGAAAAGTGCAAACCGACATTAAGTCGCTTGGTTCTAATACAATTTATATCGATAAATGGGATTACGGTGGGGGTTCTGAATATCCCTGGTGGAAATTTATGAAACGGCCAGATATGAGGATTGAAGAAATGCGGTTTATTCAAACCCGCTCAAGCTTAGCTTCACATGCAGCCTTTGTAAATTCAACCAATGTGAACCTTATTTATACCGATAATCAGCTTTCGGGTGTGAGCTTGTTTGGTGTAACTGAAGATTATAATCAAATTCAAACCATCGATATTCAGTTTGGTCGTTATATCAACGAATCTGAATTTACAAGAGGAGCAGCAGTAGGTGTGTTGGGATATTTGAATGCAGAGGACTTGTTTGGTAAGCCAGAAAAAGCCTTGGGTAAGCTGGTGGATTTTAACGGTAAGAAAGTATATATCACAGGTATTATTCAGAAACAAGGACAAAGCTTGGTTGGTGGATTCGATTATGACCGAGCGTTAATTATTCCACAACGTTATTTCGCTTCTGTGTACGATTCAAAATTCAGCAATCCATTTATTATGGTGCAGGGCAAAGAAGGCACTTCTTCAAAAGAATTGGCTGAGGAGCTAACTGGTATTATGCGTCAGGTACGTAAATTAAGTCCGCGGGATGAAGTGAATTTCTCTTGTAACGATGTAGCTCAGTTCAGCGAGCAAGCCAGCAGCTTCTTTGGTTCTGTAAATGCAGGAGGTTGGGCTATTGCAGGATTGAGCTTAATTGTTGGTGCATTTGGAGTGGCAAATATTATGTTCGTTACAGTTCGCGAAAGGACCAGTCAAATTGGATTGAAAAAAGCTATTGGAGCAAAAAGTAGAACGATACTAACAGAGTTTCTTTTGGAAAGTGCGTTTCTCTGTATAATAGGCGGATTAGTGGGATTGTTGTTGGTCTGGTTATTATCGTTGGTGCTGAGTTCGGTATTGCCTTTTCCAATTTTCATAGCACCTAATATTATCATATTGGCACTTAGCATTTGTATTATTCTCGGTATTATCTCAGGAATTATTCCAGCTAGAATTGCAGCAAAAATGAATCCGGTGGTAGCAATTAGGTCGAAGTAATCTTTGCTGGCGCAGTTCTATAATTTATGCTTGGTTTAATTTTGGTGAGTATGAAGGCACGAATTACAAACTCGTGCGAGCTAAAGTTTGTTAACTGTACTTTTATATCCAACGAAGAAATTGATTTAATACTTCAACCTGTTTTCAAAATCCATTCCTTCATATAAAATCCTGGTTATTTCTATTCGGTCGTCTGCTTTCTTTCGATAGAAAATGATGTGTCTGTTAATGCGAAAGCCATATAAATCAGGAAAAATGTTGAAATATTTTTTTCCTAAATCAGGTTTTTTTGCAATTGCCTCAAAAGTGTTGATTAGTGATGAATAGTATTTATCTGCTTGCTCTTCTGACCATTTTTCGTTTGTATAATGCCAAATATTTGTTAAGTCATCAACCGCTTTATTAGTCAGATTATAACTTTTTGGCATTTTTCTTTCTTTTGGATTTCAGTTCTTGAAGGTGCTTATCTGGGTTGAAATTTTGCGCTGTACCGCTTTCAATTCCATCTTGAATAGATTTTTTCAATGCTATTGCTCTGCATTCCTCATCTTCCAGCAGTCTTAATCCAGCCCTAACGACTTCACTAGCATTTTTATATCGTCCATTTGATATTTGATTGCTAATAAACGCATCGAAGTAATCACCTAATGATATAGATGTGTTTTTCATATTACATGATTTCAACAAAATTACCAAAAATTGGTATTTCGGCAAACCTATTCCTTCATTTCAAAGCATTTTCTTATCTAGTCCAGTTCTGTAAATTATACTCGGTTAAATCCTCGTGAGTATGAAGGCACGAATTACAAATTCGTGAGAGCGGAAGTTATTTTAAAACTTGTATCCAATTCTTAGATGTAAATTTGCTGCTAGCTCATTATCATTTTCTAAAAAGCCCGCTTTTTTTCCAAAAATGTATCGGAAGCCAAATCCAATACCTGTTTCAAAATTGAAATGTTTTCCAATATTTCTTCTAATTCCCCAAGTTGGTATAATTGATAAATCGCTTATAATATTTACGTTATCATAGTTTGATATAACAAACCAATCTGGATGATAACTGGTTTTAATCGCTATAAAGTTGCCACTATTTCCATCAATTCTTTTTGATCTTCGATGTCTTTTATCCAAATTGTAGTACCAGCGTGGTTCAAGAGTAAGAACTGGATTCATTAAGAACCCTGTTTTATCATATAAGAAACTGCCACCCCAAATTCCAGTATTTAAACCCACCTCAGTTCTTAAGGATAATTGATTTGATAATCTTGATTCGTTGTGTGCCCAAATACCTAAGAAGCCAGTTTGAATACCAAATACAGATTTTTCAACACTCTTTTTTTGCGACAGAAGCGTTTGTGTGAAGAAAATGAAAGTAAGGCTTAATAATATGCTTTTCATATGTAGTCATTTATTGTGAATTTTTCTACGAGTAGATTTGGTGTATTACCTGATATAAAATTCATCAATGAATCAATGCAGTAAGTGTTACAAATTCGCGCTTGTGTGTCTTTAGTTGTTAGAATTACATCTTAACTTCAAAGTCGAGCTGACGGCCTTCTTCTAAAGCCTTTTTATCCATGCTCGAACCTACTCCAATTCCAATTACCATGCCAATTGGCATACCAAAGCCTAGCATGGCTAAGTTCCCAATACTCATTCCAAATGCAACACCAATTGGTAAACCAAAAGCCGACATCCCCACAACCATCCAAAGGTTTCTGTAATAATTTTTGGGAACTATTTTGTGTTGCTTTTCTAAAAGCTTAATTATGGCATTTTGTTTTTCTTTTACCTTCTTAATCAATAAACGATCTGTATCAGCAATAGCATTTATTTCATCAATTGCCTGATCTATTGTGTTGGATGTATCTTGAGGCAGTACTTTAGCTTGCAAAGCGTTTAATAAAAGATTGAGTTGACTGTAGGCTTTGAATAATTTGGGATGTGTACTTTCAGTGATACTTGGTCGGTCGATGATTGTTTTCATGTTTTTTGTTGAGTGGCTGTTGAGCTTTTAAAAATTGAAGCTAACTAAAACTAATTAGACTGATTGGTCAATTTATTCTAATTGGTAATCTTTTTCACAAGCTATTAAGCTAGTAAGTATTTTCTGTTAAAGATTTACCCAAATCGTGAGAGGTAGGTATAAAAGATTAGGGAATTTTTTAGAGCGCTTTTAAATCTTCAATAAGCTTCAAGAGGTATGTATTTCTGATTTCCCAAACAATTGTATAATCTATTCCAAAATAGTCATGTACAATTCTATTGCGAAAGCCGCGAATGCGATGCCAATCAATATTTGGATGCTTCTCTTTAAATTCATCTGGAAGTCTATTGGCAGCTTCACCAATTATTTCAAAATTTCAAATAACAGCGTCAATAGTTTTTCCATCATTAGAAAATTGTTCAAATGTTAGATTGTTTGTGTAGAAAAGAATTTTCTCAGCGCTTTCAATGATATCTTCAACAAGAAGACTTGGTTCTCGTTTAGACATATATGATTTCAGGTTCTATTAACTTAAAGTATTTGGGTTTTACACCATTTTTTGATACCAGATCTACCTTTTTATTAAGTTTTGCTTCTATATATTCAGCTAAATCAATGAATCCTATTCCAATAGGTTGAGAAAAGTCGACAATAATATCAACATCACTTTTGTCAGAGTAATCTTCTCTAAAAATCGATCCAAATAAGCCTAATGAGTTCACGAAATACTTTTGCTCCAACTCAGGCTTTAGCTTAGTTAATATTTCTTTTATTGAAGCAAGATCTGACATGTTTCAAAGATAAATAAAATGAATGGATGGTCGAGGGTCTTAGGTTACGCAGGACTGGAATCTGAACTGATCTTTCTTATAGGATTAGATAAATACTGGTAAGATTTATAATCTCGCTTGAGTTGCCCTTATCTGCTGTCGTAAGTTTGTAACCTGTGCAGCTATTGTCTACTTTTGCCTCATGCAATCACCTGTTATCCTAGCCATAGAATCTTCTTGTGATGAAACATCCGCATCAATTGCAGTGGGTGGAAAGGTGTTGTCGAATGTTGTTGCTTCTCAAGAAGTACATGCCGCTTATGGTGGGGTAGTACCTGAATTGGCAAGTAGAGCACATATGGAAAATATAATTCCTGTTATTGAAAAATCTCTTGCTGTTGCGAATGCATCTCTTGAAAAAAAACTCTCTTGGCAACATGTTAACGCCATTGCTTTTACTGAAGCACCTGGACTAATCGGTAGTTTGTTGGTGGGTGCTCAGTTTGCCAAGTCTCTTGCGCTGGCATGGAATAAACCATTAATTGCAGTTCATCATATGCAAGCGCATGTATTGGCTAACCTGCTGCAAGATCCTGCGCCTGAATTTCCTTTTTTGTGCTTAACAGTGAGTGGTGGACATACGCAGCTGGTATTGGCGCATGCACCTCTTCATTTGGAAGTGATTGGTGAAACCATTGATGATGCTGCAGGTGAAGCTTTTGATAAAGCAGCTAAAATGTTGGGACTTCCTTATCCGGGTGGACCGCTTATTGATCGTTATGCCGCTGAAGGAAATCCAAAGGCTTTTCAATTTGCTCAGCCACAAGTGGCTGGATTGAATTTTTCTTTTAGCGGATTGAAAACATCTGTCTTGTATTTTATTCGTGATCATCAAGCTACAGATTCTAATTTTTTAGAAAACAATATGGCCGATATCTGTGCCTCTTTACAATACGCCATTGTATCTGTTTTAATGCGTCAGTTGAAACGAGCTGTAAAGGAAACAGGTGTTCAGCGAGTGTGTTTAGCAGGTGGTGTTAGTGCTAATAGAGGTTTACGTGCTGCACTCATTGAAACAGGGAAAAAAATGAAATGGCAAACATTTGTACCTCCATTTGAATATTGTACCGACAATGCTGGCATGATTGCCATAACTGCTCATTATAAATTTTTGGCAAAAGAATTTGTAGGCCTTGATGCTTGTCCTACAGCCCGTGCTGGTTGGTAATTATGGTTTTACTACTAGTTTGGTTATTTGTTCTTTCCCAATAAATATCTGTACATAATACCACCCCGATGCTTGTTTGGCAAGGGCTTGAATGGGTCGCTGCCACTTTCCTTGAATCCATTCCCTTTGCGATTGATAGAGAATTTGACCTTCTTGGGTAATAAGGCGATACTGTACCGATTGTCGCTGTGGACTGTTCACAATAATTTGTGTAATACCACCTTGAGTAGGATTGGGCACAATTTGCACCATTTGCTGCAAGTTGTAATTAGGTAAAGAGGTAACTACACATCCACCTTGTAAGTAGTCGCGAACGCCTGTGCGAATAGTATTGAGTTGTCCGTATAATTGGGTGCCCGGACACTCCGTTGCACAACCATCTCTATGTCCTGCTATATGGTTGAGAATTCTATTACTGCTGTTATGGAAACTACTGGTAGTAGGATCAATATTGCTTTGACAAGCTCGCCAACCTAATAAACGAGTTAAAGTGTTCCGAGCTTCATTGGTAATTGTTTCTGATGTGTAGGTGCCAATCATGCAAATACCCATAGTGCCCGCATTAAATCCACAAAAATGCGCACCCGTCACATCTTGTCCATTATTCCTTCGACCTTCAAATAAAGTTCCATCTGGTGCTATCAACCAATTATAGCCAATGTCTGAGAATCCGCTGGTTGTTATGTGAAATTGATAAATGCTCAATACAACTGCAGCCCAATTGGTTGAAACATTGCTTCCTGCCGAGTGATGTACCACCATGTGCGTAATGGTTGGTGTGCCTGTGATTACAGAATTCGCTCCCTGCGGATTGCCCCAGCCCACTCGGTTAACAAAGGAGGGTAGTGGACAAGCACAGGTATTGTTAACTTCTGTGCTCGATTGAATATTGTTGGTTTGGCTAGATGAAGTTTCATACTTGATATTACCTGGACTGAAAAAATTTAATTGCAAGCGTTGCAGTGCATGTCCTTTTTTTAGTTTATTGGTAACAATTCTAACTTGGTAAAAGCGATATTGCTGAGGAAGAAAATCGAGAGCAGATACAGCCACTGATTGTCCAGATTCTGCATGTCCCGATGCCGTTACCAACTTCCAACTATCCCACTTCAAGCTATCGCGCGAGAAACGAATCCATAATTCAGCATTTTTATGTGCGTCCAAACTTTCATCCTCCCATCTGGCAGAAAAACTCAAGAAAGGTGCAACTTTTTCAATCTTAATCTTACTGGGTTTCAATAAAATTGAAATAGGTAGTTGAGGTTGAATGGGCTCGCCAAACTCATTGATATTGACAGATTTCTCATGGTTCCATGAACCCCACTGGTCTTTTTGAAATACAACAATATCTTCTTCCGATTGATGTTGCGCTGTAGATAAAAACGGCAAAAACAGGCAGAGTAGGATTTGGATGAAAGTAGATAGCCTCATGGCGGAAAATTAGTAAAAGCCTATCAAATTGAGAACAGTTTCATTTCAATTCACTTCAAACCAAACTGAAACTGTACTTTTGCGCCCTGATTTAGAAAATAGTGTATGCTTAGTGTAAAAAACGTATCCCTCGCTTTTGGTAAAAGAGTTTTGTTTGATGAAGTTAACCTCAACTTTATAAAAGGTAACTGCTATGGCATTATTGGTGCCAATGGCGCTGGAAAAAGTACCTTCTTGAAAATTTTAAGTGGTGAAATTGAGCCTAATAAAGGAACAGTTGAAATCTCTCCTGGTGAGCGTATGGCGGTTCTTCGTCAGAATCATTTTGAGTTTGATGATAGCACGGTGTTGAATACAGTACTTATGGGCCACAAGAAAATGTGGGAAGTGATGCATGAGAAAGATGCTATTTATTTGAAAGAGGATTTTACCGAAGAAGATGGGATTCGTGCTGGAGAGTTGGAGGCGGAGTTTGGCGAAATGGGTGGATATACAGCAGAAAGTGATGCAGCCAGCTTGTTGAGTAGCTTGGGCGTAGGAGAGGAGTTTCATGCAAGTTTGTTGAAAGATATTCCTGCTAATTTGAAAGTGCGTGTGTTGTTGGCGCAAGCTCTTTTTGGCAATCCAGATATTTTGTTGTTAGATGAACCTACCAACGGTTTGGATATAGAAACAATTGGTTGGTTAGAAAATTTCTTAGCCGATTTCGAGAGCATTGTATTGGTAGTGAGCCACGACCGTCACTTCCTGGACCAAGTATGTACACACGTTGCCGATGTGGATCGTGCTAAAATCAAAATCTTTACTGGTAACTACACGTTCTGGTACGAGTCGTCTCAGTTGATGGCGCGTCAAATTTCTGATAAGAACAAAAAGGTAGAAGAAAAGCGCCAAGCCTTACTCGACTTCATTGCGCGATTCTCTGCAAATGCGTCTAAAAGCAAGCAGGCTACTTCACGTAAAAAAGCTTTGGAAAAATTAACCATTGAAGAAATTGAACCTTCAAATAGAAAATACCCAGGAATTATCTTCCAACCATTACGAGAAGTGGGCAACCAAATATTGAATGTGGAGAATCTTCGTCAAGAAGTAGACGGGCGCGTATTGTTCGATAAAGTGAGCTTCAGCGTAAATAAGGGTGAAAAAATTGCATTCTTGAGCAAGGATCCGCTTGCTGTTACTCGTTTCTTTGAAACCATTGAAGGGAGTTTTCCAGCTGCTGCTGGTTCTTATGAGTGGGGAACAACTATTACTAAAGCCTATTTGCCTCAGGAAAACAGTGAATTTTTTGCTGAAGGATTAACTCTTATGGAGTGGTTGCGTCAGTTTGTTCCATCGCATGTAACAGATGCAGATGAACCATTTTTAAGAGGTTTCTTAGGTAAAATGTTGTTCAGTGGCGATGATATCATGAAGAAAACGAATGTGTTGAGTGGGGGAGAAAAAGTGCGTTGTATGCTCAGCCGAATGATGTTACAAAGTCCGAACCTAATTATACTCGATCAACCAACCAACCACCTTGATCTTGAAAGCATCCAAGCATTCAACGATGGTTGCCAAATGTTCCCGGGAATTGTGCTCATGACTTCCCATGACCATACTTTCATGCAAACAGTTGCTAATCGTATTATTGAGCTTACTCCTAAGGGTATCATTGATCGTTTAATGACCTTTGATGAGTATATGGAAGACAAAAGGGTGAAGGAGTTGCGAGAGGAAATGTACGCATAAGACCTATTTCATTGATTTTTATTAGGTTAAGAATGTTTTTCATAGAAGAACTTTCCCACATCTATGTTAAATTATGATGAAGTTTTGCCAAAAGGGTTATTTTTGTTCTCCAACTTGAACCCCTCATGAACGAAGTTTTACTCATTATTCTCGCATATTTCATTGGGTCTATACCAACCGCAGTTTGGGTTAGTAAAGCATTTTTTGGCATCGATATCCGCGATTATGGTAGTGGAAATGCGGGTGCTACTAATACTTTCCGGGTTTTGGGTAGCAAATGGGGAACCATGGTAATGGTACTAGATGTGTTGAAAGGAGTCATTGCTACATCACTGTATATTTTATTGCCTTTTTACTTAACTGATGAATGGCAGAGAACCAATTTCATGATTGGATTAGGCTTGGCGGCTGTAGTTGGACATATCTTCCCAATTTTTGCAGAATTTAGAGGTGGAAAGGGCGTAGCAACATTATTAGGTATGTCTATTGCTATTCAACCTTTAGTAGCTATTGCATGTATTGGTGTTTTTGTATTGGTACTCTATATCACGCGGTTTGTTTCCCTCGGTTCCATCATTTCTGGTGTAGCATTCATGGTATTTATTCTTTTTATCTTTAATGAAGAAGAAACACTTTATCGAATTTTTGCAGTGGTAGTTGCGCTCACAGTCGTATTAACCCACCAAAAAAATATTGGTCGAATTTTAAAAGGAACTGAAAGCAAAGTGCCTATTTTCAAGCACCGCGACCGTAAAAAGGATTAATTTGCAATCCAATTAATAAATCATTGTTGTTATGCGTTTTTCTTTTTTCTGCACGTTGCTAGTTGCAGCACTCACTATTTATTCTTGTAAGAACAATCCAATTACAGGACGTTCTCAAATGTCGCTTATTCCTGAAACCGAATTGCAAAACATGTCGGCTCAGCAGTACGCCCAATTCCTATCTAGCAATAGGGTGGTGCCTACTACTACAGGTAACAAAGATGCTTTGATGGTAAAGCGTTGCGGCGATAGGATTATTGAAGCCATCACAAAATATTACAATGAAAAAGGACTCGGCGCTGAATTAGCTGGGTATAAATGGGAGGTAAATTTGGTGGATGATAAAACCCCCAACGCTTGGTGTATGCCAGGAGGTAAAATAGTGGTGTATACTGGATTATTACCTATTACCCAAAATGAAGATGCTTTGGCGGTTGTAATGGGACATGAAGTGGCGCATGCTTTAGGAAAGCATGGAAGTGAGCGTATGAGCAAAGGGATGATTCAACAGTTTGGAGCTTTGAGTTTATCATTAGCTATGGCCAATAAACCACAAGTCACCCAAAATTTATGGATGCAAGCATATGGAATGGGGTCTAATGTATTAGGTATTTTACCATTCAGTAGAAAGCATGAACTCGAGGCTGATCGTTTGGGCTTGCAGTTTTCAGCACTTGCTGGCTATGATCCTAGAGCTGCTATACCGTTTTGGCAGAGAATGGGGCAGTTAAGTCAGGGTCAAGCCCCACCTGAATTTCTCAGCACTCACCCCTCCGACGGTCGTAGAATTGAGGAGCTCAATAAAATTATGGATGACGTTGTGAAGAATTATTATAAACCACGTAAGAGTTAATTTTTTGAATATCAGTTAATTAGCTTGTAAAAAAAAGGATTGAACGCCCAAGAAAAGGGGCGTTTTTCTTTGAAATACCCGTTTTTTTTCGTTACTTTTGCACTTCCATTTTTTCACCCTAAAACTCATTTTAGGAATGTCTACACAAAGTGTTCTGGAAAAGCTGCAGTTGAAAGACGAAAAAAACATTCTCATTCAAGGCTTACCTTCATCAATTGAAAAACAATTTGTTAAGTTATCGTACTCCAAAAACATCACTCCCTTACTAAAGACCAAAAAAGTAGATTTTGCATTGGTATTCGCTATTAATCAAAATCAACTGAATAGTATTTTGAAAGAAGTGATGCCTGCTTTACATCTGGAAAGCAAATTTTGGGTTGCTTACCCAAAAACAACTAGCAAAATTGTGAGCGATTTAAACCGCGATTGTAGTTGGGATATTTTATGCGATAACGGATATGAGGCTGTAAGTCAAATTGCATTAGACCATGTTTGGACTGCTATGCGATTTAAGAAGAGTGAGCAAATACCTGCTCGGGTTGCTGCAAAAAATGCAGATGCAAAAGTAGAGGCAGATGGTGTTGATTTTGAAAAGCGCTTAGTTGTTCCTCCTGCCGAGTTGGAAAAAATGTTCACTAAGTACCAAAATGCTAGAGAGTTTTTTAGTAAGCTTTCTTTCACTAACCAAAAGGAATATGTAACCTGGATTGAGGGAGCTAAAAAAACAGAAACCCGTCAGCGACGTTTAGAAGCAGCCGTTGAAAAATTGCTTGCGGGTAAAAAAAATCCGGCAGAGAAATAAGGATTTGCACTAAATATGTAGAAGCTGTATCAAATAATTTGATGCAGCTTTTTTTTTGCTATGATATGATTTGACGGGTCCAGATTATCATGCTTAAAACATTTGCTTTTGTAATATATGCGACCCCTCTGGGGTCGAATTGTGGTGCATTGTTTTTAAGGATGTTTGACCCCTTTGGGGTCAATTTTTTAATTAATTGAAAAATTGTAATTATTGCACCGACCCCATCGGGGTCGCATAACATTATGCCAAATAAATTAAAGGTCAAT
>JAKRSC010000005.1:25239-167106 GCA_022402565.1 Hydrotalea sp. | reverse complement strand
ATTATGCCAAATAAATTAAAGGTCAATGTATCGACCCCATCGGGGTCGCATATCACAGAGATACAAAAAATCTTATTTCACAATTACACTTCCTAATTCTTGGGTTAAATTTCTTTCCTGCTGCTTCAATTCCTTGTGAATTCCTATAATGCGCATTTGCAAATCAGGATCCTTCGCCTGCTCTAAGTCAATTTGATTTTGCTCAAGCATCCGTTTAATTTTTCGTAACTTAAAATACTGCATGCTTACAAACACATCTTTCTTAGGAATATCTTTTGGATCAACCAATCGCAAGCCTTCCATCTTCTCCTCCCATCGGTCGCTTACCTCATAAGGGAAAATGGTGGCACTTACAACCAAGTTTCTAACCCATTCTTCAGCATGGTATAAAAACATTTTGGTATTAGGTTGTTCACCATTAATATATGCTTCTCTATAAAACTCCAATATTTGCGCTACTTCAGGCTCATCAACATCGAAATGGGATAGCTCTTCAAAAATATATTGCGCATTTGTTTTTTCTTCATTCCATTGTTCTAGACCATATTCAAGCAATACTCGCACCAAATTTCTTTCTACCAATTGGTCGTGCTGAATAAGGTTGTCTTCCTTGTAAACGGCTGTTTTTACCTGCTCTTGTAATTGCCCAGCTTCTTCAACAGAAAGTTTACTCTCAGACTTGGTGATTTTTTTACGCTTATAAGTATTTACCAAATGAGTGAGCCCGCCCTCATCTATTTGTAATAAGCTTGAGCAGCGTTTCACATAGTTTTCTAATAATGTAAAATCTTCTGCACGTGTAATACGACTTAATGTTTCTGCTATGGTATTAACCACTGCATTTTTCTTATTGGCATCAGATCCTGCTTCTCTTAAGAGCACTTCCAACTGAAATAAAATGAAATCCTTTTTATTCTTTTGAATAAATTCTTTCAGTGCTTCCCCTCCGTACTTGCGTACATAACTATCTGGATCTTCTTGTTCTGGCAGCAACACCAAATTCACATGCAATCCTTCCTCAATAGCCAAATCTAATCCTCGTAAAGCTGCTTTAATACCAGCAGCATCACCATCGTATAGAATTGTAAGATTGGGTGTATATTTTTTAATCAGTCGCAGTTGATCTGGTGTAAGAGCAGTTCCACCGCTTGCTACTACATGTTCAACACCTGCTTGGTGTAGACCCATAACATCTGTATAACCTTCAACCAGCAAGCATTCATTCAGTTGAGCAATGGCAGTGCGGGCAAAATAAGTTCCGTACAACAGTTTGCCCTTGACGTACAACTCATTTTCTGGTGTATTAATATACTTTGGACCACGATCGTTGCTGCCAATAACACGAGCTCCAAATCCAATAACCTTACCTGAAATATGATGTACAGGAAAAATAATTCTGCCCCTATAATTATCAACCAGTTCACCATTGCGTTCAACCACTAATCCCGATTTTATCAGTAAGTCTCTGCTGAATTGTTGTGCAGTAAGCGTTTCCGCTAGAATTGTTCTAGCATTGGGATGATAGCCTACCTGAAATTTTCGCAATATTTCTTCTGAAAATCCTCTTTCAAGTAAATAGCCTAAGCCTATATTTTTTCCTTCGTCAGTTTGAAAGAGTTGCTCACTGTAATACTGTTGTGTAAATTTATTGATGATGTATAAACTATCGGCAGCTTGTTGTTGGAGTTGGTATTCAGGATTGGTTTCTGTTTCTTCAATAGCAATATTATAACGTTGAGCCAGCCATTTCAATGCCTCTACATAGCTTAACTTTTCATGCTCCATCAAAAAAGTAATGGAGTTGCCACTCTTACCACAGCCAAAGCATTTATAAATTTCTTTATTGGCAGAAACTGTGAAGCTGGGCGTTTTTTCGTTATGAAAAGGGCAAAGTCCTAAATAATTAGTACCACGCTTTTTTAGCTTGACAAATTCACCAACAATATCTAAGATATCGATGCGATTTTTAATTTCTTGTATGGATTGTGGTGAAATCATTTTGAGCCTACAAAAATACAGGATGCACCTTCGTTGTGAGCAAATTCATAATTTTTTCTACTTTTAATCATGCTAAAGAAAGAACGACAGGCCATAGTACTGCAACAAGTTAACATACACAACAAGGTACTATCATCCGATTTAAGCTTGGTGTTGAATGTGTCAGAAGATACCATTCGTCGCGATTTGCAAGAACTTGCTGAAGAAGGCAAATTAATAAAAGTACATGGTGGCGCACTGGCTAAAAGCTTTCATTTTACTATTGAAAATCAACATATTTATTCGCAAACTGAGAAAAGAATCATAGCACACAAGGCACTAGACTTCATTAAAGAAGGCATGCTCATAGTGTTAAGCGGTGGAACAACCATTCGTGAGTTAATTAAACTTTTACCAGATAAACTACATGCCACTTTTATTACACCAAATATTCCAGTAGCCCTTGAGTTATTAGAGCATCCAGAGGCTGAGGTTATTTTTTTGGGTAACCGTTTGCACAAAACCGCTCAAATGGCGGTTGGAGCAGAAGTGGTTCAAAGATTAGCCGGCATTAAAGCAGACCTTTGCATTTTAGGCACTAATAGCATACATCCAGATTATGGCATAACCGACTTAGAATGGGAAATTATTGAAGTGAAGCAGGCAATGGTGAATTGTGCTTCTAAAGTTATTTCCTTAGCTATTTCAGAGAAGCTTAATTCACAACAGCGCCTACAGGTTTGTAGCATGGAACAAGTAGATGCACTTATTACTGAATTATCTCCTGAGGATGAACGGTTGCTTCCGTTTAAGACGAAGGGGGTAGAAATTTTCTAAAAACCGCAAAAAACCGCAAAAAACCGCAAAAAAAACCTCTGTTGATATCTTTTTGTTAAAAAAATTGCAAAAAAAGGAGGAATAGTAATATATTGCCTCTGCGTTTTAACGATGTATTAGGATTTGGGGACAGAAAAATGCAGGGCTTGCTGCTTTTTGCATGATTTTTTTTCAACTCCATGCAATGTTTTTGACGCGACGATTGTCTATAAACTAGCTTTTTATCACTTCACAAACGAACCAAAACGACAACTATGAGAAGAGTTGCTTGCCTGGGAAAGATCATGGTTATGGCCATGTTTCTATTTCTTTCCCCCTTCCTGATGGCACAGGAAAAAACGGTTTCGGGTACCATCGTATCTGATGATGATGGGTCTCCTTTGCTTGGTGTAACCGTAACAAACAAAAACACCAGTAAGAAAACTACAACAAACGCCGCCGGTTATTATTCCATTGCAGCCCAAAAAGGGCATGTTTTGGTATTTAGCTATGTTGGCTATGCCTCCAAAGAAGTTACCGTAGGTGACGATGAAAAGGTAAGCGTTCGTTTAGTTGATTCTGACAAAGCATTGGGAGATGTAGTAGTAACTGCTTATGACATCAAAAAGAGTAAGCGTGAATTAACATACCAGGCATTGTCTGTTAGTGGTGATGAAATTGCATCTACTCGCCGTGAAAACTTCATTAACTCTTTAGCTGGTCGTATACCAGGTGCTACCATTACGGCAACAACTGGTATGCCAGGTGCGTCTGCGACAATTGTTTTAAGAGGACCTACTTCTATTGATGGTAGTAACCAACCACTTTTTGTGGTAGATGGTTTGATCATTGATAACAGTTCTTTTGAAATGCAAGATCGCTTGCCAGCTTCTGGTGGAATAAACCTAGCTAACCGTAGCAACGACTTCGGTAACAGAGCTATGGATATTAACCCAGAAGATATTGATGCGGTAACAGTTTTAAAAGGGCCAGAAGCAACTGCTTTATATGGCTCTGATGGTGCTAACGGTGCCATCATTATTACTACCAAAAAAGGAAAAAAAGGTAAAGCTTCTGTAAGCTATAATAACTCTTTCCGTTTTGAAAGAGTGTATCGTTTACCAGAAATTCAAAAAGAATTTGACCAAGGTTTTGGAGGAATTACTAATAATACAGAAAGACGTTTCTTCGGAAACCGCCTTCCTCAAGGAACACCTGTATACGATAATATTGGAAATTTCTTTGGAACTGGTAATACATCTCAGCACAATTTGGCCGTAGAAGGAGGAAGCGATATTAGTACTTATCGCTTTACAGCGAGTGCTATTAACCAAAACGGGGTAGTACCCAATACTGGTTTTGAACGTTATAATTTCCGTTTGAATACTACTTTCCGATTGAGTCCTAAGTTCAATATCACCAACTCATTCACTTACATATCCTCTAAAACAAGAAAAGCATCTAAGGGGGCTGGTGGTTTTTTATTGAGTTTGTTGACTTGGCCAGTAGATGATGATGCACGGAATTTCCTAGATGCAAACGGCAACCGTCGTTCTATAAATGGTAACTTTTTGCAACTTGCAGAAGACGATAATCCGTTTTGGGATGTGAACCGCAACCAAAACTCAGATCAGAACGATCGTTTAATGGGTAATTTCCAATTGAGCTATGACCCATACAAGTGGTTGAACCTAACAGCCATCATGGGGGTTGACTTTTACGCTGATTTAGGTACATGGTTCACCCATCCTCAATCGAACCTTGCAAGAACTGTAGGGGGAAGCATTCTTCAATACCGTGCTCGCCAAACCTTGGTGAATGGTGCATATCGCGCTACTATTCGTAAAAAGCTTGGTAATATCAACAATATCATTACAGCAGCATTCACTTTTGACTCACGTCAATATGAAGTAAATGGTACGAGAGGTGAGCGTTTGTTTGATCAAAATTTTATTAGCCTGAATAATGCCGATCCTACAACCATTGCAAGTATAACTACAGCAGAGAATAATAATAGAATGGGTGCATTCATTAACTATACAGGTAGTTATAAAAACTGGTTGAACTTCTCTTTAGCAGGTCGTATGGATGGTTCTAGCCGATTAGTAGATCCAACTAACTGGGACCCAGCAAGACCTTATTATTTCTATTGGTCAGCTGGTTCTAGTGTTATCTTGAGTGATATCATTAAATTACCTAAAGAAATAAGCTATCTTAAGTATCGTATTAACTATGCTACTACAGGCCGTGATCCTAGAACCCCTTATGTCACAGCAAACCGTTTTTCTCAATCAACATTCACTGGTGGTGGCTTCTCACCTTTCGTAACACAGGGTAACCCTGCATTAAGAGCTGAGTTTAGCCAGCAGTTTGAAACTGGAATTGAAGCGAAATTCTTCAAAGGAAGAATGGGTATTGATTTGACTTACTACTCAAATAAAACAGTTGACCAATTATTGAATCCTCGTTTGAGTTATGCATCAGGTGCTATCTTAAAGTGGATCAATGGTGGTGATGTAGTAAACAGAGGTATTGAACTTCAGTTGACTGCTACTCCAGTAAAGAGCAAGAAATTTACATGGGATGTAACTGTAAACTGGGCGCGTAACCGCAATGAAATTTTGCGTATGCCTTCTGATCTTCCTTTCTTCTATAACTCAGATACATGGATTGCAGGTATTCGTAACATAGCAACAAAAGGTGGATCAGTGTTTGATTTAGCAGCAACTCGTTTCTTGCGTAATACCGCGGGTGATGTGTTAATCAGCCCAACATCGGGATTGCCAGTTCGTATTTCTGATTACATTAAAGTAGCAGACCGTCAGCCCGATTGGAATATGGGCTTTATCAACAGCTTCACTTTCTTAAACGATTGGAATGTGTCTTTCAACCTTGATATTCGTAAGGGTGGTGACATCTTCAATGGTACAGAATGGTTCTTGTATTCTCGCGGTGCCAGTGTGCGTACATTAGATCGTGAAACGCCAAGAGTAATTCGTGGAGTATTGCAAGATGGTTTAGAGAATACCGCAAATCCTACTAGAAATACGATTGTGCTAACTCCATTTGAGCGTAGTGAGTTTTATACACTCGGTGTTGCAGAGGAAGATTTCATTGAAAGAAATATTAACTGGATTAGAATGCGTGATATTACTGTAAGTTATCGTTTGCCTTCTAAGTTAATTAAGCGTCAGAATGTTATCAAAAGTGCTTCCGTATTCTTTACCGGTACAGATTTATTCATCATTACTAATTATCGAGGTGCAGACCCAGCAGCGAATGCAAACAATGCTGCATCTCGTGGAGGTATTGGAGGAGTAGGTATGGATTATGGAAACTTGGCAACGCCAATGGGTCTCAACTTTGGAATCCGTGCGCAATTCTAACGTCAAAATTTCAAGAAAATGAAAAAGTCAATTTATATTATTTGTTTAACGATGTTGGTTGCTGGTATGTTCGGTTGCCGAAAATACCTCGATATCAACTCAGATCCGGCATCGCCAAGTGTGCCTTCTTTGCCGGCTTTATTATCGCCTGCTCAAGCAGTGATGTCTCGAACCCTCATATTTGATGCCCGTGCAACTGGTGCCTATAACCAGTTTTGGTCAAATACTGCTGTACAAGAAACCTTCGATATACACAATGCCAACCAAGGCGGTTCTGGTTTTGGTAACCAGGGTTGGAGAGATGTCTATCAATTACAAGGTCCTTCTATCAATTTGATTATTCAGCAAGGTATTCAGAATGAGCAATGGGATTATGTGGGTGTTGCTTTTGCATTACGTGCTTGGGGCTTCCAATATTTAACCGATATGCACAGCGATATTGTATTCCGTCAGGCATGGGAACCTAATCGCGTGTTTTTTGATTACGATGATCAAGAAACTGTTTACAAAGGCATCGACTCTATATGTCGTCAAGCTATTCGCTACCTGTCAAGAACAGATGGTAAAGTGAATCAGGCACAACTTTCTCGTGGCGATCAGATTTATCAAGGTAACCGCGATCGTTGGATCAAGTTTGTATATGGCTTAATGGCTCGTAATTACCACAGATTGACCAACAAAGCTGATTATAAAGCGGATTCTGTAATTCGTTATGTAGATTTAAGCTTAGCGAGCAATGCTGAAAATGCATTTGTTCCACACTCTGCTACAAGAAATGATGATACCAATCCAATGGGACCTGCACGTGATAACTTCTCAGTGCGTCGTCAGTCTAGATTTATTGTACAATTATTGGATGGTACCGTTTTACGTGGAAGTGCTGCACCCGCTAACCGCGATCCAAGAATTCGTGGTATGCTTTCTGTTAGTCCCGATACATCTTTTATTTCACCTACTATGACGGAATTGAATGGTGGATATAGATTCTTAACACCAGCGGTAGGTTATACTTTGGGAACAGCAGGTTCAGTTACTTTTAGAAGAGGTCCAGCTACAGTTTGGGGAGATAGTGCTATTGCAAACCCTGCAATTGGTAATTTTTCTGATAGAACCATTGGAAAGTATTTGTTTAGAAACAATGCTGGATTACCTGTTATGACGTATCATGAATTGCAGTTTATAAAAGCAGAAGCTGCATTATTAAAAGGAGATAAGGCAACTGCCTTTACAGCTTACAGAAATGGAATTACTGCTCATTTTGATTTTGTAAACGCTATGAACACTGGAACTAATAATTTCAGACCAATTACTGCTGCAGAAAGAACAGCTTATTTAGCTTCTCCTGCAGTTAAGCAAAATGCAGTTGCACTTACTGTAACAGATATTATGCAGCAGAAATTCATTGGTAACTGGGGTTGGAACTTCTTAGAGCAGTGGTGCGACTTGCGCAGGTATCATTATTATGATGTTGATCCTGAAACCAATTTGCCTGTATTCAACGGATTCCATGTAATTACAGTATTCTCGGCATTCAATGGCGGTCCTAATATGGCTTACAGAGTATGGCCTACTAACTTCTCTGAATTCGATTGGAACAGAGAAGCGCTGAGAAAAATTGGTGCACTGAACCAAAACTACCACACCCTAGAAATGTGGTTTAGCCAACCTTAACCCCTAAAGACTTATTTGTATGAAAAAATATTTGATGAGCATTATAACAGCGGGTGTGGTTCTATATGGAATGAGCTCCTGCGAAAAATCGGAACTCAGAGCAACTGAGTTTGATTTGCCCACCACACAATCCTTTGTTCGCTTTGTTTTTCTTTCACCCGGTACTCCAACAGTAATGATTAAAGTGAACAATAATAAAATCAACGGAAATAATACCTCAGGAACTGCTGGTATGTTTCCTCCCAATTTTAATATTGCTGAATACGCAGCAGTTCCTCCTAATGGAAATCTTAGATTATCGTTAGCCAACACGGGAACAATTAACGATTCAGTAGTTGTGTTTACAGGCAATATGACTACTTCTTCTGGTAAGTTCTATACTACTGTATTAGCTGACTCTGGTGCAACAAGATCTTTGTTCTCTGTTGCAGATGAGTTTGGAAACAGAGTTGATAGCGGATTTACTAGACTTCGTTTCATCAATGCAACTGGTAAGTCGCCCGCACTTAGCTTAATTAGGGTAGATTCTTCAAGTGCGTCTGTTGTTACAAGGGATACTCTTTTCAGAAATGTTACGTTCACACAAGCTACTAATTATATCACAGTACCAACTAATCCTGTAAATGCATTTCTTCGTTACAGACTGGTTCAAAGCTCAAATGGTGCTTTTGTAGGTGCGCCTTTCACTCCTTTGGTTGGAAATGCATCTAATAGAAGAGCAATCACAGTGATTTCTGGTGGAATATGGGGTACCACTTTTGCACCAGGCATTAGTTTTCAAATTGTTAACCAGTAAATCTGCATGCCATGAAAATGATCAAGAATATTTTATTTATATGCACGGCAGCGGTACTCTTTGTTTCTTGTAAAAAAGAAGAAGCAGCCGTATTACCCAACCTAGATGCATATCTGCGCACGCAGCCTAACCTAAGCACATTCACTGCAGCTATTGCAAAAGCTCAATTGGATGATTATAAGAATGGTCCAGGACCGTTTAGCTGGTTGGCACCTACCAACGATGCTTTCACAGCAGCAGGTATAACAGCCGATTCTTTAAATAGAATGACAGCTGGTGCTGCGAACTATTTGTTGATGTACCACATCCTTCGTTCAACAGCAAATCCTCCAAGTCGAGTACAAACCAATGAAATGATTTCAAGGTTCTCAGTTTCTAGAGCAACTCAATTAGGAGGGACTTTGGCTTTTATGGGACAAAAAGGGAATGATTTCTTTGTAAATGGAGCTAGAATTACAAGTGCCAATAATATGCTAAGTAATGGTGTTGTGCATATTGTTGATCGTGTAAATACACCTCCACAATTAAGAGGTAATATTCAAAACATCCTACAAAGCACAGGACAACATACTTTGTTTATAGCTCTCTTAACCAGAGCTGGACAGTGGAACCAATTAACAGGAGGTACGTTCACTGTATTGGCTCCAACAGATGCTGCTATGACTGCAGCTGGTGCACCTTTCAACACTACTACTGGAATCAACGGTTTAACAGTAGCTGAAGCTACTCGTATTGCTCGTTTCCACATGTTTAGTGGTGCAAGATTGTTTAACAATGATTTTCAGGATGGATTTACACCAGCCACTATGCAAGGTCCAGGTAGAACCATTCGTGTTAGCAACAATGGTGCACGCTTAGCAGGTCCAAATAACACCAGTCCAATTGAATTTGGCGGTACACTTAGAGATGTACTCGGAAACAACGGTGTTGTTCACTCTTTAGGGGGTGTGCTTCGTCCAGGTACTTAAGCAAACAATTTTTCTTATAAAAGCTGGCACGTCATTTGCCAGCTTTTTTTATATTCATATATCATGAAATCATTCCTTTTTACTCCTTTTGCTGTTGTTTCAATTGCCGTTGCTGCATGGGTTAGCTTTCAAACAGATCCCATTCAAGATAAACTAATAGCCCACCTCAAACAATGGTACCAAACCTTTCCGCAGGAAAAAGTATTTGTACAGGTGAACCGACAGCAAGTAGCTGCAGGTGAGCAAATATGGTTCAAGGGTTGGTGTACCTTTCAACAAAGACCTAGTTTCTTAAGTCGTATTGTGTACATCGATATTCTAAATGAAGATGGAAAAGTAGTTGAAAAAAATATGTACCGATTAGACAGCTTGGGCGCTTGGAATGGCCATTTAGATGTCTCTAGAAAGTGGAAGTCGGGTAATTATACTTTAAGAGCATATACTGCTTGGATGCTTAATCAACCTGAATACATTTTTCAGCAACCTTTTTTTGTGTACGGTGAAGATGAGATTTCAAGAATAAAACCCAATGTTCCGAAAACATTACAAGTGAAGTTCTTTCCTGAAGGTGGTCAATGGATAGCTGGAGTAGAAAATAGAATGGCATTTGTGGTATTAGATGAAATGGGCTTACCAGTAAATACTTCTATTACTATTAGAGATGGAGATGGTTCTAAAGTTGCGGAAGCTGCCGTTCAACACCAGGGTATGGGTGTTTTTACCCATGCCCCCAAGATAGGAAAGTACAAAGCAGAAATAAGAACTGCCAGTGGTGCAGAGTTTACTTTCCAACTTCCTGAGGTACAACCCGAGGGTATTCAGTTAACTGTTCAAAATGCCAGTGCTTCTCGTATGTTTGTTTCTGTTCAAAGGGGAGAAAAATCGGCTGAGAAATATGCAAAGGTTTTGGTAATGGCGCATATGAGCGGACAACTTGTTTATTCAACCTACCTCGATTTTGAAGAAGGACTAACAACTGCACCCATTCCAAAGAGAAACCTTCCTCCAGGCATCATGCAAATTACAGTGCTAGATACTTTGGGCAATCCATTGGCAGAAAGGCTTGCATTTGTTGAGAACTATGAAATCAAAAGACCGCAGCTCAGTTTTGAAAAAAAGCAAACCTCACGTAGGGGCGAAAACCTCTGGCAGCTTAAAGCAGATAGCCTTCAAAAATCAACCATCAGTGTTTTAGTGAATGATGCATCTATAGATACCAAGTTTAATTTGGAAAATTCTATCGCTAGTCATTTGTTACTCACCTCGGATATTAAAGGGTACGTCATTGAACCAGGCTTCTACTTCCAAAATAAATTACCAGAGACGCTACAGAAGCTCGATTTATTAATGATGGTTCATGGTTGGAGAAAATTTACTTGGAAACAGATTTTACAAAATGAAGCCCCTGTACTGAGATATCCCATTGAATCGAATTTGCAAATCAAAGGAATGGTTACAAAAGCTGAAAGGAAAGAAGTGGTGAAAGATGGAAAGGTTTCTTTTGTGATTAAAGGTGAAGATTCAACCACCTATTTGATTGATGCTTATTTAACCGATAAAGGTGAGTTTATTGTAGATTCATTAAATATTAAGGACAAAGCAACCATTTCTTATTTGGCTACCAACAATAAGAAGGAAAACCTTGTAGTTGATGTAAAGTTTTATCCTTCACTATTAGATACGCTTGAAAGAGCATCTTTACAATGGAAAGTAGATTTGGATACAATGGTACTCGCCAACCGTCAGTCTAAGTTAGCTGCATTATTATATGGACAGTTGGCGGTTGCTGATACATTCTCTGGGCAGTCGAGGTTTCTCGGAAATGTAACAGTTACAGCCAAAAAGCTAAGTCGGATAGATTCTTTACAAAAAGAGTATGTATCAACTTTTTTTGAAATAAGCGATCAAACACTTGAAGTGCCCAAGGATAGAGGGTTTGTAAACATTTGGCAATATTTACAGCGGGAAGTAGTTGGATTGAATGTGAATCCTTTTGAGCCAGGCGGCGTGCGAACGGTCACTTTTGCAAGATTTTCAGGTATGGTACTGGGTTCTATGAATGAAGATGGTAGTATGACTGCAGGCGTTGACGATGGTATTTTGTTCTTTCTGAATGAACTACCCGTTACTACGGACATTATAGATGCAATTAATCCAGATGAGATCGCATTAGTAAAGGTGTACAAAGGAGTTACTGCTTTTCCTTTTGGAACCAATGCAGGAGCCATTGGTGTGTATACAAAAAAGGGTAGAAGTGTATTTGCCAACCAAAAGCAATTCAACAGTTTTGAAAAAAGAGGATTTTCTATGGTTCGTGAATTTTACCATGTTGACTATAGCAAGTTTCCTGATTACAACAAAAGCTTAACCGATAAGCGAGTAACCCTTTATTGGAATCCGAATGCTCATTTTGATCAAGAGGGTAAATTAAAGCTTAGGTTTTTTAATAGTGATTTGGCGCAGCAGTATAAACTGGTAGTTCAAGGAATTGACCAAAAAGGGAAAATGGTTTTCATAGAAGAGCTGGTAAAGTAAAATCTTAATTGAGCATTATAAAATACTGGTTATCATTATTTTGATACATAAAATATGATAGAGCAAGTAAGGCACGCAATAATTACAGCTGCAAGAACTTTGTATTTATTCCAATAAAATGAGGCAATGGCATTTTTCTGAAAATGGTTTAAGTTCAGCACCCATTCCTGGTTATTAGGAGCAATAGATTCAAGCTTTTGTACTACCAGCCGTATTTGCGTTTTATCGAAATTGCGTACACAAAACAATGCATACTCTTTAAAGGCCGATAATTCGCCTGCAGTTCCTTCTTTCTTGAGGGTTTCTACATGTATTGGTTGCAATAAATGTTCAAGTTCAAAGAACAAGGTATCTGGGGCTACGTTATAATTTCGTTGAATGAGATAATCTTTTTGTCCTTTGGCTCTTTCAATAAGTCCATTTACGGTTAATACAGTTCTCGGAGTTTTATCTTGTCCGCTCTTCTTCAAAAAATAGTGGTATGCGTCTCTTCGTGCTGGATTAATTAATACCTCATATGCCTCCTTCACTTGCTGAAAATAGAGCTGGGTAGGAGCGCTACCAGGGTTTTTGTCGGGGTGATATAATAGTGCCAATTTCCTATATGCCCTTCTTATTTCTTCATTGCTGGCATTCGGCTTCACTTGTAAAATATCGTAGTAATTCAACTGCACCAGCTAAAATAAACCTAGTAATTGAATCTATGTTGCGAACAGTCTAAGAGAGGGATTTCATAAATACTTTGTAATTTATTGTAAAACAATTATTTGTGATAAGTTATTTAAAGTTAAATTTCTTTCCACTAGTTGTTCACATACCCCATTCATAGCAAGCGCTGCGCCTTGTTTTTCACTATGTTCGCAATAATAAAATGGGTTAGAACGTGAGATTAAAACAATTAGAAATTAAAGGCTTTAAAAGCTTTGCCGACAAAACTGTTGTGAGTTTTGATGAAGGCATTACTGGCATCATTGGTCCCAATGGTTGCGGTAAAAGCAATATCATCGACTCCATTCGGTGGGTGATTGGCGAGCAAAAAATATCTGCACTGCGAAGTGAAAACCTCGAAGCCTTGGTTTTCAACGGAAGTAGAACCAGAAGTGCAAGTGGATTGGCAGAAGTGAGCCTCACTTTTGAAAATACCAAAAACCTCCTTCCAACAGAATTCAGTACAGTCACAGTAACTCGTCGTTTTTATAAAAACGGGGAAAGTGAGTATCGCTTGAACGATGTGCAATGTCGTTTGAAAGATATCCATAACCTGTTTATGGACACAGGTGTGTCGACCGATAGCTATGCCATCATTGAATTGGGCATGGTAGATGATATCATTAAAGACAAGGATAACAGTCGCCGTAGAATGTTGGAGCAAGCTGCGGGTATTACCATCTATAAGACCAGAAAGAAAGAAGCGAAGAATAAGTTAGATGCGACTGAGCAAGATTTGAATCGTATTGAGGACTTATTGTTTGAGATTAATAATCAGCTAAAAACCCTTGAAAATCAGGCGAAAAAGGCTGAAAAATATTATGAAATTAAAAAAGAGTACAAGGTCGTAGCAGTTGAATTGGCAAAGGCGGCTTTGGAAGGTTTTCAAATCAAATACAAAGAGCTCAACGAACAGCAAGAGCTGGAAACCGATAAGAAAATTGCTTTAGAAGCAGAGATAGCTACAGAAGAAGCGGCTATTGAGCAAGAGAAAACTTCTTTCATTGAAAAAGAAAGAGCGCTGCAAAGCATGCAACAACAGTTCAATCATTTGTTGCAAGAGTTGAGAACACGTGAGAGTGAAAAGAGCCTTTCGCAGCAAAAACTTCAATTCTTACAAGAAAAAGAAAAGTCGATCAGTGAATTCTTAGAAAGAGCATCTGGACAATTACAAGGTATTGAAGAGTCTATCATCTTCAGTAAAGAGCAAATTGCAGAAGAACAAGACAAGTTGGTTGATATGCAAGAATTGCTCAGTGAAGCTCGTGCACAGGTGGAGCAAAAGCGCAGCACATTAGACCAGCAAAGAGCGGGATTGGATCAGATTCGTCAGTCTTACCAGTCGGTACAACGCCAACAATTTGAAGCGGAGAAAAAAGTAGCTGTTTCCGATACTTCGGTTCAGAACTTACAAAGAACACAACATCAACTTACTGAAGAGCAACAACAAAGAGCTATTCAGTTACAGCAATTGGAACTGGAGCATGCAGAGAAAGAGGCGCTGTTAGAGGATAAAAGAACACAATTGCGCGATTTACAAGAAGCGCATGACCGCACCCGAGAGCAAATATTTAAAACGCAGGCTCACCTCGAGCAACTTCGTTCTGAGTTAGCCGAGGAAACCCGCAAGTTAGACGCCAAGCGCAACGAACACGATTTGTTGAAGAGCTTGATTGATTCAATGGAGGGTTACCCGGATAGTGTGAAGTTTTTGCACAATAATCCCAACTGGACTGCTAAAGCTCCGATTTTATCAGATATCATTTATGTAGATGAGGCATACAGAGCAGCAGTTGAAAATGTATTAGAGCCTTATTTGAACTACTATGTAGTTCAAACTTTGCAGGAGGGTTTGCAGGCGGTGCATCTATTAGATGAAAACAAAAAAGGAAAAGCCAATTTCTTCATTTTAGATCAATTGGTCAATTTACCAGAGCCACTTCCTGCTCCACAAGGATTAACACCAGCTTTAAATGTGGTAGAGGTAGATGAGCCATATCAAGGCTTGGCCAGCTATTTGTTAGGACGCGTTTTTATTGCTGAAGATGAACAAGCCCTTCAATCGAATACCCAAGGTATTTTGTTGGAGAAGACGGGCAGAATGGTGAAAGGCACATACACTTTAACTGGTGGAAGTGTTGGACTGTTTGAAGGAAAGAAGATTGGTCGTGCTAAGAACTTGGAGAAAATGATGGATGAAATCATTTTACAGGAAGCTGTGGTGAATTCATTGAAGGCTGAGATTAATCAGAAGCACCTGCAGGTGATTGCTTACAACGAGCAACTGAAAGAAAATGCCATTAAGCAAACGCAGGATGACATTAACCAAACCATCAATTCTGTATTTGCAACTAAAAACCGAATAGAAAACCTGCAAGGTTTACAACAGCAATCGACCCAAAGATTGGCTGATATTGAGCAGCGTTTACAAGATGAAAGAGACGCAATTTCAGATGTGAAAGAGATGTTTGGTGGGTTGAATGAGCAGTTGCAGCAATTGACAGAGGCTATGCGCCAGTCAGAGGAAGGCTACCAACAAGCTGAACAAGACTACGCTACGGCTACTCATCATTTTAACGAACAAAACCTTCATATTACTCGTCAACAGAGTAAACTAGCGGCTTTGCAACAAGAGTGTGCCTTCAAAGAAAACCAATTGGTGCAGTTGCAAAACCAAATTCAGGAAAACAATCGCCAGCTTTCTGATGCAGCAGTAGAAATTACTCAGAACCAAGAAACCTTGGCATTGGCTTCTGAATTGTTGGTGGAGTTGATGCGCAAGAAAGAAGTTGAAGAAACTGCCTTAAATGAAGCAGATCAAGCTTACTACAACCTGCGCAACCAAATGCAGGAGAAAGAAAGCGCGTTGAGGATGAAGGTCAAAACCCGTGAAATGATTGATCAGTTGATTCATGAAATCAAGGATCAGTTGAATGAGTTGAAGTTACATTTAGCGGGTATGAAAGAAAGACTTCAGGTTGAATTTCATATAGATATCAACGATATCTTAGATCAGGCTAGAACTGGTACAGATACGGTTGAAGAGTTACAGGCATCGTCTGACCGATTAAAAAAGCGCTTAGAGAATATGGGTGAAGTAAACCCAACTGCTATTGAAGCCTTTCAAGAAATGAAGAAGCGCTACGATTTCATTTTAGAGCAAAAAAATGATTTAACCACTGCTAAGGAAAGTTTGCTTCAAACCATTCAAGAGGTGGAGGCTACCGCTAACCAACAATTCTTGGAGACATTCAATCAGGTGCGTGATAATTTCCAGAAAGTGTTTAAAGCATTGTTCACCGAGGAGGATACTGCCGATTTAGTGCTTGAAAATCCGGAGAACTTGGCTGAAACAGGAATTGATATTATTGCCAAGCCTAAGGGTAAGCGTCCATCGTCTATTACCCAATTAAGCGGGGGAGAGAAGACTTTAACCGCAACGGCCTTATTGTTTTCTATTTACCTGATTAAGCCGGCTCCATTCTGTATTTTGGATGAGGTAGATGCGCCATTGGATGATGCCAACGTTGGTAAGTTCACCAATATGATCAAACAATTCAGCGAAAATTCACAGTTCATTATTGTAACCCACAACAAAATGACGATGGGTGCTGTGGATGTCATTTATGGAGTGACCATGCAAGAACCTGGTGTAAGTAAATTAGTACCGGTCGATTTTCGATCGCTTAATTAACGTCTGTTTTAATCCGTTCTATAACCGCCCCTGCTGTTTTCAGCGGGGGCTTTTTTTGAGCAATTATGGGCTCAGCTTACCATAATTAGAATTAATGTTATCAGGATTAAAATAATGAGTGTAAATAAAAGTGTACTCAAAATTGAATAGAGAATTATCTTAAATCTGGATAGCTGATTAAAAAACTGAAGATTGGTCCAAATGATAAGCCCAACATCTATACACGAAAGCACTAAAAGAAAGTTTTTTATGGCAGCATCTGTTGTTAGCATATAAAAAATAGGAATTGAAAGGATGTGCACAAAAAGTCTTTGCGAAAGTTTGTATGCAGCAACAACAAGATACTCCCAATAATTATATTGCTTGAACCTAAAAAACAGTTTTGTAGTAAAAGCGTAAATTGGAATGGTAGCAACTACAAACCAATAATAGTGACTAAAAAAATATTCAGTTGCTTCCTCTACATTTCTTTCATGTGAAGTAGATAAATTAATTCTTAAAACATGATACAGCACCGCATAAATAGTAGCCAATATGATGCATAAAGATATTGGCATGATATGATGAATCCTTTTTCCTTCCAAAAATTCCTTGATAGTTCTACCTGGATCGAGAAATAAATTTTTTAATGAATGAAACAGCGTTTTATTTACATGGAGTAGTCCATGTTCGATATCTGTCCAGATAAACTTGACATCAATTCTTTTTGTTTTTGAAGACTGACCACAATTGTTGCAATAATTCCCAGCGAAAATATGACCACAATTCTTACATGTTATCATCGCAATAAGTTAGTAAGCTAATTTCTGTAAATTGAGTTTTGGTATTACATAGTTTTTCTAACTGTTACATTGGGTTCTTCCCCTTCTGGAACAATGAAAATTGCTTCGTCTTTTACAGATGCACCATTATCTAGATAGTATCCTGCTGTAACGGTTAAGATATTATTTTGAAGTTTACCATCTTTATTCATGGCTGAGTAAGTGGCTTGTACAAGATGTGTATTCAATTTAAGTTTAAGTCTTTTGGATGTTTGTCTTGCTCCAGTTGCATTCACACAATTCAATTCAACCAGTTCTGTATTTGAAACTATTTGAGGATAGCTATTTAAGCGAAACCCCAAGTTTTTTCCTGTATTGTTTACCAGTGTAGCTGAGACTTTATATCGGTCGAAATTTTTATTCCCTACTGAAATTGATTCTTTATTTAAAATGTTAAAAGTTACTGAAAGCCCGTCAAGGTCTATGGTGGCACCATCTGTAATTTTTTGTGAGTAACCAGTTGAAACTTGAAATGCAATAATTGCGATTAACAGAATAATTTTTTTCATTTTGATTAGTTTTAGGGTTATAAATCGCTGATTTGTTTTGGTAAAAACATCTTAATCAAATCAATTTCATTATAAATCTATCATAATATTTCGAATTTTTAACTTTCTTCACAAAAATTTGGTGATTGAATGAAGGCATGTAAATAGTCGATCAAGTTGAAAAAACTATTTAAATGCTTATGATAAGAAATTCAGCGTTCTTTGTCAAGTTAATTATTCATAACATTAATTGTAAACTTTGAAATCATTAGCCATTGTTTTGTACGTTGTATGCTTCGGAGTGTATGTACTGTTTACACGGCAGCCAGATTTTATTGATGGAGAACAAGCAAATGGAGTAGTAGAGCAAGTGGTTGATTCTGCTGGTGCATCTGTTTATCAGATTAGGTTTCATACTGGATGGAAGGAGTTTGTAATTCAGGATGAGTATATTTTCCGACAATTCGAGAAAGGACAAGAAGTGGTGTAAATAATTTAGTTTCACCCTTATTGAGATCACTTAATTATCGTCTGATTTAATCTGTTCTATAACCGCCCATGCTGTTTTCTGCGGGGGCTTTTTTTATAATTTTACAGACAACACTGGGGAAACAAAAATAGACTCAAATAAGCCTGTAGGAGTTATCCAATATAGCCTTGTTCTGATACCTAGGTCAACATGAGAACTTAATTTTCTTCCAAATTCAATTCCACTAATTACGCCTCCATTTTCCATTCTTTTCCTTTCCTGAAATGTATAGAGAGTTCTTAATGGGTCATTGTTCGAGATAGATATTTCTTGTTGATTTGAATAAAACCAAGAGAAACCAACTTGCCAAGAAACATAGAATTCGTTTTTTAAATTGTGTTTATGTTCATAGAATAAGTTTACAAAAACATTCTCATGTCTAGTATCAAAACTTTGTAGCGCTAGTGTATTTGAGCCAATTGCAACCTCCCAATCTTGAGTACCTTTATTAACAGACCTGGCATAACCTAGGCCAATTGCTCCTCTTTTTCCAATTTGATAACTTATATCAAAACCTGCACCAGTACCCGAAAAATCTTTCCTAAAAAAACGTCTTTCATTTGGGTTAGGAGTATTATAATCAGGCGATTTAACATAAAAGTTGCCACTCCAACCAAAAAAAGTCTGAACCTTTAATTTATTTTCTGTTTGTTGTGCAATTAAAACAAAACATGGAATAAATGTTAGAATGAATAAGCAAAGAATGATTCTGTTTTTCATTTGTTTACATTTTAATAAATCTTACAATCCCGAGGCCGCCCCTAATAAATCCCATATTGTTGAATGTGCGTGATTGATCATAATAGGGGAGATAATCGCATTCAATTTCTATATGTGTTAGCTTATTTTTACTAATAGGAACGCCAATGTTTATGCCAAAAGATGGAAACATGAGACTGTGTTTTTCAATGCCATAACCAACGGCTGCAGCCCAAGGTGAAAAGTTTGTAACAGGCACTAGGTCCCTAGCTTTATAATTCACACCAATAAAATTTAACCCACCTGTTAGTCCAATGTATCCAATATATTTCTCGTCTTTAAAAAATAGTTTATTTAAAGAAAATTCGTAATCGAAAATTAACCTCGCACGATCTCTACTACCTTCAGGTGTTCTTTGTAAACTTCTTCCAATAAGGGGGTTGCGAATAGTTGATTTTATTAAATTAGTTATTGCAAATCCATTTTTTAAAGAATGTGTCATACCAAAATCAATTGTTCCTCGGAAAGTTCCCCAATAAGAAGCATCACCAAAAAAATATGCCCCTGCACTAATCAATGGTAGACTATGAGAAACACCAACTCGGAAAAAATTTGATTTTTCAGTTCTGCTAAATTGAGCCGACACAATTGATGTTAAAACTAAAAAAGTGAATAAAAATGAAGTGTTGAGTGATATCATTTTATGCATAACACCTAAAGTTTTAATCTGGTCTTACAAATTACAGACTTATTTCTTGATTATTTTCATTCAAACATGAAAGTTGTAAAGTCACTTTTAGAGAAGATGGTATAAAACTTTTAGGAATAAATAAAATTCGATTAAACAATAAATCCCAAGGTTTTTAATCCTTTACTTTGCCTTTCATCATTTAACCGAATGTATTGAAATCATTAGCCATTGTTTTGTACGTTGTATGCTTCGGAGTGTATGTACTGTTTACACGGCAGCCAGATTTTATTGATGGAGAACAAGCAAATGGAGTAGTAGAGCAAGTGGTTGATTCTTCAGGAACAACTGTTCATCAGATTAGGTTTCATACTGGATGGAAGGAGTTTGTCATTCAAGATGAGTATATTTTCAGACAATTCCAGAATGGACAAGAAGTGGTGGTGATCTATGATAAGTCGGCCCCGGAAAAAGCCAAAGTGAAATATTGGTGGGGTTATTGGCTAAGATGGGATGAATGTATTATGTCTCTCTTGTTGTTGGGAGGAATGTTGGCGGCAGCGGTTTCAATTACCTCCCAGCCAACTCCTGAAGCATTGCTGGAACAGCTTTCTTATGAGCCTGAAAAGAAAAGCAAGTATAGTTAATTACTTTAGGTAACGCTTGATTTCTCGTTGCGTATCACGCGCTTTGATGGTTTCTCGTTTGTCGTGGGTTTTCTTTCCTTTGCCTAATCCAATTTCAATTTTCACTAAATTCTTGTCATTGAAAAAGATAGAAAGTGGAACAATGGTGTAACCCTTTTCTTTCATAGCAGCCTGTAACTTTTTTAGTTCTCTTTTAGTAAGCAACAGCTTTCTGTCATGAACGGCAATGTGGTTGTTGACAGTACCCATTTTGTATTCAGCAATATATAATCCACGTAACCACAACTCGCCATCATGAAATAAACAGTAAGAATCCTGAAAGCTTACTTTGCCCTCGCGAATACTTTTCACCTCTGTTCCCAAGAGTACAATTCCGGCTTGGTACTTATCTTCAATAAGGTAATTGAAATATGCTTGTTTATTGTTCATGAATATCAACAGCTATAACATCAATTCCCCAAGATAGGCTAATGGCCCTTATTGGGGAATTGTGCAGTGTAAAAGTACAACCAATATTAATGTTGAAACAAAGTTACCAGTTGGGCTATCTTTTCTTTCAATTGCTTTCTATCAACAATGAAATCTAAGAAACCATGTTCTAGTAAAAATTCACTTTTTTGAAATCCAGGAGGAAGGTCTTTTTTAGTGGCTTCTTTTATAACTCTGGGTCCAGCAAAACCAATTAAAGCACCGGGTTCAGCAATATTTAAATCGCCTAACATACCAAAGCTGGCAGAAATACCACCAAAGGTTGGATCTGTAAGCATAGAAATGTAGGGGAGTTTTGCATCACTCAGTTGTGCCAGTTTACCACTTGTTTTTGCGAGCTGCATGAGACTGAATGCGCTTTCCATCATTCTTGCACCACCACTTTTGCTAATAACCATGTAAGGAAGTTTATGCTGAATGCAATAATCTACAGCACGACTAAACTTTTCACCCATAACACTACCCAATGATCCACCAATGAATTCAAAATCCATACACGCCACAACAATTTCCTGACCATGTACTTTTCCTACAGCAACTCGCATAGAGTCTTTGAGGTCGGTTTTGGCATGAATTTCATCAAGGCGCTTCTGATAGTTTTTAAGGTCGGTAAAACCAAGTTGGTCCTTACTTTTAATTTCATCGAATAGCGGAGTGTATTCGTTTTTATCGAATAAAATTTCGAAGTATTCTTTGCTGCCAATTCTATGGTGATAATTGCAGCTAGGGCATACAAAAAGCGCTGCTTTAAGCTCCTGAGTGGTACAAATATGGTTACAAGATGGACATTTATTCCAAAGTCCCTCGGGGAACTCTTTCTTATCGGCTGTAGAAGTTAAAATACCTTGACGTTTTCTCTTGAACCAACTTCTTTTTTCCTCTTGCACTTCTTGCTCTGCCGGTTTCACATCTTCACCAGTTAAGCGCGACTCAATATCTTCAGTATGTTCTTTTTTCATTCCAAAAGGGGGTTACGTTCAACAAGCTTACCCATACAAAAAACATATAGGGTACAATGGCGAACCAATTAGTTCGCCATTGTTATTGCAAGATACGTTTTTCTATATTAAGCAATCGTGATGCTTTCATCTAGATACACATCCTGAACAGATTGAAGCAATTCTACGCCTTCAGCGAAGGATTTCTGGAATGCTTTTCTTCCTAAAATCAATCCCATACCGCCTGCTCTCTTATTAATAACCGCTGTTTCAACTGCTTCAGCTAAGTCAGATGCGCCCTTGCTTTCGCCACCACTATTAATTAATCCAACTCTTCCCATGTAGCAGTTGGCTAACTGATAGCGAGTAAGATCAATTGGATGGTCTGTAGTTAATTTTTCGTACACCAACTTATTGGTTTTACCGTGTTTTGTAGCAAGGTATCCGCCATTATTAGTTGGTAATTTTTGCTTGATAATATCGGCTTGTAATGTAACACCCAAATGGTTAGCTTGTCCTGTTAAATCGGCGCTGGTATGGTAATCAATACCATCTACTTTAAAGCCATTATTGCGGGTATAACACCAAAGGATGGTACACATTCCCAATTCATGTGCATATTCAAAAGCCTCAGCAACTTCTTTTAATTGACGAGCACTTTCAGCGCTTCCCCAGTAGATTGTTGCACCTACACCAACAGCGCCCATATTCCAAGCACTCTTAACAGTTCCAAACATAGTTTGATCAAACTTATTTGGCATGCTTAGGAATTCGTTGTGGTTAATTTTTACAATAAATGGAATGCGGTGAGCATACTTACGACTCATAATACCAAGAACACCATAAGTTGAAGCAACTCCATTGCAACCGCCCTCAATAGCTAGTTTGATGATGTTTTCAGGATCAAAATACATTGGGTTGGGTGAGAATGCAGAACCACCGCTGTGCTCAATACCCTGGTCAACTGGGAAAATGCTGCAATAGCCAGTATCAGCCAAGCGACCAGTTCCTAACAATTGTTGCATGGAACGCAAAACCTGCGCATTTCTATTACTGTATGTCCAAATTTTATCAACATGATCTGAAGATGGGAGGTGCAGTTGTGACTGATCGATGGTGCTGGACTTGTGCGAGAGCAGATATTCTGCTTTGTCGCCCAATAAAGCCTGAATCTTAGCATTTGCCATAGTTGGGTATAGTTTTGTTTTGAAATAACCAGCAGCGATAAAGCTGACTGAAGTGGAAGCAAATATAGGTACTCCAATATTTTGAAAAAACCACATTTCTCATGTTTTATAAGAAAATAAGGTATTATTGGTGCGGTTGGTAAGCTAAAACTATGTCGAAAGGAGCTGAACGGTATTTTTGAGGTAATTCACCAATACGCAAATCTATTTCCTGAGGTGTAGGCTCGCATACATAATATTTTTTTCCTTGATACATGATAGGCTTGCCTTTTCCTTTTTCTAAAGCTACAGCAATAGTCAAATGATCGTGGTATTCTAATACAATCATTGGTAGATTAAACAGTTCTTTTACGAGGAAGTAAAAAAGCGCCGACCTGTCTTCACAGTCGCTTGCAGGAGAAAAAAGGGTTTGCTCAGGACTCAATCTGGTTTCTCTTCCAAAATAACTGTGATCGGGCTCATATAAAAAAGCATAACGGGTGAACTGCATGAGCCATTCTATAGCAGCTTGTTGTGACTTGCCTTTGAGTTGCTGTTGAATAGTTGGAATGAGTGAACCATACGTTGCAGCGCTCATGGGCATATTAAACTGAACTGCATAATCTACAGTTGGATAGTTCTTAAATATTTGTTGTATGGATTCATTTAATTGGAATTCAAAATGCACTTCCTGAAACTTCACTTGTCTGGTTGTAGTTGTAGAAGCTAATGTAGGTAAGGAGGAAATCTGGTATGAGAAAGGTTTACCAAACTCATTGCTATAGATACTTCTACTTTTGCCCCCTGTTTGATGATAGTTGAATTGATAATCGTGTAAATTGAGGCATACATACTGTTTATTGTTGTATTGGTGTACGGGCAAATTGAAAATGCTTTCTTTGGTATGCACGTACAGTAACAATTGTTCTTCTCCAAAGCTGATTGCAGCCGCATAACCTAGTTCATCCAGCAAATGCCATTTGGCGATGGTGTATGCGTAGTAATTGGCTTGCTTAGGAAATACTTCTTGTGCCACTTTACGAATAATTTGGTAATACAGCCAATCATCAAGCCTTTTTTCTTTCCTAAAGCGTTCTAAGTTTTCTATGGTAGACTGCCAATTGAGGTTATCTAGTTCCTCAATAAATTGAGTAATAGCGTTTTCGTCTAAGTTTATAGGCGATTTGCAAGACTCTGTTGTAGGAAGTTGAATTTGCAATGTATCGCCATAAAATGGTATGATTTGCGGATAAGTACCTGATTTTGAATGAGCTGCAGCAAAAAATGTGCACGCAATTAAGCATACTGCCAATATTCCGCTGTTCATTTTCCATTGCTGCATGGACGTAAGTTACGAAAAATTAACAATAAGATAATATTGAACTGAAATTTAACAAGAGGTTTAAGCTCAATTAGGTCATTTTCATTACCATATTTCTGAATGAATCATGGTTTTCCCTTGTTTTGACTCTAATTCAATGATGAGGTGATTTGATCATTCATCGTGGACTAAAATTCTAATAACGTCCATTGATCCAATAGATTACAGTGTCATTTACAGTGTCAATTTGCAAGTTTACAGTGTCATGAAGAACTTGAATTTCTTGATTAGTCGATCAATAGCAAATTAACATCAGCTTTTAGTCAAGAACCATTCACTATGAAGAAAAGAAACCCGACTGATGGTCTTTCGTAATTTGTTGCAGTTTAGCGTAGAGTGTTTTTTTGAGTTGCATTTTGACGATGGCACCCATTTGTGAACACTGCAAAAATGCTTCATCTTGGTAATGCTCATATAGTTCCTTGGCTAGTTGTTCTGTTTTTTCTGTTGTTGATAATGTGTCTTCTTGCATCAACTGAATCAACGAAGCCAATCGATAGCGAGATGCGCTTACACGATACGCCATCAAACTTTTTTCTTCTGTTTGGTATTGCTCTATAGAGTCATCATTCAAATGATCCATACACACTTGAACCAGCGGTAAATTCTCTTTAAAGAACTGAGGTAGGTAGAGTTTTTTTCGGCCTTCATAAGATTGCTGATCAAAGTCAATGGCCCTTATCCTATATTGAACATCTTCAATATCTGGAATAATATTCACTACAAAATTATAGCTCCGCATATCTCCAAGTAAACGTACAAAACAGCGTTCGTTGAACTTCACAAACTCTTTAGCAAAACGAATGAGATTGGTATTGGCTTGCGGCAAATAATCTTGAATAAATACATCGCCTGGAATACCTGGAATATGTTCTTCAACCAAGGTTTCACCACATGTGAAAAAATTGATATGGTCGGGCGATAAAATATGTTCCAATTCCAATCCATATACTCTTGAAGCATCGGCCACTTTGATATAAAAATGATCGTAGTTATCGTTATACTGATTGACAATCCTGATTCTAAAAGGATTACTGTTACCAAAAGTGCAATAGTCAATTCGCGCCACCTTAAGGTGTTTACTAAACCTCAAATCACCTTCAGTTTTTAAAATAGCATACATATGCACCAAACCATCTCTGATCCATTCCCATTCTTTCATATCGTAGCTAATCTGCTCCCATAAAGTGTAGTTCCCGGCACGATCCATAAGTGGAACTGAATAAGTAAACCTTTGCAAGTCTTGGTATTGCACGGGCAACTGCACCTCTCTTCCATGCTGGCGTAAATACTGTCGAAAGTCGTTAGAAATAGGATAGGAGGGCTTCTTACGTGAAGGTGGATGGGTAAGCTCTTGTTGATGAAAGTGCAAGGGTGTCATACTTTATTCGGTACTATCAAATGTACCAATAAGTGCCTTATAATAATAATCTATGCTTATCTAACTTTAGAAGTTGTCAAGCAACTAGATTCTACTAAAAAATAGAAAAGAGGTACCAAACGTATTGAAGGTATTAATAGTTCAAGGAGTTTTGAATAAAAGCTGTTTCCGTTATTAGTCATTTTTGCATTTCCTTAATCCAACTGTCAAGATTTTCTTCTGCTGATTCAATATAACGAAATTCGGTTGAGCCATTTTTTAATGAAAGGGCTGTTGTCATCGTTGCAATAGCTTTTTCTTTACGCCCTAATTCATACAATACAAATGCATATATAAAATGATTCATGAATTCTTTTCGATCATTAATACTTTTCATTGCTAGCTGTAGTGCTACTTCCAGATCTTGGGAGTTACCCATTTTTTGATAATTCAATAGGATGATCCAGGCAGCCCTGTAATAATTTTCCCAATCATCATAGCCATATTTAATATATACTTTTGAAGCATCCATCATTTTATTCCACTTGTGCTTTGATTTTTTCCAAGTAAAAGCCCTGTCTATTCTTATTGTATAGTCAACAGAGCGTATGATTCTTTCTACAAGTGGATGTTGCGTCTCTTTTAAACGCTTTTTCATCTTGTTTCTTTGGAAATCATTTGCCCACCATGGACTCCATTGATTAATCATAAAGGACCAAGTTGATATAAGATAATCGTCAACTTCTTTATTGCTCACTATATTTCTGAATTTGTTTTCGTTGGAAAGTATAAACGTGAAAAAAGGACTTTTATAATATCTAGCATGAGTGGAAAGTAAGATCCAAGTTTCTTTTGAAAATTTCTCTTCAACAGATGCATTTGATAAAAAAACCTGAATTAATGAATCCTTTGGCAGTCGTTTAGAAGCTAAAGAAAAGTAATGATTCAAATTTTGTGCAGTTATATTTCCATTTTGAATCAGTGTTTCATACTTTTTGAACTCACCCGACAAAGTGGCAAATTGTTGTCCAATTTTCACAAATTCATCTACTGTTTTATATCCAACCGATTGAAATTCTAACTGACCATTTTTGTCTAAATACAGGAAGGCAGGAAATCCAGAAGGTTTGTACGTTTCGTTCAAATAAGTTCCCAATGAATCTTTGTAAATGTCTAATGAAACATTTACAAATTGGTTGTTGTATTGGTTAGCTACATACTTATTCGGAAAAACCTCTTTTTCCATTTTTGCACAGTACACACATCCCTTGTAATGGAGATAAACTAATATATTCTTATTCTCCGCCTCGGCCCTTTTTGTTATTTCTAATAAGGTTGGATACTTGTTAAAAAGTAGGCCATCTGACTGGCCATATGTTAAAAATGTCCCAGTAGCTAAGAAAAAAATGAAGTAACCCAATCTGAATATATGCATTCCTCTTTTTTTATTAGCTTAATTTCTTGGTTATCTTCTTTGTTTCCAATAAATATTTTGTACTAAACTGATTACAAGCAAAGCAGCTATCCATCCACCTCCAATTTTGAGTAACTGTGAAGTTTTTAATAAATGCATTTCTCCTTTTTGATACAATAAGAAAAGCGATAGGAGCATGGCAGGAATAGACCACAAGAGGTTATATAGAATTCTATCTTTTAGTGATTTGTCTGCTTCTTTGCGCTCTTCAATTTTTTCAGATGTGGGTGTTTCCTTAAATAAGCGAATGAATGAAAGAATGGTTCCTAGTCCGAAAATGAAATACGACATCAGTAATAACCATATTGGAAAATTATCGATGGTTGTGTGTACTTGATAGGTGATATATATAAGCATGAGTCCACCTAGTACGCGCACGTACAAATGAAGAGGCAGGTGTTTTTTTTGTTCAATCATTGTTTAAGTCGACATAATATGTTCTGTAAAAGCAAACCATGCTCCAATAAGAACACCAATTAAGAAAAAGAAGATCCAATATCTTTCTAAAAAGTCTAATACTTCTTGCCAAATAGAACGCATACTTGCAAAATGCAAATTTATCTTGCAAAAGATTGTTAAAGTGAGGTAATACTTACAACCCTAAGTTGTTAAAATTAAAATCGGTCAAAGTTGATTGCAGTTCTCTAAAATAAGATGTGCTCTTCAGTAACCTACTTCCATACCAACTAAACAATTCGCCATCTACTAGTAACAATTTTGAGTTTGGTAATAAATCCTGCAATTCTAATATATGCTTTTCTTTAAAAGGGTAGGGTTCTGAGGATAACATTACGACAGCCGGATTGAGCAATTGTATTTCATTTGCACTTAATGTTGGATATCGATTGATATGTTCAACAACATTTTTACATCCACAATAACCCAACATTTGGTGAATAAATGTATCTCCACCAGCAACCATATAAGGGTCTCTCCAAATTAAGTACAATACACTCAGCTTTTTTTCAGGGATTTGTATTTTGTTGAACAATGATTCAATTTCAACTGCAATTTGCAAAGCGCGTTCGGACTTATTTGTAATGATTCCAATATCTCTGATCATACGAACTGCACTAGCAAGACAACTAATTTCACTGGTCCAAACAGGTGCAATATTGCGTAATTCATTCACCTGTTCTTGTACATTCTCTTCTTTATTTGCAATGATTAAATCGGGTTTTAATTCCGCTACCCAATCAATATGAACATTCTTAGTTCCTCCAATTCTTTTTTTGGTTCTAAACCAATGGTTAGGATGAATGCAAAACTTAGTAATACCAACAACTTCCTCTTCTAGACCAAGGTCGTACAACAACTCTGTTTGAGAAGGGACTAAAGAAACAATCCTTTTTGGTGTGTTTTCTATTTCAATTGTATTGCCAATATGATCTACATACTGCGGCATCTCAATTTATTGAGCCATACTTTGAATGATATCGTATTTGGTTACGATGTGGTAGTTACCTTGTTCATCTTTTACCAATACTGCACCATTTTCTTTTGTTATAAGTTTACCTAGCTTTTCCACTGGACTATTCAATTCCACCAATGGGTAAGCAGGTTCCATCACCGCTTCAATATTTGCACCACGTAAGTCTTGGTCGCCAAACATTTTTTGGAATAGACCTTGTTCAGAAATACTTCCAATAGGTTGTCCATCCTCACTCATTACAGGAATATTTTCTATATCATATTTCTTCATCAAATTAACCGCTTCTGAAACTTGGTGATTGGGGTGAACGGCAATTAGTTTTTTATGCTGACGTGCGTTTATGATGTCTTTGCATGTTTTAACTTCTAGGAAGCCACGCTCCATCATCCATTGATCGTTGTATATTTTTCCAACATATCTGCTTCCATGGTCATGGAAAATACAAACTACCACATCGTCTTTTTTCAATCTATCTTTCAACTGCAATAAACCCTGAAAACAGCTGCCAGCACTGTAACCACAAAACAAACCCTCTTCTTTTGCCAGTCTTCTTGCTACAATAGCACCATCCTTATCGGTTACTTGTTCAAAGTGATCTATGACCGACATATCATAGTTCTCAGGAACAAAATCCTCGCCAAACCCTTCACTAATATATGGGTGTACATAGCTCATATCTATCTCACCTGTTTTGAAATAATTGGTTAATAAACTACCATACACATCAATAGCCCAAATTTGAATATTCGGATTTTTTTCTTTTAAATATTGAGCTGTTCCTGTAATGGTTCCTCCAGTTCCTGCAGTGCAAACCAAATGAGTTATTTTTCCTTCAGTTTGTTCCCAAATTTCTGGTCCAGTACTTTCATAATGTGCCAGTCTATTTGCTAGGTTATCATATTGATTACAGTGGAATGAATTTGGAATCTCTTTTGCCAATCTTCTAGCAATTGAATAGTAACTTCTCGGGTCATCTGGTTCAACATTGGTTGGACAAACAATTACTTCCGCACCAACAGCTTTCAGAATATCCATTTTTTCTTTTGATTGCTTGTCGGTTGTAGTGAAAATACATTTGTATCCTTTTACACAAGCTGCTAACGCAAGTCCCATACCCGTGTTTCCACTTGTACATTCAATAATAGTTCCACCTGGTTTTAATTTGCCTTCTTTTTCAGCAACTTCAACCATCTTTAAAGCCATACGGTCTTTAATAGAGTTACCTGGATTAAAATAATCCACTTTGGCTAACACAGTACATGGCAAGTCTTTTGCAACTTTGTTCAATTTAATTAATGGCGTATTGCCAATTGTTTCAAGGATATTCTGTTTAATCTTCATGTCGCAAAAATAGAGTTTTGCTCTTGCTAACGGTTGTTTGTTTTGTTAACAGACATAAAAAAAGTCGGTCTATTAATTTAGACCGACTTATATTGGTTGTTTTTAGGTGCTTAGAAACTACGCAGAATTTGCACAGAGGCATCAATTACACGAGAGGTACTTTTAGCGGGAGCTTCCTTTTGAACTGTTTCTATATCTGCTTCAGCAGTGTTTACAGAATATGCTGCAAAAAGTGCAGGTATTAAAGCTAAGGTTGCTACTACTGCGAGGTTGTTGAAGAACTTTTTCATGGTTATAGTTTTTTTGTTTTTTTTAATTTGATAGAACAAAGATATATCGAATTTTAATACTATGCAAAACATAGTACCATCTTAAGGATGGTAATTTCCTTAGCAAAATATCTGACATAGCAATAAACGTGTTGAATATCAATTTATTAGAGCTGAAATTTGAATTTTCGCTCTTTTTTGAAATGTGATAAGCGGTAAAAATTGAGGATGAAAATTGAATTTTTTATGATTTGCAACTCCGATTTGCAGAGTTATAACCATTGATATAGGGTCTTAATGCTTGCTTTTGGAGATAATGATATTCAATCCCGCTGGGATTGGTTAATTGAAAGCTTGCTTTTGGAGATAATGATATTCAATCCCGCTGGGATTGGTTGAGAATAAATTACTCGGTAGAAAAAGCGGCTTGAATTTTTTCGCAAAATGCCGACTCAATCATTTTCGCAGCTAACAGAATCATATTAGAAAATGCAGGTGATTCACTAATACCATGTCCAATAATAACGGGTTTATGCACACCTAAAACTGGCGTACCACCATAGTTTTCGTAATGAAAACGCTTAAAGTAAGCATCATGGGCTAGCCCACGTGCCTGGGCAACTTCATAAATTGATTCCGCCATCTTTAATACAATATTGCCTGTAAATCCATCACAAACATATACATCGGCTTTGCTACCAAATAAATCACGACCTTCAACATTACCTATGAAGTTGAATGAATTATTTTCTTTAAAGAGCGTATAAGCCGCTTGGGCCAAGAGATTTCCTTTACCTTCTTCTTCTCCAATATTTAGAAGTGCCACTTTTGGATCTTGAATACCTAGTATTTGTGCTGCGTAAATATTAGCAAGGGTAGCAAACTGAAGTAAATGCTCGGGTTTACAATCTGCGTTCAATCCAACATCAAGCAATAAACCTGTTGAGCCATCCATTTTAGGTAGTACAGTTGCTATGGTAGGTCGGGAGAGTCCACTTATTGGCTTAATACTGTACATAGCTCCCACCAGCATTGCGCCTGTATTACCAGCGCTAATGAAAGCGTCTATTTTACCTGTTGCTAAATTATGGAATCCAATTGAAATAGAAGATCGCTGCTTTTCTTTGAGTGCCTTAGTTGGATGCTCGTGGTAACCTATTATTTCAGGACATTCTACCCAACTATAAAAAGAGGCATATTCTTCTGGGATATGGCTTTTGGGAGCAGCTATTTCAGATTGTCCAAATAAATACAAATGTCGGACAATTTTGCCCGACAAAAGGTTGTCATGATTTTCTTGAAAATAACGAGCAACACCTTTGCACGCTTCAAGTGGTGCAAAATCGCCACCCATCATGTCCAATCCAATGTTCATGTGGTTTGATTCAGAAAGAATGTGAAAACTTAGGCTTTAAGAGGAGCTTTTTCAGCAACCAACTTTCCTTTGTAATACAATTTTCCTTCGCTTACGTGCGCACGATGACGAACGTGAATCTCACCAGTTGTTGTGTCTTTTGTTAAAGTCACTTCCTGAGCCTTATAGTGTGTTCTTCTCTTAGCGCTGCGCTGTTGAGAGTGTCTGCGTTTAGGATTTGGCATATCTACAGGTTTAAAAAATTAACTATCTAGGTTTTTAAGTTGATCCAATCCTTTCCAGATTGGGTTTTGGTCTTTTTTTATTTCTTCTTCCATACGGCGCAATTGTTCCAAAACTTCATTATTGCATTGTTCACCACCAGGCTCATCACAACTTTTTTGAAGCGGGATACAGAGATTAATGAACTCATAAAACCAATCGGCCAAGTGCAAGTGGCTTTCACCTCGACTGATGTAAAATACATCGGGGTCTTCTTCTTGCTCGTTCATCAACTCTGGCTCATCAACCATTTTCACAATCATCACAAACTCATCCCACAACTGCTTTTGCAACGTGTTGCCACATCTATCGCAAATTAGCTCAAGCTGACCGCCAATTTCGAATTTGAGCTGCATGAAACTCGATTTCTTATCGAGGTGCAACACAATTTCTGCATTGCAATTGCGAAAATCCTGTTCGCCATAAGGAATAAAGAACTGATCGTTGATGCCATATTCGAACGTATGAACGCCGGGCTTAAGACCTACAAAAGCAATATCATACTCCCTGCGGTGAATCATAGCTCGTTTTTGGGGTGGGCAAAGGTAGTTTAATATCTTGAATTAGTCAAAGTTTAATTCTATTTTAGCTGCCCAGCACAGTTTTGACTATTTATGGCAGCTAAAATACTAAATGCATTGAAAATCAATACCCAATCGACTTTATTCTTTTGGATTTTATTGGCAATCAGTGTTTTTGGATGCAGTCAATCGATTTTTTTTGTGGAAACTTTTTATGCAAAATCTATTTATCCACGCTGGTCTGGTGCATTAAACTGGCTATTTGGATGGATTCCATTTAGTGTAGGGGATATCATATATATGGCTTTATTCTTCTATTTGGTATTCAAGCTTATTAAAGCAGTTCAATTTCTCATAAAAAACAAACTTCAATCTGTATTTCGAAGGGAGATTGGGCGTGTTTTATTAGTAAGGGTTTTGCAGATATATGTTTACTTCATGCTATCATGGGGGCTTTTATACAACAGATCAAGTATAGAGGAGCAAATGGGTTGGGAGAGGGTTACCCCCGCTAGTGTGGCCGATTTACATGCTCTACGTTGTGAACTCATTGACTCTGTTCGCATACTGAGGAACCATTTAGGTAGTGATACTGTTTTAAAAAAACCGAATTGGAAGGAGTTACAAGTGAATGCGAATAAAGCGTATGACTCATTGCACAAGCAATTTCCTTCTTTAGCATATTCCAATAGCACAGTTAAACCCACACTTTTAAACAAGTTGGGCAAGTATATTGGATTTACTGGTTATTTCAATCCGTTTACCCATGAAGCGCAGGTTAGGGCACAATTGCCAGCAATGGCTTTACCATCTGTGATAACACATGAAATAGCACATCAACTTGGACAAGCAGGAGAAAGTGAAGCGAGTTGGTATGGGTTCTTGGCCGCAAAATCTTCACACGACCTCCTTTTTAGGTATTCTGCCTATATGGACTTACTATTTTTAGTTGATCAGGCATTATTTGATCAGGATGAAGAGTATAGAAACATGTACGTTGGGAGATATAAGGCCGAAGTAGATATAATGGTTAGGATGGATAGAAAGCAGTACCTTCTTTTTTTTCTAAATGAAGAAACCAATTTTTCTTCGTGGGTACAAGATATTTCTAAAGCAACCTATCAGACTTACTTAGTGGCCAATGGAGAATCTGCGGGACTTGCTAGCTATCAATTGTGGTTGCATTGGGCTGTACATGATTGGAAAAAAAGAAAGGGACATAAAAACTAAATAGTACCCAGGTATTGAATGAAGAAATATGCCATAGCAATTGCTAACACCAGAACTATGGCGGCCAACACCACCCAATTATCTTCTTTAAAAATTTTAGATTTTCTATCTAACCCTTTTTTTCTCCTGGTTTTACGCCTAATTTCAGTTTGAATTTCACCTACAAAGCTTTCTATTTGTTGCGTACTGTTGAACTGCGAAAGTCCTTCAAATGCATCGTGAAGAAAGGGATCTTCCTGCATAGCTGCTTCAATATCATGCGCAGCCTTACTGTCACCTTTTTTCTGAAGGTATTCAAGTAAATCTTTTTCCTGCAGCATTAGCTCGCTTTTGTTTTCCATTTTTCTACATGCATTTTTTTATCTAGAAGAATCTTCAGATTCCTTTTTCCATTCTGAATATAACTCTTCACTTGTTGAACAGTATAGCCCGTTTCTCTTGAAATTTCTACATAACTTTTTTTGTTGTAAAAAAAGAGCTGAATACAGGTTTTTTGTTCTTTAGAAAGTTCATCAATTGAAAGCTCCATGTGATGAAGCGTTATTTCTCTTTGCAAATGGTGTTCTTTATCGAACTCTTCCTCGGCCCATTTATCGGATGGTACATTGTCGATATCCAATACCATATGCGCATTCCTCAATTGCATTAAGCAATGATTTTTTGCAACCATATACAACCAACTTTTAAAATGGTCTACTCGATGCTTTTGAAGTTCATACAATACTTTGTAAGCAACATGTTGGGTTGCATCTCTGGCTTTTTCTTCATTTTTCAGGTATTTCATACAAACACCTAAAACCAATAAAGTATAACGCTGCAAGAGAATTCCAAGCCATTGGTTGTTTTGCTCCTGATAAAATTTTTGTAACAGGTCTTGATCGCTGATATGAGAATATTTGGATTGCAAGCATTGCAAAATAGGGCTTTTTTGAAACTCATCAAAATGCTACCTTCAAAATATGAAAACTGCTAGATGTATTGTAACCGTTGCTCCCTTACGAAAAGAGCCAGATCATCGCTCAGAGATGGTAAGCCAACTTTTGCTCATGGAAGACATGGAAATACTTTCTAATGAGAAAGACTTTTTTCAAGTCAAATGTTTGTACGATGGATATGAAGGTTGGGTGCATAGGTTTCAAGTGATTTTGCTCGAAGATGGGCTACAACATGGGCCTCATCCAAAAATGATTAATGGAGACCCGTATAGGGAAGTTACTTGTAATGGAGAGCGTGTTACCATGTTATTTGGCTCGCCATTGTCTGCATTTGACCATGGTAAAGCTCATTTTGCCGACATGGATTGGCTATATGAGGGACGTTTTTGGAATGCTGCTGAAGCGCATTTTAACGCAGAAACAATCAAATGGGTGGTTGATCACTTTTTGCATGTACCCTATTTGTGGGGTGGAAGGTCTATAGTAGGCGTTGATTGCAGCGGGTTTACGCAATTGGTATTTCGATTTTTTCACCAGGTATTGCCCAGAGATGCAGCCGATCAATCTCAGCTTGGAGAAACGGTAGGTTTCATTCAAGAAGCGAAATGTGGCGATTTAGCTTTTTTTGATAATGAACAGGGTGAAATTATTCATGTAGGTATTCTTGCAAACTCTAGTGAAATATGGCATGCTTTAGGTTCTGTTCGACTAGACCCAATTGATCATATGGGTATTGTACACAAAATTTCGGGAGAGCGAACACATCGTTTGCGCATTATTAAACGAGTAGTACCAAGCAGTTTTGTAGAGTTTGATGTATAAAAAAACCCCGTAAGTACGGGGTTTGTATGAATAGAAAGGTAAGATTACATGATATCCATGCCTAGTGCAAAGTAAGTAGTAGCACCTGGTAATGCTAACCAAAACCATTGTCTGAAATCGGGCATGATCAACATTGCTGCCATTAAAGCAGTCCAGAAAAAGCAGAGTGCCCAGTATTTTGTTCTTGATTTTTTTGCTTCCATGGATGTCTAATTTTGTGCGAAGATATGGGTTGAATGGTTAATCTGAAGTCTGTGGATAAAAATTAGATTTTTTTAACTTCTGTCACAGTACCTGTTTGTGCTTTTATGTCGGGCTTTTTCTTGTCGAAAAACAACATTTTGAGGCTGACCAACAGCATAACAATCCCAAAAAACTTTTTTACTTTATCGTCGCTCATTCCAAGTGATATTTTGCTTCCAAGTAAGCTACCTAGAATAAATCCGAGTGCTACAAAAACAACAATTTTAAAATCTACATGTCCTTGTTTGTAGTACTGCCATACGCCTAAAATTCCAACAGGAAACATTAGCATAGCCAATGAAGTACCCTGTGCAGTTTTTTGTGAAAAAGCCAAAAAATAAACCAAGGCGGGTACAATTACAACTCCGCCACCAATACCAACCATACCACTTAACATACCAGCAGCTAATCCAATAAGTAACAAAATGATGATGGTGGTCATACGCATAGGTTTTAGGTTATTTTTTGAAGTGTTTCTTGTACAAATCTATACCAGCTTCCACAATTTGCAAGGCAGCCGATTTATCGCCAAATTCTTCCACAACAACGGTTTTCTTTTCTAGCCTTTTGTACTCTTCAAAGAAGTGACGTAATTCCTCAAAAAAGTGACGCGGTAATTCTTCAATATTGTTATAATGATAAACAGCTGGATCATTATTGGCAACTGCAATAATTTTATCATCCGCATCGCCACTATCAATCATTTGCATGACACCAATTACTTTCGCTTGCATTAAAGTAAGCGGAACCACAGGTAGTGAAGTAATTACAAGTATATCTAGTGGATCTTTATCATCTCCATAGGTTTGAGGGATAAAACCATAATTCACAGGATAGTAAAAAGAAGAAAAAATAACTCGGTCTAGTTTCAATAATCCTGAATCCTTATCAATTTCATATTTACATCTTGAACCCTGTGGGATTTCAATGATTGCATTTACAATTCTTGGAGCTTGTTCTCCACACTCAACCCCATGCCATGGGTGTAAAACGTTTGTCATAGAATGAATTTTATTTTAAAAGAATATATCCTAACCAAGCAAAAACCAATCCTCCTAAGACAGAGGTGAGCACATAGCTCACTGCAGTTGTCCATTTTGCAGATTGAATTAATACAAGAATCTCATTACTAAAAGTTGAAAAGGTAGTAAAGCCTCCACATAAACCGGTACCTAAGAGTAAAAGAAGAGTAGGAGATAACTGGCTTTTTGAAGCTAATCCAGTTAGAGCACCTAAAGCAAAGCTTCCAGCCAAATTTACAGTGAGGGTGCCCAAAGGAAACCAAGTTGCAGGAATCATCCATCCAATCCAATAACGTAATATACTTCCTAGCATACCACCTAATCCAACGTATACAAGATTCAACCAACTCATAAATTGGGATTAAAGGTATATGCAAAATCAACACGCCATTCCTTACCTTGCTGTACTATTTTAATTTTTCTTGCTTCTTTGTCGTACGAATTTCTGTAAAAGATAATGGTACTATTCTCATCTAATACTTCTTCTTGTTCAATGATGATAGAGGCCTCTCTGTATTGTTGTCGTTCTGTTCTATCTAGTTGTCGGTATTTCTGTTCAGCATCTGCTAAAAGCCCTTCATTGGCAACATTGTTTAACATGTACAACTTTGCGCGAATAAAATTTCCTTTCAAACAAGCATCCACAAATTCTCTTCCTGCTTCAAGTGCAGATTCTGCTGGCTCTGGAGCTGATTCTGAACTTGAACTGCATGAACCTAGCATGAAGGTGGTTAATAAAATGTAAATCAGTTTTTTCATAATTATTTTTTCAAAGGTGCAAATCCAACGTGTGCTAATAAAGTTTCAGGAAGATGAGGTAGCTTTTTTCTTTCGATGAGGAAGGTTGATAATCCTGATAAATCTCGATATACAAAATGTTTTTGTAATGCTCCTTCCAAATAACCAGCACCACTTGTGTTACCTGTTCCAACACGCATGCCAATCATTCTGCGAACCATTACCAAGTGTTTATGCCGCCATGTACTCAATAAATGATCAATTTCTATAAGTGCATCTAGTATTTGGTAGGAGGTTTGGAATACTGGAAAGTCGCGGTACAACATTATAAACAATGCAGATCGCATAGCTGCACTTGAGAAGAGGGGTTGTGTAATATTGGTATTATTTCCTTTTTCAAAGAATAACTGATCAAAATCTTGCAGTTTGTTTTTTTCTCGATCGGTTAATCCGTTTACATATACCTCTTTATATGCCATCCAAAATGGATGATTTTCAGGTTCAGAGTTTGTACAGTTTGGCCAAAAAGCTGTGTCAAAGAAAGGCATTCTTTCCAACCAATTGTTCACTCTTTGTAAAAGGTTGGGGGAGGATTCAGTGGAAGAAATATGATTATAATCTTTTTCAGTAAAACCTCCTTCGTTGGTTCTCTTGTAATAATCAGCCTGATGTCTTTGCTCTAATTGCAATCCAAGTTTCGCTTCAATTAATCTGAACTGCATACTTTGGAAGCCTGAAGAAGGCGTAAGTAAATTTCTAAACTCAAGAAAGTCGAGTGGTGTCATAGTATCTAATACATGCACCTGTTGGTTCAATAGATCCAAAATTTTGATGATTCTTTTTAGTCTATGGCGAACTAAGTTTAAGTCCTCTGAATTATCGTTGATAGCTTCTTTCCCAAAAATATTCAAACAATAATCTAACTCAAACAAAATTTGCTTGAACCAAATTTCATAAGCCTGGTGTATGCTAATAAACAACATTTCGTCGTGCGCAGGCTCATTTCCTGGCCTAAAACTTACTGGATGCTGAGCTGCAAGCACTTTATCTAAGTGCAAATAAGAGCCATAGTAAAGGGATTCTGACATACTACAAAGAAAATACATTTCGGGTGGTAGAAAAAAGACCTTTTAATGTGTACATTTTACATATTATCCTTATTTTTACCGAAACAAACTCAGCTTGTCATGCGTACTATTAACTGGTCATTCCTTGTGGCGGTATTCTTTTTGTTGCAAGGTTGTTTCTTACAAGAAAACAAGGATGATTCAACTCAAAACGATGCAGCCCAAGAAGATGGGCATCCTGCATGGATTATGCAGGGCAATGTTTATGAAGTCAATACCCGTCAAATTACACCCGAGGGAACTTTCAAAGCCTTTTCAGCTCATTTAGATCGCTTGAAGGAAATGGGTGTGCAAACCCTTTGGTTTATGCCTATTCACCCTATAAGCATGAAGGACAGAAAGCGAGATACAACTGAATTAGGAAGTTACTATGCTGTTGCCAATTATACTGCTATTAACCCTGAATATGGTAATATGGATGATTGGAAGGCTTTGGTTAATGAGGCTCATAGCAAGGGTTTTAAAGTGATTATTGACTGGGTGCCAACCCATAGTGGTGCCGACCATGCTTGGTTAGATAAGCATCCAGACTTTTATGTAAAAGATCCCAAAACAGGTCAGCCAATTAGCCAATATGACTGGTCAGATACGCGTAAACTAAATTATAATAATCCTCAAATGGTAGACAGCATGATTGCCGCTATGCAGTTTTGGATTAGAGAAACAGACATAGATGGCTTTAGATGCGATGTAGCGGGAGAAGTACCCGATTCTTTTTGGGCGAAATGTATTCCTGAGTTAAAGAAAATGAAGAATATTTTTATGTTAGCTGAAGGAGATCGGCCTAGTTTGCATTCTGCTGGATTTGATGCCAGCTATGCTTGGGAGGATTTTGCTAAGATGAAAGAAATTGCCAAAGGAAAAGCTCCTGCTCATGCAATGGATAGTATTATCCTAAAACACGACACTGCTTTTGTTCCTAACGCAATTCGCATGTATTTCACCAGCAACCACGATGAGAATAGTTGGAATGGAGCAGATTTTCTAACCATGCCAGGAGCCGTTCATGCACCATTTGCTGTTATGACGCAAACCATAAAAAGAACACTTCCACTGATTTACTGTGGACAAGAAGAGCCTTTCTTAGACAGTTTGAAGTTTTTTGTGAAAGACACCATCACCTTCGGTAAATACGAAAGAGCACCTTTCTATAAAAAATTACTAGAACTAAGAAAATCAAATGCAGCATTAAGTGCAAACGGATCTTTCACAAAAGTTATAACCGATCAGGATGCTGCTATTTATGCTTTTGTGCGACAAAAAGGCGATAAAAAGGTATTGGTATTACTCAATTTGTCAGACAAACAACAACAATTTACAACTACTAATACACTGGTAACAGGAAAGGCAACGGAGCTGTTTTCAGGCGCAAAAGATGCTTTGGAGGCTGGACAGCAATGGAGTTTGCCTGCTTGGGGCTATAAAGTATACACCTATTAAAACAAACAACTGACATGTTCAAGCCTGTGAGGAACCATCCCGCAGGCTTTTTTTATGACATTTTTTCACCCTGTTATACCATGGCATGAAGATTGAACTATTGCAAATCAATTAATTCAAGAACTATGGGAAAGATTATAGGAATTGACCTTGGTACAACCAACAGTTGCGTTTCAGTTATGGAAGGTAACGAGCCAGTGGTAATTGCCAACGAAGAAGGTCGTCGTACCACCCCCTCAGTGGTGGGCTTTTTGAAGAATGGTGAGAGAAAGGTAGGTGACCCTGCAAAGCGTCAGGCTATAACCAATCCGCACAATACCATTAGCAGTGTAAAGCGTTTCATGGGGCGTCGTTTTGACGAGGTAACAGAAGAGATTAGTCATTGGAGCTATAAAGTAACAAAAGGCGATAACAACACAGTTCGTGTTGATATTGATGGTCGTTTGTATACACCACAGGAAATTTCAGCAATGGTTCTTCAAAAAATGAAGAAAACTGCTGAGGACTATTTAGGCACAGAAGTAACTGAAGCTGTTATTACAGTTCCAGCTTACTTTAACGATGCACAGCGTCAGGCTACCAAAGAAGCGGGAGAGATTGCTGGGTTGGTTGTGCGCCGAATTGTGAATGAGCCAACAGCAGCGGCCTTAGCTTATGGATTGGATAAGAAAGGTAAAGACCAAAAGATTGCAGTATTCGATTTAGGTGGTGGTACATTCGATATTTCAATCCTCGATTTGGGCGATGGAGTATTTGAAGTAAAATCAACCAATGGTGATACACACTTAGGTGGTGATGATTTTGATAAAGTAATCATGGATTGGTTGGCTGAAGAATTTAAAACTGATGAAGCAATTGACTTACGTAAAGATCCAATGGCTTTACAGCGTTTGAAAGAAGCTGCTGAAAAAGCGAAAATCGAGTTGAGTGCTTCTTCTGAAACTGAAATTAACCTTCCTTATATCACAGCCGTTGATGGAGTGCCTAAGCACTTAGTGAAAAAATTAACTCGTGCTAAGTTTGAAGCACTTGCTGATAACTTATTTGAGCGTTGTTTGAAACCTTGTGAGGCTGCTTTAAAAGATGCGGGTTATAGCACAAATGATATTGATGAAGTAATTTTAGTTGGAGGTTCTACACGTATACCTAAAGTACAAGAAATTGTAGAGAAGTTCTTTGGTAAAAAGCCTAACAAAGGTGTTAACCCAGATGAGGTGGTTGCTATTGGAGCTGGAATTCAGGGTGCGGTATTGACTGGTGAAGTGAAAGATGTTTTATTGTTAGATGTAACTCCGTTAAGTCTTGGAATAGAAACTATGGGTGGAGTTATGACTGCAATGATTCCTTCTAATACAACCATTCCAACCAAGAAAACAGAAGTATTCTCAACAGCTAGCGATAATCAACCTGGCGTGCAAATTCATGTACTACAGGGCGAGCGTCCAATGGCTAATCAGAATAAGAGCTTAGGAATTTTCAACTTAGATGGTATCCCTCCAGCACCACGTGGAGTTCCTCAAATTGAAGTAACTTTTGATATTGATGCGAATGGTTTATTACATGTAAGTGCAAAGGATAAGGGAACTGGTAAAGAGCAGAAGATTCGTATTGAAGCGGGAAGTGGACTAAGCAAGGAAGAAATTGAGCGCATGAAGTCTGAAGCAAAAGCACATGAAGCAGAAGATAAGGCAGCTCGTGAAAAAGTTGAAAAAGTGAATCAGGCTGATAGTTTGATCTTCCAAACTGAAAAACAATTAAAAGAGTTTGGTGAAAAGATTCCTGCAGATAAAAAAGCGCCAATTGAAAGTGCATTAGAAAAATTAAAGTCGGCTCATCAATCGCAGGATATTGCTGCAATTGATGCTGCTATGGCTGAAATGAATACTGCATGGACAGCTGCAAGTGAAGAAATTTACAAAGCACAACAAGCGGGTGAGGCACCAACAGGTGATGCTGGTGCGCAATCAAATGCAGGTAATGCAGGTGATCATGTTGAAGATGCACAATACGAAGAAGTAAAATAAGATTCGTTTGGTTTTGGTTTGAGAACCATCCTGTGGCAACATAGGATGGTTTTTTATTTGCTCTCAGGCTAAAAAAAAGCCATCGTTTTGAGCGATGGCTTTGGTGTGAGTTATGATCTAAATATTTAAAGCGACTTAATAAGTTCGTTAGACATGCGCACGTAATCGTCGTTTTTTGCTTCTTTAGCTAATTCAATGCAAGCTTCTGCAGATGCCTTAGCACCCACTTTATCGCCCATATCTTTTTGAATTCTAGCTTTTGTTAAATACAACCAGAATGCCTTTTTATTAGCGTCAATTGCTTTTGTGATGTACTCAAGAGCTTTTGGGTAATCCTTCATCCACTCGTGATAAAAACTTGCAGCCGCACTGAATGGAGGCTTGTCGCCAGCCATAGCTTTATCCATATCTGCTTTAATTCGATCTTTAATCTGAGTTGTTATTGGTAAGCTTACAGCATTCTTGTCCCACATAATATGAAGTTCCATGCTTTCATATTGCACATTTGCAAACTGCATAGTAAATGTTTCCATATTATCTTTCATTTTCATAACAGGAACATCAACTCTTACAACATCATTTTCCTTTTTGTAAGCAGCAGGAGAGGTTACATTTAAGTCCTTTGTCAAAATGATTGTAAAGGTTTTTTCTTCTGGAATACTTAATAGGCCATACTTACCTGCTGGAATATTAACGCCGTTAATAATAACTTGATCTGTGAAATTTAGAGTTGTTGCGTTATTTGCGCCTGTTCTCCAAACTTCACCAACTGGAGCGAGAAGACTTTGTTTACCAAAGGCTTTTCTGTTTTTTAGGTTTGGGCGGCTGTAACTTAACTCAACTTTGCCTAGTCCAAAGTCTTGGCTAATGGTTTGTAATGTGCTAGGCTGCGGCATGCGCACCTGCGCTGTTAAAGAAACTGTTGTTAGCATTGCTGCTGCCAATAGAAACTGTTTCATACTTCAATATTTTTTTGAAGCACAAACCTACTACTTGTTAGTTTCTTTTTTAGGAATTTAACATGGGTTTATTTGAAATGAACCGTAAGACTCATTTTACCCTTTTCAGTTATCCTTCTCCAACCAGCGCCATTGTTCAAAATATCCAATGCTAATTGCCTGAGTTCTGGACTTTGATCGCCCGTAACATCAATATCAATAGGGCGCCCCCTATTATCAATGTTAAAATACAATTTTACCACGCCTCTTTGAGCCAGGTTTTGCCTTTTACGTGTTTCACTTTCAAGGTAGGTTATGTAAGCATGCCATCCAGTTAAAGGCCCATAGGTGCTATCATAATCGTATTTTGGAGCAGATTGAGGGCTAGGAGCGACTTGTTGAGGATTTACTTGAGGAACTGTTGCAGGTTGTTGAGTTGCTTGCTGGTTATTTCTTACGTTAGTAACTGGCTTATAGGGTTGACCTGCAGATGGGGTGTACAAAATGCTATTACCTTGTTTTGTTGCAGATGCATTTTGAACAGATACTTCCTCTTCATTAAATTCAGTTGGATTTGTTTTAGTTGTTCTAGTCTTATTACTTGGAGGAACAGATGCTGTTTGTTGTTGAGGTTCTTTTCGAGGAGCTTGGCTCACTACAGGAGGATTGTAATTATTGGTTGGAGCTGGGATATTAATCGGTTTTTCTTTTGGCGCTTCAGCTACAGCAACATCAGTTTGCGTGTCTAGTGGAACATTTACTGGACCGTCAAGAGGTATATTAATAGCTCCTTCCTCAGCAGGTTCTAACGGTGCACTATACGCTAATTCTTCTTCAGCTACTTTATCCTCTAAAGCAATTTCGCTTGTTTCTTTGTTGTAGAATTTATCGTACGCAAACCAAGCCAATCCTGCTAAAAGAATGAATACCGCAGCTGCTTGTAGCCAACCCTGACGGTACCAAGCAATGCTATGTACAGTTGCTCCACTTTGTGGTGTTGCAGTTGCAATGGGTACTACTGGTGTAACATTTTCGGAATTGTTAGCGGGTTGAATTTTTTTGGTTAACTCCGCAAGATGTTTGTTTTGCAAAGAGGGGTTGCTGGCCATCCATCCATCTACGGCATCTGAAAGAAATGGATCTGCCGCCAGTGCTTTTTCAAAAGCATACATTTCCTCAGGCGACATCTTTTGGTCGATATAGCGCTGAATATCAGCTTCGTTATATTTTTTTATTTCAGGCCGCATGTTGTTCCATACAATTTTTAAGGTTTCTACGCCCATTCTGAATAAGGCTCCTCACTTTGTTCCAATCGAATCCAGTTATTTTAGCAATATCGTTGTAACATTTTTCTTCGATATAGAATAACCGGATGCTTTGTTTTTGTTCTTCTTGCAAACCTTCAATACACTTTTCCAAACTAGTGAGTTGATGCTCTCTTTCAAGGGCTTCCTCCAGAGGATGCGAATTTTCTACAGATTGCATAAAATCGCCTTCAAATTCTGTTGTTGGCATTTTTTTGCTCTGTCGAAGTTGCATTAGGCAGTGGTTTCTAGCCATCACATAAACCCAGCTTCTGAAGTTTTCAATATTATGTAATTGAGCTTTTTTGACCAATTCCTCATAAATACTCCAAACGGCATCCTTAGCTAAGTCTTGGTCGGTTAAATACTTTACGCAAACAGCATAAATCATGCTTTGATAACGTAAAAATACCGTTGCCAATACTTCCTGCTCACCAGTGATTCTATACCGACTCACCAGTTCCTCATCGGGCCATTCTTGAAAATCTTTTCTATTGGACATGCAATTCTTTCCCTTGGTTATGTAATGCTGTTAAAATCTGCATCCTGTTGCTAAATTAAGCTATGCAACGCATATATCTTTCATGGATTCTCATTCTAACCATGCTTTTTTCATTCAAAAGCACCTCTGAGTTCTTAGTTCAGGGTAATATTGAAAACGAATTTGGACAGCCTATTATTGGTGCAACTATTCATGCGGTAGGCAGCAAATTATCGGTCAAATCGAATGAAAAAGGATATTTTAAAATAATCGTTACTGGAAAACGGGCACAACTTAGCATCTCCGCAAAAGGCTATACATCTAAAATTGTGGATGTGATTGACCAACGACCTCTTCGCATTCAATTGAAAAATGAAGTTGTTGCTAATAAGTTTCTTCAAGAAGCAACCACCATGCACGATGGGTTACGGTTGGCCAGTGCAGAGCAAGCAAGTGCATCTTCAAGAAGGAGCTTGGATGGACATCCCACGTTTGAATCGGCACCATTTATGAGAAGGCGAGGTTCTACCGATGTTTTTGAAACGGTCAATGAACAAAGGTTCCAAAAAGCACAACAGGTTCCATTGTCAACATTTTCGATTGATGTAGATGTAGCTTCTTATGCAGTGATGCGTAGGTTTCTAGAGATGCGTCAGTGGCCTGTTGCAGGTTCTGTTCGCATTGAAGAAATGCTGAATTATTTTCCCTATAACTATCCGCAAACACAAAGCATTCATCCAATGGCCATTCATTCAGAAATTGCAAATGCACCTTGGAACGATCAGCATTATATTGTGAAATTGGCGCTTCAAGCAAAACAATTATCAACCAATGAATTGCCACCTAGTCATTTTGTGTTTTTAGTAGATGTAAGTGGAAGTATGATGCCAGCTAATAGATTGCCTCTGGTAAAGGAAGGTTTGTTGATGTTGGTTGAACAACTCAGAGAGCAAGATCGAATTTCAATAGTGGTGTATGCAAGTGGAACTGGTGTTGTTTTACCTTCAACTAGTGGTTATCAAAAAGAGTTGATTCGTAAAGCAATTAATAGCTTGCAGGCAGGTGGACAAACAGCAGGTGCATCAGGTATTCAGCTTGCATATAAATTAGCGCAAGAGAATTATGTGGAGAATGGCAACAATCGAGTAATACTTTGCACCGACGGTGATTTTAATGTAGGGGTAAGTAGTGATGCAGCATTGGAAAAAATGATTGAACAGAAACGTTCTACTGGAATTTATCTTTCAGTGTTAGGATTTGGAATGGGCAATTATAAAGACGCAAGACTGCAAAAGTTATCTGCAAAAGGAAATGGTAACTATGCGTATATTGATAGTCCTTCGGAAGCCAAAAAGGTATTGGTGAAAGAATTCGGAGGAACCTTATATGCCGTAGCAAAGGATGTAAAAGTACAAGTTGAATTCAACCCACAATTGGTACAAGCGTACAGGTTGATTGGATACGAGAACAGGCATTTAGATACTGAGGATTTTGAAGATGATTCAGTTGATGCTGGAGAAATGGGAAGCGGACATACAGTCACTGCTATATATGAAATTATTCCTGTGGGTATTGAGAGTTCTTTTGTTACAGAAAATGTAAATAGAAAATATACCCAAACAACCACTAGTACTAATAAAAAAACTAGTCAAGAATGGCTGACTGTTCAGGTTCGATACCAACCTATACAAGGTGGTGCAAGCAAGTTGCTGCAACAGACGTTACAGGGAAAGCCCAAGCCAATTCAACAAGCATCAGAAAATATGCGCTATGCAAGTGCTGTAGCCGAAATAGGACTTCTTTTAATGGAATCTCCTTATCGTTCCAATGCATCCTTTCAGCAAGCTATCAATAGAATACATGCAGCAAAGGGAATTGATGAAGGTGGCTACAGAGCAGAATTCCTCAAATTGGCTAAAATGGCTTGGGGTATAGCTCAGCAAAGGCAGCAAAAAGAAGATTGGAGTCAGCAGTGGTAAGCGAAAGATTTAGAAAGGTGGATACTCCAATTTTTCAACTGAGAACTGATCCTTGTTTCTTCGAACTATGAAATAGGTGTTGTAATTAGATTCATCAAAAGGTTCAAACCTCTTTTCTTTAAGCAGCAGATTGACCAGGCTGGGGGTTGTGTTGGAATGGCCAGCAACTACTACCCAGCCATTTTTAATTTCAAGCAATTGATTGGCCAAAGCTTGTAATTCTTTATGATTATAGGTTTGAATTTGCAACCCTTTTTTCTCTGCAAGAGGCGCAAGTGTACTCTTAGTTCTTTGAAAATTCGAACTATATAAAGCTTGAATAGGTTCTTTTTGATAAAGTTCGGCAAGTTTTTTAGCTCTTGCATGTCCAGTTACTGTTAAAGCAGGATCCGCCATCATCATTGTAGCCCCAGCTTGTGATGTGTCTTTTTCAGCATGGCGAACCAATAGGTATACCACATCTTGCGCTTGTGCTTGTACCACAATACAAATCAATATGAAGAACAATCGAATCCATTTCATACAAACTATTTTTTTCGAAAATACAGAAAACTTCATGTGTGTCTTGTAAATTAGGTAGGAGTGGATTGAAAGGCCGGGTGGAATTGTTGCAAGGTACTTCTTAAAAAATCGCGGTCTAAATGCGTGTAAATCTCAGTAGTTGTGATGCTTTCATGTCCAAGCATTTGCTGAACTGCTCTCAAGTCGGCGCCGCCTTCAACCAAATGTGTGGCAAAAGAATGACGAAATGTGTGTGGTGATATTTTTTTATTAATACCGGCTTTTTGAGCAGCATCTTTAATGATATAAAAAACCATTATCCTGCTAAGTGGATTACCATGTTTGTTTAAGAAGAGGAAGTCTTCCTTTCCTCTTTGGATTTTCATGTGTACCCGAATTTCCTCTTTATAAATTCGAATGTATTTAAGCGCATCCTTTCCAATTGGAATGAGTCGTTCTTTATTCCCTTTTCCAATTACACGAACAAATCCAAGATCGGGGTAGAGGCAAGAAATTTGTAATCCAATTAGCTCACTTACGCGTAATCCGCAGCTATACATAGTTTCCAACATAGCTCTATTTCTAGCACCTTCTGAAGTATTGAGTGGAATGGTTGCCAGCATCATTTCAATTTCTTCAAAAGAAAGAAAATCTGGCAGTGCTCTTTTCATTTTAGGAGCTTCAAGCAGTGTACTAGGATTAATTGAAATGATTTGTTCAGTTAAGCAATAGGTGAAAAAACTTCTTAGTCCTGAAATTAGTCGTGCTTGAGAGCTAGGTTTCATTCCCAATTCAGCAATCCATTGCACAAAATGTTGTAAGTGGCTAAGTTCAATTTGCACAGGTTCAAGGAGCTGTGATTGTAACTGTAAGTAATCAGTTAGCTTTTGAACATCGCCCAAGTAAGCATCTATAGAATGCTCAGCTAGCGACTTTTCCAATCGCAAGTAAGCCATATATCCTTTCTTGTAAGCATCCCACATAGTTTAAAGGTAATAAGCGAATTGATATTGAAAAATTTTGGTAAAGACACGCGCTATACAGATATTGCCAAATATTCATTTTGTATGTCAACTACAAACCTTCGTTCATTTAAGCAGAAAGTCAGATACAATAAAAAAGCTTTTAAGCGTTTTTTAGGAAAGATTGAAAAAAAGCCACCACGAGGGGTTGATCAATTAGCAGAGCGATTAGATAAAGAAGTTTGGAAAGAAGTAGACTGTTTAACTTGTGCGAACTGTTGTAAAACAATGAGTCCAACTTTTACAGAGACCGACATTAAAAGAATATCTAAGCATTTAGATATGAAACCCGCCGCTTTTAAAGAGAAGTGGTTATGGTTCGATAAAAAAGAAGGCGATTGGATGAATAAGAGTCAGCCTTGTCAGTTTCTTAATTTGAAAACGAATATGTGTTCTATTTATGAGGTTCGTCCAGCCGACTGTGCAGGCTTCCCACATTTAAAGAAAAAGAAACTCATTGAATACGTTCATGTTCATCAGCAAAATGTAGAGTATTGCCCGGCAACCTATAGATGGGTCGAGAAAATGATGGAAGCAACTGGTCACCAATTATAAACATCAGAAAAAAACATCTTCAAATACTTTGAGCTCATGTAATGAACCTTTATGAAGGATGATAGCAATTACATCAATTTGAATAGCTGTAAATGCAGGATGTAGTTGCCAATATGCTTCAGCTAATTCAATTAAATGATTCATTTTAGTTTGCGTTATACTTTCTTCAGGTAAGCCACTCGTAAGTTGGTTGCGTGTTTTTACTTCAACAAGATGAATAGTATTGCCTTTAATGGCAATTATATCTGCCTCTTTTCGCTTCCAGCGCCAATTTTTTTCGGCTATTGAAAAACCATTTTGTAATAGGTGAGCAATTGCAATTTCTTCACCTTGTTTTCCTGTATCTTTATTTCTAGACATAATTGCTAACGTATGGGTAACAAGATATATAAAATTAAAGGTGTTGTACAACATTATGCATGGGGTGGCAATCAATTTATACCAGATTTACTGTCGGCTAGTTTCGACAATAAACCATGTGCGGAATATTGGATGGGTGCGCATCCAAGTGCAGCAGCCAAATTAGAAGGACAGTCAAAAAGTTTACTAGAAATTATTCAAGAAAATCCCCAAGAAACAGTAGGAAAGAGGGTATGGGAAAAGTTTGGAGAATTACCCTATTTATTTAAGATACTGGATGTAAAAGACATGCTTTCTATTCAAGTCCATCCCACCAAAAAAGAAGCAGAAAAAGGGTTTGATGCAGAAGAAGCAGCTGGCATTTCTATTACTGCTCCACATAGAAACTACAAGGACAGAAATCATAAGCCTGAAGTCATGGTAGCATTAAGCGAGTTTTGGCTCTTGCACGGTTTTCGTTCCAAAAGTTCATTAGAATATTTACTAGAACAAACACCCGAGTTTCAGGTTTTTTCAACTTTGTTTAGAAAGGAAGGATATAAAGCACTGTATCAGCTTATCATGGAGATGGATGCGACTGATGCCAATCATGTGCTTCAATCATTGGTTAAGAGGGAATTAATTAGGTTCCATGCTGGAGATCTCACAAGGTTTGATCCAGGTTGGTGGGTAGCCAAGTTATATGCAGATCAATTACCCGAAGGCGATTATGATAAAGGTATCTTTTCAATTTACTTTTTCAATATAGTCAAGGCAATGCCCGGAGAAGCTGTTTTTCAGGGAGCAGGTATTCCACACGCTTATTTAGAGGGGCAAAATGTAGAATTGATGGCCAATAGCGATAATGTTTTAAGAGGCGGATTGACCCCAAAGCATGTAGACGTGCCCGAATTATTAAAGCACACTGCATTTGAACCAGTTGAACCGCAGGTTATGAAAGGCAATGCTGTGAATCACTTTGAGTGGAATTATCCGTGTCCAGTTCCCGATTTTGCACTAAACAAAGTGGTCATTCAAGCCAATGAAGAATGGAGTGGGACAGCCGAATCTATGCAAATTTGGTGGGTAGGTGAAGGTGGCTGTACCGTTAATAAGCAGATGCAAATGAAAGCTGGTGAAGCCTGTGTAGTATTTGCAGATGGCGAATTCGCAGTAGAAACTGGTAAATCCTGTACTATATTTAAAGCGTATGTGCCACTATAGTTTATTCACATTGTGCTGAAAACCACATTTTTTTAAATCTCATTAACACTTATTTTTGCTCGAAATATGGCCTTTATGAAATTAAATCGTTCAATTGTTATAACATTATTGGTGCTGATTGCTTTGTCGGCTTTATACCGTATTATACCTGGCAGACTACCAGGATTTGCACCACAAATGGCTATTGCTTTGTTTGCAGGTGCTTTGTTTCAAAAGAATAGAGCTTGGTCTTTTGCACTGCCACTTGCAAGTATGTTTTTATCTGATGCAATTTATCAGGTGCTCTATATCAATGGATTAAGTTCTATTCAAGGATTTTATGGTGGTCAATGGATAAACTATATTTTAATTGCTTCATTAGCAACCATTGGCTGGTGGATGGGTACTGCTAAATTCAGTCGAGTTGCAGCCGGTTTACTAGCTGGACCAACCGCTTTCTTCTTGGTTTCTAACTTTATTGTATGGATTAGTGGTGGTGGGTACCATAGACCTTTGACTCCAGGTGGATTGATGATGTGTTATGCAGATGGTTTGCCGTTTTACAACACGGGTTTATTGTCAACTGTTGTCTTTGGTGCAGTTTTATTTGGTGGCTATGCCTTCATAAGAAGAAGTGCTGTTAAGTTTGCCTAGTATCTGATTTACCTGTAAGAAATTCAAAAAGTGCCCTAGGGCACTTTTTTTATGTTAATTCTATTTCAACGATTTATTCAACTTGTATCTTCGCGGCTGAAAAATTAAATCACTTGCCATGAAAGAAGTTGTAATTGTTTCCGCTGTGCGCACGCCTATGGGTAGTTTTGGCGGATCATTAAAAGATTTTACTGCTACACAATTAGGTGCTATTGCTATAAAAGCGGCTGTAGAAAGAGCTGGTATTCAGCCAGAACAAGTAGATGAAGTATTAATGGGATGTGTTATTCAAGCTGGTCTTGGACAAGCACCCGCAAGACAAGCTGCAAAGTTTGCAGGGCTACCTGATAAAGTAGTTGCAACAACTGTGAATAAGGTTTGTGCGAGCGGTATGAAAGCTATTGCTCAGGCTGCTCAAAGTATTATGTTGGGAGACAGCGATATTGTAGTTGCAGGAGGAATGGAGAGCATGAGTAATGTTCCTTTTTACAATCAAAACCAACGCTGGGGAAGTAAGTACGGTAATATTACTGTGGTGGATGGATTGGCTAAAGATGGTTTGACCGATGTGTATCAACAAGGGGCTATGGGCATTTTTGCAGATGCAACGGCTAAGTCATGTAATGTAAGTCGTGAAGATCAGGATAATTTTGCTATTGAAAGTTATAAGAGAAGTCAAGCTGCATGGAACGAAGGCCGATTTGATGCGGAAATTGTTCCAGTTCCTATTCCACAAAGAAAAGGAGATCCAATTATGTTCAGTAAGGATGAAGAACCATTTAATGTAAAGTTTGATAAGATTCCTGAACTGAAGCCAGCATTTTCAAAGGATGGTACTGTTACTGCCGCAAACGCTAGTACTATGAATGATGGTGCTGCTGCTTTGGTACTAATGAGCACAGAAAAAGCAAAAGAGCTAGGTCTGCAACCATTGGCAAAAATTCGCAGCTATGCAGATGCAGAACAAGCTCCAGAATGGTTTACTACAACACCAGCTATGGCAGTTCCAAAAGCAGTTGCAAAAGCTGGATTGAAAATGGAAGATATTGCCTACTTCGAACTCAATGAAGCGTTCAGTGTGGTTGGTATTGTGAATAGTGAAAAAATGAAGTTATATCCGCAACAAGTGAATGTAAATGGAGGGGCTGTAAGTTTAGGTCATCCTTTAGGTTGCAGTGGTGCTAGAATAATAGTTACACTTTTGAATGTATTGAAACAAAAAGATGCACAATATGGTGCTGCTGGAATTTGTAATGGTGGTGGCGGTGCAAGTGCTATGGTCATAGAGAAACTTTAAATAGAGTTAGAATTAAAAAATTACGGCCACTTCATTCATTTGAAGTGGCCGTTTTCCTTAGGGGTAATGCTAATTAAAGCATAGTTGTTGGACAAACGTAGTCTGTGACAGCTACCTTGCCAATTTCTTTAATTGCTTTAAATCCTCCAGCAACATCAATTAGATTTTCGAATCCTCTTGCTTTTAAAATTGAAATAAATACCATAGACCTGTATCCACCAGCACAATGCACGTAGTAAGTTTTGGTTTTATCAATTAGTAGCATGCTATCATTGATAAAGTCGAGTGGGGCGTTTATTGCTCCAATAATATGTTCACTATCATATTCACTTTTTTTACGAACATCTAGTACCTCAATTTTGCCATCTTCGTACAAGCTTGCAAATTCTGCAGCGCTGATACTTTCAATAGAATCAGTTTCCATACCTGCATTTTTCCATAACTCAAAACCGCCTTCTAAATAACCAATTGCTTCATCATAACCCACACGTGCAAGACGAGTTACTACTTCTTCAACCATGGCAGGATCGGCTACTAAAAGAATAGGCTGACGGATATCTGGAATAAGTGTTCCTACCCATGGAGCAAAGCTTCCATCAATTCCAATATTAATGGAATTAGGAATAAAACCTTTTGCAAATTCTTGTGCAGAACGTGTATCAATTATAACAGCTTCTGTTTCATTAGCAGCAGCTTCAAAAGCAGCAACACTTAAAGGTTGTGTTCCTTTTTTCAAAACAGTATCAATACTTGTATACCCTTGAATATTCATTAATACATTGGCAGGGAAATATTGTGGAGGCGCTACAAGTCCAGTAAGCACTTCTTTTACAAAAGCATCTTCTGTAAGATTAGTTTGAAGTGCGTAGTTTGTTTTCTTTTGGTTGCCTAGAGTATCGGTTGTTTCCTTACTCATATTTTTTCCGCATGCACTACCTGCGCCATGACCTGGATAAACAATTAAATGGTCTGGTAAGGTCATAATTTTATTATGAAGCGACTGATATAAATGACGAGCTAATTTTTCTTGTGTGAGTTCAGCAATCACTTTTTGAGCTAAATCGGGGCGACCCACATCGCCAATGAATAAGGTATCACCTGTAAAAATGGAGTTGGGTTCACCATTTTCATCTCTTAATAAGAAACAAGTACTTTCCATGGTATGTCCAGGTGTATGCACCACTTCAATTGTAATATTTCCAACATGTAAAATTTCACCATCGGCTGCAACATGTGCTTCAAATCCAGGTTTCGCGGTTGGACCATACACAATGGTTGCACCTGTTGCTTTCGCTAAGTCAATATGTCCAGATACAAAATCGGCATGGAAATGGGTTTCCAAAACATATTTGATTTTTGCTCCTGATCTGTCTGCTTTCTGGATATAGGGAGAAACTTCTCTTAGAGGATCTATGATAATAGCTTCGCCATTGCTTTCAATGTAATAAGCGCCTTGTGCAAGGCAGCCTGTGTAAATTTGCTCAATTTTCATGTGTGTGTTGTTTTAGGTCACACAAAATTGAACCTACGTCATTGACTGTACAATGACTTTTGTCACACAGGGAAAAATGTTTGTTTTAAATTAAGCGGAAGTAATTTTTGATATTTCTTCTTTAATATCATCCATATAAATACTGCCATGACTTTCGTCGTAGATGCATTCGCCCTTATGAATCAATAAAACCTGAGGTGATTCATGATAAACGCTGAATTGTTCGGCTATGGCATTAGAAATATTGCGGTGCTGCAATAAATCAAGAAAGTAAAAGTCTGAATGATCTGGCTGGTCGGCATCAGATAGACGTCTATTAGCAACCATGCTAATACTGCAACGAGTGCTATGTTTGAAAATAACTTGCGGACGGTCGTGAGATTTCTTAGCAATCTCTTCAAGTTGATCTATGCTATTCAACTGAATCCAATTCATCTGCAGGAACTAAACTAAGGTTTGAAATAACGAGGATTGGTAGTTGGACAAGATCCATTAGAACCGCGGCTAGATACACATGAGCTGAATAAAATTGCAGTAAATGCAAGGCAGACTATGACCATAATTGGTTTCATAATTCTATATTTTGGTATCAAAAGTAAGGTTTTCAGTTATTTTCTGCTGAATTCAATTTTTGGTAAAGTTTAGATTATTGTTATATGTAGTTTTTTTAGCTACACTGCGATATATTTACGTAATTTGACATATGAAATTACAATTGAGCAAGCCCATCGCAATTATTGATCTAGAAACTACTGGGGTTAATGTTGGAACTGATAAAATTATTGAAATAGCAATCGTTAAATTTTTACCTGGGTCTAATCAGCCTTTAAAGAAAAGGAAGCTTATTAATCCAGGCAGACCTATACCAGAGGCTGCTTCAGCGGTGCATGGCATTACAGACGATATGGTGAAAGATGCACCTACTTTTGATAAAGTTGCAGATGAATTACGCCAGTTCCTAGATAACTGTGATTTAGCTGGATATAATAGCAATCGTTTTGATATTCCAATGTTGATGGAAGAATTTATGCGCATTAGATTAGATTTTTTTAAAACAGATGGAAGGAAATTGTTAGATGTTCAAAAGATATTCCACATGATGGAACAGCGAACACTAAGTGCTGCTTATAAATTTTACTGTGATAAAAATTTGGATAATGCGCATAGTGCAGAAGCAGATGTTGATGCTACATGGGAAGTATTATTAGCGCAAATTGAAAGATATCCTCAAATGGGAGATACGGTAGATAGTATTTTGAAATTTATTGGCGATGAAGAGATTGTTGATTTTGCGCGTCGATTTGTAATGGAAAATGGGGTAGAGGTATTCAACTTTGGCAAGCATAAAGGAAAGCCTGTTGCAGATGTACTTCGTGATGAGCCATCATATTACGATTGGATGATGAAAGGGGATTTCCCTTTGCACACCAAGTCGAAACTGACGGAGATTTACATGCGAACAAAGCTTAAGAAATAATTTTTTGCCCCCCTTGAAAGCCCTTGTTATCATACCAACTTATAATGAGAAGGAGAATATTTCTTCTATTATTCAAGCAGTGTTTACTCAAACACCGCCTTTTCATGTATTGGTTATAGATGACGGCTCTCCAGATGGAACTTCTGGCATTGTAAAACAGCTTCAAGAAGTTAATTCAGACAGACTGTTTTTGATTGAAAGAAGTGGAAAGTTAGGTTTGGGAACTGCCTATATCCTAGGATTTCAATGGGCTATACAAAGAAGTTATGACTATATTTTTGAAATGGATGCAGATTTTTCCCATAACCCCAATGATTTACCTAGGTTATTACAAGCATGTATTGATGGTGCCGATGTAGCTATTGGGAGTAGATATGTTTCTGGGGGTAAAATTGAGAATTGGCCACTTGACCGACATATTTATTCAAAAGGCGGGGCATTTTATACTAGATTAATAACAGGCATTCCAGTTAAAGACCCTACTGCTGGTTTTGTATGCTATAAAAGAGAAGCTTTAGAGCAAATTAATTTACCCAATATTCAGTTTATTGGTTATGCCTTCCAAATTGAAATGAAATTCAAAGCTTGGAAGCTTGGGCTGAAAATAGTAGAAGTTCCAATAGTATTTGTTGATAGAAAAGCAGGTGCGTCTAAAATGACTAAAGGAATTATTCAAGAGGGTGTTATAGGGGTTTGGAAAATGCATCAAGAAAATAAAAAATTGCAATAAGAAATTGACATGTTCAAGAAGCCAATTCTGCAATTACATGCTGCTGTATTTCTTTGGGGTTTTACAGGTATCTTGGGTAAACTCATAACACTTTCGGAGGGATGGCTTGTTTGGTATAGAATGATTCTTACTACCCTCATTTTACTAGCTATTTTACAGTTCAAAAATTCGCTTCGATTACCACCCAAAAAAACATTGCTTCAATTAGTTGGAACTGGTGCAATCATTGCCTTGCATTGGGTTTGCTTTTTTGGAAGTATTAAATATGCAAATGTTTCTGTTGCATTGGTGTGTTTGTCATCGGCTGGCCTATTCACAGCTTTATTAGAGCCAGTGATGCGCAAAACAAATTTTAGACCAGTAGAGCTAGCTATTGGTACTTTAGGTGTTGTAGGAATTTACCTCATTTTTCATTTTGATGTGCAATATAGAATCGGTATTATTTTAGGGATTGTATCTACTCTATTGAGTACTATCTTTTCAATAATTAATAAACAACTCGTTGCATCTGTAAAAGCAGATACAATGATGTTGTATGAGTTAGGAGGTGGCGCTTTATTCTTGACATTGTGTTTGCCATTCTTTGGAATTGTAGCTCAGCCAACATTTCAAATTCCAACAGGAATGGATTGGTTTTGGCTGATTATTCTAAGTGGTGTTTGTACAGTTTTTGCTATGTATTTATCCTTACAAGCACTCAGGCACGTAAGTGCATTTACTCAAAATATTGCATTGAACCTAGAGCCTGTTTATACGATTTTAATTGCCTTTTTATTATTTGATGAAGCAGCGCTTCTTGGATGGTCTTTTTACGTAGGATTTTGTTTGATTGTATTATCAGTAGTATTACAAATGAGGCGGGCAACTCAATAAAGTTGAACAACTATTTTAAGATTATTACATGAATCAATTTTCTTTCGACTGTTGAACTATATCTCTAATAACATCATCGAGCTCTTTGGATGATTCAGATAATTGCTCCAAGATTTCTTTTTGAGTTTCACTGAGTTGAGTCATATTCAAAAGTGAAATTAATCCCATGATATTTGATAAAGGACGTCGTACAACATGAGATTGTGTTTGTTTAATATTTCTAATTTTAGCTAGGTTGTCTTTAATGATATCATCTTTGTCGGCTACTTGTACATTCAGTTCATTATTAAATCTTTTTAACTGTTGTTGCTTCTTGCCAAGAAAATAAAATACGAATCCAAGAACGATTGGAGCAGTTTCAATGATTAAGATTAGCTTATTAGACCGATGAATTAAAAGAAACGTTTCAAGCGAAAATGGAAGGTCTAAAAGAATTAACTCTGTTGCCCAAGCAAATAATGGGAAAAGCAATCCAAATAGGACTCCCGTTACGGTATACTTAAAAGTAGTATTTCGCATGTCTAAATATAAAAATAAATTCATATATGACCGCAATTTGATAAACAAAAAATGATTGCCGATTATATAAAAACAAATCATTTCTTTTTGAAACCACTTATTTTAGTCCAAATGAAATTTTGTATGAAGAAACTACTGCTTGTAGCTCTTTTAGCGCCCATTTTTTTATTAGCGCAAAAGAAACCCATTGATCATAGTGTATATGACTCATGGGAAAGTTTAGGAGAACGCATTTTAAGCAATAATGGTAAATGGATTGCTTATACAATTAACGTACAGGAGGGAGATGGGCGATTAGTCCTTCAAAGTACAGATGGTAAATCTAGCATGGAAGTTCCTCGCGGATATACCGCTCGCTTTTCAGAAGATAATCAGTATTTGGTATTTAAAATTCGTGCAAAGTTTCAAGATACAAGGGAAGCGAGGATTAAGAAGCGTAGACCCGACGATATGCCAAAAGATAGCATTGGGTGGGTTAGCTTACAAAATCTTGCAATTACAAAATTTGCAAGGGTGAAATCCTATAAGATGCCAGAGAAATCAGGAAATTGGTTGGCCTATCATTTGGAAAAAGCTTTGCCAGTTGCTCCTGTTAGAACTACGCCCGATTCCGCAACACAGGTGAAACAGATGTTGCAAATGGCAGATAGCTTATTAAAAATAGCGGATAGTATTCGTAATAAAGTTGTACAAGTACAAACTTCAGGTATGGCAAGTTTGAGAGGTGGGGCTGCAAATAACAGATCAGCTACTCCACAGCTTGATCCAGTTGAAGAAGGCACCGAATTGGTTTTGCTCAATACTTTAACAGGAAAGGAATGGAGATTTCCACTTGCAAGTGAGTATTATTTTTCGCAAAATGGCAATAGTTTCATTGTAGAAACAACTAGGAAGAACGGTGTTGCAAATTCTGTGGCAGCAGTTATTTGGGTTGACTTAAACAAAGCAACCACAGATACTATTTTCAAAAAATTCAATGATGCAAAAAGCTATGCAATGGACGAGTCTGGAACACAGTTGGTGTTTGTTGCAGAGCGCGATAGTTCAGCAAAAGCCTTGCGCAAGTTTTATCAGGTTTGGTACTATCAACAAGGCATGAAAGAGGCAGAGAAAGTGATTCATCAAACAACTTCAGGAATTCCTGCGAATCATACTGTAAGTGATAATTTCTTCAATCGATTTAGCAAAGACGGAAAAAAAGTGTTCTTTGGCATTGCACCCATTCGTCCTATAAAAGATACCAGTTTGGTAGACTTTGAAACAGCTCGATTAGATATTTGGCATTATCAGGATGAGCAAAACCAGCCACAACAGCTATTGCAACTGAATAATGAACTAAGAAGAAGTTTTATGGCTGTATGGCAGCCGAAGTCAACTAAGGTGGTAATGCTAGGTGCAGAAGATGCAGAGAATGTGCAGTTGGTTCAGGAAGGTGATGCACCATTTGTACTGGCTACTTCTTCTAAAGGAAATAGAATTGCATCTCAATGGCAAGGATTTGCTAAGTCACGTGCATTTTTAATTGATATAGCCACCGGTCAACGTACGCAGGTGAATGGTGATATTAGAGGAAACTATAGTCCATCACCTGATGGTAAGTTTATAGCTTGGTATGACTGGGAAAAGAAAAATTATTTTACTTATGAAATTGCTACTAAAAAAGTAACCAATGTATCGCAATCATTAAAAGTGACTGTATGGGATGAAGATGATGATCATCCAGATGATCCTCCTCCTCACGGAGTAGCAGGATGGGCAGAAGGAGATGAGGCAATGATGATTTACGACAAGTTTGATATTTGGCAGTTGGATCCAAAAGGACAGAAAGCACCTATAAATATCACCAATGGAATTGGAAGGAAGAATCAACTCACTTTTAGACAAACTACTTTTGATAGAGAAAAGCGTTTTGTATCGGTGGGTGATGTAGTTGGTATCAGCATTTTTGACAATAAAGAAAAGGGTTATACCATGCAGTTACATTCCGTTGGCGCAAAGTTTAATTGGGATGCAAAACAAAATCCAACTAAGCCTATGAACATAGCAGCTCCAATTAAATCTAAAGATGCAATGGTGTTCAGCTATGTTACCAGTCAGCCCAATGTTAGTTCCACAGTTACTATTGTTACCACTATAGATTCTTCAGAAGATGCAAACGGGAAGCAGTACAAGATGGGAACCGCAACAACATTAAGCAAGCTTAATCCACAACAAGAAAGCTACAACTGGTTTACAGTTGAGTTGCACAAATGGAAAATGTTTGATGGGAAAATGAGTGAAGGTTTATTATTTAAACCAGAGAATTTTGATAGTACCAAAAAGTATCCAGTTATTTTTTATTTCTATGAAAAGAATGCAGATACTAGGTACAATTATCGTGCGCCAGCACCAAGTGCTTCTACCATTAACATTCCCTACTTTACAAGCAATGGCTATTTAGTTTTTGATCCGAATATATATTATAAAACAGGACAGCCAGGTGAAGATGCTTACAATGCAATAGTTTCGGCTGCTAGGTATTTAAGCAAAATGAAATGGGTAGATAGTACTAAGATGGCCATACAAGGACAAAGTTGGGGTGGTTATCAAGTTTCCTATCTCGTTACAAGAACAAATATGTTTGCAGCTGCTGGTGCAGGCGCTCCTGTAAGTAACATGACCAGTGCATACGGAGGAGTAAGATGGGGTAGCGGATTAATTCGCCAGTTCCAATATGAAAGAAGTCAAAGTAGAATCGGTGCAACATTATGGCAGAAGCCCGATTTATATATTAAAAATTCACCTTTATTCAAAGCTGATAAAGTGAAGACCCCTTTACTAATTATGCACAATGATAAAGATGATGCTGTACCATGGTACCAAGGTATTGAGTATTTCACTGCCTTAAAGCGTTTAGGAAAACCAGTATGGATGTTACAGTACAATGATGAAGTACACAACTTGGCTGAAAGAAGAAATAGAAAAGATTTAAGCATACGTTTGGCTCAATTCTTTGATCACTATTTGAAAGGAGCGCCAATGCCTGTATGGATGAAATCGGGTGTTCCTGCTACGCTTAAAGGAATAGATTGGGGATTAGGTTATTAAGATAAAACACTCTAACAATGAAACGGCTGTTATCTATGAAGATACAGCCGTTTTTTTATGAAGAAGGGACGGTTAGAATAAAAATTATGCATTGCCTTTTTGTTGCAGAGATATGAAGCGTGCTAAGCTTCTTTTAGCAATGGGTAAAAGTGTTTCTTCTAATGGGAACCTGTATTCGGTTTCGATGCTGTAAACAGCCGGATTAGGAAGTTCTTTTCTAGTTTGTATGAGTTCAGATTTAATTTGTTGAAAGCTGTTAGAAAAACTTCTTTTCCATTCACTCACAAACTCAGTCCGAATAGTTCTGTATTGCTCATCATGTTTTTCAAAAAACATCATTTTGTAATAATACACCCAAGTGTTTTTTGTATTTCCTTCACATAACATAAAATAGCCTTCTTGGTTATCAAGCGGAATAATACCAACGGGTTCAATAGTGAGTTTGTTTTCAACGAATTCATAGATTTCAGCTCCACTCGAAATGGTTCTCTTCATTTTAGCTTCAGCAAACTGAATAATATCTTCCAATTCAGACATTAATTCATCATCTTCAATCATTTGCTCATAGAGCAACTGCAATTTTTCAAGTTGCAGGCCCGTGAGTTTTTTGGGAAATTGTTCTTGGAGATACTTCTTGTTTTCTCGAAAAGCCACAAGGTTATTGAAATGAAATATTACATCTGCCAATTGAGGATATAATTTATTCTCATTGAAACATTTACCTACCTCTTGCAAATATGCAAGTAGAGTATACTTCTTCAATTCAAAATCAATGTAGCCGTCGGCAAACCAAGTTTGAGAGAGTGATTTCATAAGCGATTACTTGCATATGAAATTTACTTTCTTTTACTCAATTATCCAATACTTGTTGTAATATAATGGGTTTTATTGTGGCAAATATTGTAACAATGATTTTCTTTGTTTCCAAGGAAATGTAAAAAGCCAAGAGGTTTGTAAAAAGTTTCTCCCCGTTTCATCATTGATACGATAATCAAGTTGATTCACATAGCCAAGTTGCCAAGTGAAATTTTGACTGAATTCATAACCGAGTCCAGCAAAAAAACGATTGCGCTCGAAATAAGGAGCCTCATTGGTTAAAAACAATTCATTCCAAATGCTGAAGTAAATTTTATCGTTATTCTTACGTGCAATTGGAGCAGCTACTGCCAAACGATAGCGAAATCTATTTCTATAGCCATTTGCAGAAGTAAATCTTTGCTCAGCTCTATATCTGTGTTCAAATTGCACATCACCTAAAGCATTTGTCATATTTACTTGTAGCCAAGTTCTAAGTTCATCATTGGCCATAGGAGTTCTAAAATTACCGCCCTCTCTGTAAGTGCTATAGCGACCTACACCAGCCGTGATTGAGAAGTTCTTACTTAAGATATAAGTTCCGCCACCTTTGTATTCGTGGTAATGGAAATTGTTATAAAAAAGCAACGAACGAAGTTGTGCTTCACCAAACAAAGACCATTTACTATTGACATTGTATTTCAAGTTCACAATATTCCATGAACCTAATCCATCTGTTTGAGCTTGTGTATATAGGCATGACAAAAAAGCCGAAGCAATAACTCCGGCTTGTATGTAAAGCTTGAAATATTTTTTTAAACGTATTGATACCATGCGCGATTAATATCCCATCTTTCCATTTCTTTAGCAACCTCAGTTAAGAAGCTAGCGCCTATGCTGCCATCAACAATTCGGTGATCATAACTCAACGACAAATACATCATATGCCTGATTCCAATAGTATCACCATTAGGCGATTCTATGACCACTGGACGCTTTTTAATAGCGCCTACTGCTAAGATGGCAACTTGCGGCTGACTAATAATTGGTGTGCCCATTAAACTTCCAAATGTACCCACATTGGTAAGTGTGAAAGTACCACCAACAGTGTCGTCTGGTTTCAAACGGTTGTTGCGTGCAGCATCTGCCATTCCATTAACAGCATGACTCAATCCAACTATATTCAATTGATCTGCAGCTTTGATTACAGGAACAATTAAGTTACCAGATGGAAGTGCCGTAGCCATTCCAAGGTTGATGTCTTTTTTTACTATGATTTTATCTCCTTCTACAGATGCATTCACCCAAGGGAATCGAGGAATTACCTTAGTGATACATTCAATAAACATGGGCGTAAAAGTAAGCTTTGTGCCTTCTCTCTTTTCAAACTCACCTTTTACACGTTCTCTCCAAAGCACCATATTAGTTACATCTGCTTCTGCAAAAGAAGTTACATGTGGACTAGTTGCTTTACTATCGACCATATGCTTTGCAATAAGCTTACGCATACGATCCATTTCAATGATTTCAGTATTTCCAGTTGGAGTTACATGAGATGGGTGAGATTTTTTACCCGCAAAAGTAGGTGCAGGGGCAAGTGGAGGTACTGCTGGGGCTCCAACAGTAGGTACAGCAGCTGCAATTGGTTGTTCCGTTCCTTTCAATTGAGGAGGAGCAACAGACTCAGCAACTGGTGCTTGCATAGCAGGAACTGCAACAGGCTTAGCTGGAGCAGGTGCTGGTGTAGGATCATAACTTGGCGCAGGAGACTCCATTTCTGGCCAATGCTTAGCTGCATTAGGTGCAGGCTCAGCTTCAATGCTATTTGTTTGAACTTGAGTAGAAACAATAGGAGCAGGGCTAGGAGCGGCAACTGGCTCCGAAGAAACAGTTGCTTGAGCGGCCTCAACTACTGGGGCTGCTGGTATTGGAGTAGGTGTTTCAACAATAGGAGCAGGTGTAGGAGCTGCAACAGGTTGAGGTGCTGGTGCAGAAACAACAGGAGGAACAAAAATAGGAGCTCTTCCAGCGCGCTTATCCGCTACATATTGTAAAATATCTTTTTTAGTTACTCTTCCTTCAGCGCCAGTTCCTGCAATTCTTTCTAATTCGCTCAAACTGATTCCCTCGCTATTGGCTATATTCAGAACCAATGGTGAGAAAAATTTATTGTTTGCTCCAGACTTAGAAGGAGTTGCCATTTCAGCAGGCACATAGGGTACCGATGGTTCTGGAGTTGGAGGAGGTGGCGGAGGAGTGAAAGTTTGTTGAACTGAAGGGGGAGGAGGTGCAGACTGAACAGGTTGAGGAGGCGGTGCAGTCTGAACAGGTTGAGGTGGAGCTACAGGAGCTGCAGCAACCGATGCACCTACTTCAGTATTTATTCTTGCGATGACAGTACCAATAGGTACAACATCGTTTTCGTTGTATAAAATTTCTGTAATGATGCCTGCTGCTGTAGAAGGGACTTCACTATCAACTTTATCGGTAGCAATATCCAATACAGTTTCATCTTGTTTCACAGAATCTCCAACTTTCTTATGCCATCTAAGAATGGTTGCTTCCATGATACTTTCGCCCAGTTTGGGCATCACCAGTTCTGCTATAGCCATACGTTTTCTTTCAGTTTTACTGAGTAATATGTAACCTACTTGAACCCAATTCCGTTCTAAGAGAGGTGGTTGTTTAAGGTATGTCGGAATGATACATGCATAACAAATTGACCATGAAGCAATCGCGAAACACCAAAATGCAGCTCACCTACTAATTAACAAAAATACTTGTAAATGTGGAAATTTTAAGATGGGTTATCCACAATTAGGCGCTGTAGCATGTGGATAGCTTGATTGGCAGTTGCTTCAATATTGAGCTGCCTATTATACCGTAATTGTACTTTCTTGCTTACACATTTATTTTCAGAAGCTACGGCCATCCATACAGTGCCAACAGGCTTTTCTTCCGTACCTCCATCTGGGCCCATAATTCCACTTACAGCAATACTATACGTGGTCTTCATTTTTTCACGAACAGCTTTGGCCATTTGTTCAACTACGGGCTGACTAACAGCGCCGTGTTCTTGCAAAACTTCATAGCTTACTCCCAACTCACTATGTTTCACTTCATTATCGTAAGCAATGATGGAGCCTTTAAATGATGCAGAAGATCCAGGTTGAGAGGTTAGCAAGTGCGCCATATAGCCTCCGGTGCAACTTTCAGCAGTAGAAACAGTAGCATTTTTAGATTGCAATAACCTGGTTAAAGCTATATAAATTGGGATGTCTTCATCAGCAACCAAATAGGGCATTACAGCTGTTTTCAATTTGTTGAACCAATTATTGAGTAAAGATTCGGCAGCCGCATGATTTTTGTCGTACACACTTAATCTCAAACGCACCATACCATAATTAGGTAAATAAGCCAATTTGCAGTTGTTTGGAAGTGCAGTTTCAACAGATTCAATTTCTTCTGCTAAAAAAGATTCACCAATGCCCGCAGTTAAAAGAGTTTTATGTAAAAATGCACCTAGTTCATATTTCTTCGGCAACATGGGTAATACATGCTGTTGCATAAGCCATTTCATTTCTGTTGGTACACCTGGCATGGAAATGTAAATGGTATTATTTTTTTCAAACATCATGCCTGGTGCGGTTCCTTTTTCATTCATAAGTACGGTGCATGAACTAGGAACTAGAGCTTGCTGACGATTCCTTTCAATCATTGGCTTTTTTAGAATTTCTTCAAAAATTCTTGTTATATGCGCCAGAGTGGGTTCATGCATAACCATAGAGCCACCAAAATATTCGCACATGACTGGCTTGGTAATATCATCTGCCGTAGGGCCTAAGCCACCAGTAATTAAGACAATGGGGGCAATTGTTTCGGCTTCTTTTAAAACAGCTAAAATTTGTTCTCTACTATCACCCACCGATCTTCTTTCTACCACTGCTATACCAATTTGATTCAATTGTTGTGCAATCCATGCACTATTCGTATCAATTACTTGTCCAATTAACAACTCATCTCCAATTGTTATAATCAATGCTTTTACCTCTGTCATTGTTTCCTTACTTTTAAAAATCAAAGCTAACAGATGCAACGTTTCATTTTCATAATTGTTTTCATTTCTTTTTTATCTCATGCTATTGCACAGAATACTGCTCAACAACCAGCAGCGTTAACTCAGTTTTTGTCAGATACACAGTTAAAAGCAGCAAGTGTTGGTTTAAAAATTGTTCAGTCAAGCACGGGCAAAGTAATGGTGGATTATCAGGCTGATATTGGTTTGGCGCCTGCAAGTACGTTAAAGGTGCTGACTTCAATTACTGCATTAGATGTGCTAGGAAGTGATTTTAAGTATACAACCTATTTGGGCTGGAAAGGTGAATTGAAAAATAGTGTTCTTCATGGAAATATTTTCATCCAAGGTTCAGGAGACCCCAGTTTAGGTTCGTGGCGATTCCTAAACCACAGCGATTCGGTTGTGATAAAAAATTGGGTGCAAGAAATTTTGAAGTCGGGAATTCGTGAAGTGAAAGGTAGTATTGAAGTGAATGCACCCAATTGGAATAGTCATGCAGTTCCAGGTGGATGGATTTGGGATGATATTGGCAATTATTATGGTGCGGGTGCGTGGGGACTGAATTGGAGAGAAAATCAATATGATGTTCATTTACGATCTGGAAATGAATTGGGATCAGATGTTGAAATAGTAAGAACCCAACCTGCACTTTATGGCGTAAAATGGAAAAGTGAGCTAAAAGCAGCGGCAAAAGGAACTGGTGATAATGCTTATATTTATTTACCTCCTTTTGCTACACTGGGTATTATTCGTGGTACAATTCCAGTAGGTGAAAATAAATTTGTGATTGCTGGTTCTATGCCAGATCCTTCCTTTCAATTAGAATCTATTTTAAAACAAGAATTACAGAAGAATGGAATAACTGTTGGTGCTACTTTAATTCCGACTAATCATCAAACTAAAATTATTTATCGTTCTATATCGCCCTCTCTTGATAGTTTGATTTTCCCATTCATGCAAAAAAGCATCAATCTTTATGGAGAGGCGCTTCTAAAAACAATTTCTTTACAAAAATCGGGTAAGTCATCAACACAAGATGCTACACAATGGGTTCGCAATTATTGGAAACAACAAATTCAGTTAGATCCTGCCTATTTGCGTATTGTAGATGGGTCTGGATTATCTCCCCAAAATAGGGTTACTGCAAAAGCATTGACAGACCTTTTGGAGTATGCACGAAAGAAAGAGTGGTTTCAATCTTTTGAGAGCAGTTTTCCAATACAGTCGGGCATGAAGTTGAAGAGTGGAACGATTGGAGGGGTAAAAGCTTATGCTGGTTATTATAAACATCGGCAATGGGGAGATGTGTCGGTTGCATTTATTGTGAATAATTACCAAGGTTCTGCGAGTGCACTCGTTCAAAAAATGTTTTCTTTGCTACAAGAAATTAAACAACCATGAAAAAAACACAAAACTATAGTAACCATGTTCGCTTAGTAAGAGGTTATCACGGATATACTTTCTTTTTATTGTTACTATTGATTATTGGCAGTATTTCATTATTGATAAAGTCTGATTCAACTAATTGGTTAAATGCCGCTTTGCTACTTTTAATAGCATGTATTTTCGCTTCCTTCTTTTGGTATGCTAGAAGCTTTGCATTAAAAGCCCAAGACAGAGCAATTCGAGCAGAAGAATCATTCAGATATTATGTGCTTACAGGAAAGACATTACCTACTGGTTTACGAATGGGACAAATTATAGCACTAAGATTTGCCTCCGATGAAGAGTTTCCAGTATTGGTCGAGAAAGCTTTACAAGAATCTTTATCACCTAAAGACATCAAAAAGCAAATTCAAAACTGGAAAGCAGACTATAACAGGGTTTAAATGCTGAATCAAAAATTCGGATGAATCCCTGTGTAGTTATGTGGAGTAATTGCTTTTAATTCTTTTTTCAAAGCTGCACTTATTGGGAGCTGTTGAATGAATTGATGCATGGTCTCTTTATTGATAGAAGCATTACCTCTCGTTAAGTCTTTCAAAGCTTCGTAAGGATTAGGGAAATTCTCTCTTCTAAGAATGGTTTGAATAGCTTCTGCCACTACTGCCCAATTCTGTTCTAAATCTGCTTGCATTTTATCTTGGTTTAGTACCAATTTTGAAAGCCCTTTCTCAATACTCTTGAAAGATAGAATGCTATGTGCGGCTGGAACTCCAATATTTCTTAATACCGTTGAATCCGTTAAATCACGTTGCAAGCGACTAATAGGAAGTTTTGCAGACAAGTGTTCAAAAATTCCATTAGCTAAACCTAAGTTACCTTCTGCATTTTCAAAGTCAATTGGATTGACTTTATGTGGCATTGCACTAGAACCTACTTCACCTTTTTTAGTTTTTTGTTTGAAGTAATCCATACTGATGTAAGTCCAGATATCACGACAAAAATCAATCCATATCTGATTAATTCGTTTCATATTATCAAAATGCGCTGCAAGTAGATCGTAGTGTTCAATTTGTGTGGTGAATTGCATTCTTTGTAATTCAAGACGGTTTTCTACAAACTCATTTCCTAATGCAATCCAATTTTTCTTTGGAAAGGCAACATGGTGTGCATTGAAATTACCAGTTGCACCTCCAAACTTTGCAGCAAAAGGAATTGTACTTAATAATTGAATTTGGTGATTGAGCCTTTCAACAAAGACCATCATTTCCTTGCCCAGGGTAGAAGGAGAAGCAGGCTGGCCATGCGTTCTCGATAACATAGGAATGCCTTTCCATTGTTTAGCTAATTTGGTCAATTGTTGTTTGAGATTAATAAGTGCAGGTAGATATTCGTTTTCTATAAAGTGCTTCCAGCTTAATGGAATGGCAGTATTATTGATGTCTTGAGAAGTTAATCCGAAATGAACCCATTCTTTCAATTGACTTGCACCAGCTGCTTCAAGTTGCTCTTTTAAAAAGTATTCTACGGCTTTAACATCGTGGTTGGTTGTAGCTTCTGTTTGTTTTATTTGTTGTGCCTCATCTAATCCAAATCTTTCTTTCAACTCGGTCAAATGCTTTCTGGCTTTCGCGGGAAGCGTAAATAGCTTCTTATCAGCCAAAAAGACCAGGTATTCTATTTCAACAATTACCCTGTATTTGATGAGTGCATATTCAGAAAAATAATGTTCAAGTGCTTGAGTTTGTTTGCGATAGCGCCCATCTATTGGGGAAATAGCTGTAAGTGTTTGAAACTGCATGTATATTACTTTGTTTTGGATGTAGGAAAAGTCTATTAAAGCCGTCTTTTTTCTTTTCTTTGCGGCAAATTTAGCAGAATTGAAGGAGATATGGTCGATAGGAGCAGTAAGCTATTTAAATACTAAACCTTTGTTATTTGGTGTTGAGCGAAGTGGATTGATGCGGATGATTGATTTAAAAAGAGATTATCCTGCAAATATTGCTTCAGCTTTATTACATGATAAAATTGATATAGGTTTAGTGCCTGTAGCTGTTTTGCCTTTATTAGAGCACTATGAAATTGTGACTGACTATTGTATAGGTACAAATGGAACTGTAGCTTCTGTTGCTTTGTTTAGTCAGGTTCCTTTGGAAGAAATCAAGACCATTCAGCTCGATTATCAAAGTCGTACTTCAGTGAATTTAGTACGCATTTTATGTAAGTACCATTGGGAGTTGGATGTAAACTTTAAACCATCAGCCCCAGGTTTTGAAAAGAACATTCAGGGAAATGAGGCAGCTGTTGTGATAGGTGATCGGGCATTTGAAGCTTTACTGCAATATCCGTATGTATATGATTTGGGTCAGGCATGGAAGGATTTTACTGGTTTGCCATTTGTTTTTGCTGTATGGGCTGCTAATAAAGCAATTGATTCTAATTTTTTAGATGGGTTTAATATGGCGAATGGATATGGGGTTCAACATATTGATGAAGTGCTAGAAGGTGTTGAATATCCTTTGTACGACTTGAAAACGTACTATACAGAAAATATTGATTACAGGTTAAATGATGCAAAACGTCAGGCTATTCAGCTTTTTCATGATTACCTGAAAGCTTTGCCTCCTCTAATTACAAAATAATAGGTTTGCTTCTTTTGTTTCTCCATTGACGAAATAGCTCTCTTAGTGGAGCAACTTGATCTATGCACCATGCCAAAAACCAACTCCAGTCATTAAAGAGTGCTGGTGATTTAGATTGATAAATCTTTTGATAGGCGTTTTTGAAAGAGTACATGAAGTATAGCACGGAATATTGTCCTCTTTCTTGCTTAGTTAGTCGTAAAGAACTATGAGCAAGAGAGCGATATTCTTTTAATAAATAATCACCAGCATAAAATTCAATTGAATTAGCAAATGCAGGTGTTGTTTGTTTCCATTGAGCTAATTGATCTGCAAACAGATTGAGTGCCTGTAAGAGTGTTTCAAGCTTGGAAGTTCTTGTAGTACTTTGGTGCCACCTAAAAGCAAAGAGTGTATCAGGTAATACATGTACCTTACCTCTTAAGCTTAATTGAAGAAATAGATCAATATCGGCATAGATGATGTTAGGGTATTGTGTGGGAATACCACCAATCTCATTGTAGTCGCTGCTTCTGAATACGTAACCCGTAGCCATTTGTGTAATCGAAAATCGAATCATAGCCTCCATAAATTGCGAAGCATTGTACTCAGATTTCATGGGTTTACAATCACCCATCTTATTACCTTTTGCATCAATGAGATCAAAATGAGCATGAAACAAAGAGCCTTCTGGATGCTCTTGAATACTGGCAGCCATTTGTTCAAGAAAATTTGGGTATAGCAGGTCGTCGTAACCCATAATAGTCATGTAAGGCTTCTTATCAATATCTTTAATTCTACCCCAATTTTCGGCAATACCAAATTCTTGGTAGCTGACGTGCAAGGTAACAGGTACAATTTTTTGATCTTGTAACCACGCAACAGTTCCATTTTCAATGCTGCTTTTATCTAACAATATTAATACTTCGAAATACGGATATGTTTGTTTTGCAATGGAATGTAGGGCTGGCTCCAGATAATCGCCTTTCCATTTTACAGGAATAATAATAGAGAAATATATGGGTTCTAATTGACTCATACTACGATTGTAATTTTCCCATTTTATTTTGATAGAAATGTAAGATACCCAGTAAAACCATTTTTATAGTTTCCCATCGATCAGTTTCATATTTGATTCTGTTTTTAATTCGATGAAATAGACCAACTTTTTGCTGTTTTACAAAAGCGGGATATGTGTTGTTGAAATGTTTACTAAGATAGAACACATTCCTAGTCATATAATAGAGTCTAGTTGGATTGTGTAGGTAAACGGTTTTATTAGCATGCTGTTTATTGCTGATATTTCTGCTTTCGCCAAGTGAGTGTTGTAGAACAATCTCTGGAACCATCTTCATATTAAATCCAGCTGCTTGCACTTGTAGGCAAAAAAAATGGTCTACCTGATCTATAAAGAGTTCTTCTTTCATGCCTCCTATTTCAATTGTTTCTTTTACGCGAATACACATACCTGAGCTAATCAAAATAAGTGGATTGGTTGACTCTATTGGATGATGAGATATTGATGGGCCAACACCTATTGTATGTTTTTCTTGTAATTTAACTTGTCTGATATATTCTTTAGCTTCATTCTTATTGAAATAGGAATCTTGATCCATAGTCATTAGCCAAGTGCAGTTCAATTGACTCGCTTGTTCTAACATTCTATTAATTGCAGCAGCAACACCTATATTTTGAGGGTAATGTTCATATTGAATCTGTGGATGAAAATTAAGAAGATCTTTAGAAATAGGATGTAGGCTGTTATCAATGATAATCAATGCATCTACTTCAGACACATAGCTTTCTACATGTTGTAACCAGTTTTCATTGGGATTATAGAGAACAACACCGGCAGCAATATGGTTGATTTCCTGATTCATTTATCTGAAGGAAAAGGACTTTCGCTGAATGCTTTCGGGAGCAGCCAATTGGTATTATTGGGCTTATTACCTATATTCTGCGCAAGCACAATTATGTGATATGGGTTCATCCAGTTAATCTTTCTTATTGTCCAGCCAGCTTCATCTAGTGCTTTCACAACAAGTGGTGTATTAAAGACATGATGGTGCACACATCTGTTTTGAATGTTATTCAAAGTCCTTTCTTTTAATTCTTCCTGTGAGATGCCAGCAGGATCTTTTTTTAAATCATGTAATTGAATCACTTCTTCAAAATGTGTGGTGTCGTTTTCTTGCATATTTGTATCTGCGTCAAGAATCAAGTGTTCAATGGTTGTAAGCGGCCGAGCATGATCGAACGTATTATCTTTATGCGGTACCACTAATAAAAGTATTCCTCCTTTTTTTACCACACGCTTCCACTCTCGCAATGCTTTTATTGGATTGGCATAATGTTCTATATTATGGCTTGATAGCACACAGTCATAGGTGTTGTCTTGTGCAAATTGTAAGTCATTGCCTTCTGAAAAGAATTGATAACCAGATTTTCCTGGACTATAACGAAAAGATTTACCTGCTTCTAATCGTCCTTCCCAAACAGTTTCATTACTGAATGTACAATTATCTAATTGCTGTAACCAATTGTACACTGGCAAAAAGCCACTGTTTTGAAATATTGGACTTGGGCCGCCAATTTCTAATCCTGTTCGCTCAAGAAAAAATGGTCGATATGTTTGGTATTTTGGTACTCGCTTGGGAAATATTTTTCTATACCATGTTTCTACAACTTTTCTCATGGTACTTGTTTTTGTTTCAACAATACTAAGTTCTCACCAGCTATATGCGTTATCCATTTAAAATCAGCAATAGCCTTGTAAAAAGGATAGGAGCAACCTGGTCGCATCCAATCGTGCAGCTCAATGATAAGTCCATCTATATCATTCAGCCAATTAGTTGTGTTTGAAAAAATTTCTAACTCTGCACCTTCAACATCCATTTTGAATAAATTAACATGCCCCCCCATTTTTTCAATCAACTGTTTGGGAGTATATGCTGGAATAACAGTTGTATTACTTTTTGATTCTGTAATTACAAATCCAGCACTTAGTTCATTTGGGTTCGAAATTTCAATAGGGGAGTTGTTGTGCCAAAGTGCACCGTGCAGAATTTCAATATTTGTATAGTTTCTTGTATTATATCTCAGAAGTTCTATATTATTTAGGTCAGGTTCCAAACAAAGGATTTTTGCATTAGGATACACAGTGCTCATATAGAGCGCAGCAAAACCAATATTGGCTCCTGCATCTATGATTGTAGTAACTTTCTCTGCAGAAGGGTGAGGAAATTTATATTCAAGGTCAGCAAATATTTGTTCAAATATGGGTAGGTCTGATTGTGCCTTTCTAAGTGAAATAGAGTTTTTAAAAATGGGCAATTTCCATTCAAGTTTTTCACTATTCTTGATAAAAATGCTCCATGCAACTTTTAAACCAGTTGGATAGCCCCAATGCCGAGAAATTGCGATTAGTCTAGCTAAGAAAATTCCAATTGCCCTCAAAACAAATCATTTTGCTGTAAAGTAAAGGCATTGTTAGCTTTCTAAAAAATCAATACCATAAACGAGCTTCAACTTTTTCAAGGTATTTCAAACTATCAGTAGAAATTGGAAATCTATTTTCGTTTGTAGGAATAGATAAAATTTTTATCCAACTATGCCACCAGCCTTTGATATCCATTTTGGTTGCCGACAAGTATTTAAATGACCAGAGAATAGCTGTAGAATAGAAGTACTTCTTGGGTAAGTATCTCCAGGCAACGCGACATTTATTCAACCACATCATTTGCCACTTTTCCTTTTTTGTGGTTCTTCCTAGCGGCGATTCTTTATGTAACATAGTAATAGATGCGTCATATACAATTCCATAGCCAGCTTCTAACAGACGGTAGCTAATGTCATATTCTTCCATTCCATAGAAAAAATCCTCAGGTAAGCCACCTAATTGCAATAGTAAATCTCTTTTGATGGCATGCGCACCTCCAGCAAAATAATAAGTTGCAAAAAAGTCTTGGTGTAAATATTTGTCAACCTTTTTATGTGGTAGGGCATTGATTTGAGGAACTAAAGAAGGATAGTAGAGCACACGAAAACTTACTAAGCCCGTTTCTCGATTTTGGGGTGACTTTTTTTCGAATGCGTGTAGGATATTTTTTAAAGTATTGTTGTCTTCTAATAGTGCGTCATCATCTAAGAAAACGATAATTGGGGTTTGGCTAAATTGGAGTGCATGATTTCTTCCAGCTGTTACGCCTAAGTTCTTGTTTGATTGAATGTAATGAATGGGAATAGAGGATTGATTCTTGATAAAATTTTCCACTCTACTATAGTCAGATGTTGAAGCGTTGTTGAGAAGTATAATTTTCTCAAGATAGGTTACTGCATCTTCCAGCGAACATAAGTTCTCCAAGAGTTCAAGCGTATCTTCGGGACGATTGTATGTGATTACTATGATTTCAATGGGCTTCATTCTACTTGATTTGATTTATTTTTCCACTGAAACCATAATTTACCTAGGCTAGTCGACATGAACTTATTCAGTAGTTTTTGCCTCAACTGCCAAACAATAATTTTGAAAGAAATACCCATATATTGTGTATAGCTTTCTTTCACTTCCTGTAAGCCCCTTTCAAATTGAATACTACTGGTACCACCTGGTGCAAAATTGATGATTGGTTGCTCTATATATTCAAAAGGGAAATTCCTAATTCGCACCAAGAAGTCATAATCCATGGCAACTTTTTTCTCCAGCTTAAATAGGCCAACCTTGTCATATAGTTTCTTTTTAATAAACATGGTTGGATGAGCAACCATGCGCATACCTTTCCATAGCTGTTTAGAATCAAATTTAGTACCGCTTACTACATGCATTTGACCTCTATATTGAAGGTATTGTCCATGCACCCAATTAATTTGAGGATTTTCTTCAAACACTTGATTGATCAAAGCTAAAATGTTTGCATTATGGTAGGTGTCGCCAGAATTTAGAATATGAATGAGATTACCAGTGCATTTTAAAATGCCCTTGTTAAAAGCATCAGATATTCCTTTATCGGGTTCGTGGACAAAAAAGCGATAGGAGGGGTGATTTTGACTTGATGCCCAATCTTTAATCAAATTGTTTTTAGACCCATCAATGATCCAATGTTCATAAGGTAAATACGATTGCATATCAATTGATGCAATGGTTTCTTGTAATTCTTCAAGATTTTCAAAACATATGGTAACGATGGATATCTGCATGTTGTTCAAACAAAGATACTAGATGATATCTGAGAGTTGTTCTGACTGATATTCAGGATTCATTTTTTCCCAAAACTGCCTATCAATTTTTATTGGTTTTTGGGGCGCATTTAGAATTGCCGCAATAAAAGCCGCTGTATTTCCGTCTTCAATTATTCTAATTGCTTGATCAATATACGTTAAGGGAACACCATGTGCGGCAGATTTGAAAGCAATAACTGGAGTGTGGTTTGACAGTGCTTGCAATAGTTTTAGTTTAACTCCACTTGAATCAAGGATTGGTATAATAAACACATCAGCTGCTTGCATGTACGCATCCACATCATCTACCTCTCCTATATAGTGAACCTGAGGATGCTGTAGTTTTTTTAGGTACTGAAATTCATTTTTTTGCAATCGGCCTGTAATTAAAATTTGAACATCTTTTTTTGTAACCAGTGATGGCGCAATTGAATCATAAATCCATTCAACCGCTTTTGCATTTGGTAAATAATCGAGCGTTCCTGAAAACAAGACGACAGTATCTGTAGTGTTCATTTGATGCGTCTTGCATATTATTTCTTTTGCTGATGCTATTAATGGTTTTGGTGACATTAGAGGAAGTAAGTGCAAACATTTACTTAAGTCCAGCTTCCATGATTGTACAGCCGAATCTCGTTCATGATTATTGAGCCATATGCTAAAATGAACTTTCTTGAAAGCCCAACCTTCATACAATTTGAGTAATCTCCACCCCTTTGCACTTTGATTTTTGAATCTTTCCCATTCAATATTATGAGCATGTATGCCCCATTTTATTGGATGAACGAATTGAATAAGCCAACACATCCATGCTAAGTAAGGATGCTCAATAATTACAACATCAATTCTTTTATCAAGAATTACTCTTCTAAGCTTTTGATATGTTTTAATGGAAAATAGTTCGCGTTTACTACCTGCGAAGATTGGAATATAGTTGTCAGGTTTACTTACTCTAATATCAACTGAGGTACCAATACAATACACCTCATGTTGAACAGCTGCAACCTTCAACATTGAGTGCACTGCTTGTTGTCCACCATATCTGTTAGGCAGAATTGAATACCATGCTACAATAGCTAACCTGGCCACATTTAGACAGCTTCTTTTTTAGACCTATAAGCCATAGCAATTCCAGCTAAAACAAATCCAAGCATAAGGAACTGACCAATTCCTGTGAGTGTTCTTCCTGTGGTATAAGAAGTTGGTTCAAAGCTGAACGTGATAGATTTGCTGCCTGCCGGAATATGCATACCTCTTAGTAAATAGTTCACCTGATAAATTGGAGCTTCTTTTCCATCAATAAAAGCTTTCCAACCTCTATCGTAGTAAACTTCACTGAATACAGCAAACTGAGCTTGATTGCCTGAAAAACTATATTCAACATAATCATTTTCGTTTTTGACAACCTGAATGGTTGCAGTACTATCCCATTGAAAGGCAGGTATTTCTTTTGCAATTGTTGATTCTATAATTGCAGTATCCGTTGGATTGAAATTTCCGATTTGCTTTAAAGCTGCATTAGCATCAGCCACTTGCTGTATACCCTTCACTAACCAAACAGGACCGCAAGCTTCTGGATTCACTTGTAAACGAGGTTTCCTGTCGTCTCCTGGCATGATGATATACTTTGTATTCAACATGTGTAAGATGGGAAGGGTAAGGGGATTTTTACGTAAATGTTCGTTTAATAAATCTTCAGTTAGTGAAAGTTTTGCTGGATGGTATCCACCAACCGATTTATGGTGATACGCAGTAATGGCATCAGAGAAAGGATCGCCTGATGATAAATTGAAAACACGATAATCGCTGGTATCTTGTTGAATCATATTATCGATTCCTGAAGGCACAAATTGAAAAGCTTGATCATAGTCGCCACTCTCAATGAAGTTGTTGCTATTTAAATATCTTCTATCAATTGGCATTAAATCAATTAAGATTAATACAATCCAAGCATAAGCAGCCCATTTGACAGCTAATTTTTGATGAATAAAAGTCCAGATCAATGCAATGCCAGCAAACATAATAGCAGAAGAACGAAGCAAATCCATCAAAAAGAGTTGTTTTCTGTCTTCAATAAATGCATTGAAAACAGATGTGCCCGCTTCACTATTATTTCCAAACGCTTGCAATAAATAGTTTTTGAGTTGTTCATCATTGCTGCTGGTAAACGACATACTGATGTATGCAACGAACATCATTGCAATTAATCCGCCTGCTATATAAAGAGTGGTTTGAAGTACCTTTTTTAATTCATCTTTTCTTGAATCTGGTTCATTCAAAAATTGATTCAATGCCAGAATACCCATCATTGGAAATACCAATTGAGGAATCACCAAAATCATACTAGGTGCTCTGAATTTATTATAGAAAGGCAAGTAGCTGAATAAGAATTCATTGAATGCTGAAAAGTTTTTGCCCCAACTCATCATTACAGAAATGATTGTGATTGCTAGTGCCCACCATTTTAATGGCCCTTTCAAATAAACCATTGCAAAAATGAATAATAAACAAGTGAGGGCGCCCAAATAAACCGGACCAGAAGTTCCTGGTTGGTCACCCCAATAGGTTGGTAAGGATTTAGAAAATTGAATAGCCTGATCATCAGGAACACCCAGAGAGGTTAATTTAGTAACAACTTTTGAGCCTTCACCTAATTGTCCTCCATCACTGCTGCCTCCGTAAAAGTTTGGAATTAAGAAGGTAAATGTTTCAGCAACTCCATAACTCCAACTAAATGCATAATCAACACTCAATCCGCCTTTCCCATAATTTTTATTTGTATCTGATTGTGCTGCATGACTAATAGAACCACCTCGCATAGTTGCTTTAGAGTAATCATAAGTAGTTAACAAAACAACTGCGTTCGATGCAATACCTGCGAGTGCTGCAATAAGTGCCAGCCCTACCGATTTTGCTAAATGTGTGTAGGCTTTTTCGCGAGCGAATTCAATTAAATAGACCAATCCAAGAACCACCGCCATTAAAAAGAAGTAATAGGTGATTTGCAAGTGGTTCATGGATATGAGCAATGAGCTAAATAAAGCTGTCATGGCTGTGCCAATCCAATAATGCTTTTTGAGAATCAGAATAACACCAGCCAACAAAGCAGGCATATATGCTATTGCATACATTTTAGTTACGTGTCCAACTGCTATAATAATTGGGTTGTATGTTGCATAAGCATACATAAGAGACCCTAAAATACCTATCCATGAACGTACACCTAAACTAATAGCTAGGATGTAAAATCCAATACAGGCCAAAAAGAAAAAGCTAATGGGCTCTGGAAGAAACAGCGATAATATTTTATGAGAATAGGGGGTAATTAGGTTGTTGCTATTAGCTCCTGTAATTTGATAGGCGGGCATACCACCAAACATACTTTTTGTCCATAATGGATAACTTCCATGAATGGCCTTATAATCTTCGGCATCTTTAGCCATTCCTTTCCAATGTGCAATATCACTTTGAGTTAGCACCATGCCATCTAGCGCTGGTTTGCAATACAAAACAGAAATAAGCAAAAAAATTCCAACTGCTATACCATGCGGTAATAATGATTTCCACGAAAACTGATTCATCGAAAAGATTTTGAGGTTAGCAAATTAATGGTATTTTCAACGAATAAAACTCATGGTACGCCTATTATTTATGCATCGGGTTGCTTTCATTTGCAACCTCATGTTTTTGCTGGCCTGTATTTTCAGGCATATTGGATGGCAAATGCATCAGCAATGGGCCGACGGTACAATTATTATTCTTGGCTTCTTTGTTTCTCCCATTTGCAATATCATTACTTGGGGAATACAAATTTTGAGAAAAATTACTAAACAAGAAGAAGCGATACCCACCTATCTTTTAACTGTCAATTTGATCTTTTTTGTATTTCAAATTGTTTACTTTTTTTTAACATGATTACAAAGATTACGCAGGATAAACCCACTCGCTTATTCCTCATATTAGGTGGTTTTTTTGTCGCCAATGCACTCATTGCCGAAGTGATTGGAGTGAAGATTTTTTCGCTTGAGAAAACATTAGGATTTGCTCCTCTTGAATTGAATGTTTTTGGGGAGCTTTTAAGCTTGAATTTAACGGCCGGTGTGTTGTTGTGGCCTGTTGTCTTTATTATGACTGACTTGATTAATGAGTATTATGGACAAAAAGGAGTTCGCTTTTTATCGTTTTTAGCTGCTGGTTTAATTGCGTATGCTTTTTTGATGTTTTATGGTGCTATGGAATTGGAGCCTGCACCTTTTTTTGTTAGTAGTAAAGTAAGTACGGGGGTGCCTAATATGGAAGTAGCTTATGAAAGTGTACTTGGACAAGGAGGTAAAATTATCATTGGTTCGCTTGTAGCTTTTTTACTTGGTCAGCTCATAGATGTAATGGCATTTCATAAAATCAAACAAGCTACCGGAGAAAAAATGATTTGGCTGAGAGCAACAGGGTCAACATTTATTTCGCAATTTATTGATAGCTATGTGGTACTCTTTATTGCCTTTTATGTAGGTAGTAGGATAGGAGCAAAGGAAGGTGACTTTATTTGGTCGTTTAAACTGTTCCTTGCAGTAGGCACAGTCAATTATATTTACAAGGCAGTGGTTGCACTTGCATTAACGCCAGTCATATACCTGATGCACTACTTAATTGATCGCTATCTTGGACCAACTACGGCAATGGCAATGAAAAAAGCGGCTATGAACAAGGAAAATAGTTTGGAAGCGAGCAATTAATAGAGTCGCTTCCAAATTTTTCTAAAGAACCAATAAACTATTATTTCCACCGTAAGGATTAGGAACGTTTCCGTCGGCTTCTTCCTCGGCAGCCCAATTTGACTGGTTAACGCGGTATAAGAACTCGTGTGTTGAGTTTTTTGGAAGTTGTACATCGCATGAGAATGTACCGTCTTTTTTCTTACTCATGATAATGCCCTTTTCCCAATCGCTGTTTAAGCCAAGAATTTCAACAGTTTCAGCTTGGTCGAACACTACATTGAATTTTACTTTACAGTAATCTTTAGTCTTGAAATAAGTTTTTTGTACCATAATTGCTTGCTTTCCATTTAATTCCTACAAACGTAGATTGTAACCCAGCAATGTTGAAGATGTGAATAAACTATCAATAATGTGTAAAAAATACACAATAAAACGGCTTTTTGCCCTATTTTGTTAAGTTATTAAGCAGTTTTTCTATAACAATTTTGTCAATAGGCAAGCTAAAGATATTTGGATGAAGTTGATGATAGGGTACCCATCTAAAGATTTCAGCATCTTTTTGAGTATCTACTAGTTGATCTGCACGAAAGTCAAAAGGTGTTGACTTGGTATCTAAAAGAATAGGTTCAGAACAAGATACTTTATAGTAGATCGAAATGATTTGATGGGATGGATTGAAAGCAGAAATTTGAAAAAAATCGGTAGTATAAATATGCTCAAGAACAGATACTTCTAAACCTGTCTCTTCTAAAAACTCTCTTTTTAAACAATCTCTTGTGCCTTCACCAAATTCAAGTCCGCCACCAGGTAATTTGGTGTACAGTTTTCCCTTGATTCTTTCATCACTAACCAATAAACGGTTCTGGCTGTCGAAAAGTAAGCCATATACACGAACATTAAATAACCCCATTAGAATAGTTTTTTTCTAGCGAAATAAATACCAATCACAACTGAAATTCCTAAAGAGAAAACAATTGGTATATAAAATGAGAAAGGTGAATTGGCGTATGGAATATGATCTACATTCATGCCGTATACACTAGCTACCAACACGGGAAACTGTAAGATAATTGTTACAGATGTAAGTCGCTTTAAAACTTGGTTTTGGTTATTGCTGATGATACTTGCAAATGCATCGAGAGTACTGCTCAAGATATTAGTATATACGTTTGCCATTTCAAGTGCCTGGCTAGTATCAATGATTAAGTCTTGAAGAAACTCCCGTTCTTCTTCATTTAGAGCCAGAAAATTTGTCCGCTCCATTTTCATCATAAGCATTTCATTGCTTCGAAGAGCGGTTACGAAATACACAAGACTCTTCTGAATACGCATCAGATTTAATAAGTCTTCGTTGCTATTGCTATCATACAAACTTTGTTCATACTGATTTCTAGTATGATTGATTTCTTTCAAAAACTCCAAGAAATTCTGTACCACTTTTTCAAAAATCTTCAACACCATCATATTCTTCTTGTCGGGATGGCGTTTTTGAAACGTGTTCAAGAATTTTTTGATAGCCCCATTATCAAATGAGTTAACAGTAATAATTTGATTATGGGTTAAGATGATGCAAATAGGAATGGTGATATAAAATGCATCACTGTCATTGAATGAGTTATTCTCAGTTGGGGTTTTAATAACAATGAATTTAACATTGTCAGAAATTTCATAGCGAGGTCTTTCATCAATGTCAAGTGAGTCTCTTAGAAATTCTATAGGCACATCTAAACTTTCACTCAGTGTTTCAAAGTCTTCGTCGCGAAATGGTGGGACCAAGTTGACCCAAGAACCAATTTCCGGCTTATCTATTTCAACGGTTTGGTTGTCAATATTTTTAAAACACTGGATCATGATTTCCTCCTATATTCTAACGAAAGTACATCCAAAGTTTGAGCTTTGATGTTTGGTCATAGAGATTTAATCTACAACTCTATTTCTCCTTTAAACACAAACTTAGCTGGACCTTGAAGCCAAATGTCTTGAAAGCTCCCATCTTCATTTGCATGAAATTGAACGGCAAGAGATCCACCTAAAGTTTTAATTGCAACTCTATTTATACCCTGTGCATGTTTTTTGCTTACTAAAGCGGCTGCTGTTACGCCTGTTCCACAAGAATAAGTTTCACCTTCAACACCTCTTTCATAAGTACGTACAAACAGTTTTTCCCCCTGCCATTCTATAAAGTTTACATTGATACCCTCTTTTTTGAAGGCAGAGCTATACCTAATTGCTTGACCCGCATCTACCACCGGATACTCTTCAATTTCTTCTACAAATTGCACCCAATGAGGGGAGCCTGTATTTAATTTAAAACAATTGGTATCTGTAGACTCAACCTCTTTCACAGAGTTCATGTGTAAATGAACCCATCCATTGTCATCTACAAAAGCTTCATGCCAACCATCCACAGCATTGAATTTGTATCGCGATTTTACCAATCCTTGATCAACTACAAATTGCACCATAGATCTGCCACCATTACCACACATACTTCCTTCCTTACCGTCGGCATTGTAGTATTTCATAGTGAAGTCGGCCCCTTCTTCGGTTGGGTTTAGTACCATCATTAATCCATCAGCACCAATTCCAAAACGTCTATCACACCATTTTGCAATTGTTGATTCATTTAAAGACAGAAGTTCGGTTCTTCCATCAAGAATAATGAAGTCATTACCTGTTCCTTGGTATTTAAAAAAATGAATAACACGACTCATATTCCTGCAATAATTTCAAGGCTATTTTGAATGAGTTGATCTACTGCCGCAGCCCCGTCTTTGCTAAATGTTTTCTTCACACGATTAGCTACAATGGCATTTAAACTCAAGCAGGAATGCCCTAAAAGCTTTCCAAGACCATAAATAGCGCTGGTTTCCATTTCAAAATTTGTAATTCGGTATGGGCCGTATTGAAATTCAGTCAGTCGGTCAATAAGTTGTGGTTGTGTTAATCCCAAACGCAATACCCTGCCTTGTGGGCCATAAAAACCGGGGCAAGTAACAGTAATACCTTGATGATATCCCTTTACAAAATGTTTCAATAGCGATGTGCCAGCTGAAAACATATAAGGATTAGTTGTACTTCCAATTTGCGTGTGTGCAATGAACTGTTGTAAAATATCGTCTTCTTCAACCGTTGTTTCCCTTCTGTAGAAGTTCAACAAATTATCTAATCCTAGTCCGTGGGAACTTGCAACCCAAGAATCCACATCAATATCGGCTTGTAAAGCACCAGAAGTACCAATTCTTATAATTTGAAGTGATTTGAGGGCAGTTTGAATAGTTCTTGTTTTGAAGTCAATATTTGCCAAAGCATCTAGTTCATTTAAGACAATATCTATGTTATCTGGACCAATACCTGTAGAGACAACAGATATTCTTTTTTTGCCAATTCTGCCAGTATGGGTAATGAATTCGCGGTGCTGGTATTTGCCTTCAACAGCGTCAAAATACTTGCTTACTTGAGCAACACGATCGGGGTCACCAACGGTTATAATGGTATCGGCCAATTCCTCAGGTCGAACATTCAAATGATAAACTGCGCCTCTACTATTGATGATTAGTTCACTTTCTGCTATTCTGTTCATATAACTATTTGTTGTAAAGGTCGTAAAATGAATTTTATTTTTAGTCTGATTCGATTATTTTTGCACCCCAATCAACATGGTCCTGTGGCCGAGTGGCTAGGCAGAGCTCTGCAAAAGCTTCTACAGCGGTTCGAATCCGCTCGGGACCTCCAACTAACCCCTCCCAAAAGAGGGGTCATTTTTTATGATAAAATATACTCAACCCATTGGTATCTTATCCATGTTGCTTATGATAGGCTGTTGCCTTTTGCCATGGGCTTATATACCAGGAAAGGAAATTGTGGTATCGGGCTTCAATGCGGAGGGAACAAGTTTTGGAAAGCCTGGACTTATGAATTTGTATGTGGGGGTTTGTATGTCTATCTTTTTTCTTTTGCCTAAAATTTGGGCAAAAAGAACCAATGTATTTTTTGCGGCATTTAACATGGCTTGGGCTCTTAGAAATCTTATTCTAATTGGAGCCTGCATGGGCGGGATTTGTCCTGAAAAAAAAGCCGGTTTATATGGATTGGTCTTTTTTGCGGCTCTTGGACTTTTTATGACCTTCTTTCCAAATGTTACAATCAATAAAAAAGCCGCATAAGCGGCTTTTTTAATCAAGTACATGTAAAGACTGCTCAATAATTGTTACAGCCTCATCAATTTGCTTTTCCGTAATAACTAGTGGAGGTGCAAACCTTATTTTATCACCATGAGTAGGTTTTGCCAAAAGTCCATTTTCCATCATCTTCAAACACAATTTCCAAGCAGCTTCTTTATCGGTATGTGTTATTTCTATTGCATTGAGTAATCCTTTCCCGCGAATCTTTTTGATATAAGGACTATTCAAATTTTTCAATTTAGTTCTAAGGTATTCACCCATTAACGTGGCATTTTCTGCTAGATTCTCATTCACCAAAACTTCCAATGCTGCAGTTGCAACTTTACATGCAAGTGGATTGCCACCATAAGTGCTGCCATGTTCACCCGGCCGAATATTCAGCATAATTTCATCGCTTGCAAGAACTGCTGCCACAGGCATAGTACCACCACTAAGTGCTTTGCCGAGAATAAGAATATCAGGATGTACATCTTCATGGTCACAAGCCAACATTTTTCCTGTTCTACAAAGTCCAGTCTGAATTTCATCAGCAATCATTAATACATTCCACTTAGTGCAGAGTTCCCGAACTGCTGTTAAATACCCTTCATCTGGAATAATGACTCCAGCTTCACCCTGAATAGGTTCCAGCATAAAGGCTGCTACATGTGGGTGTTGTAGCGCTTTCTCTAATGCTGATAAATCATTATAAGGAACCAAATCAAATCCAGGCATATAAGGCCCAAACCCTTTATAGCTACTTGGGTCATTAGATGAAGAAATAGCAGCTAGTGTTCTGCCCCAAAAATTACCTGTTGCAAACAAAACGATTGCCTGATTTTCAGGGACTCCTTTTTTATCGTAGGCCCATCTTCTAGCTAGTTTGATAGCAGTTTCACCGCCTTCAACCCCTGTATTCATGGGAAGCACACGATCAAAACCAAAGAGTTTTGTAATCATTTCAGAATACGGCCCAAGCTGATCATTGTGAAATGCTCTTGACGTTAAAGTGAGTTTAGACGCCTGATCTACCAAAGCTTGAATAATAGATGGATGACAATGGCCTTGATTAACTGCTGAGTAACCACTTAAAAAGTCGAAATATCTTTTACCATCAACATCCCATAAAAAAACACCTTGTCCTTTTTCTAGAACTACCGGTAAGGGATGGTAATTGTGTGCGCCAAATTGATCCTCAATGTGAAGAAAATGACTTGTCTTTTCAGACAAGTGTATATGTGAATTCATAAAATGATTTAATGTGAAAAGAAAAATGATGCAATAGCCTATTTATGCTTTGCAGAAAGGATGATCGAGGAAATCAAGATTTTCAGATAGAAATTGCATGTTGGAGTTCTTTCGTGTGCAAGATAAATGCTTAATTTGAGCTATGAAAAAAATATTGAAGTTTTCCCTTTTGGTGCTAATTGCATTATTGGGTGTTATTGGACTTTTCTCGGTAGTTACAGGGAAAACCTATCTCTTCAGAGCCATATATTATAATTTTTCTGGAATTGACGATTACAAGATTTTTTCAAATAGACCTGTTGAGTCAACAGATGAACAGGCGTGGATTGTGGCCAATCAAGAGGAGAGGTTAACTGCCCCCGATACTTTACTTCAACAACTTGAAGAATTGAAAACAGTGGCTTGTGTGGTGATCAAGGATGGGAAATTAGTGTATGAAAACTATTGGGAGGGATATTCAGACAGCTCCTTATCAGGATCCTTTTCAGTAGCAAAAAGTATTGTCTCCTTATTAATTGGTGCAGCAATTAATGATGGGGCAATTGGTTCAGTTGAAGATTCTGTTATTCGTTATTTACCCGAACTACCCGCAGAACTAGCCGCAATGCGAATTAAAGATCTGTTAACTATGAGTAGTGGAACTGATTTCCAAGAGTCTTATACGAATCCAATTTCTATTACCAGCGAAATGTATTATGGCAGTGATTTATTAAAAACAGCCTTTCAAGTAAAAAAAGAAGCTACCCCTGGCACATTGCACAGATACAAATCTGGAGATACCCAATTGTTAGGCTTTATTTTAGAAAGGGCTACAGGTGAAACACTCAGTGCTTATGCAAGTAAAAAGCTGTGGAAACCATTAGGTGCTAAGCATTGTGCCTTGTGGAGTTTAGATAGGGAAGGTGGCCACGAAAAAGCTTATTGTTGTTTTAATACAAACGCTCGCGATTTTGCAAGGATTGGACAAATGATGCTTGATAGTGGTCGTTGGAATGGAGTAACTATCATTGATCGGGCTTATTACAAAGCTGCAATCACTCCATGTAATCTTATAGACGAAGAAGGGAAGAAGTGTAATTATTACGGGTATCAGTGGTGGATTCATCCAAAATATCCTGAAGTATTTTATGCTAGAGGAATTTTAGGTCAATATATCATTGTCATTCCATCAACAAGAACTGTTATTGTTCGTTTAGGTCACAAGCGTTCATCCATTAAAATAGATGGCGTACCAACTGAGGTTACTTCATTGATACATTGGGGATTAGCGAATAAGTAAATTGCAATATGAGTCATTTTCGAGTAGCTGTAGCTATTTTAAATTATAATGGAAGAAAACATCTAGAGCAGTTTCTCCCTTCTGTATTGCAATATCTTCCTGCCTACGCCGAATTGATTGTGATTGACAATGGGTCAACAGATGATAGTATTTTATTTCTTAAGCAAAAATTTCCTTTAGTACGATTAATTGCTTTGGAAAAGAATACAGGTTATGCAGGAGGGTATCAATTAGGTTTACAACAACTTGATCATCCTTATTATCTTCTTTTGAACAGTGACGTGGAGGTAAAGCAAGGCTGGATTGATCCGCTTTTAAATAGTATAGATTCAAATCCAAAGATAGCAGCTGTTCAGCCAGCAATTCTATCCTTCAATACTCCTAATCAGTATGAGTATGCTGGGGCAGCAGGGGGGTGGATAGATAGGTTGGGTTATCCATTTGCAAGAGGAAGAGTTATGGATATTTGTGAAAAAGTAGATGGTCAGTATGAAGATGAGGCAACCATTTTTTGGGCAACAGGTGCAGCTATGATGGTGCGTAAAGATGCATTTTGGAAAGTTGGAGGATTAGATACCGATTTTTTTGCGCATATGGAAGAAATCGATTTATGTTGGCGCTTTCAAAGAGCTGGGTATGAGTTAAAAGTGGTACCTCAATCAAGGGTGTATCATTTAGGTGGTGGCACACTAGCTCCTAGTCCTACTAAAACTTATCTCAATTTCAGAAATAACTTATGGATGATTTGGAAGAATAGTCCATTGACTAACCTTCTATGGCTTATAGTTTTTAGATTTGGCTTAGATGCAATTGCTGCATGGCGATATATGCTGAAGGGTCAAATTGGGCATTTTTGGGCTATTGCAAAAGCGCATGTTGTTTTTTCTTATTGGGTTATCACCAAAAGAAGTGCTTCAAATTTGCCACCAAAATCACTCAAAGATTGTGCAGGGGTTTATGATGGGGCATTGATTTGGCAGTATTTTGTTAAAAAGAAGCAAGGTTTTAACCAAATAGTTGTGAAGGAGAAATAAAATTTGATTCCAGCCCCTTATTTTTGCACCGCAATTTAACCGTATGGCAAACGAACTAGAACAACACAAAGCAAAAGATTTTACTTATAGCTGGGTAAATTCATCCCGCTTTTTATTTTATTTACAAGTAACTTGTTTGAGTGCATTTTTGTTAGGTGCTTGTTACAAGTTATATCATGCAAGATATAAAGGTGCGCCAGAGGTTGCTGTACCTGAGAGTACTCAGTATACTCCAAAATACAAGTAAAAAAGTTGAATAAAAATTTTGTAGAGAACTGAGGATGTTTATTTTTGCACTCCCAAAACAGTTCTTACAAAGTACGCGGAAGTAGCTCATTTGGTAGAGCACGACCTTGCCAAGGTCGGGGTGGCCGGTTCGAGCCCGGTCTTCCGCTCTCAGCAAAATTCCCGTTCAGCTGAACGGGTTTTTTGTAAGGAGCCCTGGTGGTGTAATTGGTAGACACGCAGGACTTAAAATCCTGTGGCCAGCAATGGCCGTGCGGGTTCAACTCCCGCCTGGGGCACAAAGCGACTTCGGTCGCTTTTTTTATTTCTTGAAGAACTGGTAGTTATACAGAAACATGCTTTGTAATTGCTTTGCTTTATTGAATGATTTTTCCGTAACTTTTAATGCATTTGAGTCGTATTCATACATCCATCTGTAATAATCAGTTTTATTCTCTAGGGTTTCAATCATTTCAATCAACTTTCCATCAGCATCATAATTAAAAACACGGTCTGGCAGCATCTTTTGCAAACGATTATTAAAACGTACAATATCACTTAATAATCCTTGGTCATTGTAGTAGTAGTAAAAGCTTTCTATGGTTTTGTCTTTTTTCTTCCAATGCTCTTCTGTAACCTTGGGTTGAGGAAGTTGTTCAATAATGAATTCAATAATAGTAGTATCGGTTTGATTTTTAATTAGCAACATTTTTTCAGGTAAGCCGTCTGGGTAATAATACCAAGAATGCAATTCAGAAGATTTAATCTTCATAGCTGTATCTGTAAATGACACTTGTAATTGTTTTAATAATCCCTTTTCCTGATAGCTATATTGTAGTTTTTTTTCAATGCCCTTACTCATTTCATTGCTACGTTGAATTCTAGGGCCATTGTAGAAGCTTTCTTGTAGACTTTTGACTTGTTTATTCACTAATGTTGTAGTGGTTTTTTGTCTGTAATCTGATGTCCAAATAGTTTTTAGTTCAAGTGGCAACTCTTTATCATTGCTTACAACTTCAATTCCAGAAACATTTAGTTTTTTCCATTTTTGTAGAAGGTCTTGGGCTTCTTTACTTGAGTATAAATCGTGATAAAAATATTGAGCCGAAACAGAATAAGATGAAATTAGGGCTGAGAAAAGAATAAATAGGAGCTTCACAAATAAGTTTTCGTAAATGTACAAACATGCTTGCATCTATGGATTATAGAATAGGTGGAAATGTGTCATTCAATGCCTATTTTTAGAAAAAATTTCACTTTGTCACACTTTAAAGAGCGTAAAGAAAAGAATTGCCTGAATTGTAATGCACAAGTTCATGGTCGTTTTTGTCACGTATGCGGACAAGAAAATATTGAAACAAAAGAATCGGTTTGGCAATTAGTCTCTCACTTTGTGGGAGATTTGTTTCATTTTGATGGTAAGTTTTTTAGCTCTTTACGTTTGTTGATGTTTAGGCCAGGCTTTTTATCGCGTGAATATTTGCAAGGCAGAAGAATGAGTTATATTAATCCTATAAGGATGTATATTTTTTCATCTGCGATTTTTTTTCTGATTTTTTTCATGCTTATGCCATCCAATGTAAATGATGGCAATGCATTAGTTTCCCAAGTAAGAAATGAAATTGAAGCTGAAATAGACAGTTTACAGGAAAAAATAAAAACTGATTCTTTGACTAGTCAGTCCAAATTGGATTCTATAGCATTGTTAAAAAGAGACTTGGAGATATTAAGTTTAGATTCTAATTACATAAAAATCTTAGAAAATCGTAAGGAAAGCTTTAGTATTTCAAATGATATTGATTCATTTACTTCTGTTGAGCAATACCTCCGCTATCAGCAAAGTTTACCTGAAAAAGATAGAGATGGGTTTATAGATAGTAAAATGAAACAACGGCAATTGTATTTAAATCAAAAATATAAAGGAGATCAAAGATCTTTTCTTAAAAAGTTGCTAGATGAAGTACTTCATAAAATTCCAATTGCATTATTTATTTCATTGCCCTTTGTTGCATTCCTTTTGAATTTGGTATACTTCAGAAATAAGCACTATTTTTTTGCTGATCATGCAATTTTTCTACTTCATTTATTTAATGCATTATTTGTATTTGGACTCGGAATAGTTCTTGTTGGTGCATTAGGGAATGGCAAAATTCCAAGCTTTATTAGTAGTGTCTTAAATATTTGGATGTTCTTATACTGGTATTGGGCATTTAAAGGATTTTATCAGCAAGGATGGATAAAAACCATTTTGAAAGGTTTCTTTATGTTTATAATGACGAGCCTAATTATAATAATGATTATATTTTTCTTTGGATTATTCCTCACATTCACTATTGCATAATTTATGGAAGCAACAGCAAAGGCATTTTTACGATTGGTTCAAATTATGGATGAGTTAAGAGAGCAATGTCCATGGGATAAAAAGCAAACCATTCATACCCTCAGAAGTATGACTCTTGAAGAAGTGTATGAATTAGCCGATGCAATTGATGCAGAGAATTGGGTGGATATAAAGGAGGAATTAGGCGATATTATGCTTCATTTGTTGTTTTACACTAGAATAGGGAAGGAAGAGGGAAAAATTCAACTCGAAGATGTGTTGGGAGGTATTGCAGAAAAGCTCATAAAAAGGCATCCCCATATTTACGGTGATACTGTTGTAAACAACGAAGAAGATGTTAAAAGAAACTGGCAAAAAATAAAGACACAGGAAGGGCAGAAAACAGTTTTAGGAGGTGTTCCAAAAGCTTTACCAGCTATGGTTAAAGCCATGCGAATTCAAGAGAAAGTGCGACAAGTTGGTTTTGATTGGGAACAGCCTGAAGATGTTTTTTCAAAGGTTCATGAAGAATTAGGAGAATTAAAAGATGCTGTAACATCAAGTGATAAGGACTCAATAGAAGAAGAATTTGGAGATTTTTTGTTTAGCATTATCAATTATGCACGGTTTTTGCAGATTGATCCGGAAAAAGCTTTAGAAAGAACCAATCGAAAATTTTCGCAAAGATTTAATTTAATGGAAGCAATCATTATTCAGAAAGGAAAGCAATTAACAGAGCTTTCATTAAAGGATATGGATGAGATATGGGATCAAATAAAAAAAGAAGAAAAAAATAAAACTAGTTGAAGCAGCGTATTATTGAAGCATTTTGGAAGCACGGTTATTTATTAATTGCAGCTCTTTGGCTGTACACTGTTTCATTTATCATATCAAACTACTGGACTTACTACTCTTCTGTTGAAAAGAGTGTAAAAAAAATTGAAGAACAGGTTCAAAAAAAAGAAAAACAATTTTTAAAGTACACCCAAGATTCTCTTCTACTTGAAGATCTAATAAAACGAAGATCTAGCAGTATTCAAAGAAACGATTTGTTTCAAGCTCCTTTTGGTTTTTTTATATATACCAAAGGAAACAACCAGCAATTGATTTATTGGAATAGTAATTTATTTGTTTTCCCGCAAGAGGAAATGAGTAAGAGTCCGGGTATTTATACGGTGAAATATACCAACGGAAGTTTCTTATTGCGTATTGAAGATTTTGGCAATTACAGAATTGCAGGTATGATTCCAGTTAAGTGGAATTACTTCATTGAAAACGAATATTTACATTCTGTTTACGATGGGTTGGAAGAAATTGATGAGATTTTAGAGTTAACGAGTAATCCAACTTCACTATTTATTAGGAGCATAACAGGTGAACCAATTTTTTATTTTGAGGAAAAGAACCATGATTTCTATGTAAAATATGATTCTTTTACTTTACTGACCCGAACAATTGGTATCATTCTTTTTCTTTTTTTTCTACATGCATTTGCGGCTGAGCTAGTAGTTTTAATTGGTTTTTGGAAACCATACCTTGGGTTACTTTTTATTGTGGTTGGATTAAGAGCTATAAGTTATCCCACTCACTTTCCATTTGATTTAAGTCGATTACAATTATTTGACCCATCTATTTATGGCTCTGACTGGATACATCCATCATTAGGCGATATATTAGTGAACGCTATTCTGCTGTTTTGGCTATTAGGTTTTTATAAGACCTATCAAGTAAAAGTTCCTGCATTTTCAATTAAAAAGACTGTTTTTCGTGTTGCATTTAATATAGCACTATTATCAGTATTTGCAAAGCTTGTTATACAGTTAATAGGTAGCTTGGTAAGAGATTCTCAAATTTCATTTGATGTTACTCAATTTTTCTCACTGTCGATTTATTCTCTTATTGGGCTAATTGTATTTTGTTTGTTGATTATTTCCTTTTTTCTAGTTGCACAGTTGTTATTATCTCCAATATTTACAGATGAAACATCAATTAAAACAATTGTATATGGAATTATAATTGGTCTAATTCCAATGATAGCTTACTATGCAATAAATGGAAACATTTTATGGGGACTTACTTTGTTATTTTGGTTAATTATTTTCATTGTAATTCTATATCATAGGCGAACAGATATGTTGCGTCCCATTTATAAATCAACGTATTTTATATTTTGGGTATTCTTCTTTGCAATTTCTATTTCTAGTTTGCTGTTGTATCAATTCAATCAACTTACGCAGAAGCAACTCAAAATATTTGCTGAAAAATTATTGGATAATGAAGATTTAAATGATGAATCTTATATAGGAATTGCTACTCAATTTTTAAGAACTGATTTTCTTTTTGAACAATTTGAAAGGTTAAAACTTCCCTATAGTAATCAGTTTATTAAGGATAGTTTAGTACGAGAAAATTTCACAGGATACTTAAATCGATATGAAACTAGCTTTTATTTTTTTGACATAAATAATGAACCTCTTTTTAATCCAGACACTCGAACTACTCAAGAATTAGACAGCATTTTAACAAATCAGTCCGAAGCAACGCAGTATGATGGTTTGTTTAGAAGTAAAAATAACATTGGAGAATTTTCGAGTTTTTACTTCAAAATGGATATATCCTCTGAAGAGAGTAGAATTGGAAAGATGTATGTAAAAATGAGTCCTCGCGAATTTAAAGATGAGGCTTTTTATCCAGAAATATTCCGTCAAAGTAGCTTGCAAAATAAAGATGGTGGGCAAAAGTTTTTTGCTTTTGCTATTTATGACGACGGTAATTTGATTAGGAAAGCAAATCAATATCAATTTTCATTAAAAGCACCTCCTAGAGTTGGCAATGAAAGCTTTAGTGTTATTCAAAATAAGCAGTATAATGAACTTTGGTATTATAACGATAATAATTATCAATCGGTTGTAGTCACCAGAAACCAGACTTTTATTTCATTTCTAACCCTTTTTGCTTATTTATTTTTCGCTTTCTTGAGTGTATTTATCCTGTTTCAGCTGATTCATTACCTGTTAACCCAGCATATTACTTGGCCAATTTATAAAAATATTCGACAATGGAATATAAGAACACAGGTATATGCCCTCATTATTTTTATTAGTTTCTTTTCTTTTGTTGCAATAGCAACATCCACCATATTTTTCTTTATAAATAGATTTGAACAAAATAATGAGGACCGAATTTCAAAGATTACTCAATTAATTGTGGGTGAACTGGAAATGAAATCAGAGATCATTCAGCAAGGAATAGTCATTGAAAGTAGTCGCTTCGATGAAATGCGAGAGTCAAAAGAATTACTTGAGGAATTAATTCGATTATCCCGATTAAATGGAATTGATATCAACATTTATAATCCACAGGGCTATCTTTATCTTTCAACACAACCCTATATTTTCAATAAAAGACTTCTAAGTAGTCAAATTGATCCAATAGCATTTTTTCATGTAAGAGATTTAAGGGAGTCTCAATTTATCCATAAAGAAAAGGTTGGTACTTTTGAATTTCTAAGTACATATGCACCCATCATATATAATGGAAATTGCATTGCATATGTTAATATTCCATATTTAAATTCACAACTCGAGTTGAAGCAAGAGATATCCGGATTTCTTGCAACTCTAATCAATATTAATTTTATTGTTTTTTTACTTGCTGTTGCTATTGCATTTGCTATTGCAAATAGAATTACAGACTCCTTTACGCTTATTGGAGACAAAATGAGGCAAGTTCATTTAGGCAGACATAACGAACTTATTATTTGGAACAGACAAGATGAAATTGGCCTCTTAGTGAAAGAATACAATAAAATGATGGTGGCTTTGGAAGAAAGCGCAGCAGCATTAGCTAAAAGCGAAAGGGAAGGCGCATGGAGGGAGATGGCAAGACAGGTTGCACATGAAATTAAGAATCCACTTACTCCAATGAAATTAAGTTTACAGTACTTGCAAATTGCTTTAAAGAGTAATGCACCTAATTTACCAGAGCTCATTGAAAGAACAACAAGAACTTTGGTTGAGCAGATAGATCAATTAGCAAGAATTGCAGGTGACTTTTCTCAATTTGCTAATATTGGTTCTATACATTGGGAAGTGATTGATTTGTATGAAATTCTTACATCTCAAAAAATGTTATTAGGAACAGAGCGTGACGTGCAAATTGATTTGAAAGAGATTGGTGAACCTGCACTAATTAAATTTGATAAAATTCAATTGGCTAGATTATTTACTAATCTAATTCAAAATGCTATTGAAGCATCTGAACAAAATGAGATTAAAAAGGTGAATATTGAGTTGACAGATTTAGTAGACAGATGGCAAATTAGTATTACAGATAATGGCACTGGTATACCTAAAGAAAAAATACCTAGAATATTTACTCCAAACTTTACAACTAAATCTTCAGGAACAGGGCTTGGGTTAGCTATTTCAAAAGGAATAGTTGAGAAAGCAGGTGGACAAATATATTTTACCACAACAGAGCATGTTGGCAGTACTTTTTTTATTGAGTTTCCTAAATATACCAGTCAAGCTTAATTAGCTTCTTTTTAGGTGTTGGTGTTCAATAAACTGTTGTATTTGTTGAAGTGAAAAACTGCTCAGGTTTTTTGAAATAGTTAAATGACCTTTTCTACCAGCTATTACACCATAGCGTATATCTTTAAATCCTTCAATGCTATGAGCATCAGGATTAATTGACAAAACAACTCCTTTGTCTAAGGCATAAGGTATCCATGTCCAATCAATGTCTAATCTTCTTGGATGGGCGTTTAATTCAATAACAACTTGGTTTGTCGCACAAGCATCAATAATCTTTTCATGTTGAATTGGATATCCAGCTCTACCTAGTAGCAGGCGACCAGTTAAGTGTCCAAGAATATTAGTATAAGGGTTTTCAATAGCTTTTAAAAGCCTATCAGTAGCTTTCTCTTCATTCATCTTTAAATTAGAATGAATACTTGCTATAACGAGATCAAAGCTTTTAAGCACATTGAAGTCGTAATCTAGGTTTCCATCGGTTAATATATCACATTCTATGCTTTTAAAGATTCTAAATGGGGCAAGTTTTTCATTCAATTCATCAATTTGTGCATGTTGCGCAAATACCCTTTCAATTTGTAAGCCATTAGCATAAAAAGCAGATTTACTATGATCGCTTATTACCAAATATTCAAATCCTTGTTCCTTAGCCGCTATTGCCATTTCTTCTAAACTATGTGTTCCGTCGCTCCATTGGCTGTGACTATGAATAATTCCTCGGATTGATGCATCTGAAACCAATTCCTCTTCTTTGCTTTGTATTTCAAAAAAATCACGAAGAAAAGGGGGACGATAGGGTGCTTTATAAAATTCAAACAGTTCTTGTTCAGAATTAAATGATAAACCGTCCTGCCAAGAATAATTTGATTGAAACGATTGTAAAAAATTTTGTGAACAAGAGGATACGAAGATTGAAGTTATATACTGATTAGCTGATACTGATTCTACTCGAATTTTTAATCCTTCTCCAGCAATGGCTAGTATATAATTGTTTGCCCTCTCTTTAACTTCAACAGATAATTGGTTCAGATATTTTTCTAAAGATGCAATAGGCATATCTGTTATAAAGTATAGTTCTTCAATAACAGAGTCTTGTCTGTACCAAGAACCTGCTGGTGAAAACTTATAATTTGAATCTTGTAAACACTTTTTAAAGAAATCTAATAATGTTTCAACGGTTGATTCTAAATCGGCATATAAAAATTTCCCTTGACTATTTAAGTAAAACTCAATAGAAGCCTGAATATTATTTTGCGTTTTTTCACCGAAGCCTTTGTATAAGACAAGTCTGTTTTCGTAACAGGCATATAAGAGCGACGATATATCTTCAATCTCAAGCTCTTTCCAGATGGTTGCAATTTTTTTAGGCCCAATACCTTTAATCTGAAGCATCTCTAGTATTCCTGGAGGCGTTTTTTCAATATAAGAGAGTAGGAGAGGAAAGGTTCCGGTTTGTACTATTCCTTTAATTTTTTCTGCGGCACTTTGACCAATACCTTTAACATTTGCTAGGTCGCTAATAGAAGCCTTTTCAATATCAATAGTTAATTTATCGAGTGCGAATGCAGCTGCGGAGTATGCTTTTGATTTAAAGGAGTTCTCTCCATGAATATCCATTAGTTTGGATAGTAGGTTCAGTTGATCTGCAATTTCTTGTTGTAGCATGTTGCAAGGATAAAAAAAATCCCGGTGATAACACCGGGACTCTTTTAATTATTCTGCGAAGGCAGAACGTCTGCTTACTTTTTCTTAGCAGCTTTCTTAGGAGCAGCTTTTTTAGCAGCCTTCTTAGGAGCAGCTTTTTTAGCGGCTTTCTTAGGAGCAGCCTTTTTAGCAGCTTTCTTAGGAGCGGCTTTTTTAGCAGCTTTCTTAGGAGCAGCTTTTTTAGCAGCGGCCTTCTTAGGAGCAGCTTTTTTTGCGGCCTTCTTTGGAGCGGCCTTTTTTGCAGTTGCCATGTTTACAGAATTTAATGGTTAGTTAATAACCTAAAATTATAAACATTTTATTAACTGCAAAATTTTTTTTTATTAGGCCTCCACTGAAACAACAGAAACCGTTGTTTTGGCGTCGCGTCCTTTTTTAAAGTTAACGATGCCATCTGTTAATGCAAACAGTGTAAAATCTCTTCCTACACCAACATTTTTACCAGGGTGGTAAACTGTTCCGCGCTGACGTAAAATGATATTACCTGCAATGGCTGGTTGACCGCCATAGATTTTTACTCCAAGTCGCTTGCTCTGTGAGTCGCGACCATTCTTTACACTACCTTCACCTTTTTTGTGTGCCATGACAAATGAATTTTTTTATTGCTGACTGAGTTAAGCGATGCTTTCAATTTTAATATGGCTGTACTGAGTACGATGGCCATGCTTTTTACGGAAGCCTTTACGGCGTTTCATTTTAAAAGCAATTACTTTATCGCCCTGAACTAAATCATTTACGATTTCTGCTTTTACGGTTGCTTTTACAGCATCACCAGCGGTAATGGTTCCTTTATCGGCAACCATGAGTACTTCATTGAATTCTACCTTATCACCTGTTTTTCCATTCAAGTGAGGTACGTACAGGTTTTGTCCAACTGAAACCTTAAATTGCTGGCCTGCGATTTTTACGATTGCTAACATAGCTATTCAAAAATTAGGTCGGCAAAGGTATACCAAAACTTTGGATTATTCAAGGTTAATTGACCTGGAATTTCGAAAATCTCAAAAAAAATGACTTTTGTGGAATAATCCTGGGGAAATGGATTTTTTTCAACAATACCATACTTTCAGCTCAAAAGATGAAATCTGGAGCTAAAAATCAAGATTTTACACTTTAAATACCAGAACTTCCAGCATTTACCTAAACATAGGTTATTTTGCACCCTAATTTCGTTGCCTATGAATTTGAAATCTCTTTTGGCTCGTCCTTTTGCGCAGGTAACATATAATAGAATAAGAAAGTCGGCAGAACAAGCAGTTGCTGACCAACAAAATATCTTCAAACAGCTTCTAAAAGTAGGCTCTAAGACCGTATTTGGAAAAGACCATGATTTTCAATCAATTAAGTCATATTCCGACTTTCAGGCAAAAGTTCCTATTCGCGATTATGAACAGCTAAAAAGCTATATAGAACTCATTAAACAGGGGCAGCATAATGTTTTATGGAAGGGTAAGCCCATTTATTTTGCTAAAACCAGTGGAACTACCAGTGGTGTAAAGTATATACCTATCACAAAAGACTCTATTCCCAATCATATTCACACTGCTAGAAATGCCCTTTTTTGTTATATGGCTCAATCGGGTAATTATGATTTTGCAAAGGGTAAGATGATCTTTTTAAGTGGTTCACCAGTTTTAGAGAGGGTGGGAGATATTCCTACAGGCCGACTAAGCGGTATTGTCAACCATCATATTCCCCGATATCTAAGATCGAATCAACTTCCAAGCTTTGAAACCAATTGTATGGAAGACTGGGAGTCTAAACTTGATAAAATTGTAGAAGAAACTATTCAACGAGATATGTCACTAATTAGTGGCATTCCACCTTGGATGCAGATGTATTTTGATAGATTGATAGAAAAAAGCGGAAAGAAAATAGGTGATTTGTTTCCCAATTTCTCCGTAATGGTGCAGGGGGGAGTAAACTTTGAACCTTATAAAGCCAAACTGTATGAGTCAATTGGCAGACATGTAGATTGTATTGAGTTATTTCCAGCCTCCGAAGGTTTTTTTGCATTTCAAGATAGTCAATCAGAACCCGGGTTGTTACTAAATACCAATTCGGGTATTTTCTTTGAATTTATTCCAATGGAAGAATTGGAGAATGAAAGACCACGTAGGTTAATGCTTGCTGAAGTAGAATTGAATAAAAACTATGCACTAATCATTAATAGTAACGCCGGATTATGGGGGTACAATATTGGAGATACTGTAAAGTTTATCTCTTTAAAACCCTACAAAATTTTGGTTACTGGAAGAACAAAACATTTCATATCTGCCTTCGGTGAACATGTAATTGGGGAGGAAGTGGAAGCAGCCATGACTAAGGCCGCTGCTGAGGAAGGTGTAAGATTGGTAGAGTTTACGGTAGCGCCTTTTGTTTCTCAAAATAAAGGGAAAAGTTACCACGAGTGGTTTGTAGAATTTGAAAGTGCTCCAGCTAACCTGGATTCATTTGCTTTAAAAGTTGATCAAAATTTGCGTGAAAAGAATGTGTATTACGACGACTTAATTAAAGGCAACATTTTAGAGCCACTAAAAATAACTGAAATCAGAACCCATGGGTTTATTGATTATATGAAATCAATTGGAAAACTTGGGGGACAAAACAAAGTGCCCCGGCTCAGTAATCATAGGCAGCTTGCCGATGGTTTAGAACCATTTAAGAAATAAGAGAACTGATTTTAATGAAAGGTGTTGTAGGTAATACACAACCTTGGTACTAAAATGAACCAGCAATTTGATTGATTTTCTGTAACTATGCCCAGTAAAAAAGCCCTTATATGAGTCTGAAAAGAATTGCCATATTTGGATCAACAGGATCCATTGGAACCCAGGCTTTGGATGTGATTTTGCAAAATCCAACCCTTTTTCAGGCTACTATTCTAACTGCTCAATCCAATGATCAACTATTAATTGAACAGGCTCGAAAATTTAAGCCTGCGGCCGTTGTTATTGGTGACCCCAAAAAATATAAAATTGTTTTAGAGGCTCTACAGCCGCTGGGTATTGTAGTTTACTCTGGCGAAGAAGGTTTGGTAGAGGCTGCTGACAGAGATGATTACGACATGATGTTGGCTGCAATTGTGGGATATGCAGGCTTGAAGCCAACTTTGCAAGCGGTTAATAAAGGGAAGGCAATTGGATTAGCAAATAAGGAAACTCTAGTTGTTGCAGGAGATATTGTCATGCAACGAGCATTATTAAAAAAAGTTCCCATCATACCAGTAGATAGTGAGCACTCAGCAATTTTTCAGTGTTTGGTAGGTGAGGGAAGGAATAAAATTGAGAAGGTTATATTAACTGCAAGTGGTGGCCCATTTTTGGGAAAGAAGCCCAACTTTCTGGTGAATGTAAAAAGAGACCATGCATTACAACATCCAAATTGGAGCATGGGTGCGAAAATTAGTATTGATTCAGCAACACTCATGAATAAAGGTTTGGAAATGATTGAAGCTAAATGGTTATTCAATCTTCAACCTAGTCAGATAGAGGTGGTTGTTCACCCGCAAAGCATTATACATAGTATGGTGCAATTTGAAGACGGAAGTATTAAAGCGCAAATGGGATTACCTGATATGAAACTTCCAATTCAATACGCACTTGCTTTCCCCAATAGAATTTCTAATAATTTTCCTAGATACGATTTTAGAAAGCCTAACACACTCACATTTGAAGAGCCTGACTTAAAAACATTCCGAAATTTAGCAATGGCAATAGATGCCTTACACAAAGGTGGTAATATGCCTTGTGTGTTGAATGCAGCCAATGAAATTGCGGTATACGCTTTCCTAAAAAATAGGATTGGCTTCTTAGATATGACGGAAGTAATTGATAGAACTTTACAAAAAATAACATTTATTGAACAACCTACCATTGAGCAATACTTTGAAACTGATGGCGAGGCTCGTAACTTCGCTGCTTCTTTGGTAAATATGTAAGTTTAGAATAATTATAACATGATAACAACATTATTAGCGATTGATTGGGGAAGTGTAGGTATTAAAACAGCTCAGTTTATTTTATCGTTTTCCATTTTAGTTGTGCTTCACGAACTTGGACATTATCTACCAGCCAAATGGTTTAAGTGCAGGGTAGAAAAATTTTATTTGTTTTTTAATCCTTGGTTCAGTCTTTGGAAAAAGAAAATTGGTGAAACAGAATACGGAATTGGCTGGGTTCCTTTTGGCGGATATGTGAAGATTTCTGGAATGATTGATGAGAGCATGGATAAGTCTCAATTAAAACTGCCACCGCAAGAACATGAATTCCGGTCAAAAAAAGCTTGGCAGCGTTTAATCATTATGATTGGTGGAGTTGTTGTAAATGTGATTTTAGCTATTGTAATTTTTATTGGTATCATGTGGTATTGGGGGGAGAGCTATTTACCTGCCGCTAATTTATCTTACGGAGTACATGCTGATTCACTTGGTAGAAAAATTGGATTACAGGATGGCGATAAAATTATTTCGTTAGACCAAAAGCCTGTTGAAAATATTAATACACTTGAGGCTGAAATGATTTTAAATGAAGCCAAAACAATACAAGTTTTACGCGAAGGTCAACCAGTTAGCTTACAAATTCCAGAAGGATTTGCAAACGACTTGAATAAAAATAAACTACAAGGATTTATAAATATTCAATATCCTGCTATAGTAGATTCTGTTTCCAATAGTGCAGTTTTTGTGAGCGGTAAATTAGAAAAGGGTGATCAATTAATTGGATTTAATGATAAATACTTTAAGTATTACCATGAATTCAATGAAATCAAAAAGGCTTATGCTGATTCTGCAGTTAACTTAACAGTTTTAAGAGGTTCTGATACAGTGGTAGTAAGAGCAGTATTAAATGACAGAGCTGCAGTTGGTTTCTTTTCTAAAAGCCCATTAGATATTTTTGGAACTGAAGTAAAGCGCTTCACATTTGCTCAAGCTATTCCTGCTGGTATTGATCGTTGTTTTGAGACATTATCTCGTTACATGGGTGGACTGAAGCAAATTTTCACAGGGAAAGTAAGTGCAAATGATTCATTAGGTAGTGTAATTAGTATTGGTAACACATTTCCTGGAGTCTGGGATTGGCAAAGATTTTGGACACTTACAGCCATCTTTTCAATTATTCTAGCATTCATGAATATCCTTCCTATTCCTGCTTTAGATGGCGGACATGCATTATTTACTATAATTGAAATGATCACTGGCAAAAAGCCAAGCGATAAGTTTATGGAATATGCTCAAACTGTAGGAATGATTTTATTATTAGGTCTTATGGCCTATGCTTTGGGACTGGATTTTTGGAGATTGTTTAAATGATTTAACTTAGTGTAGAAGTTTTAAAATAAAAAGAGTCCTTGGTTTTTTCCAATGACTCTTTTTTTGTTTGTGCGGAAGAGGAGATTCGAACTCCCAAGCCCGTTAAGGCGCTACCACCTCAAGGTAGTGCGTCTACCAATTTCGCCACCTCCGCATTAGGGCAGCAAATGTAACGTGAAATTGCGTAATCTGAAAAAGGAATTTACATTCTTTGTGGTGCCTGTATACCCAGTAAATTCAAGCCCCTTTCTAAAATTTGAGCTGTAAGTTTTGACAGTTTTATGCGTAATAATTGCTTCTCATCTGACTCTGCTTGAGCTATTGAAAGTTCTGCATAAAAAGAGTTAAAGATTTTAGCTAACTCAAATAAGTAAATGGCCAACTTGCTAGGATTGTGTTCTTGTGCAGCTTCAATTAGTAGGAGAGGGTAATTTTCGATTTTCTTAGCCAAACTACGCTCTAATGGTAGCCAATTTTTTGTAGCTATGATTTCAGAAGATTGCACTTTATCGCCTAGTTTTCTTAAAACACTGCAAATACGTGCATGGGTATACTGTACAAACGGACCAGTAAAGCCATGAAAGTCGATGCTCTCTTCAGGATTGAAAATCATCTTTTTTTGTGGATCTACTCTTAACAAGAAAAACTTTAAAGCACCTAGTCCAAGTGTGTGGTATAATTCTTCCAATTCATTTGGCTGAAAATCTTTCACCTTACCCAACTCTTCAGTTTTTTGTCGTGCTATTGCAGTCATTTCATCTAATAGATCATCTGCATCAACAACTGTTCCTTCTCTACTTTTCATTTTTCCAGTAGGTAATTCCACCATCCCGTAACTTAAATGATAAATTCCTTTCGCACCTGGCAATTCTAGTTTTTCACAAATAAGTTTGAGCACCTTAAAATGATAATTCTGTTCATCGCCTACCACGTAAATACTTTCTTCACAACCAAACTCCTCAAATTTTTGAACAGCCAAACCAATATCCTGCGTCATGTATACACTTGTTCCATCTCTTCTTCTAACAATCTTCTCATCTAGTCCATCTGCTGTTAAATCAATCCACACACTGGTGTCATCTTTTTGGTAAAAAACTTTCTTAGATAATCCCGTTTCAACCAAATCTTTACCTAACAAATAGGTATTGCTTTCATAGTATGTTTTGTTGAAATCACTACCAATTCTATCATAAGTCTTTTGAAAACCATCATACACCCAGCTATTCATTTTCTGCCACAATTCCATTACTTGAGTTTTGCCAGCTTCCCAATCAACCAACATCTGCTGCGCTTCCAATAGAATGGGGGCATTTTTCTCAGCATCCTCTCTCAACATTCCATTCTGCACCAATTCGTCAACTTCTTGTTTGAAGAGGGTATTGTATAACACATAAAAATCACCCACCAAATGATCGCCTTTTTTACCAGTAGTTTCAGGAGTTGCTCCCGAACCATCGCGCAACCATGCAACCATACTTTTGCAAATGTGAATGCCACGGTCGTTTACAATACAAGTCTTTGTTACATCGTAACCAGTTTCTTCCAAAATAGCAGCTATGCTCCATCCCAAAAAGTTATTGCGCAAGTGTCCAAGGTGAAGAGGTTTATTGGTGTTGGGAGAGGAGTACTCTACCATAATCTTTTTTCCTGATTTTTCTGATCTTCCGAATGCTTGCATTTGAGCCGATTGACCAATGAATGTTGTCCAATATGCATCAGCAACCGTTAAATTAAGAAACCCTTTAATGACTTGAAATCCAGTAAAAAGCTGTGGATGTTGCTCTGTTAGATATGCGCCTAGTTGTTGTCCCAAAGCATCTGGAGCCATCTTAACCTGCTTTACAAAAGAGAACAATACTACTGTATAATCCCCTTCAAATTCAGGTTTGGTATCATTCACCAATATTTGGTCAGGTGCAATATCAAACTGATATAAATGCTTCAACGCTGCCGCACTCAGTTCCTTAATTTCTTGAATCAGCCACATGTAACTAGGTTTTGGGCTGCAAAAGTAACCCATTTTAAATACCTTTGAGGCTCTTTATGCAACAAGTTCATCTGTGGATTAGTAAAAGTATTCTTCAGGTAATTGACTGGTTTTATCCAATTTTTAAGAAGATACTGCCCCTGCAAACTTACCGATATGCCGCCTGTGGTGGTTTTAATACTTTTCTGGATATTGGATTATTTTTTCTGAGTTATCAATTCATTTTCAAAAAAGAACCTTTTGTGTTGGGCAGTTTAACCATTGGCCCACACATTGCTGCTTTCCTCTTAGCTTTTTTGATAACCTTTCCAATTGGCTTTTATTTAAGCCGATATGTTGTTTGGCAAGAGACCGATGCTAGAAAAAGAGACCAGTTGGGAAAGTATTTTATTGTGGTCATTGGCTGTATTCTTTTGAATTATGGTTTTTTGAAAATATTTGTAGATGGATGGGGCTGGTATGCAACTCCATCTAAAATGTTAACCACTGTTTTTGTAGTTGCATTTAGTTATTTCAGTCAAAAATATTACACGTTTAAACCGAAGCAATAATGCAGATTTCTGAACTCATTCAAACAATTCAAAATAAACAGTCTTACCTGTGTGTTGGATTAGATACTGATATTACGCGACTTCCTGTAGGTTTCTCTCCCAATAAACAGGGAGTGATTGATTTCAATAAAGCCATCATTGATGCAACATTAGAAAGTTGTGTTGCCTATAAAATCAATACAGCTTTTTATGAAGCTATGGGTATTCCTGGATGGGAAGCTATGGAAGCTACTTTGGCCCATATTCCCTCTACTCATTTTACTATTGCTGATGCTAAGAGGGGAGATATTGGAAACACTTCTGCTCAGTATGCAAAAACATTTTTTGAAATCTTACCGTTCGATTCAATTACGGTAGCTCCTTATATGGGTGAGGATAGTGTTCGTCCTTTTTTAGAATACAAGAATAAAGTCACTATAGTACTCGGATTAACATCGAATAAAGGCAGTAACGATTTTCAACAATTAGTTGTACAAGATGGCATAGAACAAGCACTTGTTCCTAGTATTTTACAAGGGAATACACAGGCGCGGTTATTTGAGAAAGTCATGTCTAAAGTAGCATCTTGGTCAAGCCCATCTCAGTTGATGTTTGTTGTAGGTGCTACCCAATCTTCTGAAATCGAAAATATTCGCAATGCATTTCCAGAACATTTCTTTTTGGTGCCAGGGGTTGGATTTCAAGGAGGTTCTTTACAGGATATTAGTAAACATGGTTTAAATCAGAATGGAGGCTTGTTAGTTAATGCTAGTCGCGCAATTTTATATGCATCATCAGGAAAAGATTTTGCAGAGGAAGCAGCTATTATTGCACAGCAATATCATTTTGAGATGAAACAGTATTTATCTGCTAGATCTATATGAAAAGAAATACTTTTTTAAAACTTGCGGCACTAGGAGGATTGGCCAATGTAGTCAATCCACAAATTTCTACTGCCACAAATCTTTCTAAAAGAAAGCGTGTTAGAATGGCATTTGTATCAGATATACATATCAAGCCAACAGAGCATGCAGAGAAAGGTTTTAGGGCTGCACTGAAAAGTATTCATACACAAAAGGAAATTGACTTTGTAATGAATGGAGGTGATAGTATCATGGATGCACTCAATGCTTCCAGAGAAAAAGTTTCAGCACAGTGGGAATTTTGGCATCGTATTCTTAAAGAAGAAAACACATATACTTGGTATCATTGTTTGGGCAATCATGATGCATGGGGCTGGCAAATGAAAGATGCAGCTGTCAGAAACGATGCTATGTTTGGAAAAAAGTGGGCTTTAAAAGAATTGCAGATGGAGAAAGCCTATTATGCTTTCACCCAAAAAAACTGGAAGTTTATTGTATTGGATAGTGCTCAGGAAAACAATGGTGGATATATTGCACGTATAGATGCAGAACAATGGAGCTGGCTTGAACAAGAGCTTGCTCAAACTCCAGTTAATCTGCATATATGTATTGTATCTCATATTCCAATTGTTTCTTTTTGTTCTGCTCTTTTTTCCGATAAAAACGAAGCCAATGGCGATTGGCGCATTTCAAGGGCTTTATTGCATGTAGATGCAAGACAACTGATTGACTTGTTTGCGAAATATCCGATGATTAAATGCTGTTTGAGCGGACATATTCATTTGCAAGATGCTGTTCACTTCAAAGGCATACAATACTACTGCAATGGAGCCGTAAGTGGTAATTGGTGGAATGGATCTTTTAAAGGTTTTGCACCTGCTTATGCTCTGTTCGATTTTATGGAAGATGGTTCCGTACACCGGGAACTGGTTTCATACACTATTTGATCTGGTCTTTAAACAAAGCTGCTACTTTTTCAGCCCAGCATAAATGCGCTGTACCTGAATAGTGTAATTCATCCTTTGCCAGTAATTCGGGATGCAATTTTGCTTCTCTTGAATGTTGGGTGATATTTATAAAGTGCGTTTTTTTTGTTTGACAGTGCTTTTCAATGATCTCATTAAATGCAATAATAGCTTTGCTGATTTCTTCACTGTCTTTCTCTTTGGCAAAAGGAGTACAGCCCCAATCGGGAATAGATAGTACCACTACTTTTTCGGGTTGCTGATTAGAGAAATAAAGTGCTTTGTTCAATAAGAAAATGAAATCTTCTTCAAATGCATCTAAAGGTAACCCTCTGTATTGATTATTTACTCCAATGAGTAAGGTTACAAAATCATAATGTGGATTGAGTTGTTGATGCAACAGATGTTCTGCCAATTCAAAAGTAGTCCAACCTGTTTTTGCTACTATTTCAGGTGCATGAAAATGAAAGCCATCTTTACGCAGAATTTGAACTATTTGATAAGGGAAGGACTCATACAAAGCAACAGATTCTCCTATAGTATACGAATCGCCAAGAGCCAAATAGGTATGATGATGCTTAGTCATTAGAAGTGATTTTTTAGTATTTCATAAAAACGATACACATCTTCATAACTGCAATACATAGGAGCAGGAGCTACACGTATCACTCCAGGCTCTCTGTAATCTACCACAATTCCTTTTGATAACATTTTTTCCTGAATGGCTTTTCCCTGTTGCGGAAAGTATAAGCTCAATTGAGCACCTCTTTCTGTAGGTTCTGCGGGTGTTATAATTTCAAATGATAATCCTTTTAATTCATGAAGCAGGTATTCTAAGTAGCCCGTTAATGAAATACTCTTTGCTCTCAAACGATCTATTCCTGCTTCATCAAAAATTTTCAAAGATGCTTTCAAAGCAGCGGTATTCATGACCTGCGTTGTGCTCATGTTCCATCCGCTTGCGGTTGGCTTAGGTTCAAATCCTTTTTCCATTTTAAATCTTGTGCTCTCTGGATTTCCCCACCAACCACCTAACCTGTTCATATTGGTGTTTTTTGCGTGTTTTTCATGAACAAATGCACCAGCAACACTACCAGGACCAGCATTAAAATATTTGTAACTGCACCAAGCTGCAAAATCAACATCCCAATTGTGCAGTTGCATAGGCACATTACCAGCTACGTGTGCAAGATCAAAACCTGCAATAGCTCCAACTGAATGAGCGGCTTGAGTTATAGACGACAAGTCGAATAATTGACCAGTATAATATTGTATGCCACTGAACATGACCATCGCCAACGCATCACCAGCTTTTTCGATTTCATATATTATATCCCTTGTTTTCAGAAATTTTGCTCCATCTTTTGGTGCTACTTCAATGATGGCATCATTTGGATCCAAACCATGCATTCTCACAAGGGTTTCAATGGCATATTGATCTGAAGGAAATGCGCCAGACTCCATCATGATTTTATATCTCTTCGCACTCGGCTTATAAAAACTTAGCATGAGCAAATGCAGGTTCACAGTGAGTGCATTCATGACCGTCACCTCATCTTCATGAGCTCCCATTATTTTGGCCAAAGATGGTCTGAGTTGCTCATGGTAATACAGCCAGGGATTTTTACCTCCAAAGTATCCTCCAACAGCCATTTCTCTCCAGGTCGTAAGCTCTTCTTCTATTGATGCTGCAACTGTTTTTGGTTGAAGTCCTAGTGAATTTCCGCAGAAATAAATCACTGGTTTCCCCTCATGCTCCGGGAAATGAAATTGTTGTTTGAAAGATTGAAGAGGATCTGCCTGATCCATCGACCTGGCAAACTCCAGGCTGTTTTCATATTGCTTCGCTTCCATAGCTGCAAAATAGGATATTCTGCAACTATTTGATGCGTGGTAAGGTTGAGATAGTGGAAACTACTAAATTCGTCGCAAAACTTGCTTCATGAGAATTATATGGATGTTATGCCTTAGCGTGCTTCTTATGGGAGCCCAGGCACAAACTAAACAAAATGAGCCTGTAACAAAGGCCAATTATGCATTAGCAGCGCGTTTTTCTCCTAAGAAACTTGAGAAAATGTTGTTTTCCACCTCTGTGGATCCACGCTGGCTTAAAAAAGGGGATCGCTTTTGGTATAGCTACAAAACCTCACAAGGAACGCAATGGTATATTGTAGACGCTGCAAAAGCTGAAAAAAAGAAGATGTTTGATAACGCCAAGCTTGCTTCGGAATTAACTAAAGTGGTAAAGGACCCTTTTGATGCACAGAATCTCGGATTAGATAGTTTGAAGTTTGTGAAAGATGAGAATTGGATTCAGTTTCAAGTGAAAAGTAGCTTGGAGGTTGAAAAGAAAGATACTGGTCGCCGTGCTGGGCCTGCAGTAAAAGAAAAGAAGACATTTTACTTTGAGTACAATTTAAATACCGGAGAGTTAGTTGAATTGAAGGATTTTAAACGTCCTGCTCGCCGTCCACAATGGGCTTCTATTTCACCTGATAGCAATGTTGTAGTTTTTGGAAGGAACTATAATTTGTATATGATGGATAAGGCCAATTTTGAAAAGGCAATGAAAAATGAAGATGATTCTACCATTGTTGAAACACAATTAACCAAAGACGGAATATTGAATTACAGCTATTATTCTGAAGGCAATTTGTCGGGCAGTGGTCAAACGAATGTTGATCAGGAAAGAAATGCAAAGAGAAGAAGATCTGTTTTTGTGTATTGGTCTCCTGATGGTAAATATTTTACCATGAACCGAGTAGACAATAGAAAGGTGAAGGATTTATGGGTAATCAATAGTATTGCTGAGCCTCGTCCAACTTTAGAAACTTATAAGTATTGGATGCCAGGTGAAAAAGATGCTCCTGTTGACCATTTATATGTTTTTGATGTATCTGCTAAGCAAGGAAAAGAGTTAGATATTACCCAGTTTAAAGATCAGAGTCTTGCTATTTGGTCGGCACCTGCTAAACCTAGTAGTCGAGACGACGAATTCAGACCTTTATTATGGCATGGTACAGCACAGAAATTTTATATAGCAAGAACCAGCCGCGATTTAAAGCGCATTGATATTTGTGAAGTAGATGTACAAGCAGGAAAAGTAAAAGCTGTTATTGAAGAGCGTTTGAACACTTATGTTGAGATTAGAAGATTGGGCTTAGTGAATGGTGGTCAGGAAATGATTCAGTGGAGCGAGCGCGATGGATGGGGGCATTTTTATTTGCATGATGCAAATGGCAAAGTGAAAAATGCCATTACAAGTGGCCCTTGGCATGCAGAAGATATTGTTTCAATTGATGAGAAGAACCGTGTGTTGTATTTCACAGCAAACGGAAGAGAAGCCAATGAGGATCCTTATTACTTGCATGTGTATCGTGTGAATTTTGATGGTAGCAATCTTCGTTTGTTGAATCCTGGCGATTTCGATCATAGCCCATCAATGGACGACAACAACAAGTTCATTGTTAATAATTTTTCTCGTGTAAATACAGTTCCGCAAAGTGTTTTATTGGGTGCTGATGGAAGGAAAATTATGGATTTGGAAACAGCAGATTTTTCTCAATTATTTGCAGCTGGATATAAATTCCCTGAGCCCTTCAAAGCCAAGGCAGATGATGGCATTACAGATTTGTATGGTGTCATGTACAAGCCATATGACTTTGATTCTACCAAGAAATATCCCATCATTGAATACGTATATCCCGGCCCCCAAACTGAAAGTGTAAACAAAGCTTTCGGAAGAGGTATGGATAGAATAGACCGTTTAGCGCAACTTGGTTTTGTTGTAGTTACGCTTGGAAATAGGGGAGGACATCCATCGAGAAGTAAGTGGTACCACAACTATGGATACGGTAACCTAAGAGATTATGGTTTGGCTGATAAGAAAGCAGTAGCTCAACAATTGGCTGATCGCCATAAGTTTCTTGATATCAATAAAGTGGGCATTCACGGACACAGTGGTGGTGGATTTATGAGTACCGCAGCCATGATGGTATATCCCGATTTCTTTAAGGTGGCTGTATCATCTGCGGGTAACCACGACAATAGAATTTATAATCGTTGGTGGAGTGAAAAACACCATGGTGTAAAAGAAAATATTTCAGAAAAAGGTGATACAAGTTTTGTCTATCAAATTGAAACCAATCCTGATGTAGCTAAAAATCTTAAGGGTAAATTGTTGTTGGTTCATGGTGAAATTGATAACAACGTGCACCCTGCAAATACAATGCGTGTTGTGAATGCATTAATCAAAGCCAATAAGCGTTTCGATATGATGTTGTTACCTACACAACGTCATGGATTTGGGGATATGACGGAATATTTCTTTTGGATGATGGCTGATTATTTTACACGCCATTTAATGGGAGATACAACTGATCGTCCTGTTGATATGGAGGAAATGAACAGAGAGATTGAAAAGAAGAAATAATCGAGTCTGAAAAATGTTTAGCCTCAGTAGGTCGTTGACTTATTGAGGCTTTTTTTATTCCTTTTTTGGGGTACTTGGTGCAAAGCTTCCCTGAGGAGCTGTATACCATATTTTTATTTCATACTTTAATCGGCCAGCAGCTATAGCAGGATCTTTTTTCAGCCATTCAATAGCCTGTTCTTTGGTTGGGCATTCTAAAATGAAAATACCCCGCCAATCGCCTTCCTCACCAAAAGGACCAGCCACTTTCAAAATACCTTTATCAGCCATGACCTGCATATGGTTCATATGTCCCGCTTGAATTTTAGCAGCAGTAGTGCTATCGTGATTTCTATTTGGACCTTTTATAAGCATAACAAACCAAAACGGCTTTATTTGCTCCTGAGCCTGAAGATTCGAAACAAAACAAAGACTAAGGAATATCAATAACTGAGGTATTTTTTTCATAGTAGAAGCTGTTAAAAGGGTTGAACAAATTGAAAAAAGGAGCTTAGAACCACTAACTTTGACCAAATTACAAAGAAGACGATTGCAAAAAACTAATTATTTATGGCTGTAAGAACCGATTTATTTCAAAGTCCCGATTATTTTGGCGTTGATGAATTGCTCACAGAAGAGCATAAACTCATTCGCGAAACCGTTCGCAATTATGTCAAAAAAGAAATTTCTCCCATCATTGAAGATTATGCCCAACAAGCTGCATTTCCAGAACAAATTGTTCGTCAATTAGGTGAACTAGGTTGTTTTGGACCAACTGTTCCTGTTGAATATGGTGGCGGTGGACTAGATTATATTAGTTATGGACTCATGATGCAAGAGCTAGAACGTGGCGATAGTGGCGTTCGTTCCACTGCTAGTGTGCAGGGTTCTCTTGTGATGTTTCCAATCTATGCTTATGGCAGCGAAGAGCAAAAGACAAAGTATTTACCTAAGTTGGCATCTGGTGAATGGTTGGGTTGTTTTGGTCTAACAGAACCTAATCATGGTAGCGATCCTGGTGGTATGCTAACTAATATTAAAGATGCTGGTGATCATGTTATTTTGAATGGTGCTAAAATGTGGATCAGTAACGCACCTTTTGCACAAGTTGCAGTTGTGTGGGCTAAAAATGAGGCTGGTGATATTAAAGGAGTGATTGTTGAAAGGGGAATGGAAGGATTTAGTACCCCTACCACACACGGAAAATGGAGTTTAAGAGCCAGCGCAACTGGTGAGTTGGTGTTTGACAATGTAAAAGTTCCAAAAGAAAATATTCTTCCTAATGTAACAGGATTGAAAGGTCCGTTGAGTTGTTTAACAAAAGCACGATATGGTATTGCCTGGGGTGCATTAGGTGCTGCCATGGATTGTTATGATACGGCACTTCGTTATGCGCAAGAGCGAATTCAATTTGGAAAACCAATTGCTGCATTTCAGTTACAACAAAAAAAATTAGCTGAAATGCTTACTGAGATAACCAAAGGACAATTATTGGTTTGGCGTTTAGGAGTTCTTATGAATGAAGGAAAAGTAACGCCTGCACAAGTAAGTATGGCAAAAAGAAACTCATGTGAAATAGCTACCCAAATTGCTCGCGATGCTCGTCAAATGCTAGGTGGAATGGGTATTACAGGGGAATACAGCATAATGCGTCATATGATGAATTTGGAAAGTGTTATTACATACGAAGGAACCCATGATATTCATTTGTTGATAACCGGAATGGATATTACAGGACATAATGCTTTTAAATAATGATGCCGCCAGGACTTCCTGTTTTTTTGGTTGGACTAATGGGTTCAGGTAAAACGCATATTTCCAAACGTTGGTCAACTCTATGGCAGGTTCCTTGTATTGATACAGATGAGGCTATAGCGCAGCAGACAAATAAATCTATAGCCGAAATTTTTAGTGTAGATGGTGAAGCATATTTTAGAGATTTAGAAGCTAATTTTATTAGAGGAATTAGTTTGCATACGAATCCAGTCATAGCCACAGGCGGGGGATTAGCTTGCTTTCATGAAAATATCGATTGGATGGTTGCTCATGGGATTGTGGTTTGGTTAAATCCATCGATTGATACGCTTCTGCAGCGATTGTGGAATGGCAGACAGAATAGACCACTTATTGCAACAGCAAACACAAGAGAGGACTTGAGAAATATCTTACACGAAAAATTAAATGATAGGAAGGGGTTTTATTCTAAGTCACAGATTCATTGGAATGAAACAAGCCAAGAAGAAGAGATAATTCATCAATGTTTAAACATAGCACAACAATGGAAAAGAGATCAGGCAATTGGATGATAGTTGTTGGATGTTTTTTATTAGCACTTGCAGTTGCATTAGGTGCATTTGGTAGTCATGGCATACGCGGACAAATTTCTCAAGATGCATTTCGTATTTATGATACTATGGTCACGTATTTATTTTATCACTCATTTGCCTTGGTCATAGCAGGAATAATAGGAAGACATAGCATGAATGGCTGGATACTTTGGGCAGGAAGACTGTTTAGTTTAGGAATATTATTTTTCTGCGGTTCTTTAATATTATTGACTGTTGTAAAAGCATTGGTTCTTCCTGGTTTCGGATGGATAGGACCCATTACACCTTTAGGAGGACTTGGATTTATTGGTGGCTGGTTGAGTTTAGCGATTGGTATTTCTAGGAAAAATTAGTGTGAAATCATTTGCCCTCGATCTTAAATTATTCGTACTTGAAAATATTTATTCTGATAACATCTACAATTTTTTTTACGAAAGTAGTATCTCAAGATTCTATTAAAAATATTCAAGAAAATCCTCTCAATATATCGTTGTATTCGGATGTTTATTACGCGCACGACAAACCGATTGGAGATGGAAAATTCAGGCAACCATTTTTATACAACTTCAATAGACGTAATTCTATACAAAGTAATCTAACATTCATTAAAGCCAATTTTCGCAAATCAAAATTTCGAACAAATCTAGCCTTACATGCAGGTACATATTCTACGGATAATTACTCAAATGAGCCTGGATTTTTGAAACACTTACTAGAAGCTAATATAGGTTTTCAACTAAATACGTCGAAGCAATTGTGGTTGGATGTTGGTGTAATGCCTTCTCATATTGGGTTTGAATCAGCTATTGCAAAAGATAATAAAACTGTTACAAGGTCAATTCTTGCAGAGAATTCTCCATATTTTTCAACTGGATTAAAATTATCATTTCAACCCCAACAACAACTTAAAGTAGGATTTTTGTTATTGAATGGTTGGCAAAGAATTTATCAGCCCCAAAATTCTTTATTACCATCATTTGGTACTTCAGTTGAATACAATCCAACATCAGCTTATTCTTTTAATTGGAATACATTTTTAGGATCTAATGATCCAGATAGTTCAAGAAGATGGCGCTTTTTTCAAAACTTTTATTTAAATCATAATTTCAGTTCAAAATTTTGTTTCATTTTAGGGTTCGATATTGGTATGCAGCAGCAATATAAGGGTTCAATTAAATTTGATACATGGCTAAGTCCCGTTGGAATTGTTCAATTTGCATTATCAGAAAAATTTCGATTGGCAGCTAGATATGAATACTACAGAGATTCCAATGGTGCACAAATAGCTTTTATAAATAATAATTCCATAAACGCACATGCATATTCAATTAATATTGATTATAATATTAATTTGAATTTTTCAGTTCGAGCTGAGTACAGAAAATTGTTCAACAAAACAAGCATTTTCGATGATGGATTTAACACTAGTAGACAATATGAAAATGGGGTTTTTACTTTAGCATATTATATACCATCTATCCATCTCATTCAGAAGAGATTCTAGTAACCAGAGGCTAGTACTTCTGCAATATGTATTACTTCTAAATCTAGGTGTTTGTGTTTAGCACAACCATCTATGTGCATCAAGCAGCTCATGTCGGTACTTATTATATGTGATGCTCCTGTTGCAGCGGCATTGTTGATTTTTTGATCGCCCATTGCCACACTTATAGGTTCAAACTTTACAGCAAAAGTTCCACCAAAACCACAACAGGTTTCTACATCTTCCATTTCTACCAATTCCAATCCTGCAACCTGTTCTAATAATTTTCTCGGCGCTTCTTTGTTAGCACATTCTCTTAAGGCAGCGCAGCTATCGTGGTAAGTAGCCTTTCCATTCCAGCTAGCACCCACTTGAGTAACTTGTAATACGTTTACTAAGAACTCTGTTAACTCGTAAGTCCTAGTACCTAAATCAAGCGCATCTTGATAAGCAGCATCGTTTTCTTTAAACAGCTTAGCATAATAATTTTTCACAAATCCCACACAACTCGCACTTGGAGCAACCACAAAATTGGCCCCTTTCATATCGTTTATAAACTTACTGCAGACTTGTTTTGATTCTCCCCAAAATCCTGCATTAAAAGCAGGCTGTCCGCAACAAGTTTGATTAGCATTATACTGCACAGTGCATCCCACTTTCTCCAGTACCTTTATCATTTGTCGGGCAACATTAGGATACAACTGATCAATAAAACAAGGCACAAATAATGCTACTTCCATCCTTGAATCATTTTTCTATTCATAGAAATCATCTGCATGGCAGTAATTGCAAATTCTTCTCCTTTATTTCCGTGTTTACCGCCCACACGGTCTTTTACTTGCTCTTCATTATTCACTGTAAGAATTCCCATGATGGTTGGAACATCCATTGATAAGTTAAGTTGAAGAATGCCCTCAGTTGCATATTTGCATACATAATCAAAATGAGGCGTATCTCCTTGAATAACCGTTCCAAGGGCAATATAAGCATCAGGAATATGCTTTCCTTGGGTGTAGGAGTAATGTTGTTTAATAGCAAAAGGTATTTCTACAGCGCCTGGAACAATGATGCTAGTTGATTTAACACCGTGTGCTTTTAAAACTTTTTTGCAGGCTTTTTCCATGCCATCTACCCACTTGGCATTCCAAGCAGTTTTAATGATAACAATAAAGGCATCCTGTAAGTTTGGGATGCCTTTGAAGAGTTGTTCGTTTCCTTGACTCGCCATATTATTTTACGCTGAATTCGTTGGGTTCAACACTTAAGCGATAAATATATTTATCTGCCTGAATGCCTTTATCTGTTTTGGGATACTTTTCTTTAACTTCTTTGTGTAAAGCAAGTGCTTGCTTATTATCGCCTAATACTTCAGATAACAAAGCTGCTCTAAAAAGGTATTCAGCACTGTTGTATTCATCTTCAGGAAAAGTACTAGCAGCTTTCTTGTAAGCGTCTAAAGCTTCTTTCTTTTTATCTGATTCAGCTAAGGCATCACCTAATGCACCGTAAGCCATTAGCTGGATTAGTTTAGAGTCGGTGGAGAAATCTTTTAATTGCTGAATAGCTTTATCAAATTCTCCTAATTTCAAATGACACAAGCCAGCATAATACTTAGCCAAATTTGCAGTTTTGGTTCCGCTGAACTCTTTAATTACATATAAAAATCCTTTTGCACTACCATCACCATCAAGTGCTTTTCTAAGAGAATCTTGTGCAAAATATTGTTGCGCCTTATAAATTGCATCTGCTGCTTTTTCTTCCTTAGGCTTTAATAGATATTCGCCATAAGCCCAGTATCCGCCCACAGCTACAACAACAGCCACAATACCTATTAATAAACTTTTTTGGTTTTTTTGCCAAAATTGTTGCAAACGAAATAATACATCTTGCTGCTCTTCCGGAGCTTGCGGTTGCTTTTCACTCATATGCTTATAGTTGTCTAAAATTAATCGGTAATAAATGGATAATTCTGGTCGATATATACATCTTTTAATACTTCGCTATCATCTGGCCAAGGGCTTTCTTCAGCAAAGCGAACGGATTCTTGAACAATTGCATCAATTTTGGCATCAATCGCCTGAAGTTCAGCTTCAGTTGCAAATTGATTTTTTAAAATAGTTCTAGAAACCTGTACAAGTGGATCTTGGTTTTTGTATTCTTCAACTTCTTCCTTTGTTCTGTACTTTTGAGGGTCTGAAACTGAGTGGCCTTTGTAGCGATAAGTCTTCATTTCCAATAGAGTAGGGCCACCGCCTTCTCGTGCACGTTTAACCGCTCGAGCAACGCCATCATGAACTGCTTCAGGCGACATGCCATCGATCATATCAGCAGGCATTTCATAGGCATCTGCAAGTTTATAAATATCAATTACATTAGAAGTTCGATGTACAGAAGTTCCCATTGCGTAATTGTTATTTTCACAAATAAAAATTACAGGCAATTTCCACAACATAGCAAGGTTAAACACTTCGTGTAACATACCCTGACGTGCAGCGCCATCACCAAAAAAGGCTAGTACTACATTGTCAGTTCCCATGTATTTTTCAGCAAAAGCCAATCCAGCGCCAGTTCCAATTTGAGCTCCAACAATACCGTGACCACCATAAAAGTGGTTTTTCACGTCAAAAAAGTGCATACTACCGCCCTTTCCTTTAGCACAACCGGTGGCTTTACCGTACAATTCTGCCATACAAGCATTTGCAGAAGTTCCTTTTGCTAGAGCCCATCCATGATCGCGGTAAGCAGTGATAAATGGATCTTCATGACGAGTTGCAGTCATACATCCAGCAGCAATTGCTTCCTGTCCAACATACGCATGGAAAAATCCCCTGATTTTTCCTGCCATTTTGTACATTTCTTCGGCTTTAAGCTCGAACTGACGAATCAATTGCATGAGCTCGTACCAGTATAGGTAGGTTTCTTTGGTGAATTTTGTACTCACTTATAAAAATTTGGTGGGCAAATATAGTGTTAATTCGACTAAAAAATGAAGCCGAAAACCTTATTTAGATAGGTCTTCGGCTTTGTGGATAATTAGCATTCAGACAATTGGGCCATTCACACTAAAACCGGGCTAGCATTGTCTTCTTTGGGCGAATTGGAGGCAAAAGCTGCTGCTTCTTGCATTAATTTGTCCATTCGCATTACGACCGTATCTGGAAGACGGTCTTCCAAATATTGAGCAAAAGTTTCAAAATAAACTATCACATCCTCTTTCACATTCCTACTTAACCATCTAAATCCGCCTGGCAAACGATCTAGCACATCACGATCTTCCAGATATTCTAGGTTATGTATATCAGAAGGGGTTAGTCCCACTTCTTCCAATTTGCTTATTAGTAAGTCGGCAGGTGCTTTTGTAACTCCGCAATATTCCATGGCAAGCTCTGTCCATTCACCTATGCCTGTGTGCGCATACTTCAACACCTCTTCTCTCGTAAAACCCGCAACTACTTGAACAAGATTTCCACAATTACAAGTTCCGTGGTTCCCCCATGCATAGGGAGCGCCATCTCTTAATCTCTGTGCAGTAATCCTTAGTGCTTCAATTAATTTAATATTCGGATAAGCCATAAAAGGTTTTTAAATAATACAATTAGACAACAAAACTGTTTTGATAGGAGATTGAAATTATTAAGAGACTAGAACCCTTTTTCAATCTGTTTAAACATTCTGAAGCTATGCGCAGAATGATTGAACGTTTCCAAAAATTTATGTTATCAAAACTGATTATGTGATGAACGGTTGAACTGAATAGTCATAATTCTGGTTAGACATAAAAATAATTTAAACCATGAAAAAGATTTTATTCTCTTTAGTTGCGGGCATGTTTGCATTAGCTGTTCAAGCTCAAAACACAGTTGTTGATATTGCAGTGGGTTCAAAAGACCATAGCACATTGGTTGCAGCAGTAAAAGCAGCTGGATTAGTAGAAACTTTACAAGGAGCTGGTCCATTTACTGTTTTTGCACCAGTAAATAATGCATTTGCAAAACTTCCTGCTGGAACTGTTGAAACTTTATTGAAGCCTGAAAACAAAGCAGCTTTAGCTAAAGTATTAACTTATCATGTTGTTGCTGGAAATTTAGATGCTGCTTCAGTAGTTAAAGCAATTCAATCTGGAAACGGAAAAGCAGTTGTAAAGACAGTAAGTGGTGGTAGCCTAACTGCATCTTTGAAAGATGGTAAAGTGATTTTGACAGACGAAAATGGTGGAGTATCTACAGTTGTAGCAACTGATTTAAAAGCTGGTAATGGAGTAATTCACGTAATTGACACAGTGGTATTACCTAAGTAAGTTTTCATGCATGATTCATTTCATGCAGTTTGTGTGTGTCGAAAAAAAGTCCCGATTTCTATCGGGACTTTCTAATTTAAGTATATAAGAACGATTATGCCTCTTGCATAAATGGATATTGGTAATGAGTAGGTGGATTAAAAGTTTCTTTAATTGTTCTTGCACTTAACCATCTATACAAGTTTAACATAGAACCAGCTTTATCGTTAGTTCCGCTAGCCCTTGCACCACCAAATGGTTGCTGTCCTACAACTGCACCTGTTGGCTTATCGTTGATATAGAAATTACCTGCAGCATGCTGTAATTTTCTTGTTGCTAAAGCAATTGCCTGACGATCTTGCGCAATGATTGAACCAGTTAAAGCATAAGGTGATGTTTGATCCACTAAATCTAATGTTTGTTCAAACTTGTTTTCATCATACACATAAATGGTTAGTACAGGCCCAAAGATCTCTTCGCACATAGTAACAAATTTGGGATCCTTTGCTTCAATCAAAGTAGGCTGAATGAAATAACCCTCAGCCGAACTGTATTGTCCACCTGCGAGTATTTTTGCCTTTTTATCTTTTTTAGCAGTTTCAATATATGAAGTGATACTCTTAAATGCCTTTTCATCAATAACAGCGTTAATGAAATTGGTGAAATCTTCAACAGTACCCATTTTCATAGAAGCAATAGCTGCAACTAATTTTGTCTTTACCGCGTCAGCAATATTTGAAGGTAAATAAGCCCTTGAAGCAGCAGAACATTTTTGACCTTGAAATTCAAAGGCACCCCTTGCTAAAGCAGTCACAACTGTATCTACGTCAGCCGATGGGTGAACCATCACAAAATCCTTTCCACCTGTTTCACCAACAATTCTTGGATAGCTTTTGTACAACTTCATATTTTCACCAATAGTCTTCCACATGTGATTGAATACACCTGTAGATCCAGTGAAATGCACTCCAGCAAAATCGCGGTGACTAAAACATTCCTTGCCCACAGTTGGACCATCAACATATACTAAATTAATAACCCCATCTGGCAAACCTGCTTCTTGTAAAATACGCATGAACATTTGAGCAGAATAAATTTGCGTATTTGCCGGCTTCCAAACTACTACATTTCCGCACATAGCAGCAGAGGTAGGCAGATTGCCTCCAATTGCTGTAAAGTTGAAAGGCGTAACAGCCAATACAAATCCCTCTAAGGGACGCCATTCCATGCGGTTATGCATACCCGGACTAGAAACCGGTTGTTGGCGATAAATTTCACTTAAGAAATGAACATTAAAACGAAGAAAATCAATAATTTCACAAGCGCTATCAATTTCAGCCTGATAAGCATTTTTACTTTGGCCCAACATGGTGGTGCCATTCATATGAAATCTATACTTAGTTGCAATTAAATCAGCCGCTTTTAAAAAGATACCAGCTCTTTCCTCCCAAGGCATAGCCGCCCAAGCTTCTTTGGCTTTTAAAGCTGCATCTATAGCTTGCACCATATGCTTTTCATCGCCTGCATGAAAATATCCTAAAATGTGTTTCTTTTCATGTGGAGGGTGAATTGCAACTTTTTTACCAGATTTAACCTTTTTATTACCAATATACATGGGTATTTCAATAGGCTTTTTTTTAAGCTCAGCAAGTGTTTTTTTAAGAGCTATTTTCTCTGGAGATCCTGGTGCATAAGATAATACAGGCTCATTGGCCGGTAATGGATAATTAAAAGTGCCAATATTCATAAAGCGAATTTTAGGAGCGCAAGTTACAGCAATAGGAGGAGAACTCATGTAACTCCTATCACCCTTCTTTTGTATTTTGCTGCCTAGATGCTGTATTCAATTAGATTTACTGTTCGTATTTTATTTATTTCCGCTAAAATTCTCATAAGAAGAAAGCGCGTATCCAAGCGATCTCAAATGCGTTTGAAAGAAATTGAAAATAATTGGAAAGGGCAATTTGATCGTGCCACATACTACAAGATTTACAATAGCCAAGCCATTTATATTCCTGCTGTATGCGATGCGTTTGCGTCATTAAGAGGTGTAAATACAACGTTTACTGAAGAGGAACGTTTTTTGCATTATTTCATTTGCAGTTCCTTGTTTGATAATTTCTGGGATCGTAAATCGCTTACAATAGAACAGTTAAGAGACCTTTCATTTTCACCAGAAACTTATACCCCTCATAATTTTGATGAAACTGTTTTTCAATACGCCCATCAGTGGCTCTTAAAAAGGGTTGATGATCAAGAATCTTATATGGAAGTTGCTTACCAAGTATTTCATGCGCAACAAGATTCTTTACGCCAAATGGATGCAACTATTGGTTGGGATGAATTGATCAGTATTACTGAAAGAAAAGGAGGGTTTTCGGTTGAATTATGTGCTTTTTATTTAGACGGTTCATCTAGTACAGAAATCAGAAAACTATGGTTTCGATTAGGTGCTTTGATTCAATTGACAAACGACTTATATGATGTTTTTAAAGACAGTAGAGAGGGTATGTATACTTTACCAATATGCATGAAACAAGTTGCGGATGTGCGACTGTTACACAACCAGTGGACTGAGGAAATTAGGTCGCTCATTCTTCAAATTTCATTTCCAAGTAGTCAAAAAGAAATCTGCTGCATTCATTTAATGTGTATTGCCGCATTTGGAAAAATTGCCTTAGACCAGTTTGAAGCACTTGAAAAAAGAGATCAAACATTGCAATCCTGGTCTACTTACAACAGAAAAGAATTAATTATTGATATGGAACTTTGGAAAAATTTATGGAAGGTCTTACGACTTACGTATCAAATGGCCTCCATAAAAGCCTAATCCAATTAAACCTAGTATTTTTATAGCATGACCTATATCTTATTTGATCCACCTGAGTCAAACTTACTTTACCCGCTTGCAGCTACAGATGCTGTTGCATCTATTCGCTGGGGAATTTTTTCTTTTAAAGAATGGTGGAACCATTTACTTGGTGAAGAAGTTGCAATAAAGAAACGTGCTTTTCTTCATGTGGAAGATCACCAACGTTCTAATGGAGCTTGTGTTTATATTAGGGCTAATTGGATGCCTGAGCCAGAACATGCAGATATGGTGCGCAGTTTGCAAGTTGGAAAAGGGCTACGCTTTGGAGAAACAGTATTGGCTTTTTGTGCTGAAGATGATTTTCAAATTGAAAACATTGCAATTAATCAATGCGCCGATTTACAAAACGCAAGACTCTTACTCAGACCTTGGCAAACTTTCCAACAGAACGATGCGGTATTAAGAATGCAGTTTCATTGGGTGAAGCAAGAAATGGTTTCTGAAGAACCCCCTAAGCATGTTACTTTAATTGGATCACCCAATCAAATTCATATTTCTCCAGGTGCAGTTATTGAACATGCAATCATCAATGTTAAAAAAGGGCCTGTTTACATTGGTGCCAACGCTGAAATTTGGGAAGGAGCATGTATTAGAGGGCCCTTTGCTTTAGGTGATCATTCAGTAGTAAAAATGAGAACGGTTGTTTATGGAGCCACAACAACAGGACCCTGGTGTAGTTTAGGAGGTGAAGTGAAAAATTCTATATTACAAGGCTACTCCAACAAAGCTCATGATGGTTATTTAGGAGATAGTTATGTAGGGGAGTGGTGCAATTTTGGTGCTGGAACAAGTAACAGTAATTTAAAAAATACTGCTGGAATGATTCAGATGTGGGTAAATGCTTTACAAAAGTATGAGACCGTTGGAAATAAATGTGGGGTAGTCATGGGAAATTATAGCAGAACCGCTATCAATACTTCCATCAATACAGGATCGGTGATTGGCATTTCGGCGCATGCCTTTGGACTAGGACTCACACCAAAATTTTTTCCCGATTTTTCATGGGGAACAGAAGGAGAAAAATACCAATTAGAAAAAGCATTCAGCGATATTCACAATTGGAAACAATTAAAAAATCAGACCTTAACAGAAGACGAAAAAAATATTCTGAAGTATCTTTATCAAAAATTATAAATCAATCTTATGCGTTTACAAATTGCAGCTGCGAACTGGAAAATGAATGCCACATTAGAAGAAGCAAAAAGCTTATTAAGCAAATTAGCTGAATTTGATTCAAGCACTCTGCCCAATCACCATAAAGTTATTGTATCGGTGCCTTTTCCCTATTTAATGCTTGCAAAAGAATATTTAGGAAAAAAACATGGTTTTATGGTTGCAGCGCAAAACTGCTATAACCAACCAAAAGGAGCATTTACGGGTGAAGTTTCTGCACTAATGCTTTCTTCAATAAATGTAGATGCTGTTTTAATTGGTCATTCTGAACGAAGAGAATATTTCTCCGAGTCGAATGAAATGCTTGCACAAAAAGTTAACATTGCACTAGAGAACGAACTTACACCTGTGTTTTGTTGTGGTGAGCCACTTTCAATACGCGAGGCAAATACTCAAAATGAATATGTTGCAAAGCAATTAAAAGAATCCTTGTATCATCTGTCACCCGAGCAATTAATGCAGGTTGTAATAGCTTACGAACCTATATGGGCTATTGGTACAGGCAGAACAGCATCTGATGAACAAGCACAAGAAATGCACGCATTTATACGAGCTGAATTAGCAAAACAGTATGGGCAAGAATTGGCTAATGAAATATCTATACTTTATGGTGGGAGTGTAAAAGGAAGCAATTCTATCGGATTATTTTCTCAACCTGATGTAGATGGTGGTCTAGTTGGGGGTGCATCTTTGAATGCAGATGAATTCATTCAAATTATTCAGTCACTCTCATAATGCCTATCAAGCGACATGTTTCTTTGCAGCCATTAGCCCGTGATCATCACGAAGGACTCATGGCTGCATTGTTGTTAGAAAAGGGATATAAGAAAAAAGCCCCACTTCATCAGTTGCAGGATTTTAGCACACAGTTTTTTCATTCCGTTCTCGTTCCGCACTTTTTTATAGAAGAAAATGCCGCAATGCCACTTCTTGATCATCCAGAATTGAAAGCAGGTATTGAAAAAATGTTACACGATCATGTGCAACTAAAGAAAATGATTGAAGATATTCAGCATCAACCAAGTTATGAGGCTATTGAACTTTTTGTTGTTTCTTTAAAAGAACATATTCGATTTGAAGATAGGGTTTTGTTTATTCAGTTGGAGCAATGGGCCGGTGAAGTTGCTTTGGCAACTTTTGTTCATCAGGAATCTAAACGAAATTTTTGCGAGGTATTTCCTGTTAAATTTTGGCTATAAATTCCATTTTTCTTTGCATATAGGTTGATCCACATTTTTTTTGTATCATTACGAATATGAGATCGCGCATTCTTGTTTTATTTGCACATCCAGCCTTTGAGAAATCTAGGGTGCATCGTGAATTGGTTAAGAAAGTGAAACATCTTGCCGGTGTAACTTTTCATGACTTATATGAAGAATACCCAGAGCTTGACATCAATGTATCTAAAGAGCAGCAATTATTATTGGAGCATGATATTATTGTATTTCAGCATCCTTTTTATTGGTATAGTGCACCTGCAATGATTAAGCAATGGATGGATTTAGTACTTGAACATGGATGGGCATATGGAAAGGATGGAAATGCTTTACAAGGAAAGCAGCTTTTATCTGTTATTTCTGCTGGTGGACCTAGAGAAGTATACTCAGCAACAGGAAGAAACAGGTACACCGTTCATGAATTTCTAAGACCTTTTGAGCAAACAGCTCTTTTATGTAAAATGAATTATTTGCCACCATTTGTGATTCATGGAACGCACAAAATGGAATTGCACGAAATGAAGCAGGCTGCATTACAGTATGAAGGATTATTACTGGCATTTCATCATGGTTTACTTAGTCAGCAAGAGCTCGCTCAAGTTGATTATCTAAACGATTTAAACCCAATTCCGCAAGCGTTAAAAGATTAGATATGGAAAAGTCAATATTATTTCAAGCTTTTATTTTTTTATCAGCCGCGGTGCTTTTAGTTCCTCTGGCTAAGAAATGGGGCCTAGGCAGTGTATTAGGTTATCTTATTGCTGGTATAGTAATTGGACCAGCTTTATTTGGTTTTATTGGCGACAATACCCATGATATTATGCATTTCGCAGAATTTGGGGTGGTGATGATGCTGTTTGTAATTGGATTAGAATTAGAGCCTTCCTTGTTATGGAGAATGCGAAAAGCAATCTTAGGAATGGGTGGTGTACAAGTAATGGTGACAGGATTGTTCATTGCTTTGGTTACGATGCAATTCAATTTTAGTTGGCAAGAAAGTTTTGCAATTGGATTTACATTGGCACTTTCATCAACGGCTATTGTGTTGCAGACCCTGCAAGAAAAAGGACTTATGAAAACATCAGCAGGACAAAGTGCATTTTCTGTGTTGTTGTTTCAAGATATTGCTGTAATCCCGATGTTGGCATTGTTTCCATTGTTAGCAACGCTGCCTGTTGACGTTGATCCGGAAGCGCATAGCACTAATTTGATTGAAAACTTAAGCGCATGGGCGCAAACTGCTATTGTTGTAGCTGCGATTGTATCAGTTATTCTTGCAGGTCGTTACATCATTCCACCTATATTCCGATTGGTTGCCTCTTCGCGCATTCGTGAGCTATTTACAGCGGTTGCTTTGTTAGTGGTTATTGCCATCTCTGTATTGATGTCGCTGGTTGGACTTAGCCCTGCTTTAGGAACATTCTTAGCAGGTGTTGTTTTAGCTAACAGTGAATATAGACACGAATTGGAAAGTGATATTGAACCATTTAAAGGACTTTTACTTGGACTCTTTTTTATTGCTGTTGGGGCGTCAATTGATTTCAATTTATTGCTTCAAAAACCTGTTTTAATTCTTGGTATTGTAGCTGGATTGATTGCATTGAAGAGTCTTGTTTTATGGGTGATAGGTAAGGTTTTCAAATTGAAAACAGATCAGAACATGTTGTTTGCAGTATCGTTGAGTCAAATGGGTGAATTTGGTTTTGTACTTTTCACTTTTTCAAATAAGAACGGCATTCTTGATCAAGGCACTGTTGATATTTTAATTGCTGTTACAGCTATCAGTATGGCATTGGCGCCAATTATGTTTTTAATTCACGAAAAGTTTGTTCAGCCTAGAATAGGGACTAAAATGGTGGTTGAAGAAAAAGAACATGATCATATTGATGAAAGCAATCCAGTGATAGTTGCAGGATTCGGGCATTTTGGAAATACAGTTGGAAGATTTTTAAAAGCTCACGGTGTAGGTACTACTTTTTTGGATATTGATAGCGATCGGGTGGATTTATTGCGAAAGATGGGTTTTAAAGTGTATTACGGTGATGCAAGTAGGGCAGACTTACTTAAAGCAGCTGGTGCAGAAAAGGCCAAGCTGATCATTATTGCATTGGATAGTCCTGAAAAAAGAATGGAAATTGTTGAAGTTGTAAAAAAGCATTTTCCAAATTTAAGAATCTTAGCAAGGGCAACGAATAGGGTAGATGCATACGATTTAATGAATGCTGGAATTATGAATATTTATAGAGAAACACTTGACGCTTCATTACGAATGGGTGTTGATGCCATGCATTTCCTCGGATTTAGAAAATATGCTGCTAAAAGAGCTGCAAGAACATTTTTTGAGCATGATGAAAAATACCTCAAATATTTATCATCTCTTAAACTTAACAGCTCTGAATATATTAGCACAGCAAAAAAGTATATAGAAGAGTTAGAGTCATTAATTCAAAGTGATATGCATAATGAGTCTTTACATGGTGCCGATGAAGGATGGAGTGAGGAAGGGCTCATTAAGGAGTTCGGCTCAGCGAAAATTGAAAAGAAAGATTAATCATTTTTGAGATGATGTTGCGCACGGTGTAACCTATCGTTAATCGCGTAGCCTATTCCATTGTTTTCAACTCCTAATGCAAGAATTACATCATACCCCCTTGCATCCATTTCACGCATAGCTTGAAATAGATGTTTAGCTGCTGTATGCAAATCGCCATCGGACGCAAGCATCCATTGATTTTCTTTAGGCACTTCCGCTAAAAATTGATTAAATACCAAACATCCAATATGCATGCCATCCCATTGTTTAATATCCTTCTCATTTTGAATAATGAATAATGGGGTTGTGGTAGCATAATGACTTTTCATTTGACCAGGGCTATGTAGTACATCGGGTTGAATATGTTCATGGATTGACTGATGAATCAATTTTTCTAACACTTCAATAGCTAAGCCTCCATGTCTATAACATACTGGTTGTTCATTTTCAAATCCAATGATGGTTGATTCTATTCCAACAGTGCATGTACCTCCATCTAATACATAGGGAATTTTACCTGCTAAGTTTTCAGCAACATGTTCGGCCATGGTTGGACTTACATAACCCGAAGGATTTGCACTAGGTGCGGCTAATGGGAAATCTAGTTTTTTTAATAATGTTCGGGTTGTTTCATGATTAGGCATACGTACACCAACTGTATCTAAGCCTGCTGTAACAATATCTGGAACTATAGATTTTCTTGGCAAAACCAAAGTGAGCGGCCCTGGCATACAACTATGTATAAGTGTTTTTGCCATCTCATTCTGCATAATTAAATCATGCAATCTATTTTCATCAGCCACATGAAGTATAAGCGGATTAAAACTAGGACGGTTTTTGATACTATAAATCTTAGCAACAGCATCAGCGCTCAATCCATTAGCTGCTAGCCCATAAACGGTTTCTGTTGGAATACCCACAACTTCCCCTTTTTTCAGCCAAAAAGCCGCTTCTTCAATATCTGTTCCAACCTTGGTATCAAATTGCATGGTGCAAAAGTAAGGAATAGCGCCATCTACCTATGGGGGCAAGTTTTCCGAGAATAGTCGGTTACTGAACTTATCTTTGCCCACATTTGTTTTTGAATTTATGAAGCATATCAGGAATTTTTGCATTATTGCACATATTGACCACGGAAAGAGTACATTGGCCGATAGACTATTGGAGCATACCAAAACTATTGGTGCGCGCGATATGATGAACCAAGTGCTAGATGACATGGACTTGGAACGCGAAAAGGGGATTACCATCAAAAGCCATGCTATTCAAATTAATTACAAATACAAGGGTGAAGATTACACACTGAATTTAATTGATACTCCTGGGCACGTTGATTTTAGTTACGAAGTAAGCCGGGCGCTGGCTGCTTGTGAAGGTGCTTTGTTATTGGTAGACGCAGCACAAGGAATTCAGGCTCAAACAATTAGCAACCTCTATTTGGCCTTAGATAATGACCTTGAAATTATTCCAGTTATCAATAAAATTGATATGGATGGAGCCATGATTCCAGAAGTAACCGATCAAATTGTGGAATTGATAGGCTGTAAGCCAGAGGAGATTTTGCTTGCAAGTGGAAAGACAGGCATTGGTATTGAAGAAATTTTACAAGCTATTGTTGAAAGAATACCTGCTCCTAAAGGAAATCCAACAGCTCCGCTTCAAGCACTGATTTTTGATTCAGTGTTCAATAGTTTCAGAGGAATTATTGTGTACTATAGAATCTTAAATGGGTCTATCAAAAAAGGTGAACAAATTAAATTCATAGCAACAGGTACAACTTACGGAGCTGATGAAGTTGGCATTCTAAAGTTGGGCATGGAAGCGCGACAAGAAGTGCATTGTGGCGATGTGGGTTATATTATAACAGGTATAAAAAATGCTAAGGAAGTAAAAGTTGGAGATACCATCACTTCTGCTGGTAGTTCCGCAGAAGCAATCAAAGGGTTTGAAGAAGTGAAACCAATGGTATTTGCTGGTATTTTCCCAGTGAATACAGATGAATTTGAAGAATTGCGCGACTGTATGGAGAAGCTTCAATTGAATGACGCTTCGTTAACTTTTGAATTGGAAACATCTCAAGCGCTTGGATTTGGTTTTAGATGTGGGTTCTTAGGACTGCTGCACATGGAAATTATCCAAGAACGTTTGGAACGTGAATTCAACCAAACTGTTATTACCACTGTTCCGAACGTAAGTTTCAAAGCTTATACTACCAAAGAGGAAGAGATCATTGTAAATAATCCTTCAGAAATGCCCGATCCAACTAAATTGGATAGGATTGAGGAGCCTTTCATTCGTGCGCAAATCATTACGCAATCGGAATATATTGGTAATATTATGACGCTTTGCTTAGGCAAACGTGGTATCATTATTAATCAAACCTACCTCACTGCAAATCGTGTTGAGTTGGTATTTGAAATGCCATTGACTGAGATTGTATTTGACTTCTACGATAAGTTAAAGAGCCAAACACGAGGCTATGCATCATTCGATTATACGCCAATTGGTTATCGTGAGGCAGATATTGTGAAGATGGATATTCTCTTGAATAGTGAAAAGGTGGATGCTTTAAGTGCGTTGATTCATCGCAGCCGGGCTCAAGATTTTGGAAGAAAGCTTTGTGAGAAACTAAAGGAACTTTTAACACGTCAACAATTTCAAATTTCTATTCAAGCTGCAATTGGTGCTAAAATTATTGCACGGGAAAACATTAGTGCAATGAGAAAAGATGTAACCGCCAAATGTTATGGTGGTGATATTAGCCGTAAGAGAAAGCTACTTGAAAAGCAGAAAGAGGGTAAGAAGAGAATGCGTCAGATTGGAAGTGTAGAAGTGCCTCAAGAAGCTTTCTTGGCTGTTTTGAAACTAGATGATTAGAAATTTTTTCTTATAAAAAAAGAAAACCGGTGATTAAGATCCACCGGTTTTTTTATTAACTTCTTCTTGCTTTTTCTTTTCGTCTTTGGGTGTTTTAAATAATGGAGCAGGGGTAGGAGCTTCTCCATCTTGGAGCTTAAACGTGAAAGGCTTTCTAACATAATTCCATTTCCCTTGTCGCCATACAAACCCCTCATAGTCACCATCAGGAATTAGGGTGTATTTGATTTGTGGTTCATTGCTCTCACTAATTAGGTGATCAAATAAAACCATGTTTAAGTCTTTGTTGTAGCGCATTGAAGCTGTTGCTTCTTTTTTGTATCCAATATAAAATCTGTAAGCAGGTTGAGCTGGCTTGATGGGTTCTTCTGGGTAATTAAAAAACCGACCACCAAATTGCACTTGTCCATTTTCAATGGTCATTACTTCCATCCACTTGTGCCTAGTTCTTGCATCGTGTTCTTCAAAACCAAAGAGAGTATAGTATTTTTTATTGTTATGAATAGTCATGATGATATCATAATACAGTGCACCAATCCATTCCCTTGGGCCTCTAATTGAATCCACCGGATTACTTGTAAAGGCACGATTATCATAAAGTGGAATCAATTTCAAACTACCATCGGGTGTTTTCATTTGAATGGCACCTTTGTATCTGAAGTCGGTGAAATCGCGCATCAACTGCCATGAGAAGATTCGAAAGCTGCTGTCTGGTGCATACAACCTTGAAACAAAAATGACTGAATCGAAAGGAAACTCAAATGAGTAAGGAGTGCGCAGCGCTTGAACGAGTGATCTTGTAAAAAGACTGTCAAAATAAAATCTTCCAGGACCCTCTGGATGGTTGATGATAGAATCTGCATAATTGCGCAGCAGTAATTCTTGTTCTTTCAAGAACTTTTTTTGGTCTTTTTGAAGTTGAGCTTGCACTGAACCAATGGTACAACAAGCGCATATCCAAACAAACAATATTTGTTTCATTCTTACGAAATTAAATGAAAACAGACATCTGTATGCATGCTTTAGCTTTTCATTAAAGCTTTAGCAAATTCGGGAAGGCTATTCCACCTGCCATCAATATCAGGGTGAGGAAAGGGTGTATCTGGATGTGTAGTAGCCACATATACGGTGTGCATACCAGCGTTTCTACCAAAGCGCATATCGCTGGGTTTGTTTCCTACCATAATACTTTTTGAAAAATCTATCGATGGGAAATCCTTTTTGGCTTGGAAAGCCATACCCGGATTGGGCTTTCTGCAAGGATCATCATTGCTGATAGCGGTACAATAATAAATCTGATCAATTCTTCCGCCAAGAAATTGAATTTCTTGACACATATATTGATGAATACCTATTAAATCATCTTCAGTCATCCAGCCTTTGCCAATACCACGCTGATTGGTAACTATGAAAACTTTACCAAATACCGCGCTTAAGCTACCTATTGCTTCTGGTACGCCTTCGTAAAACCTAAACTCATTTTTATTGCGGATATAGTCATCTTTTTTCTCATAATTTATGACTCCATCACGATCCAAAAATAAAGTCCAGCTATTATCAATCTTTGATAAGTCCCAATTGGGGTAATTCATGTTGTGCTTTTTCGTAATCTGAGGGAATGCCAATATCTATAAAATAGGCATCATGTGAAATGCCAAATAGTTTTCCTCCATGAACCACTTGGTTTAGATAATCATTTTCAAAACTGTGTGCCTTTGGTAATTGCAGTCTGAAGTATCCTTTTTTATTGAGAAGATAAACACCTCCATTGATAAGCCCTTTTTCATAAGCTTTTTTCTCTTCAAAGCTAAGAATGCGTCCTTCAGCGTCTTGTTTAACCACTCCATAGCGATCAAAGTTCTGCATTGACTTTAATGCGAGTGTACAGCACGATTGGCTTTGTAAATGAAAATTGAATTGAGCTTGTAAATCTGCAGTAAACAAGGTGTCTCCATTTACTACCCATACATGATCTTGGTTACAGTATTCAAGTGCAGCTTGAACGCCACCGCCTGTGCCAAGTGGAGCTTCTTCAACTGAGAATGCAATATTTACATGTGCAAAATGTTCTAGCACCCAGTCTTCAATTATTTGCGACATATAACCGAGTGAGAATACAAATCGGTCAATTTTCTGGGTTTGTAAGTAAGTCATCACATAATGCAAGAATGGCAATCCATTTATTGGAGCCATGCATTTGGGTAAAGTTGGAACAGCAGATTTCAGTCTTGTGCCCAATCCTCCAGCTAGTATGATGACTTCTTGCATTATTCTGGGAATAAAAGGTTTTCTGTTAGCTCACAAATTATATGACCTAATAACATATGAACTTCTTGTATCCTTGGAGTATCAGACGAAGGTACTTTTACTAAGATATCGCAGCACTCATTCATTTTGCCACCTGCACTTCCTGTAAATCCAATTGCGTGCACACCTTTATCGCGAGCAACCTCCAAAGCTTCAATGATATTGGTAGAATTACCAGATGTGCTAAAAGCTAGTAAAACATCACCTGCTTCACAAATACCATCTACTAAGCGTGCATAAATTTGATTGAAACTATAATCATTGGCAACAGCTGTTAAATATGAAGTATTACAATGTAAAGCCTCAGCTGGAAGTGCTTTTCTATTTTTATAAAATCTACCAGAAAATTCTGCTGCTAAATGTTGTGCATCAGCTGCGCTTCCTCCATTTCCGCAAAACCAAACTCGTTTGCCTGATTGAAAGCAGTTTTCCAATAATTGCACAATTTGATCTACTTGAGATAGAATATGCTCATCTGCTACAACCTTAGATTTTACATTTATGGATGATTGAACAAGATATTGTATTCGATCTTTCATCCTGCAAAGTTAAGGGGTTGTCCAAGTAGTTAGGCCGTGTTGTGTAATTTGATAGGGTTTTACTTCACCTCCTAATCGTTGCAAAGTTTCAATTACTTGATAACGAGTATTATCGGGACAATAAAAAATCATGAAACCACCTCCGCCTGCACCACTAATTTTACCGCCAGTAGCACCTGCTTTTTTAGCAGCTTCATAGGTTTCTTCTAAAAAAGAGTTGGTAATTTGACTTGCCATCTTTTTTTTCTGCTGAAAGCCATAGTCTAAAATCTCTCCAATTTCATGCAATCTTCCCTTTAATAAAGCTTCTTTCATCATCCTCGATTGCTCTTTCAGTTGGTGCATTGCTTCAACACTAGATTCAATGCTATTTTTTACATTGCTTTGTTGTTCTTCAATGATAGCAGCAGAAGCGCGACTGGTTTTTGTGAAATATAAAACCAAGTTATTTTCTAATTCGTGGATATATTCTTGACGAATACGTAAAGGATTCACAATGACTTGATCATTACCATAAAATTCCATGAAATTAACACCGCCAAAAGTGGCAGCATACTGATCTTGCTTTCCACCAGCTAATTGCAAATCTTGTCTTTCAATTTCGTACGCATAATGCGCAATATCATAATCGCCAAGAGGCAGCTTCAACATTTCAACAAAAGCACCCAAAATGGCTACCACCATAGTAGAAGAGGTTCCAAGTCCGCTTCCAGCAGGAGCGTCACAATAGGTAGTTAAGGTGAAGCCTGTTAAGGGTAGTCCATAATCACGTTGAATTCTATTATACACTCCTTGTAGTAAAGCTGTTTTACCAGAAACGGGAATATGATTAGTCCACTCATATCTCTCTTCACAATGTTGATCAATAGAAATAAGCTGAATGACGTTATCTTGTAAGGGTTGTAAACTTGCATAAGCAAAATGTGAAATGGTGGTGTTTAAAATTGCGCCACCATATGTATCGCTATACGGACTCACATCTGTTCCTCCGCCAGCTAATCCAATTCGCAAAGGTGCTTTACTTCTATAAATCATATGTTATTGACTTGCCAATTGCCGGATTGTATTTGCCAATACCTCCCAGCTGTATTTCTTTTTTTCATGACGAAGATGCGGCAAAAAATGGGCAACTCCTAATTGATAGAGTGATTCAATACCATTGGCGATTGCGAGCGCATTGGGTTCTACAACCCAACCTACTTTTTGGTGAGGTACCAAATCGGGTAATCCGCCTACGTTGGTGACCAGCATGGGTTTCTCAAAATGATAGGAGAGTGGGGTAACGCCACTTTGAGTGGCATGTTTATAAGGCTGAATAACAAAATCGGCTGCGCTCAGGTAAAATTTCACCTCGCTATCAGCGATAAATTCTGTTCTCAAAAAAAGGCGGTCTTGTATACCCAATGTATGAATTAACTCATCATACTTTGTTCGGTCTTCGTAAAATTCACCAGCTACCAATACATAAATAGGTTCAGCTGATGATTTCTTTAACAAGGCTGTTGCTTCCAACAAAAGATCCAATCCTTTGTAAGCACGAATAAACCCAAAGAACAAAACAATTTTAGCTTGTACAGGCAGTTTCAAATGCTCGCGAGCAGTTTCTACAGAAACAGCTTCTCCAAAATTATCATATAGTGGATGTACCACTTGTTGTGCAGGTTTTTGTGTGAAGCTGCGAAGGTCATGCATTACTTTATTGCTCATGGTTACGAAAGCATGCACGGGTTGCAGGAAATATTTTGTGAAAATGGTATCACCTATGCGTTTTTCATGCGGTATTACATTGTCTGCAATAGTAACTATGCGCGTTTTTTTATTAGAACGAAGAATGCGTAGGATAGTTCCTAAAGCAGGCCCCATAAAAGGAAGCCAATAGCGTACCACTACAATATCTGGTTGCTCTTGACGCATAATCCATCCTACTTTTATCCAATTGAAAGGATTCACAGAATTGATAAGCACACGAATGGATAAATCTGTTGGTGCTGGTTCTGAGGAGTACTGCGTTGTACCAGGAAAAAGAAAGTTGGGATATTGTAATGAGAAAGTATAAATAGTAACGTTTGCGCCTTGCTGTTGGAATGCTCTTGCTAATCTTTCATTAAAAGATGCCAATCCACCACGCAAAGGATGAGCAGGCCCAATGATAAACACCTTTTCACCGTTTGCCATATCAGTTGATTGTGTCTTCTATTAAATAAGCATTTCTCTCTGAAGCGTTCCGTACAATCATTTCGCCCACGAATCCTGCAAGGAATAATTGCAAGCCTAAAACCATCGCTAACATGGCTAAGTAAAATCCAGGTTTATTGGTTAAGCTGAATTCAGGAGAAGTAAGCTTAGCAATAATGAGGTAAATACTGATACCTAATCCCATTAAAAAACAAAGTGTTCCATACAAACCAAACAAGTGCATAGGACTTCTTCCAAACTTGCTGATGAAAGTAATGGTAAGTAAATCTAGGAAGCCATTAATGAACCTATTCCAGCCAAATTTGGTAACACCATATTTTCGTGCTCTATGTTCAACTACTTTTTCTCCAATCTTTTTAAATCCAGCCCATTTAGCAATGACTGGAATATAGCGGTGCATTTCACCAAACACTTCAATGCTCTTCACAACTTTTTTCTTGTATGCTTTTAAGCCACAATTAAAGTCATGCAAATAAATACCGCTTACTTGTCGTGCAGCAGCATTGAATAATTTAGAAGGAATATTTTTTGAAAGCGTATTATCGTAACGAACTTTCTTCCATCCACTCACCAGATCATAACCATCTTCTGTAATCATTTTATAGAGTGATGGAATTTCATCGGGCGAGTCTTGCATATCGGCATCCATGGTAATCACTACATGTCCACTAACGGCTTTAAATCCAACATGCAGAGCGGCCGATTTGCCATAATTTCTTTGAAAACGAATGCCTTTCCAAGAAGGATGATTTGTACAAATAGATTGAATGGTTGCCCAGCTATCATCGGTGCTACCATCATCTACAAAAACCACTTCGTACTGCCAGCCTAAAGGATCAACTACCCGAGCAATCCAGGCGGACAACTCGGGTAGTGATTCATCTTCGTTAAATAAGGGTATGACTATGGATAAATCCATGAATGCTTATTGGTTAAAAGGAGTTGGGTTTGGATTTTTCTTAGCAAATGCAGCGCCTACTAATGATGCAATAGCACCAATTAGTGCAAATCCTAATAATACCCCACCAATCATGAATGGAACAAACATTTTAGAAGTCATTTGCAATGCCTGATCAATTTGCTCTTCATTCAATTTTGGGTTATCCTCCATTGATTTGCGTGCAGCTTCAATAGCTTGGTCTTTCATTTCAGGGAAAATGGTAGTAACAGCTAAAATACTATACACCGCCACAATAGCGGCTACTGCAGCAGTAACCTTGAAGCCAAATCCGAAAACATTACCAAAAGTGACTTCACCTTGCTTTTGCTTTGCATAATCAATACAAGCCCAAATAATACCTGCAAAAAATAAAATATTCTGCGACCATTGTGCATAGGTATTTTGCGACATGCCGCTTAAGTGCAATCCAGCTCCAATTACAATGATAATAAGGCTAAGGATCAATCCTTTTTGCCAAGCGGGGGTTACTTTGTTTTCCATATGTGTGTATTTAATGAGCGAAGATTAGGTAAGACAGTTCCCTTTAATTCAATATTTAATAAGGGATTATTGACACCTTTGCTCTTTTGCGTACTAGAGTTGATTTGGGTATTTCCCGCAAAAGAGAACAAAGTAAGATCAGCTTTTTGTCCTACATGAATATGAGTATCTGCAAGACCGAAAATCTTACGCGGATTCAAAGAAAAAATTTGTACCAATTTTTCAGCAGTAATAGTAGGAATTGAGCTTATTACAGTTTGGAAGCACAACTCTTGAATAGCCATACCCCAGGCTGCATATTCAAATTCGCAGGTTTTTGCGTCCCAATGTTGTGGAATATGAAAACTAGCTATACAATCTATGGTGCCGTCTAACACAGCTTCTTGCAATGCAGCTCTATCAGATGCAGTTCTTAGAGGCGGATTAACCTTAAGTGAAGAATTATAACCATCTAAATCAGCGTCGATATAGTAGAGGTGGTAAGGAGCGACAGAGCAAGTGACATGCAAACCCGCTTTTTTAGCAGCACGAATACGCTCAACCGAAGTAGAGGTACTAATACCTGCAATATGCAACCTCGAATTGGTATAAGCCAGCAGTTCCAAATCGCGGGCTACTATTAAGTCTTCAGCAATAGCCGCAATACCTGGCAATCCCATTTGTGTAGAAACTACGCCTTCATGCATCAGTCCATGTTCTGATAAGCTTTTGGTGATGGGAATTTGAACTACTACTCCTTTGAAAGCCTTCACATATTGCAAAGCCTTAGAAAACAAGCCAGGCGATTGAACTGGATGAATACCATCCGAAAAAGCCACTGCCCCAGCATGGTGCATATCATACATTTCAGCCAATGTTTTGCCTTCTGTGCCTTGCGAAATAGCTCCCAAAGGATACAACTGAATCGGTAATTGTTTAGATGCATTTACGATATAACTCACCTGTGTTTTTTGGTCAACCACAGGGGTGGTGTTAGGCACTAAAAACACATGACCAAATCCACCAGTAATGGCTGCTTCGGAACCAGAGCATAATGTTTCTCGATGTTCTTCGCCTGGTTCTGCGTAATCGGCTAGTGTATCTACCCATGAAGGTGAAATCATCAACTCAGGGAATTCAATCTGTTCTTCGTCGGGTGAAGGAGATAAAGCATCACCCATTTCAGAGATGATACCATTGGTAATTCGCAGGTCAATAGTTTGTAAATGGAACGAACTAGAGGGGTCAATAATGGTGGCCTGCCTAATGAAAAACTTCATGGAATGGGTTCAAATATTTTGTGCAATATAGCCGATTTTTTAGTTTCTGACTGCTATATTTGCACCCCAATTTACCTAGCAATAGGTGAGGTACGGGTGGTGGCGCAGCCCGGTAGCGCATTTGCATGGGGTGCAAGAGGTCGCTGGTTCGAATCCAGTCCACCCGACGAGAGAGCATCTGGATTAGGTGCTCTTTTTTATGCGACAAATTCAATATGATTTTAGGGTTATTAGACGATTTGTTTTAAAGTGATTTCTGAATGATTTTACTATCATTTGCAGGATTTTTAAACTAAAGATTCATTTACATTCTTTTATGGCTAATTAGATTCACCTTTGGAAGAGAGCCGAAGTATGCATTTAAAAAAGTATAGTAATAATCTGAAATGTGAGAATGTTGAGGGTTAATTATACGTACCAATAAATAATATTCTCAACATGTATTTGTAGGTTTAGATACCTGAATCTGTCTTTTTAAAAGAGATTTTGAAAATAAAATACGGTAGTTGTACAACTTACACCATTGAAATTTAAATGTGTAAAACTTTGAAAATTAATACGAAATAAGAGTTCTAAAATTGCAACGTTTTTGAAACGGTCTTTTTTAGTTGGTTATACACGGATTATATTAATTCGGGTGCTCAATATACTAGCATTAACCGCCTATTGCCCTTAAAACAGCATATAATGAGTTTACCCGATTTTCTGACTTTAATAATTAATATATTAAGAATTTATTTAATATTTAATTTGCCAGGAAAGGCTATTAGAAAATTCCCCGCATTTAGATTAATTGTAATTCTGCTTTTTATTAACCCGTCATTGACCAGTGCCCAGGTACCAATAATTTCAAATTTTAGTCCATTAAGTGGCAAACCGGGAGATGAAATTGTCATTAATGGCAGCAACTTCAGCCCTATAGTAGCTAATAATATTGTTTTTTTGGGTAATACAAAAGCAGTAGTAACAGCTGCTACTTCCTCTAGTTTGACTGTAACTGTGCCATTTGGTGCAAATTATGGTCCAATATCAGTTTTAAATACGGCTGTTTCATTATCTGGTCGAAGCGGATCTTTTTTTAACCCAGTTTTTTCACCATCAAAAGTTGATCTTACAGCTGGCGATTTTGCTGCAAGACAGGATTTAGTGACTGGAACAAATCCACGTGGTTCTGCCCAAGGTGATTTAGATGGGGATGGAAAGCCCGAAATAATTGTTTCAAATAATGCTGATAATTCAATAACCATCTACAGAAACGTCGCAACAAGTGGAAGCCTAAATAACAGCAGTTTTATCTCTAGTGTAACCTTAGCTACAGGAAATTCCCCTCGTGCTATTGTTGTTGGCGATGTTGATAATGATGGTAAGCTTGACATTGTAGTTGTAAATAATGGAAGCACTTCAATTTCTGTTTATAAGAATCTAAGCACAGTTGGAACCATAGATAATAGTTCTTTCGCTTCAAAAGTGGATTTTGGCACAGGATTTTCACCAAATACCTTGGGATTAGGTGATCTGGATAATGATGGATATTTAGACATTGTTGTAACAAATAATTCAAGTAATACTTTTTCAGTTTTTCATAACTTATCAACTCCAAATAATATCTCAAGTGCAAGTTTCGCAACTAAAGTTGATTTTAATACTGGGACAAATCCGCTAGGACTCACTATTGCAGATATTGATGGTGACGGGAAACTAGATGTAACACTAGTTAATAGAGCAAATAATACAGTTTCAATTTTTAAAAATACTTCAACGAATGGAGTTATTAATGAAACAAGTTTTGCAGATAAAATTGATTTTTCAACAGGAAATCAGCCAAACGCTGTGGCAACTTGTGATATAGACGGCGATGGTAAATTAGATATAATAGTGGCGAATAGAACCGCTAATTCAATATCTGTTTTTCATAACACTTCAACCAATGGATTGATAAATAGTAATAGTCTTGCATCGAAGGTTGATTTCACTGCTGGAAGTAGTCCTCTTGCTTTTGCAATTGGAGACTTAACAGGTGATGGTAAGCCAGATATAGCTGTTGCAAATAGTGGATCAAGTTCTGTTTCAGTTTTTCGAAACAAGTCAATTTTAGGAGTTATTGATAATAGTAGTCTTGCAGGTCAACTTGACCTTACTGTCGGAATTCAACCTTTATCAGTGATAATGGGTGATTTTGATGGTGATGGAAAGCTGGATTTAAGTGCTCCAAGTGACGTTGGTAATACATTGTCTCTAATACGTAACAATAATAGCAATGCTAATCTGGCATCGTTAGTAACAAACGTGGGTACTTTAAGTCCAGTATTTTCTTCAAATACAATTTCTTATACAACTTCTGTAAGCAACTCAACCAGTACTATTGTTGTAACACCAACAGTTTCTGATCCAAATGCAAGTATTCAATTGAGAATAAATAATGGAACATATTCAACTATCACAAGTGGGAGTCCGTCAAATAGTTTATCGCTGAATGTGGGTGAAAATACAATTGATGTACTTGTAACTGCACAAAATGGGAGCACAAATAAAACATATAGCATTGTAGTTACAAGATTAGAGCCACCCATCCCAACTATAACCTCTTTTACTCCATTGTTTGCAAAGCCAGGTGATGTAATAAATATATCAGGAAATAATTTTAATCCAAATGCTTCAGGCAATATTGTATTTTTTGATAATATTAGGGCAACAGTCATTTCAGCAACTGAAACAAGTATGCAGGTAAATGTTCCTATTGGAGCAACCTATGCACCCATAACAATAATAAATAGTGCAAATAATTTAATGGGTCAAAGTAAAGTTCAATTTATACCCACGTTTTCTCCAGTAAAATCTGTTATAACTACAAATGATTTTGGACAAAAGCAAGAATTTGAAACTGGGGCAGAACCAAATAAATCAGTAGTGGGTGATTTAGACGGGGATGGCAAACTCGATGTAGTGGTTTTAAATTTTGCATCATACTCTGTATCAGTATTTCGTAACACATCAACTGCAGGATCATTAAGCTTTGCTGTAAAACAAGATATTTTGATTGGTTCCGATCATGACCCTGAAGACTTGTCATTAAGTGACTTGGATGGTGATGGTAAACTTGATTTAATTGTTGTGAATAATGAATCAAATACCGTTTCAGTTTTCAGGAATACTTCTACGTTAAGTAACATTAGTTTTAGTTCAAGACAGAACTTTATAACGGATGTTGAACCTAATTCTGTTAGGGTGGGGGATATAGATGGTGATGGTAAATTAGATATTGTTACTTCAAATCGTTTACCTAATTCCGTATCAGTTCTACGAAATACATCCACAGTAGGAAATATAAGCTTTGCTACAAAATTGGATTTTTCTACTGGCGGCCAGCCTCAATTCATAGCTATTGGAGATTTTAATGGAGATAGTTATTTAGATATAGCTACTGCAAATTCACAAACCAACAATGTTTCAATTTTACGAAATAACTCTACAACAGGAAATATAAGCTTTGCCCCAAAAGTAGATTTTGCAACCGGAAATAATCCTATTGGAATTGCAATTGGAGATTTGAATGAAGATGGAAACCAAGACTTAGTTGTAGCAAATCTCAATCAGAACAATTTTTCTTATTTAAGAAACACAACTAATTCAAGCAGTATAAGTTTTGCTGCTAAAACAGATTTTGCAAGTAATGGATCTCCTAATTCAATATCTATAAGCGATTTAAACGGTGATGGTAAGCCAGATATTATTACTGGTAACAATGCTCGAATTTCTATATTTCGCAATACTTCTGTAAGCGGTACATTTAGTGTTGCTAGTAGAGTAGATTTAAACACTCAGGCTTATGCAATTTCTGCAAACGATCTTGATGGTGACGGAATTAGCGACTTGATGGGCCTAATTTATGCTACACAAGGGAAGTTTTTTGTACTACCTAACAGATATTCTGCTAATCTAACTGGAATTGTAGTTTCAGAGGGTACATTAAGTCCAATTTTCAATAGAGATACGCTCAATTATACTGCTTCAGTAAGTAATAATACTAATGCTGTAACAGTAACACCAACAGCAGCAGATCCCAATGCTACCATACAAATTAGAGTTAATAATGGTACTTATGCAACTGTACTTAGTGGAACTGCATCTAGCAGTTTAGCATTAAGCGTTGGAAGTAATACTGTGAATGTTTTAATAACCGCTCAAGATGGCACAACTATAAAAACTTATACCATTATAATTACAAGACTTCCTCCCAACTCATTGATAAATGTATCAGGAGCATTAACTGATTTTACATCCTGTAGTGGTTCAGTGAGTAGCAATCAAAGTTTAGTAGTAAGTGGCAGTGACTTAACAAGTAATATTACAATTTCTGCTCCTGTTGGTTTTGAATTGAGTACCAGTAGCTCAAGTGGGTTTACTAGTCAATTAGATTTAATACAAACTGGTGGAGCCATACCTGAAACTACAATTTATATTAGATTATCAGAAACTGCATCTGGAACTCCAACAGGTAACATTACTCTAACAAGTTCTGGAGCAGTCACAAAAAATGTAGCGCTCAATGGTATAGTGAATGCAATTCCAGCAGTACCCACCATCAGCAATAGTAGGCCTTTGACTTTCTGCGAGGGAGATAATACGGTGTTGAGTTCGAGTTCAGCGACAGGCAATCAGTGGTTACTCAATGGTAATATCATAAATGGTGCAACAAATCAAACGCTGACTGTAACATCGGCAGGCAGCTATAGTGTTCAAGTAACAAATGCAAATAACTGTTCATCGACTTCTATTGCAACTACTGTAACAGTCAATGCACTTCCAGCAGTACCCACCATCAGCAACAGTCGTCCATTGACATTCTGTGTGGGAGATAATACAGTGTTGAGTTCGAGTTCATCAAGTGGTAATCAGTGGTTACTCAATGGAAACGAGGTCAGCGGCGCAACTGGACAAACCTTGACGGTAACAACAGCGGGCAGTTATAGTGTTCTAGTAACAAATGCAAATAACTGTTCATCGATATCAGCATCCACTACTGTAACAGTCAATGCACTTCCAACTGTACCCACCATCAGCAATAGTCGGCCTTTGACTTTCTGTGAAGGAGATAATACAGTGTTGAGTTCGAGTTCAGCGACAGGCAATCAGTGGCTACTCAATGGTAATATCATAACTGGTGCAACAAATCAAACGCTGACTGTAACATCGGCAGGCAGCTATAGTGTTCAAGTAACAAATGCAAATAACTGTTCATCGACTTCTATTGCAACTACTGTAACAGTCAATGCACTTCCAGCAGTACCCACCATCAGCAACAGTCGTCCATTGACATTCTGTGTGGGAGATAATACGGTGTTGAGTTCGAGTTCAGCGACAGGCAATCAGTGGTTACTCAATGGTAATATCATAAATGGTGCAACAAATCAAACGCTGACTGTAACATCGGCAGGCAGCTATAGTGTTCAAGTAACAAATGCAAATAACTGTTCATCGACTTCTATTGCAACTACTGTAACAGTCAATGCACTTCCAG
>JAKRSC010000005.1:0-25139 GCA_022402565.1 Hydrotalea sp. | reverse complement strand
GTTACTCAATGGTAATATCATAAATGGTGCAACAAATCAAACGCTGACTGTAACAGGAACAGGAACTTATTCAGTTCGGGTTACAAGTGCGGGTAATTGTAATGCTACTTCTGGATCAATTGGTGTTATTGTAAACAATATACCATCAATACCAACAATTTCGAACTCAGGAGCAATACCTTTTTGTAATGGAGACAGTATTATTTTAACATCATCTTCTGCAACCAATAACCAATGGTTGTTCAATGGTAGTTTTATAAGTGGTGCTACCAATCAAACTCTAACTGTAAAAACAGCTGGAACGTATTCTGTAAGGGTCATAAATGGAGCAAATTGCACAGCAACTTCTACTAATAGAGTAGTTACTGTAAATTCTTCGCCTAATATTCCAACTGTTGGAAATACGCGTCCATTGACTTTCTGTACAGGTGATAACACTGTATTAGTATCATCTGAATTTTTTAACAATCAATGGTTGTTAAATGGAAATATAATTTCTGGAGCGACTGGACAATTATTAAATGTTCAAGCCTCTGGTAATTACGCAGTAAGAGTTCGGGGTTCAAACGGCTGCACATCAACCTCTGCTGTTGTAACTACTATTGTAAATCCAATACCTGTTACTCCTAGTATTACTAGGTCCACAACCCAACCCATCTGTTTTGGGGATAGCATGATTTTGACATCATCATCTGCAACTAATAATCAGTGGTTATTAAATGGTAATGTAATTAATGGTGCTACAAATCAAAATTTAACAGTCAAAACGGCTGGAAACTATTCAGTAAGAGTCATAAATAACAGTGCTTGTTTTGCAACGTCCTCTAGTATTACTGTGAATGTGTTGCCTTCGCCTGCAGTTCCATCGGTTGGAAATACAAGACCTTTAATATTTTGTAGTGGAGACAATACAGTTTTAGTGTCATCTGAATTTTCAAATAATCAATGGCTATTCAACGGAAATATAATTGCAGGAGCAACTGGACAATTATTAAATGTTCAAAATGGAGGTAATTATTCAGTTCGTGTAACAAATATATTTGGTTGTTCAGCTACTTCAGGTTTGTCAACAGTTGTAGTAAATCCAACCCCTTCAGTTCCTACAATAAGTAACAATCGACCATTAACATTCTGTGCGGGTGATAATACAGTTTTAAGTTCAAGTTCAGTTATTGGCAACCAGTGGTTATTGAATGGAAATATTATAAATGGCGCAACCACACAGACTCTATCGGTAACTTCCTCAGGTAATTATTCCGTTAGGGTAACTAATACAAATAATTGTTCTGCTACTTCTAGTTCAATAGCTGTGACGGTGAATGTACTACCTGCTACTCCATTCATTAGCAATAGTCGACCATTAACCTTTTGTACAGGGGATAGTACTATACTGACTTCTAATGCACTTGCAGGTAATCAATGGTTATTCAATGGGAGTCCAATAGTTGGAGCTACGGCACAAACATTTGTGGCCAGAAATTCAGGTATTTATGCTGTTAGGGTGACCAATGCAAGTGGTTGTTCTCTTGTTTCTAATAATGCTTCAGTTGTAAATAATAGTACTATGGGTACAGGATTAGCATTTAAAGATTCACTGATTTGTAAAGCAACCCAACTACGTGTAACTGCTCAAGCCACATCACCAGTTAGTTTTAATTGGACTGGGGTAAGAACTGGTTTTACATCTAACCTACAATCGGTCAATATTTCAAATGCCGATATGTATAGGGTAAGAATTACTCTTGCAAACGGTTGTATAGTAAACGATAGTATAAATTTGCGCAACACGGTAGATACTGCTATTAGAGCAAGGATAGTAATGTCGTCACAGGCATTTATAAATCAGAATATTGCAATAGCCAATATTACTAATCCAAGGCCTCAAACTCAAAATTGGGTATTTCCTGCTGGAGCATCAGTTATAAGTCAAACTGATACCATATCAAGAATTAGATTTAGCAGAGCCGGAACTTACCAAGTTATACTCAATAATACATCCTATAATGTTTGTAGGAGTTCAGATACAGCAAGAATTGTAATAACATCCAATGATGCTCCGAATATTACTTCTTCGAATACTACCTTACTCCGAAATGTAACTGTAAGTCCCAATCCTACATCAGGTATTGCAAATGTTTCAATACAACTAAATAGGCCTGGAAGAGTATCTATGCGATTGTATAATTTCAATGGAACATTGTTAACAAGTAGAATTATTAATAATACAAATTCTACGAATTTAACAGAGACTATAGATATCAGTAATCAGCCAACTAATTCAACTTGTATTCTCATAGTTCAAACAGATATAAGTTATGAAGTAAGATCAATTTTAAAACGATGATTTTCGACCCTTGAATAGATGAAAAAAAGAACAATAACCATATTATTCATATTTGCCTTTTACTTAGGCGGTGCACAAACTTTTGATCCGCTTTCACTATTTGGTAAGGGGAAGCCAATAAAATTAAATGGGGGTATTAATGCAACGGCAGTATATAACTATGCAAACTCAAATAATAATGCTATTCCGTTTAACTATGTGATAGGCGGCAATTTGAACTTTTATTTTAAAGGGGTAAATATTCCACTTGACTTTGCGTATTCAAATACCCAATTCTCTTATAGCTTTCAGCCCATACCTTTTAATAGAATTGCGATTCACCCAAAATACAAGATAGCTACATTACATGCTGGTAGTATAGCACTCACCTTTTCTCCATATACATTAAATGGTGTTCAATTTAATGGAGCTGGCTTGGAGCTAGCACCCAAAAGATGGAAGTTTGTTGTTTTAGGTGGGAAATTTTTACGAGCGAGTGGAAACTATTTAGATAATCCTAATATACAGCCAAGCTATGCAAGGTGGGGGCAAGGTGCAAGTATTAGTTATCAAATTAAAAATTCAACGATTGGGTTTAACATTTTTCACGCAAAAGATGATACTGCATCTTCAGTTAATATTCCGGTTGAAACTGCGGTAACTCCAAAACAAAATATTGTTTCAAGTATTGTTAGTAATGGCAGTATTAAAGGAGTGAAATATTCTTTAGAAATTGCAAATAGCTTTATAACGAATGATTTAACGACCCAAGCTGCGTATAAAGGGAATGGTATTTTATCAAAAAGAATGAGTACCAATAGCTCTACCTCTAATAATTATGCAAGTAGAGCTCAATTAAACTATTTGATACAAAAAATTAAACTAGATGTAGGCCTTAATTTTGAAAGAGTAGATTTTAATTACCAAACACTTGGAACCCTATATAATATTAATGGTTTCCAAAATGCTGGTTTTACATTAGCAAGATCCTTTTTTGATGGCAAAATGAACTTGAATGCTCAAATTGGAACTCAAAAAGACATTGGTGGTGATACAACTTTGAGCCAACAGTCAAACCGCTTATTGAATTCATTTAACATGAATTATAATCCAATACAAAAATTGTCATTAAATGCTTCTTATTCAAATACAAGAGGTGTAACGAATATTAGAAACTTGGACAATATTGCTAACCAAAATAATCTTGTACCTCAATTTTTAGATTCATTGCGACTCGTTCAGCTTAATCAAAATGCGAATTTGGGAGCGAATTATCAACTTGCTGCTACTTCAGAAAAGAATAGTTCATTAAATTTTAATTATTCATTGCAAAAAGGCGATCAAAAGCAGGGAGAATTTTTTGTTGATATGCAAGGTTCTGTTTTCCATAATGCTTCACTTAATTTTTTGAATATGTTACCTAAGCAAGATGTTAAATGGAGTTTTGGTATAAACTACAGTATGATCAAACAAGGTCCTGATTCTAATAATACAAAGGCACTAGGAGTTAATTTTAATTTCGGGAGAAAGGTTTTTAAGAAAAAAGTAACGCTCACAATAGGATCGGGTTATAATACTACTCAAATTGTTGCAAATGCGTTGCAGGTTAATGTGGTAAATTTTAGAGCAAGTGCTGCTTATGTATTGCTCAAAAAGCATGTATTTAATCTTAATACTATTTTTCAAAGTCAGAGTCGAAAAGGAATTAGTCTACCTATGACAACCACAACAACCGGGGTAATGAATATTTCATATAACTACAATTTTTAGTACATGTACTTAAAGAAAAATTCAATTTATATATCTTTCTTATTTGGAGTCATTCTGATGCTTTCTAATACTAGTAGTGCACAAATTAGCAACACGAATTATCCTGTTAGCATTACACCTGTTTTATTTCCTCCTTTTCCAAGTAGTATACAATTTTTAAATACAGCGCAAACTCCAGTATTAAATATTACAATCACTAATAAGTCATCTAATGCTTCTATTCAAAATGTACTTTTGGGAGTTACTGTTCAGACAAATTCATTTCTTGCTCAAACCCGCTCACTTAATCAAGCTCAACAGTTTACATTAATTGGTAATACACCACTTCAATTAAGCAATTTAGATTTTTCTTCGCTTTATAGTTTTGCCAATCTAACTGGTATTACACAAGCTCAATACAGTGCACCATTTCCCCAATCTACAATCACTTTTGGATTTGTTGTTTATGATGCAATAACAAGGGTACAACTGAGTAATGTAAATACATATCAGGTTACTTATTCAATTAATAATCCGCCTACATTGCAGCTTCCTTTAGATAGGGCTTCTATTGTAGAACAAGGTGTTCAGAATATTTCTTTTCAATGGATGCCTCGCCAATCTAACGCACCTGGATCCGTTGAGTATTTTTTGCAATTAATCCAAGTATTGGATACAAATATTAATCCACAACAATTTTTTGCAGGAAACCCACGCTTATTGTTTGAAGGAAGTACTATTGCTACCAATTTTGTATATAATGCATTACATCCTCCACTTATTCCAAATCAAACGTATGCATGGAGGGTACAGGCAAGACCTGTTGATTACGGTGGTTTCACAAGTACCAATTTTCTAGAAGGTGGTAATTCTTCTGTTAGAACCTTCAAGTATGTGGAGGCTTGTAAAGTACCTATCATTACTAGTCTTGAAAATACAAGTAATAATGCAACTATTAGCTGGAATTCTTTTACATCGTCTCAAACATTTATTGTTTCGTATAAGCCACAAAATCAGATGCAATGGATTGATGTAGTTGTACCAAGATCAAACATTAGTAATTCGATGGTCATACCTAATTTGAGTCAAGGTGTCAGTTATAATATAAAAGTAAAGGGTCTTTGTTTTGGTGGAAATATAGTAGAGTCAGTAGCAAGCAACTTTTCTACTACATCAGCAAATTCAACTATTGTTACTACACCAACGATACCAAGTAATCCTTCTAATGAAAATACTCCATCGCGTGCAGCTATTAATGCAAGCTGTGGCGCTGTACCTGCTAAAATCGACTTAAAGTCAACATTACTTTCTGATTTGAGAGTAAACGATAAAATTACATCAAACGATTTTGAAATTACTGTGGAAACTGTAAGTGGTTCAAATGGGAGATTTAGTGGTACTGGAGTTGCACAAGTATGGTTACATGGTAAAACATTCAATGTTAGAGTAAGGTTTAATAGTATTACTATTAATACTGATAAACGTGTTACAGCAGGAGAAATTATAACAACCAATTAATAAAATGAGACAAATAACTTTTGTTAAAACAGTTTAAGATGTTTAAAAAAATAGTCCTCATTGTTTTTATATTTATCGCAGGTAATTTTTTATTTGCGAATAACACTATTACCTCTGGAACATATACTATTCCAAATGATAGTATTGTGTTCAACAAGTCTTTAGAACAAAGCAGAAGTGCCCAAAAATTCAGTTATTTAAATACAACACAACGACTATCCAATACAATATATCTCGATAAGCATGTTTCGGCCGCACAGCTATCTGTTAAGGATTCAGCCATTGAGATGTTTTCTAGAATTACTCAAAATAACACCTGGTTAAATAGTATTACTAATGGGGCTACTCCCGATCTTCCTTTTGGAATTACTAGAACTATTGCGCCACAAACTACTGTATATCAAGTAGGGTTTACTAATATAACATTTACTAAAGAAGGTGCTATTGCACGAGCTTTTGCTAGAGTATTGCCCAATGGTGGAGGTAATGGAGAATTGTATTTTGAAGGAAGGGTTAATTTATCAAGAATAGGAGGGGTTGGACAGGATAATACGCTTAAACTAATTGGTAACCATAATATTAGTTTTAATGCGAATGCTTTTACATTGCAAATTAATGGTGGTTCTGAAACAAATAGTACAACATTTCATTTTAATTGTGATGGATTTACAAAATTGACTTTACATGCATCTATTGAGATAAATGCAAGCTCTTATTTTTCAGTTAGCAATACAACTTATGAGAGGGTAAGCAACGGAAAAATACTTTCAAATAATTTTCAAACACAATTAGAGCAATGGGAAAAGATATATATAGAGAATGTAAGCTTTCCTGGACTAATTGGCAATAGTAAATTACCTAATTATTTTTTTAGGATTAACAATGCTACTATAGATTTTTCAACTTTAAGAAATACAGATAATAACTCTTTTACTAATTACTTCAGGTCACTTAACACTGCACAGCAAAATATTTGGATGGGCTTTAACATATCAGATATGGATATATTATTGCCCTCAATTTTCACGCCTGTTGGTTCAAACACAAGATCTTTTATAAAAGCCGACTTCGGGATTATTGATGAAAATGGTTTATCATTTTATGCTAAGTCAACCAATGCAATCTCTGATATTCAAAGCAACTTTAGTTCTGCTAATGGATGGCCAATGGGTATTCACAAATTTGATTTAATGTACATCAAGGATGCGGTTGTACAGCAGAGCAGTTTTTTTGAAGGAAGAATAGTACTACCTATTGAAGATAGAAATTACAGCGAAAGGGGAATACCCTTTAAAGCGAGGTTTAAAGCAACAACTGATCAGGGGAATATCAATGACTTTGATGTTGAAGCAGGAAGTGTTGATTTCATACTAGCAAAAAATTTTCGTGGACATTTATTCCCGGATACTGATGGTATAGATATTGATTTTACTGTTAAGAATAATAAAATATTTCCTACTGTAACCCTATCGGGAAAATTTGGTTTTTGGGGTAGTAGAAAAGACACCTATGAAGTAAACGAAGTTTCTAAAAAGGCAAAAGAAGATAAAGCTAAAGAAGCTGGAAAAGAAACTACTAGCAAGGAGCTGAATATAAAAGATATTGAGTTTCAGGACATGGTTCTTCAAACAGAGACGGCACCTTATTTAAAAGTTAATTATGCTGGTGGTGCAGCAAGTGTAGAGATAGGAGGCTTTGGTGCTCAAGTATCTGTTGAATTTAGGAATACTGGAGTAACAGCAAGAAATAATCCAGATCCTAACGCAGTAACTATTCGAATAGATGCAGCTGTACAAGTTGCAGATGGAAAATTTGGAGGGGCAATGGGGATTAATCTCTTTTGTAAATATGACCAAACTACACGCACATTCGAGTTCGAAGAGTTAAGATTAGGGAGTTTAAATATTAAAGCAGATTTAGGCCCATCTAACTCAATTGATGGGTCATTAGATATATTAGATGGACCTGAATATGGTCAGGGTTTTAGCGGTCAGGTGATAATGACAGTCGCTAATAAGTTAACTCTAAAAGCGGGTGTCATGTTCGGAAATAAGGCAAAGGCTTCGGGAGGCAGATTTCAATATTTTAACGTAGATGGTAGTGCCGATTTTAGGCCTGCGGGTGTAGTAATTTTTGGAGTTATAAAAATTACAGGTTTTAGTGGTGGTTTTACTTATAGAATGGATCCCATTCAGCCATCTGCTAAATATCCTCCTACTATTACTGGTGTTTCATATGTACCCAATGAAAACTCTTTTTTAAGATTAAGAGCAGGTATCTTTTTTTCATTAGCAAATGATAATGTATTTAGTGGATGGGGTGGGTTGGAGTTTGTCTTTAATAATAATTGGGGGCTGAATGAAGTGAATATTAGTGGAAAGGCCCAGCTTTTTTCGCAGCCTTTTAATGAAGATAAAAATAAGATATCACCGCTCATGGAGGCCAGGCAACAAACTTATATGACTTATAAGGCCAATCAAGGTGAAGTGGTTGGAGAAGAGGCTTCAAGTATTGGAGAAGAGGTAATTACTGAAGATGGAACTAGGATCAAGTTAAATAAGAAAACATCTTTGAATTACTTACCGGGGAATTTTGAAACTAATAATACAAACAACAGTTTGCAAAAAATTATATTAGAAGATACGATATCGGTAAGGGCAAGAATGAAAACTGTACAAGGACAAATTGACAGTGCGATTGCGGATGTAAATTTTATAAAAAACAAAATTCAGGCGACTACATTGCTTAAAAATAGAGAAGACTCTTTAAAAGCAGCTATGAATAATAGAATGGGAGAAATTAGTAGAAAATCAAGTTGGACAACAGAGTATTTCAAATTTTGGGATGCAAATAGATTGTTGAATTACAATTATCAGTTTAGAGTTCCAGAAGAATGGCGAGCTATATGCTCCATTTTGAATATCCCTTTCTTAGAACCACAAAAACCTATGCAGGTTAGGAGGGTCAACTATTCAAGACCTACACAGGAAAGAATAAATGCAGTTCGCGATTCTTTAAACAATGTGAATCAAGTTAGGGTAGTAGCAATTAATAATCTTATAAATCAATACAGGAATTTACAAAATTCATTTCAAAATAAAGCGAATGATGCATTTTCTGTACAAACAACAACAGCTAAGGCAATAAGGGAAAATTTGAATAGTGTTCGTGATGTATATGGATTCCTACATCCTGAAACTGTAGAAAGTAATAAAAGAACAAACGATCAAATTAGGGCTAGTTGGGCATTAAAGAGAACAGCATATTTGGATAGTGTGAAGAGATATCAATTTCTACAGGATTCGATAACAAATCACAGGAATACATCAAATACGACTGCATCAGTTTTATCGGATAATATAAAAATTGGGGAAACTTGGTCTAAAAATGTGCTAATTAGTACTGTAAATTCCAGACAAATCAGAAATGAAAATGTAGTCTATACATTATTAGAACAAGCCACAATTACCTATAACTATTATAACGATGTTTTAGTGCATCAATTTCCAATACATGATAGTATAGTAAGATTGGAACAGACTAAGATTAAGCCGCTGGAGGATAGTATTTTCAGACTTACTGAAAAATTTAAAGAATATGTAGCCAGACAAAATGCTTTAGAGAAAGTGTATAATGACACATTAGTAGTTGTTAATAATTACAATCTTGCAGCATTAGCGGCCCATAGATTAAGGATAAGAATTCAAGCCAATCAAGCAACCCCAACACGTGAAGAAAATGAAATTATTGCAAGAGAGAAAGAAACATTTACTAAAGCAGCACCAATTATCAATAGTTGGATAGTTAGTAACAAAAGAAATCAAATAAATAGTGCTCAAACTAATATTAGTAATACATCCAGTGCCATTGCAGCACAGCGTGCTATTATTAATTCATCATCTGCAACAACGGCTCAAAAAAATGCAGCTAGAAATACGTTAAATAACTTACTGGTTCAGTATAGAAGTGATAGTGCAACAATCGCTAATAATATTTTAGCTACAAATGGGGGAGCAATTTTTACCTACCCAGGTAAGTTAGAAATGTTTCATATTAGTAAATATGTGCCTACTACATTTAGAAATACAGATATCATTTATGCCAATATTCAAAGGCTAGAAAACGAATTAAAAGGGATAAATACAACAATTAGAAATCTAGAATCAAGATCAAATCAATCAAGAGACAGTGAATTTTTTGGACTTCTACGAGAAGAAAATATTAAAAAGCAAAAGGTAGAAGATGAATTAAATATTCAAGTAATACGTGCAGTTCCTGTTATAGCGTTCAATTTACTCAATAACCCAGCTAAAGCAAGCGTGGATTTATTTACTTATAGAAATACTGGCATCAGATTTTTACAGATTAGTAAAAGCATTGATACAGCACAAGCCTGGGTTGATAGAGCTATTCTTTTTATTGAGGATTCCATTCAAAATAGTGTAAAAAATTCAACTCGATTTACTTTGGGTGGTGTATCAATCGATTTACCAAGTAGCATGGTAAAACAACCAAGACCCGAGGGAAATCCTAAATTTTGGGGAGACTTTGTTCTAAAGATAGATATTAAAAATAGTGCCGTTTCATTATCTATGAACGTATATGCATCTATTGATGAAAAGGGAATAGAAGTAATAAAAGGATCCATGGATGACTCAAGAAAAGCAGGCACTTTAGACTTAATATTTTCAAAATCAACTTTTCAACTTTACATTGGTAAAGAGGCTGCACCATGTAGTGTGGATATTATTTTCAATCGATTTATGACCGGTAAGGGCACATTTTTCTTGGAAACCAATAATCAAATTGTAAATACAAGTGGAAACGTATCTAATTTTAGAATTACGTTCGGACTTTCAGGAAAAATTGTAAGACGAGCTGAACTTGATCTTGGAATTTTAAAAGGCTATGCCTATCTAGAAGGAGGAGCATCTTTAAAAGCAACCGTTGCTAGATTTAACAATTTTACTTGTGCAGGAAGGATGCCTGGGGTTGAAGATTTTAATGGCTGGTATGGAGAAGGTAAATTAACAGCATACATTAAAGGGGCCGCTGGTGTTGTTTATTTTGGAGAAGCAATTGATATTGTGACTGCACAGTTAAAAGTTGGTATTACTTTAAGAGGGCCATCGCCCATTTACTTCAATGGTAATGTTAACTTTAGATATAGCGTGTTTGGTTTTAGTGGAAGTGCAGATATCGATATTGAATATGGTGATAAATGTATGGATGTTATAAGGTAAAACAACACATATTCACTAATTAAACCATGAATACCATTTAAGAAAGAACTTCAAAAAAGCTGAATGAGAAAAATAAATAAATCATATAAGGCCTTTTTAATATCATTATTGACATCCTTTTTCTTTTTAGGATTACAAGCCCAGACTCAACAATCCATCATTACTATAAAAACCCATTCTTTCAAAGTAGATGGAAGGGTTTATATCCGTTGGGTTTTTGGGAATGCAAAAGAATGGCGTTTAGCTAACCAAAAAGGAGTTATTATTGAAAGAAGTGAAGATGGATCCGATAATTACCAAAAGTTAAACCCAGTTCCCTTAAAACCAATTACAGAGCAAGCGGCCCTAAAATATGGGAAAAAAAGTAGGGTATATGCATTGTATTCTATTATTAATAAGAAACCTGATAATACGAAGCTTAAAGAAATAGAAGCAGATGAACAGACGTATCCTTTGTTTTTAATTCTTACATTGTTTGATGCCATCAATCCAATAGTATCGGCATCAGGTTTTATAGATTCAACCATTGACCCTGCTAAAGCCTATACATATAGAATATCAATTGCAGATGTCTCTTTGCAAAATCAGAAAACAATTACTACATCTGTAAGTAAGAATAATTCAATCCATTCATCAATGCCAGACATACAAGCAAAATTTGGTGATAAAAAAGTGGAGTTGTTATGGGATATAAAAAAAGTGATGGAAGAGTATCCAGCTGTTATATTAGAACGTTCAATTGATAGTATTTCATTCAAGCAAGTATCTAATATCCCTTTACTTTCATCGCTTGTAAATTCGAATGCTGAAACGATAGATACAACTCAACAAATAATGACTTACAATGATGAGGAACTTCAAAATAGAGTCAAATATTATTACAGAATAAGAGGCATTAATATTTTTGGATTATACAGTCAACCTAGCAATGTAGTTTCTGGAGAGTGTTTGCCAGATTTCAAAACCCTTCCACGAATTATTTCTGTAGATACATTGGCTAGCAGATTTTTGGTTACTTGGCAACTTGTTGACTCTTTAAAATCATTGGTAAAAAAGTATGAATTGTGGTCATCTGAAACGGCTGATGATAGTTTATTTACCAGAGTTTCAGATGTTGTGTTTGAAAATGCAGGTGATAAATTTCAATTTGCATTTAAATATGCAGCTAAAGAAACCAATTATTTCAAAATAAAAGCTATATTAAAAAAAGATAACAGTGTTGTAGAATCATTGCCCTACTTATATCAGTTAATAGATTCTATTCCTCCAGCAATTCCACAAGGGTTGCAAGGCTCAATAGATTCTGTTGGTAATGTGCGCTTAAAATGGACGCAGAATTCAGAAGAAGATATAAAAGGTTACAAAGTATATAAGTCAACTACAGCAAGCAAAGACGCATTTACAGCAATCACTGGACAGCCTATCTTTGAAAATACTTTTTCGGAAAAAGTAGAAGTGAAACAACTGAACAGAAATATTTATTATAGAATAACTGCATTAGACAATAAATACAATGAATCGATTTTATCGGATTTTATTTTGATCATTCGTCCAGATGTCATACCTCCATCAGCTCCAATATTAAAAGATATACAAGGACAAAACAATGATAAGTCTGTTCGTATTCGCTGGTCTAAAAGTGTGAGTAAAGACGTCAAGTTTTATAGTATTTACAGAAAAAATAGTGTTGACAGTTCTTCAACAAGCTGGCAGGAAATTGGAATTGCAGATAAAGGGGATACTATATATGTTGATAATGCTATTACTGCTTTTACTTCTTATTACTATAAAATCCAAGCAATTGATAGTAGTAATTTAAAGAGTAATTTCTCCAAATCCTTAGAATTTGTTGCACCTAAGCAACCTGTTAAAGTCAGAACCATCACAAACTTAAACAGTTATGTTTCTCGCGATAAAAAATACATAGAGCTTAACTGGAATGTGCCTAATCCCGATATTCTTGAAATTGTCATTTATAGAGTTGAAAACCGACAAGAAGATCAAATTGTTTTGTTGGCAACAGTTCCTGCTTCGGTTAAGATTTATGACGATGAAAACATTAAGGAAAATACACTCTATACCTATTATTTGAAACCTGTATTTAAAAATGGTAAATCGGCTGAGTTTGTAAAGATTGATGTTGTGTATTAATTAAGATGGTGATTAACTTTTGATATCCATCTTTTTAAAAATTTCTTCATCCATTCTGAATTCCTTAATTTTCCTCGATAGAAAAACAACCATTATGAAAAGCAAATTTTTGTACCTAGTTCTTTGTGCTGCCTTTATAATTTCTTGCGCCACCCAAAAATCTACAGGCGTATGGCTGAATGATGAAAAAATCGCTGGTAAATCCTTCTCTAAACTTTTTATAGTTGTTATGAGTGGAGATGTTGGAGCTCGCTCAACCCTAGAAACCGATCTTGCTAAAAAAGCCGTTGAAAATGGCTATGAAGTTGTTAAGAGCATTGATGTGCTTCCGCCTACTTTAGATAAAGCTACCACACCCACTAAAGAGGATATTGCTGCAAAAGTGAAGCAAACCAATTGCGATGGTGTGATTGTTGCTTCTTTATTGAAAAAGGAGGAGGATGTTAGATATATACCCGGAACAACTGCTTATAGTGTTCGTCCTTACTATAGTTGGCATGGCACTTTTGGTGGCTATTACAGCAATTGGTACCCAACTGTTTCTTCGCCTGGCTATTATGAAAAGGATAAACTGTATTTTATGCAGACCAACTTATACGATGTTGCAAGCCAAGAAATTATGTGGAGCGCACAGTCGAAAGTTTTTAATCCAACCTCTCTGAATAATTTTAGTAACAGCTATACGGCTACACTGGTGAAACAATTATCAGCCGCAGGTTTACTTAAAAAAAGGACTCCATAATTGAGCTGTGTTTATTAGTTCTTGAGTGCAACATTTGGCAACTCGGTTTCAATCATTTCACTCACATATAGTGCCTTTTCTCTTCGCAGGAATTGGTACAAATCTTGTGGGTTTTTGCTATAAATCCGTTTAACATATTGAAATATTAACACCCCTTTTTTGTTGAGGCCAGTTGCTACTTGTTTAAACCTTGCCACATTAAACTCAAAGAAAGATATATTGTTTTTGTCTTTTTCACTCAACGTGAAATCTATTATGAATTCTTTGCCATCGGGACTGTCAATGACTGTGTACTGACAAATAGAATCTGTCTTTTTTACCTCATTTAAAAAGTTCACTTGACCTATGACTGCTTGTTTCGCATCTACAGTGCTATCATATAAATGAATACGAATAAAATTTTTCAAACTATCAGTAGCTGCTCCATCTGGATAATATTCTTGTATGTAATGAAGGTTCGAAGCCTTTTCAAACAGAGCTAGTTGAAAGGTGTAGCTGCTGAAAGCTATGGGGCCTTTTACCCCAATACTATCCACCGGACCTTGAGCAAATGTTACATTTAGCATCACTAACATGCACAGTGTAATCTGCAGATGTTTCATTTTAATTGCTTTTAATGAATTGAAAATAAAATTAAAATATTCATGTTTAGAATCTTGTAAAATCGATTATATTTTATAGGCTGTTGAATTGAAACATCAACAGTTCTTTGTTTATTCTCTGCACGTAATTTGAATATATTCTTGCTGGATATTGCGATTTTTTGTCATATTTTGCTATAAATATGCAAGAAAATGCGTTTTTGGAACCTTTTTGCCCTTCTTCTTTTGCTATCGCTTTGTTCAAGTTCTCAATTAGTTAAGCGTGAAGTTAGGGGGACGTGGATATCAACTGTATCTAACCTCGACTGGCCTTCTGCTAGAAGTTTAACGCCAGCGCAGCAGCGGGCCGAATTAGTTACCATGCTCGATCAGTTGAAGGCAGCTGGTATGAATACCATTTATTTTCAAGTGAGGAGTCAGTGCGATGCTACCTATATCAGTAGCATTGAGCCTTGGGCCGATATTTTTTCTACCTCTAACTTAGGCGCAGGCCCTAATCCCGTTTACGATCCTTTGCAGTTTGTGATTGAAGAGTGTAGAAAAAGGAGCATGGAAATTCATGCCTGGTTCAATCCGTATAGAGCGGTTTCTAATTTCAATAACATCAATAATTTTTCTCCCTCGCATATAGCTAGAACCAAACCTGAATGGTTGTTAGCGCAGGGCACACTCCGCATTTTGGATCCAGGCATTCCTGAAGTGCCTAACTATATTATTCAGGTGGTGATGGATGTGTTGAGAAGATATGATGTAGATGGAATTCATTACGACGATTATTTTTATCCTTATCCGCCTTCTGGAAGTGTTGCGCCTTTCAATGATGATGCCACTTTCGCTGCGCATTCGCGCGGATTTCCGAATAGCACCACAGGAAGAAACGATTGGCGCAGGGCTAATATTGATTCGCTTATAAAACGAACCTATGATAGTGTACGAGCTGTGAAGCCTTGGGTGAAGTTTGGTATATCGCCTTTTGGTATTTGGGCGAATGCCTCTTCGGTAACTGGCGGATCTGCCACGAATGGTTTACAAAGCTTCAGCGCTATTTATGCCGATAGCAGGAAGTGGATGCAGAACGATTGGATGGATTATATGGTTCCGCAATTGTATTGGAGTATTGGCTTTAATGCTGCTAACTATTCCGTATTGGTGCCATGGTGGAATGCTTTGGGTGGAAGGCGACATATTTATAGTGGCATGGCTGCTTATAAAATAAATGCTGATGCCGATGCGAATTGGAATGATCCGAATCAAATTCCTTCGCAAATACGATTGAATAGAACGAATAGTAATTTGAGTGGCTCGGTATTTTTTAGAGCAAGAAGTATTACGAGTAATCCAAATGGTGTGCGCGATTCTTTGGGGACTAGATATTTTGCGAGGCCTTCTTTGTTGCCTACCATGCCATGGAAAGATGTGGTGGCACCTCCAGCACCTAGCAATTTGACTGGTACGGTTATTGGGAATACAGTGCGATTGAACTGGACGGCACCTAGCACCGCACAGGATGAATTGTCGAAACTGCGTCAGTTTGTGGTATACCGATCATTGCAAAATCCGGTTGATATCAATGATGCAAATCATATTCGTTGGATTGTTCCAGCCGATTCTACTCAGTTTGAAGAAACGGTTCCTGTTGGGAATACTTATTATTATACAGTGACCGCCCTTGACAGGCTGCACAATGAAAGTGTTGTATCGAATGTTGTTGCGGCCAATGTTTTTCTCACATCCATCAATGCTCCCAATGCTGAAACAGAGTGGAAGCTACAGGTCAGTCCCAATCCAGTTACCAGCATGGCTCAAGTGCAATACAGGATGCCGTTAGCGGGTGAGGTTGAGTTACGAATTACAGATGCAAATGGAAAAGTAGTATCCAACCATCCACAAGGATTTAGATCGGCAGGGTTCCATCAAGCCAACTTGCCAGTTGCACAATTACAAAAAGGCGTGTATTATGTATCGCTCAGAACCAAGAATCAACTTGTAACGGTTGCAATGGTGAAACAATGATGAAGGAGAGAGGGAGACGTTTAGAATTGAAACATACTAGCTAAGCTAGAATCAGACAGATTTGTGATGATTTCCTCTTGATTTAAAATAGATGGAAGGATGGTGTTGGCAGATACAGCGCCGGCTTGTATTGCAATGGTATTTCCTATTTTTTTCAAAGAAGGTTGGGTTGTATAAAGTGCAAGAAATTGTTCTTGTGCAGAAAGCTGTTGCGAAGTAAGGATATAAGTTTGTTTAGACGATGAGAGGATGAAATTGTATTGTGCCGCTTGAAGTTGACCTAGATAAGTAAAGCCCATTGCTGCTTTCTTAAAAACAAAGTAAGTACAATTTTGAGCGGGTAGGACTTGCGTAAAGATAAAATCAGTTTGCTGGTCTTTATTGATATCAACCGAATCTATTTGCATATCCTGCACCCGCAATGATGTGTCTAGATAAGAAAAATAAGCAAAGCTCCAAGCTCTTAGCTGATTGAAACTTGCCTTACCCTCTACAAATTCCGATGGCACTGCAATAGCGTCTTGACTGGAATCTTTCATCCACAACGTTTCGTCAACGGAGTAGGCATGATTTGCTTCTGCTTGATTGGTATTGGTGGAGCTGTTGCAAGAGAAGAGTAGGAGAGATAGTAAGAAGAGGAGGGTGGGGTGCATGGGGAGGGGTTTATATATACTAAAAAAATTCAGAACTAACCAACTCTTAGTTTAGCTGCGTCTTTCCAAAGATAATGAGGCATTGGTTCGCTTAATTCCCATTCAATGCTCATTGGTTTAGTACCATAAAAATGATTTATTGAGCCCTCACCTATAAAAACATAACCCATAGTGTTTCCAAATTCATCATTTGCTTTTTCTCTGACAAAGAGCAGTATTTTTTTGTCATTTTTTTGATGATTTATATAAGAAATTCCTTTGGGTGTTTCAGGGCCAACAGTATTTTGACTTTGCCAATGAAATAGTTTTTCATTAATCGCATAATCATCATACATAGTGGTGGGAGAAAAATCTTCTTCTGACTTAATTAAATTGATAAAAAGTAATTCCGTGTTTAGTTCAGGATTTTCTGCAATCCCTTCTCTGTTGGAAGACTTTTTTTCGAATGTACTTAAACCAAAAGCTACCAGAATTTGATCCCTCGTGTATCGAGCATGAAGCTTCAAGGGTTGTTCATAAGGTAGTTTAATATCAATTTCTTTAAAATCAACTTTATCAAGTAGTGTTTCTAACAATTCAATAATCTCCTCTACTAATATTTTGTTTTTGCCAATAGATTGAATTGAACTCTCTAAAGATTCAAATCCACCTGCAGACTGCCAAACATCATAATGCAGCATGAGTGCCATGATATGTTCAATCTTTGAAAGTTGATTTATTTTTATACTAAAATTCTTTTTCGCTAAATCTAAAATGAATTTAAAATAGCTAGTAGATGATATGGATAACCACTTGTTTTTTATTGCGGAAATGATTTGAGCCTCGTATTCACTTTGAAACTCGTCAATTAAACCAGCATGTTGACAAAGACGTTTCCAACCGATGCTTCTATTTTTACGATAAATAAGTTGTAATGGAATATTATAAAATTCAGTAAAGTTTTTTAGGTTTAAGGGAAGGGTTGATTGATTTTGAAATGATTGAATTTTTTGAATAAGTTGATTCTGATTTAATGAAGTTGCATTATTTATGTTATTTAGAATTACTTCCTTGGCTTTTTTCTCTAAAATGATTGAACATCCCAAAGGCAAGTGAGGAAAATTGTCTTCAATTTCTTTTTTTACAGGAGTTGAGGTTTTACCAATTAACGATCTGAATTTATATTCAAAATTATATTCAGCTCTTGCATTTCCTACGAAATCAAGAGCAGTCAAACTTTCCTTTCCCTCGGATAATCTTAATCCTCTTCCTAATTGTTGGAGAAAAATTGTTAGGCTCTCAGTGGGTCTCAAGAACAAAACAGTGTCTATTTCAGGTATATCTACTCCTTCGTTAAAAATATCAACAACAAACAAATAGTTAATGTCTTTATTTTTCAATTGATTTCTGATGATATCTCTATTACTTGAGTTATCACTGGTCAAAAAAGAAGCCTTTAAACCAGCCAGAATAAACTTTTCCGCCATGAATCTTGCATGGTCGATTGTAGCACAAAAACCAAGGGCTCTAACATCATGTATATCTTTTGTGTATTTATTAATTGCGGTAATAATTTCACCAACTCTTCTATCATTTGAAGTATAAACATTGCTAAGTTCACTTGTGACATATTTTCCTCTTTCCCAATGAACTTTTGTTAAGTCAACACTATCAGAGATGCCAAAATATTGGAAGGGACATAAAAGTTTTCGATTTAATGCTTCAGGTAATCTAATTTCTGCAGCTATTCTTTTGTGAAAATCTTCTTTTATATCTCCACCATCCATTCTTTCAGGAGTTGCAGTTAAGCCTAATAATATCTTTGGTTTAAAATAATTAATGATACCTCTATATGAAGAAGCAGTTAAATGATGACATTCATCAATAACTATGTAATCATAATAATCTGGAGATAAATGGATATCACCAAGTTTATTATTTAATGATTGTATAGATGCAAAAATATGTTCAAAGTTTGAAGGGACTTGCCCCTCTACCCATAACTCTCCAAAATTATTATCTTTTAGAATACCTTGAAATGTAAACTGAGCTTGAACTAATATTTCTTTGCGATGAGCAAGAAATAATAAATTCGCTGATTTATTTTTCTGAAAATAATTTTTGAAGTCAAATGCTGATATAATAGTTTTTCCTGTACCAGTTGCAGCTACAACTAAATTGCGGTTTCTGTTATGTACAATTCTTTCAACTTCTAATTTTTCAAGTATTTCATTTTGGAAAGGATATGGTTTAATATCAAAAAATGAAGAAGTATTAGAGACTCCAATTAATGTGTTCTTACCTCTTTTTAAACTTTCGATTAATTTTTCTTTATGTATAGAATCATCAAAAACTTCAAAGTCATCACTTTGCCAGTAAGAATCAAAGGTTTTTTGGAATTTATCAATAATATGACTGACTTCTTGAGTTGTTATTTTAATATTCCATTCTAGACCATCTGTTAAAGCAGACTTTGAAAAGTTGGAAGACCCAATATATCCAGTATGAAAACCTGAATCGCGGAAAAACAAATATGCTTTCGCGTGTAATCGCTCATTGCCAGTATTATAAGATATTTTGACTTGGGTATTTTTTAGCTGTGATAATAAATGAATTGCTTTATAATCTGATGCACCCATATATGTAGTCGTAATTACCCTTAATTGACCACCTCTATTTGTAAAATCTCTAAGTTCTCTTTCTAAAATGATAATACCTTTAAATTTTATAAATGAAACCAGTAAATCTATTCTGTTAGAAGAAAGTATTTCTTTTTTAAGTTCACTTTCCATCGAAAGCCCTGTATTGCTTCCCCCTGTAAAGAGCTCACTATGTGTAAGTCTAGTATAAGGTGTAATTTCTTTCAAATGCAAATTCAAATCAGAAAAATGGGCATCTATTTTTGAAAAGACAGCTTTAAGAATTTCGCCTTCACTTTCAATCAAATCCTTCTCGAATTGGTTATCTTTTAACTCAGCTTTAAGAAAATGAATAATCTTATTTGCAATTTCAATTTGATGTTCAATCTGATGCTCTCCTTTAATAATATCAAGAGCTCCTTTAATTGTTTTAGATAAATGTCGAGAGATTATAATTGATGCTTCTTCTTTATCAATTTTTGATTTATTGATAAAGTAGAAATCTTTGTTAAGCGTATTAACTTTTATTGAAACTAGCTGAGTAACTAATTCTTCATATATACCTTGATTCATAGTTTAATAAAAATAAGTTCGCTTAATAAATAGTTTTCGTTACAACTGTAAATTCATTTTTTCAAAACACAATTCAGGTAAAATAACTTTAACTTCCTGTTCAGCTCCGTCTTTCAGCCAGTATACTATAAAATTTACTTTCGCGCTTTTCAGTTCATAACCTTTCTCATTTATAGTTTCAATTTGTTTCATAAAATGCTTTGAGAATTTTAAAATCGATTGACCTTTTGAATTTAAGCATTCATCACCATTTAAAATTAAAGTATCCCCGCTAATAAGTTGTGAAACAATTTGCTGCTTATTTATAAAGTAGTCAAGCCAAACATCCTTGAAAGTAAGATTTATTAATAACTCAGTTGGCGATAAATAAAATTCACTATCCTCAATTATTTCTAAATTTTTTGTAGTTATGTTGTCAAGGAAGTTTGAGTTTAAATGAATTGTCAAATTTTGTTTTGCTCTTGTCATTGCAACATATAGCTGTCGTTTATTTTCATCTGTAGAAATATTGAAAAAATCAAGCATCAGAAAAACATTGTCAAACTCTTTTCCTTTTGCTTTATGAATAGTTGAAACGAAAATAGTTTCTCCATTATCATTAAAGAAATCTTCCAATTTAGATTCACGGATGAAAACATCTAAATCGGATTTATATTTCTTCTTTGGATTAGTTGCTTCAAAATCCTTAATCATGTTATTGCAAATCTCTAATTTTGTGCTGCTTCGAAATTTGTTTATTAATTCTCGTTTTGCATTTGCCCAAACATCATCACTGATTATAAAAACATCATCGGTTAAATTCAGTAGACTCAAAAAGAATCTGACTTCTGAAAGATTATACAAGCTGAACCCGTCATTGGTTTGAATCAGTTTAGCTTGCATTTCATGTTTCAAAAGCAGCCCTGTGATTTGTAATGCTTCCTCATTTGTCTTTGTAAGCACACAAGTAGTTCCTTTAAGTCCAGTCGTGAGTATGTCATGAACAAAGGGTGTAATGAGATTCCCGCTTTGATACCGAACTAATTTTATTTTTCCGTTGTCGCTTTGTTTCGGAATTATTGGAGTGTCTTTCAGCCGGTGTTTAATCTGTTTCACAAACTGGTTTGTGAAATCAACAATATTGCTTTTGCTTCTGTAATTTTCAACCAACTCATGCTTTGCAGCCTTATTTACTTTAATAAACTGTTCAAGATATTTTGAACTTGCTCCTCTAAATTCATAAATGTTCTGGTCATCATCACCAACTGCAATTACTCTCATATCCTCATTCTGTTCCATCAAAGTATTAATCAGATTGAACTCATCTTCGTCCATGTCCTGTGCTTCGTCAATTACCAAAACTGTTTTTGTAATTCGGCTTGCTTCAACTTCCTTTTTAATTATCTTGTCAATCGTCTTTTTCAAAATGACATCTGACTTTTCTAAACTTCCAACCTTGCCTAATAAGTCAAAGCAGTAGGAATGAAAGGTTTTTATCTCAATGTAATTTGCTGCATTGCCAATTAACTTCAATAAACGCTTTTTGAATTCTGTTGCTGCTGCTCTTGAAAAAGTAACCATAAGCAACTGTTCATGCTTTACATCTTCCATCAAAAGCAACGAAGCAAGTTTATGAACCAACACTCTTGTCTTTCCACTTCCAGGTCCTGCAGCTACTACAATGTATTTAGTTTCATTATCGTTTATAATTTTTAATTGCGTTGGTGAAAGCTCCCCGAAAAGCTGCTTGAATTTTCCCGGTGTCATTTTGAGCTTGAGATTATCAATCTTACTCCCCGGAAAATATTTTTTAAGGAACGAAGTGTAATTCAATTGAAAGTAATCCTCTACAAATTGCAGAGCATCTTTATAATCGGCTATCATCTTCTTTGCATACTCACCAACAATATGAATTTGCTGAACTTTGTTTTCATAAAAATGATTAAGCTTCCGATAATCTTCCTTTGTATATTTTTTATAATTGTCTTGTTCAACTCTTTCAATGGTTAGTTTATTATAAACAACAAGAAAACCTCCTTCAATTTTGATAGCATCAATTCTTGAAAGGTAGAAGAGAGTATCTTCAACATCGTCAAGGGTAATTTTAATTTCAAACAACTTTGGCTTCTTTTCAAATTCAGCTTTCAATTCGTGAACCGAAAACTCAACAAGAACCTCTTCCTTGTCATTGTCTTCTTCTGAAAAATTCAAATTGCTTTTATCATAGAGATATTCTACAAAGAACTTCGCTAACTCAAGACGCTTCTCTAATTTTTCCTTTAATATTCCTCTTGGATGAAGTGAGAGAATCACAACATGATTTTTTGAGTATTCAAGATTCTGGCGCTTAATCCAATTCTTGATTGCCCAAAAGTTAATGATAGTTTTTAGTTTGTTCGTGGTTATATCTTCACAACCCTTTGCCTCAGCTTCCTCGTTAAGTTCTTTGATGTGAAACGTTTTTTCCTGTTCTTCAAAAACTTGAAGCAAGAAGTTTTCAATCTTACTGTACGCTTCAACAATATTGAGTGAACGGTTTTTGTTTTCTCCTTTCTTTATGAACGCGGTCAAATCTTTTGTATCTGCTAAAATCTTTTCTTCACGAAGTAAATTCACAATGTTTATAACTTCTTCTTTTACAATTCCCAAATGGTCGCTTATGTAATCAATTCTTGATTCAGCAGCTTCATCATCTGATTGTTTTCTACTCTTACTTGAAAAAAGCTTCTTGATAATTCTGATTCCTTTTTCTTTCTGTTTCTCCTCAAATCTTTCCGACGCATTGATTTTGTCAATAGCCTCCTGTGCGTTCTTAGAAAGAATACTATTCGCAAAAACTCTCGGCATGTTTTGTCCTCGCTTCAAATAACCTGCATCTTCCAAAGCTGCAATTGCAGTTGTTACTCTTGTTTCAATCTCTGCAACATTATCATCCCATCCTGCTTTCCTTGCAATTTCCAAAGCAGAGTTTGAAACTGTTGAACGAAATCTTGTAATCTCTTTTATTGCTTTCCAAATCTGCTGAATCTCTTTTATTGAAAGTTTTGATTGGTTTAGCAAGATGAAATGTTTACCAAGATCTTCCTCATTAAACAACACGAAACAATCAGCAATAATATTTTCATCTCGTCCTGCTCTCCCTGCTTCCTGAATATAGTTTTCAAGTGAATCGGAAATCTCATAGTGAATTACCATGCCAACATCTTTTTTATCAACTCCCATTCCGAAGGCCGAAGTCGCAACCATAATTGGAACTTCGCCTGATATGAAAGCATTTTGATTGGCGGTTTTTTCTTTTACATCCATTTTGCCGTGATATGGTTTTGCATTAAAACCATCGTCTGTCAACCTCTCTGCAAGTTTATATGCCTTTCTTGTCCTTGAAACATAAATGATTGTAGGGCAATTTTTTTCTTCAATCAAATCTCTTACTGCTTGATACTTTTCTTCTTCGCCTCCTTTTTCAAAAACTTTGTATTGAAGATTTGTTCTTGAAGCTTTTGAAGTGAAGAGTTCAAGATCTATTGAAAGATTTTGTTTGAAGTAGTCCCGAATATCTTCAATTACTTTTTGTTTGGCTGTTGCAGTGAAACACGAAACTGGAATTCCATCTTCAAGATTTTTCTTTTGCTGAATCTGTTTGATGAAATGACCGATGTATAAATAGTCAACTCTAAAATCTTGCCCCCAAGATGAAAAACAATGTGCTTCATCAATTACAAAACGAATAATCTTTCTTCCTAAAATTATTCGTTCAATTGTACGTGAACGAAGTGATTCAGGTGAGATATAGAGAATAGAAGCTGAACCATCTTCAACCCTCTCAAATGATTTTGCTCTTTCAATTGGATCAAGTAGACCGTTTATTGTAACTGCATTTGTAATTCCCATTTTCTCAAGATTGTCAACCTGATCTTTCATTAGCGATTGCAAAGGAGAGATTATAACTGTTAAACCTTTGGCACTTTCACCACTTATTAAGGCTGGTAATTGAAATGTGATAGATTTTCCACCACCTGTCGGAAATATAGCTAGAATAGACTTGTTGTCAACTGCTGCTTTAACAGCTTTCTCTTGAAGCGGTTCTCCTCCGTAAGTTCTGAATGAATTAAAACCGAAAAATTTCTTCAAGCCTTTATGTATATCTAATACATTGCTGCAATATTCACAACCGCCCAAGCAGGGTTTGTTTCGCAAAAGAAACATTATTCGTTCAACATCGGGATAGTTTTTCAGCACCCATGGCGGTGTTATTGAATGAATCTTTTTATTTTCTATAAATGAACTTATAAGTGATAAACAGTAAGCGAGTTCAGTTGGGTATTGTGAAATTAATTTCGCTAGGTTAACTTGTTTGCAAATTTCATTTTCAAATTTTTTACGAATAAGTTTTTCGATATCTATAGTAGGACTTGTATATGACATGAAACGGAAGAAGGAAAGGAACTCCTTTTTATCTTTTAAGAGAAAATAGAAAATTTTCTTTTGATTTTCGTCAGTCAGTCTGAAAGCAGCTATTTCATCATTAAACAAATCTCTTGCTTTGATTGAGTCATTCAGAGGATTGTTCATTTCTTCTGATTGAAGTTTGTCGTCTTTTAATAAAGCATGATACGGCTTAGTCGGAAAAAGTAATGGAGATAAAAACAAAGTATCAATAATATTTTCAGAGTTCACTCCGGCATCAGTAAGTTCTTTGCCAATATATTTTAAATCATGCTTGAAAATATTGTGTCCGCATATAAATTGCGTTTCCCTGAGAAACTGGATAAAATCAGCAACTGAATTTTTGTGAAATGAACTTCCATCATTCTTCACGCCTCCAATGTCAAGAATCTTTAAGCTATTGGGATCAACCTCTATGTCAATAAATGCAATTGAATTCATCTGAAAATATTATTCATATGCCAATTAAAGTTTTGCTGAGTTCAACAGATAAGTGCAATTTTTAGAAACAAAAGGCAAAAAAGCTTTT
>JAKRSC010000035.1 GCA_022402565.1 Hydrotalea sp. | reverse complement strand
AGCATTAAGTCTACTGTTATTCTATCTGCTAAAAACTTGCCCTCTCTACTTAATTGTAGAAAATTATCCTTTTTAGTTAAAAGATCTTGCTGCAAAGGTTTTTCAGCATTTTTCCTTACCGATTCATACACCGAATTGCCCCATTTTTGCTTTACATGAAATAAGTCAATTCCTTCTATAGTTCTTATAGAGGTTAACAAATATTCGTTCACTTGTTTTATTATATCTAATTCTTCCTCTTCAAAAAAAGAATCGTTTAAGTTAATAGCATTTAAATACAGCGCATTGTTTGCAATATTCCATTTTCTTTTTCCTTCTGTAAAACTGTGAGCAGAGGGTCCTACTCCAATATAAGATACGCCCTTCCAATAGCTTGAATTGTGTTTACTTCTCCAGCCAGGAAGTGCAAAGTTAGAAATCTCATAATGTTCATAGCCAGCCTTCTCTAAAATGTCTATCATCTTGTTAAACTGCAGTGCTTGTTCTTCATCACTAGGTGCCTCCATTTTTTTATTACGAATAAGTGTTTCTAGTGCGGTTCTTGGTTCTACCGTAAGTGCATAGCACGCAATATGAGGGATTCCTAATTCAATAATGGCGTGTAACTGGTCTTCCCATGATTTAAGTTCTAAACCAGGTATGCCATAAATAAAATCAATACTTATATTTTTTATGCCAGCCTTTCTTATCAAATCAATACTGTCTTTTGCTTGATCAGCTGTATGTGCCCGATTCATCCATTTCAAAAGATGGTTGTCAAACGATTGGATGCCTATACTAATTCTATTTATTCCTAATTCTTGCCAGGTTTTTACTTTTTCGTAAGTGACATCATCAGGATTAACTTCAAGAGTAATTTCTGTTTCATTATCAAAGGAGGTTAACTCAGATGTAGTCAATAATAGCTTATTAATATACTGAGCATCTAACAAAGAAGGAGTTCCCCCGCCAAAGTAAATAGTTCTTAGTTTGGTAGGAAACTCTGTTTTTCTAATAGCCATTTCCTTTCTCATAGCTTCAACCATAGCTGGTATCCACTTGGTCTGAGTTGAAAAATGAAAATTACAGTAATGGCATGCTTTTTTGCAAAAAGGAATATGTAGATATAATCCCGACATCGAGCAAAATTACTTGTTTAAATTGCAGATTATAGAAATGGTTTTTAAAGAAAACCATAACCTAGGTACATTTGCAAGTATGCGATTGATAATTGTTGGATTGTTTCTTTTTAGTTTCTTGTTGACAATTCCTGGGTTTTGTCAAGATCAAGACAGTAGTCGTATTTTAGAAGCAGTAGATACTATTGTTCCATCCTTTCAAGATACAGCTATTATACTAAGAGATAGTTCAAGGATTGATAGCAGTTTGCTGCCTAAGCAGGATACTACAACCTATGCTGTAGCTAGTTTTCATCCTCAACTTCCTTTAAACAGTGAACCCGTATTTTTGATACAGAAGCCTGTTTCAACCAAAAATCAAGACATACTCTTTTACAGTTTACTTGGACTGGTACTTTATTTAGGTATTATTAAATTAGCTTTTCCTAGGTATTTGAAAGATTTATTTCTAGTAATTTTTCAGCCTAAGTTCAAACAAAGTCAAACAAGCGATATTCTTCAGCAAAGTGCAGTACCAGCCTTCTTTATGAATGTATTTTTTGTTATTACCGCTGGCTTTTTTGTGAGTTCGGTACTTACCATAAAAAGTGAAGTTTCTTATGATTTCTGGAGTTTAACACTAGTTAGCTCCTTGTTTATTGGCGGAACCTACTTGACCAAATATTTGTTTTTAAATTTATCTAGTTGGGTTCTTCAGGTTCAGAATTCTGTAAAAAAATACTTGTTTATTGTAATGCAGTTGAATAAGTTGTTTGCAATTATGATACTTCCTTTAATCTGGTTGATCTCATTTGGACAAGCATCACACCAACTGTTAGCCGTAGAAATAGCGCTGGTTATTCTTGTACTTACATTATTAATAAGGTATTTATTGTCATTCGTGGTTTTAAAAAAGGACCTTTCATTTCAGGTTTTACATATTTTAATCTACGTTTTAGCCATAGAAATTATCCCCTTATTAATCATTTATAAGCTTGGAGTTCAATTTTTGAGTAGAACTCTCTAATTTTGCACATCATTTTTTAGTAGTATGGCAAAAAGCGCGACAAAGAAATCGGTTATAAAAAAAATTCTGATTGGTCAGCCTAAGCCTGACAGCGATAAGTCGCCTTACCATGAACTTAGCAGAAAATATCAGGTAGAATTTGTATTTGAGCCCTTTATTATTTTAGATGGCATTTCGGCAAAAGAGTTCAGGAAACAGAAGATTGATATAGCAAGTTTCACTGCGGTCATTTTCACAAGTAGAAATGCTATCGACCATTTCTTTAGGATGTGTGAAGAGATGAAGGTTTCTGTAAGCCAAGAGACAAAATACTTTTGTATCAATGAATCTGTTGCTTTGTATTTGCAAAAGTTCATTCTTTACCGTAAGCGTAAAGTTTTTTATGGTGCAGATGCCAATAATAAAAGTATGCTAGATGTCATTCAGCGCCATAAAGAAGGAGAACGTTTTTTATACGTTTGTAGTGAAAATCAGCAGGATAATGAAATTTGTAGTTCTCTCAAGCATTTCAATGCTGACTATCAACTGGCATTTATGTATCGCTCTATCAGTAATGATGTAACTAGGGTTATAAGTGAAAATCAGTTCGATATTATTTGCTTTTTTACCCCGAGTTCAGTTAAAAGTTTACTGGATAGTTTTCCAAATTTCGAACAAAATGGCACCTATTTTGCGGCTTTTGGATCAAATACAGGAAAAGCTGTTCAAGATGCTGGTTTTAAGTTGCATATTGAGGCTCCTACCCCTGTTGCCAAAAGTTTGCCTATGGCACTTGACAACTATTTGTCTAAATCAAAGTAGAATTTGTCTTAAAATTTGCCAAAACCATGTTTTTTATCCAATTTTAAGAGTTAGATATATTAAACTATCAATATATTTACCTCAAATTTAAAGTCCCCCGCCCCCGATTTGTAAATAAATTAATGACAATTGCCTATTGCTAACGTCTACACGACATTATTTTTTTAATAAGGCGGCTCATCAGATGCTTGTTAGCCTGTAAAATCGCCTATATTTGGGACTATTATTAAAGATTAAATCGAATGAGAAAAGCAAGTTTGCCTTTTTTATTGATCATCCTAGTGGTGTTTGGTACTGGCTGTAAGTTTTTTAAAAAGAACAAAAGCTCAGTTTTGCCCGATGATGGCCAACTGTACGGGGTATCACCTGGAGCGAAAGGAAACCTCAAAATGCCTGTTGGTATGGCTTATATACCCCCTGGAACTTTCCATATGGGGCCAAGCGACGAAGATATTAGCTATGCTTTAACAGCTAGAAATAGACAGGTAACTATTCCTGGATTTTGGATGGATAAAACAGAGGTTACCAATAACAAGTACAGACAATTTGTATTTTGGGTTAGAGATTCCATGACTTACAAAGTTCTTTTTGGTCAAGGACTTAATAATGACGGAGATACAACCGCGGTTGATTGGAAGAAAGTAAAAACCATCAAATACGACAATGCAACCTTGTCTAAGTTAGACATGCTAACACTCTCTTCGGTAGACCGTTTGTATGGTAAAAATGAATTGGATCCTCAAAAATTAGAGTACAGAGTAGAATACTTCGATTTGCAAAAGGCAGCTAAACGAGAAAATGCAGGTAAGCCTAGAAGTAATTTTATGGTTAAATACAATCAGAAAGTTTACCCAGATACTTTGGTTTGGATGCGTGATTTCTCTTATGCATATAATGAACCAATGACTAAGCGCTATTTTTCACATCCCTCTTTTGGTAACTATCCTGTTGTTGGTGTAAACTGGAAACAGGCTGTGGCGTTTTCTCATTGGCGTACTCGCTATTTGAATAGCTTCTTAGAAAAGAAGGGTATGGCTGCTGATGGTGATTTTAGATTACCAAGTGAAGCAGAGTGGGAATATGCAGCAAGAGGTGGTAGAACCAACTCAATGTATGGTTGGGGTAACTATTATGTTAGAAACAAAAAGGGTTGCCTATTGGCAAACTTTAAGCCGGGTCGTGGAAATTATGCGGAAGATGGAGGTGTATATACTGTTCGTGCTGATGCATACTGGCCTAACGACTATGGCCTGTATAATATGTCTGGCAATGTAGCTGAATGGACGGGCGACTTATTTTACGAAGGTGCTTATAATTTTATTCACGATATGAGCCCAAGTGTTCGTATTGATGCTGATGATTCGGCAGATCCTTTGGATAAGCGCAAAGTAGTAAGAGGCGGCAGTTGGAAAGACGTTGCCTACTACTTAAAAGTAAGTACGCGCACCTACGAATATCAGGACACAGCTAAGTCTTACATTGGCTTTAGAAATGTTATTGACCTTTCACCAAGAATGAAAAAATAAATAGTTCATACTTTTTTATCACCATTTACTTAATCAACCAACAAATCAAACATTTATGGCAGCAGGAGTTTCCCCTTTTGTAAACAGACTTGTAAATATTTTCGTGTGCGTAGGTGCCGCAGTAGTAATTTTCGGTGCTTGGGCAAAAATTTTGCACTTGTCTTTTGCTGATATCATGTTAACAGTAGGTCTTCTTGCAGAAGCTGCAATCTTTTTGGTGTATGCAATTTTACCTCCTCCAGATGCAGGTGCACCAGCGCCCGCTCCCGCTGAGAAGAAAGGTAACCCTGCATTAAAAGCCATGGAAAAAATGTTGGAAGAAGCGGATATCACTCCAGCTAATTTATCTAAGTTGAGTGCAGGTTTCCAGAAACTGGGCGGCACAGTTGAAAAAATGGGTGAAATATCAGATGTTGTTAAGTCAACGGGCGATTTCACAGCAAAAACCCAAGAAGCGGCTCAGGCATTGGGCACTGTTAAAGGTGCAGTAACAAACGCAACTGCTTCGCTTGAGTCATTAGGTACAGCCTCTCAGAGCACCAAACAATACCATGATCAAGTTCAGCTTATTACAAAAAATCTTTCCTCTTTAAATACTATTTACGAACTAGAGTTGCAAGAAAGCAATAACCATTTAAAAGCATTAAATGCATTTTATGGTAAGTTGGCACAAGCTTCTAGTGCATTACAATCGAGTGCAGATGATGCAGTTCGTGCGAAAGAGCAAATTACTATATTGGCTAACAATCTTGGAAGATTGAACCAAGTATATGGCAATATGCTTTCTGCAATGCAGGGCAAATAGTATCGTTGAAAACTAAATGTAAACAAGTAAGGGAAAAGAAAAATTATGGCATTACCTAAGGAACCGAGGCAGAAAATGATCAATATGATGTATTTGGTGCTAACAGCATTGTTAGCGTTGAATGTATCTACTGAAATTTTACATGCTTTCACAACTATCAATAATAGTTTGGTGGCGGCCAGTGCTAATATTGAAAATAGGAATAGTGACTTATTCAAATCATTTCAAAGAAAACTAGAAGATTCTAAAACAAGAGATCAAGCTGCTGCATGGTTTCCAAAAGCAGAAGAAGCAAAAAAAATCTCTGATGAGTTGTATACTTATTTAGAAGCTTTGAAAGAAGAGTTAATTCAAGAAGCAGGTGGTTATGTAATAGATGAGGAAACTGGCGAAAAAAGGATTAAATCAGAAGATAATTTGGACGCTGCTACCCGCTTATTCATATCAGCACCGCCCAATGGCAAAGGGAAAGGAAAGGAATTGTATGAAAAACTAAAGCAATACAAAGAAAGTTTGCTTAGTTTAGATCTAGAAATGTCAGAAGCTCTTGCGGCTACCTTACCATTAGACCTAACCATACCAAAAACAAATAATAAAGCTGGTAAAAATGATTGGGCTTATAATTACTTCCATATGACACCTACCGTTGCAGGAGTTACTATTTTAAGTAAGTTCCAGAACGATGTTCGCAACTCAGAAGTGAGTGTAGTAGATTTTTTCCATAAAAAGGTAGGTGAAGTTGAAGTGGTTTATGATGAATTTCAAGCTTTTGCTGGAACTAGTTCTCAGTACCTTATGCCGGGTGAAGAATTAGTTATTACTGCTGGTGTGGGTGCTTTCAGTAAAGCTGCTAAACCAAGTGTTGCAATAGATGGTGTTTCTGTTCCAATGAAGCCTGATGGAACTTTTGAATATAAGTTGAATACTGGCAATTCAGGAAGTTTCACTAAAAAGGTGCGTGTAGCTTTCATTAAGCCCGATGGTACTACAGCAACTGTTGAAAGAGACGTAAAATATACTGTAGGCGTACCTGCTGGATTATCTGTATCTACCGACAAAACAAGGGTGTTTTATCAAGGGCTCGATAATGAATTAGTGATTGCTGGTGCTGGTGATGAAAAACTTCAAGTGAATGTATCTGGAAATGGTGTTTCTGCTAGAAAAGATGGTCCTGGTAAATATATAGTTACTTGTACTAGTCTAGGTGTTGCTACTGTTACAGCAACTGATGGCAAAAATCAAGTGAAGGCAAACATACCTATTAAGCGTGTGCCTAGTCCTCTTGCAATGGTAGGAGGTAGAGCTGGTGGTGAAATGGCTGCAAACGTATTTAGAGCACAAAGAGGTGTTCAGGCTGTGTTAAATGATTTTGTATTTGAAGGTGTTAAATATGATGTGGTATCGTTTTTGATCTATTGTACTGGAAAGGGATTTGAAGAAAGTGGTGGTGAAGCGGTTGAAGTGAAGGGCGCTTACTTTTCTCAAGATGCATTAAATCTTGTAAAACGCTGTCAGCCCGGAACAACTGTGGTAATCGATGAAATCGTAGTAGTTGGGCCTCCAGGTAGAGTTAAATTGGATCAAAACATTTCATTTACTCTGAATTAATTTATGAATACTGTGAAAATGAATGGTATGAAAAGAATTTCTATAATTGTAATTACAACCGCGTTGGTGGCTGGAATTACAGACGTAGATGCGCAAGGTTACCGCAGACGCCCTGCCAATAGTGGGGGTGGAGCTGGACAAACCACTACTAATCCTCCTGCAGGAAATAGCAATAATCAGCAGGGTGGGAATACATCAGGTTCGACTGGCACTAATACAAACAGTCAGCAAGGAGGTAGTAATCAAAGTGGCAATAACACAAGTGGCGGAGAGAATGTAACCTACACTTTTGGTGATACTAGTTCGAATAACATGACGGTAAAACCATCTCTTCGAAACAATTACGCATTCGAGAGAAATATGGTAAGAAGTAGAAAGCCGCTTGAGTATGATCATATTCGTGAAGATGATGCTCTATTTAGTGAGTTTATCTGGCGCCAGATTGATGCAAGAGAAAAAATGAACCAAACATTCTTATATCAGGCAAAAGACGATAATGGCGATCAAAGATTTTTTTCAATTTTAATTGAAATTATTAAAAATGATAGCATTACCGCTTTTGCACCAATTGATGATAGGTTTACTACTCCTTTAACAAGAGATGAAATCCTTAAGCAAATGTTGGTTGAACCAGATACTGTTGATGTTCCGGATCCTGTTTCTGGCATCATCAATAAGGTTATTACAATGAAGCCTAAGATTAATATTGATTCTGTATACACATACCGACTTAAAGAGGTGGTACTATTTGATAAAGAATCTAGTCGTTTTGTGTTTAGAACCATAGGTATTGCACCCATTATTAAAGAAAAGAGAGGTAATGTACTTTCTGAAAGGGTGTTGTTTTGGTTGTATTATCCAGATATTCGTACCAGCTTAGCTCGTTTTGAGGTTTACAATCCAAAAAATTTCTCAGCTCGAATGACCTGGGAGGATTTATTTGAGAGCAGATACTATAGCAGTTATATTATCAAAACCTCAATGAATAACCCTAAGGATCTTACTCTTAGAGCTATGATTAGAAATCCGTTGTTTGAGCTTTTGGAAGGTGAAAAGATTAAAGAAAAAATATTTAATTACGAACAAGGGCTTTGGGAATACTAGTTTCCTCAGGTTTATCAAATTAGTTAAAAAGTGGGCTTTCATAGCCCACTTTTTATTTTAGAGTAGTATTATTTTTTGATGAACAAGCAAAAAGTACTATTTTGCATACGGTTTTTCATAGGATATTGGATTTTAAAACGGGGCTGGATATTTATCCTGGCCCTTTTTTTATTTTTTTTCCAAAAACTCCTTGATTTTCACCGCTTTATCTCTACCAACTATTGCAATGAGTGATTCAATATTTGTATCGGCAATAGCACCCGGGCTTTTATAGATTTTTAACAGCGTTTCAATTGTTTTTTTACCAACTCCTGGTATTTGCTCTAAATCTGATTTAAAGGTTCCCTTTGATCTAATTTGTCTATGGAATGTAATTCCAAAGCGGTGAACCTCATCACGTATAAAGCGAATGAGTTTCATTGATTCACTATTCCAATCTAATTGTATCGACTCTGTATCGCCGGGGAAAAATATTTCCTCCTTCTTTTTTGCTAGCCCAACTATTGTGAATTGTCCAATAAGATTCAACTCATCCAGCGCTTCCAGAGCTGCTCCTAGTTGTCCTTTACCACCATCAATAATAACCAGTTGTGGTAAATCTCCGCCTTCTTCTACAACTCTTTTGTACCTCCGACCAACTACCTCTTTCATACTAGCAAAGTCATTGATACCTTCTACAGTTTTAATATGATAGTGCCTGTAGTCTTTTTTGCTAGGTATACCTTCTTTAAAACAAACCATAGCACTCACTGGAAATGAGCCCTGAAAATTTGAATTATCAAAACATTCAATATGATTGGGTACTTCACTTAATTGTAGCGCTCTTTGTAATTCGTATAATACCTGTTTTTTTTCAAAGTCTGATTTTCCTTCAAGCCTCAATATTTTTTTCCGTTTTATTTCATCTCTGAAGTAAAGCACATTTTTCATTGAAAGCTCCAACAGTTGTTTCTTGTCGCCGCCTTTAGGAACTGTTATAGTAATGTCGGCATCGGGATATTCTAAATGAAAAGGTACAATACATTCCTTAGCAATACTTCCAAACCTTTCTCTAAGCTGTGGAATAGCAAATGAAAGCATTTCTTCTTCAGATTCCTCTAGTTTTCCTTCAAGTGAAATTGTATGAGTTTGAACAATGGTGCCATATTGAACCATTAAATAATTGACATAAGCCCAAGTGTCTTCTTTATAAATTGTAAATATGTCGGCATGGTGCATTGTTCTTGAAACAACGACAGACTTTGTTTCATACTCTTCTAAAAAGTCGAGTTTCTTCTTAACAATGGCAGCTTTTTCAAATGCAAGGTCTTGTACATATTTGTTCATTTCTTGTTCTAACTCATGAACGACTGGTTGTAAATTTCCTTTTAAAATGTTTCTTACCCTTTGTAATCCATTTTCGTATTCAGCAAGGCTTTGAAGTCCTTCACAAGGACCTAAACAATTTCCTAAATGATATTCCAAACATACTTTGAATTTTCCTTTGCTAATATTAGTAGGCGTAAGTGGTAACTTACATGTTCTGAGTGGAATAATTTGCTTTATAACTTGCAATATCTCTCTTACTTTACCAGCAGATGTAAACGGTCCTAAATATTCTGAACCATCTTGAATTTTTTTGCGTGTTAAGAAAACCCTAGGAAAAGGTTCTTTCTTTATTACAAGGTAAGGATAGGTTTTGTCATCTTTAAGGTCAATATTGAACTTAGGTTGATATTGTTTTATTAATGAATTTTCAAGAAGAAATGCATCTTTTTCAGAGTTAACAATAGTGAACTCAATTTTTGCAATTCGTTTTACAAGCTCATGTGTTTTATAGGAAACTTGTTGCTTAGTAAAATAAGATGAAACTCTTTTCCTTAAATTTTTTGCTTTTCCAACGTACAACAGGTGCTGATCTTGGTCGTAATATCTATATACGCCAGGATCTTGGGGAATTGTATGAGCTATTTGTTGAAATTCATCAGAACGCATCGGCTGTAGGTAATGATAAATTTATAGAGTCAGTCACCTCATTCCAATTTACAAATAGCATACTCGATACGGTGTTACCATTGGGATATCTAGTAAACCTACTTATTTGAAAGCTTTTTCCTTTTTTCCAACTCATTTGTTCTGTAAGTCGGCCACCTTCTGGCAATTGACGATTCGCTCTTATAAAAATACGTTTAACTTCATTCGTCTCTTCATGTAAAAGAACATTTACAGATCTAATGTCATAATCTTCATCAATGGGTGTGTAATTAATAGTATAGCTGCTTGTAGATAGGTCATGAAATACAGACTCCTGATAATTTTTTTGAAGATTTTCTTGATTAAGCTCCTTTATCACAAAAAGATTTGCAAGAGAATCGAACTGTTTTTGATTAATAACAACGGAATCTCTTTTGCCAGTATTATCTAGTTGTATGAAGTACATGAAATAGGGAACTCTTTTTACTTCGTACATTTCTGACTCAAAAAAATCCTTTAAAGGGAAATAGGGCTTATCGGGTGTGTTATATTCTTTTTGATATGTGTCTATACACCCAGTTGCGAGAAAGACAATTAAGGCAATTACTAGTGCAAATCTCATAGTTCTGCAAAATAACCATATCTAACGTTAAAATGAAGTGCAAGATTTATCAAAAACGGAAAGTTCTGGTCATACCAACCCTAAACCCAACATTCTTAAGATACTCTCTCACGGGGTAAGGCTCTATATAAGTTGGCAAATGTTGGTAACGAAAATGTGGGCCAATTTCAAACTTTGTATTACCAAATGAATAGGTCAAATTCACTCCAATAGATGAGTTTAAGTTTGTTTTTCTTAATAAACTAGCCCCTTCTGTGTAGTTTTTATAATCTGTAGAGATTAAATATACGTTATCGTTCAAGTTAATTGTTGGCTGAACGGTGGCTTCAACTTGAATGCCCAACCTTTTACCCTGTAGCATATTCCATTGGATACCAACAGGTAGGGAAAGCTGAAAAAGTCTATTTCTCAATGTTGTTTCATAGAAACCAGTTGCATTATTATAACGAGTTAAAAAATGAATATTATCAACCCTATTGAAGCCATTGAATAATGAAACTGTAGCAATTTCTTGATTCGACTGGAATGTTTCAATAAAATATTGTTGAATATTAAACTGGAATCCAGCCTTTATGCTAAGTCTTTTATTTACATGATAGATACCAGCTAAACCAACTTCCATTCCTGGCGCAGATCTATGTCTAACAACAGCATTGATATCGGATATTCTATTCAATGCCATGGGTGCAATAAAATTGCCAAATCCTGTAACTGCATTCTTACCCCTGTCATCCGTTAGGTCCCGGAAACCCATAGAGGGTGTTACATACCACTGAAAGCCCCAACGAGGCATGTAGCTTTTCGAGGTAACAGACAGGTCTTTTGGAAAAATATTTACTTCACGATTATTGGCAGGTGATTTTATTATCAAGTTTTCATTCTGATAACTTGATACCGCTCCTTCATTTAATTCAATTTTGTTATCGTGTAAAGCTGAGTAAGCATAACTGGCTTTCCAAATATCTTCATCAACAATAAACTTTTCGGTAATTGTTTCGAGTGATTTACTCAATGAAGGAGGGTTTTGTATGTTCAAGGAATGGTAAGGCACCACTTCTGCAATAGGAATTGAAGACAGTTTTTCAGGAGCTTTTGCAATTGCTTTGTTTTGCTGTGTAATTGACTGAAACGTTTGTTCGTTGATATATGCCGCAGAAATCTGCTTGACATATTCATTGTTTTTTGGTTTTGAAAGAATTGACGAAATTGTTTTAAAAGATATTTCGTGGTTTTTATCTATAGTTAATACACTAAGTGCAGTTAAAATGACAATAGAGATAAATGTTAATGCATGCCAAGGTTTATATTGATGTAAACTAGCCCTGATTTTGCTCCAAACCTTATCAGAGGGGTACATTCGATGAGAATCGAGTTCCTCTCTTAACAGGCTTTCTAAATCATTATGGTGCAAATCGTTGAACATGTTGGCTTTAGTTCTGGCTACTTTTTGTATCCTGCAAGAGCAAGATGGGAGGCAACTGGACCATCAATGATTCTTTTCTTAATGAGAACTTGCTCTAACAAGTTTCTTGCTCTCACATATTGACTTCGGCTGGTGCTTTCTTCAATATCTAGTAGTTCTCCAATTTCCCGGTGGCTATAGCCTTCAATTGCGAACAATAATAAGACAGTTCTGTAGCCAACAGGTAGTAAGCGAATACATTCAATGATTTGCTTGCCTTGCATTACAGAAGCTACGCTCTCTTCTCTAACCTCTAAAGATTCAACAGAAGAAATATCTACAGCATCAGAAAATTTACGATGCTTTTTGATAAAGTTGATGCAGGTATGGACTATAATTCTCCTAATCCATCCTTCGAATGCACCTTTTTGGTGAAACGTGTGGATTTGTGAGAACACTTTAATAAATCCTTCCTGCAGCATATCCTCTGCGTCTTCTCGATGCTGTGCAAACCGATAACACACACTCAACATCTTTGGACTGTATCTATTATACAGTTCACGTTGAGCAGATGGATCTTGCTGCAAGCATGCGGTAATCAGTGCTTGTTCTGTCATGCGGGGAATTTCTTCCCCTAAATATAGACATATATTTGAAAAAATTGCTGCACCGTTTGCCCTTTTTGGCCTTAAAATCCACTAACTTTTAACCTAATTTTTCATTTATGGATATTTCAATCAATACCCCAGCTATTTTGTTCCCAGCCATTAGTTTGGTTATGCTGGCATACACCAATCGTTTTTTAGCACTGGCAACTCGTGTAAGAACACTTCATGACCAATATATTGATGGCGAAAAATCACATATTGTTCATGGGCAAATCAGAAATCTGCGCTTCAGAATAAAGCTTATTAAAAATATGCAGGCACTTGGGGTTTTAAGCTTTTTAAGCTGTATTTTAAGTATGTACTTTATTTATCTAGAAATGCAAATTTGGGCTCATGCCACCTTTGCTTTTAGCTTAATTACTTTTTCCGGATCCCTGGTTCTTTCGCTATGGGAAATACAGCTTAGTACCAAAGCAATTGAATTACAACTGAGTGATATTGAAGGCCTAGAAGACCCCACTGTATTAGAATACATCAAGAGAAAATTAGACCGTGATTAACCAACTACTGCGGCTATTTTTCTTTCTCCAATTTGTTGTCTCCACATGGCATAATACAAGCCTTTTTCCAATAGCAATTCTTGATGACTTCCAGTCTCTACAATTTTACCTTTTTCTAAAACAAAAATTTGATTGGCGTGCATAATGGTACTTAGTCTATGCGCAATCATAACAGTAATCTGTTGCTTACTTGCAGAAATATCTTGAATGGTCTTTGTAATTTCCTCTTCAGTAATACTGTCTAAGGCAGAAGTTGCTTCGTCAAAAATGAGTAAACTTGGGTTTCTTAATAAAGCTCTAGCTATTGAGAGTCGTTGTTTTTCTCCGCCGCTTAATTTTAAGCCACCTTCCCCTATAAGGCTGTCTAGTCCATTTCCAGCCCTATTCAAAATACTTGTACAACTTGCCATTTGCAGTGCTTGAAGCATATCAGATTCTGTAGCATTTGGTTGTACAAACAATAAATTTTCTCGAATTGTGCCAGCAAAAAGCTGGGTATCCTGCGTTACAAATCCAATCTGGTTTCTTACTTCATCAAAGTTGATGTTATTACCATCAATATTATTGTAAAGAATGTTTCCTTCATGAGGTCTATATAGGCCTACAAGTAATTTTACCAGCGTGCTTTTTCCTGCTCCCGATGGGCCCACAAATGCAATTGTGCTTCCTTGGTCTACTTTAAAACTGATGCCATCAATTGCTTTGTAAGCAGCGGTTTGGTGCTGAAAGCTCACTTCATTGAATGATAAAGCCTGAATATTTCCTACTTCAACAGGATGTGTTGGTTTAGGCTCTATCTTTTTCTTCATTAGTTTATCGAAATTTTGAAGTGACGCTTCAGCTTCTCTGTAACTTAAAATGATGTTGCCAATTTCTTGTAAAGGTCCAAAAATGAAAAAACTGTAAAACTGAAGTGCAATAAGTTCGCCAGTTGTAAGTACATTCCTGTAAATCAACCATAACAGCGTAAAAGTTATTACCTGACGAAGGGTATTTACCATAGTTCCTTGCACAAAACTTAATGCACGAATGCTTTTTACTTTTCTAAGTTCTAGTCCAAGAATCTTATAGGTATTGTTGTTTAGTCGCTTTACTTCTTGTTCTGTTAAACCAAGACTTTTTACTAATTCAATATTTCTTAGCGACTCTGTTGTAGTTCCGGCTAAAGCTGTTGTTTCTTTTACAATATTCTTTTGAATGAGTTTAATTTTTTTACTCAAAAGATTTGTTACGGATGCAATGAGAACCGTTCCTCCAAAGTAAATAGGCACAATACTCCAATGTTTTTGTGTAGCATAAATTGATACAAAAACAACACTCACTAAAACACCAAATAATACGTTGATAAACGCACTTATAAACTTTTCGGTATCGGCTCTTACTTTATTTAGAATAGAAAGCGTTTCTCCACTTCTTTGGTCTTCGAATTCCTGATAGGGGAGTCGCATAGAATGCTTTAAACCAACAGTAAAAATGCTTGCACCAAATTTTTGAATAACCACATTTACCGTATAGTCCTGAAATGCCTTTGCAATTCTGCTTACCATGGCTGTTCCAATTAAAAGAAGTAAATACCATGAAACCCCTTTTATAAATTCAGACTCAGATCTTGCAACACCTTCTTTTGTAACTCTTGCATAGTTAGCAAACTCATCAATGAGCTTCCCAAAAATCATAGGGTCAAAAAGCGAAAATGTTTGATTAACTGCTGCAAGTAAAAGTGCAAGTGCAATTAATTTTTTGTAAGGCGATAAATACTGCCAAAGAATTTTCATGAGGTATGTTTTGGGTTAAAAACCAGTTAGAACATTATGCATAGCTTTTGCTTTAAGTAGGCATTCTTCATATTCTTTTTCTGGTTCACTATAAATTGTAATTCCTCCACCTACCCAATAACTTAGGTAATTCTTTTGGGCATTGTAGAATATACTTCTAATTACAACATTAAAATCAAAGTTGCCATTTGGATGAAAGTATCCTACTGCACCAGAATATAAACCTCTGTTATTGGCTTCGTATTTGTCAATTAATGCAACAACATTCTTCTTAGGAGCTCCTGTCATGCTTCCCATTGGAAAAGTTGCTGCAATTATATCTCCAAATTGTTTATCCTTTATTAGTTTTCCTGAAATAGTGGAAATCATTTGATGTACTTGTGGAAAGCTATAAATACCAAAAAGTTCATCTACCTGTACAGTTCCTCTTTCGCATATTAAACTTAAATCGTTTCTCACTAAATCAACCACCATCACATTTTCACTTCTTTCCTTTGTGCTAGCTCTTAAGTTCTCTTTTAATTCATGATCGAGTCTCTCATCTTGCAAATTTCTTTTAAATGTGCCTTTAATAGGTTGGGATATAATTTCATCTTCCCGTTTTCTTATAAATCTTTCTGGACTTGCACAAAGCAGGTGGTTGTTTTGAACTTTGTAATAGGTTCCAAATGGAGCAGGAGAAACAGCACTAAGCCGACTATAAACTTGGGTAGGTTCAATTTTTGTTTGTTCCGCAAAAAACTCTTGACAATAATTCAATTCATAGCAATCGCCTCTTTGTATATGAGCAATTACCTTATTCAGTTCCTCAATATATTCTTCTTTATGTATTCTTGGCTGAATAGAAATGAGGGTTGAATGATCAGTTTCAGTTGATGGTTGAGTTTGATTGATTTCTTCCCAAACTTGGCTCGGATCAATTCCTAAAGCATGAATTTGAATTGTGTTTTCTTTTCTTTCAATTACAATAATTGGCTGAAAGAAATTGAACAAAGCAAAATCAATTTGATTCAATTGTTCTTTACTCGAAAATCCAATTAATTCCTTGGCGTCGTATGCAATGTGTCCAAAAATCCAATCTCCTAATGAACTTAATTCATTTAATTGTTCAATTGTGTGACTATTGCTGCTCCAGCTTCTTTCAGTGCCAGCTGCAATAAGCCATTCGGCTGATGAAAGTTTTGATGGATATGCATGGGTATCTAAAAAAGCACAAACTTCAAACTGGTTCAGCCAGTGCAAAATTTGTGCTTTCAGTATATCGGGACTATCTGAATGAAATGTTAGGCTATTTCTTTCAATATGCATTAGAAATCGTCGTCCTCGTCGTCAAAGTCGTCTTTATCGTTGAAAAGATCGAACTCTTTGAAGTCCTCGTCTAGGCCAAGGTCATCTTCTTCCTTTCCTTTCTTTCCGCCAGAAGACTTACCAGATTTACTTTTAGGAATATCGAACTCATCAAAGTCTGGGTCCCATGAATCTTCTTCTTCAACTGCTTCCCAGTCATCTTTTTCTTCGACGTCTTCATCATCGTCCTCATCGTCATCATCACGCGTTTTCTTTCCGCTTGCTTTCACAGATTTTCCTTTTGTAGGGATTAGATCTTCATCATCTTCTAGTTCATCCTCTTCATCCATTACTTTCTTTTTAGAAGTGCTGGAGTTTGCAGCCTTTGAAGCCGCTTGGGGTTTCTTTACTTCGGACTTAAGATCCTTATTAGATTTAGTTGCCATATTCCAATAAGATTTAAAACGTAAAATTTCAATGCAATTTCTGATTCACCAAATTTATTTCCAAAAGTTCTCTTCCAATTTACAAAGCCACAATTTGTTCGCGACCTGGGCCATTAGAAACATACTTTACATCTGCACCTATATAATTGTTGATGAATTGTATATATTCTTTCATAGCTGATGGAAGATCTTGAGCTTGTTTAATTCCAGTTGTGTCTATTTTCCAGCCTTTGAAAGATTCTAAAACCGGTTGAATATTCATTTTAGACATTTGAAATGGAACCTCTTGAGAAGATTTACCATCAATATTATACGCAGTACAAACCTCAAGGTTCGGGAAGCTATCTAATACATCAGCTTTTGTCATGATAACATCGGTTACACCGTTCACCATGCAAGTATATTTTAGTGCAACCAAATCAATCCATCCGCATCGTCTTGGACGGCCAGTAGTTGCGCCAAATTCATTACCAAGTTTTCTTAGCTCTTCGCCTGTTTCATTATGCAATTCGGTTGGGAATGGTCCGCTTCCTACTCTGGTGCAATACGCTTTAGTTACACCCATTACACGCTTAATTTGTTGTGGAGCAACTCCTAAACCTGTACACACTCCAGCAGAAATTGTGCTAGATGATGTTACAAAAGGGAAAGTTCCAAAATCAATATCAAGCATAGTACCCTGTGCACCTTCAGCTAATACTTTTTTGCCTTTGCTGATTTCATTATTAATGAAATACTCACCATTTACCACATTTAAAGATCTCAAGAAGTCAATAGCTTCAAAGAACTCTTCTTCCCATGCGCTGATATCTTCAATAAAATGGAGGTTATCTAAAAGCTTTTGGTGCTTCAAACGAAGTTTAATGTATTGGGTTGTAAATGATTTGTCCAGCAAATCGCCTACACGTATTGCGTTCCTTCCGGTTTTGTCCATGTAAGCTGGGCCAATACCCTTTAGAGTTGATCCAATTTTAGATTCGCCTTTTGCTAGTTCAGAAGCTTTATCAATTGCGCGGTGTGTTGGAACAATGATGTTGGTTCTTTCTGAGATGAAAAGATTTTTCTTGACATCAATGCCAAATGCAGCAACAGCATCACATTCTCTTTTCAGGGTAACTGGATCAAGAACTACACCATTTCCAATGATATTAATTTTATTCTGGTGAAAGATTCCAGAGGGGATTTGATGTAAAACAATTTTCTTGCCATCTACATATAATGTATGACCAGCATTTGGTCCACCTTGAAAGCGGGCAACTATATCGTATTGAGGAGCAAAATAATCAACAATTTTTCCCTTGCCTTCGTCGCCCCACTGAAGGCCTAAAATAACATCTACCATGCTTGTAATTTGTTTGGCAAAGGTAAGTGCACGATTGGCACTACCATCTATAAAAACATTTTTTCTTTCAGTACTATTTCAGTATTTAATCGGCTGTTTCGGTATCAAATCGGTCAACAGTATGAATACCTTGAAGTGATTTTAGCCTCTGTACCAAGGCTTCTAGTTCTTCTTTATCGTGTACAAATATTTTAATGGTCCCTTCAAATAGCCCTTCTTTCGATTCAATGGTTAATCCTGCAATGTTTATTCTAAGTTCACCACTTATAATGTTGGTTATTTTGTGTACAACCCCCACATCGTCCATGCCAATGATTCTTAGACCAGTTAAGAATGAAATTTCCTTGTTTTTAGCCCATTTGGTCTTTACCACCCTGTGGCTATAGTTGGCCAATAATTGTGCAGCGTTTGGACAGTTAATTCTATGAATAGTTAAACCCTTGCCACTACTTACAAAACCAAATACATCGTCTCCAGGGATAGGGTTGCAGCATTTTGCCAAGTTGTACATGATTTTGTCGCTGCTTTCTCCAAAAATGATTAGTTCAGCATCTTTTTTAGCCGCTGGCTTTAAGTGACTATGTTCTGCTGGTTCTTGTATAATTGGCTTAGCCTTAGGAATTTCTAAACGGTCGCCATGTACGTGAAAGTTCTTAAGTTCTTTTACATCTATAATTTTAGTAGCAACTTGGTAGAACAAGTCCAGTTGAGAGGGTAGCTTGTAATGATGTACAAGTTCGTCTATATTATGCTGATGAAAACCCGCTCCCATTGATTCTAACTTCTTTTGAAGTATGTATTTTCCATCATCAGCAATAGCTCTTTTTTCTTCGCGGAGCGCGTCTTTTATTTTTGTTTTTGCTTTTGCAGTTACTACAAAGTTGAGCCAATCTTCTGTTGGCTTTTGTTTGGTACTAGTAATAATTTCAACCTGGTCGCCGCTCCTCAATTTATGGCTTATGGGAACTAATTTGTGCTGCACTTTAGCACCAATACACCTAGATCCAATAGCTGAGTGAATAGAAAATGCAAAATCGAGTGCGGTAGACCCAACTGGCAGCATTTTTACATCTCCTTTAGGTGTGTACACATAAATTTCCTCCGCTAAAAAGGATGTTTTGAAATCGTGCAAGAAGTCAACTCCATCTGTATTTTCACTCGAAAGCGCTTCTCTAATTTGCATAAACCATTGATCAAACCTGTCTTCTTCCTGGTTGCCTTCTTTGTATTTGAAGTGGGCAGCCAATCCTTTTTCAGCAATTTCATTCATCCTCTTTGTGCGAATTTGCACTTCCACCCATTTACCTTGGGGTCCCATTACCGTTGTGTGTAGGGCTTCATATCCATTACTTTTTGGATTACTCAGCCAATCGCGCAAACGTTCTGGAGAGGGCAGGTATTCATCTGTGATAAAAGAATATACTTTCCAGCAATCCTCTTTTTCTCTTTCATTAGGTGAATCAAGAATAATTCGTATGGCAAAGAGGTCATATACTTCTTCAAATGTAACCGACTTCTTTTTTATTTTATTCCAAATGGAGTGTATGCTTTTAGGGCGTCCATGAATTTCGAAACTAAGTTGAGCAGCTAAAAGCTTCTCTTTAATTGGTCGAATGAACTCATTAATATATCTCGTTCGCTCTCTGCGGGTTTCAGCAAGTTTTTTTGCAATATCCCTATATGCATCTGGCTCCATGTACTTCATGGACAGATCTTCTAATTCAGTTTTAATGGTATACAATCCCATTCTATGTGCCAAAGGCGCATATACCCAAACAGTTTCAGAAGCAATTTTGAGTTGTTTCTCGCGCTTCATACTATCGAGCGTGCGCATATTATGTAGCCTATCGGCTAGCTTAATCAAAATAACCCTAGGGTCATCAGTTAGCGTAAGTAAGATTTTTTTGAAGTTTTCTGCTTGCTGACTGGTATTCGCATCAATAACATTAGCAATTTTTGTAAGTCCATCAACAATTCTCACAATCTCTTGGCCAAACTCCCTTTCAATATCCTCTAAAGTTAAATCAGTATCCTCAACGGTATCATGCAGTAAGGCGCAAATAGTACTTCTTACACCAAGGCCAATTTCTTCAACACATATTTGGGCCACTGCAAGAGGATGAAGGATATAAGGCTCACCACTTTTTCTGCGCATTGTTTTGTGCGCCTCGGCCGACATTTCAAAAGCAATCCTAACCAGTTCTTTATCGCCTCTTTTTAGTTTGGGGCGTAATACCCTGAGCAAAGCCCTATAATGACGAAGAATTTCTTTTTTTTCTTGCTCTTCGTTGAGCGTGTACTTAGGCACAATTGATTCTGAAGCGATCGTTTGCTGCGTTTCCGACATAACACGAATATAATGCAAAGGACTTGCTTTTGTTTGAATTGAGGAACTACATCACATAAAAATTGCGCGATATCTTCAGTGCTTACCTTTGCACACCTCATGCAAGCAGCCAACACAACCAAATCAGTGATCAGTTGGGCCCTTTTTAGAAGGGTTGTTTCTTTTGCCGCCCCATATAAGCGAGCATTCTATTTAAGTATACTTTTTGCAGTGCTCATGTCAGTTATGGCGCCTGTGCGTCCTTACCTTATTCAAGCTACTATTGACAAAGCAATGGGAAAGCTGAATGTTTTGCCCATGTGGTTAATGAATTGGATTCCGGCGGAATGGTTGGCTGATGCTGCGCAATTTATCTTGATGCTTACAGTGTTCCAGTTCTTATTTATTGGAATGGAAACAGCGGTTAGATTTGGGTTTTCTTTTCTAACTGCCTGGCTGGGTCAACATGTGGTGAATGATATGCGTATAGCTGTATATCAAAAAATTATTCACCTTAATCTACGACAGTTTGATACTACACCTATAGGGACACTTACTACAAGAAGCATCAATGACATAGAAAGTATTCAAGAAATTTTTTCGGACGGACTCATTCCCATTATAGCAGATATACTAGTCATTATAGTTACTTTGGTAACAATGTTTTGGATTGACTGGCGATTAACTTTAATTGCGCTCATTCCCTTTCCGCTTATGCTTCTTGCGACTTACTATTTTAAAGAAAGTGTCAACCGAAGTTTTACCAGTGTTCGAAATGCGGTGAGTCAGTTAAATGCTTTTGTTCAAGAGCACTTAACAGGTATGCAAATAGTGCAAGTATTTGCAGCGGAAGGAAGGGAACACAAAAAATTTGAAAAGATCAATGCTGATCATAGAGATGCCAATATTCGCGCCATTTTTGCTTATTCAGTTTTTTTTCCAATTGTAGAAGTTGTATTAGCAGTGAGTATGGGATTGATGGTTTGGTGGGTAGCTAATCAGGCTTTACAAGCTCAAGGAGCTCCAGCAATTGATTTTTCTGGAAAGTTGGTGGCATTCATATTATATATGAACCAACTATTTCGTCCTTTGCGTGTGATTGCCGATAAGTTCAATGTGCTTCAAATGGGCATGATTGCAGCAGAGCGTGTTTTCAAGGTGTTGGATAACGAAGATTTTTTAAATAATTCAGGCAGTTTCACTCCGCAAAAAGTAAAAGGAGCTATTTCATTTGAACAGGTCTGTTTTGGTTATACTGCTGATAAACAGGTGTTGAATGATATTAGCTTTCAGGTACAACCTGGTGAAACCGTAGCTTTAGTTGGTCATACAGGTAGTGGGAAAAGTTCTATTATTAGCTTGCTTAATAGACTCTATGAAATAAACAGTGGATCTGTTACAGTAGATGGTATAGACATCAAAGAGTATTCTATTCCAGCCCTTCGCAACCAAATGGGTATAGTATTGCAAGATGTATTTCTGTTTTCAGGCTCGATTTTAGACAATATTACCCTTAGGGATCCCAATATTTCGAGAGAACAAGTAGTTGCAGCTGCAAAACTAATTGGTGTTCATGAGTTTATAATGCGTCTTCCAGGCAATTATGATTATGATGTAATGGAAAGGGGACACACCCTAAGTCTTGGACAAAGACAAATTATATCTTTTATTCGAGCATTATTGTACGATCCAGCTATTTTAATCCTAGATGAGGCTACATCATCTATTGATACTGAAAGTGAGCTATTGATACAGCATGCCATTGAAAAACTTATTGCAGGAAGAACATCCATTGTAATTGCACATAGACTCAGTACTATTCGCAAGGCCAGTAAAATTATAGTATTAGATGCAGGAAGGATAGTTGAAATGGGTAATCATGAACACCTCATTAGCCAAGGAGGGCATTATGCCAAATTGTATGAAATGCAGCTTCAGGCGGAAGAATACTAAGCCATTGCGCAGCTAATTTTGCTCTTATTCTTAAGAGGAATATTAAAATCTAATTTTTAACCTAATTTTCAAATTTGTGCCCCCCTTACCCTTATCTTTGCGCCAAATTTCAGGACAGATATGGTCTCTAGAACAGTGAAAATCTTGTTGGTTGCGGCTTTGAGCCTTGTTAGTCTTTTTTCTGTGCAGGTTACCCTAGCCAGCGAAACCCCTCAAAATGAGGCTGGTATACAAGATGAGCATGTTAAGAAAACCATAAATCCTAGTGAAATTATCATGGAGCACATTACAGATGGCCATGAATTTCACTTCTTTACAGTGGGCGATTTTCACGCTACCCTTCCTCTACCTGTTATTCTCTATTCAAAAGAAAGAGGTGGATGGTTCACTTTTATGAGTTCTAAGTTCCACCATGGGCATGATGCATATCAAGGCTTTAGACTAGAGCATGGAAAGATCATTCCAGTAATGGAAGATGGAGTTACTGTTGATGAAACAGCTAAAGTGTATGATTTTTCATTGACCCGTAATGTGGTACAGATGTTTCTTGCACTTGCAGTACTGGTTATTATAATGACTGGCGTTGCAAAAAAATACAAGAAGAATGGGCCAAAAGCAGCCCCTAGTGGCTTGCAAAATATGGTTGAACCTATCATTACTTTTGTGAGAGATGATGTTGGTAAAACCAATTTGGGTAAGAAGTACGAAAAGTACATGCCCTATTTATTGACAGTATTTTTCTTTATCCTTATCAATAACTTGTTTGGACTACTGCCTGGTGCGGCCAATGTAACGGGTAATCTTGCTTTTACAGCAGTGTTGGCTCTTATATCGTTCGTTGTAATTTTGTTCAGTACCAATAAACATTTTTGGGGTCACATTTTCTGGTTCCCTGGAGTGCCAGTACCTGTAAAGTTTTTGATGCTGCCAGTTGAATTGATGGGTGTTTTCACAAAACCCTTCGCATTAATGATTCGTTTGTTTGCGAATATGGTGGCAGGTCACGTAATTATTTTGAGTTTTATTATTCTCATTTTCATATTCGGCGCTATGAACACGGCTTTGGGCTTCGGCACTTCGCCATTGTTTATAGGCTTGGCGGTTTTCATTTATTTGATTGAAGTGCTAGTTGCCTTCATTCAAGCATACATCTTCACCAATTTGACTGCGGTATTTATTAGTCAGGCTTTTGAAGGTGGGCACGATGATCATCACGAAGGACACGATGAGAAGCATTAATTAGGAACCATTAAATACAAATAGTATGTCAATTTTGAACATTCTGATGGATGTAAGCATGAGCCACTTAGGTGGTGCAATTGGTGCTGGTCTAGCTGCTATTGGCGCTGGTATCGGTATCGGTCAAATTGGTAAGGGAGCTACTGAAAGTATTGCTCGCCAGCCAGAAGCTGCTAACGACATCCGTGGTGCAATGATCTTGACCGCAGCCTTCGTTGAAGGTGTTGCCCTACTGGCTGCTGTAGCCGGTTTGTTGGCGGTGTTCAAGTAATCGAAGCTCCAAAAGCATACTGCACCTAATGCACAGGGCAAAGGGTGCAGTTTTTTCAACTAACGTAACAACTACATATACATGATTACATTTTTAAGTGGAGGACCTAGTTTGCTAGACGTGGCTTTGGGTCTATTTAGCTGGAACTTGATTGCTTTCATAGTAGTATTTTTCATTTTGAAGAAGTACGCCTGGAAGCCAATCTTGAATTCATTGAATGAGCGTGAAACGGGTATCGCTGAGGCTATTGCAGCTGCTGATAAGGCAAAGACTGAGATGGCTCAGTTGAAAAGTGAAAATGAAGCAATTCTCGCTCTAGCTCGTGAAGAACGCGCTAAGATTGTAAAGGAAGCAAAAGAGCAAGCCGATAAAATGGTTGCTGAAGCTAAAGAGAAGGCTAGAGCTGAATATGATAGAATTGTTGCAGATGCTCAATTGGCTATCACCCAGCAAAAAAATGCTGCTTTGGTAGATGTAAAGAATCAGGTAGGAAGTCTTGTCATTGAAGTTGCTGAAAAAGTATTGATGAAAGAGTTAAGCAACAAAGATGCACAAGAAGCCTATATCAAAAGCTTGACTGAAAACGTAAAACTTAATTAATCTAAGATCGGATTATGCCCAACGTGAGATTAGCCGGTAGATATGCAAAAAGCTTGATTGATCTTGCTCAGGAAAAAGGGCAGTTAGATCAGGTTTATGCTGATATGAAATTCTTAGAAGGTGTTTGTAAGCACAGCAAAGAATTTATTCAGTTATTGAAAAGCCCGGTTGTAAAAACAGATAAAAAGCAAGCTATTGTTAAAGCAGTTACAACTGGAAAGGTTGGGCCTTTAACAGAAGCTTTTAATCACTTATTGGCTCAAAAAGGCCGTGAATCTAACCTTCCTGAAATTGTTGCTGCTTTCATTGAGCAGTACAACGAAATTAAAGGTATACATACGGTTACAATTACAACGGCTATTCCTGTGGGTGATGATTTAAAATCTGCAATTCAGCATAAAATCACTAGCACTACTCCAATGAAAAATGTGGAAATGAATATGCTGGTTAAACCTGAGTTGATTGGTGGATTTATCCTTGAGTACAAAGACAAGATGGTTGATGTAAGTATTTCAAGAGATCTTAAAGATATTAAAATGCAATTCAAATCAAACTTATATATCAAAAAGGCAATGCGCTAAGTTGTATAAGTTTAACTGAATATTTTTTCAAAAACAACCTGGTAAAACAGGTCAAAAACTAGTATATGGTAGAGATTAAGCCCGATGAAATTTCCGCGATTCTCAGGCAGCAACTGAGCAACTTTAATGTTAGCGCAGACCTAGAAGAAGTAGGTACCGTATTGCAGGTGGGTGATGGTATTGCCCGCGTATATGGTTTGAACGGAGTTAAAGCCGGTGAACTTGTAGCATTTGAAACCGGTGTTAAAGCAATTGCTTTGAACCTTGAAGAAGACAATGTGGGTGTGGTACTAATGGGTGACAGCAAAGGAATTAAAGAAGGAGATAAAGTGCGTCGTACCGGACAAATTGCATCTATAAAAGTAGGTGATGGTTTGGTTGGTCGCGTTATTAATACATTAGGTGAACCAATTGATGGAAAGGGTCCAGTTAAAGGTGAATTGTATGAAATGCCATTGGAAAGAAAAGCTCCAGGTGTTATTTACAGAGAGCCAGTAAAGGAACCTCTTCAAACTGGTATCAAAGCTATTGATGCTATGATTCCTATTGGACGTGGACAGCGTGAGTTAATCATTGGTGACCGTCAAACTGGTAAGACTGCCATCGCAATTGACACAATCATCAACCAAAAAGAATTTTTTGATGCTGGTCAGCCTGTATATTGTATTTACGTAGCAATTGGACAAAAAGCAAGTACAGTTGCAGGAGTTATGAAAACTTTAGAAGATAATGGAGCAATGGCGTATACTACTATTGTTGCTGCTTCTGCGTCTGATCCTGCTCCTCAACAGTTCTATGCTCCTTTCGCAGGTGCTGCTATTGGTGAGTTTTTCCGTGATACTGGTCGCCCTGCTTTGATTATTTATGATGATTTATCTAAGCAAGCGGTAGCTTATCGTGAGGTTTCATTGTTGTTGAGAAGACCTCCTGGTCGTGAAGCATATCCTGGTGACGTATTCTACTTGCATAGCCGTTTGCTAGAGCGTGCAGCTAAGGTTATCAGCAATGATGATGTTGCTAAGAACATGAATGATTTACCTGAATCCATTCGTCATTTGGTGAAAGGCGGTGGTAGCTTAACAGCATTACCAATTATTGAAACACAAGCTGGTGACGTATCTGCATACATTCCTACCAACGTAATTTCAATTACCGACGGACAGATATTCTTGGAGTCTAACTTGTTTAACGCGGGTATTCGTCCAGCGATCAACGTAGGTATTTCTGTAAGCCGCGTGGGTGGTAACGCACAGATTAAATCTATGAAGAAGGTATCTGGTACATTAAAGCTTGACCAAGCATTGTACCGCGAAATGGAAGCCTTCTCTAAGTTTGGTGGTGACTTGGATGCTGCTACTAAGTTGGTATTAGACAAGGGTGCTAGAAACGTAGAAATTTTGAAGCAGCCTCAGTACACGCCATTTAGCGTAGAAAAACAAGTAGCTATTATTTATTTGGGTACACAAGGTTTGTTGCGCGAAGTAGCTGTTAAGAATGTGAAAGCATTCGAAGACCATTTCTTGACTGAAATGCAAAACAAACTTCCTGATGTATTAGCTGAATTTAAGAAAGGTCAGTTGAATGATGAGAGCTTGGCTAAGATGACAGATTTAGCAAAGAGCATCATGCCTCAATACAAGTAATTCACAACTTGAAAATATAAGCCCCGAAATTTCGGGGCTTTTTTATGCTAATTGCCAAATACCCTTTTAAGTACATCACTTGTTCTTGCAAGTGGATTTTTTCTGATTTCTCTTTCTTCCACTGCTACATAATGAAATAAACCTTGAAGTGCTCTATCAGTAACATAGCCCGACAAATCTGTGTTAACTGGAGTTCGAGAAAAGCGATTTGCCGCTGTAAAAAAGTCGCGCCATAATTGAATAGTTCCTGTCTTTTCCAATGCCTGATCAATGACAGGCTTAAACTGCGATGTCAGTTGTGGACTTGTAGTTCTTCTTAAAAAATGAGTAGCTGCTGTATCTGTTCCTCTTACAATATTTACTGCATCAGTTACATTCATTTGTTTAATAGCATTTATAAATATGGGTCCAGCATCTGCACATGCTGTCTCAGCAGCTCGGTTTAAGCTTGTAATAAGTTGATCTGCTTGTCGACCCAACCCAAACTGTCTTGCAGTTCTTTCTAAAGCCTGTGCTTCAGGCGGAAGCAATATTTTAACTGCAGCATCTTGTAAAAACCCATTCTCTTTAGATAGTTTTCCAGAAGCCGCTTGTGCCCCTTTTTCCAAAGCTTCTTTCAAACCACTTACCATATCTCCCGAACTTGAATTATTCCCGCTACCGCGAAGCAAATTCAGCGGATTTTGAGCTAGGAAAGATGCCGGAATTAGCCAAGAAAGCAGTATAAACAAGCAAATTTTTCGCATAATTGATATTTTCTGAAAGGTCTAACTTTTTGCGAAGCCTGTGGTAATCAAATTGTTAAAGTATAAGTAATCTGCACCCGCAAAATAAATTATAAAATAGTTTGGTTTATATTGTAAACTAATTTAGCTTTGATTTCAAATTCAGGAAATGCGCGTCTTAATACTTTTAATTTTCGTTGTGCTACTAAAATCGACCTCGGCACAAACTGTTATAAGAGGGGAGGTAAAAGACCAGAAGGGAAGAATTCTTGCTGGTGCATCTATTTCTATCAAAAACAGTTACGACGGAACAGTATCGGATTCTACAGGTAGGTTTAAGTTCACAAGTTTTGAAAAGGGCAGTCAATTGCTCGTTGTAAGTTTCATAGGCAGTAAATCGCAAGAAATACAAATAGATTTAAAAGGGGAAGAAATAGAACAAGTGGTTGTTTTAAAAGAAGAAATCAGTGAGTTAAAAGCGGTTGTTATTACAGCAGGAAGTTTTGAAGCAAACGATAAAAAAAGAGGTACAGTTTTACGGTCATTAGATATTGCCACAACTGCTGGTGCTAATGCAGATATTTCAGCAACCATACAAACATTGCCCGGTGCACAAAAAGTAGGTGAACAAGAAGGGCTTTTTGTTAGGGGTGGATCAGCAGAAGAAGCAAGAATTTTTATTGATGGTTCTTCTGTGAATAATTTCTTTTTTAGCTCAGTGCCAGGAATTGCACAGCGTGGGAGATTTTCTCCTTTTTTATTCAGTGGTACAGTCTTTAGTAGTGGAGGCTACTCTGCTTTATACGGACAAGCATTGAGTAGTGTACTGGCTCTAGAAAGCATAGACTTGCCAGAGCAATCAGAAGCACAAGCGGGTATTTCACCCATCTTTTTAAGTGGCGGTTTTCAACAGTTAGGAAAGGGAAAAAAATCGAGTTATGGGATGAGCTATTCATTCACACATCTTGCACTGTATCAAAAACTAGTACCGCAAGCTCCCGACTTTTTTAAAGCGCCCCAATTTCACAATATTGACGCTAATTTCAGAATTAAAACAAAACGAGGTGGAATGATTAAAGCCTACGCATACTTTAATGCGGGTGAGTTAGCATTGCGTAGACCATCTCTTGATAGTATTGGATTGAAGAATGCGTTTTCTTTAACCAACTATAATGTTTTTGGAAATATTAGTTATCGCCAGCCACTTGGTAGAGGATGGAAGTTGCAAGCAACCGGAGGTATTAGCTACAACCTAGATCAAATTGGGAATGAAGTACAAAACCAACAAAATCAAAAAGTACCTAATACAGGTATACCAGCTATAGACTTTGCGCAATTTAATATTAATCAAACTCAACGAATGTGGCAGATTAGATCTGTGTTAGAGAAGAAGCTATCAGGAATAAATGCTATAAGGTTTGGCGGTGAGGTTTGGCGCAACACCGATACCGTTATAACAAAATTTGAAACTGGAAAATTCGAAAATAAATGGGTTGATGTATACACTGCTTTTTTTGCGGAATCTGATATTTTCTTAAGTAACGAATGGGCTCTACGACCAGGCCTTCGTGTAGAGCGAAGTTCTATTCTTGCCAAAACGAATGTTGCACCAAGAGTTTCTCTATCTTATAAAGTTGCTGCTCAAAGTCAAATGAGTATTGATTACGGAATTTTTTATCAAACTCCTGAGAGAAGATTCATTGCAAATCCAAACGACTTAGGCTTTTTGAGAGCGGATCATTATATTCTTACATATCAGCATTTGTCTCGTGATTATACTTTCAGAACGCAGTTATATTATAAAGACTATAAAAATTTGTTGCAAACAGATGCTGCAATTAGACAAGGGGTAAGCATAGATGGAAGCGGTTATGCAAAAGGTCTTGAATTGTTTTGGAGAGATAGGAAAACATTACCTGGACTAGACTATTGGATTAGTTATACTTATTTAGATACAAAAAGAGAATTTCAAAATTATCCTTTTGCTGTACAACCTCCATTTGCTGCAACTCATAGTGGAAGTTTTGTTTTCAAAAAATTCTGGGTGAAAAAAATGTTCGGTGTAAACTGGAGTTGGAATTGGAGTACAGGTAGACCTTATTTTGATCCTAATCGACCGCAAAGTGAATTCATGCGTGATAGAACCATTCCATTCCATAGCCATAATTTCAGCTTGAATTGGTTACCTAAAATTGGTAAGGCGAATAGCGTAGTAGTAGTAGGTATTAACAACGTATTTAATCAAAATCAAATTTTTAGCTACAACTTTAGTAGTAGGGTTAGAGGAAATGATGGAAGACTCATTAGCGAAGCAGTTATTCCACCAGCACCCAGGAGCTTTTTCATAGGGTTGTTTTTGAGTTGGGGAGTAGATAGAACTCAAGAAAATATCAATAATAATCTCTAAAATCAAACAAACATGGAAACTCAATCAGAAAAGGACAGAATGCTATGGAAAATTGCCAAAAAGCGAGCAGCATTTAAATCGCAAGCAATTAGCTATGTAGCAGTGAATTTGTTTTTAATTGGTATCTGGTATTTTACCCTTGGTAAGAAAGACCTGTCGGCACATTTTTGGCCTATTTGGCCCATACTGGGTTGGGGCTTAGGTTTATTCTTCTCTTATTTAGGCGCTTATGGTAAGTGGGATTTTATTTCAGCAGAAAAGGAATACGAACAACTTAAAAATCAAAAATAAATTTTTAAAAACCATCAATTATGAAAAAGTACATTTTTTCTTGGGCATTATTACTAATAGTTCATGTGGCTACTAGCCAAAACAATGATCGTTACATGGGTGCAATGGGCGCATCTCTTCAACAGTTTGCAACTGCTAAAAGTCAAACTGAAATGAATGAGTTAGCAGCAAGATTTCAAAGAATTGGAGAGGCTGAAAAAACGCAATGGTTGCCTTACTATTATGCTGCTATGATTAAAGCACAAATGGCAATGGGTAATGCAAAGCAGGCAGATGCTTTGGCTGCTGAAGCAGATGCACTAATAGCAAAAGCTGCAGCTATTGAAGATAATGCTGAATTAGATTGTGTTAGAAATATGGCTACTACCGCTAGAATGTTGGTTGATCCTATGAACAGATGGCAGCAGTATGGTCCAATTGCAGCTGGATTTTTACAAGATGCTATGAAAAAAGATCCTACTAATCCACGTCCATATATGCTACAAGCTGCCAGTTTAATTAACACGCCAGAACAATTTGGAGGAGGTTGTAAAACCGCAAAGCCTTTGGCAGAAAAAGCAATTCAGCTTTATGAATCTTTTAAATCCCCATCTAGCTTACATCCAAACTGGGGAAAGGAAACAGTTATAGGTATTGTACAACAATGTAAGTGATTCATGTATGAAGCTGATTATTGTATGCATAGCATGGCTAATCATTTCAACTATTATAAGTGACTTTATTTTCTAATTGTCAGTAACATGTGTATTGAAAATGTCCAAGGCTCGGGGATTGAAACTATTTTTAACAATAAATGATTGCTATGGAGCAAGAACAAGATTTTAAACCAGAACAAAGTTTAATGGTCATTCAGTCGATGATCAAAACTGTCCAAAGTCGTTATTATGACAATGGAACACTTTATCTTTTATGGGGCTGGGTGATATTATTATGTTCTGTTGGGCATTATATTTTCTTGTTTAATAATATCATTGCTCATCCAGAAAGAGTTTGGTTGCTTACAATACCTGCTTCAGCAATCCATTTTTTTTGGATGGCTCGACAAAGTAAAAAGAAGAAGGTAACAACTTATGCTGATGAAATTATTGGTTATGCTTGGTTGTCATTTGCAGCGTGTATGACATTGACTTATATTTTATTTGGAACCAAGGGAGAATGGCATTTGATGTATTCTGTTATTTTAATGGTATATGGTATTCCAACATTTATTTCAGGTGCAGTGATGCGTTTCAAACCCCTATTGGTAGGCGGATTTGTTTGTTGGATTTTAAGTGCAATTAGCCATTGGGTTGAGCCTGCCCAAACCTTATTACTTGTTGGATTAGCAGTTACTTGTGCTTGGATTATTCCAGGTTACATATTACGTTACCAATTTAATCGTCAACACAATGGATAATACAGTTGATATGAATGAAAGAGATAGTTTAAAAATTATCTCTGAAATGATTCAGAAGGCAAAAGGAAGTCATTTTCATGAAAATGGTACCAGCGCTATTATGTGGGGTGCAGTGATTGGCTTCTGTGGAATATTTGGATTTCTGAAAAGATACTACCAATGGAACATTGATTTTGATGAATGGACTTTAGCACTCCTAGCAATTATTCCTCAGATATATATTGGCATTAAAGAAAAACGCAACAGAACTGTCCTTTCTTACGAAGAGTCTGCTATGAATGCTGTTTGGCTTGTTTATGGGATAAGCATTTTTGCCTTGGTATTTTATTTCAATATAATTCCCTATGCCACGGAGCAGATTCTTTCTGAAAACGGGAGAAAACTGGTTATGCAGTTTTCCGATGGAAGATTAGAAGCGTATGAGCCAAATGCTTTGAGTCCGCTTTCGCTGTTGATGATTATTTATGCATTTCCAACATTGGTAACTGGTATAACAAGAAAATTCAGACCAATGGTATTAGGAGCTGTTGCTTGCTACATTTTCTACCTAATATCACTGTTTACTACACAAACTTGGGATAGTTTATTAAATGGACTTGCAGCAATTGGTAATTGGCTGATTCCGGGATTAATTTTGCGCACAAAATATCTTAAAGCTAGAAAATCAATGCATGTTTAAGGAGCTAGATCCCATATTACATGCGCAGCTTCGATTGGCTGTGGTGAGCCTGCTGATTGGTGTGAAGGAAGCAGAATTTACCTTCATAAAGGAAAAAACCAATGCAACAGCGGGTAATCTATCTGTGCAAATACAAAAGCTAAAAGAGGCTGGTTATATCGAGGTTACAAAACAATTTGTCAATAATTACCCGCAAACTACATGTAAAATAACCCAGCAGGGTATAGTTGCCTTTGAGAAATATGTGGCTGCTTTACAACAGTATCTCAACGTAAGTGAGTCACAAAAGTAGTCTTAATCCTTTTTTTATTTAAAACTGCTGAACAGGGAGCTAACTTTGCTGTTATTATTCCCATGTCAACAGTTATTGATGTTCAACACCTGACTAAACAATTTGGCAGCTTCACTGCTGTAGATGACTTGTCATTTACTGTTCAGGACCGCGATGTATATGGCTTTCTTGGTCAAAATGGAGCAGGAAAGTCAACTTCTCTTCGTATGTTGCTAACTTTAATTCAGCCTACAGCTGGCGATATTCATGTGTTTGGTTATTCAATTCATACACATAAGAAGGATATTCTGAGGCAGATTGGTGCTGTTATTGAGAAGCCTGATGTTTATAAATACCTAAGTGCCTACGACAATTTGCAATTATTTGCTAAACTCTGTGGAATTAATCCATCGCACAAACAACTAATGGACCAACTTGAGTTGGTAGGATTAGCAGAACGAGCAAAAGATATTGTTAAGACATACTCACAGGGTATGAAGCAAAGATTAGGAATTGCTATTGCACTCATTCATCAACCACAATTGGTTATACTAGACGAGCCTACAAATGGATTGGATCCACAGGGTATTGCAGATATACGAAATTTAATCCTCAGATTAAGCAGAGAAATGGGCAAAACAGTTGTTGTATCATCTCACCTATTATCTGAGATTGAACAAATGGCTACCCAGGTTTTAATAATAGATCGAGGTAAGAAAAAAGTTGAAGGGAAGTCGGTTGACTTGTTTGATCCAGCTCAAACAATTGTTAAGGTTGAAGTAAATGATTATACAAGTGCTATTCAGAAGATGAGCGAATCTAATTGGGCTACTCATTTAACAACAGATGGAAGTCATTCTCTTTTGTTTTCTTTACACCGCGATCAATTACCTCAGCTCTACAAAGATTTAGCTGCATTAGATATTTCGGTTATCTCATTTCAACCACGCCACTCATTAGAAGATTATTTCCTTAAAATCACAAGCGGAAAACCACATGTACAGGCTTATACAAATTGAGCTGTTTAAAATTTTTAAACGTCCTCGAACATACATAGCATTTGCTGCAATTACAGCACTCATTGGTATTATTCAAGTTGGATTGAAAATAGATGGAGCTGAATACGCCAGTTTTGTAATGGCAGATTTCAATTCGTCCTTTTCTGTAGATGGAAATATTTTGAATGGGTACTTTGTTTGTTACGTTATATTACAACTGTTGCTTGTGCATGTACCTCTTTTAATTGCACTTATAGCAGCAGATATGGTGAGTGGAGAAGCTAATATGGGCACACTGCGTTTGCTGCTCACAAAACCTATTAGTCGAACTGAATTTATTTTAGCAAAGTTTATAGCCGCAGCCATTTACACGCTGTTACTCCTAATATGGATGGCCTTTCTAGCTCTATTTGTAAGCATGTGGGTATTTGGTACAGATGATATGTTTATTATGAAGTCGAGTTATGCCGTTGTAATAAGAGAAGATGATATTTTTTGGAGATATACAGGGGCCTTTGCTTTTGCAGCACTCGCAATGATTACTGTAGCTTCTCTAGGTTTCTTTCTTTCCATTTTTGCTGAAAACTCAATTGGCCCAATTGTTGCAACAATGAGCGTAATTGTAGTATGTACCATTTTAAGCACAATGAATATTCCACTTTTTAATACCATCAAGCCATATTTGTTTACCACACATATGATAGGGTGGAAAGAATTTTTTGACTTACAAGTGAATGATGCAAATGAAGCCATTCAAGGAAGTATTCAAAATATAGATAAGCTAATAAGGTCCGTTGCAGTGCTCAGCATTCACGTTGCGTTATTTTTATTTGGTAGTTGGTTCATTTTTAGAAAAAAAGATATTTTATCATAAACGTATTATCATGAGATTTTTATTAATCGGTGTATTTGTTTTATTGTGTTCTGCTCAAAATCTTATTGCCCAAGATATGACGCAATTGGTGTTAAAGGTGAAGGAGAAAATAGATCAGGTAAAAGATTATACTGCTACTGGTACAATGAAAACAGATGTAGCTTTCATTAAAGCCCCAATTGGAAAAGTTCAAGTGTTTTTCAAACAGCCCAATCTTTTTAAACTTCAAAAAGACAAAGGGATTTCCATTCTTCCAAAGGGAGGGGTTTCTATCAATATGAATTCTATTATTGCTAGTGAAGACTTCACCGCTTTTGCTGCAGGAGAAACTGTCGTGAATGGTGTAAAAACAAGAATTGTGAAAGTGTTGCCCTTACAAGAAAGCAGCGATATTGTTTTAACAACGATGTTCATTGATGAAACCAACCTACTAGTAAGAAAAGCTACTACTACCACTAAGGAAAATGGTACTTACGAAATGGAAATGCAGTATGGTAAATTTGCTAACTATAGTTTACCCGATAAAATCATTTTTTCCTTTAACACAAAAGATTATAAACTGCCTAAAGGAATTACATTAGAATTTGATGATGAGAAACCCAAAGAGAAAGACCCTTTAAAAAACAAAAAGGGAAAGGTCGAAATTACGTATGACAATTACATCATCAACAAGGGAATTCCATCCTCTGTATTTAAAATGTAGCTCTTACCAGAGCAGCAAGCTCCAAGATTTGGAGAACATTTCATTCGGCTCTAGTGAAAGAACGCCCTCTTTTTCCTCTAGTTTTCCAGAAGCGTCTACAGAGTCTGCCACTCCTTGCCATGGTTCAATGCAAACAAAAGGGGCATCTTTAGCACTCCATATACCCATATATGGAAAACCATCGTGTGTAAAAGTGAAACCTCTTTTTCCTTTTGAACTTTTTATGGTTAAAGTATTCGACTGAAGGTTTTTGAAAACAAGTGCATCTCCATAGAATAACTCTTTTGTAAGTGGAAGATGCTTTCCTTTTAAAAATGGGACTGGTGTTGTTTCTAAAAGATTGTCTTTTGAAAGAGGATAAATGGGTGCATCTTCCTCAATGTCAAACACAATTTCATAGTCATCATATTCTAGCCCAGCTTCAATAGGAAGCGAAAATGCAGGATGTGCACCTATAGAGAAATATAATGTGCTTTGCTGGCGATTAAAGACCCTATAAGTTACTTTGACTTGATTCTGAATTAAAGTGTAATCTATTTCAAGTTTGAAGGAAAATGGATACACTTTTCTGCTTTCTTCATCGTCTTCTAATGAGAATGTGATTTGATCTTCGGCTTGAAAACTAATTTGAAACCTTCTTTCACGTGCAAATCCATGACGTCCTAAAAAAAATTCTTGACCATTCCAACTGTATTTCCCATCTTTCAATCCTCCAACTATAGGAAACAAAATGGGACTTTTTTTGGCCCAGAATTTTGAATCTCCACTCCACATATATTCTTGATTCTCTGCAATCAAGTATACACTTTGTAGTTCTGCTCCTTGTTCTGAAACAGCAACTCTTATATAATCGTTATAAATTGAATGTTGCATTGGAAAAAAATTATTCTTCAATTTTTTCATCAACAGCATTAGCGAGCATTCTTGTGCTCATTTTCTTCAGCGGATTTTTTCTTGCATCAGCATAACCTGCTCTGGTTCTCACTATATCAATTGCTTCAAAAATGGCTTGTAAAAATGATAAATGATCTGCTTTGCCTTTGCCAGCAATGTCAAATGCAGTTCCGTGGTCGGGGCTGGTTCTTATTACTGGTAAACCAGCAGTATAATTTGTGCCTTCACCAATGGCTAATGATTTAAAAGGAATTAATCCTTGATCGTGGTACATGGCTAATACTGCATCAAAACTTTCATATTGGCCTCTTGCAAAAAATGCATCGGCACTATACGGACCAAACACCAACATATTTTGTTTTGCCTGCTTTATTGCTGGACGAATAACAGTTTCTTCTTCTTGTCCAATTAGTCCTTCATCGCCTGCATGAGGATTTAATCCTAACACTGCAATTTTTGGCTTATCAATTCCAAAATCTTTTTGAAGGCTTTGATGTAGGATTTGAAGTTTTTTTAGAATGAGTTCCTGTGAAATGACTTCAGAAGCTTTCGCAATGGGCACATGTTCTGTTACTAATCCAACTCGCATGTTTTCAGCAGTCATTAACATCAACACTTCATCAACACCAAAAAAATGTTGTAGATAGGGTGTGTGTCCAGTAAAAGGAAAGTCGTCTGATTGGATATTTTTTTTATGGATGGGTGCAGTAACAAGCGCATCAATCAAACCATCTTTCAGTGCTTTTGTAGCAGCATCAAGAGAAATTTTTGCGTATTTCCCACCAACATCATTTAATTGTCCCGGAGTTACAGCAATTTCCTCTTCCCAGCAATTCACTATATTAACTTGCTTAGGATTAAGTTTGGATGCATCTTTAATACTGTTATAGGAAAAATTACTTTCTTGAACAGACTTTCTATAAAAGTTGATTGTTTTATTACTTGCAAAAATTACAGGGGTGCAAAGCTCAATTAATTTATGATCGCTTACAACCTTGATAATGAGCTCTAGTCCAATACCGTTAATATCCCCACAGCTCATGCCAATGATTGGCTTTTGAAAATCAGAATGCATACACGCTACTTTTGGTAAAAGTAGCTGAATTTCTTAATTCTTTATGCTAACGTTTATTTTCAAATTCCTAGCTTCTGAACAGCAATTTGTGCCATTCTCAAGTAAGATTCGTGCGAGTAACCTGCAATATGAGGTGTAATAATAACCTGGGGATTCTTTAAAAGTGTATTTAATTGCTGCTGTTCAAAACTATTAAGAGAGTCGATTTTTTCATTTTCTAAAACATCAAGTGCTGCGCCACTAATTTTTTTGTTGTGAAGGGCATCTATTAAAGCAGAAAGCTCGGTTACTTTACCCCTGCAGGTACTCATGAAAATAGGTTGTTGTTCACAAGCAGAAAAAAAACCTTTATTGGCGTAGAAATGAGTTTCTTCCGTAAGTGGTAAGTGTAAGCTAATGATGTTAGCTTCTTTCAAAATTGTTTTTAGACTTACCTCATGTATATATCCATTAGCGAATCCTTTTTTATACTTATCATGGGCTAGAACTTTCACATTGAATGGTGCCAATAACTGTGCGAATGTGCTTCCGGTATGTCCATATCCAATAATACCAACTACCTTACCACTTAGTTCAGTACCCCTATTTGCTGCTCTTATCCATTGACCATTTTTAACCTCATCAGCACTTGAAGGAATCTTGTGTAATAATCCTAAAAGTAATCCAAGCGCATGTTCTGCCACCGCTAATCTATTGCCCTCAGGACTACTAACACAAAGTATACCTTTTTTCTCGGCTGCAGGCACATCTACTAACTCCATGCCACTTCCAAGTCTAGCAATCCATTTAAGTTGATTTGCCTTGGTTAAAATTTCTGCATCAATTTTAACTCGGGTTGTAATAAAAATACCTTCATATTCACCAATGATATTTGTAAGTTCATCATATGATATATTCGGTAAATACTCAACTTGATAACCTTTATTTTTCAAATAGCTGGGTAACCATTCATGCGCAGGTGCTGTAATTAAAATTTTATTATCTACTTTACTCATTTCATTAAGTGCGTGAGGTTTGCAAAATCATCTAAGCTTAGTTGTTCAGGTCGTTTTGAAAAAATGTCTTGTTGTAGAACATCTGTATGAAATAAAGGTTTAAGCGGATTGCGCAACATCTTTCTTCTTTGTCCAAAAGCTGTTTTAACCAAAGTGATAAACTTTTTCTCTGAAGCATACGATAATTCTGTTGTCTTTCTTTTCAGAATAATCACCCCACTCATTACTTGAGGAGGTGGATTAAAAGCTTCTGGAGGTACATCAAACAAATAGACTGCTTCATAATGGGCTTGCGTAAGCACGCTCAAAATTCCATATGCTTTTGATCCAGGTTGAGCTGCGATTCTTTGCGCAACTTCTTTTTGGAACATCCCAACCATAATGGGCACTTGATTTTTCCATTCCAGCATTTTAAAAACAATCTGACTTGAAATGTTATACGGAAAGTTTCCAGCTAATAAGAATAAATCATCAAAAGGCGGTGTAATATCTAAGAAATTATTTTCTAAAATCTTATTTTCAAGTTGAGGATATTTATGTAATAGATACCCCACTTTCTCTTGGTCAAGTTCTACTGCTTTGAAATCAATATTGTGCCACTGTATTAAATATTTTGTAAGTGCGCCTGCTCCAGGGCCAACTTCCAGAAGTTGGTGTAATGAATATTTTTGCAGTGCTTCTTGAATAGTTGATGCAATTTTTTCACAGATTAGTTCATCTTTAAGAAAATGTTGTCCAAGCGATTTTTTGAGCTCATACTGCATAGCGCAAAAGTAGACCAAAGCATACTATAAAAGCTGTAATTTTATCTTAATTACCATATCCATGAAAAAGTGGTTCTTAATCATTATACTTTGGCCATTGTGGGTTTTTGCACTACTTGGTCTATTGGTTCTAGGTCCATTTAGTTGGGCGTTACAAGCAGTTGACAAAAATGCTTTTATTTCAGATCAGGAAATGTGGTATCTATTTGGGGCCATATTAGCTGTATTAGCTCTATCCTTGATTTTTTCTGTTTATACTCTAAAGTCTAGTTTTAATAAAGGGCAGGCTTCCAAAACATTCATTCTTTGGTTAATGCCCCTTCTCATAGGGGGAACAGTTGTTTTTCTTTGGAAGCAGCCAGAGGCGAGAGAAAAAATTATTCAAGCAGCTCCCACTTCTGCATACGTAAAAGTCCATTCTAATATGACAGTTGGCCCATATCCTTCAGAAGAAATGTTGATAGATTTAAAAGATGAAGGGTTTCGGACAATTGCCTATTTACAAGATCCCATTCGAATGTCTGAGAAAGAGCGATATCAGGTCACTAGGGTTATGTTACAAGTAGAAATGATGGATTTGCAATGGTATCCAATTTTAGCGTATGATACTGCTACGCAAGTATTTAATAGAACAGGATTGGAGAAGTTAATGCGGTATACACCCAAGAAAACCTATCTGTTTGGTCCAGATAAATTTGATTTGCCAGGATTTGCGAGAGAATTCATGGAAGGTCAAAACCAGTAAAGACTTATGGTTTTCAATTTTTTAACATAGCAATTGAAATCCTTTATTACATTTGCAACCCATGTTTGCTACGCCAATACATATGGAAGCATTTTTTATACAGTCATTGCCCAGACCCCGACGTGGATGCTGATAGGCGAGCAACTCACCATGGCCCCTATCAGTGAATTTACCCCGAATCTTTCAATAGCACTGGTTGTGCATCTTTCTCAAAAATTAATCTGATTTAATTTTGGAACAACTTCAAGACATTGAAATACGTGTTGCTACCCATTTAGACACACATTACGCTATGCGAATTACCGACGAAATGGAACAGTCGGCTAAAGCAAGAGGTACCGGTATTGCCAAACGCAGCCCAGAATATATTGCTGAAAAGATGCTTGAAAACAAAGCTGTAATTGCTGTTACAAAGCTTGGGCAATGGGTAGGTTTTTGTTATATTGAAACATGGGGGCATGGCGAGTATGTTGCCAATTCCGGATTAATTGTTGCTCCAGAGTATAGAAAAAGTGGGGTAGCAAAAGCAATTAAAGCTAGGGTTTTCCAATTGTCTAGAGAGCGTTATCCAGAAGCTAAAATTTTTGGTTTAACTACTGGATTGGCAGTGATGAAAATAAACAGTGAATTGGGTTATGAGCCCGTTACATACTCTGAATTAACTCAAGATGAGGCTTTTTGGGCTGGTTGCAAGAGTTGTGTAAACTATGAGATTTTGATGAGTAAGGATCGGAAAAATTGCATGTGTACTGCTATGCTATATGATCCAAAAGATCATTATGAGCCACAAGAAACAAAAGCCTATTTTGAGAATAAGAAAAAAGTTTTTGAACGACTGCTACATGTGAAACAAGTTGGTTTCTTAAAAAAACTTTTGCGTAGAGATAAGCACTTTGGTGGATCAGCTTCTTCACTTATTCGTTTCTTTTTTAAACCTTAAAGTATGTCGCAAAGACCTTCAATTGTTCTTGGATTTAGCGGTGGATTAGACACTTCTTATTGTGTTAAATATCTAACAGAAGAAAGAGGATTTGATGTACATAGTGTAATTGTAAACACTGGCGGATTTTCAGAAGATGAGTTGGTAGAAATTGAACAGCATGCTAAAAAGTTAGGTGTTGTTTCACATACAACCATAGATGCTGTAGAGAATTATTATAATCGAATTATTAAGTACCTCATTTTCGGAAATATTTTAAAAAATCAAACCTATCCACTCAGCGTAAGTGCTGAGCGATTAATTCAAGCTTTATACATTGCAGAACATGCTAAGAAATTAGGAGTTCGTGCTGTAGCGCATGGTAGTACCGGTGCTGGTAATGATCAGGTAAGGTTTGATATGGTATTTCATATTTTGATTCCAGACATGGAAATCATAACACCTATTCGAGATTTAAAATTGAGTAGAGAAGAAGAAATTCAATATCTAAAAAGCAAAGGTGTTGAAATGAATTTTGAAAAAGCTGCCTACTCCATTAATAAAGGTTTGTGGGGAACAAGTGTAGGTGGAAGAGAAACACTGCAAAGCAAGGGTTGGTTACCCGAAGAAGCATGGCCAACGCCTTTGGTTAAATATACGGTACAAGAAATTTCATTAGAGTTTCTTGCTGGAGAGCCAATTGCTTTAAATGGAAAGAAGTATGATCACCCATCAGCTTTAATACAAGATCTTGAAGATATAGCAGGTGGCTATGCAATTGGAAGAGATATTCATGTTGGCGATACAATAATTGGTATTAAAGGAAGAGTTGGATTTGAAGCAGCAGCGCCAATGATTATTTTGAAAGCACACCATGCTTTAGAAAAACACGTACTAACTAAATGGCAGTTACAATGGAAAGACCAACTGTCTTCTTTTTATGGAAACTGGTTGCATGAAGGACAAATTCTAGATCCCGTTATGCGTGATATAGAATCCTTTTTAACAAACAGTCAATCTACCGTTAATGGCAAAGTATTTATTGAGTTACATCCTTACCGTTTTCAAATTCTTGGAATTGAAAGCCCCAATGACTTAATGAGTAGCAAGTTTGGTAAATATGGAGAAATGAATAGTGGTTGGACTGGAAATGATGTGCGAGGATTTAGTAAGATATTTGGAAATCAAACTGCAATTTTTCATCAGGTAAATAATACCCAACATGAAAGCTAGAGTTGGAATTATTGGAGGTGCGGGTTATACAGGAGGTGAACTATTGCGTGTTTTATTGCAACACCCTTTTGTAGAAATTGCAGAGGTGGTTAGCAGAAGTCATGCGCAACAACCCTTGTATGTAGCTCATCCAGATTTAATGGGAGATACAAACCTTGTTTTTTCAGGTGCATTATCTCAGTCGGTCGATGTGCTTTTTTTATGTTTAGGTCATGGGGAGTCTCTTAAATGGCTGCAAGAAAATAGCTTACCAGCTTCTATTAAACTAATAGACCTAACCAACGACTTTCGTTTATCTGCAAATGCAAGTATTGGAGATCGTGCTTTTGTATATGGACTGCCGGAAATAAATCGCGAGAAAATATCTTCTGCTTCATCTATTGCTAATCCTGGTTGTTTTGCAACAGCAATTCAGTTAGGTCTGTTGCCACTTTTGCAAACTGGCGCACTAAGCGAAGTGCATACAACAGGTATTACAGGATCTACAGGTGCGGGCCAATCACTTTCTGCTACCAGTCATTTTAGTTGGCGTGTTGGAAACATTCAGGCGTATAAAACGTTAACCCATCAGCATTTGGCAGAAGTTGGTGAAAATTTACCTGGAGTTGAAATTAATTTTATACCATGGCGTGGCGACTTTTCAAGGGGTATTTTTGTAAGTAGTACTATTTCCTCTGATTTGTCAGAGGCTGAACTATTTGAAGTGTATCATCAGTTTTATTCTGGTCATCCTTTTACACATCTTTCTAAAGCTGCTATTTATTTAAAGCAAGTTTTGCAAACCAATAAGTGTTTCATTCAACTTGAAAAAATTGGTTCTAAACTGGTTGTTCATAGCGTAATAGACAATTTACTTAAAGGGGCTAGTGGACAAGCAATACAAAATATGAATCTCATGATGGGTTGGGAAGAAACAACTGGATTAAAGTTGAAGCCCGCAGGCTTTTAGATTCTATGAATACGCCTAATTAAAATTCTGCACCTTTGTATAATGAAAGTGTTCATTGCACAGCAGAATTATCATATTGGAAATTTTGAATCCAATACGCAGAAAATTATACAAGCTATTCAAGAAGCAAAAAGACAAGGTGGAGATCTCATTTTGTTTAGTGAAATGAGTGTTTGTGGTTATCCTGCTAGAGACTTTGTGGAGTTTTCAGATTTCATTGACAAGTGTTACGCTGCAATAAATGAAATTAAAGTTCATGCAGATACAATAGGGGTTGTGGTTGGTTCACCTGCTAGAAATCAATCACCTAAAGGAAAAGATTTGTTTAATGCCGCCTTCTTTTTGCATGAAGGCGAGATTAAGGCTGAAATTCATAAAACACTATTACCTACATACGATGTGTTTGACGAATACAGGTATTTTGAGCCTGCTATGGAATGGGGTTGTGTGAGTTTTAAAGGGAAGAAACTAGCTATAACAATTTGTGAAGACATTTGGAATATGGGCGATAATCCATTGTATAGAATTTGCCCAATGGATATTTTAATGCAAGAGCAGCCCGATGTAATGCTGAACCTTAGTGCATCTCCATTCGATTATACACATGATGAAGATCGTAAAGCAACTATAAAAGCAAACGTGCAGAAGTATGGTATTCCTATGTTTTACTGTAATGCAGTAGGGAGTCAAACTGAAATTGTATTTGACGGAGCTTCATATGTATTTGATAAAAACGCAAACTTATGTGCTGCCTTACCCATGTTTGAAGAAGCAATCATTGGAGTAGAGTTGAATAACGACGGGACAATTAGCGGACCTATAGTTGAACCAGCATCGCGGGTTCCAGAGCGCATGTATGCTCCAGAACAATTGGAGTCGGATTTGCATATTGAGCAAATTCATGCTGCATTCATTTTGGGTATTAAAGATTATTTTCAAAAAATGGGATTCAAGAAAGCTATTCTTGGGTCTTCGGGTGGCATTGACTCAGCAGTTACATTGGCCTTGGCATGCGAAGCATTAGGGGCTGAAAATGTTCGGTCCATTCTTATGCCATCACCTTATAGTTCGGAACATTCTGTAAATGATGCTGTTGAGCTAAGTAAGAATCTAGCAAACCCGTATGATATTATAAGAATTGATTCTGTATATCATTCATTTCTAGAAGCCTTACAGCCAATATTTCAAGATGCGCCATTCTCTCTAGCAGAAGAGAATATTCAAAGTAGATCCAGAGGAAATTTATTAATGGGAATTGCTAATAAATTTGGATACATCTTGTTAAACACATCTAACAAGAGTGAGCTTGCTACAGGTTATGGAACACTTTATGGGGATATGGCTGGAGGGCTTGGAATTTTAGGTGATTGTTACAAGACACAAGTATATGCTCTTGCTAGATACATCAATAGAAACGAGGAAATTATTCCATTGAATATTATTGAAAAAGCGCCAAGCGCCGAGCTGAGACCTAATCAAAAGGACAGCGATAGTTTGCCAGATTATGATATGCTGGATAGAATTCTTTATCTGTATATTGAAAAAAGGAAAAGTCCTATTGAAATAAAACAGATGGGATTTGAAAACTCTTTGGTGGACAGGGTATTACGCATGGTAAATGTGAATGAGTATAAGCGAAATCAATTTTGTCCAATTATTAGAGTTAGTCCAAAAGCGTTTGGTGTAGGGAGAAGGGTTCCTATTGTAGCCCATTATTTGACCTAATGTTTAACATTTGCTGCTTCTCTATTGAACAAAAGTACATGCAAAGCGTTTTGCGCAAAAAATGTACTTATGAAAAATTATAAGCTAGCAACAATACTTGTGACTTTTTATCTGATAGTTTATACCATTCTACATGAAATGGGGGCTCCACTAAGTGTATTAGGTGGAATGTTTGCTTTGTCTCCTTTTCTAGTTATTTGGATGGTGTACACCATTTTAAGATATGCTACCTATGCTGGTCCTGAATTAGAAGATAACCAGGAGTGGGGCTACCAAGATAAAGACAGAAATAGTTTATCATAAAAAAGCCCCGATTAACTGATCAGGGCAATTTGTAGATTAATTATTTACAATCATGAGTGGCACTTTGCTGTGAAATGCCAGCATTTTTGTGTGGTTAGGTTTAATTAAATGATCAAACCAGGAACGTTTTTTTGGTACGGTAATAATCATATCTACATTTCTATTTTCAGCAAATTCATTCATTGCATCTGTAAAATCCTCTCTGCTTGAGTAGATATATTCTGGATGGAAGCTGCTAAACATACTATCGAGAAGCAGTGTTTCATATTGTGCTTCGGGTGTTTCCCTTGTATCTTCAGGATCTACATGTAAAACAAAGAGTCTTGGATAAATAGTTTGGAAAAACTTTTTGAGCTTGCCTTCTGGTATGGTGTCTGCCACGTTTTTTAGGTCTGTCATGAGCATCACTTCATTAATTTTTACATATTGAGCTCCGTTTGGAACAATTATTACAGGAACTGAACTGTTTTTAGCCACGTGAACTGCATTGCTTCCAATAAAAATTTGCTCAAGTTCACCGCCGCCGGTTATACCCATAACTACTAAATCGGCCTGTACTTTTTGTATGACTTCCTCAATACCTGTTGTTAAAGTATGGTACTCGCTTACAATTTCAACATCTAATCCAGCAGGGCCATGTTCCGAAGCAAATTTTTTCAAGGCTTCTTCGCTAGTTTTTCTAAGATCATCTATGCTAACCATTTGAACAACAGGTAGGGTAGGATCTACAGACACGGGAGCTTGAAATGCATTATAGAAAACAATTTTAGAAGCTTTGATTTGATCTGCAAGCTGAACTGCATATTTTGCTGCATTAGTGGCTGTTGCGGAAAAATCGGTTGGAACAAGAATCGTTTTCATAAATATGTTGAATTTAGAGTAGTAAAGCTAACTTAGAAGAAATTGGCTTACAATGATAAAAATCAGCCTTTTACATATGCATTGCTAGTTTTAACCAAAACAAGCTTTAAACTGATAGAAATTTAACAGTTTTTCAAAAAATTAAAAGAAATCTCCTCATTTGGAACACAAGAATTGACTATTTTACAATCGAAATTGTATTTTCGCCATACCTAATATAGGAGATCTATTGAGTAATTCTACCAGATCATTAATTTAAAAGCATGAAAATAGCGATCAGAGTCCTCTTGTTAGCCACATTGGCGGGAGGTGTGAGTTCTTGTAACCTGTTCAAAAAGAAAAAGGAATCATCTACTGCAACTGGATGGAACTACAATGATAAGAACATGGGTAGTTTTTCTGTTGCAAAACCAAAAGATGTAAAAGCTGCGCCAGGTCTCGTTTTTATACCAGGTGGTACTTTTACTATGGGTGCTGTTCAAGAAGATGTTATGGGCGATTGGAACAATACGCCAAGAAGAGTTACAGTTAATTCATTTTTCATGGACCGTACAGAGGTAGCGAATGTTCATTATCGAGAGTATTTGTATTGGCTAGAAAATGTATTTGGAGGAGCGGGTATGGATTCAATTGTTGAGCAAGCTAAGCCTGATACATTGGTTTGGAGATCTGAGCTTTCCTACAATGAGCCTATGGTGGAATATTATTTCCGTCATCCTTCATTCAATTATTACCCAGTTGTTGGTGTTACTTGGTTGCAGGCTCAAGATTATTGCGTTTGGAGAACAGATCGTGTAAACGAGCTTGAATTGATGAAGAAGGGATATTTAGATCCTAAGAGCCAGATTAAAAGAACTATGCAGGGTGCAGGCCAAGATAATTTCAATACACAATCCTATTTGTTAGGTGAATACCAAGCTACGCCTGGAAAGACTGCTACTTCAAAAAGCAATCCACTAAAAGATGCAGCTGGTCGCCCAAGAACAAAGGTGAACATGGAAGATGGTATTTTAAAGCAAGCTTATCGTTTGCCAACTGAAGCAGAATGGGAATATGCAGCTTACGGGTATATTGTTGAAAACCCTCAACCTAAGGGAAGGGGAAATAAGCGTGGAGAAGAGGTAATTGCCAATAAGCAAATCTATTCTTGGAAAAATGATGGCTTTGATAACCTGCGTTACGTTAGAAAAAGCGCAATACAAGGTGCGTTTATGGCTAACTTTAAAAGAGGCGCTGGCGATAATATGGGGGTAGCTGGTGGTTTGAATGATAATGCTGCTTATACTGCTGAAGTAACTGCATTTGCTCCAAACGGATTTGGTTTATACAATATGAGTGGTAACGTGAATGAGTGGGTGCGTGATGTATATCGTCCAATGAACTCACAAGACGTTGCAGACATGAACCCCATTCGTGGAAATGTGTTTATGCAAATAGATCAGTCTGGTGGTCAGGGAAATCTTCGCGATGATAAAGGAAGGATTAAAATGATCCCTGAAGCCGACAGCGCTTTAAAGAAAAGAAGAAACTATCAGAGATCTTATGCATTGGATTATATGGATGGCGATTCTGCAACAACAGGTTCATATAATTATAATAGAGACGGTTATGGAAAAACCACTTTGATTTCTGATAAAAGTCGTGTGTATAAAGGCGGTGGTTGGAGAGATATGGCTTATTGGTTGAGCCCTGGTACTCGTCGTTTTATTGAAGAGAATCAAGCTGCAAGTGATATTGGTTTCCGTTGTGCAATGGATCATTTTGGTGCTCCGGAGGGAACATCTGCAAAAACAAGATCTGGATTTATTTTCCCAGCAAGGAAACAAAAGAGATAGGATAGGTCAGTAAATTTAGTTTGCTGAGCAGCCAACCAGAAACGGTTGGCTGTTTTTTTATTCAAAATGTTGCAGTTTTTTTAACGAAAAATGTTTCTTACATCTTATCTTAGAACATAATCCCCATGAAGAGACTCTTAAATCAAATTATATTGATTGGGAGCCAGCCCCATCTCTCGGAACATGAGTTAAGGAAAATCAAAACATCCAATGCTATGTATGCATTGACGATTGTTTTTGGTACATTCCTTTTTTGTGTTGGACTGGCTATGAATGTGCCTTATTTGGCTGTTCTAAGTTTTCTTGCAGTATTATTTGTTGGTTCATTGAGTATGTTGATGAACTATTTGGGATTTTATATCACAAGTAGAATTTACTCCTTCATTTCAATCAGCGTTCTAATTACAATAGGTGCATGGATGAGCTTACGATTAAATAGACCTATTGGAATAGAGTATATAATAGTTGGATATTCAATAGTTTCAGTGCTGTATTTCGACAAGTTATGGCTTAGAATTTCAACATACTTGTTTAGTGTTATTCTCTTCTTATGGATACATTTTCAGAAAACATCTAAACTGTCATACACAGAATTAGACATATATGTGGAGCTTATAATTATTGTGGTTTGTTTTGTTTTATTATTTGCTGTTGCATTGGTATTTCAAATGGCTGTGAATGAGTCTGAAGAAAAAGTTCAAGAAAAAAATATTGTTCTTTTAGAGCAAAATAGTTTGATGCTGAAAAAGAATGAGCAGGTTGAAGATCTTAATAAGTTAAAGAACAAGCTGTTTTCAATTATTACGCATGATATCAGAGGTTCTGTGGCCTCTTTACATAGTACTATGGAGGCTATGCAAGACGGAATTATCACTGATGAGGAACTTAAGCAACTAGCCCCAGATTTAACTAAATCGGTTCAGCATACCATGCGTCTTATTGAAAATGTTTTCATGTGGGCTAAGCGGCAGATGGAGGGTGAAGAGGTACATTGGTCATTGGTAGATGTTTCAAAAATTGTATATCAAAAAATTGAAGCAGTACAAATTGAAGCTAATAAGAAAGGCATTAGTATCAACAATACAATTGTGGGCGTTCAGACTTTTAAAACAGATGGTGAGATGATAGACCTGATTCTTAGAAATTTATTAGCTAACTCTATTAAATTTTGTAGACCAGGTGATTCAATAACTGTTGCCATTGAAACTAAAGAAAAAGAATGGTGGTTAATTGTAAAAGATACCGGTATAGGTATGACGAAAGAACAACTTGAGAAAGTTAGTGCTAAAATTCATTTTACAACCTTTGGTACCTCAAACGAAAAAGGATCGGGATTGGGGCTTATTATTATAAGAGATTTTACGAATCAGCTTGGTGGTAGATTTTGGGTAGAAAGTGAAAAAGATAGGGGGAGCTGTTTCTATATTGCACTCCCCCATTTTGTCGATTGAGATGGAAACTGAAACCGACAGTTATTTATTAGTCCCTCTTTATTAAACACGGGTTCTGATATCCCATTTTTATTGTAAATGCCTCAATTTTAATGTCTTAGTTCTAGAAAAGAGAGGCTTGCTTATTCTAAATTGCTTTGGATTCACTTTCAAACTAATTCAAAGAATCTTGATTATGTGCAGGCTAAAAATTCCTAATTGCAATTTCATTTTTGTTAAAAGGATTCGCAAAAATTACATATTCATATAGGCTATAAGAAGAAGCGGAATTTAACCGAGTTTTTACACTTGAAAATGATCTCAAATTCGTCTTTGGTGGAAGCTGGCAAATAGTTTTTTTCAAGCATTTTTTGCACAACAGCATTATTCTTCTGATAACTTGATATTTTCATTGGCACATTAGGTACATACCCCTACCTTTGCGGCAAAATTTAGGTTAACAACCTTAGTCTATAAATACTTTTCAAATTATGGCTACAAAAGGCAAAATCAAACAAGTTATCGGCGCCGTGGTGGACGTGCAGTTCGATGGACAACTTCCAGAAATTTATAACTCGTTGGAACTCACTCGTCCTGGTGGCGAAAAGCTGGTTTTGGAAGTGCAACAGCATTTAGGTGAAGACAGTGTTCGTACCATAGCAATGGACGGAACCGAAGGCCTTGTTAGAGGAATGGAAGTAGTTGATACTGGTAAAGCTATTGCTATGCCAATTGGTGATGGTATTAATGGACGTTTATTTAATGTAACTGGTGATGCTATTGATGGTTTACCTCAGGTAAGCAAAGAAAATGGCCGTCCTATTCACAATACACCTCCTTCTTTTGAGAACTTGAGTACTGCAACTGAAGTACTTTTCACAGGTATCAAAGTAATTGACCTGATTGAGCCATATGCAAAAGGTGGTAAAATTGGTTTGTTTGGTGGTGCGGGTGTAGGTAAAACTGTATTAATTCAGGAATTAATCAACAACATCGCAAAAGGTTACGGTGGACTATCTGTATTCGCAGGTGTGGGTGAAAGAACCCGTGAAGGAAACGATCTATTGCGTGAAATGATTGAAGCTGGTATCATGAAATACGGCGATGATTTCAAGCATAGCATGGAAGAAGGCGGATGGGATTTGAGCAAAGTGGATATGGAAGGCTTGAAAGATTCTAAAGCAACCTTTGTATTTGGTCAGATGAACGAACCTCCTGGTGCTCGTGCTCGTGTGGCATTATCTGGTTTGACCATTGCAGAATATTTCCGTGATGGAGATGGAACCGGTAAAGGAAAAGACATCTTATTCTTCGTAGATAATATCTTCCGTTTCACTCAGGCAGGTTCTGAGGTATCGGCCCTTTTAGGTCGTATGCCTTCTGCGGTAGGTTACCAGCCTACACTGGCAACTGAAATGGGATTGATGCAAGAAAGAATTACTTCAACTAAGAATGGTTCTATTACATCTGTACAGGCCGTTTATGTACCTGCGGATGACTTGACCGATCCAGCTCCGGCAACAACCTTCGCTCACTTGGATGCAACAACCGTATTGAGCCGTAAGATTGCTGACTTAGGTATTTATCCAGCGGTGGATCCATTGGATTCAACTTCAAGAATTTTGACTCCTGCTATTGTAGGTGAAGAGCATTATAATTGCGCTCAGAGAGTTAAGATGATTTTGCAGCGCTATAAGGAACTACAGGATATCATTGCTATCTTGGGTATGGATGAATTGAGTGATGAAGATAAGATGACTGTACAAAGAGCTCGTAAAGTACAACGTTTCTTGTCTCAACCATTCCACGTAGCTGAACAGTTCACAGGTTTGAAAGGAGTATTCGTAAGCATTGAAGACACTATCAAAGGATTTAATTCTATTATGGATGGAGAGGTAGACAGTTATCCAGAAGCTGCCTTCAACCTTGTTGGTACTTTAGAAGATGCAATTGAAAAAGGTAAAAAACTACTTGAAGCTGCAAAAGCTTAATGAGCAATTACCTCATTTGTAAACTTGAATAATATGACATTAGAGATACTTACACCCGATAAAAAGTTGTACTCTGGAGAAGTGTATGGAGTTCAGCTGCCAGGCATTACTGGTTTATTTGAGGTGTTAGATAAGCATGCTCCTATGGTAAGTGCTTTGAAAAAAGGACAGGTGAAGATTTTAAAGGATGCAAAAAATGCCGAATTATATCAAATTCAAAGTGGCTTTGTAGAAGTACTGAATAACCGAGTAACTGTGTTAGTGGAGGGTGCAACAATAGTTTAGTCGTTAACTCATAATATTAATAATTGCTCTGCCAATAGGCAGAGCTTTTTTTTGAAATATGGCTGTATAGATGTTAATGAATTTCTAAAGCAGGAAATATTTAATAAGATTATTCTTCTAGGTTTTAAAATCAAAATAATTATAGCTAGATGTTTTGTACTCCTTTCTTTGGGGCAATAGTCTTTTTTTAATTTCAATTAAAATATTGATATATGAATAGATTAAATTCTAAAAAAGGGGGTACCATAATACTATTATTGTTGCTTGGTTGCCAGAAAAATGAATTGAGACTAATAAATAATCTCCCCCTGATAGTATATTAAACAGAGACATCTCTATTGGAGTTTAATAGATCGGCACCACAGTGAGTTTTACATTTTAGTAACCCAGAAAGTTTTGAAACTTTAATGTCAAATGATGTACAATCTTTTCAAAATATTATTACTATTACCCCAGCTTTTTTTTCTGATATCATTAAATGCCCAAAGATTTACAAAAGATGAAAAAGGTTATTTATTGAAGAAAAACCTTTCAAGCGCGAACCGAATTGTTATGAGAGCTGGGATTCATGCGCCTGTAGGCTTAAGAACTTTTATATCAGGAGAAACAAAGTTGTTGAAAAGAATCACACTTTATAGCGAATTAGGTTCTGCATTCAGCGTAGGTCGATCTGAATTTGCGAACCCAGACCCAAGAGAATTGGCTGATATTGGGAAAATAGGTATAGTGGGTTATGTATCCCCCGAAATAAGATACTTTTACCAGATTTTTCATAAAGATTTAGTGGATAATCAAACGTATAAAAACTTTTCAGGCAGTTACATAGCAGTTAAGTATTTAGCTAGCACTCCAAATACAATATTTAGTAATTCAACAAGAGCAAGCTTCGAAAATGTATCAGCATGGCAAATTAATGCTGGTTTTCAAACACAATATAAAAATAAAGCATTTTTAGGAGCTTTCTTGGGTTGGATTGTTAGCGATAAGCCCCTTAACCCCAATTATGCTAATGTAATTCCTATTTTACAGTTTGGATTAACTGTAGGTTTAGTTTTATGATTTAATGTAATAAAAACTGGATTAATGAAAACATATTTTATAACTCCCTTTTTATTTTTTATCGGTCATTTATGTGCACAAGAAAAGTCCGAGAGTCAAGTTGCCGATATAATTAAAGTGAATTTCTTAACCCCTGGTATTAACTATGAAAAAAAAATTGGTAAAAGCCAAACTCTTGTTGGATTAGCTTATCTAAATACCGCAATACTAATTGGAGCTTCTAGTACACAGGGTATAAACTCTAGTATATTTATAGATCCTGCAGTGCAATTACAGTATAGATTTTACTATAATTATCTAAAGAGGCAAGAAAAAGGCAAGCGGACAGCTTTAAATAGTTTAAATTATTTTGCTCCAGCTTTTCAATTTGTGTTTTCTGATAGGAGAACAAGTAGCGAGTATTTTTTTGAGAGCAAAAGACGTGCAATGAATACAATTGGTGCTGTATGGGGCTTTCAACGTAATTATAACAATCGACTTAGCTTAGATTTTAATATAGGTTTGGGTTATTTATTTACTACTGCAACTACCATAAACAATAATCAGCTTAATAGAATTAATGTAGGTCAAATTTCACCCATGAGCCAATTAACATTGGGTTTTTGGTTAAATAAAAGAGATTAAAAGTCTAAATCCGCTTGAAAATGGTTACAAGTATTGATTTGTCCTGTTGGTAAAAGGTGCAAGTCAAGCTTAGGTCAACAATGCATCATCCTATTAAACGCTGGTTCAAACAATCAGCGTTTTTTTATTGCTTATTCTTGGGTGAGCCTTTATAGGGAACGTACACTCTTTTACCATTTTTCAAATAATACCTACCACCTTTTTCTCCAATATAAATTTTCTCGCCTTTTGGCCCTTTCATTCTATCATCAATATTGTCCTTATACTTATTAGGTGAAACTGATTTTGCAACTGGGGCTTTTGCTTTGTCTTTTTGTTGGGCAAAAATTCCGCTTGACAAACCAAATAAAATTGTAAACAGAAAGATAAATGATTTCATTGGTCAATTTAATTGTGGGTGTATAGGATACAGAGGCATCATTGCATATTCACCTCCTAGCTCTCTCAAGGCTAATGGCCACATTTGCTCAATAGGTTCTTTGAAAATAAGATCAATAGTAGCAGGTCTTGATATCCAGCTCTTCTCTTTTATTTCTTCCTCTAACTGTCCTTCACTCCAGCCAGAATAACCGCTAAAAATTCTTACATCCTCGGTAAGAATAATTTTATCGTGAATACCCTGAGTAAGTACTTCAAAATTTCCACCCCAAAATAAACCTGGAATAATTTCCACTCCGTCAGGAATAAGCTGCGGTATTCTATGAATGAAGTGGATGGTTTCTGGTTGCACAGGTCCACCTTCGTATACGGGAAAAGGCCTGTTTTCAAACTCCTCTGGCAATAAATCAACCATATTAAATGTGCTGGTTTTGCTTATTACAAATCCCACAGCGCCCTCGCTGTTGTGCTCACAAAGCAAGACTACCGATCTGGTAAAGTTCGGATCTTGTAGAAAAGGATCAGACAAAAGCAATGTACCCGGTTGTAATTTTTCCATTCATCACAATATACAATGTTTTCAATTTTTGAGAAAGCCCCGTTAAAAAACAGGTTCAAATTTCTTATCTGCAATAGAGTAGTAGTTTCGCAGTTATCTTTGTTAGAATGAAGCGTACTTTTCCTTTAATAGTGGTTTTGATAACCTTATCATTGTTTGGACTGATTTGGGTACAGTTATCATGGTTCAAAAGTTTACTTACAGTTAGAGAGAATCAACTAAAGGATAAAGTCAATCAGGCTTGTTATGTAGTGTCTCAATCCTTAAGTGAGGGTGTGTATTCTAGTAATCCTGCTATGCAACTTCCCCGATTGAGAGGATTGCGACTCGGTGACTTTTCATTCAAAATGATGCGGCCACCTTCTGTAAAAGAAAAATACTCAAGGCAAGAAGTAGCAGCAAAGCTAAGAAGAGCTTTTCATGAACGTGAGTTAGATGAAATCAACTATGACTTTGCTGTAATAACAGGAGAAGGTGATTTTGAAATGTATACACCTAATTTCGAATCTGCTTATTGGGATACTTTAAATAATAGACATTTCATTTCTTTAATTGTACCAGAATCGGGTTCATTTTTTGAAGGCATGTTTGAGGCAGAAAAATTAATTGTTGTTGTAGAAGATTTTAAGCTGTCTGTTTGGGAATCTGTGCGTTGGGTATTTATGGGAGCTGTACTCTTCATGCTGGTCATAATTGCAGCGTTTTACATTACCGTGAGGGCATTGATGAATCAAAAAAAATTAAGTGAGATCAAAACGGATTTCATCAATAATATGACTCATGAATTAAAAACACCTCTTGCAACAATTTCTCTTGCAGTTGACGCGCTAAAAAATGAGCGGGTACAACAAGATAAAATAAAGATGGATTATTTCAGCGGCATTATTAAGGAAGAAAATAAGAGGATGAACAAGCATGTTGAAACAATTCTACAAGCTGCTTTATTGGAAAGGCAAGAATTGAAACTTGATTTAAGGGTTTGTAATGCGCACGATATTATTCAGAAAGCACTTTCAAACTATCAACTACAATTAGAAGAAAAGAAAGGAGAAGTGGTTTTGAAATTGAACGCAGCATATTCAAGTATTGAAGTTGATGAAAATCATTTTACGAATATGATTTCTAATTTAATAGATAATGCCATTAAATATTCAAAAGAAGGCTCTATTCATATTTCTATTCAAACTAGTGTAATAAACGATCGACTTCAAATTAGAATTGAAGATAAAGGTATTGGTATGTCTAAGGAAAGTGTACGTCGTGTATTTGAAAAGTTTTATCGCGCACATACTGGTAACGTACATAATGTAAAAGGATTTGGATTAGGCATGAGCTATGTTAAGTCGGTTATAGACGCCCATAAAGGCAATATTAAAGCAGAAAGTGTTTTAGGAAAGGGTAGTGTATTTACATTATCAGTTCCTGTTATTAAACATCCCCTTTAGAATGCTTCCAAAGAAGTGATCCATCACCATAACTTAAGAACCTAAAATTATTTTTAAGTGCATAGTCATAAATATGTTTCCAGTTTTCGCCAACAAAAGCATGCACCAGTAATAGTAATGTAGACTGTGGTTGATGAAAGTTTGTAATAATAGCATCTGCCACTTTGAGCTGATATCCTGGCGCAATGAGCAATTGTGTTTTACAAATGATTCTTGTAATATTTTGCCTTTTCATCCATTCAACAAGATGTAATAATGCATCATTTTTTGTAATGGCATTATCATCCCAATCATAAGCATCCCACTGTTGTATACTAAGAGCGGCAATATCTGCGCTTGATAATTTTGCAGCTTTCACTCCCATCCAGTAAAGTGTTTCAATAGTTCTTAATGAGGTTGTTCCAACTGGTATAATGGGTCCTGCGTGGTTAATTAATGATGAAATAAATTCTAGCGAAACATCAATAAACTCAGCATGCATTTCATGATCTTGTAATTTTTCAGATGTAACAGGTTTGAAAGTTCCTGCGCCTACATGAAGCGTTACAAATTTTTTTTGTATGCCTTTAGCTTCTATTTTCTTTAATAAATCTTCTGTAAAATGTAATCCAGCCGTTGGAGCAGCTACTGAACCCTCCATATTTGCATAAACGGTTTGATAACGAACTTGGTCGCTTTCTTCAGCAACTCTTTTTAAGTAAGGTGGTAAAGGAATGATACCAGCTAAATGAAGTATTTCAGCAAAGCTTCTTTCTTTTTCATTCCAAGTAAAGCGAATGATGAAGTAATCATTTCGTTGTTCAATTTTCTCTGCTTGTATAACTATTTGTTGTTCTCTAAAGAGCACTTCTTTTTCAAGAAACCCCGCCCTCCACTTTTTTGCTCCACCAACCAAACACTTCCAGAATACTTCACCTTTGGTTAACATTGCAGAAGTTATATCTGCATACATTTCAGCGGGTTCCAAACAAAAGATTTCAATTTGCCCACCACTTTCTTTTTTAAAAAGTAAGCGAGCTTCTACCACTTTTGTATCGTTAAAAATTAATAAACTATCGGCAGGTAAATGGTTTTCAAGCTTGTTATAAACAGACGACTCAATAACATTATTGGAATAGATCAAGAGTTTGCTTGCATCGCGCTGTTCTAAAGGAAACCTAGCTATTTTTTCATCCGGAAGGTCATACGAAAAGTTACGAATATCTACTTCCTCTGGTCTTCTGTTCGTTTTCATGGATAGCAAAACTACTTCTGAGGATTGATTTACCCACTCAGCAAAACTATTTTCTTATTCCAGATAGCTATAAACAGGTTGTATTCACAGGATATTCAGATAAATGCGCACTTATCCACAGCTATTCACACTCCGTTAACACTCCAAATCTAAGAAAGTTGATCAAAGTCAAGCCTGTATTGCGTTTGGACTGCATTTGTTCTGTGGAAAAATACAGAAGCCCAAAATTGGGGTTAAAAGTGGGAAAAAGTGTTAATTTGTGTCATAAAAGGGGAAATTTTATTCTATGATCGGTTTTCTTGGTGAATATGAGGCTACACTGGATGCAAAGGGGCGCTTTTTGTTGCCCTCGGGCTTCCGCAAGCAACTGACTGAGGCAGACGTAAAGTTTGTCATCAGCAGGGGCTTTGAAAAATGCCTTGCCTTGTATCCGCAAAAAAGTTGGGAGCCTATCATACAGAGAATTAATCGATTAAATGATTTTGACCCAAAAGTACGTGCTTTTCGTAGGCAATTTTTAGGTGGAGCAACAGAAGTGGAGTTGGATACTGCAGGGCGTTTATTGTTGCCACCTACTTTGAAAGAATTTGCGGGATTGCAAAAGGATATCATTTTGGTGGCTGCGCTAGATAAAATTGAAATCTGGGATGCTGCCAAATACAAACAGCTCTTTGAAGACTTCTCTCCTGAGGCATTTAGCGACCTGGCAGGCGAGGTAATGGCTGAGAATCAAACATCTAAAAAGCCAGCAGATGAATCATGAGCAAAGCTCCCCAAGCAGCTACCATATACCGGTCATGTTGCAGGAGGCAGTGGAGGCTTTAGCAATTCGTCCAGATGGAATTTATGTTGATTGCACATTAGGTGGTGCAGGGCATACAAAAGCAATTCTTAGTCATTTATCGGCAAAAGGAACATTAGTGGCATTTGATCAAGATGCCGATGCTGTTAGGAATTTACCAGAAGATGATCGTATCATTTTTGTGCCACACAATTTTAAGCACATATCTCGCTTTTTAAAACTGCATGGCATAGAGCGTATAGATGGAATTCTAGCCGATTTAGGTGTGAGTAGTCACCAATTTGACGAAGGTAGCAGGGGGTTCTCTATTCGCTTTGAAGGTCCGCTTGATATGAGAATGGATCAAAGAAGGGAGCTAACTGCTGCTGAAGTGGTGCAAACCTATTCAGAGCAAGAGCTACAAGAAATGTTCAGTAGGTATGGCGAGGTGACTAATGCAAAAACTCTTGCAAAACATTTGGTAGCGAGCAGAATGGCATCACCTATACAAACTATTGGTCAGTTAAAAGCAGTTCTGGCATCGGTAGTAAAAGGGAATCCTAACAAATACCTAGCTCAGGTTTTTCAAGCTTTAAGAATAGAAGTGAATGACGAATTGGGTGCATTGAGAGAATTATTAGAGCAATTGCCTTCATTATTGCGTCAGCATGGAAGAGTTGCATTTATAACCTTTCATTCATTGGAAGATCGCCTAGTAAAACAGTTTTTAAGAGCTGGAACATTGGAGCAAGAAGATGAAAATCCATTTGCAATAGGAGCAAAAGAAAAGGTATTTCAGTTGGTGCATAAAAAACCAATTGAACCCAAGGAGGAAGAGCTGAAAAGTAACCCGCGAAGCAGAAGTGCTAAGCTAAGGGTTGCAGAAAGATTATAAAATTATTATGGAATCTGTACAAAAAAAACGTGTTAATCCTGTAAAGCCATTGAAACGACTGTTTTCGTATCAGTGGATAGTGGATCATGCGCCATTTTTTTTGTTTCTAAGTGTGTTGGCCATAGTATATATAGCCAATGGACATCAAACAGATAAAGTAATTCGAGATATTAACCGTACTACCCAAGAATTAAAATCTCTTCAGTTTGAATATAAAACACTGAAGAGTGAAGTCATGTATAAATCGCAGGAAGCACAAATTCAAAAGTCGGTTGCACCCTTGCAGCTGCAGCCGTCTGATGTGAGTCCCCGCCGATTGGTACGTGAAAAATAATTCGACCTACCCTATGGATGTGAAACGCGATATATTATGGAGGGTTTACCTAACCTATATCCTAATGATTATTGGGGTGCTGGTGATTTTGGGTAAAGCCTTTTACATTCAGCAGGTAGAAGGAAAATACTGGCGTTCACTAAGTGATAGTTTGCGATTAAAGGTAGTTGATATAGAAGCAGAAAGGGGAACTATTTATAGTGAAGATGGACAAATGCTAAGTACTAGTATTCCACAATTTGATATTTATATTGATTTTAATACAGAAGGGTTACGTGCTAAAAATGGACAACTATTTAGAACACATGTAGATTCACTTGCATGGCATTTATCAAAATTATTTAAAGACGAATCTCAAGCAGGGTATAAAAGAATTTTGCAAGACGGATTCAAGAAGAAGTTGCGTTACTATTCGTTCAGGAAAAAAGTTTCTTATCGCGACTATCAAGCTATGCAAGAGTTTCCACTGATCAGAATGGGAAGAAACAAAAGTGGATTTATTGCTGAGGAAAGAAGTATACGTAAAAATCCGTATGAAATGCTTGCTTTTAGAACCATTGGGTTAGCAAGAGATACTTTTAAAGTTGGATTAGAAATGAAGTATGATTCAATTTTGAAAGGGGTAACAGGTAAGAGATTAATGAGGAAAATTGCTGGAGGTGTTTTAGTTCCTGTTAGTGATCAAAATGATGTTGAACCACAATCTGGGAAAGATATTATAACCAACCTAGATGTATTTATTCAAGAAGTTACTGAGAATGCATTAATGGATATGCTGGTTCAAAATCAGGCTGAGCATGGATGTGCTATAGTAATGGAGGTAAAGTCAGGAAAGATTAAAGCAATAGCTAATCTAGGAAGGAATAGAGATGGTTCATATTCTGAGAATTTTAACTACGCAATAAATCCTTCCGAACCTGGATCAACTTTTAAGCTTGCCACTTTAATGGCTTTACTAGAAGATCGAAAAATTGATTTAACGCAAGTAGTTAATTTAGAAGGAGGTAGTTGGCAGGTTGGCAACAGAACTGTTTTTGATAGTGAGCGTCATGGTAAAAATGAAGTAACTATTCAGCAAGCTTTTGAGTTTAGTTCTAATGTGGGTATGGCTAAGTTAATTTCAAAGCATTATGGTAGACAGCCCTCTGCTTACTTTCAACATTTGCATCGCATGCGCATGGACACCCTAACTGGAATTGATTTGTTGGGTGAAAGAAGCCCATTAATAATTAAACCAGGTAGCAAATTTTGGAGTGGTACAACTCTACCATGGATGAGTTTTGGTTATGGATTAAAAATTTCTCCTCTTCAAACTGCAATGCTTTATAATGCTGTAGCGAATGGTGGAAAAATGTTAAGACCTTATCTTGTAAATACTATTTCAGAAGAAGGAATTGTAATAAGTACAATAACTCCGCAAGTTATTTCTGAAAAAATTTGTAGTAAACCAACTGCTGAAAAATTGCATCAAGCTTTAGTTGGTGCTTGTGGCTCTCCAGGATCGACAGGGTATCAACTATTCAAAAATGTTCCATATACTGTTGCAGGTAAAACAGGTACTGCATTGGTTGCAGATGGTGTAAGGGGTTATGCAGATAAAATTTATCAATCTTCATTCGCGGGTTATTTCCCAGCTGAAAATCCTCAATATACCATTGTTGTAGTTATAAAAAATAAACCACAAGCTGCCTTATTTTACGGCGCTTCTGTAGCTGGACCAGTATTTAAAAAAATAGCAGATCGATTATATACATCGTATGTTTTTGGCACAGCAAAAGCTACTTCCATTTCTAAACTTGATAGTAATCAAATTTCTTTTTCAGGACATAAGGACGATGTAACTACTTTAATGCGTAAGCTTTCTCTTCCAGTTGCAGATCAATCAGGCGCTGCTGCTGAGTGGATTACAGTTCAAACCTTGAATAAAAAAAGTTTATTAAATAGATTATCTGTTAATCAAAATCAGGTTCCTATTTTAAAAGGTCTTGGCTTGAAAGATGCAATTTATTTATGCGAGGAAATTGGACTTCAAGTAAAAGTATCTGGAAGAGGTAAGGTAGTATCACAGTCTCTTGATCCTGGTACAACTGTTAAAAAAGGTAATATCATTCAATTAACACTTCAGCCTTAATGAAACGTATTGACCATATTATTCAGCATGTTGATGTTAAAGAGACCCGAGGAAACCTTCTTCGTGAGGTGAAAGGAATTGCAATTGATTCAAGAGAAGTAAAACAAGATTTTTTATTTTTTGCTTTGCCAGGAACTAAAGTAGATGGCCATACATTTATTGATGCTGCTATTACATTAGGAGCAACAATTGTTCTTCATGAAAAACAATTAGAGCAATATAATGCAGCGGTTACCTATATTCAAGTAAGTGATATCCGTTATTGGTCGGCCTATATTGCTCACAAATTTTATAATGAGCCATCTCTTTCACTAACACTTGTAGGGGTAACAGGTACGAATGGTAAAACAACCGTTGCTACACTACTTTTTAAATTATTCAGTAAGCTAGGTTATAAGTGTGGCTTAATAAGTACTGTTCAAAATCAAATAGGGGATGAAATTATTCCTGCTACACATACTACACCCAATTGTATTGCTTTGAATTCTCTTCTGAAATTCATGGTTGATCAAAATTGTACACATGTATTTATGGAGTGTAGTAGCCATGCAATTGATCAGGATAGAATTGCTGGATTACATTTTTCAGGAGCTATATTTACAAATATTACCCACGATCATCTTGATTATCATCAAACTTTCGATGCATATATTACAGCAAAGAAAAAATTCTTTGATCAGCTTCCTGAAAGTGCATTCGCCTTAGTAAATGCAGATGATAAACGAGGAGCTGTAATGCTTCAAAATTCATCAGCTCAAAATTTTGCTTACAGTTTATTGCAGCCAGTTGCTTTCAAAGGAAAAATTATTGATAGTAGCTTAAATGGTTTGCACATGCTAATTAATGGGAAGGATGTTTACTTCAGATTAATTGGGCATTTTAATGCATATAATTTATTAGCAGTGTATGGAGCTGCTGTTTGTTTGGGTGAAAATGAAGAGAATACATTACTTGCCCTAAGTAGTTTACAAGGTGCTGAGGGTAGATTTGATTATCAAGTAAGTCATTCAGGCATAGTGACAATTGTAGACTATGCACATACACCTGATGCGCTCGAGAATGTACTTCGTACAATTCAACAAATGAAAAAAGCTCACGAAAGAATTATTTCTGTAGTAGGATGTGGTGGAGATAGAGATGTGACTAAACGGCCAATTATGGCGCAACTATCGTGTGAGTTCAGTGATTTAGCAATACTCACAAGTGATAATCCTAGAACAGAAGATCCAATGGCTATTTTATACGATATGCAGAGCGGCTTGAATAGTGCAAGTAAGAGAAAGTCTGAAATAATTGAAGACAGAAAAAGTGCTATTTATCGTGCAGTCGAATTGGCACAGTCCGAAGACATTATTCTAGTAGCGGGAAAGGGGCATGAAAAGTATCAAGAAATACAAGGTGTAAAGTATGCTTTCGATGACAAACTGATTTTACAAGAAGCTATTCAACATTTTAAAAAGTAAACCATCATCTATGCTGTACCATCTTATTAACTGGCTAAAACAGTACATCGATATTCCGGGTGCTGGTTTATTTCAATTTCAAACATTTAGAATTGCAATGGCTGTATTGTTATCATTAATCATTGCAACAGTTTATGGTAGAAGGATTATTAATTTTCTAAAAAGAAAGCAGATTGGTGAAACGGTAAGAGATTTAGGATTGCAAGGAGAGCAACAAAAAAAGGGCACACCAACAATGGGTGGCATTATTATACTTCTTGCAATTTTGATACCCACACTATTATTTGCTGATTTGAATAAGGTGTATATCAGATTAATGTTATTATGTACTGTATGGTTAGGTGTGATTGGTTTCTTGGATGACTATCTAAAGTTGAGGGCAAGAAAACGAGCACAACAAGAAGGAAAGTCATACCAGAAAAAGGACAGCGATGGATTAGCGGGCATTTCAAAGATTATTGGCCAAATAGGTTTGGGAATTATCATTGGAGCAACACTGTATTTTAACAGTAATGTAGTAGTTGAAAGAGAGGTTATTAAAACAGCGGGAAGTAAAACAGATACAGTTGTAATGCAAGAGGGTGAAAGAATTGTAGATACAAAACCTTTTGTTGTAAGAAATATTGACGGCGAAGAGAAAAAATTTGCAAGGGTTAAAACACCCATTACAACTATTCCTTTTGTTAAAAATCATGAATTTAATTATAGTAAGCTAGTTAGTTGGATTGGCGAAGGTGCAGAAGCTTATACATGGATTATTTATATACTAGTAGTCACTTTTATTATTACGGCAGTATCTAATGGTGCCAATATTACTGATGGATTAGATGGATTAGCGGGTGGAGTAAGTGCATTAATAGGTGCTTGTTTAGGTGTCTTTGTATATGTGAGTGGCAACTATAAGTTTGCAGACTACTTGAATATTATGTACATACCCAACTTGGGTGAATTATCCATTTTTATTGGGGCATTTGTGGGAGCATGTGTTGGCTTTTTATGGTACAATGCTTATCCAGCACAAGTTTTCATGGGAGATACAGGAAGCTTGGCGCTTGGTGGAATTATTGCTTCACTTGCAATTATTGTTCGTAAGGAACTATTAATACCCATCTTTTGTGGAATTTTCTTAGTTGAAAATCTGAGTGTAATACTCCAAGTTTCTTATTTCAAATACACAAAAAAGAAATATGGAGAAGGTAGGCGAATTTTCTTGATGAGTCCTCTGCATCATCACTATCAGAAGAAAGGATATCACGAAAATAAAATTGCTATTCGATTTTGGATTGTGACTTTAATATGTGTTGTGTTTTCAATTATTACGCTGAAGATTAGATAATATGAAGAGATTAGTTGTTTTAGGTGGTGGCGAAAGTGGCGTAGGCGCATCTATTCTTGCTAAGCAGCAGGGATGGGATGTGTTTTTGTCAGATGGCGCTGTTCTAAAAGATAACTATCAGCAAGAGCTTCTTCAATATCAAATTCAATTTGAGCATAAGGGGCATACATTAGAAAAGATACTTGATTCAGAACTTATTGTAAAAAGTCCTGGTATCCCAGAAACTTCACCAATAGTTCAAGCAGCTAGAAAGAAAGGTATTCAGATCATTAGTGAAATTGAATTGGCATTTCGTTATAAAGGAAATAGTAAAGTGGCTGCAATTACAGGTAGTAATGGAAAAAGTACAACTACTTCTTTGCTGTATCATATTTGTAAATCTGCTGGTATAAATTGTGCCTTGGTAGGAAATATTGGTTATTCATTTGCCAAGCAAGTTGCTGAAAATCCTGTTGAATGGTATATCGCAGAGATTAGTTCATTTCAACTGGATGATATTGACACATTTCGTCCAGATATTGCTATTCTATTAAATATCACCGAAGATCATCTTGATAGATATAATTACCAATTTCAAAATTATATCAACAGTAAGTTTAAGATTATCCAAAATCAGACCAGTTCCGACTATTTTATTTATTGCTTAGATGATGAAGTTATTACTAAGCAATTTGAGATACTAACCATACATTCTAACCCATTACCATTCTCTATGAAACAAGAACTAAAAAAAGGCGGCTACATGAAAGGCGATCAAATGATGCTACGCATCCAGGAAGAACGAGTAAGCATGAGTATTTATGACTTTGCACTCAAAGGAAAACACAATGGCTATAATACTATGGCTGCAGGAATTGCTGCAACAACCATGGGTATCAGAAAGGAAAAGATTCGTGATGCTGTAACAAACTTTCATAGTTTGGAGCATCGTATGGAGTTTGTTGCCATGGTACGTGGTGTGGAGTTTATAAATGATAGTAAAGCTACTAATGTGAACAGTACATGGTTTGCATTGGAAAGTATGAATAAACCTACTATACTTATTTTAGGTGGTGTTGATAAAGGAAATGATTACTCTCTTTTAGAAGAATTGGTGTCAGAAAAAGTAAAGGCCATTGTGTGTCTAGGCACCGATAATCAAAAAATTATTGACGCATTTAAAGATAAAGTAAAGGTGATTGTGGAAGCTGATAATGCTAAAAAAGCAGTGAATCAAGCATTCAAACTTGCACAAAAAGATGATGTGGTTTTATTAAGTCCTGCATGTGCAAGCTTTGATTTATTTAAAAATTATGAAGACAGAGGTCAGCAGTTTAAAGATGCAGTAAAGGAGCTTTAATTCTGAAACGTGAAAGAGGAAGTACAACAGATTAAGGATATAGCATTTGCCGCGCTTAATAAGGAGCAAATTCTTAAGCGTACTCATGGCGATAGAATGATATGGGCTATTGTTTTGCTTTTATCATTAATATCTATTCTTGTTGTTTATAGTGCAACTGGATCATTGGCGTATAAGTATCATAAAGGCAATACAAGTGTTTATTTATTTAAGCAAATTTCATTTACTCTAATTGGCTTAATGATTATTTATTTTCTTCATAGAATCAACTATACCTTCTTTTCAAGAATCGCAACTTTTTTATTTTGGATTTCTATTCCTTTATTGCTTTACACACTTTTTTTTGGTGTTAAAATTAATGAAGGAAGTAGATGGATTCGACTTCCTGTCATTGATATGACAATACAAACAAGTGATTTGGCAAAACTTGCATTATTTATGTATTTGTCGAGGCTGCTGAGTAAAAAGCAAGATGTTATCAAAGACTTTAAAAAAGGATTTTTGCCAGTATTATGGCCAGTTTTATTGATTTGCGCATGTATTATGCCTGCCAACTTATCAAATGCCCTACTAACTGCTGCCACTTCTATGTTGCTGATGTTTATTGGAAGAGTTAGGTTCTCACATTTATTCTTAACAGTATTAATTGCAATGATACCTGTAGCAATTATTATTTCAATAGCGGTTCTTACTTATGATCCTTTAGAAACAGAAAGTGCTAAAAAAGGAAAAATTGAAAAGCTAAAGTCATTTGGTCGTGTTGGAACATGGGTAAAACGTACCCAGGACTTTATTTATCAGTCTGGTGAATCTGATCCATATCAATTGCAGCAAGCAAAAATTGCAATTGCAAAAGGTGGTATACTTATGGGTTTAGGGCCGGGCAATAGTGAGCAAAGAAACTTCTTGCCACAAGCATACAACGATTTTATTTATGCAATCATAATTGAAGAATATGGTTTAATTATTGGTGGTGGTGTTGCCTTATTGTATTTGGTATTTCTTTTTAGATGTATCAATTTGTTTAGAAGATGTCCCTTTGCATTTGGGGCATTTTTAGCAGTAGCCTTAAGTTTTACATTAGTTATACAAGCAATGGCGAATATGGCTGTTAATGTAAATCTTGTTCCGGTTACAGGAGTTACATTACCCCTTATTAGTATGGGGGGAAGTTCGTTTTTATTTACATGTGCTGCAATTGGAATTATTTTAAGTGTTGCACGTAATGTAGAGCAGTTAGAAGGTAGTGAAACAACTCATTCAATGACTAAACAAAATATGCCAGTTGTATGAGTATAAGAATAATTATAGCAGGAGGTGGAACTGGCGGGCATATTTTTCCAGCAGTGGCTGTTGCCGATGCTATCAAGAAATTGGTGCCCGATGCAGCAATTTTATTTGTTGGTGCGAAAGGTAAAATGGAAATGGAAAAAGTGCCAGCTGCGGGATATTCAATAAAAGGACTTGATATTGTTGGACTTCAAAGAGCTCAGTGGTGGAAAAATGTTTTTCTTCCTATATATCTAGTTAAAAGCTTTTTACAGGTAAGGCAAATTTTTAAATCATTTAAGCCAGATGCAGCTTTTGGTGTAGGAGGTTACTCAACATTTCCAGTCTTGAGGTATGCACAGTGGAAGGGAATTCCAACTTTTATTCATGAGAGCAATTCATTTGCAGGAAAAGCGAATATCTGGCTAGCTAAACAGGCTAAATCAGTTTATGTGTCTGGTCATGGGATGGATAAATTTTTCCCAAATGAAAAAATTACTATCACAGGCAATCCTGTTAGGAGTAGTATAATCAAAAATGATATTACCAAGTCTGATGCATGTGCAACTTTTGGATTGAATGGAAACTTAATTACGGTATTAGTTGTAGGTGGAAGTTTGGGTGCTAAATCAATTAATGAAGCAATTTTGAATGGATTATCAAAATTAAAAGCAGCAGGTATTCAACTCATTTGGCAAACAGGCAAATTTAACGCCGAAAAATACCAGCAAGCAGCTAAGGCACAACAGAATATTAGGGCTAGTACTTTTATACATGAAATGGGAGTGGCATTTTCTGCTGCAGATTTGGTGGTTTCAAGGGCAGGTGCTATGTCTGTAACTGAGATTACTTTATTGATGAAGCCATCTATTTTAGTGCCTTATCCTTTAGCGGCGGAAGATCATCAAACAGCAAATGCGCAATATTTATCAAATCAGGATGCTGCAATTCTTATACCTGATCATCAAGCAAACGACTTATTGATAGATGCTGTAATTGAATTAGGAAATGATTCCCGAAAAAGACAGGCTATACAGAATAAATTATCAAGCTTAGGTTATCGCGATGCCGATCAAAAAATTGCAAAAGATATGCTAACTAAAATTGGAAAAATTGTCAACTAAGGATCAAATCATATTATGGATGCGTGGGAGCAATCTTTCATGGAAACCCCAAATTTATTTTTTAGGGATTGGGGGAATAGGAATGAGTGCTCTTGCAAGATATTTTAATGCAAAAGGGGCAATTGTAGGAGGGTACGATAAAACAAAAACTGTTCTTACTCAAGAGCTAATTTCAGAAGGCATCAGTATATCTTTTGAAGATAATATTAACTCAATTCCAAAGAATCCTGATTTAGTCATTTTCACTCCCGCTATTCCTAAAAATCATCTTGGAAAAAGATACTATGAAGAACATAGTACATTAATGGCAAAAAGGAGTGAAGTGTTAGGTTGGATTACCGCAGCAAGTGCTAATATATGTGTAGCAGGAACTCATGGTAAAACTACAATATCAACCATGACAGCGCATATTTTGAGAGATAGCTCATACGGATGTCATGCTTTTTTAGGCGGAATAGCTACTAATTATGGAACCAATTATTGGAGTTCAACTGCAAGTAATACCGTAGTTGTTGAAGCAGATGAGTATGATAGAAGTTTTTTACAGTTGTCACCATCAATAGCAGTGATTTCTGCAATGGACCCAGATCATTTAGATATTTATGGTACTCATTCAGCATTTAGCGATGCTTTTGTTCAATTTTCAAATTTGGTAAGAGAAGAAGGTAAACTCTTTATCAATAGTAAGTTACCCAGATCGCTTTTCTCAACTAAAAACACCTTAACCTATGGGGTTGATGCAGATGCAGATATTCGTACAAGTAATTTGAAAATAATTGAAGGTGCTTATCACTTCGATGTTGTTTATCCTGATGGATGTATCAAGGACGTTATCTTGAATATGGGTGGCTGGCATAATGTTGAAAATAGTTTAGCAGCAATAGCTGCGTCTCTTGAATTAGGTATTTCGCATGAATTAATTAAACGAGCTGTTGGCAATTTTAAAGGTGTCAAAAGGCGATTTGAATTTGCTTGGAAATCGACATATGGATTTGTTATTGATGATTATGCGCATCATCCAGAAGAGTTAAGGGCATTGATTCAGGGAGTTGAAGATTTATATCCAAAGGAAGACTATATGATGGTGTTTCAACCCCATTTATTTAGTAGAACAAAGGATCAGGCTGTCGGTTTTGCAGAGGTTTTATCAAAAGTGCCAAAACTTGTTTTGCTTCCTATTTATCCTGCAAGAGAAGAACCAATGGAAGGAGTAACAAGCGAATGGCTAGCATCATTAGTTAATCATTCTAAATCGGTTGAAGTTATAGAGAAAGACAAATTGCTTGAGTATATCCAATCTAGTCAATTTTCAAAAGTAGTTCTTGCAGGTGCAGGCGATATTGACACCTGCGTACAACCTATTGCTCATGTTTTAAAACAGAAGTATGAAGCATAGTTGGCGACAAATAGTAACTCATATTACTTGGGCATTTGTAGGCCTAGGTATTTTGGTATTAGCTGGACTGGCTTTTAAAGAAAAAAAATCGAAAACCTGTCAAGATATACTCATACAAATTGGTGGAACTGAAGGAGTATTCTTTTTGAATGAACAAGATATTCGAGCATTATTAGAAGGTATGGGCGCTCGTGAAGGAGTAGATGTTGTGAAGATGGATTTACAGGCAATGGAAGAGCAATTAAGGAAAAATCCTTGGATACATACTGCTGATCTTTATATGAATAATATGCATCAGCTTCACGTACACATTATAGAGAGGAATCCTATGGTGCGTTTAATGGACTTACAGGGTAATTCATTTTATGTAGATGAAAGCGGTCAACGACTACCATTAAGTCAGGAGCGAGTAGCTCGTGTACCTGTAATTACTGGATTCCCTCAGGTTTCTGAAAAATTAGCACAAGCTGATAGTATACTAATGGAACAAGTGCTTCGTTTGGTTCAATACATTTCGGCAGATAGCTTTTGGGTAGCTCAGGTTGCACAAGTACATATTCATGCAAAAGGAGAGTTTGAAATGTGGACGGTACTAGGCGATGAAAGGATATTGTTAGGATCTACTCTACATCTCGAACAAAAGTTTTCAAATTTATTTACCTTTTATAAACAGGCATGGCTAAAAGGTGGATGGAATCAATATAAAGAGATTGACCTGAGATTTAAAAATCAGGTAGTAGCCAGAAAGAAATCTGAAGCTTCAGATTTCTTACAAACACCTTTGAATACTGAGGAGTCATTCATCGATTCGGCATCTAAGAATCAAATGACCATTCCCAATAAAGAAATTGAAAAAAGATTTACGCCTTCTAACAATAAAACAAGTAAAGTGGGCGTTCCAAATAGATTGAAGACCTCAAATTCTAATTCTATGCCTCCAAAGGCGGTGATGCAGAAGAAGAGGAGTGAGTGAGATTGAATTTCGTACCAATTGAAACAACTAAAAAGACATACTCTATGAATCACTCAGAAGCACCCATTATTGTAGGGCTTGATATAGGCACTACTAAGATTGCTGCTATAGCAGGAAGGAAAAATGAGTTTGGGAAGCTAGAGATTTTAGGATTTGGAAGGGCCAACAGCAGTGGTGTTGCCCATGGTCAGGTTTTAAATATTGACCAAACCATCAAAGCCATTCAACAGGCATTACTAAACTGCTTAGAAAGTAACCCAGAATTAGAAATTTCTGAAGTTTATGTTGGTATAGCTGGAAGGCATATTAAAAGTCTTCAAACGAGAGGCGATATTGTTCGTCAGGATCCAGAAGTTGAAATCAAGCAATTTGAAATTGACCAGTTAATAGAAAATCAACGTAAAACGTTTATTCCTGCTGGCGACCAAATTATAGATGTTATTCCTCAGGATTTTCATGTTGACAATCACCAGAATATTAAGGATCCTGTTGGTTACAACGGTGTAAAAGTTGGTGCAAATTTTCATATTATCACAGGCGACAGAAATGCTATTCGTAATATTAACCGCGCTGTAGAAAGAAGTAGCTTATCTACTAAAGATCTTGTTCTTCAACCTTTGGCTTCTGCATCTGCTGTTATGAGTGATGTAGATTTGGAAGCAGGTGTTGCAATACTTGATATTGGAGGTGGAACCAGTGATCTTGCTGTTTTTTGTGATGGTATCTTAAAGCATACAGCTGTTATTCCTTTTGGTGGTGAAAATATTACCAATGATATTAGAATGGGGCTTGGAGTGCTAAGAACACAAGCTGAAGCTATGAAAGTTCAGTTTGGTAGTGCACTTGCAAACGAAACAAAAAACAATGCATATATCACTATACCTGGATTGAAAGGAATGCCTGCTAAAGAAATCAGCATGAAGAATCTGGCTTCTATTATTCAGGCAAGAATGAGTGAAATACTAGATTTCGTAACCTATCATTTAAAGCAAGTAGGTTTAGATAATCGTGCTTTAAATGGCGGTGTTATTCTTACTGGTGGAGGTTCACAATTAAAACATTTAATTCAATTAACTGAGTTTATCACTGGTTTAAATGCTAGAATTGGTTTACCGAATGAGCATTTATCTCCTAATCATATTGAGGAGCTTAAAAAGCCTATGTATGCCACTTGTATTGGACTTATTTTAAAAGGGTATAGCGATTATGAACAGCGCCATAAGCAGTTTGAAGAAACTTTTAAAAGGGTAACTGTTCCTTCTTCATTACAGTCTGCACCAGAAGAAATTACTCCTGCGGTGCCAGTCATTGAAGAGCAAAAAGCTACTACTCAAGTGAAAAAGAAATCTAAGTTTTGGGATAGTTTCAAAAATAACCTTATTGAATTATTCCAGGAAGAAGATGAAAGCATTACAAAATAATTCGTTTGTAACAGTCGTTTCAGTAAAAATTAATCCCTAGAAAATCTGCACACCCTAAAACCGTACTTATGATTCATTTTGATCTTCCCAAACAAAAGTCGTCTATCATTAAAGTGTTAGGCGTTGGAGGAGGAGGTAGCAACGCTGTTAACTTCATGTTTGAACAAGACATTCAAGGCGTTGACTTCATAATTTGTAATACAGATGCTAAAGCTTTTGAGCAAAGCAAAGTGCCTAATAAAATTCAACTAGGACCACATTTAACTCAAGGTTTGGGTGCTGGCGCCGATCCTAACATTGGCATGCAGGCTACTCAGGAAAGCTTGGAAGAAATAAAAAAGATACTAGAGGTAAATACCAAAATGGCTTTTATCACTGCTGGAATGGGAGGTGGTACTGGTACTGGTGGTGCTCCAGTAATTGCACAAGTTTGTAAAGAATTAGGAATTCTTACAGTTGGTATAGTAACCACTCCTTTTGGATTTGAAGGCCCACGAAGAATGCTACAAGCACAACAAGGTATTGATCAGTTAAAACCTCATGTTGATACTTTGTTGGTTATAAGCAATGATAAGTTGCGTATGCAATACGGCAATTTAAAAATGAGAGAAGCTTTCGGAAAAGCAGATAATGTATTAGCAACTGCAGCAAAATGTATTACAGATATCATCAATAGTAAAGGACATATTATTGTTGACTTTGCCGATGTATGTACAGTTATGAAGAATGGCGGGGTTGCTATACTTGGAAGTTCTTCTGTGGAAGGAGAGAATAGAGCTCAGTTGGCAATTGAGGAAGCTTTGGCTTCACCATTGTTAAATGATAATGATATTCGTGGTGCTAAATGGGTATTGGTTAATATTAATAGTGCTGAAGGGGAGTTTGAGTGTACTATGGATGAGATGGAAACTATTAGTAGTTATTTACGCATGCAGGCTGGTGAACATACCGATGTTATTATTGGTATGGGCTACGATCAGTCGCTTGGAGAAAAAATTGGAATTACATTAATTGCTACAGGTTTTGATGCTTCTGATCCATTCTCTAAAAAATCTGAAGTTATTAAACAATCTGCTCCAGAAAAAGAAGTGGTTACCCTCGATTTAGGCCAAGCAACAGCTCCAGTTCAACAGCCTGCTCCTGTTGCTGAAAGCCAAGAACCTACTTGGATGCCACATTTGACTGGTCAGCCCTATGCCTCTAATGAACAAGTTCTACATATAATGCCAGAAGTTGCTCCTTCTGCAGTTCAAGAAGTTTCTGTGGATGAGTATGAAAATACAGTGTTGCATTTTGAACTTAGTCCTGAAGTAAGCAGTGAGGTTGTTTCTGAACAACTTGAGAAAAAAGCAGAAGAGACTGTTTCTGTTAATCCTTTACTACAATTTGATGTAGTAGAAAAGCCAAGCTTAATGCAAAGGCCTACGCAAGTGTATTCTTCTGAAGTACATGAAACTGGTGCGCTTGGTCAATCATTGCAGCAGTCCGATTTATTTCAAAATAATTCTTCTGTCGAAAATGAATTTCAGTTAATTGAAAGAGAGGAGGTTCCAGCACCTGCTTTACAAACTCCTGATAACAAAGTTCCTCTTGTTGTAAAAGAAGAAGACTTAGATCCAGAAGAGCAAAAAAGAAAGCAGGCCGAACGAATTCAGAAGCTTAGAAATCTAACTTATAATTTTAGTTCAGACGACAGTAATAATGAGTTTGAGGATGTTCCTGCTTATGTTCGAAGGAATATGGAACTTTTTGGTAATGCTGCACTTGCATCTGTTGAAAATTTTTATAGTAATTCCAACGTAAAAAAAGACGAGAAAGATCAAGTACAAATTTCTAGTCTAAATAGCTTTTTAGAAGGAAAAAAACCTGATTAAACTTCTTTTGCTTATAATTTATTTGTAAGGAAAAGGTGATTTTTAGTTGTTCCCCTCATCGGTTACGATGGGGGTTTTTTTTGAACGAAAGTCTGAATATGTTGTTTCTTTGGAAAAATAAATGAGCAATATGGCAACCTATGTAATAACTGGTGGAACAGGTATGGTTGGAAAATTTTTAACTAATGTATTGTTGCAACAAAGTCAAGAGGTTATCATCCTTACCCGAAATCCTAACAATCAAGTAGCAAAAGATGGACTTACATATGCATATTGGAATCCTTCTAAAGGTGAAATAGATAG
>JAKRSC010000034.1 GCA_022402565.1 Hydrotalea sp. | reverse complement strand
TACGAGTCCATTTCATTAATCTTGAATAACCTCTTCCGATATCACTTCTTGCAAGTGATCTTATTGGATTTTTTATGTAGTCGGATAATTGTCTTCCTAAGCTTTTATATGCACGACCAAAATCAGACCTAAGATAGCTACTCCATGCGGAGTATCTCATAAAATGTGTTTAACTTTTTGAATAATACTTAGAAGATTCTATAAATCATTACTAAAATTCAAACAACGTTCTCTCCTTTTATAAGTATTAAAAAGTTTATCATTAATAGTTATCTTAATGTCCATATTCCCATTTAATATTTGTTTTTTTTCAAACCTTATTAAAATCCTATTTAATATTCCCACTTCGGGATTTAACAACCCCTTATCACTTAATTCATTTGAGTATATGATACTTGTAAAAGTTGCTCGTTTCGGTTTTTTATCTCCATAAATAAATAATCCAAAATAATTTTCACTTTCATATTGAGCCTTATAATAAATTATATCTTTTGGAATAATTTGATTATTAATATAATAATATAAATTTTGTAAATTAAATTGAGGGTCATAAATTTCTACCAAAAACCAAACACTATTACCTTTATTTTTTTCATATATATCAATCAGATTCAATCTAACATCAGTGCTTTCTTTTATTTGACTAATTAGCGTTAACTCATCAATTAATCTTTCAACTAGCAATTCTTTTATTATGTAAACAACAAAATTGGCACCTTCAACTTTTAAGTTTTCTGGCGTATAAACACAATGAAGTTCTTTTTCTTTTGCTAATTCCCAATTTTCTGAATAATAAAAACCGATAGGTAAGATACAATACATTGAGCTTGTTATTATTAGAAGAGTAAATAATATTAAATAATTCATTCGTTATTGACCTCCAACATTAATGTCTGAACTTCCAACTATGCTAATACAATTTCTTAGATTGTTCGCTAAAGATGCTGCTCCCGCAACACCCAATGCAGCTCCTAATTTAGGAGATAATGAAGCAATAAAAGCAACAATTGTATCTGAAACTCCTGCTGTCATAATTGTTGTTATCAATGTAAGACAACCACTTTGGTTGATTTCTGTTACCCCTTTTCCCAAATCACTTCTAACAAATGAATCAAAAAAACCATTTGTATTAAAACCTATACTTCCAAAAGCATAATCCAAGTCATTTCCATTATTCCTTGAGAAATTACCACCACTTAAAAGCCAACGAGCACCACCATCCATTCCTTTTGCAATTCTTCTAGCAGTTCCAGCAATACCTTTAGCTGCACTTTTATATATTTTATCATACTTTCTAGCTTCATCTCTAACATAGCTATCCGCTGATTTTGCTATGAACTTAGATACATGATCACCTGCTCTTGCAATCTTTTTCAATGAATGATCTATAGACCTAAACACTCTTTTAAATGCATCTCCCACTCTTCCACCGAATTTTGAGATTGATAGGATAGCTACAATATTTTGCTGTGCAGTTGAATCTAAGTTAAAGAATTCTTGCCCAAACGTTCCAGCTAAGAATTGACTCGTTAAACTTACTAATGCGAAATCTCTAGCTCCTCTTCCTCCCTTCCCTGTTGCAAATGTAGCATATACTAAAAGCTCATTGCTAATTGGTTGAGATATCAAACTAGCGAACATTTCCATTAATCCTTTTCCACTATTGTTCCCACTCGGATCACGATATCCCACAGGATTCCCCTCTACATACATCATCCTGTTCATACCTTGTATCTGATTCGGGAATGCCATACTGTCTTGTTGCAAGAACCGTCCAATCTTCGCATCATAATAGGCTCCATGCTTCCCTTCCTCGCGTCCGATGGCCAGTTGGGTCTGCCAAAGCCGCTGCGGAGGAAAGCATTTCGCTACGGTTTTGTGACCTGATAATTCTTGCTCATCTATAACATGTGCTACCACAATGGATTCCTAAATTTGGGACTTAGTTTAGTATCCGATTCCTTATTACAATCTGCTTCTGCAACTAAGCCATAATAACATAAATTCAATCCTCTTTCTGCTGTTAGTCTTGCACTTTCTCTTTGTTCTTCTGAAAGAGATTGATTTTTTGAATCTTCATTAAGTCCATAAACTATAATCCAACATAGGTTTCTTCGAGAATCAAAAGAACTAACACCATATTCTTCATAACAAACTTTTCTTTCAGATGCGCAAGAAATATGAAATAAAATGATGAAGCAGATAAATAAAAAAATTTTTTTCATAATTTTACCTTATAACGGGCTTTTCGGATGGTTGAAAGTCCTGTGATACCATTTGCTATGCTGAAAAGAGTTGATCCCACAATTGTAGTCACTGCATTTGTTACTACTGTTCCAATGGTATTTACCGTTGCACATAAATCTCTAGCGTCTCTACAACTTCTTCCTGTAGCTTCCCATTCACGTTTATAAGTACTACTCCAAGTATTATGACTAAAAGATGCAGTCTTTGATTGACCCATCCATTTAGAGTTAGCTCTTCGGTTATTTGGATCAAGAATCTTTGGACCGAACTGATCATGAAAGTATGATGCTCGATCTACACCTGTTTTTGGATTTAATACTCCTGTAGTCATTAAAGCATAAATTGAAAAATATATTGCTGGATTCGCATTAGTTTGATTTTGTTCATAAATTAAGAACATTTGTAGTTCTGTTCTACTCATTTTACCTAATGGAGATGGTCCTTTCCCTGATAGACCCTCGACATACATCAGACCCATGTATAAGAATGCATTTTTTTCTGCTGGATCAGATATTGTTTCTGATCTAAAAAATATTAGAAACCTCAATGAGTTTTTTTCATCGGGTAATTTCGAGCAGCTACCTCCTCCAGTATGATTCCCTGTTACTCCTCCACCAGCTGCTACAACTGAGCCAAGACCTGGACCAAGAGAAGCTATAGCCATTGCTGAGAAAACATTTGCTGCACACACATTTCCAGAAGGATCACGAAAGGATACTGGATCGCCATTCACATACATCATGCGATTCATTCCGTTTGGCTCTAAGGCATCGACTTCTGTATCATTAGATATAAATCTACCTATTCTTGAGTCGTAATAACGACTGTCATAAAAATACAAGCCACTCTCTCTATCTTCCTCTTGCCCCGTATACTTGAACTTAGATATATCAGGACCAAAGGAATCGGTTCTGAGTATCTCACCATACGGACGGTAGGTGATGTGAGACTTTCCACCTCTCTCTCCTCCTGCTAGGACATTGCCTCTCCCATCGGTGATCATAGTGATACTACCTAGATGGTCTGGATGATAAAAGTACATTCCTGTTATGCGAGATGAGTTGGTGGTTGTCGCTCCACTACCTGAACCGCCTCCAAAGAAGGTTGGTTCATCCGATACGGACGGTGTGTTCGCTGGTACGGCTGCAAGTAATAGCCAAGGTGGTGTTCCTTCTTCTCCCTGTGCTCCTCCAAATGCTTCGTGACTCACCTTGTGTCGCCAGGTTGCTAAGTTGGGTCGGCAAAGAGTCGCCACAAGGCGGTCACTACGCACGGTTTTGTAATCTAATGATTCTTCTGTTAAATGAGGTGCGTTAGCACCCAGCACCATTTGAATCTGTCTGTAAATATAGAAATAAATTACTAAACTAACCAAATGTTGCTGGAAAGTGCCGTCAGCTACGGTCAATAAATTGCTGTTTGGTTTAGATTGTATCACTTCCTATCTTCCTCCAATTTATTGACCCCGTCTTCTACTTGCCCCTCACCATTTAGGTTGTTGACGGGTATTCCGCTTGCAACCGTAAAATGGTGAGGGGTCCCTTTCGCTAGGTGATATTTTCTATTCTATGCTAGTTGGTATTTATTGTCCAGCAGAAACAGACATTCACTTAATTTTATAACAACCATAGAACTCATCTTGCATTGAATAAGGTTACACCCATTCCTTCTGTAATTTACAAACCTCCTAACTCCTAGTTAGTTGCTATCCCTGTATTGAATGGTTTGTACCATACTTATTCTTATCAGAAAGTAGCTTAGGTTTTATTGAATCACTGATAACGTCCAAAATCTTTCGCAAAATTGGAACTTCAAAAACTCTCCCATTAGC
>JAKRSC010000033.1 GCA_022402565.1 Hydrotalea sp. | reverse complement strand
TTTTGATCGAAAAGGTAAAAACTTAGTTCTTTAAAGAGGTTGTGCAACGGTTACCGATGTTGGTGGCTGTGTTTCTTTCTGTCGTCTGTTAAAACTCGTCTTCTAACTGTCGTGTTTGGCTGATTAAATACCATCTCGTTTCGCTGTCTTTCTCGTTTTTAAGTCGTCTGTTGATGTCTATTAGTTTGTTACTCTGTTGTATGAATTTCTCTGATTTGATGAACTTGTCCAACCACTCTGAAAAGTCCGTCAAGTTGTCTTGTGAGTGAATGTAGTCAAACGAACTCTTAATAAACTCTGCAACTTCGAGGTTTGAACCTTCCCACTTGTCAATCGGAATTATCTCTTTATTGAAAAACTTGTCGAACAAATACGTGTTGCGGCAAAAAGTCTGAAATGCTTTTTTCTCTGCTTCTTTAAGTCTGCCGGATTTGAAAAGTATAATTGTCCACTCGAATAAAAAGTCTGGGTAGCAACTGTCGTCTGGAAAGTTTTTGTTGAACCAATTCATATATCTCAGTCCGCCTGAAAAGTCGCCAATTTGTATGTAAAGTCGGGGAGGAGAATAACGCAGTCCACGGCTGTCGTCATAGTAACCGCCCCACCGTTTTTTGTCAGCCGCAAGAGCCGCTTTTATTTTCTTGATTTTGGTTTTTACTCTTTCTATTTGCTTTTCTGTCATTGGTTGCAAAATGTTGATGTGTCGTGTTAGGTGATTGTCTGTCTTGATAATTTTTTTCTAAAAGTCAGCGAAGGACTGTCCACCTGCACAGCTTGAAAATAGAAGTAAAAATGTTGAATTAAAACAGTCAATTCGTAAAAGTCCGTTAGTGGACAGTCCACTGATGACTTTACAAACTGTCGGGACTGTGTGGTCGTCTAACATTGCCACCAACGTTCACAGCTTTGCGGTCGGCGGGGCAATTCTTTTACGTCGCCCTTGGCGACGAGTGCTGAACTGTGATACTAAAGATAAAATTTTATTCAAAAGCTTAATAGATAAATGTCAGCCGGAACAAAAGCTAAATAGCATTACAGGTGATGACCGACGTTTTGCGCCGCCCCCCGCTGCCGCAAAACTGCATGTTGTATGCCGTATTAGTCATTTAGTTTTTTGTTTATAAAAACCGGATAGCCCCAAAATCCTTTTGATACAGTTAGGGTCAGTCTTTTATACTTTGATATTGTTTTCTCATAGTCACAAGGAAACAAAATGTCCTTTTTTATGTCAAGATGTTCGACAATAACATATGGTGTCCTGCAGTTGCTTTTCCTTCTTGAGCGGTTACCCGTCTCCAATATGTCTAATTCAATGTTTTCTGATTCTTCTGTTCGTAAGTAATAGTTTGTTGTCGCAACAAAAGTGAAAGGAATTGGGCCACCTAAAAAAAATCCAAAGAAAAGTGTAGCAAAAAGTCCATATTCTTTGTGTCGCCATAGAAAATGCACGACTATAAAACCAATTGTCGCCCCAAGCAGTGTGATAATAACTTGTGTCTGTGTCGGAATGAATGTTTTGTCAAATAGAAGAATTCCCCAAATAAATAATGCAACTCCGGGAAACAAAATAAGATAAGCAATCAGTTTTTGTCGGTTATGCTCCTTTTCGATTGCTTTCTGTACCTCTATCCGTTGTTTTTTTCTATTACTTTTTCGTCCCAATGTACAGTGTCGTTTTATATGGCATACAACGTTCCCTAGCTTGATGCAGTGCGGGCGTTCGGAGCTGTGTCCGCCCGTTAAGGTACAAAAGCTGATTAGAATTACCAAAGCCTAGTTTTAGGTATGTCCCGCCCGCATTGCATTCAAGCTAGCGTTGTAGGCAGTACTGTCCCTAGTAACTGGTACCAATCTTATTTTCTATTCTTCATCAAACTGTCGAGCAATTTTTTGTCACCCGGTGTTCCATTTGTTTCCGTTGGTTCTTGTTGCGAATTTGCTTTGTTGTTTGGGTCGTACTTTTTCCCTTTTCGTACATAGTATGTCCAATTTGTCAAGTCTTTGTCGCTAAGTATCATATAGTCGAACAAATAGAGCAAAATAATTTTTTCTGTCTTGCCGTCATTTTGAATTAAAATGCTTTTCACTTGCAATTTTTCGTCAAATTCCAAAAAGTCTTTGAAGTCAGCTCCACGTGAACATTTCCACCAAGAGCCTTCAATAAATCCGTTACAAACAGTAATTAAAATGATGTTTAAAAGCGGAATGGCTAAAATGATTAATAGAAATTTCTTGAAGCGTCGCATTATTTTTATCTAAGTAATTATCTGTCTTGTTGATGCGTTTTATCAAGCAACCTAATTTTAGGGTCTGCGTCCGTATTGCCTACAACGTCCGAGCATTTGCGAAGGCAGGGAATTCATTGATTGTCCAGCGTGGTACAAATGCCCATTTGAAAATATGTTGTTGAAGTTATGAACTAAAGCTGAACATTTAAAGTCGAGCCCGAACTGTTGCTGATGCTAGCACATAGTTGATGTTACATTGTCAAGCCCTGCTTTTGCAAATGCAATGTTAGCAGAAGTATTACTTGTAAAATCTAAGTGTAAATATGTAACCTAAATTAGTTTTTGCTTTAATTCCTTGATAATTTGGTATTATTGGATAGGGGATCCAATCTCTGTTAAGATAGTTTAAATATGTAGTTTTTTCTGTAGACTCGTCAGTGATTAAATAATAAGGCTCAACAACTTGACCTTTATAGTTGAGATACCTATCACCTATAAATTCATCTGTTCCTAAATTTGTTATTACACACCATAAATTTTTATCAAATAAATCAATATAGAATTTGTCTAACTCAATATAAATGTTAGACTTTTTAGCTTTAATATTTACTATTGTATCTAATACTAAATCATATTCTGAAAATTTAAAATTATCAGAATATCGAAATTCTAATTTTATTCTAGTTGGGTAAGTCGTTTTTATTATAGGGATGCTTAAGTCGCTTATAATTGCTCTCTTTAATTCATTTCTAGAAGAAATTTGAAATGCAATTTGGTTACCATACCCACCTTTGTAAAAATTTGTTTTCTTTTTAATTTTTATACCAGTTTTTAAAACCTCATTTGTGAACTGAAAAGATTTAACTACAACTTCTGATAAATTATGAAAGATAGGCGATATTACTATTTTAATAATAGAATCTTTCTCAATTGAGATTGTTGTTTTTTTGTAACCAATTGAAGAGATAATTATACTATCCCTTTTAAAGGGCAATATAGCATTACCTAGAGTATCACTAAAAGTTCCGATATTAAAACTTTTAAATACAACAGAAGCACCAATTACAGGCTTTTTAGAAAGGCTGTCCAAAATAGATATAGTAATAAGCTTACCAGAAAACGGAAGCTCGACTAACCTATCATTACCAACGCTTTGTGTATTACATGATGAGATTTTAAAAATAAATAACGTAAATAAAAATTTTGAGATTATTTTCATAGATAAACATAAAGGTAAATAATAATGAGGTGGTAAATACCACCTCATTATTTAATCTATACATCCTACTTTTTCATCATAGTATCCAGCGCCTGTCGTGAAGCCGAAAAATCTGGTTTCATAATAATGTCTGATATAGACGCACTTGCCGTCAGACCATGACTCTTCGTGATATTGTTTTTTACCAAAAAACCATCCGGCTGATGCTGTTGATACAGAACCAATGGTTAGCACCATAACTAGTGCGCTAATTGCAATCTTTTTTTTCATAAAATATTTTTTTTACTCCTACCTTCATGTTTACGCTGTGTCGGAATTTCCGTTACAATGAGTTAATAAGGAATCTTAACTATTGTACAGTAAAAAAATTATATTTTTTCAAACAACCTATAAGTTGTTTTTTTCTTTATAAATATTGTCTAAGTTCAAGTAATAAGTGCAATTTTTTGAAATGTCTCAAATTTTGTTTTTGCGGCATTTCTTTCGATTTTACCATAAGCCTGAGGAGAAATATTTATTTTATATGCTATGTCGGCTTGTGTATAGCCATAGGCTTGTCTAACTTTTCTAATTCGGGTAGCTAGTTCCATAGGAGTTATGTTTTAATATTTCTGCTAACGTTCCGCAGCTTTGCGATGGCACGCATAGGATACGTCACATTATTTGTTTAGTAGTGAAGTTAAAAGGATTTTATAGTTAATTGAGTATCGTC
>JAKRSC010000032.1 GCA_022402565.1 Hydrotalea sp. | reverse complement strand
TTGTACCAGGCTGGACAATTAATGAATTCCCAGCCTTCGCAAATACTCGAACGTTAGCAGCCATTGGCACGCATTCACTAAATTCAAACAACGGATAATAGGAACTGCAATTAGTGTGGTGATATAGATTTAAGATGCCAGACAAAAACTTAAGATGCGACTTTTTCCGCTACATATTTTTATAAAGGACTGTTCATTTCTTTTATTTTACTTCATTCTTATGCGGTTTAATATTACAGGTGAGACATTTCTGCCAGAGATGGTAAGTAGTTTTCCAGGAGCACCAGATTTGACACTTGGTGACATGCTTGCCGCAGCGTTTTTTTACAATATCATACCATTGGTGACAAGTTTCATAACCTATCTCTTTTTATATTTTGGCATTCAAAAGATTTTTGGCAGGACAACTACTATTTCTATCATAGTAACTGGGTTCGTATTGACAATGACAACTCCTTTGGTTTATATCTTAAGTGACAGTTACAAACCTTTTCAATACAAAGCGGACGTTTGGGCGTGGGTTCTTTGTTTTACATTTTCAATGACAACATATTTTTTATTGAATAAAAGTGAAAGAGCAAAAGGATTGAGTGAGAAACAGAAAGGATTAGTTGCATAATGACGAAAACGGCTGCTAACAGCGGTTTTCTGCTATGCTGGCTGACAGAGTAAACGTCAGCAACAAATCGCTAATTAGCAGTAGTTCAGGCAGTCGGAATTCTTTTGAACATTATTTGTATTTTCAACATCAGTAATTTTAATCGGCTTCTGTTCCGGGCTGACCGAACAAGGAATACCAGCACAGCAGAAAGCCGATGAACGTTGGCTGTAATGTTTGGACAGACCCTAAAATTCAAAAATGACTTTATCACGACTTACAGTTTTCTTTTCATGCTTGCTCATTTTGACAAGTTGCAAGACACAAGTCAAATTGCCGAAAAACTTGGATGAAGCAGTTTTATATTTTCAACAGCAATGGACACAAGCAGAACTTGACAATTTCAAGAAGAAACCTGAAAGAGAGGCTGTAATTGGGTTACATCGTGGGACAGGAATGTGGATACGCAACAATTGGGTTTATGGTGACAGAGACACCACATTGAGAAATTACTTTAAAAAGTTAGGCATTTATGCACCCGACGACATTTCATCAATCATCTTAACTTCTCTTCATCGGACTTTAAATAAAAAGGATATAGAACTTGACAAACAGGTTGAATTTTATAAAGCATATTGGCAGCAGATAATTGATTGTAATCAAAAAAGAAAAGAAAATGCAGTTTTTAATTACAACAAGTTTAAGGTTGGCGACAATATAACTTTATACATGCCTGTTGACACAGCAGACAATTACCGTAATGCAGTTCTCTATGACTGCCCCACTACTGAATGGACATTTGACGAAGGAAAAGATTTGATTATAAAAGGTACGATTACAAAAAAATATTTCATCAATGACACAGCCAATGTATTCTTTTCTGTCCGTGTAATTTATATGAACCGTAAAGACACAGATATTCTAATGACGAAAACTAAACTTGGTGACAAAAAAGATTTTTCATTGACAGGACTCAAGATTGAATAACACTACAGCCAACAAGGGGTTTGGCAAAATGCGGGCTGACGAATCATTTTTTTCAACTGTAGTTTTTCAATTTAGCTTTTGTACCAGCTTGACCGAACAATATTGAACAGAAGTTTATAACTTGAACAAAAATTATTTATCAACTTCAGCAAGCCAGGCAGACGGAACGCAGATATCCCGCACTTCGCCAAGCCCTGAACGTTACCTGCTACTTTTATGGACACTTTAAATTTGAGCATCCTATTTATAAAATATTAGATGAATAAATTACTTGTTGCAATTCTGGCACTCACAATTTATTCCTGCCAAACATCGGTTGACAGGAATAAACTTGACCAGGACAGCCAGGAAATTTACAATCTTGCCCTCGACAATACTACTGGTTCGGACACAATTGTTAGGTATCATTTACGAATACCACCTTTGCCACCACAACTGCCAAATACTGCTAAATATGATAGCGACGAGAGATTGCAGTTTAATAAATGGCAAGACAGCCTAAAACAAATCCTTGATACAGCAGAACTTTTTGTTGTTGTTAATCATAAAATTGACACCTTATCAAATTCAGACATTGAAAGTATTCGAGAGACAATATCCACAAACAAAAATAATCTTGAGTATAAAATGAATGGAGATACCTCATTTAATGAAGCCATACGAGAGCTGTGTAACAACAGGCTGACCTTTGACACAATTGACGCTACAAAACTTCGGACAAAGTTCAATTATAGATTTTACAGTGATAGGGCTTTCCCTCAAGACAAAGTTCGACAGATTGGTACCATTAGTTTCTCAAAAATTGCCTTTTCAAATAATAGAAGCAAAGCCGCTGTGTATACAAGTTTTATATGTGGCAATCTCTGTGGGTCTGGACAAATTCTTTTTTTTGAAAAAGCAAATGGAGTTTGGAAGTACATTAGGACTTGGGATATGTGGGTTTCATAAACCAAAGCAGCAGGTAACATTGGTATTTGCAAAAGCTGGGCGGACGGAAGCCGTGTTTCAACTTTTGTTTTTTAATTTGGCTTTAGATCGGGCAGGACGTTACTAATTTAGCTATATGCAAATCATCAACTTTTATTTATAAATTTAGCTTCAGGTAGCCGGTCGGACGGAAGTCTATTCCCCAGCCTTCGCAAATACCTTTCCGTTGTGTGTAATGCAGCGACATCTCCAATCTTTAGACAGGACATTTTATGAAAGCAATAGGATTATCACGAATGATTTATGAACTTGAATTCAAACTGAGTGCAGATTTTACTTTCCAAAATTCTCATGTTCAGACCTTGACGAACGCCCAGTTTAAGAAAATGTTTCCATTCGAAGATAATCTTCCCGAATCAATTCATGGAATTGAACTGCCAAAAAGAAAAGAAAGAGAAAGTGAATTTGGATATTTACTCATTGATTCAACCTTTGAGTTAAAGGAATATGATAGTTTGACAGAAGGTTCTGCGAAAATAAGACCTCAGCTATTAATAATTCATGGCATTCTTTCCTTTCTTACCAACCAAATTTTTATTTCATTTCAAAACTTTGCTTCTCATCAATTCATGGTAAGCCATCATATTAATGCGAAGGGAAGTAAAAATAAATTGGTCTGTGAAGGAGTAAATTTCAATTCTGACTTAAAAAAAATATTCAGTGAAATTGAGACAGCAAATAGCGAAAAAAAGATTTTGATATATAGCCTTCTTGAAAGATGGAGAAAGGCATTATATCTGGAAATAGAGAGTGAAGAAGGATTTGTACATTTAGATGAATCCGTTTTAGCTTATGTTCATATACTGGAAGTGTTAGCAGATGAGTTTAAAGATAATTTTAAGAAGAAAGTTTTAGAGGAACGAAAACAAGTTATTACCGAAATACTGGAATGTGCAAGTCTTCCCGATAAAAAAAGCTTTAAAAAAATTAGTGGGTTAATCAACAAAGCAAACGAACTCAAAATCACTCTTAAATCAAAAGCACTTCAAATGCTTTCTGACTTGGATTTATATAATCCTAAATCCAAAGAAATTGTTTTAAGATTTATAGAACACAGAAATGCTATAGCTCACGGAAGAAAAGATATTTATCAGGACAAAGTAGTTTATCCACTCAAACCCTTCTTTTCATTGATAAAAGATATTGACGAAAATCTTGAATCAATAAAAATTTTGTCTGCAAAAACAATTTCCAATTATCTTGGCTTAAATGCCTGGGAAGATGAATGGGACTTCCTAATGCTGACGGAGTTTACGCCATTTGATATTGTAAAAGACTTTATTGACAATCAAAAATATATCACTCTTTCTAACAAAGAGTTTCTAAATGGTGCAATTGATGGGATAATGCCATTTACTATTGCTTATTATCATTTAAAAGGTAAAATATCTTTTTTAGACCTTGAGCAAACACTTAAAAATGTTTTCTTGACATCTAAAATTACAAAGGAAAATTGCAGAGCCCTATTCAACGCATCTGTACCATTAGCCGATTCTTCAATCAAAGATTTAGCTGACAAAGCAAGGCATATAGTTCAAAAGGTTGACAAAAACAGATGGGGCTATTATTCAAACATACGAGACATAATAAAGGACTATGAATATCACGGGTTTACACTAAAATGGTTTGAAGATTGGCTTATCATTCGATAGCACTACACACAACATTGGGTTTTATGCAAGTTGGGCATGACCAGCAAACATCAACCAATTGCAAACCCAAGCTGTAGTTCGGGCTGGACAAACAACTTTCAACTTTAGTTCTTAAATTCAACATTATATTTTCAATCAGCAGCGGTTGTGGGCGGACGAATAACAATTCCCAACCTGCATAAAGCCCTGCTCGTTATAAGCCATTTTAAAACGACTTGGCAATGACAATAAGAACCTTCTGGACAA
>JAKRSC010000031.1:67523-101201 GCA_022402565.1 Hydrotalea sp. | reverse complement strand
CAAAAGATGGACTTACATATGCATATTGGAATCCTTCTAAAGGTGAAATAGATAGTAGCATTTGGGATAGGGCTGATTATGTTATTCATTTAGCTGGTGCGGGTGTTGCCGATAAAAGATGGACAAAAGAAAGAAAATTAGAGATTGCTAATAGTAGAATCCAAGGAGGTGAATTATTGGTGCGCTCCCTTCAATCTAACACGCATCATGTTCAAGCGTTTATAAGTGCATCGGCCATAGGGTGGTATGGTCCAGATACTGCAACTAATAAAAGTGGATTTGTAGAAACGGATGCTGTTTATGACGATTTTTTAGGTGAGACTTGCTTGAAATGGGAAGAAAGCGTATCTGGAATTGCAAATCTTGGAATTCGCTTAGTTAAGTTAAGAATTGGTATTGTATTGCATCCTTCTGGAGGTGCATTAAAGGAGTTTATAAAACCAGTAAAATTTGGTTTGGCGGCTATATTAGGTTCTGGAAGACAAAAAATAAGTTGGATTCATTTAGATGATCTATCTAATATGATTTTATATGCATCGAAAAATAGTCACATGCAGGGTGTTTTTAATGCAGTTGCTCCAAATCCCGTTTCAAATAAAGAGATGACATTAGCTATAGCGAAAATACTAAGAGGAAATTTTTACATTCCAGTATATGCACCATCTTTCGCACTTAAGTTAATTCTTGGAGAGATGAGTGTTGAAGTACTGAAAAGCACAACTGTTAGTTCAAAAAAGATTCAGTCAACAGGATTTGATTTTTCTTTTGGTAAGCTTGAAGGAGCTCTTACAAATCTTCTAAAAAAAAGCTAAGGGATATCCATAAATCCATCTAAATCTCTTCTCTCTTTTTTAGTTGGGCGACCAACTTTACTTAAGCGTTTGCCAGTATGAAAAGAGGAAGCTTGAAACTGAACTGCATCCAACGCTTCTGGGGGTGTAATGTCTTTATAATGTTTAATAGCTTCACTATATGGTCCCCTTGATTGCATTAGTCCTGTTACTTCAATAACCCATTTTCTCGCTTCGGTTTTTACTTCATATACATCGCCAATTCCAACAGCTCTTGCAGGTTTAACTGAAACACCTTCCATTTTTACTTTTCCATGATCACATGCATCTGCTGCTTGGCTTCTTGTTTTAAATAAACGAATAGCCCACAAATATTTGTCGATTCTTAATTTTTCTTTTTGCTGCTGCATTACAAGAAGCGAAATTATTTTTTCAGTTCAGCATAAAAATGATGGAAATAAGGAATTGTTTCGATGCCTTTATAGAAGTTTTGAATATCATATTTTTCATTCGGGCTGTGAAGGTTATCGCTATCTAACCCAAAGCCCATGAATACTATTTTTATTCCTAGTTCTTGTTCAAATAATGCGCAAATAGGAATGCTTCCTCCACCTCTCACTGGAATTGGCTTTTTCCCAAATGTTGCTTCAATAGCTTTTTCTGCGGCTTGATATTCTAAGCTATCAATAGGGGTCATATATGGTTCACCTCCATGGTGTTCAGTTGCTTTAACAATTACACCTTCTGGAGCTATAGATTCAAAATGTTGAATCAGTAATTCAGTAATTTTTTTACTACTTTGATTTGGGACTAATCTTGTAGAAATTTTAGCATACGCTTTTGATGGAAGAACAGTTTTAGACCCTTCACCAATGTAACCTCCCCATATTCCGTTTAGTTCAAGAGTTGGACGAATACCGGTTCTTTCATTTGTTGAATAACCCTTTTCACCCCAAAGAGCCTTTACCCCAAGGTCTTTTGCATATTCAGTATCATCATGAGGCGCTTCAGCCATCTTAGCTCTTTCAGCAGCAGAGCTTTCTACTACGTCGTCATAAAATCCTGGAATAGTAATATGGTTGTTTTCATCGTGACAGCTTGCAATCATTTTCGCTAGCATTGTAATTGGATTTGCTACCGCACCACCGTAAACGCCACTATGCAAATCTCTGTTTGGCCCTGTTACTTCCACTTCAATATAACTTAAACCTCTAACGCCTATGTCAATGCTTGGTGTTTCTAAACTGAGCATTGCAGTATCACTGATTAAGATAACATCTGATTTGAGAAGTGCTTGATTATTCTTTACAAATGTTGCCAGGTTAGGACTGCCAACTTCTTCTTCCCCCTCAATAAGAAATTTAATATTGCATGGAAATGTTCCACAAGCATGCATAGTTTCCAGCGCTTTTATGTGCATGAAAAACTGACCTTTATCGTCACAAGCACCTCTTGCAAAAATTTTTCCATCTTCAATTCTCGGTTCAAAAGGTCCAGATTTCCATAATTCAATTGGATCAGGAGGTTGAACATCGTAATGTCCATATACCAAAACTGTTGGTAAACTTGCATCTACCATCTTTTCTCCAAAAACAATAGGGTGACCCGGAGTTTCAAAAATTTCCGCTTTATCTGCACCGGCATTTGTCAAATGTGTTTGTACAGCTTTAGCACAAGCTAACATATCATTTTTGTGCTCACTTCTAGCACTCACACTTGGTATACGAAGTAGATCTATTAATTCTTGTAAAAACCTTTCTTGATGGGCTTTTTGGTATGATTTCCACTGTTCCATAGCACAATTTTATGGGGCGAATATAGTGAATTGAAGTAACTGAAGGCGCTTCATTTATATGAGTCTTGTTTAAGATTTAATGTTAATTTGTTTATCATTAACATAATGAATGAAATGTTTTTTTAGATTCGCACCACGATTGCTTTTCTATGCATCTATCAGCCTTTGTAAATCCAACCGAGTTTTTCGGAAGGAAGTGCAAAGGCTGAGTCTATTTTGGCAGTTAAAGTCCGTGTTTTTCGTTTTTAAGCGTGTTGTCCAAAGTCCATTCAATTTTACTTTGGAAGGTATTTTTTCTCTCTGAACAATCTTCTTTTAAACAAATACTACAGCTACTTGGAATACATGGATCGGTATGAATAAACCATTCAACTGAATGTTCCATTTCATTGGTAACTACTTGGCTTAGTGCTTCTATTTCTGCATGTGCTTCTTGTAGATTGAGGTACCAAGGAAGCGTAAGGTGACAATCAATATGGAGTTTGCTACCATATTTAATCACTCTTAAATTATGCAAATCAATCCAGTTGTGGGTTCTGTTTTTATTGATCACTTCTACAAATCGTCTTAGTAAAACTAAGTCTGCTTCATCCATAATTCCAGCAATTGATTGTCTTAATATTTGATAGCCAGAATACATAATCCAAATGCTCATGATTATGGCAATTACCTTATCAAGCCAAAACAAGTGTGTTATTTGCATAATTGCTACTCCAGCTACAACACCAATAGTAGAATATGTGTCTGTTTGTAAATGTTTTCCGCTGGCTTGAAGAGCTAATGAGTGATTTTTTTTGCCTAATTGTATACTATACCAACCAGCTAAAAAGTTGATAACTGCTGTTACTCCAATTAGTCCAATTCCCCAATCAAGTTGATGAAGGGTTGTCTGTTTAAAAAAACTAATAACAACTTGATATAGAATAATGACCCCTGCACCAAAAACCATTGCACCTTCAATAGCAGCCGATATATATTCAGCTTTACCATGACCATACGGATGTTCTTGATCGCTAGGCTGCGCTACAACATATAAACTGTACAAGCCAATAAAACCAGCAACGATATTGATAATGCTTTCTAGTGCATCAGAAAATATTGAAAGCGATCCAGTGAGATAATATGCAGCAATTTTAATAGAGAATAGAACCACACTCAATAAGGTGATCCATCGTTGGAATTTAAAATTTTCTCTTGCTGTAGTCAATTTTAAGCAATTGAAGGATTGTATCGTTCGCCCACTTCATTCCAATTCACAACATTCCACCACTGTTCAATATAGGCAGCTCGTTTGTTTTGATATTTCAAATAATATGCATGTTCCCAAACATCAAGACCTAAAATAGGAGTACCCTGTTTTGCAGCTGAACTCATTAAAGGATTATCTTGATTGGGTGTAGATGTAATAGATAATCCTCCATTTGGAGTTTTTATTAGCCAAGCCCATCCACTACCAAATTGCTGCAATGCAGCATCAGTGAACATTTTCTTCATTTTCGAAACATCACCAAAATACATTGTAATGGCTTTTGCTAGTTCGCCTTGCGGTTCTTTCGCTCCTCCTGGTTTCATAATACTCCAAAACAATTCGTGGTTGTAATGACCACCACCATTATTTCTCATTTTTACAGAATATCGTTCAATATTCGAAAAAATATGGTCGTAATTTATTTTATTCACTTCTTTTATTTCAGCTTCAATCGCTTGCTTGAAATTGGCTGAATAAGCTGCAGCATGTTTGGTGTAATGAATTTCCATTGTTGCTGCATCAATAAATGGCTCTAAAGCGTTCCAACTATATGGAAGTGGCGTTTGATTAAAAAATTGGCTGTATGGTTTTACAAAGGAAGGAAGGGCAGTTATAACAGCCGCCGCCTTACTTGTTTCAATAATAAACTTTCTGCGATTCCAGGTTGTTTTCATATTAGAGCTTATTAATGGTATCCTATTTCTCTCTAAAGGTACTGTAAAACCTTTTAAGACTTGAAAAGGTTCTATGATAAAACTCTTTGTTAAACAATTGCGAATCGCGCATTGCTTTTACTGTTAAAAATATTCCAATTGGTGTAAGAATGAGTGTTGAAAGCCACATGCCTTCAGTTGCACTTAGTACGTCTTCTTTAGCAAACTTTTCTCCAAAAGTGTTCAGTAAATGGAATGTTACAAAGAAAATGATAGAAAAAACTAAGGGTAATCCAAGACCGCCCTTTCTTATAATTGAACCCAGAGGTGCCCCAATAAGAAATAGAACTATGCATGCAGCTGAGAGTGTAAATTTTTTATGCCATTCTATTTCATGCTGACGAATATTTTTTTGTCTTTGGTAATAATCTTCTGCAGTTAATGCCACACTATTTTTTACACTCGCGTATTGACTGGTTGTTCTATCCAAAATCATGTCTCTAATGCTATCTGGTAGCATCTTTGCATATGAAGTTTTAATAGTATCAAACTTTGCAGGAAGTGCTTTCCATTTTTTTGAACTGTCGGCTATTCTAGCAAATTGGAGTGCGCTAGCAACGTCATTCTGCAAACGTTGCTCATAATAATTTTTAATCCCAGATATACTGTCAATGGCTTTATTTAATTGTCGAATGCTCAACATTTTAGGGTCATAAAACTGAGTGCTATCGGAGGTTTTCACACGAAATGTACTTAAATCAAAAACTTTTTGATAAGTCTTGAACCCCATTCGAATCATTTCAGTTTTTGCTCCAGCATATCTTTCCCCTCTTTCTTCCAATCTCCATCCGTCTTGTAAAATAAACTGTAAGAATTTTTTATCGGGCGTAATACGCATAACACCTTTTTCTGCAAAAATCACCTGGTCTTGAAGGTTATAGCTCTTTTGAAAAATAACTACATCATGAATAATACTGTCATTTTTTTCTTTTTTACCCAGCTTAATGATATAACCATCAATTTTATCATAAAATGTTCCTTCTTTAATATCGAAAGCGGGCTTAGAAACAATGATGTCGTACTTAAGTCTTGTTAGCTTAAGATTAGCTACAGGAACAAAGTTATTTGCGAGAAAAAACGCAAGGATGCTCATTCCAATTGCAAAGACCAATAAAGGGCGCATAAATCTGGATAATGGAATGCCCGCCGACTTAATAGCCACTATTTCGAAAGTCTCGCCTAAATTACCGAAAGTCATTATAGAAGAAAGCAGCAAGGCTAATGGAAGAGCCATTGGAATCCAATAAACCGTCACTAATCCAGTTAACTGCATGAGTGTTGGAAAATCAAGTCCCTTTCCAACCAAGTCATCAATATACAGCCAAAAAAACTGCATAATAAGAACGAATAATGCAATCATAAAGGTTGCAAAAAATGGACCTATGAATGATCGAATCACCAATATGTCTAATTTCTTCATCACTCTAAATGATTGTCTTACTTTTAATGAATGGCAAAGGTAATGCTTTCACAAAAGGAACTTGAACTAGTGTCTGAAGCTGAGTGGATTCTTTTGAAGAATAGGATTATGGAAAAAATTAGTATCCTTTTCGGCTCTCTTGCAGACGAATGGAAGTCAAATTTTAAGCTGAAGCAAAGCGTAATTGATTCTTCTCTTTTTAAGCATCCTAAAATTTCAAAAGGAGAACAATATCAACAGCTTCCTTGGATGGTATTAGATTATCCAAGAGAGTTTACAGGCCATAATGTTTTACTTGTAAGGTGTTTTTTCTGGTGGGGAAAATATTTTGCACTCATCCTTTTAGTTGAAGGCTTATATCAAAAGAATTTTGGCCAACAATTTCAAGAAGGACTTCTCAATAAGGGTTGGCATTTTTATGAGGGAGGAGATAAGTGGGATAATTCTTTTAGCAAAGAAACCTTCACAGACAATTGGTCGCAAACAGATATACAAGATAAATCTTTCTTAAAATGGATTTATCTCATCCCAATAAAAAATTTCAATTGTGTAGAAGAAGAAATGAAATCTGCGTATGAACAAATTCTCCTTTGCTTAAGCCCCAAGCCTATGGAATAACTCTTTTAATTGATATTCCCAAAGTTGAGACTGGTCCTTAATATCGCCCTTTTCAGCAAAATCACTTATCACTAAAATTGTTTGATTAGAGATTTCAGTCTTTGCAATTTTAAACTCAAAGTATTCGTTGGTTCCGCCATGTGTCCATCTAAAACGAATAAACTTATCCTGTTCTTTTTCAAGTACTTCGGCTTTATCGGGAGCACCACCGCCCCAAGAAAAACTGTAAACATTTTCCCATTCATCTACCTTGTCGGCAAACCATTCTTGTAGACCTGCTGGAGTGGCGAGGAATTCGTATAGGATACTTGGAGAACATCTTACCGGAAACTCCAGTGTATATAGCTGCTTTTTACTCATGCTTCAACTTTAATCATACACCAGTTTATTGATGTATTTGCAATAATATTAAATTATAGATAGCATCCAAATATTTTTTAGCATTGGTCAAATATTGCCCTATTTTGTTTGAAGAGGCTGTTTTTGAATAAGACTCTCAATTTCTTCTTCAATTACTTCAACTAAACCCGGTGAATACCCAGTACTATGAAAAATAATTTTGCCTGATGGGTCTACTATTAAATGGCTTGGGTAGGAATTTATTTTTAGCCTTTGCATAGTATAAGCTGATCTGGGAATTTGTAAATACGTGAAAGTACGGTCCTTTAAGAACCGCTTCAAATCAGCTTCTTCGTCTAAAGCAAATCCAATAAATACAATATTGGGGTTGTCTTTAAATTTGGCTCTTAACTGGTTTAGCTCCGGAATTTCAGTAATACATGGACTGCAGTTGATGAACCATGTGTTGATGACCAAAACTTTTCCGAGCAAAGCTTTTGAATCAATTTTTTCTCCGGTTATAGCTCTTTCTACTATTCTAGGTAGCTGCGTTCCTTTCAAAAACGAAATTTTTGGGTCATCTAACATTGCTTTAGCAATAAGACGATTCACTGAAACAGGACTACCAGAGGTTAGCACAAGTCTCTCTTCACCATTTGAAAGCTTTTGTTTTTTCACCAAGTATTTTCTACTCATTAGCAGGTCTTTCCAAATGGCAAATGGAATTTGATTGCCTAAGCTGTCATAAACAATGGTGTTTTCATTCAATTCAATCTTTTGGGAAGTAGAACTAATTCTTTTAATACTATCTACTTGTTGACCAAGTAAGCAAGATGCCCAGAAACAGGCTAAGACTAAAAAACTGAATCGCATAACAGAGTTCTTGTTATGTGAAAATAAGGCGAACTCCAATTTTTACCAACACTACATACGCTATATTTGCACCCACATTGATATTGAGCGTATGTTTCAAAATTTAACGGAAAGGCTGGAGGCGGCCTTTAAAAGCCTAAAAGGCGAATCGAGGATTAATGAATTAAATATTGCCAATACGGTAAAGGATATCCGCAGGGCATTGATTGATGCGGATGTTAACTATAAAATTGCTAAAGAATTTACCGATAAGGTGAAAGATAAGGCCGTTGGTGAAAAGGTTATTCAGTCTATTAGTCCAGGCCAGCTCATGGTTAAAATTGTACAGGACGAACTAACTGAGTTAATGGGTAGCACCGCTGCCGACTTTCAAATTCAGGGAAGTCCAGCTGTTATTTTGATTGCCGGTTTGCAGGGTAGTGGTAAAACTACATTCACAGGAAAGTTGGCTAACTACCTTAAAACAAAGAAAGGTAAATCGCCTTTGGTGGTTGCTGCAGACGTGTATCGCCCAGCCGCTATAGACCAGTTAACTGTACTTGCAGAACAAGTAGGAGTTGATATTTACAAAGAACCAGATAATAAAGACGCTGTAGCAATTGCTAGAAACGCTATCCAGGAGGCTAAGTCCAAAAATAAGAATGTAGTTATTATAGATACTGCAGGCCGATTGGCGGTTGATGAAATTATGATGAAAGAGGTGGCCGATATAAAAGCAGCGGTTCAGCCTACTGAAATTCTATTTGTGGTAGATAGCATGACCGGACAGGATGCTGTTAACACCGCAAAAGCTTTCAATGAGCGATTAGACTTTTCTGGGGTTGTTTTGACCAAATTAGATGGAGATACACGCGGTGGTGCTGCACTTTCTATTAAATATACTGTTCAAAAACCCATCAAGTTTGTCAGCAATGGCGAGAAGATGGAAATGTTGGATGTATTCTATCCAGACAGGATGGCCCAACGTATTCTAGGTATGGGCGATGTAGCTTCTTTGGTAGAAAAAGCACAAGCTCAATTTAATGAGGAACAGGCTAAGAAGCTTGAAAAGAAAATCCGCAAAAACCAGTTCGATTTCCAAGATTTTCTGGAGCAGTTGCAGCAAATCAAAAAAATGGGTAATCTAAAGGATTTGATGTCAATGATTCCAGGGGTGGGAAAAGCAATGAAAGATATTGATATTCAAGACGATGCTTTTAAAGGGGTAGAAGCAATTATTCATTCTATGACTCCGGAAGAAAGGGCAAATCCCGATTTAATTAATCCGTCAAGAAAGCAAAGAATAGCTAAAGGTGCTGGAAAAGATATTGCCGAAGTAAACGCTTTTATGAAGCAATTCGAGCAAATGAAACAAATGATGAGCATGATGAATAAAATGCCTATGGGTGGAGCTCTTGGTAGAGGAATGATGAAAGGAAGATAGAATTTGCTTCTAAATGATTGAAAAAGCGAGTGTTATTGAAAAATTAACATTCGCTTTTTGTTAGCTAAGCTGAAATACTTATTTTTGCCGCCCATAATTGAGTAAACCCTATTTAATCACGCCTATAAATGTCTATTTAACATGGCAGTAAAAATTAGATTGCAGCGTCACGGTAGCAAGAAAAGACCGTTCTACTTTATAGTAGTTGCAGACGCACGTTCTCCTAGAGACGGAAAATTCATTCAGAAAATTGGTACTTACAACCCTTTAACTGTACCAGCTACAGTTCAGTTAGATCGTCAAAAAGCATTAGACTGGTTGCACAAAGGTGCTCAACCAACTGATACTGTTCGTCGTATCCTTTCTTTCAAAGGGGTGTTGTTCTTGAAGCACTTATTAAGAGGTGTATCTCTTGGTTTGTTCGACGAAGCTACAGCAATGACCAAGTTTCAAGCATGGCATGAAGAGCATGAGTCTTCTGTAAGACGCAGAAGTGATGCACATAGAAGTACTCAAAAAGCAAGACGTAACCCTCCTTTCGTAAAGAGAGCTGAACCGGTTGCACCTGCTGTTGAGGAAGCTGCTCCAGAAGCAGACGCGCCTGAAGCTGAAGCATAATATTGAATTTTTTCTTATCAACTCCCATGTCCCTTTAAAGAACATGGGAGTTTTTGTTTAAAATAAACTTTGAGCATGCAAGAAACAGCTCTCATACATATTGGAAAAATTGCGGCAACTGTTGGTATCCAAGGCGAAGTTCTTTTGGTACATGTTTTAGGCAAAAAGTTGATCTTTAAAAAGGGAGATGTTGTTTTTATTGAGACTGAAAAAAATATTCGGATTCCTTTTTTTGTTGAATCATCGAAGGCGAGAACTGAAAAAGAAACCTTATTGAAATTTGAAGATATTCATTCAAGGGAAGCTGGTCATGTTTTATTGCAAAAACAATTGTATGTAAATGCACAATTATTTGATGCACACGTTAGTAAACAAGCGCCTATACGTTTACTGGGATTTATGGTTGTTAATTTTGGTCAGGAGGTTGGTAAAGTAACTGGTGTTATAGAGCAGCCTCATCAAATATTGTTGGAAACATCTTATAAAGGATCAACAGCATTAATACCATTACACGAAGCTTCTCTAAAGAATATTGATGAAAAAAAACGCATTATTCATGTAGAATTGCCTGAGGGCTTACTAGACTTATATGAAGCATGAGTTTAAAAGAGTTTGCGATGTAGAACAGCACCACGTTGACGAATTAATGCACGTAAATAATGTGCAATATGTGGCGTGGATGCAGGAATTGGCAAGCGCTCATTGGGGCAAATATGTTAGTCCAGAAATTCATTCAAAATACTACTGGGTTGTTCAATCACATCAAATTAAATACTTAAAGGAGGCGCGATTGGGTGAGCAGCTTTTATTAGTGACTTCTGTTGCAGAACCAGGTACGTTTAGGTGGGACCGTAATTATAAGTTTTATAGAAAAAAAGATAGCGTACTTGTTGCAGAGGCAAGTAGTACTTGGGTTTTAATGGAAAGAGAAACTAAAAAGCCTGCCATTATACATGATCAAATTAAATCAGTATTTCTATCAGGTAGCTAATTTTTTATAGCATGTTTCAATTGGTCTATAGTGGCTCCACTTTCAAACGTTTGAATCAATTTTCTTTCCTTATTATATACCGCAACAAACGGAGTAAAGCGCACTCTGAAAAATGATGGAATTGCATACGCGGGGTCTCTTCCAATGACCATATTGTTGTAATCACTAAACTTATATTTCTCTCCAAATGCTTTAATATCTTCCATATCTCTATAGCTTACCCAAACATAAAAAGCCTCTTCTATCAATTTCATTTCTTTAGTAATATGCTCTGCTTCAACCTGACAATGTCCGCAATCGGGGCTGAAGTAAATAAATACAATAGGTTTATTTTTTGGAAGTTGTTTGTCTGAATAGTCTTTGCCATTAGTTAATATTAGGTTGAAAACAGGTGCAAGGCTATCTTTTTGATAAGGTGCAACTGGATCCACAAAAGTTTGAGCATTGGATATGATAGCAGCAAAAGTGAAACAGAATACAAATACGACTTTCTTCATGGCTATTTACTTTTTTGATCTTCAATCATTCTCATTTGTTTGGCATCCTGCAAAAATTCTGAAGCGAAAATGAATTTATTTAGTTTTTCATTATCGCTATATATGATGTCTTTGTTAGAGCCTTCCCACTCTTTTTTTCCTTGATGTAGGTATACAATTTTTTCACCAATTTCCATTACACTGTTCATATCGTGCGTAATTACAATGGTTGTCATGTTGTACTCTCGCGTAATTTGCAAAATAAGCTGATCAATCACCATTGAAGTCATTGGATCTAAGCCCGAGTTGGGTTCATCACAAAAAAGGTATTTAGGATTCAGGACTATTGCTCTTGCAATACCCACTCTTTTTTTCATTCCCCCACTTAATTCGGCTGGATATTTTTTATTCGCCTCTTGAAGATTTACTTTTTCTAAAACCTCATCAACCTTTTTCTTTTTCTCATGCACAGACATTTTGCTAAACATGTGTAGAGGGAACATGACGTTTTCTTCTACGGTCATAGAGTCAAAAAGTGCTGACCCTTGAAAGAGCATGCCAATACTTTGTCTTAGCTCTTTCTTGTCAACTTCTTTCATAGCAAGCATATCCATTCCATCATATAAAATGCTTCCCGAATCTGGCTGAAAAAGCCCTACTATACATTTTGTTAATACAGTTTTACCGCTTCCACTTGCACCAATAATTAGATTACATTTTCCTGTATCCATAACAGCGGAAATGTCATTTAAAATGGTTCTTTCACCAAATGATTTTGTTATGTGTTCAATGGCTATCATGGATGTTATTATTCAATTACTTGAATCTGCTGTTTTATGAGGTCTTCCCAAGTATCACGTTTACGTATCAAATGTAACTGATCTTTCAAGATAAGTACTTCGGCGGGTTTATATCTGCTGTTAAAATTGCTCGACATTTCGAATCCGTAGGCGCCTGCATTTAAAAACGCTAATAAGTCGCCCTCTTTCACTTCTGGAAGTGCTCGATCTGTAGCGAACGTATCCGTTTCACAAATGTTCCCAACAACAGTGTACTTATGTGGGTCTCCGTTTGGATTACTTAAATTAACAATACCATGATAAGCATCGTAAAACATAGGCCTGATAAGATGGTTGAAGCCTGAATTTACCCCAACAAAAGTTACATGTTTAGTTTCTTTTATTACATTAACTTCTGTTAGGAAATAACCAGCTTCACTAACCATAAATTTTCCTGGTTCAAACCATACTTCAAATTGCTTACCATATGTTGTATCAACTTCTTGAAAAGCCTTTACCAGTGCCTTACCTAGTTCGTGCATTGGGGTGCCCTCTTCCTCTGGTTTATAAGGAACTTTAAAACCTCCGCCTAAATCAATTACTTGTAGGTTTGGAAACTGTGGAATCAATTCAAATAAAACTTGTAATCCTTTTATAAATATTTCCACGTCTTTAATCTCACTACCAGTATGTATATGTAAACAAGTAATTTGAAGATCATACATTTTGGCAATCTGAACTACTTCATTGATTTGTTCTACTGGAATACCAAATTTGCTCTTATCGTGACCAGTTGAAATCTTTAGGTTGCCACCAGCCAAAATATTGGGTCTTAGTCTAATTCCTACAGGGTAGTTGCTCTTAAATTTTTCACCAAACTTTTTGAGGTTCGAAAGGCTATCAATATTTACATGTGCGCCTAATGCCACAGCTTCTGATATTTCATCAAAGGATATACCATTGGAGGTATATAGAATATTAGAGGGAGAGCATCCAGCATGTAAGGCCATTTTTAGTTCATTGATTGAGCTACAATCAATACCTGCCCCTAGGCTATGAATCAATCGAAGAATACTAATATTAGTTAAAGCTTTAGAAGCATAAAATATTCGATATCTCAGTCCAGCAAAGGACTCCTTTAATTTATTGTATTGTTCTTCAATAGTTCTAGCGTTGTACACATATAAAGGTGTTCCAAACTCTTGTGCAGCTTGCACTAATTGACTCTTAAGATACTCGTTCATAAGTTGCTAAGGTACATGCAACTTGAATGAGATTAGGTTGATTGTATAAATTTTTGATAGAAACTTATCTCGATTTCTTAATCCAGTCTTTTACTGGGGAAAGAAGTTTTCCATTTTGTTGTCTAATACTAAATCTATCGTTATAGTCCCATAACATAGTGGGTATCTTAAATTCAGAAAGTACCTCTGTAATATCTCTTAAGTAGTTTTCTCTATACTTTCCGTCAACATTCAATATAACACCCGTTTCTGTGCAGATTAAAGGCATATTCAAATGGTTAGCGTCTGCTACTAATTTTTTGATGGTTTCTGTTAAATAGGTTTTGGTTGCTTCTCTGTAGTATCTGTAATAGTCCTCATATACAACCGATCCCTTGATGGCACCTTTAAGTTGAGGCATTCTATTTTTTTTATAGGGGTAAGGGAATCCTGTTAAATAGCTTTTGTCTATTGTCCACTCAGCCCCTTGATGTGTAAAGAGATAAGGTTCATAAAAATGAAAAGTATATAAAATGCGATTATCATTCAAAGTGCCAAGTTCTAACGTTTGCACATAGCCGTTATAATTGGTTCCACCTACAATAAAGATTCTTTGTTGATCAGTTTGCCTGAGTCGTGTAACAATTCTTTCAATAGCATATTTCCATACCCATCTATCAAGCGTAGGCTCATTGTAAAGCTCAAAAAGGAGGTTATTGTAACCTTTATTTTGAAAATTTCTGAGCCACTGCTCCCACATTTTAGAAATTCTATCTATTTGATAATCAGTATTATATTCAAATAATTTTCCATAGTGGTACACCAATATAAGATGAACGCCCGCCTTATTGCAATAGTCATAAATATCTTGAACCATTTTTATTAGTTCTGCTGGAATTTCCGCTTTTTCCCCTGCAAAATGGTCGAAAGCAACCGGCAGACGAATGGTTTTAAACCCGTGATCAATTATTTCCTTTATGATGGGTTGCCAATTATATTGAAGTAAAGAATCTGGTGCTTTCCAGTTATGTTCTAGAGCAGATAAATTGATACCTGCACCCAGTTGGTTTCGTACTTTTAGCAAATCATTTTTCTCTTTGCGTTGAGCAAGCGAATTTGTATTCACACATGTCAATAAAAAAACGCCTAAAAACAAATATTTTAAGCTTTTAAAATATATATTCACGCCAAAATCATTTACCTGTTGCATATTTGCATTTATGTTTAGCTACCCCAAACAATCATACTTGAACATTGATCGAGAGCGGTTCATTGAAGAGCTCGATAAAAAGGGGGCTTACTTCTCAAATGTAACGGTTTGGACAATCATTTTCTCTGTGCCATTATTCTGGCTGTTGGATTTGTTATTCATAGGCGATCAGTGGTATAATTTTATGTTTATCCGATTTTTGGTCGGTGCAGCAAGTTACTTTGTTTTTTGGTTTGGCACTCGAAATAAATGGCACTATTTACTGGTCTTGAATTTAGTTGTTGCGCTAAATGTGATTTTCAGTTCTATGGTTTGTGGCTTACTTGGGCTGAAAGAAGTATTGCCTTATTTCTTACTTTTCTCTGTTATGATGCTCCTTATTAACGCAACAGCTTTTTGGGAGCCAGCATATCCGGTTATACACAGTTCTATTTCTTACTTCATTATTGTTATTCTCTACGGTTTTAAGCCAAATATTACAGGTTATTCTGGTTTGGTTGAAAATGGTGGTGGCGTATACTTTTTAGTTTCGGCATTTTCTTGTTTGCTTGCCAATAATAGGTACCAATTAATAACAAGAGAAATTGAAAAGGTTTTGGTTATTTCAAAGGCCAATCATCGTTTGTTGGAACAGAATGAGCATATCAATGACCAGCGAATGGTAATTGAAGAGGCCAATAGGAGGTTGAAAAATATCAATGACTACCGTCAGAATACTTTGAGTTTAATGATCCACGATTTGAAAAACTTCGTTGGGTCCAACCAAATGTCTATTGATTTGATTTCAAGGAAATCGGGTAATTTAACTTCCGAGCAGAAGGAAATCTTGAGCTATATTAATATGGGGAATAAAAAACTCCATTACTTGTCAGGTAAATTAGCCGATTCTGCTGAAATTGATACCGGACAGGTTGAGTATAGATATGAAGAATTTGATGCCGTTGTTGAAATTGAAAATGCTGCTATTGGTTTAGTTGATGCCGCTGCTTTAAGAGATATTAGCATACAGTCGCATTTGTCACCCGAACCTATTTTACTATACCTTGATCGAATTTTCTTTAACCACATCCTATATAAGTTAATTGCTAACGCGGTTCGTTTTACTGAGCAAGGTGCTGCTATCACAATTCATGCAAGTAAAGCCGAAAATAGCTGCGTAATAGAAGTCATTGATACAGGTAAAGCTTTAGGTATGGTTTACTTAGATGATCTTTTCTCAAAAATTAAAGAGGTGTCAGAAGCTCAATCTGTAACCAACCAAACTGGGTTTGGTTTTTCCGCTGCAAAATTGTTAACGGAAAGTATGGGTGGTACCTTGCACTATAGTTGTGGAGAGGAAAAAGGTAATTTCTATCAAATAAAATTTAAACTTGCATAGTTTTATATAAAACGGCTCCTTATGAGACAAATTAAATTTATATGTGTTCTGATGTTTATGGGTGTTTATTCGTTTGCACAGAACCAAGCTCGGACATTTGAGTCAATGGGTTATTTAGACCAAGAAATTGTAGGTATTTCTGGCTCAACGAATTTCTTCGTGAAAATTAAGCCCGACGATGATGTAGATAATAGCCGTTTGTTGTTGCAGGTTCGTCCTTCACAGGTATTAAATCCCAACACATCATTTATCATAATAAGCTTGAAAGATGCACCAGTATATACTCAAAGAATTACAGGCTTAGGTGTTGACTCGGTGTTTACAGTTAGTATACCACTAAATAAGAAGTATCTTCAACCAGATGGTCGATTTATTAAGTTACGCATAGCAGCAAGAATGAGTGTTGGCGATGAGTACTGTAAGGATATTGATAACCCAGCTTGTTGGATAACTATTAAAAATAATTCGGCTGTTTTAGTAAATAAAATGTCTACCCTTACGTATAGTCGTAGCTTAAGAGAAACTATCCAAGAATTCACTTCTATACATGCGCCCGGAAATGCAGATCTAGATGATGTAACAGCTGGCGGTATCATTTACACTATTTTACGTCAACAAGCTACCTCAAGAGACTTTCAAGTTCAAACAGGCAGTTATGCCGATTTAGACAGCAACAGTTCTAGAACTGTATTAGTTGGCGCCTTAAACAGATTGCCAGCTAATATTCGTTCTGCTATTCCTCCAATTGCAAAAGGGCAAGGATTAATTTATTTGGTTGGTGCAACCGGATACAGCTCAAGACAATATTTGGTTGTTACAGGGGCCGACCAAGAAGGTTATAAAAAAGCAATTACTGTTTTAGCTAATACTAAAATTCTAAATAGCGCATTTAGTGATAAGCTTCTTATTGATAATTCAGTTCAGCGTGTAGTGAATCAGGCTGCATTACCGGTGGTTTTATCTTTAGAGCAGTTAGGTGGCCAACCTGCTATTGTTGAGGGTGTGGGTGCATTGAAACAAAACTTTACTTTTTCTTTAGCCGATTATAACGCTATTCCGAAGAAATTAACTTTACACCTCGAAACATTTTTCTCTAATTTAAAGGAGAATGATAGAGGCTTCTTAAACGTTTATCTGAACGATAACCTTGTACATAGTACACCATTAAATGATAAAGTAGCATTTAACGGAGATATAGATTTGAAGCCTTACTTGTTGACAAAAACGAACGGACTAACAATTGAATTCAGATTTCATCCTGGTACAAATATTTGTAAAGATGGATTTGCTAATTTCTTTGGCTTCATAAATCCAAGAACTTCTACAATCACATTTTCCGGAGAAAAAGCAAATCAGTTTTATAACTTCTTCAACTATCCAGGTGAATTCAGAAAAGCACCGCTCAAATTTTTATTGTCTCCAACATTAAACGCACAATCACTTTCAGCTGTAGGCGAATTGATGTACCAAATAAATACTGCTACAACTCCATCTACAACATTAATCCTTCCTTTAATGGAGTCTTCAGATAAAGCAACCATGTCTGATATGAAAGGTTATAATGTTGTGGCTCTTCTTAACAGAACTGATCCGTTTATCAAGAATTTTGATGCCTTGCCTGTTCAGTTTACAAAAGACTTCCAGTTGTATAGAGATGTGCAAGGTTCGGTGAGCTACTCAATCAATGATTTTTCAAATAGTGGTATTGCTCAAATCTTCAAGCAATCGGGTAGTACATTCTTATTGATCTCATCTTTAGGTGATAGTGTAAAAACCGCCTTTGAGAGTGTAATTAAAAGTTTTGGAACCCAGTTCTCTTCAATTGAGAGCAATGTTTGTATTGCAACAAGTAAAGGTCAGAGTAATTTCTTCTTTAAGTTGCCTGAAGATTCTGAATTAATCAGCTATCGCGGCGAAAAGAACAAATTGTTGATCTTCTGGGAACAGTATAAGTGGTTTATTTTAGGTGCGTTATTAATTTTCATGGGTATTGCATTTGCTTTCGTAAGGAAGCGTGTGAAGAAATCTCAGGAAATTGTTTAATACTTAAGAATTTTAATGCTTGGCCTGTTATGCAGGCTAAGCTCGTTAAGAATATATGCCTTTATGTGGTCTTCATAACATGGTAACAGCTGGTCTGTTTTCTGAAAAAAAACTTCAGGATGCAGAAGCTATTGCTAATGACTATGGATATGCAACAATTAAAGCGGCTCTAAACTTCGGTTTTTTAACTAGAAAAGAATACGTTGGCTTTCTAGAAGAAGAAGGCTTTCCTTTAATTGATATTCGCGCTGAAGAGTTAGATCTTTTGTATTTAGAACAATGCGATCTACAGCATTTGAATGCTTTTTTGTATTGTCCTGTGCGTATGGAGGCCGATGGTTTGTTAGTAGCTGCCGGGGATCCTATGGATGAAAAGCTCATTGCGGGTCTTAGTAGCAAATTTGACTGTCCAATTAAAATGGTGGCTGCATCCGATTTGGATATCACTTGGTTGGTTCATAAGTACAGAGGCGAATACTATGTAAAAGAGGCCGTATTTAGTTTGATGCGCAAAGACCCTGAAAGTTCTGGTATTATTACTTTCACAGATCCTCAGCTTATTTCCATTTTTGGAATGATTATGCTGTTTTTTGTTTTGTTGGTAGTCAATTTTGTAAAGACAGCCATTTTTTTCAATTTACTTCTTAGTGTTACTTTCTTATTTGCTATTTTATTTAAACTATTCTTGGCCTTACGAGGCTCTCAAAGCGAATTACAGGAAAGTGTAACAAAGGAAGAGGTGATGGCTGTAGATAATAGCACTTTGCCAATTTATACCATTTTATTGCCCGTTTATAAAGAAGACAAACTTATTCGTAAGCTAATTTGGAACCTCCGCGCTTTGGATTATCCAAGGGATAAACTGGATGTTAAACTTCTTATTGAAGAAGATGATGATAAAACATTAAATGCTGTACGAGCGCTTGACTTTCCTGCCAACTTTGAGGTAATTGTTGTGCCTTTTCATATGCCTAAAACAAAACCGAAAGCTTGTAACTATGGTTTGTTTTTCTCAAGGGGACAATATCTGACTATTTATGATGCTGAGGACATTCCAGATGCCGATCAGCTGAAAAAAGTACACGTTCTGTTCAATAAACTTACGCCTGATTATGTAGTATTACAGGGAGCACTCAATTACTTTAATAAAAATGAGAACTTCCTTACAAGGATGTTTACTCTCGAATATTCTTACTGGTTCGATTACATGCTAACAGGTTTACAAACAGTAGATACTCCAATTCCGCTTGGGGGTACAAGTAACCATTTTAAGTTAGATAAGCTCATTGAATTAGGTGCTTGGGATCCATTTAATGTTACAGAAGATGCCGATTTGGGAGTGCGAGTTTTTGAAAAGTTATATCGAATTGGAGTTGTGAGCAGTACAACTTTGGAAGAGGCCAATAATGAACCGTTTAACTGGATTAGACAGCGTTCAAGGTGGATTAAAGGTTATATGCAGACCTTCTTAGTGCATATGCGCAACCCCGCACACTTAGTTCAGAGAATTGGGTGGAAAGGCTTTTTCGGTTTCAACTTCTTTATTGGTGGAACATCTGTAACTTTTCTAGTTTATCCTGTGCTTTTGATGTTCTTTTTTGTGTATCTAATTTTTGATTTAACTGCTGTAAAAGCCTTGTTTCCACCTTGGGTACTTTACGTGGGTATTTTTAACTTTATTGCTGGTAACGTGCTAATGATATACATTAATATGTTAGCAGTTTTTAAGAGGCGATATTATGAATTAATATTATTTGCTATGCTCAATCCGGTTTATTGGCTAATGCATTCTATTGCTGCTTATAAAGGATTGTGGCAATTAATTTATAAACCATTCTACTGGGAAAAAACAAACCACGGTTTAACTAAAATGTCTCATTCGAGTGCTGCAGCTGCTGCCTCTACCACTTAAAGTATGAAGAAAAAGTTACCTGGACATATCATACGTATTCTATCATTAATGATGGTAGTTTATTATCTTTTTTTGTCATGGGTAACCCACAGAGCAGGATTTGATCATTCGGAAGCGCTTTTTTTATCTGAGAAATTGCGATTACTTTTTGAAACTGATGAACAAACTTTGCTTATACTAGGTACCACTTTTCCTAGTATTCCATTTTTGTCATCTATCGTTTTTTCACCCTTAGGATACTTATTTGCGCCTATTGCTTGTTCAATTTTATTTACTGTACTCCTTTTTTACTTCATACTTATGGACTTTAATGAAGATTCTTCATTTAGTCCAAGGTTGTTTTTACCTATTGTTTTAATCATTTTTATACTTCATCCGGGTATTATTTATAGTGCAACATCAGGAAGGAGTAATGCTGCTTCTTTTTTCTTTTTCTACATGGTATACCGCAGCTTTTTTAAATTTTATCAAACGCAAACATCTTTCTATTTATCCATGTCAAGCATTTTTCTTTCTTGCTTGATATTTTGCAACTTTAACTTTATTTGGTTGCTTATTGCATTTTTTCCATTTATAGTTTTGGTGTCTTTAGAGGGCTTGAAAATTTCAAAAGATCAGCCCCCTATGAATCAATATTTTGAAGCTATTAATATTCGCAGTCAACGAAGAAAGTTAACCAACCGAACAGTCGCTATTTATATAGTTATTTTTATGCTTCCTTTTGGAGCTGCGGGATTGTTTTATTATTTGAATAATACACATGCTGCAAATGGAGTATATTTCTTATCTAGCCAATATGCTAACTGGCGAGTTACTGGTTTAGATTTTATAGACGGCCTATTAGAACAATTTGCTGATACCAATTTACGATATCAAACACAGCTTGTTTTTCAAGGGTATGCATTGCTGCTTACACCTTTGTTAATAGGCACACTATTCTTTTTTAGAGGTAAACTATATGAAACCTTTACCGTCATCTCCCCATTCATTTGGATGTCAGTTATTTTACTTTCTGCCAGGTATTATTTGACCATTGAGTACTATTTGTTCTTATTAATTTTGGCTTTTACCATACTCATTTTTAAAATTAGTAGCAGGCATAAAAAAGGAGTTCTTTATCCAGTTTTAATCATTGCTACCGTTTTAAATATTGGAACTGGTATTCTTTACTTTAAGAGAACCAATGATGTTTTAGAAACCCAGTTTTACTCTGTTTTAACTAATTCAAAAACTTGGTTTGAACCAAGAACTGAGTCGGAAAATGCACGAATTGCACGCTTCATTAACGAAATAGCAGATGAGGGAAATAAAGTTTTACTAGATGATGCAGCGGCTTATACTATTGTACCTTATTTGGAGTCACTAAAAAAAGTGGTACTCCCTTTGCAAGAAAGTTTTGTAACAGTAGTTGAAAATCCCCCTCTTGGAGCAAGGTATATGGTAGTTGCTAAGCGCGTAAATAAACTTCACAATTACACGGTGTTAAATGCGTACAACCTTGCCCTCATGCAAAAAAGGATTAATCTTCAACCTTTAATGCTTTTGGAGACCGACAATTGGGTTGTTTACAGTATGTAATTTTTTATAAAGACTCTCCATGTTGGCTTTTATCAAGACCTTCAGATTCCTCCCACTCGGTTACTCTCAGAGGAGTTATCATATCAGTTATTTTTAAAAGTACAAGCGTTCCAAAAAATGCAAATACACTTACTATTATCATAGCTAGTACGTGTGTTGTGAAAAGGGATGTTTCTCCAAAAATTAGTCCGTTTACAGTTACAGCTTCGTTGATGCCACCATGGGCAAATACCCCTGTTAAAATCATGCCTACAATTCCGCCTACACCGTGACAAGGAAAAACATCGAGTGTGTCATCAATATTAGTTTTTGTTCTCCATTCAACCATCATGTTGCTGATAATACTACTAACAATACCAACTGTTAAAGAATGACTGATGCTAATGAATCCAGCTGCTGGTGTAATGGCTACTAATCCAACCACAGCCCCAATACATGTGCCCATTGCACTCGGCTTTCTGCCTCGAACAGCATCAAAAATGATCCAAGTAAATGCTGCGGCTGCAGAAGCAGTAGTTGTTGTTGCTAGTGCATTTGCTGCTAATAAGTTGGCTCCAAAAGCCGATCCAGCGTTAAATCCAAACCAACCAAACCAGAGCAAACCTGTTCCCAATAATACGTAAGTAATACGTGCCGGTTCATGAGATGGTAACCTTCTTCCTTTAAGATAAAGAGCGCTTGCCAAAGCTGCCCAACCTGCACTCATGTGTACAACAGTTCCACCTGCAAAATCAAGTACCCCCCATTTTGCCAAAATACCATCGGGGTGCCACGTTGCATGCGCTAAAGGTGTATAAATGAACAGTGTGAATAAGATTATAAATAAGATATAGGAGGTGAATTTGATTCTTTCAGCAAATGCACCTGTTATTAAAGCGGGGGTTATAATTGCAAACTTGAGTTGAAATAATGCAAACAATAAAAATGGAATGGTAGGAGCCAGAGACCAAGGTTTACCCTCCATTACTCCCTGGAACATAAAGTATTGAAAAGGGTTGCCAAAAATACCGCCAACGGTGTCACCAAAAGCCAGACTAAAACCAACTACAACCCATAAAATTGTTACAACAGCCATACTAATATAGCTTTGCAGCATTGTAGATATTACATTCTTCTTATTGACCATACCGCCGTAGAAAAAGGCTAGTCCAGGTGTCATAATTAGTACCAATCCAGTAGCACTCAGCATCCAGGCAATATCTGAGCCCGATAAGCCTTCAGTTTCTGTAGTTGCAGGGATTCCTGGAAAAAATAAGCTTACTACTATAATACCAATTAGTAAAAGGAATGGAACCAGCGCAAGTCGACGAGTCATTGACATATAAAAAAACATTATGTGATGTAATTACTCAAAAATAGCAACTTAACGACTAAAATACAGCTAATATATTCACATATAAAAAATATATATACGAAATTTTCCGCTCCTTTCTACAAAAAAGCCGCAGCATCAGCTAGCGGCTTCAAAAAACAATCTTGATTTAGCTTCTATACTTTCCCCGGATACTCTTTAAGAGCCTGTTCTAAACAGTCCATTGCTTTTTCTAAATCTCCAGTATTTAACACATACGCTAATCGAACTTCTTGCTTACCTAAGCCCGCAGTACCATAAAAACCAGTTGCAGGAGCCAACATGATGGTGCTTCCATTCAATGAAAAAGATTCCAACAGCCATTGACAAAATTTGTCGGAATCATCAATTGGCAATGAAGCCATAGCATAGAAAGCCCCACCAGGATTAGGACAAAAAACTCCTTCCATGGCATTCAATCGTCTTACAACCAAATCGCGTCTCTTTTGGTATTCAGCTTTTGTTGTTTCAAAATAGTTGGCAGGTAAATCGCAGGCTGCTTCTCCAGCAATTTGAGCGAAGCTGGGCGGACTTAATCTAGCTTGTGCAAACTTCATGGCTGCATCTAGTACTTGCTGGTTTTTGGTTACAAATGCCCCAATTCTTCCTCCACAAGCACTGTAGCGCTTACTAATAGTATCCATTAAAATGACATGGTCATCAACATCTTGTAAATGCATTGCACTAAATTGATTACCATCATAAGTAAATTCCCTGTAAGCCTCATCAGCAAACAAATACAAATTGTGTTCTTTAATTATTTTTCCCAATGCTTCCATTTCAGCTTTGGTATAAGCATAACCTGTTGGATTATTAGGATTGCAAATAACAATTGCTTTTGTTTTTGAAGTAATTTTTTCTCTAAAAGCTTCAATAGGAGGCAATGCAAATCCGTCTTTAATAAATGATGTAACTGGTACCACATTAACTCCAGCGGCTACAGCAAAACCATTGTAATTTGCATAAAAGGGTTCAGGAATAATTACCTCATCGCCTGGATCTAAACAACTCATAAAGCCAAATAGAATAGCTTCGCTACCGCCCGTTGTTATTATGATTTGTTGAGGGGTTACATGTATGCCAACCGATGCATAATATCCAACCAATTTCTTTCTGTAACTCTCATTACCTGCACTATGACTGTATTCTAGTACTTTAAAATCGCTGTTTCTTACAGCATTTAAAACAGCAGCAGGTGTTTCAATATCTGGCTGGCCAATGTTTAAATGAAACACATGAGTGCCTTTTTTCTTGGCTTGTTCTGCAAAAGGTACAAGCTTTCTGATAGGGGAGGCTGGCATAGCCAATCCTCTTTGACTAATAGTTAACATGCGGCAAAGATAGGTGGGGTTATCACATGAAAAAACCGCCATTTAGCGGTTCTGTTTTTTAGCTCTTTTTAACTGGTTTGGCTGCCTTTTTTGGTGTGACTTCTCCTTTGACCACCAAAATGTAAGGGGTGTTATTTCCCAAAAACTTGATGGTTACATTTTTGGAGAAGCCACCTGGTTCAGCAGCATTATAAGTAACTTTTACAGTTCCCTTTTTACCAGGGGGAATAGCTCCTTCTGTATACACTGGGCTAGTACAGCCACAATCAGCATTGGCAAATTCAACCACTTGGGGTTTGTTCGACTTATTGGTGAATTCAAACACAAATGACGCAGGTACTCCCTGAGGAATTTTACCAAATTGATGCTCGGTTTTTGTAAATGCAACTGGACCATCTTGAGCCATGCTCAAACTAGCAATCAGCAGCATTAATATGGATAAAATTTGTTTCATTATTGACGAGATTCACCAATGAATTTAACTTGTTTATGCATGCCGTCGTTAAAGTAAATATCTGCAAATTTCGTAAAAGGTCCAACCGTTTTACCATCAAATCCAAGTGTAACCTTAACAGTTTCTCCTGGGGCAATTTTTTTGCCCTTCTCGTACTTTGGAGTTGTACAGCCACAACCCACTGTTACATTTTCTAAAACAATTGTTTCGTTGCTGATATTCTTGATTTCTACATCAAATTCAACCGCTACTCCGTATTGAATCTTTCCGAAGTCGTAATTCGCATTCTTAAATTCAGCCATTTTGTTAATGTCCTTTTCCTGTGTTTGTGCCATTAAAAAACTACTAGAAACACAGGCAAGTAAAAACATAATCATTTGTTTCATAAAACTTCACATTTTGACTGCAAAAATAGACCATTCATTTGGTTTACCGCCTATTACACCCAGATTGATAAAATTTTAGCAATTCTACTTTCAGCCTCTTATCACCTAAACTACCTCAAAAAGGCAGATTATGCGGTTGAACTGCTATTTTTGTCGCATGGAACAAACAGCAAATCTGGCATATAAAGATGATATGCTTTCTTACGATGGCTTCCGCAATGAGGTGTTGAATGATTACAAAATGGCTGTCATTAGTAGAGAAACCAGCCTTTTGGGGAGGAGAGAAGTTTTAACAGGGAAGGCTAAGTTTGGCATATTTGGCGATGGTAAAGAAGTTGCTCAAGTAGCTATGGCGAAGTTTTTTGCGCAAGGCGACTTTAGAAGCGGCTACTATCGTGATCAGACTTTTATGTTTGCTAGCGGTTTAGCAACAGTTGAGCAGTTCTTTTCTCAATTATATGCAGATCCCGATTTGAAGAATGATCCATTCAGTGCAGGTCGACAAATGAATGCTCATTTTGCAACCAGACTTGTAGACGATAACGGAAACTGGTTAGACCTAGCTAATCGTAAAAATGTATCGGCAGATATGGCTCCTACAGCCGGACAAATGCCCCGTGCATTAGGATTAGCTTTTGCTTCTAAATGCTTTAGAGAAACCTATCAATTGCACAGCTATGATCATCTGAGTCATAGAGGAAATGAAATTTGTTTTTGTACAATAGGTGATGCAAGCACCAGTGAAGGGCATTTTTGGGAAACCATGAATGCTGCCGGTGTTTTACAAGTTCCGCTTGCAGTTTTTGTTTGGGATGATGGATATGGAATATCAGTTCCAAAACAATACCAAACAACCAAAGCCTCCATCTCAGAAGCCCTTTCTGGATTAATGAAACGTGAAGGCACAAACGGCGTGAATATCTATAGGTTGAAAGCTTGGGATTATGCTGGTATGTGCGAAACACTGGAAATGGCTATTCAGCATATTCGTGAAACACATGTGCCCGCATTGTTTCATGTAGAAGAAGTAACACAACCACAAGGACACTCAACTAGTGGAAGCCATGAAAGATATAAATCGCCTGAACGATTAGAATGGGAGAAGGAGTGGGATTGTATCAAAAAAATGAAGGAATGGGTTATAACTAATGGCATTGCTTCCTTAGAAGAACTGAATGAAATTGATGAACAAGCCCGCATCCATGTTCGTGAAAGTAAAAATAGGGCTTGGGAAAAATATATTCAACCAATTCAAGAGCAGTTAAACAATGCGGCAACACTTATTGCTTCCAGCATGGTGAATAATATGGAAGTATATCAGCAGTTGCAGCAAATTGCTCAGGAATTAAGATCTCTTAAAGAGCCACTAAGAAGAGATGTTCTGCGCACATTGGTGGTTGCTATGCAAAAAGTGAAAGGTACCCCTGCATACAACGATTTACATGCATTTCACACAGAGCTTACTGCTTTGAATAGAAAATTATATAATTCACATTTATATAACGAAGGTCCAAGAACTGCGCTGCAAGTACCTGAAGTAAAACCACTCATTTCTTTTGATGCACCAGTAGTGAACGGTTATGAAGTGTTGAATAAATATTTTGATGCTCTGTTCACACACGATGCAAGGGTGTTTGCATTTGGTGAAGATGTTGGTAAGATTGGCGACGTGAATCAAGGATTTAGTGGACTTCAAGAGAAGCATGGACAAAACAGAATTTTTGATACAGGTATTCGCGAGTTAACAATTGTTGGACAAGCAATTGGTATGGCTATGCGTGGCCTTCGTCCAATTGCTGAGATACAGTACCTCGATTATCTATTATATGGCTTGCAACCCTTGAGTGATGACGTAGCAACATTGCATTTTAGAACAAAGGGCCAGCAAAGTTGTCCACTTATCATTCGAACACGCGGTCATCGTTTAGAGGGTATTTGGCATAGTGGTTCACCCATGGGTATGATTATTCATGCTTTACGTGGTATGTTTGTTTGTGTACCTAGAAATATGGTGCAAGCTGTGGGTATGTACAACACATTGCTAAGAAGTAATGATCCAGGGTTGGTAGTTGAATGTTTGAATGGATACAGATTGAAAGAAAAGATGCCTGCAAACTTATTAGAGTACACTGTACCATTGGGTGTTCCAGAAATCATTCGTGAAGGAGCTGATATAACAGTTGTCTCTTATGGATCAACCCTTCGAATCATTGAGGATGCAGCACAAAGACTAGAAGAAGAAGGCATTTCAATTGAAATTATTGATGTGCAAACTTTACTTCCATTCGATCGTCATCATGTTATTGTTGAATCTTTAAAGAAAACCAATAAAATAGCATTTGTAGATGAAGATGTTCCTGGAGGAGCTGCTGCATATATGTATAACCAGGTGATGGAAATACAAGGTGGTTTTAAGTGGATGGATGGAACTCCAAGAACCATTACTGCTCAATCGCACCGACCCTCTTATGGAAGTGATGGAGATTATTTTAGCAAACCAAATGCAGATGATTTAGTTACTGCATTTCGTGAAATGGCTATGGAATAAAAATAAAGAAGGGGCTCATAAAGCCCCTTCGTCGGCAAAACTATAATAGCCCTCTTCACTTACAATAATATGATCCAATAACTGAATATCGAAGTGCAAAGCAGCATGTTTAATTTTTTGAGTCAAGTTTTGGTCGGCCTGACTAGGTTGTAGATTGCCACTAGGGTGATTGTGACATAAGATTAAGCTAACAGCATCGTGCTGCAACGCTTTTTTCATGACTATTCTTGGGTCAACAACTGTGCCTGTGATTCCTCCTTCGCTGATGGTTTCAACATGCATAATGCAGTTTGCTCGATTTAGATAAACTACCACAAACACTTCTTGTTTTTTATGCGCATAGTTGGCCTGCAAAAAGCCAGCAAGATCTCTACTCGATCTCACTTTTGTTTTTTGATTATAGCTACTTTGTTTTCTTACACCCAATTCTAATGCTGCAGCAAGCATAATGCATTTCACTGGCCCCAGTCCTTTTATTTTCATTTGAAGCAAGTCGGCAACCGATTTTCTAGATAACTCATACACATTGTTCTTGCAGGCGGCTAACAATTCTCTTGCAAGATCAATAGCAGATTTTTCTTTGGTTCCTTGTTGAAGTAAAATAGCGACTAGCTCTGCATCGGTTAAATGATGCGCTCCTTTAAGCATGAGTTTTTCGCGGGGCCTATCGGCCTCCGCCCAAATTTTAATAGATGGCATATAACGAATTTTGCAGCTAAAATATATTTTTCCTCATATTATTCCAACTGCTTCAAAGTATTGTCGGCGCGGTTTATCTTCGCACCGTTATACCCACCTTATGAACCCTTCCATCAAGATTTTTTCAGGAACAGGATCCCAACATTTAGCACAAAAAATAGCTCAACGATTTGGCGCCCCTATTGGGAAAGTAAATATTCAAAAATTCAGCGACGGTGAATTTCAGCCTGTATTTTTAGAGAGTATTCGCGGTAGCTATGTGTTTTTGGTACAAAGTACGTATGCTCCAACCGATAACTTAATGGAGCTATTGCTCATGATTGATGCTGCAAAACGTGCAAGTGCCTATAAAATTATTGCAGTTGTGCCTTACTATGGCTATGCGCGTCAGGACAGAAAAGATAAACCAAGGGTTGCCATTGGTTCCAAGTTATTAGCAACTTTGTTAGAAGCTGCAGGTGCGAACAGGGTCATTACAATGGATTTACATGCGCCTCAAATTCAGGCATTCTTTGATATTCCAGTAGACCACCTTGATAGCTCAGCCATTTTCATTCCCTATATTGAATCGTTAAAGCTGCCTAATTTAACATTCGCAGCCCCCGATGTAGGTAGTACCAACCGTGTTCGAGAGATAGCCAGCTATTTCAATTCAGAAATGGTTATTTGCGATAAACATCGCAAACGTGCCAACGAAATAGCCAGCATGGTGGTAATTGGAGATGTGGCTGGTCGAGATGTAGTATTAATTGATGACATCTGCGATACAGGTGGAACACTAGCTAAAAGTGCCAGCTTGCTTAAAGAAAAAGGTGCAAGAAGCGTTCGTGCGCTTTGTACCCATCCAGTTTTAAGTGGAAAAGCTTACGAGAATATTGAAAACAGCGTTTTGGAAGAATTGGTGGTGTGCGATACCATCCCTTTAAAGCAGAACTCCCCTAAAATCAAGGTGTTATCAGTGGCTGACCTATTTGCAATAGCAATTAGAAATGCATTCGAAAACAAAAGTATTACCAGTCTTTTTGTGCATTCTCAGCTGCGCGATAGAAAGTAGGAAAAAGCAATTTTTTAATAGAATATTCAAACAGGGTTACAAAATAGCCCTGTTTTTTGTTTCTAATTGGTAGAAAGACCAAGAAGTCCTACTTTTGCACTCCAAAATTTTAAACATGAAATCAATTATCATCGAAGGACAACTGAGGACCGAAAGCGGAAAGAAAGCCAGCCGCCAACTTCGCTCTCAGGAACTAGTGCCAGGTGTAATTTACGGTGGCTCCGAAGAGATCAAGTTTGCAGCTTCTGCAAAAGCATTCAAGCCATTGGTGTACACTCCTGAATTCCAATTGGCGCAAGTTCAAATTGACGGCAAGACTTATTCTTGTATTCTAAAGGATTTGCAGTTCCACAAAGTAACTGATGCTTTAATCCACGTAGATTTATTAGAGCTGGTAGAGAACAAAAAAGTGATTGCTACACTTCCATTGAAGTTTACAGGTTCTGCTGCTGGTGTAAAAGCGGGTGGTAAGCTTATTACTAAAATGAAGGCTTTAAAAGTGAAAACTTTACCTAAGAACCTTAAAGAGTTTATTGAGGTAGACATCACCAACCTAGAATTAAACGGTAACATTCGTGTTGAGAACGTGGTAGCTCCAGAAATGGAAATTATGAACTCACCTCGTATTCCGGTTGCTTCTATTGTAATGACTCGTCAGTTGAAGCAAGAAGAAGCGAAGAAAGACGACAAGAAAAAGTAATTTTCAGTTGATATTTCTTAAAACCCTTTCTTCGGAAAGGGTTTTTTTATGCTCGAGCATTCTACATTTGCATCATTCCAAGCGTATGAACAAGTTTTTATTAGTTGGTCTGGGAAATATTGGTATGGAGTATAAGCATACTCGACATAATATAGGTTTTGATGTAGTGGAGGCATTTGCTACGAAGCACGGCGCATTTTTTACGAATGACCGCTTGGCTGATCGGGCTGAGGTGAAGTGGAAAGGAAAAATTTTTATTTGCATAAAACCCACCACTTACATGAATTTAAGTGGAAGGGCATTTAAGTATTGGCAAGAAAAGGAGAAGATTGCATTAGAACAAACCTTAACAATAGTAGACGACTTAGCGTTGCCATTGAGTAAATTAAGGTTACGTCCGTCTGGCAGTGATGCTGGTCATAATGGACTGAAAGACATACAGTTAGCGGTAGGAACCGATGTTTATCCCAAGCTTAGATTTGGTATAGGAAATCAATATCCCAAAGGAAAACAAGCCGAATTTGTTTTAGGCAAATGGTTGCAAGAAGAGCAGCCTGTGGTTCAAAAAAAGGCAGAACATTGCATAGAAGTGATTGAAAATTGGGCATCTATGGGCATTCAGCAAGCCATGGCCCGAGTAAATAATTTAACCTTCACACAATAAAATATACATAGGGGTAGTTATATGTGGTGAAATAAACCATTAAGTCGCCTTTCCGTATCCCAAACCCAATTTTTGAGGCGTCTTAGGGCTTATTAAACCTCGTACTATGAAAATTTTTTGCGTCGGCCGAAATTATGTCGATCATGCAAAGGAGCTAGGCAATGCCATTCCGGAGGAGCCTGTTATTTTCATGAAACCCAAATCAGCCTTGCTGAAGGCTAATAGTCCATTCTATTACCCTGAGTTTTCAAACGAGTTACATTACGAAATTGAATTAGTGTTGCGGATTGCAAAAAACGGCAAATATGTGCCTGAAAAGCAAGCCGATAAGTATGTAGATGCCATAACGGTTGGTATTGATTTCACGGCTAGGGATGTGCAGAGTGAGCTTAAGAACAAAGGTCTTCCTTGGGAAAAAGCAAAAGCGTGGGACAATTCAGCCATTGTTGGGCAATGGATTCCTTTAGAATTGGAGCGTTTGAAAAAGCCATTTCTGTTTACACTCAGAAAAAATGGCGAAGTGGTGCAACAGGGAGATTCATCCCTCATGATTTATCCTTTTAATCACATTATTTCTCATATATCATCCTATTTCTCCCTCAACATTGGAGATCTCCTTTTTACAGGAACTCCAGCTGGTGTGGGCGAATGTGTAGTTGGTGATGTATTGGAAGGATTTATAGAAGATGAACGCTTATTTGAATTGGAAATAAAATGATGTAACTGTTAATGACCCTGACGCCAGACATATTGATGCATGCCTACAGGCTGATGGTAATGGCTAAAAGTATGAGCGAAACATACGAAGCCAACCGTCAGGATTGTAAATACGTGCATTCAACCTCTAGGGGGCATGAAGCTATACAAATAGCGGCAGGCTTACAGTTACATGCTTGCGATTGGGTTAGTCCATATTACAGAGACGACAGCATTATGCTTAGCATAGGGTTTCAGCCTTATGAATTGATGCTGCAATTATTAGCAAAGCGCGATGATCCATTCTCAGGAGGGCGCTCATATTATTGTCATCCTAGTAGCAAAGATCCCAATCGTCCTGCCATTATTCATCAGAGCAGTGCAACAGGAATGCAAGCCATTCCAACCACTGGATTGGCACAAGGCGTTCAATTTTTAGAAAGGTATCATTCCAATACATTAAGAAAAGGCGAAAACGGAGAGCTACCTGTGGTGGTTTGCTCTTTGGGAGATGGAAGTGTTACTGAGGGAGAAGTGAGTGAAGCATTTCAGTTTGCTACGCTCAAACAATTACCAATAGTTTATTTAGTCCAGGATAACCAGTGGAGTATCAGTGCCGCCGGTGAAGAGTTCAGGTGTACAAATGCCTACGAATACGCAGCGGGCTTCAAAGGCATGAAACGTTTGCAATGCGATGGTAGCGACTTTGTGAAAAGTTTCGAGACCATGCAAGAAGCAGTACAATACGCCAGAACAGAACGCCGGCCGGTGCTGGTACACGCTAAAGTTCCATTATTAGGTCACCATACAAGTGGTGTGCGGAAAGAGTTTTACAGGAATAGAGAGGATTTATTGCGTCATGGGTTGTATGATCCAATTCCTAAACTAAGGTTATTGTTAACCAATATTGGTTATACAGAAACTCAATTGAATGAGGTAGAAAATAATGTGTTGGCATATGTGCAAGATCATTTCAACAAAGCTCTTGCTGCAATAGAACCAGACATTCAAACAGTAGAAGACTATGTGTTTGTGCCTACACCTGTGAAAGAGGAGAAAGGGCAGCGTGTTCCAAAAACAGGTGAGAAAGTGATGATGGTAGATGCAGCACTGCATGCCATTGAGGAAATTATGGAAGAGCATCCGCAGGCCATTTTATATGGACAGGATGTAGGAAGAAGGTTGGGAGGGGTATTTCGTGAGGCTGCAACATTGGCCGATAAGTTTGGAGATCACAGGGTATTTAATACAGCCATTCAAGAAGCATATATCATTGGTTCTACAGTTGGTATGAGTGCTGTGGGTATGAAGCCGATTGTAGAAGTACAGTTTGGTGATTATATATATCCCGGGTTTAACCAATTGGTAACCGAGATTAGTAAGTCGTGTTATTTATCGAATGGAAAGTTTCCGGTACAAATGCTCTTGCGTGTACCTGTTGGTGCTTATGGCGGTGGTGGTCCTTATCATAGTGGCAGTATTGAAAGCACATTATTGACCATTAAGGGTATTAAGGTGGTTTATCCATCCAATGCAGCAGATATGAAAGGTTTAATGAAGGCTGCATTCCTCGATCCAAACCCGGTTATTATGCTAGAGCATAAAGGTTTGTATTGGAGCAAGGTACCTGGGACGGATGATGCCAAAACCATTGAGCCAGAAAAGGATTATGTGTTACCATTGGGTAAGGCCAATGTATTGTTAGAAGCTGATTCAGAAGAAGTAAGAAAAGGGAATACAGTATTGATAGTCACTTATGGAATGGGTGTTTATTGGGCGAAAGCTGCTGCCAAGAAGTTCCCAGGAAGGGTAGAAGTGTTGGATTTAAGAACTTTATTCCCATTAGATGAAGAAACGATTTTTGCTAGTGTTAGACGACATAATAAAGTATTGGTATTGAGTGAAGAGCAGCAAAATAATTCTTTTGCAGAAGCGCTTTCTCTTCGTATTTCAAATAATTGTTATCACTTTTTAGATGCCAAAGTTGAAGTAATGGGGGCATTGAACTTACCAGCAGTACCTATTCATTTGGACTTAGAAAAAGCCATGTTACCGACTGCGGCCAAGGTTGCAGAGCGATTAGAAAAACTTTTCTCTTACTAGATTATTCATTTCCGCGAAAGCAACTATATTTGCACCCCATTTGAACATCAATGGCGAGGTAGCTCAGTTGGTTAGAGCATCGGATTCATAACCCGAAGGTCGGCAGTTCAAATCTGCTCCTCGCTACAAAGCCCCCGGATAGGGGGTTTGTTTTTGGTGGGTTGATAGCTAGGGCAAACGGATTCATATCCGCCCCTGACGGGGCGGACGGCAGTTCAAATCTGCTCCTCGCTACAAAGCCCCCGGATAGGGGGTTTGTTTTT
>JAKRSC010000031.1:0-67423 GCA_022402565.1 Hydrotalea sp. | reverse complement strand
GATTCATATCCGCCCCTGACGGGGCGGACGGCAGTTCAAATCTGCTCCTCGCTACTAGGCCCCCAAGTTGGGGGCTTAAAGGGCTGTTCAATAAGTTGAGCTTTAGGTTTTATAGTATTTGAAGTAAATATAGCATAGGAATAACAGGAACCTTATTGGTTAATTTATTTATGTTGAAGTTATCTGGCATCAATGCTCAACGAAGTTAGATTTTTTAAAAAATGTTTAACCCTTTTGAGTAAGATATGAGGTTTTATTAATAAATTTATTTGTGCCATGATGGTGCACTTACCGATATGTTGCAGAATGATTAGCCGCGATCCATCATGACATAACTTTTACTGCCCGCCCCAATATTTTAGCAGATATAATTATGCTTACTCATAAGAAAATGTGAGTGAGAGTAGCGAAGCTTTGCATAATGATTGCAGTGAATATAGATAAGATTATCAGGAGGTCGGGTTCTTTAATAAACATTTTTTTTAAGCGACAAGTCATAGACTTACTACAATATTCCATACGACAAAATGGATTTTTAAGGCCTGTATTTATGAGTTGTGTGCCACTTTAATGACAATACCTAGATTATGGATAATAAGAAATTTCTCAAGTATTGCATTGATAACTTAGAGCTTGACGAGGCAGATCAATTTGAAGATTATTTTTCTTCAGTACCATTTTGTGTAATGAATTCAATCTTTTCGATTAACACAAAATATGAAGCAGTATTAAATGCTTTAAACCGCTTTTGCAAACATTTTGATTTGACACTTGCACATAATGTACATGGACAAATCCCGCCAATCGAAATGCAAAAATTTGTTTCAGAGATTTACAACCTCATTAAAGACATTGACGTAAATAGTTTAGCTGCAGATATTTTCAAAAACAGGCAAAGAACTTCTACGACAAATGGAATTTTGAAAGCAGACGCTTGTGTGAGATTTTTAAAAATCATCAAAGGCTTTGGCGTTGAATACTATCAAGACGTTCCCAGGCTAATTGATAACGAAACTTTTGAGGACTGCATAAAAAGAATTCCAGGACAAAGCAGTGGGACTTCATTGAAATATTTTTTATGTTGACTGGTTCTAAAGACCAAATCAAACCTGACAGAATGATTTAGGTTTTATAAAAGACGCAACTGGTTTGGCGCTATCAGCAAATGATGCATTGATTTTGGTTAGACAGACGGTTGAAGATTTAAAAATGAAAGGTTACAAGCATTTAAGTGCAAGACATCTTGACAACTTAATCTGGAATTATCAACGTGGATAAGAAAGACGATCACACAACAAAAGCATATGTGCTATTGGGGCTGACGAATAATGTCTTTTATCGTTCTGAAGCTGTTCCTGTGAGCGACGAATATATGAAGTCCCAACAGCATAAATGCCACGGGTTGTGGGCAAGTTTAAGGAGCGGCATAACAGGCGCAAGAGAACCACCGATAATTTGGTTTGATACTTTATGCTGATTGACAAAAAATAAAAAGTGGAGTCTAGAGACCAGAAAAATAAGGGGCAAAACCGAAAAGCCTTATGAGTAGGAAAACTTAAAGAAGGAGAAACTATGAACTGGTATTTAAAATGTTTAAAACAGTACGCTGACTTTAGTGGAAGAGCAAGAAGACAGGAATATTGGATGTTTGTTCTATTCAATATGATTTTTGCAATAGTCGCAATGATTATTGATAATGTTGTCGGAACTGCAAGTCCAGAATTGGGTTATGGGATGTTTTATAGTTTGTATGTACTTGCAGTACTTGTTCCAGGATTAGCGGTTGCAGTAAGACGTTTACACGATGTTGGAAAAAGTGGATGGATGTTCTTTATTGTCCTAATACCTTTAGTCGGAGCAATTTGGTTATTCGTTTTATTGGTGACAGACAGTCAACAAGGAAATAACAAATGGGGTCATAATCCAAAAGAATTGACTGGTTAAAATAAAGAAAACCAGCCCATAACATTGAATATGCAATCTTGAATCCTTAGTGCATTAAAACCACGCAAATATGCATATACTTGTCCGTTATGCGTTAGTAAAAAAATGAGAAAAAATTAAGATATAAAAATTGAAAAGTAAAAGTAGGGCATACTTGTTAATCGGACTCTTTATTTTGAGTTTTGGTGTATTTTGGAGTTTTAAAAGATTTAACTTCAATAAAAATTTATCTGTTGGACAACGAATTGACAGTTTGAATGGAGTTTATGTTTATTACAACGGTGGTGTTGATAATGTAATAGGTAGAAATACTACATCAGGGGGGTACAACTTAGGTTTAAAATATCAATGTGTTGAATTTGTAAAACGGTATTACTATGAACACTTGAGTCACAAAATGCCCGACAGTTATGGACACGCAAAGGACTTTTTTGACAGTTCTTTAAAAGACGGGCAAAAAAATAAAAAAAGAAATCTTACTCAGTTCACAAACCCAAGTAATAGCAAACCAAGGAGTAACGACCTTATAATCTTTGACGGAACGATACTTAATAAATATGGTCACGTTGCAATTATCTCAAACGTGATAGAAAATGAAATTGAAATAATTCAACAAAATCCAGGTCCATATGGTAAATCAAGAGAAACATTTATACTTGAAAAACAATATGAAAATTGGGAAATAAAAAATAAACAAATTTTGGGATGGTTAAGGAAAGAATGACACGATTGAAAATAGAAAGTCGATTGAAGAAACAGCCTTTGTGTCATGCCGGATGAAGTGCTTACATTAAAGTGTAGTTTTTAAATGATTTGGTAAGTTCCCTAAAAAATTTCCTGCAAGCCAAAAATGAAACAACAAGAGTGGAAGAAAGAATTGAATATAAAATTCTGGGACAAATGAACCATAAGATCGCCGACCTAAATGCCAGCGCTTCTGTTTTTTATTTTAAACACCGAAATTATTTACAAACGATTTTACCTGGCCGTACAAATAGAATATTTGGTTTTGCCCAACACACAAAACGGCACTTCGAAAAATCAAAAGAGTCTTTTTTGGCCAACGCATGACTCAAGGTTATTTCCTTATATTAGAAAGCTTAATTTAGAATAGATGAAAAAAATACATTTTCTTATAACAGCATTGATTCTGATTTTGACAAGTTGTAAATCGGAATTTGGTCCATTCAACGAAAAAGCACTGGCATTTGCGAACAACGACAAACGCATTGATGAGGGGGAATACCAAAAATTACTAATTGAAATTTCGGATTCTGACGATAGAGGCTTTCAACAGTTCAAAAATGAGAGAGGTGAAATTGACAACACGAAAGTTGTTTCGTATTTGGTTAAGTTTTTCAATGCGAAAAAAATTGGCTTAACAGCCAATGATATTTGGCAACCTGAAACAAATAAAAACCAAAAAGGCTTTAACATCAATGTTTATCTTGAGAATTCAGGGAGTATGAACGGTTACTTAAATGACCCTAATACTGAATTTAAAAACTCAGTGTATAGTTTGCTCACCCGATTAAAGTTGTTTGTTGATAAAGACAGCCTAAATCTATTTCTAATTAACAAGAATGACCAGCTTCTTTATAAGAATGCATCAAATAATGATGTTGAAAATTTTAAAAATATTTTGAATCCAGCCTCTTTTTCAAAATTATCAAAGGGGAAAACTGGTGAATCAGATATTAATGAGTTGATAAAAAGATGTCTTTACAATTCGAACGACAGGAATCTAAGTGTATTCATTTCAGACTGCGTGTATTCACCAGGCAAAAGTAAACCAAATGCAACTATGTATCTTGCGGAACAGAAACAAGGTATTTACTTAAACTTCGCTACTGAAATAATAAATAGAAATTCTGACCTTGCTGTTATTATCCTCCAGATCGATGCAAAATTCAAAGGTGCCTATTTTGACAAAAACAATAAATCAATTGATATTCCAAATGAAATATCAAGGCCATTTTATATATGGTTTATAGGTTCAAAAAAGCAAATTGAATCAATACTCAGTAGCAAAAAGTTAGAAGAGATTGATAGAGGGTATAAAAATATGATAGTATTTCAAAAACCAACATCAGATTTAGTAACTTATAAAATTTTGAAATCTCAACCTAGGATTGGAGAATTCAACCTTGAAAAAGCTGCAACAATAATAAAAGATGCTACCCCTTCAAAAGACAGTCAAAATAAGGGAAAGTTTCGTTTCAATATAGCTGTTGATTTCTCAAAAAGCTTGCAAGATGCCAACTTCTTTAGGGATACCAATAATTATATTTTGAGCAACAATAAATATAAACTCTCAGTCGAAATCATTACGGACAAAAACGCTACTTCACTCTCAGGTTTTACACATTTACTCAAGCTGGAAACAAGTGAATTAATAGAAGAAGATTTGAAAATTGAGATAGTTGGCAAAACACCAAGTTGGGTTTTTGACTCATCATCAATTGACGATTCAGGTATTTTGATAGATGAAAGTCAGCAACAAAAAACTTTTGGTTTACAATATTTGATTGAAGGTGTTAGTGGTGCCTTCTATCCGAAATCACATGCAAACGCAATACATTTAATTAGCATAACAATTAAAAAGTAAAGTAATATGAAAGATATTTTCGCAAGTTTATATGAATGGTTTGGACTTATGCCTCTCTATTCAACTGATATGGGAGACCAGCTCAGAGGTTGGGACATTACCTGTACCGACTATATTGGCACTCCTTGGTATACAATTATTGGTTGTTCAATGCTTATTTCAACAACATTATTTTATGCCATACAATACCACATTTACGATTCAACAAAATTTAATAAGAAGCACCATTGGTGGATTATGGCTTTGCTTATATTTTGCTTAAACTTCCTAATAGCTTTTACTGTACCATTCAACACATTAAATGCAGGTGACTTTTGTAGCCAATTAAATCTTAATATTTCTGATTGTATAGGCTTCGGACTTTCGAACGCAATTTGGAGTTTTATATTCTTTATAATCATCACAACGAATCCATTGATAAGAAGATTTAGCACAAATTGCAGAAAAACAACTTTTTGGAAACCTTAATAAAGAGATAAAAATGGCACGTTTATTTGTATTCGCAATAGGAGGTACAGGTTCAAGGGTTTTGAAATCTTTGACTATGCTTTTTGCATCAGGAATAAAACCTAACTCGGAAAAAGAGTTTGAAATTGTTCCAATAATCATAGATCCGCATAAATCCAATGAAGATTTGAAACGGACAGAAAGATTGCTTGGCAACTATCAAACTATTTCAAATGAAGTGGGTTTAGAAAATGGATTTTTCAATACTAAAATTACAACGCTAAATAATTTAGTGGCTTCAAACCGCCTTTCTGGAAGTTTCACTTTCAATTTACAGGAAGTTGGCGGAAAAAAATTTAAAGAATATATTGACTTTAATCAGCTTGATGATGCTAATAAAGCATTGACCGATATTTTGTTTTCCGGCAAATCAATTAATAAACGACACGAAGAAGTAAATCTATTAGATGTTGAAATGGATATTGGTTTTGTCGGTAATCCAAATATTGGAAGCGTAGTTTTAAACCAGTTCAAAGATTCCCACGAGTTTAAAGAATTTGCATCAAACTTCAATGATGGTGACAGAGTTTTTATTGTTAGTTCGATTTTTGGTGGTACAGGTGCAGCAGGTTTTCCTACCATTTTGAAAAATATACGTGATGCAATGAATAACCGCAATATTGACGGTAAAGGATTTCTACAAGATGCAAAAATTGGTGCTGTAACTGCTTTGCCCTATTTCAATATTGAGAAAGACAACGACAGCCCAATTCAAAAATCTGACTTCATTGCAAAATCAAAAGCAGCATTGTATTACTACAAAGACAACGTAACTGGAAACAATTCAATTAATTCACTATACTACATTGCAGATGATTATAGTGGAAAGCCTTATAAAAATGACCCTGGTGATAACGGACAAAAAAATGATGCTCATTTTGTAGAAATGGCTTCGGCTATTGCAATCATTGACTTTTTAGAAACACCTGACAGAGTATTGGAAACATCCGGAGGAAAAGCATTAAGCCCTATTTACAAAGAATTTGCTATCCGCAATGATTCCGATATGATCAAATTTTCAGATCTTGAAGAGTATACCGAAAGAAAGCTTGCATTACGACTTTCACAGTTTGCTTTGTTCAGAAAATATATGAACGAACATTTACTGTCCGCAATAGAAAAAGAAGCTTGGAGTACTGACAAGCCTGAAATAAATAAAAAGTTCACAGACGATACATTTTATAGAACAAATGTTTCGGAGTTTCTTTCATCTTTTGGAGAGTGGTTGAAAGAAATGTCAAACAATAGACGAGCATTTGCTCCTTTTAATCTTGAGTCTACCGTTGATGTAGTAATAAAAGACAGAACAGGTACATTCGGTAAAATCTTTAAATCAAAATTTGACTTTAGCGAGTTTGACAATCAGCTTAGTAAAAAATCAAAAGGCAAAACATATAGTTCAGCCCAACAAAAACTAATTAAACTTTTCTTTGACACCACAGAAGAAATTCTTACTTCAAAATTTGGATTAAAAAACTAAGAGAGTATGAGTAAAATATTTGGATATACAAAAAAAAGTGGTTCGCATTGGTTTACATCTGATGCATACTCTGATAAAGAGATTGAATCAATTAAGGACCCTGAAGGAGGTAGCGAAATATCATTACCTACTGCTATTCCAAGCCCTTTTGCAAGGATTGATTTGGTAAAAACTGCATTTAGAAACATTGCCAAGTCACCCAACTTGAAAGCATACACCAAAGACGGAAATGTTGTTTCGGGAAAAGACGATGAAAAATTAGTTTCTGATGCCTTAGACCTTGCTGAAATGCTATTCAACATTGACAGTATTAAGGACAAAATGAAAATTATTGTTTGGGACAAAGAAGCCGAAATTGAAAAACTGAAAACCAGTTCCAATAAAGGACACAGACAACTTGCCGAGACATTGGAGTTGTATTTAGAACAAGATAAAGAATCTTACAATTTTGATTTACTTAAACGCCTCTATTTAGTTGAATACAATCACAAAATAATTGGTTGTACCTCGCCAGCTACTTTGTTTTTTGCAACAGCAAATGATTTGAGCCACGCCCAAATTAAACTGACAAAAAACGATATTACTTTTGATGATGAATATACACCGCTTTACGAGAGAGATTCGGAGTTTCAAAAGTATTTCTATCTTCTTTTCAAATCTAATCCGATATTGTCTCAACGCCTTATTGTTGTACATGAATATTTAGAAAAGAATTTGAAAATACTTGATACAGAAAATCCTCAATTATATCAGGAAATTAAAAATCTGAGTTCTACATCTTTTGCAACTAATTATTCTGAATTAGACACTGGAGTTACAGGCGACATTGTCGAAGTAATTGGAGTTGCATTGCGAAAGCGCAAGAAAGAAGACATTATTAATTCAATTATTGTTAGCGATTTCATTATTCAATCATCAAAATACAGAGGAGAATTAAAACCCCTTGTATTGCAAAATAATTTGAACAAGCCTTTCAGATATGCTAACGACAACTGGGACAATACAATTAAAATTCCATTTTCCGACAACGAAACGGTTTTAGAAAAACGCAGATTGCCAGGCGTAAATATTCAGTACCCGTATTTAACAGTAAGTGACTTTTTGGAGCCATATTTAATACGTTTGGTTTATCCAATCAATAAAGACAAGTTCTTTGATGGCAATGTGAATATAGAAGTTGGGGACGACTCCAAGGGCTACATTCTACCTTTCAAAAAACAGTTTTTTGATTATTTTGATTCTGATGATTTGCTAAGTTCATTGCACAATAAACCAAAAATTGAAATGGTGCAAGGAGGAAATGGTTCAGTAAAAGTTATTCTAAAAGTACCTGTTGCAAAACAAGGCGAATACATATCGTTTGAGAGAATGTATTATCAAACATCAGACAAGCCCAATGAAGAACAAAACAGAGGTGTAATTGTCGAACATCAGTTTGGAGTTACACTTTTCCCTTTTATCAAAACAAACAATCCGGACATTGAAGCTTACTACAGAATACAGTTAGTAGACAGGGATGTTGCTGGTATTCAAAAAAATTCTGATTATGATTTAAAGTTTTTTTCTAATACCCAACAAGATACTGTTGAAGTTAGATCGAAAAAAGTAAGAAGGAAAAAAATATCCGATTCATTAGAGCCAGGCACTCAATATTATGTTCTTAACCAAGAATTTGATTATATACAAATCAAAAATGTAACTGCTTTTGGGGCAACTGGTATAATTATTCCAAAATGGCAACCCTATTCTCAAGGTAATGAGATATTTAGTTTTGCAATAGATTTTGGAACTACAAATACACATATTGAATACAAGATTGGAAACGGTTCTCCAAAAACTTTTGATATTACAGCTGATGATGTGCAAATAGCTTCATTATTTCATCCAACAAAAGAAAAACTTGGAGATTATGGTGCTATTGCTATACGAGAGTTAATTGAACACGAATTTGTGCCACAACTCATTGGAAATGAATCTGAATTCAAATTCCCACATAGGACAGTTATTGCTGAAAATCATTCATTGAACATTGAAACAGAAACATTTACGCTTGCAGATTTCAACATTCCTTTTATTTACGAAAGAGTTCCTGAAAGAGATAAAGTACAAACTAATTTAAAATGGGCAAAAAAAGAAAAGGGTAATGAAAAACGTGTAAGAGCTTATTTTGAAAAAATCATGATGCTATTGCGTAACAAAGTTTTATTCAACAGAGGCAATTTATCTCAAACAAAGTTAGTTTGGTTCTATCCTTCCAGTATGAAACCTGCAAGAAAATCTCAGTTGGAGAGCACTTGGAACGAATTGTTTAATTTATATTTCAATCCAACACAACAAGCGGTTGGTATAACAGAATCATTAGCTCCCTTTTACTATTTCAAAGGTACAAACAAATTGCAAGGCGGTTCATTTAAACCAGTTGTGTCCATTGATATAGGTGGAGGAACCACAGATGTTGTTGTTTTCCAGCAAAACAAGCCGTTGCTTATGACTTCATTCAAATTTGCAGCAAATGCAATTTTCGGAGACGGATTTAGTGAATATGGTGCAGCAAGTTCAAATGGATTAATAAGTAAATATCTCCCTTATTTTGAAAATTTATTAGCAACTAATAAACTTAGTGATTTAGCTAAAGTTCTTTCTTCAATAAAAGAGAAAAACAAAACAGAAGACATTAATGCTTTTTTCTTTTCTATTGAGAACAATCCTAAAATAAAGGATAAAAAATTATTTTCATACAATTCATTACTAGCAAATGACGAAGACCTAAAAATCATTTTCATATACTTCTATTCTGCTATCATTTATCACATTGCCGACTTGATGAAACAAAAACAAATTGAGTTGCCTAAACATATTGTTTTTAGCGGAACAGGTTCAAAAGTGCTAAACGTAATTACATCAGACTTAAAAATATTGTCAAAACTTTCGAAAACTATCTTTGAATATGTTTACAATCATAAATTTGATACCGATGGTTTGAGTATTGAAACTGAAAAAGAAATGCCGAAAGAAGTTACTTGCAAAGGCGGTTTGATGTTAAATGCAGAAGATTTGGCAATTGATATTCGCACTATAAAAGCAACACATACCTGCATAAATGGAGTAGAGAAACTTACTTATGACCAGTTGGACGAAATAGCAAAAGCAAATATTGCAAGATATGTTGGTGAATTCAATAACTTTTTTTTCAACTTAAACAATCAATTTAGTTTTGCCGATTATTTCAATGTAACTTCCATATCGCTTGAAATATTCAAAGATGAATTAAGCAAGCATTTGAGAGACTACTTAGAAGAAGGGTTAGAATTCAATAAAAAGTTAGATGAAATTGTAACGGGCGACAAAGAGATCGAAGAAACACTTTTCTTTTATCCGTTAATCGGTGCAATTAATAATCTTTCAAACCATTTATCACAGTTAACACCAGTAAATAATTAATATGTATAAAAAAATATTATTGCTCTTTACAGCGCTGTATTTTTTCGGAATTATACAAGCACAGATAAGCAAAGAGTCTTACGAAAAAGCAGTTGATTTTCTTAATTGTAGAACTGTTGAACTTTCATTGAAAGATGACAAAAATATTTCCGAATTTCAAATGAAATGTCCTTGTGAAACGACTGACTATGCACAAATAAATCAATTTTTGACTTCCTTTAAAATTGACAAAACACTTTCTCTATCAAATGAAGTTGAAAGCTTAAAGAAAGTGTACAAGGAAAATTGGAGAAAAGATGAAGTCGTTAAATTTCTGTCAGAGCATATTTTCTCTGACAAGGTTAAGTACAAAGCGATTTTTTCTTTTGCAGAAAAAAGAAAAGGCAAACCAGAGTTCGAAGCTTACAAAAAAAATTTAAAAGTTAATTTTCCTAATATACTTAACGAAAACAATCCACAACAAAATTTAGAATACTCAAATATAAGTTCTGAAGTAAGTAGGCTACAAAATAAAGTTGAAACACTTGAACTAAATCAGAAAAGTGCTAAAGTTAATAAAGGCCTTTTAGGAGGACTTAGTGATTATCTAATTATAATTTCAATTTTATTTGGTGTTATCGCAATAATATTAAGTTTAAGAAAGCGAGTTTCATATGAAGATTTAATGCCCGAAATTCTAAAAAGTGAGAGATTACGACAACTAATTCATGACCAAAGCAGATTTGGCAGTGCAGTGCCCAGTAGTGAATCTTTTAATTCACAAGAATTAAGAGATGCGAAAAAACAAATCAAAGAATTGGAGTCACAAGTTGAAAATATTAAAGCACAGTTAAAGCCTTCAAATCCTATTTCAAGTAACATAGCACTAAACACGCAGCCGTCCTATCAAGAATCAAAGCAACCAGAAGTGAAGTCGGAATCTTTTTTCCTTTCAACACCAAATTCTGATGGAAGTTTCAATGAAAGCTCGGCATCTTCTTTTTACAAAGACGGTGCAACCATTTACCGTTTTACAAAAATTGCAAACAATAGGGCGAAATTTCAGATTGATGAAAAAGATGCTTCAGCAAGACTTGCCTTGCAATATCCCGATAAAAACATTGACCCCGTTTGTGATGCTACAAATGCGTTTAATCCAAGAGCAACACGCATAACAACTGTTGAGCAAGGAGAGGCGGAATTACAGAACGGTAAATGGGTTGTAGATAGAAATAAAAAAGCAAAAATTAGGTATGAAAATTGAGAGCATTGAAATATTACTTGTAGTAATTATTGTAGCAGTTCAGATTTATGTTTTTGTAAGAACATTTAATCAAATTCGTATTTTCAAATTTATTATCCCCGCTATTAATTCGTTGCGAGTTGTAAAAATTCCTGTTCCGACTATTGACTTTGAAAAGTTATCGCCAAAAGAAATTATTGCAAATATCAATTCATACAAAAAAAGTACTGTAGGTTCACCAGTGTATACTGTCACGGATGAGCATAGCGATAGCGAAAGTCCAGATCAATTATTTCTAGAAAATCAAAATTATATTAGCACAGAAAAAACAGAAGTAAACATCATAGAGAGTGATGATAAGAATAATTACGTTTTCGAAAAAATACTATTATCAACAAATAGTTATCTAATTCGAAACCGAGGCGCAGCCTCAGATTTTAATTTAATCAAAGACATTGTTGAACGTAACATTGACTCAGTTGAAGAAGATATAAATTCATCAGTTGGTATTCCACTTTATTTGGGCTTAATGGGAACAATGATTGGAATTGTTATCGGACTTTTCAATATGCCTGAAATGGGAATAGTAATAGGAGATACAACAACAATGGATATAAAACTCAATGAAGGTATTGGGTTATTGATTGGGGGGGTGAAAATTGCAATGATTGCTAGTTTTGTTGGATTGTTCTTTACAATTATCCATTCTGGGTGGATATTTAAAGGATCCAGGTCTTTTAGCGAAGCAAGGAAAAATGAATTCTATACTTTCGTTCAAATTGAATTACTTCCATTAATTAATGAAGGGCTTGCCTCTACATTAGTATCACTTCAAAGGAATCTATTAAAATTTAATAACGAGTTTACTCACAATTTAAGTGGTCTTTCTGGAATTTTCGATTCAAGTAGAAAGGCAATAAGAGAGCAAAAAGAATTACTTGATGCCATTGATAAGGCAAAAGTTTCAGATATGACAAAGTACAATGTTGCAGTTTTAAAGCAACTAGATATTTCTGTAGGTCAATTTGAAAAGTTCAATAGCTATTTGACAAATGTTACACAATTTGTTGAAAATTCACAAAGCATTCTAAGTAGAACGAATGAACTATTAGTAAGAACAGATAATTTTAAAAAGATTGCAGATAATCTTCAGGATAATTTGAGTCAAAGTCGGATTTTGATGGAATTTTTATCAGCTCACTTTAGTAATCTTCAAGAACATAAAGAATTTACATCTAATGCAGTAGCTGATGTTGGCCATTCAATTTCTGAAACATTTAAAGAGCTTAAAGTACATATACAAAACTCGAGTGAAGCGGTTAAACAATTTACAGTTGATGAGACCGATTTATTGAAAAGAGCTTTATCAGAGAGTAAAACCAATCTTGGGAATCTTGAACATCTAGCAACATTAAAGTCTGATCTTTCACAGTTTAAATTTAGTTCAGCTTCACAAGGTGAACGATTGAAACAGTCAATTGATGAGCTAAATAAAAATATGGAAAGGTCAATAGCTGTTCTGGAACAACTCGAAAAGCAAAGTTTTAGTAGTAGGACAAAAAGAATCACAACATCAATTAAGAACCTTTTTAAATCTAGTTAAATAATGAAAGGTAAAGGTTCAGATTTTTTTTGGCCAAGTTTTACTGATTTAATGACAAGTTTGTTTTTTATTATGTTGGTTTTATATGTTTTAACCTACTTAAAGCTTACTAACCAACAAAAAGCAACAGAACAGCAGCTAAATAAAATTAAGGAAATTCAAGCAGCAGTTAAAGAATTGCCGAAAGAGTATTTTCAATATGATTCAATTTATAAGAGATTCTCTCTTGTCCAAAATGTTGAGTTCGAAAAAGGAAAAGACATCATAAAGCCAAAAGACGATCAATATTTAGTTAAAGTTGGTAACTCAATTCGTGGTTTGATAGACAGCCTTAAATCGAAATATGCCCGTCAAGATATCAAATATGTAGTAATAATAGAGGGGATGGCTTCAAACGATAATTTTAGCGACAATTTTCCATTAAGTTACAAACGGGCTTGGGCTGTTCTAAAATTATGGCAAAAAAGAAATATTGTTTTAGACCCGGCAGTTTGTGAAGTACAAGTTGCAGGTTCAGGTACGGAGGGAATTGGGCGTTTCCCATATAAAGAAGAATATAAAAACCAACGAATTTTAATACAGATAGTTCCCAAAATAGGTGAAATTAAAAATTGAATGAAAATTATATACCTGCTATTTCTATTATTTATAGTCTCATGTAGCCAGTCAGGTAGACGTATGCCTAATTCCAGTAATGAAGAGAAAAGAGTTATTCAACATTCAAATAGTTCAGAGCGGATATGGAACGGTAAAACGGTTGTGAAAATGAACAAGAAAAATGGGGTTTATGAAGTTCCAATTGAAATTAATGCTTCTAAAATGTTTTTCATTTTTGATACCGGGGCATCAGATATTACTATTTCACTAACGGAAGCAATATTTTTATACAAGCAAGGTACCTTAACAGATGATGATTTTTTAGGAACACAACAATTTCAAATTGCTGACGGTAGTATATCTGAGGGCACAATTATTAATTTAAAAACTGTAAAAATTGGAAATAAAACACTTTCAAACGTTCAAGCATCAATTGTTCATAATATGGATGCACCATTATTGTTTGGACAGTCTGCGCTTGCTCAGTTTGGTAAGGTAACTATTGATTATAATAAAGGTGAAATTACTTTTGAGTAATGAAACGTCTTATCGCATTTATATTACTAGTTTCATTTTTTTATACCGCTTGTAATTCAGGTAGCGGAGAGAGAAAACCCAAAGTAATAACCAGTTCGTCTCTTCATAAAGACGAATTTTTGGTAGTAAAAAAGGTTGTTGATGGTGATACCTTTTGGGCTGTTGATGAATCAGGTAAAGAATTAAAAATACGTTTAATTGGTGTAGATGCACCCGAATCACGCAAGACATTTAAGAAAGAAATTGGCCATTTTGGTAAAGAATCAAAAGAATATTTGACTAATCTATTAATAGGTAAAAAAATACGATTGGAATATGACATAAGCCCCACTGATCAATATGGCAGAACACTTGCCTATGTTTACCTGGAGGATGGGACTTTTGTAAATGCAGAATTGTTAAAAAATGGTTTTGCAAAGATATTAACAGTGCCACCTAATATTAAGTATGTAGATGAATTTGTGAAACTTCAACATGAGGCAAGAACAAAAAGTGTTGGACTATGGAAAGAGTAACTAATTTGCCGCAATCAAATTTTTGTATTTATCTTTTTGTTGGTTATGCAATACGGATATTAGCTGTTTGTTAGCTTAACAGGATTATTTCGCTTTATTAGTTTTAGATTACAATAAAAAAGCGTAATACAGACAAACATAAGTAATTATTTATGGTGGACTTGATTTGCTATTTCAACCCTTTTTCAAAATTTCAGTTGGCAGAGAAATAAGGGATATCGTTAAAGTTGTTGTAGGTATGGAACTTATTATATCATTATTTATGAAGCACAAGGAAAAAGGCCTGCCCCAAAAGCAAGTACATTTCCAATTGGCACTATAATACCAGCACAGAATAAATTACAAAAGAGCTTGTTTACCCAACGCAGAGAAAAGCTGTACTAAAAACAGCTAATATTTAAAAAATAAAAGCTCCGATAAGCCAATATAGAAAAGAGTGATCTATGATACCAAAACTCATTATTTGCCGTAAGAATTCCAAGTAAATACATATTTCATGAATATATTTATTTCATACTATGATGGTGAACTGACGATACGTTGCAGATGATTTTCCGAAATCTATCATTATATAGCATTTATTGCCCGCCCCATTTTTTGCAGATAATCCTAACTCTGTCATGCTTAAGTGTGACTGAGAATAGCGAAGCTTTATTAATTATAATTATTCAGCTTCCAATTTTGAAAATTAAATCCTGAATAACAGGGAAAAGACTATCATACAACTGCTTTTTTTCTGAGGGGACATCTTCTCTTTCGATTCCTAAAACATATATTAAAGATTCTGGTACTTTTAAGGCATTACATAAGTTAGCAAGAGTTTCATGGCTAGGTCGGTTTCCATTTTCAATTCCTGATAATGCAGCTTGTGTAATATTTGTTACTTTTGCTAATTCGGATTGGCTTAATCCCTGCTGTTTTCTTAGTTGTTTAATTGCCTTACCAATATTCATGTATCAATTAATTTTGTGCTTACATTGAAAAGAGAAGCTAAAAAGTTAATTACTTGTAATGCATCATTTCGATTTTTAGCTACTTTAAGAAGCTCTAATGCATCTTTAATTGATCTCTTCTCATCATCTGTAAGAGTTTCTTTATCTAATAATGACTTGAGATTTTCGTATATATCTTTGTAATTGTTCATGAGTAAAAATTGATTTGTTTAATAATTTCTTAGAAATATTTACTAAAAAATTATTAATCAATTTTTCATCATCCATATTTTTAAAAAAGAACTGAATTATCTTTCGGAACATTTTTCTAATATCATTAGAAAAATCAATTATAAGAAGTTTTAAAAAATGACTTATTTTTCTAAGAATTGATTTTAGATGTTTATCCTCATAAAAATCATTTTTAATTAGAAAACATATTTCATTGTTAAGTGTTCCTAAATCGTCTTCATCGAAATATTTATAAGCGCTAATTTCTTTAATGTCAAATTCTTGCTTTGCTTCTTCGGTGTAGTTACTTAGTAGATACTGAATATTTTTTATTAAATCAGTAAGAATTTTGAGTTTAAATGATAGTTCATCAGTTACCGTTTGGTCTTTACCTTCTAGTGCATGCCAATATTTTTGTTCTAGTTCTTTCTTTAATACTTTATACTTTTTGGCCTTTCTATAATACTCATTTTTGTTTAATTGGAAGGTTAAATACTCGTCAGTAAGCCACGAGAAGTTCTTCCTACTTTGAGTTTCTTTAGTATTAATAGAACTAAATTCTAAAATTGATTCTGCAAAATAATTAACGTGTTCAGGTTGGTTTATTTGGTTGATACGTTCCAATAAACGCTCATATTCTTGTTGAATATTATACGAGTCGTGAAATTTTGAAAATCTTATTCTTATCATTGTAGCAAAAATACTAATTATTAAAATATAACCATAACTATATATATTATCTTAATGTTATCAAATATCATAATAAATTGCGTTGACATATATAAAAAATAATATATTAGTTGGCTTACAAATCACTCTGACCATCAAATCCATATGATGATCATCCGTATTAAACTACTTAAAGGACTTGCTTTTACAAGAAACTCATAGCAGGAACCTTTCTTTAAATTTATTTTTATGTTTCTTTTCAAAAATTATAACTGTAAACAACTGTAGTGGAATAAGTTCCAGCATTACTAAACGACTTATTTTTGGTGTTGATGATCGATTATAAAATATTCTACAATATCAATTCATTCCTCGCTCTTCCAATAACCACCCAATGAACAAAGAATTCCAAATAGAGGAACATCTAATTGAACAGCTAAAGGGATTAAAATATATCTATCGGCCAGATATTGTCGATAGAAAATCCCTGGAACAAAATTTCAGAACCAAATTCGAATTCCTCAATCAAGTTAAGCTGACAGATAGTGAATTCCTTAGGCTGAGGGAAGAAATCATCACGGCCGATGTATTTGCTGCTTCTAAACTGCTTCGCGAAAACCAGTATTTCCAACGAGAAGATGGAACTGCTTTGCATTATACGCTTGTCAATAATAAGGATTGGTGTAAGAACGATTATGAGGTCATTAGTCAGTTGCGCATCAATACCGAAAACAGCCACCAGCGGTACGATGTGATCTTGCTCATAAATGGACTACCAGTTGTTCAGATTGAGCTTAAAAAGGTGGATATATCGCCTCGTAAAGCTCTTCAACAAATTGTTGATTATAAAAACGAACCGGGTAATGGTTACAACAATACGTTGCTTTGCTTCATGCAGCTTTTCATTGTAAGCAATAGAAGCATTACTTATTATTTTTCCAACAACAACAACCAACATTTTGCTTTTAATGCGGATGAGCAATTTTTGCCCATCTACCAATTGGCCGATGAGAACAATAAGAAGATCTCCCACCTTGAACCTTTTGCGGAGAAGTTTCTTACGAAGTGTACCCTGGGTAATATGATCAGTAAGTACATGGTGTTGGTGGAGAGTGAACAGAAGCTAATGGTGATGCGTCCTTATCAAATCTATGCGGTGAAGGCTATCATCGATTGTATTCAGCAAAATAGAGGCAATGGCTATATATGGCATACAACTGGTAGTGGTAAAACACTTACTTCTTTCAAAGCCTCTACTCTTCTGAAGGATAACCCCGATATTGAAAAATGCTTATTTGTGGTGGATAGAAAGGACCTCGACCGCCAAACTCGGGAGGAGTTCAATAAGTTCCAGGAAGGTAGTGTGGAAGAGAATACCAATACGGAAACTTTGGTGAAGCGATTGCTTTCTTCTAGTTATGCCGATAAGGTTATTGTGACGACTATCCAAAAGCTTGGCCTTGCGCTGGATGGTACTAATAAGAACAATTACAAGGAACGATTAGAGCCGCTTCGTAATAAAAGAATGGTCTTCATTTTCGATGAATGTCATAGATCGCAATTTGGTGAGAACCATAAGGCCATTAAGGAGTTTTTTCCCAATGCGCAACTGTTCGGATTTACTGGTACGCCCATCTTTGACCAAAACGCTTCGTATAATATTCGTGAAGGTGAATACGCCACCAATAAAACCACTGCAGATATTTTTGAAAAGCAGTTGCATGCTTATACCATCACCAACGCTATCGACGATAAAAATGTATTGCGCTTTCATATTGATTATTTTAAGGGGAAGGGAGCTGAGCAGGCTAAACCGGGAGAACCCATTGCGCAAAAAGCTGTAGTGGAAGCTATTATTGAAAAGCATGATGCTGCTACCAACTCAAGAAGGTTCAATGCTATTCTGGCAACGGCATCCATTAACAACGCTATTGAGTACTATAACCTTTTCAAAGAATACCAAGCTAAGAGAAATGCTGAGGATCCAACTTTTGTTCCTTTGAACATTGTTTGTGTGTTCTCTCCTCCCGCTGAAGGAAATAAAGATATCCAACAAATTCAGGAAGACCTTGCTCAGGAAAAGGAAGATAATAAGCAGAATCCGGAAGAAAAGAAAGCGGCTTTGAAAATGATTATAAACGATTATAATCGTTTGTATGGCACGAACCACGATATCAATTTGTTCGACTTGTATTACCAAGATGTACAACGTAGAATCAAAGATCAAAAGTGGTCTAATAAGGAGCTCCCACACAGTCAGAAGATTGATATTACTATTGTGGTAGATATGTTGTTGACTGGCTTCGATAGTAAGTTTTTGAATACGCTGTATGTCGATAAAAACTTGAAGTACCATGGTCTTATCCAGGCTTTTTCAAGAACCAATCGTGTGCTGAACGATACTAAGCCGCATGGTAATATCCTCGATTTTCGCTTTCAAAAGGAGGCTGTGAATCAAGCCATAGCCCTTTTCTCTGGTATTGATGAAGATAAGTCGAGAGAGATATGGTTGGTAGAACCTGCACCTGTTGTAATGGAGAAGTACAAGAAAGCAGTTGAAAAGCTGAATTCATTTATGCAAGAGCAAAACCTCTCTTGCGTTCCGCAGGAAGTCTTTAACTTGAAGGGTGATGCTGCAAGAATTGCCTTTATTCAAAATTTTAAGGAAATACAGCGGCATCAGGTAGCACTGGGACAGTTCACCGATTTAGATCAGGAGCAGAAGCAACAGATTGATGCCATTTTACCGCCCGATACTTTTCAGGAGTTTAGAAGCTCTTATTTAGAAACTGCTAAGCAGTTTTATAAACGTCAGCAAAAAGAGGGTGACAAAGCTCCACCTGAAATTCAACAACTCGATTTTGAATTTGTGCTGTTCTCTTCTGCTATCATAGATTATGATTATATCATGAACCTGATTGCGGATAATACCCAAAAGAAGCCGGCTAAGCAAAAAATGACCAAGCCGCAGGTGATTAGTCTTTTGAGCTCTAACTCTAATTTGATGGAGGAGCAAGACGATTTAGCGGAGTACATCAATACCCTCGACTGGAATACGGGACAAAAAGTGGAAGATCTGCGTGTGGGTTATGAAACCTTTAAAGAAGAAAAATACAATAAGGAATTAGCAGATATGGCAGCCAAACATGGCCTTGAAGCAAATACATTAAAAAGCTTTGTAGAACAAATTATGGGAAGAATGATATTTGATGGAGAGAAGCTAACCGATTTATTGGCTCCATTAGAATTAAGCTGGAAAGAGCGCAGAGATAAAGAACTGGCTTTAATGAACGACCTTATTCCAGTATTAAATAAATTAGCCCAAGGGCGAGACATATCAGGATTAGCAGCTTATGAGTAAAAATAAATTGATACCCGAATTAAGGTTTCCTGAGTTTGAGAATGAGGGGGAATGGGAAAGTAAGTTACTTGAAGAGATTACTATCTCCGAAAGTTCAAATATGGCTTTAAATAAACTTGTATTAAAATCAGAGGGTTATCCTGTCTATGGTGCAGATAGTGTTGTAGGCTACATTGACGATTTTCAACAAAACGAAAAATACATTTCAATAGTAAAAGATGGGTCAGGAGTTGGTAGACTTAATTTATGTCAAAGTCACTCATCCATTCTTGGAACTTTAGCATGTATAAAGTCAAAAAATGAAAAACAATATCATTTAGACTGGATTTACTATCTCTTAAATACTGTTGATTTTTCTGTATATGTAAAAGGAGCAGGAATACCGCACATATACTATTCAGATTTTAAGCTAGAAAATGTCTCAGTACCCAAAGCTCAAGAACAACAAAAAATCGCCGCCTGCCTCTCCTCATTAGATGAAGTGATAGCAGCTCACAGCCAAAGATTAGAAGCACTAAAAGAACATAAAAAAGGCTTAATGCAAAACCTCTTTCCCCAACAAGGAGAAAAAGTACCCAAGTACAGATTCAAGGAGTTTGAAAATGATGGGGAGTGGGTGGAAATACCCTTAATTGAAACGGCGAATAAAAAAGTAAAATGGAGTTTTACTGGTGGACCATTTGGTTCAAATCTTATGGCAAGCGATTATACTCATGATGGACTTAGAATAATACAACTTCAAAATATTGGTGATGGTGTATTCAATGATGACAATAAAATTTACGCTTCAATTGAAAAGGCAGATGAACTTCTTAGTTGTAATATTTATGCAGGTGATATAATTATATCAAAGATGGGCGATCCAGTCGGAAGAGCTTGCATTATACCTGAATATTTAAAAAGATGTATAATGGCTTCTGATGGTATTAGATTAGTGGTTGATGAAAATCAATATTCAAAGTACTTCATATATTCATTAATAAATTCTAAACGAATTAGAAAAGCAATTGAAAAAAAAGCAACTGGTTCAACAAGAAAGAGAATTGGTTTAGATACATTGAGAGAGTTAGAATTAATCGTTCCAAAATCAATGCTTGAACAACAAAAAATTGCTGCTTGCCTTTCGTCCTTAGATGCACTCATTTCAGCACAGGCGGAGAAAATTGAGCAATTGAAGCTGCATAAAAAGGGCTTAATGCAGGGGTTGTTTCCGAAGATAAAAGATTAGAAGAAATGGAAAATTGGATACATACAGTTATAAAATTTTTGTCAAAAGACTGCATCCTATGTACCATTTTGGGCTTAATCTTTATTTCATTAGAAAATCACTTTAGCAAACAAATAGCTTATAAGTTATTGATTTTCAATATTTAGCTTTTTCATTTTAAAATCACATGGTTAAAATTTTCAATATATATGACATTAAAAGACCAACATCAACTTGGTAAAACCCTCTGGGCCATTGCAGATAATTTGAGGGGCGCCATGAATGCAGATGACTTCCGCGATTATATGCTTTCCTTTCTATTTCTGAGATACCTATCTCATAACTACGAAGAAGCAGCTAAGAAAGAACTCGGGGGCGATTATCCAAGCACTGAATCATCCAAAGCCAACAACCCCCTATCCATTTGGTATGCTCAAAATGAAAAGGAAATAGATGAATTTGAAAAACAAATGCGTCGCAAAGTGCATTATGTCATCAAGCCGGAACATTTATGGAGCAATATCACCGAGTTAGCAAGAACCCAAAACGCAGATTTATTAATCACCTTAGAAGCTGGTTTCCGATACATTGAAAATGAATCATTCGAGAGCGCATTTCAAGGCCTCTTCTCAGAAATCAACCTCAACTCAGAAAAGCTCGGAAGAACCTCAACCGAGAGAAATAAAAAGCTCTGCGTTATCATTCAGAAAATAGCGGAAGGAATTGCAGACTTCTCTACAGATTCAGATACCCTGGGCGATGCGTATGAATACCTCATTGGACAGTTTGCTGCAGGTTCCGGAAAAAAGGCTGGAGAGTTCTACACGCCTCAACAAATCTCATCCATACTTTCAGAAATAGTTACTTTAGATAGCCAAGAGCCCAAAACAGGAAAAAAATCAAAACTCGATAAGGTGCTCGATATGGCTTGCGGTTCTGGATCACTATTGCTCAACGTGCGCAAAAGAATGAAAGACAGCAAAGGAAGCATTGGCAAGATCTACGGACAAGAAAAGAACATCACCACCTACAACTTAGCACGAATGAACATGCTCTTACACGGCATGAAAGACACAGAATTCGAAATATATCATGGAGATACTTTAGAGAACCAATGGCCCGTATTAAACGAGCTTAATCCAAGTAAAAAAATAGAGTTCGATGCCATTGTAGCCAATCCACCATTCAGCCTACGCTGGGAACCAACAGAAGCCCTTGCAGACGATTTCAGATTCAAAAGCTATGGACTCGCACCCAAATCAGCAGCCGACTTTGCATTCCTACTACACGGCTTCCACTTCCTCGCAAAAGAAGGAACCATGGCCATCATCCTACCCCACGGAGTACTCTTCAGAGGAGGAGCAGAAGAAAAAATAAGAACCAAGCTCTTAAAGGACAACCATATTGATACAGTTATAGGTCTTCCATCCAATCTCTTTTATTCAACCGGAATACCAGTATGCATACTCATCCTCAAGAAATGCAAAAAGCACGATGATGTCTTATTCATCAACGCAGCAGAGCATTACAAATCAGGAAAGCGACAAAACACATTACGCGAAGGAGAAAACGGAGAACCCAACGACATTCAAAAAATAATAGAGACCTACCAACACAGACCAGATCAAATAGACAAATATGCGCGCAGGGTTTCAATGGCCGAGATTGAGAAGAACGGCTACAACCTCAACATTTCACGTTACGTAAGCACCTCAGAAGACGAAATTCAAATAGATCTAAAAGAAGTCAACAACAAGCTAAAAACCATCAACCAAACCATCGTAGAAAACACCATTAAACACAACGAGTTTTTAAAAGAGTTGGGGCTGGATGGGATTTAGGGGTGAAGATGAAGCATGATTTCTTTAAGAATCTGATAAATAAATAGTAATTTAAATAGTACTAATTTTACCAAGTGGAAGAGCAAGGATTTATAGAAATTAAAATTAATGGCTTAGTAGACCAAAGGCCTATTAAACCCATTGATATTGACATTGCTGAGATCAAAGAAATTATTAGCGATGTTGAGGCTTTCTTGTATCCTACAAAAGCAGAAAAATCTACTCGTCCTCATATATCCTACACAATTGAGGAAGGGTCAGCAAGGAATATATTTCATCTTCCAATTTCAGCTGTATTGCTGTTTAACGGAATAAGCAAAGAGATCAGTAGTAGAGGCAATATTGATTTTTTAGATAATAAGCGAGCAGAAATCATCGATAAGTTTCAACGAAAAGCTACAGAAAAAGATCTTCAAATATCCTTCTATAGCTCAGTTTCAACAGAATCCGTTTTGAGTATCACTAAAGAAACCCAATATTATAAAGTTGCTGCAACCTTCATTGAAACTGAATTCATTTTGTACGGAAAAATAAATGAAGAAGGAGGAAACAATCCGAACTTTCATTTACTAACCAAAGAATTTGGAAAGCTTGTAATTAGCGCAACCGAACAACAGCTTTTGGAAGGAGAGAAGCGGCTATTCAGAGTTTACGGAGTTAGAGCTAAGGGCAAACAAAATCTAGCCGATGGCAAGCCGTATGATCTCAAGCTAATCGACTACATTACATATAATCCGAACTATGATGAACATAAATTAAATCTTCTTATTCAAAAGGCATCCGTTAACTGGAATAACGTACCCAACGTAGATCTATGGCTTAATGAAATTAGGGCAAGCGTAAATGGATAGTATATTACTCGACACATCTTTTTGTATCAGATTGCTCAAAAGCAATGATCCGTTGCATACCAATGCAAAAGACTATTTCAAATACTTCCTGGAACAAAAAATTGAGATTTATATATCCACAATTGTAGTTGCCGAATATGCAGTAAAAGATGATCCTTCTAATTTGCCATTAGAATTTGCCAAGATAATACCATTCGACTTTTTCGATGGTAAAACAGCTGGAGAATTTCACTCCATTTTACTAAACAATAAGTCTCAATTATCAAATATTGACAGAAATGTTATTAAAGATGACTGTAAATTGATAGCGCAGCTTTTTAATAGAAAAATTCAAGGTTATATAACAAAAGATAAGAAATCATTCAGCCAAATCATATCCCCAATTATTACTTCAAAGAGTTTTACTATAGAATTACTTGATTTAGAAATTCCTTTAAACGAGTTTAAGGGAACCTTGTTTTAAATCCTTGTAACAAGTGATAAGGGCTTTAACTGTTTTCAAACTTTGTCCTTAATAGCCTAGGTAAAATGCTTTGCTTTTGATTAATAGCATTTTGTCTTTTGGCTAGGTTTTGTTTAACTTACTTCTATTTCGAATTATTCTGATGAATCGTTAAATTTGAATAGCACTAACTCATTAATATATACAATGAATTAACTTAAATAATTGTGTTGTTATTGCATATATTAATGAGTTACAGGCAATTTTATTAACACCAAAAATCTCATAAATTGACAAACAATATCTTCTTAAGTTGGTCTGGCAAATTAAGTAACGCAATTGCTTATGCATTTCATCAATACCTTCCAATTATTTTACAAAATTCATCATCATTTTTTTCACCTGAAAGTATTGAAAAAGACGCTGACTGGTTTAATAAAATAAAGGCAGAGCTAATTAATGTAAAAACAGGCATCATCTTTTTGACCAAGGAAAATATCAAGTCCGAATGGATAATACTCGAAGCAGGCGGTATTTTATCTAAAGGAAGTATTTGTGTTCTTCTTTGCGACCTTGACATTTCAGATTTGAAGGACAATAACAGTTTTTTTCAGTATCTAAATGTGACAAAGCTCAATGACAAACTAGACCTGCTGAAATTATTTCTCACCTTAAAAAAAGTAATTTCTCCTGACGTTAGCGATGATGTTGTAAACGCGACTTTTGATAAATTTTATGAAGATTTAAAACAGGCAGCAGAAAATAATAAAGCACAAGCAATAAGTATGAGGCCTGACAATTCATTTGCATCATTAGCAGGAAAATGGAAATTGGAATATACAAAACTTGATGGCTCTTTTAGGGGTCAAGAATTTTTGCGATTAGACAATGACGGAAAATATTATCTAACTATTTCAGGTAGTGACAAATACTATTTTCAATTGAATATTCTTAAATCAAAAGATTCAAACTATGTGTGGCAAAAAATTCAGATAATAGACGAAAAGCCAACTGACATGGTGCATTCAGTTGAAAGTTTAAAATTAGAAGGTGGCAAAGTTTTACTCGGAACCGACACGTCAGGTTATAACTTAAAGTACAGCAAAATTGAGTAGTCAAAACTGCCTTTAACATTGCATTGGCAATATGGCGGGCGACACAAAAACAATCAACTACATATCACATATCATCTTTGGTTTCAGCAGACGAATAACGCTGAGCAACAAAATAAACAATGAACTTTTATATTTTAATCAGCAGCGGCACCAAGCGGACGGAGCACAAAATACCGCCACATCGCCAATGCTTTAACGTTAGTGGCAATTTTAACTAACCCTGACAAAAAAGAAAATTAGTCTATGGCAGATTGTGTTCTAAAAGGCACCAATTTTATAATTAAATTTTAAAGTAATAATCAAATTTATGAGAACTATAAAAGTGATTCATGTTTCAGATATTCACTATGAAAATAATGAGCCAGAAAATCAAGGCCTAATTTTAAATGCTTTCTTCTCGGATTTAGAAAATAAAGTTGATTGTAATAATAAAGAAAACACCTTTTGCATAATATCTGGAGATCTAGTAAACAAGGGGAATTCAGAAATGATCTATAGCCTATTTTACAATAATTTCATTAGTAGGTTATTAAAATATGTTCCGATTACAAATATTTACTGTTGTCCAGGAAATCATGATTTCAACAGAAAAGTAATTGAAGATAATTTTGAAGAACATGCAAGACAAATATCTGAAAAGAAAAATGAAACTGAGTTCAACGAATTTCTCAAAACTGAGAATAATTTATTTGTAAGAAAATTTGATTTCTTTAAAAATTTTTGTACCTCTCAACTTCATCTTCCAAACTTCAACATATTAGGATATTCCGCATCTCCAATTCCGGAAATTTCTTTTTACTTTTTGAATTGCTCACTTCTATGCTATGGCGGACTTAATGATATTAAGGACATTGGCACTTTAAAGGTAGAAACTTCTGGACTCAACAAATGGATTCAGGACAATAGAGGTAGAGCTAAGGTGCTTATAATGCATCACCCATTAGATTATCTAACCGAATTTGCAAGATTGGAAATTAAATCAATGTTAAAAAGAGATATTGATATTATAATCTCTGGCCACTTGCATGAGCAAGAATTAGACCATAATTATATCGCTGAAGATCATGGAATAATCAAATTAAGTTCCCCTCAACTTTTTTCTAATAAGACCGACTTGAATGGTTATGCAATATTGACATTTGAAGAGAGCAAGTTGGGGTCAATAGAATATAGACAGTGGGTGAAGCGTCAAAGAAAGTTCATGTCTGGGCAAGACTTTTCAGGCACAGAAAATGGAATAAGAATATTCAATAAGATAAATTATTCCCCAGAAGACATATTTGAAAAAAAGCTAGAAAGTAATTTCAACAAAGCAATGAAGTCCTATTCTAGAATTCCAAATTGGGTTGAAAGGACGTTAAGATCAACTCCGCCAAATTCATCCAAAAAAACAGATTCCGAAAAATACGATTATATAAATCTTATTAACAATCCAATTAATTACCAAATAATTGGTGCACCACAGTTCGGATTAACTTGTTTCGCCAAGTATCTTGCCCTAAAAGCATTTCAATTTAATAAAAGCATTTGGATTTATTTAGATTCGGAAAACTGGAATTACGCTAAGTATCATTCTGACTTTGACGAGGCGTTGGGAGATTTTAATATTGAAGGAAGTTCAGTTAATTGTTTGCTTTTAGATAACTGGAAAAACTCACTAAAAGATTCACATAAAATCCTTGAAAATATAAAAAGAAAATGTCCAAACGCAAACATAGTTATATTTTCAAATTTCAGTGACAATATAGTTCTAGAAGGACTTGATTCTGAGGAGAGCCACGAAGGATTTAAGCAATTGTGGTTGTGTGAACTTTCAAGAGCGGGGCTAAGGAATATTGTAAAGAACTTTAATGACGAAAATCAAATAGCAGATGAAAATCGAGTACTAACAAGGCTTGATATAGATTTAATAGATTTAAATATACATCGAACTCCTCTAAACTGTTTGCAACTATTAATTGCTTTTCTGGACAATTTCGAAGACAGACCAGTTAATAGGTCAAGGGTATTTAAACAGGTTTTGAAAGTAATTTTTGATAATCCAGGAAAATTATTTTACGGAGATACATTGGATGAAGAAAATTGCGGATTTTTATTAGGATATTTTTGTGAACACTTATTAAAAGAGAATAAAGATACTTTTCCCGAATCTGAATTTCATGCCATTTGTGTTCCGTTTTGCAAAGAAAACTATAATACAACAAATACATATGATTTGCTTGAAGTGCTGAAGAACAATCAGATATTAGTTACAATAAATGGAGAATTACGATTCAGATTTTCGTATTGGATTTATTATTTCGCGGCCTTAAGAATGAAAATATCTCCACAGTTTGCTAGTTACATGCTAAAAGATAAACATTCATTATACTTTCCTGAAATTATAGAATTCTATACTGGTATTGATGGCGCAAGGGAAGATGTAGCGCATATGTTAATTGAAGATCTAGATGCATTATCTAAAAAGGTACATCTTAAAATTGGATTACAAGATGATTTCAACCTCTTTAAAGATATTAAATGGGCCTTGAATGAAACTATAAGTGGAATGACTCAAAAACAATTAGTCGAAAACGTACAAAAATCAAAACTGCCGGAAGAACTAAAAGATGTCATTGCTGACAAGCACTATGATAGCGTGAAACCCTATAATCAAAAAATTCATAATTTTTTAGAAGAATATGAAGTTAAAAATTTAATGGATTTAACTAAATCCGCAGCCAAAGGACTTAGAAACAGCGAATTTATATCTAGCAAATTGAAAGAAGATCTAATTGAAAAAATTTTCGCAGGTTGGCAAGAAACTATTAGAGCTTTGTTTTTGATCGCGCCAGTTCTTGCAAAGAATGGTTTTGGAGGAATTGGAGGGGCACGTTTTAAACTAACCGATGATTTCCCCAAAGAATATGATGAATGTTTGAAAAAAGTAATAACATCAATGCCACATAATTTAAATCTCTGGTATAAAGACGATTTATTTTCGGATAAATTAATACTTCTCCTAAGGAAATACATGCTTAGTTTTGAAGACCCCAATATTAGACACATTATAGCATTGATTGAATGTAATGCACGCCCAAAAGGCTGGAAAGAATCATTGCTTAACTATATTGAAAATGTAGGTAAAAATTCATTTTACCTAGGGGATATTTACACAAATCTAACTAATAACTATGCCTCAAGCCATATGACCGCTGGTGAACAATTAGACACAGAATATCTTATTAAAGCTTGTTGGGCTAAACATAATACTGGAAGTCCTAAACCAGGAATAGATACTGTTTCGAAAGTATCAGATGACATATTACCACGACGGAATTTGAATAATTTAAATGATTAGGAATTCAACTGCCACTAACATTGCATTCACGCTCTGCGGGCGGACACGCATACTTCAGCTGTTAATCGCTAATCGGCTTCAGCTACTTGCAGACCGAAAACGCTCAGCATCACAAATTATTCTTATTCATTAATTTTAACGGGTCGACAGTACCAGGCGGGCGGAATTCTAAGCCTCGTACAGCGAAAATGCTTTCCTGTTAGCAGAGATGCAATCGTAAACTACTTTTATGAGCACACAAAATTGGAAGACAGAATTTTGGGAATTAATGATGGAAGAGAATTATGAAGATGCCTTTCCATTGAGAGAGTTAAATTTCCCGAAATCATGTTATAAATATAGAAGGTTGAATCAAACAACAATTAATACTATTTCTGAAAGCTACATTTGGCTTTCTGCTATTTCCGAGTTAAATGACCCATTTGAATGCTCATTGCAATTTGACTATCTCGAATGTTCAAGAGTTTTTTATTCCGACAAAAAGTTTCATAAGACATTTGAGAAAAAATTTGGAAAAACACTATCTAAAGATGAAATAAAATCTATTGTAACCAACTCGAATCCAAATAAAGCATATCATGAAATATGCAAGAGCAAAGGAATAATTCTAAATATTAGCATTGAGAAGCAACAGGAAGTTATAGAAAAAAGGTGGGCAGAAATAAATGAGGAAACTAATCATTATATTAAAGTTTGTAGTTTCAGTGAAATTGATAATTCACTTTTATTGTGGACTCATTACGCTGACGAACACAAAGGCATTTGTATAGAATACGACATAGTAAATGAACCACCAGAAGTTAGGGCATTTTTGTTGCCAATTATTTACAGTGTCATGGTTTATAAAGTGGGGCTTTTCGAAGAATTGACATCTTTAAGAAAAATTGGTTCAACACTAATCAAGGCAAAAGATTGGGAATATGAGAGTGAATGGCGCCTTGCTTTTTTCAGACAAGGAAATGAATTTCCTAGTAAATTGGCTGTATCAAAACCCAAGGCGGTTTATTTGGGAACTCGATTTCATTTAAATGATGAAAAATTAATTAATGACTTATTTACGGTTTTAGAAGAAAAAGAAATTCCTTATTATTTTATGTCGAAACACCCAAGTGAATATAAATTGGTTTCATCTTAAGCACATCTGCTAACATGGGGTTTGTTGCAAGTCTGACGGTCGTTGGAGCAATAGCTGCATATCGCTATTGTGCATCATCCGGGCAGAAAAAATATCGCCGGGCTTTTATTTGTTAACTTAAACTTTTATCCTATCAAAATTTTATGCAGGCTGACAGTGAAGTGCTCCGAAGTCCCCAACTGTAGCAATACTTGAACGTTAACGTATTTCGCCCCCGCCGCAGGCAGCCTTCCTCATTCGCTGCTAACTTACGCTTCGCTCCAGCGCAGCTTCATTCCGTCGGCATCCTGCGGCTCCGCTCGGCAAAAGCCAGTGGTTCGCATTTCGCTCACCATTTCTGGCATTTGCCTGTTGGCTCTGCTGCATGTTAATTAAAATCAATTAATAACTCTGTTATGAAATTACTTTCAGTCCTATTTTGTTTGCTGATTATTTCTTGTAAACCCAAAGAAAAAATTGCAATAAAAATCAAGCCATACTTACCTAAAGCAAATCAAAGAGATGCTTTGCAGCTTGAAGAATACACTATGGACGCTAAGACTTTAGAATTTACTCGAATTTTAAAAATGGATACTGCTATTGTTTTTTCCCATTCATTTAATCGTTATCAATCTCTGTTTAATAAGTGGAAAAGAAATGAATTAGATTCAATTACTTATATAAGCAAACTTACAAAACTTAAAAAAGAGGATGGCTTAGCATTGTCAAATGGCTATAAAATGTCGGGGCTAGATGATCATCCTGATTCAACATTAGATGTAGAAGCTAAAATTTTTATTGGTATAAATAGAAGTAACAAAAAGATCGCAGTAGTTGTAGATGAAAATAATAATAAGATTTTTAACGATGATAGAATTGTCATCATTGATACAAATAATTATAAAACCATTTTTGATACACTGCAATTTAAAGTTAGGAATTTAAGTACCTTTCACAATAACGCTATTGTTCCGTTTCAGGTTTCAATAATGATTAATCAGCTCTCAAGTAGCATTAAACCAACTGACTTTAGTGAATTGTTTGCCCTTAATCTTTGGATTTCAGCAAGTCAGTATTTTAAAGGGAAAAAGAGGATTAATGGAAAACGCATGTATTTTGATTTTAAAAATTTCATTCATGATTATAATGATAGTTCATTCAGTACAATTGTTAGTAAGTCTATGATTAATCGGGATAGACGAGATAATACACATTACAGAGGCTACTATGTAAGAATAAATGATTTAATGTGGCATATTGATTCTTTTAATACAAGGCGGTTATATTTAAGTATTAATAAGGGAACTCCAACATCAAGAAAACTAGATTTCTCTTTTCCAAAAGTAAAATAGAGCATCTTAATATTTATGCGTATTATTTTCCCTTACTACCATCAACTTAATACCGTGGATTGCAGCTCAACTTGTTTACGAATTATTGCTAAATTTTATGGCAAAAATCATAATACAAGTAGCATTCGAAATGCAGCAGCGAGTAGTAAAAGAGGGTGCATGTTTTATTGGTACTACTTTGTCGAAACAACAAATGTGAAATGTGCTAAATGTTTCAATTCATATTTGCAAGGATATGTAAGCCTTCATACTTATTTGAGTATTTTACTAATGGCGGAGGAAATCCTGTAGATCAATATTATGTTAGTTTGACTTGTAAAAGTTAAGGAAAATGAACTAGTACTATATGTTTTATAAAACATTTCTCATCGTATTTATGTATTTTTTGAGTAGTAATTGGATGCTATCCTTTTCTCAAGCTAGCAATATCTTTTCAGTTAAAGTAAATTTCGATTCAGTATTCATCGGTAAAGTTTATCTTACTTATTACAGTGATATTCTAAATAAGCCTGTTTATGATAGTTCAATAGTAAAAAATAATGTTTGTACATTTAATGGGAAAATTCATTACAAAAGTGTAGGCTTTATAAAATTAATTCCAGGAAATGAAATTGATAAATCTTATAGCAGTTTTATAATTGAGAAAGGTAAATATGAGGTCTTTATTACAACAAAAAGTACTCAATTTCGCATAAAGAAAGCTATTAATTCTAATACAAATAATGAATACGCACAATTGTTAGAGCAGCATGAAAAAGTTGAGATAAGGCGTCAATCAGAAATTGAGAAAATTCAATCAAAAGACTCGATTTTACATAAGGAACAAGAACTTAAAATAAATCTTCAAGCCAGAACTGATAAAGTAACATCTGATTTGGAATTTTTCTTTAAATATCCTAATTCTTATGTTACTGTTTTCAAGCTTCAAGGTTATTATAATAAATTAAGTTTGGATTCACTTGAGTTGATATATGATAAGCTTAATTTACGGAATAAGGAGTCATTTTATGGGTTACAATTGAAAGATCAAATTGAAAGAAGAAGCACTAAACTTATTAAAGGAATGAAAGCCCAAAATTTTAGGGGGATTGATGTAAATGGAAATATAATTACACTTAACGACTACCTTGGAAAAAATATAATTATAGATTTTTGGGCTACTTGGTGTAAACCGTGTTTAGAGCAATTTACCTTAATGAATAGAGTTTTAAATAACAATATAGATACAAATTTAGTATTGATTACAGTAGCAGATGATCGTGATAAACAAAGTCTTTGGTTATCTTTGATTAATAGATTACAAATGCAAGCTCATATAAATATTTTAAACGATTATATTACTCCTAACAGTAAAAAAACTATAAACGACTTATATAACATTCAGGTTTTTCCCACTACATATTTTTTGGATAAAGATTTGAAAATTATTGAAGTCACATATGGAGGACTATCAGAAGAAAGAATTATGACAATTTTAGAACTTCTAAAAAAGTAAAGACTATCCTATAGAATCATTTCTAATTTTTTAACCCAGTCATTTGCTTTCCAATTAAATTCAATGTGCCAACGCTGGAACCTATTCCTTAAAGCTATCTAATCCAAAAAAGGGTTGATTAAAGAGCATTCCCGCCTCCACACTACCGTTCAGCAAAAGCCAGAGCCACACACTTAGCTCCCCCTTCCTGGCATTTCACTGTTCCTATCCAGCAAGTAGCATTAAATCGGACTATTTTTAAAATCAAAATACTATTTTCATTATTGTAAGTTTTGCTAGGCTACTTTATCCAAAATCTTTTATTATGAAGTACTTTTTTCTGTATTCTATAACACTCATATCGATTATTCCATCAGTTGCATCTAATAAATTTTCGCTTATTGGAACACTCACAAGTGGTACTATCAAATATGTTGTTTTAGAATATTGGAATTCAAACAATACATATATAAGGGATACCTCATACATTAAGAACAATACATTTTACTTCTCTGGTGAAATAAATGAACCCCAAATGGTTGATCTTTTTGCCGAAAAAAAGGACAGAAGTTATAATGGAAAAAACCAAGTAAGCCTTTTTTTAGATCCTGGAATATCAAAAATTTATCTTCAAGAAAATAGATTTAAAACATTTAAACACATCGGTCTAGTAACCCAAAATGAATTCGAAGCCTTTAGAATTAGATTTAACAATATTGAAGATAGCATTTCAACTGTTGATTCATTAATGAAGTTCTTTTATAGCAAAGCAAGTAAGTCCTTTGACGATAGTATTAAAAGTGTATACTATTCAACACAAAAAAAGCAACTTCAGTTTATGGAGCTTCAAAATCAATTGACTTATATTAAGGATAATCCTAATTCATACTTGTCATTATATTTTTTAAAGACTTTGGTTGATAAACTAGATTTTACAGAGGTTGTAAAACTTTATAATATTCTTTCTGATTCAATTAGAAATACCTTTTCAGCAAGGGGTATAAAAAGTCAAATTGATCTTATTGTAAGATCAGGTCCAAATAACAAAATGTTCAATATTAAATCCATAGATGTTAATAGCCAAACATTTGAACTTGAAGATTATCTATATAAGTCTAATATCATTATACATTTTTGGGCGAGTTGGTGCATACCATGTATTGAAGAATTTGAAGAATTAATTCCTGCTTATAATGAACTAGATACAAGTCTATGTAAAATATTTTTCCTTTCAATAGATGAATCAGAAGATGATTGGAAAAGAGGAATTAGAAAACACAATCTAGACAATTATATTCATCTTAGAATGCCATCTGTAATGAGAGATTTTTATGTAAACGGCATTCCATTAGTGCTTTTAATTGATAAAAACGGAATCATAAAAAGTAGAATTGAAACTAAAAGTGATTCTAGCATAACTGCTATTTTAAAGTTTATAGGGAAATAATAATTCATTCTCTGTAATGGCAATTTATCTGTCAAGTTAATTGGGGAAACGAATGTTTGTCTAATCATTTATTTGATTTAGTAAAACACAAATCCCTTTGGTTCGACCCGCAAAGCTTATCCTTCCTGGCATTTGCCTTTTCCTGTGTGCTTCTTTACTTCTATTTCATATTGTTCTAATGAATCTTTAAATTTGGATAGCACTAACTCATTGATATAATCAATGAATGAACTTAAGTAATTGGATTGTTATTACACATATTAATGAGTTATGTGCAACCCTATTTGACACCCTACACAAATCACAGTTAATTCGATAATTTACTTTACAAATTAATAAACATGGCTTACGAAAGAGAACCACTAAATACTGAAGGATTCAGATTCGCTATGAATCAAATTGATGATGGTTTTGTATTTGAAAACTTTGGATTGAGTTTTCTGAATGCGACACTTGGTTACGAGTTTATGCCTGTAGGTGGCGTCAAAGACAAAGGCATAGACGGCTTACAGTATATCTATCACCAAAAAGGCTTTGATAAAGTGATTTATCAACTTTCAACTGAAATAAATTCAGCTAATAAACTTGAAACTTCAATACAAAAACTCATAGACAATAAAATTTCTTTTGAATCTATAACATATGTTACTAATCGAATTGTTCTGAATAAAGACACTCTAATTGATTCCCTGTTTGATAAATTTAAAAAGCACATCAAAATATTTGACCAAAACTGGCTTGTAAGTTATGCCAACTATTCTCAAGCAACAGTTAATGCTTATTATACTTTTATAGATAGTTACTTACACGAATTCAGTAAACCAGGCAAGTCATATGTTGTTAGTGATTTAGCAAATGATTCGAGACTCTTTGTTTTTTTACGTCAGCAATTAGAAACGCAAAGAAATGATTTGAAGTTAGATGATTTGCTTGCAGATACTTTAATACTCTTTGGACTAGAAGGCACCGACCCTGACAAAAAGATATTTAAAACAAAAACAGAACTTTTTGAAAGCATCAGAAAATATGTAAAGTTTGACCCTAAAATACTTGATGAAACTATTGAAAAACGTTTAATTGTATTATCAACTAAGCCTCGTAAAATAAATCACCACGTACCAATAAATAGTTATTGTCTTCCATATGATACTCGTCTGGAAATTCACAATAGGAATTTAGCCGATGAACAGCTATTGGATAATTTTTATACTCAAACTTCATCCGTTATAAAAAAATATTTTCAAGATGGCGATATTGTTGTGAGAAATCTAGCAAAATTGATTGATGAAACTATTCATAAAATATTTTATCAGCAAGGTTTAGAGTTTTCAAATTATATCTTACATGGTAAAAGCCAACAAGTAATTGAAAAGGACCTACAAGAGATAATTAGCAGAGTTGTTGATGAGAGTTCAGTGGTTGACAGAAATAAAGAATTGGTTAAAACTGCATTATTAATGGCTCTAAGAGACATTATTTATAATGGAACTATTGAACAAAAGAAATACTTTAAAAGTCTTTCGAATACCTATATGATGATGTTCCTTTTGCAATGGAACCCACAAATTGCAACATATTTTGAGTCAATGGCTTCAAAAATGATTGTTTATGTCTGTACTTCAATTTTGATTCCCGCTTTGTCTGAATATTATTTAACTCCTGAAAATAGAAGGCATTGGAATTTATTAAAGGGAGCTCAGCAAACAGGAATAAGACTTTATATCTCTGATGCAATTATTGATGAATTAAAGCATCACTTTTACATGCTGAGGAATAAATACGAGAAATTATTTCAACATAATGAAACTATATATTTAAACAGTGAAGCAGAGACTCTTTACATTGATGAGATTATGATTAGGGCTTATTTTTATGCAAAGTCCCAGAAAAAGGTATACTCATTTGACGACTTCTTAAGTAATTTCATTGACCCCGACTTAAAGACTGTTAAAGATGACTTAATTATCTATTTAAAATCTGAATTTGGAATAAACTATTTCAATGACGAGTCTTTAAAGATATCAATTTCTGAAGAAGAGCATTTGAAACTTACAGAGAGATTGCAAGAAAATAAAAGCCCTAAAAAAGCCGAAACAGATTCGAAAATTATTCTTTCCATTTATAAATTAAGGGAAAAAAATAATGAAACAGCTTCCTCTGGAATATTTGGTTATAAAACTTGGTGGCTTTCAAAGGACTCAACTACATATAAGGCTGTATCAGAATTATTCGGTGACAAGTATCCTGTAAGTTGTTATATCAGACCTGACTTTCTTTACAATCATATTGCTCTTGCACCAAAAAAGCAAGAAATTGACAAACTATATAAAGAGGTTTTCCCAAGTTTACTTGGCGTAAATCTCAGTTTTCATCTTCCACAAGAAGTAACTGATTTTGTACAAGAGCGTATTGCAGAACATGCATCAAAAAATCCTGAGAGACTAACATCAATCCTAGCTAGACTTTCAGAGAAGTTGAAGTCAGACCCATCAGTACGAAATAGAAAGTCTGTAAAGTTATTCCTTGACGAAGAATTAAAAAGTTTAATGTCTTGACAGAAAAGGGTATGCACATAACAAAAGTATTTGCAAAAGCAGGGCTGGACAATGTAACATCAACTATGTGCAAGTATCAGCAGCGGTTCAGGCTCGACGTTCAACGTTCAGCTTTAGTTCATAACTTCAATAACATATTTTAAAGAGGCATTTGTACCGGGCTGGACAATCAATGAATTCCCTGCCTTCGCAAATACTCGAACGTTGTGCGTCATACAATAGTAAAATATTAATTTATCTCAGTATTTTCTTCAAGCTAAGATTAACTAAATATTTGAAACTTAATTTACAAATCCAAGGGATAAATAACAAATTACAAAAAGATTATTAAGATACTTTAAATTATTGTTGGAATCTGTATACTAAGACAATAATAAAATATGTTATTATATTCTAATTGACATTAAAATTATAGTTTATGAAATTCATTCAGCTTACTAGAATAGACGATAATGTTTTGATAGCAATTGACAAAATATCGGTAATTTATTTTCCAAAAGGACACGAAAAAAAAACAATCAATAGCATAATTGTACTTACAGATGACAATACTCATGGAATCGAAGTATGCGAAACAGTTGAGGAAATCAAAAAATTAATTAAAGACACTAACAGAAATACTTAGCATATTAAATCAAGTCGTATAATCATAAAGCTATTATTTTTTGAGTGTTTATTATACAAACATAATTTTTATTTGACTTTGAATATACATAAGATTAGATGTACGAACGCACACACAAAGGGTTTGGCGTTATGTCGGCGGACTGAAACGCAATCATCAACTTTGGTACATGTGGCAACTTTTATTCCTAGCTTGAGGGAACGCAGCTGACCTGAATTTTGTAATCATCAACTAACTAACTTTATTCAACTTTCGTAACTGGCTGACAGTTTTACAAATTCCGCCACATCGCCAAGCTGCGGAAAGTTACCGGTTACCCAAAGATGACACAGCACTTAAAACAGAAATCAGCTAAAAATAACATCGGAAAATGTCGCTTAAAAGAGAACTGATATACATTGACGAAAAAGACGAAACCGACAGAGTTGAAAAATATTCATATAAGGGCGACAGATGCGTTGTTGTTTTCAAAAACAATAACAAAGAATTTTCTTATAGTAAAAAAAGAGCAAGAATTGTAAGAACAGCAGTTAGTGAAGACAATGCATTTAATGTTTTCAATTACTTAAAAGAAATTGCCGAAACAGTTGGATTAAAAACAGAAGAAGGTGACAACATACTTGCAAAAAGTTACGAAAGGATTTCTGAAATTCCCGAAAACTGCGTTCTGTCAAGTCTTTTAAATGGCACTTTACCTCCAAATAATAACAATTCTGCAAATCCTGATTTTTTCCCGTTTGGCTTTAACTTAAGTCAGCGAAATGCGGTTAACACTGCATTTGCTAATAATTTAAGTGTAATTGAAGGTCCTCCTGGAACAGGAAAAACACAAACCATTCTGAATATTATTGCTAACGCTGTTTTAAATGGACAAAGTGTTGCTGTTGCTTCAAGTAATAATTCAGCCACAAAAAATGTTTATGAAAAACTTGAAAAGAACGGTATTGAATTTATAGCTGCACTTCTTGGAAATTCGCAAAACAAAAAAGAATTCATCGGCTCTCAAAAAGAAATTCCCGACTTATCAAAATTCAATTTAACCGATACTCAAACAGCAGACATAAAAGAAAATGCATCAACGCTTGTTACTCAACTTTCTGAAAACCTTGACAAGAAAAATGAGTTGGCAATACTGAAACTGCAAATTGAAAATCTGAAAACAGAATATGAACATTTTAAAGAAACGCATAAAACCAAAATACAAAAAAACGTAGAGCTCAAAAGAAATATCACAGCCGAAAAAATTCTTGAACTATGGGTTTTTCTTGAAATACTTGGAGAAAAACGAAAGAAAATAAACTTTATCAGAAGATTTATATTTCGATTGAAGTACGGAATTAAGGATAAAACATTTTATGCAAATTCACTTGATGAAATGATTTTTATTTGTCAGTCAAAGTATTATCCAACCAAAATTTATGAGCTTGAAAACAGAATAGAATTTTTAGAACATTCTTTGGAGAATTTTGCATTTGACAGCAAAATGAAAGAATACACCGAAATGTCAATGCAATTGCTCAAAGCAGAATTGTATAAACGATACAATCAGAAAAAGCGAGAACCCTATACCATTTCAGAACTTCGCAATAAATCTAACGAATTTATCAAGGATTACCCTGTCATTATGAGTACAACATACTCATTAAGACAGAGTTTGTCTGACAAACTTTTATATGACTATGTAATTATTGACGAAGCCTCGCAAGTTGATTTGGCAACGGGTGCACTTGCTTTGTCTTGTGCCAAACGAGCGGTAATTGTTGGCGACATTAAACAACTACCAAATGTAGTTGACACCGATATGCAAATCAAAACAAATATGGTTTTTAATTCCTATAACTTGAAAAAACCTTACTCTTATTCAAATCATAGTTTGTTATCTTCTATTTTGGAATTACTGCCAACTGTGCCAAAGACACTTTTAAAAGAACATTATCGTTGCCACCCCAAAATCATAGAATTTTGCAACAAAAAATTTTATAACAACCAACTTATTGTTCATACAGCATATACCGATAAACGCCAACCTCTTGTTGTTTACAAAACTCCGAAAGGAAATCACGCAAGAGAACGAATGAACCAGCGACAAATAGACATTATAAAGCAGGAAATTATACCAAATGAAAAACTTGAAAACGTAGATTTAGGCATCGTTACTCCATATCGCAATCAAACAAACGCATTACAAAAAACATTTCAAGAAACTTCGATAAAAGCGGACACAGTTGATAAATTTCAAGGCAGGGAAAATGACGTTATCATACTTTCAACCGTTGACAACAACATTTCTGATTTTACAGATAATCCTAATCGCTTAAATGTAGCTGTTTCTCGAGCAGTTGAGCAATTAATATTGGTTGTCACTGGAAATGAAAGTGAAAATGACAACAATATTTCAGACTTGATAAAGTACATTGAGTACAACAACTTTTCTATTGTTCAAAGTGAGTTAAACTCAATTTTTGATTTGTTGTATAAAGGTTATGAAGAAGAACGAGCAAAAATTATTAACAAGTCAGGTAAAGTATCGCAGTATGACAGCGAAAATTTAATGTTTGGTCTAATCAAACAAGTTTTATCAGACGAAAAGTTTTTGAAATATGATGTTCTTCTGCATTTCCCAATTAGACAGCTTATCAAAGATTTTTCAAAGTTAGACGAACAAGAAATAAAATACGCATCAAACCCTTTGACGCATTTAGATTTTTTGATTTACAACAAACTTGGCAAAACCCCTGTTCTTGGAATAGAAGTTGATGGCTTTGAATTTCATAAAGACGGAACAAAACAAGCCGACAAGGATAAAATGAAAGACCAAATATTGGACAAATATAATTTTCCAATTTTGCGTTTCAGAACAAATGAAAGTAACGAAAAAGAAAAATTGACGAAAAAGCTACATGAATTACAAACATCAAAATAAGATTGGGAGACCCGCTAACACTAGTAACTGTTATACAACCTCTTTAAAAAAATAAGTTCCTATAATCTTCATCAAAACTGAAAATTGATCTTCTAAAGTTGTTAGTTTGTGCGCCCTAACAGCAAGTAAAATTTCCTTCCAAAAACTTAGGTTAAACCATTATTTCTCCAAACATATCCATACAAAAAGTGGCTCATCTATTTATACCCTTAATCAACAGTAAATCAATACGATATAGCTATTAAGTCGTCGAATAATTCATTCGGTAACCGTCTATTACTCGCTACATTGTTGTTTTAAAAAACAACAAGCTAAAAAAGCAGGCTTAATCAGTCTGCTTTTTTTATTTAATGTCTCCCGTCCTAAAATTAGTTGATTAAATTCATCACTTTAGTAGCTCCCCAACGCAGACAGCCTTCCTGGCATTTGCCTCTTGGCTAGGCTTTGTACATCTTTACTTCTATTTCGTATTGTTCTATTGAATTTCTAAATTTGAAAAACATAAACTCAATGGTGTATACAATTATTGAACTCTAATAGCTATATTGTTATTACACATATTAATGAGTTAGCAGCAAATTATAGACTATACATGGAAAACTCAACAATTCTTAAGCTTTTAGAAAAACAAAGAGATAATATTTTTAATAGACTGAAAAAAACATCAATTTCTGGTTTGTACAAAAAAGAATATACTGAAATTATTGAGGGCAAGGTTTTTGTATTCGACGATGATGGACAATTGCAAAATGACCTAAAAAAACTATCAGAAGATAAATCGTTAGATGCTTTATTGCAGAATAAACTAAACGAGTTTCTATATTTAGACAGCGCACCTATTATCTTACATTTCCAAAATGAATTAGAAAAAGTATTCGACCAAATAGCAATATCTGAAAAGCAACACGAAATTCAAGGTTTATTCTTTGAGTATGACTATTACTATCATTACACTGCTAGTATTTTCTGCTATGGAATACAAGAATACCCGATAATTGACAAACCTCGTTATATTTCTAAAGAGTTCGATTTCAATAAAAGGGTTCTAAGTATTGACAAAGGAATAAATTTTGAGCCTGCATGGTTGGACTGCGAACAACTTAGCAATCTGAATTATTTAGAAATCGGTACAAAGGTTGAAAAATTATTCCAACTTAACTCAAGAGTTTTATTACACAAAGCTCTCGATAACCTTCGCTTAGAAAAAAAACTAGTGCTTTTTGACAAATATCCAATTTCATTCTATATCAATGAACACGACAGTGAGGTTATGTTACTTTATAGATTGACTTAATCTGCTGCTAACAAGAGGTTTGGCAATAGTGGGGCGTGACGGAACTCGTATTTCAACTTTGGGAACTTTATTGAACTTCGGTTCCAGCTCGACAGAACGCAACCGAACAGCAGTAACTTAAACTGAACTTTTTTATCTTTATTCAACGGCAGACGGCCAAGCGTGACACAACTCGAAGCCCCACCATCGCCAAGCCTTGTTCGTTTGCGGCTATGCCATTTGACGCACTCCACTGAAATTAAATTATAAAACCAATCTCAACAAATTTAATCACAAACAATTGATTATCATTTACGTAATTAATTCGCTTCAACAGCCGCTGGTTAAAATTATTAAAAATATTTTCGTTTATTTTGTTTATTTCGTTTATTTCGTTTAGGTTGCGTCAGAATTTAAAAAACTCATTGCCATGACAGTATTAGAGCAAATAAGAAAGCCTTCAAAGCTTGACCAAAAAATAGCAATCGAATCTTACGATGCTTTAGCGTCAGTGATTGAGCAACTTAATTCTGAACAACCAGAAATTGAAATAGAAGAAACTAGCCAAAAAATCAAAATTCCTTTAAGTGCTTTAAAGCTTTTGGGAGATATTTTAAAGGCAATGGGACAAGGCAAATTAATTTCTCTTGTACCAATTGCGACAGAAGTAACCACACAAGCAGCCGCTGAAATACTAGGATGTTCGAGACCACATTTGGTTAAACTACTTGAAGATGGGAAGATTACTTTTACTAAAGTTGGAAAGCATAGAAGAATTAAATTTGATGATATAATGCAATATAGAAAACAAATGAAGGAACAACTGAAACAAAATATCATTGATATAATGAATTTAGACGAAGAAACTGGTTTATATGATTCATAGTGTTCGATTTACAGTTGTCTTAGATACAAACGTTGTCTATCCTGTAATTATCAGAGATATTCTATTTTGGTTTGCATATTATGACCTTTATACTCCGAAGTGGAGTGAACATATTTTTGATGAGTGGAAAAGAGTAATGATTGAAAAGGGTGTTTCTGAAGAAGATGCAACCAAAAGAATATCAAAAGCAAACTCTGCTTTCCCAGACGCTTTAGTCAAGAATTATAAAGGTTTAATAGATCATTTAATATTACCTGATAAAGATGACCGACATGTTTTAGCAGCAGCAATCAAGACAAATGCAAATCTTATTGTAACAAACAACATTAAAGATTTTCCTCAAGATTATCTACAGTCGTTTAGTTTAAATGCAAAAACAGCTGACGATTTTCTAACTGACATTATAGACATCAATCAAGAACAAGCAGTTGCTGCATTTAAGGAAATGGTTTTAAATAAAAAAAATCCTAAGCAAGACGAATTTGAGGTGCTTAATCTTCTAAGAAATTCTGGACTTAATGATACTGCAAATTACCTCCACGCTTTATTATAAATACCTCAAATTATCTAAGGCACAAGCCGCTAACAAGAAGTTTTGTGCAAGTGTGGCTTGACGAAATGCAATTCAACAACTCTCCCGTCCTAAAATAAGTTGATCAAATTCATCACTTTAGTAGCTCCCCAACGCAGACAGCCTTCCTGGCATTTGCCTGTTGGCTTGGCTTAATTCCTCTTTACTTCTATTTCGAATTGTTCTAATGAATCTTTAAATTTGAATACCACATAACCCATTGGTATATATAATTGTTGAACTCTTTTAGTTGTATTGTTTTTGTGTATTTTAATGAGTTAGAGGTAAGCTTAAAATAACTAATGATGAAAAAAGTAATTTCAGTAATTGCCCTTTTGACATTTTTGATGACGAATAAAATTTATGGTCAAATCCCGCATTTGGCAGGTAAAATAATAATATCAATAAAATCAGGAACCATTGATGCGGAACTAAATTTGAGAAACCTACCAAAGACAGACAATTACACCATTTGGTTGAATTCAGGATTGAATATTGAATATTTTAGAGATGGCAACAATCAATTCAATTATTCATACAATACAGAGTATAATACTGAGCTTTCTTCGGAAGCATTACAACACTACTTCCCTTCAAATGACAGAAAAAGCAGATTTTTACCTAACTCTCTAATAGTTAAATACACAGGAAAGTTTCCTGTCATTGCAGACACAACAAAAGCGTATGATTGGGGCGACTGGAAAGGAAATATTGCCTTTAATGGGCAGACACTCAGAGCTTCTGAACAAAGTGCTTGGTATCCCATAATTTATAACAAAACAGATGGCATTGTAATTGATAAATACACATTTGACATTGAATTAGAGTGTTCAGACTGTCAAACACTTTATATAAATGGTGATAAACCACAAAAAGCATATAAATCAAATTTTAAGTCGGTACAAGCAGTACCGTTATTGATGTTTGTTGGCAACTATAACTTCAAAGAAGTTGATAATATTTTTATACTTAATTCTGAACTTGATGCGAATAAAATAAACACTTTGACTAAAACAACGAATAGTATCATAAAATTCTATGAGGAGGTATTGAAAACTCCTTATGGCAAGCCAGTTGTATATATAAGTTCAACACCAGTTTCTAAGAAAAATGAATGGATGTTTGTAACATATCCCACTATAACAGTTGTGGGAATAGATAAATACAAATTAGATAATTACTTTGATGACAAGACATATCAATTTAAACAGAAATCAAACATAACATTTATTGCCCACGAACTTGCTCATTATTATATCGGAACAAAATTTGTACCTAATAGTGAATTAAGATGGTTTTTCTTAGAAGGATTAACCGATTACCTTTCTATCAAAGCTGCCAAAAAAATACTAGGTATAGAAATCTATCAAACAATTATTAATAATTATATCAATGAATTAAAAGACTTTGAACCTCAACAATTAAATCTAATAAAGCTTGCAAGTGAAATCAATGATACATATCGATACAGATTCACACCACTTTTTCTTTTGGCTATTGAGCAGGAAATTGGAGAAGATAAAATGTATCAATGGATTGAGAGTGTAATAAACGGTGAGAGTGTAAAGACAAACTATGATTTCTTTCTAAGCTCTCTGCGTGATACAGGTGTGACTGAAAAGCAAATTAAATTAATAATAGAAACTTACATTGATAACCTGAAATCAAAAGAAAATATAATCAACAGAATAAAGTAAAAACTGCCTTTATCACGGGTTTGGTAAAAGTGGCGGTTCAGTACTCCACAGATACATTTGTGGTTAATCAAACTTTGGTTCTCCGCATCAACATTTGTGATGAATATCGCCACCTTCGCCAAGCCCGAAAACGTTAAGGTATTTTCCCACCACAGCCAGCCTTCTTCATTCGCTGCTAACTTATGCTATACTCCAGCGCAACTTCATTAAGCACATCGGGAAAACAATAGAAAAGTATCTTTTAACACATACTCAAAAGGGGAAGCCTTGAACCCTATAGAAAGAAAGCTAAGTAGAAAAACATAATTTACTTCTGGTGAATAGTTGAGCTTGCTAAAGAAATAGGTTGCAAGAAGTGCCAGTACTGAGTTTCCAATAAATGTTGAGGTATGCAGTATCCACGCATTTTTTAATTGGCGATAAATTTGAATCGCTGATCTTCTTGAATCATTGATGAACATAGCATAAAAGTACTTCTACTCATCCCAACATTCCAAACGCGTACGAGTTTTTGGAAATTTAAATGGTTGAATGCGAAGCAGCAGATAGCCTCCACCCTGAATTTCTTTTGAATCAAAAAGGTTTTTGATATTATGAATACCTAGAATAAGTGGACCAGCCTTGACTGCCAATCCTGCCCATACTTGTTGTTGGGTGGTAACTTGAATAGGTGCAAAAACGCCCCAGTTGATGGTTTCCCATCTGGGAGTTATGGTTAAATGATGCAGTTCTCTGGTTCTTAAAAATGGAAAGAATTGTCGCTGATTAAATTGTGCTACCCAGTTGGCATTGATATACAAATTATTACCTAAAGCTTTGTCAATTTGAACCACCAACCTTGTGGGGTGACTAATGCGCATGGTGGAATCAATATTGGTAGTTGAAGTGAATACGGTTGCTAAGCTATCGCGGAGTCTTCGGGAACTTGTTAGTTCTTCAAATCTTCTGCTTAGTATTTCATCATTTATGCCAGGTCTTGGTCTGTTGAAAGTTGAAGCATGTCTATTTGGCTCAAAAGTATTGCTTCCAATATCCAGCAACGAAATGCCAAACTTCCAATTGTAGTTCAGAGGTCCCCAAGCTTCCTCTGCATCCTTCTTAATGAGGTATTCCGTGCCAAATGATAGTCCAATATTATTTTTTGATTGTTTGCGATATCCATTAGCTGCACCCAGGGTAGAAGAGAACGTATTTTCATCAAGCCAATCATATCCCCTGTGGTAGGCAAAATATGCACCGCCTTGTTGTAATTCGTAGAGTCGTCCCTGAGGAGTAAGGGTTCTATTATAAGTCAGTTGTTGCGCTCCACCCGCAACTGCCGATAAGCCAAATTGAATATGCATGGTTCCGCCAATACTCCACCTGCTCTGTTCAGTTTGTTGAATGACGTGTGCGTATGAAAAGTTGAATTCAGCCCATCCGCTATGTAATACATCGCCATCGAGGTAAGCATTTGACTCATTAGTGCTTAAAAACTCTTTGAAGTTCGAAACCGTATCAATAAAAGTGTAAGGTGAAGTTTGAAAATGGGTAAGCGTTCTAAATCGAAAACCAGCAGAGAAAGCTTGGCGGTTATTAATTTTATATAATAGATTGAACAGATTAAAATCTACTGCCATATCTCCAACCCTTGCAAAAGTGCCTTCCCTAGCAATAAGCTCTCTTTGTCCTGTTTGTGGATTCTTGATGAAGTCTACCGCATTGGTTTGAGCTTGTGCTTGGAAACCTCCAATAATGAGGTCTTTTTTAAAAGCGTGGTTTACAATGGAACCAGGGTTTTGGAAACTTAAAGCTGCACCTCCAAAAGGTGAGCCGTGGGTAGCATGGTACGACTGGGATGCCACTAAAACGGAGTTGCTAACTAGTAAAATGAGAATTACGATGGGGCGAAGGGGCTTCATCTATACTGTCTATTGATTCGTCTTAAAACAAAACCAACGTAAAGTTCTTCATTTTTAATATGCTACAAGTGTTTAAAGGATATTTTAAGGATGAGATTTCTTTCATGCGTTTTAGAACAATTTTTGTTTTAAGTACATGAAAATCAAATTGTTGAGTCTATTTTGTTCGTATTTTTGACCCTATTTAGGTTCAAATCATGCACAGATGTTAAAAAAAATATCTTTTTTCTTGTCTGTTCCACATACACCTCTTACCTTTGCAACCCCAATGAGAAAATTGGGTTCCGACTATGTCACAAAGAATTCGCATTAAATTACAATCTTACGACCACAGTTTAGTAGATAAATCTGCTGAGAAAATTGTGAAAACAGTTCGTAGTACTGGTGCTGTAGTTACTGGTCCTATTCCTTTGCCTACACACAAAAGAATATTTACTGTGTTGCGTTCACCGCACGTAAATAAGAAGAGCCGTGAGCAATTCCAACTTTGTACGCACAAGCGCTTGTTGGATATTTATACATCTACTTCAAAAACAGTAGATGCGTTGAGTAAGTTAGACCTGCCTTCAGGTGTTGAGGTTGAGATTAAGGCCTAGTGAGTTAGAGAAGCATATTTGCTTCACAAAAGTTCTTATACAATGTTATCTCTCAAGTTCGCATAAGGCGAATGAAAAGAGCGCTGACTAAAAAAAAAGTAAAATCTTGCTCAATTGAGCAACGACATATAAACAAGCCCTTCGAGGTTTGTTTACTGCCGGTACTTCTGAAGCCATTGGCATCCAGTGCAAATTGGATAAAAAGAAAAGGTCGGCAGCGAACAAAGGATTGAATCCTGTTTTCATCACAGGATGTCCTTCACACCTCAGCGGGGCACAAACCGCTACAAGATGAAAGGTATTATTGGTAAAAAAATTGGAATGACCAGCATTTTCGCTGCCGATGGAAAGCAGACTCCCTGCACCATCATTGAGGCTGGTCCATGTGTAGTAACACAGGTTAAGGAGGCAGGAAAAGACGGTTATTCTGCATTACAGTTGGCGTTTGGCGACAAGAAAGATAAGCATGCCAACAAAGCTGAAGCAAATCACTTCGCTAAGGCTCAAACAGCTCCCAAAAAATTTGTAAAAGAATTTCGTGATTATTCACTTACTAAAAACTTAGGTGAAACAATTACTGTTGACATTTTTGCTGAAGGCGAAACTGTTGATGTAGTTGGTACAACTAAGGGTAAAGGTTTCCAGGGTGTTGTAAAGCGCCATGGTTTCAGTGGTGTTGGTCAGCAATCGCACGGTCAGCACGATCGTCAAAGAGCTCCAGGTTCTATTGGTAACTCTTCTGACGCATCTCGCGTATTCAAAGGAATGCGTATGGCTGGGCGCATGGGTGGCGACCGCGTTAAAATGAAGGGTTTGAAAGTTGTGAAAATTTTCGCCGAAAAGAATTACATCCTGATCAGCGGGTCAATTCCTGGTCATAACGGATCCATCGTATACATTCAGAAGTAAAACTTTAATCTCATTCAGATGCAACTAGAAGTATTAAATATAAAAGGAGAAAAGACCGGCAGAACAGTTGAACTGCCTGCTGAGATCTTCGGAGTGGAGCCTAATGATCACGTGATTTACCTCGCTGTTAAGCAATATCTTGCTGCAGGTCATCAGGGAACACACAAGGTAAAGACCCGTATGGAAGTAAAGGGTGCTAGCCGTAAGTTACACAAGCAAAAAGGAACTGGTGGTAGCCGTAAGGGTAATATCCGTAACCCATTGTACAAGGGTGGTGGTACTATCTTCGGACCTAAGCCGCATAGCTACGATTTCAAATTGAACCGTAAAGTAAAAGATCTTGCTAAGATCTCTGCTTTAAGCTACAAGGCTAAAGAAAACGCAATTGTAGTGGTAGAAGATTTGCAAATGGAAACTCCAAAGACTAAATCTTTTGTTTCAGTTTTAGAGGGCTTGAAAGTGAATGGTAAGAAAACATTGTTTGTATTACCAGAATACAATCAAGCTGCTTACTTAAGCTTGCGCAATTTGCCAAGAGTGCAAGGTACTTTACTTGCAGACATTAACACATACGATGTTGTAAATGCGGATGTTTTGATTTTGTCTGAAAGCGCTGCTAAAATTTTTACAGAACAAGAAACTGCTGAAGCTTAATCAATAACGTTTCAAAACTCTTTGAATCATGAGACCAAATGAAATTTTAATCAAGCCGATTTTGACTGAAAAGGCAAATGCCCAGCAGGAGAAGTTGAGAAGATATGCATTCCGTGTAGACAGGAAAGCAAACAAGTTAGAAATCAAAAAAGCGGTTGAAACATTTTATGGTGTAACAGTAGTGGATGTAAACACTTCTGTAGTTCCAGGAAAGGTAAAGTCACGCTTTACTAAGTCAGGTTTCTTAACTGGTATGAAGGGTGCTTACAAAAAAGCAATGGTAACAGTTGCTGAAGGTGAAAGCATTGATTTATACGCTAACATTTAATAGATAACTAAATATGGCTTGAACTAGCCGAAAATCAGTTCATAAAAAGTATATCACTATGGCACTAAGAAAATATAAACCTATTACAGCCGGAACTCGTTGGAGAATTGGTAATGCGTATGCAGAGGTTACTACCAACGTTCCTGAGAAATCTCTTTTAGAGAAGAAATCTAAGACTGGCGGTAGAAACGCTCAAGGTCGTAGATCTATGCGTTATATTGGTGGCGGTAGCAAGCAGAAATATCGTATTGTAGATTTCAAGAGAAATAAGTTTGATGTTCCAGCTACTGTATTAACTATTGAGTACGATCCAAACCGTACAGCTTTCATTGCATTGGTACAATACAATGATGGTGAAAAGAAATATATCATTGCTCCTCAAGGATTACAAGTTGGTGCAACTATTCAAAGTGGTGCTACAGTAGCTCCTGAATTGGGTAATGCGCTTCCTTTGAAGAACATGCCTTTGGGTACTATGGTGCACAACATTGAAATGCAGCCTGGTCAAGGTGGTAAGTTAGTACGTAGTGCTGGTTCTTCTGCACAGCTAACTGCAAAAGAAGAGTCTTATGCTGTATTGAAAATGCCTTCTGGTGAAATCAGAAAAGTATTAATTCAGTGTATGGCAACTGTAGGTATTGTTTCAAACAGCGACCACAGCTTGCAAACAATGGGTAAGGCGGGAAGAACTCGTTGGAAGGGTATCCGTCCACGTGTACGTGGTGTTGCCATGAACCCAGTTGATCACCCAATGGGTGGTGGTGAAGGCCGTGCATCTGGAGGTCATCCAAGAAGCAGAACTGGTAAGTATGCTAAAGGAGAGAAGACACGTACAAGAGGAAAAGGAAGCGATAAGTTGATTGTACAAAGAAGAGACGGTAAAAAATTAACTAAGTAAACAGCATTGTTAAAATGTCTGAGAGGAATCTCAGAAAATCAACAACTAAAAACAGAATATGGCTCGTTCAATTAAAAAAGGACCTTACGTAGATGCGAAACTTGAAAAGAAAGTTGTAGCAATCAACGACGGAAGTGCAAAGAAGGGTGTAATTAAAACTTGGAGCAGAAGATCAACAATTACTCCAGATTTCGTAGGACACACATTTGCAGTTCACAATGGAAATAAATTTATTCCAGTTTATGTAACTGAATTTATGGTGGGACATAAATTGGGCGAATTTGCCCCAACCCGCAACTTCAAAGGACATTCTGGAAGCAAATAAAGAAAACCTAATTAGGACGATTTAAGAAATTTAATATACAATGGAAGCAGTAGCTAAATTGAAAAATTACCCCACAGGCCCGCGCAAAATGCGTTTGTTGGCTGATGTGATTCGTGGTATGGAGGTTGAAAAAGCTCTAGCTATTTTAGAGCATCACCCTCAGCACAACGCAACTCCTTTGGCAAAGCTATTAAAGAGTGCCATCAACAACTGGGAGCAGAAAAACGAAGGCATGAGTGCAGCCGATAGTGGTTTAGTTGTAAAAACCATTTTTGTAGATGGTGGTCGTATTTTGAAAAGAATGCGTCCGGCACCTCAGGGTCGTGGTTACAAGATTCGTAAGCGCAGCAACCATGTAACAATAATTGTAGATTCTAAAACTAATTGAAAACCTTCATATGGGTCAGAAAGCAAATCCGATTGGTAACAGGTTAGGTATCATCCGCGGCTGGGAAAGTAACTGGTACGCTGGTAAAAAAGATTTCGCCGTTAAGTTAATTGAAGACGACAAAATCCGTAATTACCTCAATGCTCGTATCAACAAAGGCGGAATTTCCAAAATTGTTATTGAGCGCACATTAGGTAAACTTATTGTTACCATTCACACTAGCAAACCTGGTATTATCATCGGTAAAGGTGGTGGAGAGGTAGACCGTATTAAAGAAGAGCTGAAGAAGCTAACTGGAAAAGATGATGTTCAAATCAATATCATGGAAATCCGTCGTCCTGAATTGGATGCCATGATTGTTGGTGATACCATTGCTCGTCAAATTGAAAACCGTATTAACTACAAGCGTGCTATTAAAATGGCAATTGCTTCAGCTCTCAGAATGGGTGCAGAAGGAATTAAAGTGAAAGTAAGCGGACGTTTAGGCGGTGCTGAAATTGCACGTAGTGAAGAACTTAAACAAGGTCGTGTTCCTTTGCATACATTCCGTATGGATATTGACTACGCAAACGTACATGCGCTAACTGTTTACGGTAAAATTGGTATTAAAGTATGGATTTGTAAAGGAGAAGTTCTTACAAAGCGTGACTTGAATCCAAACTTCACATCAGGAAAAGAAGGTGATCAGAGAAGAGGTGGAGACAGAAGAGAAGGACAGGGAATGCGTGAACCTCGTGGTGGTGAAAGACGTGGTGGAGGAAGAGAAAGAAGAGGGTAAGCAGGAGCTAATTTTCATTGTTGAATTGACAAACTAACTAAGATGTTACAGCCAAAAAGAACAAAACATAGAAAAGCCCAGAAAGGTCGCATTAGAGAAGTGGCCAAGCGCGGTACAACCATTTCCTTCGGAAGCTATGCATTGAAGGCAATGGAACCTATCTGGCTGACTAACCGTCAGATTGAAGCTGCTCGTCAGGCAATGACGCGTGCTATGAAGAGGGAGGGTAATGTGTGGATCAGAATATTCCCTGATAAACCAATTACTAAAAAGCCAGCTGAAGTGCGTATGGGTAAGGGTAAAGGTAACCCCGAATATTGGGCAGCTGTTGTTGAACCCGGAAGAATCATTTTTGAAGCCGACGGTGTTCCAATGGATGTAGCTCAACACGCTATGAGTTTGGCTGCACAAAAACTCCCAATCAAAACAAAATTTGTAGTAAGGAGAGACTTACAAAATTGATAAAACCAATTTGCAATGGCTAAGAAGCAAGATTATAACAACAGCATTAAAGACCTGAACATAGAGGACCTAAAAGTTCGCATTCAGGAAGACCAACTTCGTTTGAAGAAACTGGAGTTTGCACATGCCATTTCACCTTTGGAGAACCCAGTATCCATTCGTGGATTGCGCAGGGAAATCGCAAGGTTGAAAACACAGCTGAGAAAAAAAGAACTGGGTATCTAATCCATAAAAAGTAAACAATGGCGGAAAGAAATTTGCGTAAAACAAGGATAGGGGTGGTTACAAGCGACAAGATGACCAAAACCATCACCGTAGCCGTAGAAAGAAAAGTAAAGCACCCTATCTATGGAAAGTTCGTGAAGAAAACTACTAAGTTCCATGCACACGATGAAAAGCAAGAGTGTGGTGTTGGTGATGTAGTAAGAATCATGGAAACTCGTCCACTCAGCAAGACCAAGCGTTGGAGACTGGTTGAGATTGTAGAAAAAGCTAAGTAATAGAACTTCCTAAAAGGGAGTTGAATAAAGATTATAAAACCAATTTTAAATCCCTCTGTAAAAAGGGGATTGGGAGGCTAAAATGATACAGCAAGAAAGCAGACTGAATGTTGCCGATAACAGTGGTGCCAAAGAGGTACTTTGTATCCGCGTACTCGGAAACAGTGGCCAGGACTATGCCAAGATTGGCGACAAGATTGTCGTAACAGTGAAGGATGCCCTTCCTTCTGGTGGTGTAAAAAAAGGTACTGTTTCAAAAGCAGTTATTGTACGCACTACCAATAAGCTTCGTCGTAAAGATGGATCTTATATCCGCTTCGATGACAATGCAGTGGTTTTGCTAAACAACGCAGACGAACCTCGTGGAACGCGTATTTTCGGACCAGTTGCCAGAGAATTGCGTGATAAGGGTTATATGAAAATTATTTCATTAGCTCCTGAAGTATTGTAATTCTCAAGGATCAAATAAGTTAAGCCGACTGAATCGGCGTAAAGCATAAAGCGAAAAAAATGAGCAACAGATTTAAACCCAAATTCAACATCAAAAAAGGCGACAACGTAGTTGTTATTGCTGGTGATGATAAGGATTTGAAGAAACCCCGTAAGGTGCTTGAAGTTATTGTTGACAAGGCCAAAGTAATTGTAGAGGGTGTAAACATTGTAACAAAGCATACTAAGCCTTCTGCACAAAACACCAAAGGTGGTATTGTAAAAGTAGAAGCACCTATTGCTATCAGCAACGTTATGTTGTGGGATGCAAAAACAGGTGGTCCTGCTAAAGTAAAGCGTACTCGTGAAAACGGTAAACTGATTCGTGTATCTAAAAAATCCGGGGAGGCAATATAATCATGAGCACAGTAAAATATACTCCGAGATTGCAGGATAAATACCAAAAGGAAGTTATACCTGCATTGATGAAAAAGTTTGCATATAAAACAATTATGCAAGCGCCTAAGTTGGACAAAATCTGTATCAACCGTGGTGTGAATGGTGCTGTTAACGACAAGAAATTGGTTGACATTGCTATTGATGAACTAACAAACATCACTGGTCAGAAGGCTGTACCAACTTTATCTAAGAAAGACATTTCAAACTTTAAGTTGCGTAAGGGGATGCCAATTGGTGCACGTGTTACTTTGCGTGGCGAAAAGATGTATGAATTCCTAGATCGTTTGGTATCTGTTGCACTTCCTCGTGTACGTGACTTCAAAGGAATTAGTGATAAAGCATTTGACGGTCGTGGTAACTATACATTGGGTGTTACTGAACAAATCATTTTCCCTGAAATTGATATTGATAAAGTAAACAAGATCACTGGTCTTGATATCACTTTCGTAACTACCGCACAAACCAACGAAGAAGCTTACGAACTATTGAAAGAGTTAGGAATGCCTTTCAAAAACACCAAAAAAGATAACAACTAATTCCTACGAAAGGAAAGTTGATATAACCAAGAAATAGAAATAACACATGGCAAAGAAATCGATTATCGCCAGACAAAAGAAGCGTGAGAAAATGGTAGCTAAGCAAGCAGAAAAGCGTGCTGCTTTAAAGGCTGCAGGTGACTATGCTGCTCTAGATGCATTACCAAAGAATGGTTCTCCCGTTCGTCTTAAAAACCGCTGTCAGCTGACTGGTCGTCCAAAAGGCTACATGCGCTTTTTCGGAGTATCTCGTGTTGTGTTCCGCGACATGGCATTGAATGGTAAAATTCCGGGCGTAAAGAAAGCCAGCTGGTAATTCCAACTATAACTTCCCGCTTTCGGGATGAATAGAAACAACATTAAGAACTGAATAATTCACAATACAATGGTAACTGATCCTATTGCAGACTTTTTAACTCGAATTCGTAACGCCCAGATGGCCGGACACAGAATGGTTGAAATTCCTGCGTCTAACCTCAAAAAGCGTATGACAGAAATCCTGTACGATCAAGGATATATTCTGAAGTACAAATTTGAAGACAACAACAAACAAGGTATTATCAAAATAGCCTTAAAATATGATGCTGCATCTCGTCAGCCAGCCATTCGTTCTATGGAGCGTGTGAGCCGTCCAGGTCTTCGTCATTATGCTAAGCCTGCTGACTTCAAGCGTGTTATCAATGGCTTGGGTATTGCTATCTTAAGTACTTCAAAAGGAGTTATGACAGACAAGCAAGCAAAAGCTCAGAATGTAGGCGGAGAAGTACTTTGTTATATCAGTTAAATTAACCTCAGCTGTTTATTAAGCCTTCTACACATGGCTGAACACGGCTGGCAAAAAAATAAAAAACTATGTCTCGTGTAGGTAAAAAACCCATCGCAATTCCAGCTGGAGTAACAATTACAGTGGATGCTGCTAACGTGGTTAAAGTAAAAGGTCCAAAAGGTGAACTCACTGAATCAATTGACCGCGATATTTTGATTGAAATAAAGGATGGTCAACTAACTGTTGGTCGCCCTACAGATCAAATCAGACACCGTGCATTACACGGATTATTCCGTGCATTGATTTCTAACATGGTGGTAGGTGTAACTGATGGGTTCAAAAAAGAAATGGAACTAGTGGGTGTGGGTTTTAAAGCCGCTAATACTGGTAACACCCTTGATTTAGCTCTTGGTTATTCTCACAATATCATCTTCGAAATTCCAAGTGAATTAAAAGTTGCTACCGTAACTGAAAAAGGTCAAAACCCTAAAATTCTTTTAGAAGGCATAGACAAGCAATTGATTGGTCAGGTGGCTGCTAAATTAAGAAGCTTACGTAAGCCTGAACCATACAAGGGTAAGGGTGTGAAGTATGCTGGTGAAGTATTGAGAAGAAAAGCTGGTAAGGCAGCAGGTAAATAAACATTGATTGAAACCGGCTTCCGGCAGAATCGGAAGCTTTAAATAAAAATGTATGAATAGCAAATTAGTTCAAAGGCAAAAAATCAGATACCGCATCCGTAAAAAGGTGGCTGGTACTGCAGCAAAACCTCGCCTTAGCGTATTCCGCAGCAATTTGGAAATTTACGCTCAGCTGATCGACGATAACAATGGAGTTACTTTAGCAGCAGCATCTTCTCGTGATAAGGATATTGCAGCTCAGCCAGCAGTAAAAGTTGAAAAAGCTAAATTGGTTGGTCAAGCTATTGCTAGAAAAGCTTCTGAACTTGGTATCTCTCAAGTTGTGTTTGATCGCGGTGGTAACTTGTACCATGGCCGTGTAAAAGCAGTAGCCGACGGAGCTAGAGAAGGTGGTTTACAATTTTAAAAGATTCAGCAAATCGTAATTGATATACAATGTCTAAAGTAAGTGTAAATAAAGTGAAGGGTGGTCCCGACATGGAATTAAAGGAAAAAGTAGTTGCCATTAACCGTGTTGTGAAAACGACTAAAGGTGGACGTACTTTCAGCTTTTCTGCTCTTGTTGTTGTAGGAAATGAAAAAGGTGTGGTTGGTCAAGGTTTAGGAAAAGCAAAAGAAGTTCAGGAAGCTATTACAAAAGGAATTGAAGATGCTAAGAAGAATTTGGTAAAAGTTCCAATTATGCATGGTACTATTCCTCACGATCAGTTCGCTAAAGACGGTGCTGCAAAAGTATTGATTAAGCCAGCTGCTCATGGTGCGGGTGTAATTGCGGGTGGTAGCATGCGTGCAGTGTTGGAAAGCGCTGGTGTGACCGACGTTCTTGCAAAAAGCCTCGGTTCGGCTAACCCACATAACGTGGTTAAAGCTACTATTAAAGCGCTTAGCTTATTGCGTGAGCCTGTAGAAGTAGCTAAAAACAGAAACCTCAAATTGACTAAGGTGTTCAACGGATAATCATTCGATTCTGAAGAATATCCATAAAAAGATAATGATATGAAAAAGATTCGCATCACTCTTGTGAAAAGTCCAATTGATCGTCCTGAACGTCAAAAGCTTACTTTAAAAGCTCTTGGTTTAAACAAAACCAATTCTTCTAAAGAAGTTGAAGCGACACCTCAAATTTTGGGGATGGTCAACAAGGTAACTCACTTGGTAAAAGTAGAAGAACTAGCTTAAAATTATTGCTAACCTCTGGGTTAGCATTTTTCATAACACACGCGAGGGGCGATTTCCCCGTAAGTTCAAAATCATACGAATATGAAACTGCACAATTTAAAACCTGCGGAAGGTTCAGTAAAAAAAGAAAAACGTTTAGGTAGAGGTGAAGCATCTGGTAAAGGTGGTACTTCAACAAAAGGTAACAAAGGTAGTCAGAGCCGTGCTGGTTATCAGCGTAAGAATGCGCATGAAGGTGGTCAAATGCCAATTCAGCGTCGTATTCCTAAGCGTGGTTTCAAAAATCCAGGAAGAGTATCTTATAAAGTATTTAATCTTGGACAGATCGAAGCTATTAGCGAGAAATATGGTATTACCGAATTTTCTCTTGAGAACTTATACATTAACGGCTTAATTAACCGTACTGATTTGGTAAAAGTATTGGCTAACGGTGAAATTAAGGCTAAGCTTACTTTCAAGGTGAATGCTGTTAGTGAAAAAGCAAAGGCAGCTATTGAAGCTGCTGGCGGAACTGTTGAAATTGTAAAATAATTTCTTGTATCTTGCCCGACGCATCAACGATGCGTCTTTTTTGCTTAAACACTAACCCCATAATAAAAATCATCCGTGAAAAAATTATTGCAAACTTTCAGGAATATTTGGACCATAGAGGAGTTGCGTGATAAAATTATTGTTACGCTTGCATTGGTCTTAACATATCGCCTCGGTACACATATAGTGTTACCAGGTATAGATCCTAATATGATTGAAGATGCTCAGAAAGCCGCAAGTAACCAAGGGTTGCTTGGACTCTTTGACGCATTTGCTGGTGGCGCTTTTTCTCAAGCATCTATTCTTGCTTTGGGTATTATGCCTTATATCTCTGCCTCCATCTTTATGCAGTTGATGACAATATTAGTGCCTCAATTGCAAAAAATTCAAAAGGAAGGTGAGAGTGGAAGAAAGAAAATTAATCAGTGGACCAGATACTTAACTGTAATTGTTACAGCTTTCCAAGCTGGTGCTTACGTGGCGTATTTAAATAGTCCTGGTTATGCAGAAGCTATTTTACCTTCTTATAAGCCTTACTTCTGGTTCTCAACTGTGGTTATCTTAACTGCAGGTACATTATTTGTAATGTGGTTGGGTGAGAAAATTCAAGATAAGGGTTTAGGTAATGGTACTTCTATAATCATCATGGTAGGTATTTTGGCCCGTTTGCCACAATCTTTGATCCAAGAATTTTCAGCTAAGAGTGAAAGAGCTGGTGGCGGGTTATTAATTTTCTTAATTGAAATAGCTGTCTTAATAGCGATCATCCTTGGATTAATTTTATTGGTACAGGGTGTTAGAAAGATACCTGTAAACTATGCTAAGCAAATTGTTGGTAATCGTCAGTTTGGTGGTGCACGTCAGTTCTTACCTGTTAAGGTAAACAGTGCTGGTGTAATGCCAATCATCTTTGCTCAAGCAATTATGTTCTTACCTACCTTGATTTCTTTCACTAATATTGAAAGCGCTCAAGGAATTGTAAGAATATTTAATGACCACAGTAACACATGGTACATGATTGTATATGCGTTTATGGTTATTGGCTTTACGTTCTTGTATACTGCTCTTATTTTCAACCCTAAGCAAATTTCAGAAGATCTTAAGCGTAACAATGGATTTATTCCCGGTGTGAAGCCTGGGCAGCCTACTGCAGATTATATTGGGGCGGTTATGGATAGAATCACACTTCCTGGCGCCATTCTGCTTGCTTTTGTTGGTATTTTACCAGGGTTTGCTCAAAGGTTAGATGTAACGCAAGGGTTTAGTACATTCTTTGGAGGTACTTCATTGCTCATTATGGTTGGGGTTGTATTAGATACGCTTCAGCAAATTGAAACCTATTTATTAATGCGCCAGTACGACGGCCTAATGAAAAGTGGTCGCGTTCAAGGAAGACAAACAGTTGGTTCGTCTCCTATTTAATGGCTCATAAATATATAATTTTGACCTGTCGGCTTATAACCGACAGGTTTCATTTTTTAGAAACAGATGTTTAGACCGAATGGTATGATGATATCAAAAACACAGGATGAATTGGTGCTCATGAAAGAAGCTGCCATGTTGGTTAGCCAAACCTTGGCTGAAGTAGCTGCAGTTTTAAAACCGGGCATGACAACCATGCAATTAGATGCATTATGTAACCAGTTTGTACGCGATAAAGGTGCCATTCCTTCTTTCTATCAATACCATGGTTATCCGCATAATATTTGCGCATCTGTTAATGATGTGGTTGTACACGGGTTCCCCAATAATATTCCAATAAAAGAGGGCGATATTGTTTCTATAGATATGGGAGTTATTTGGAAAGGATGGCATGGCGATCATGCTTACACATTTGCAATGGGTAATGTTGATGAAGCATCTCTTCAACTCATTCGTGTTACAAAAGAAAGCTTATACCTAGGTATTGAAAAAGCAACGGCTGGTAACAGAGTGGGTGATATTTCTTTTGCCATTCAATCGCATACAGAAAAGAAACATGGATATGGTGTGGTGAGAGAGTTAGTGGGTCATGGATTAGGTAGAAGCTTGCATGAAGATCCACAAGTACCCAATTATGGAAAACGTGGTACTGGACCAAAGTTGAAAGAGAATTTAGTGTTGGCTATTGAGCCAATGATTAATATGGGTAAAAAAGAAGTGTATACCGAAAGTGATGGTTGGACTGTAAAAACAATCGATGGAAAACCTTCGGTTCATTTTGAACATGATGTATGTGTGAAAAAAGACAAGGCAATTATATTGTCGGATTACAGCATCATTGAAGCCGCAGAACAGAAGAATCCATATTTAAATACTTCCTATTATTCTGCAACTAAGAATGCCTAATCCAAAGAAAGTTTTATGCGTTGTAGGCGGTGGTGCAGCAGGTTTCTTTTGCGCAATACAAGCAGCTTCTTTGCAAGAAAATCTTCGAGTTATCATTCTAGAAAAGACAGGAAAAATTTTACAAAAAGTAAAAATTAGCGGTGGAGGAAGATGTAATGTTACTCATGCTTGTTTTGAAATTCCAACACTATCTAAAAAATATCCTAGGGGAGAAAATTTTTTAAGAAAGAGTCTTCATTGGTTTTCTCCAAAAGACACTATACAATGGTTTGCAGATAGAGGAGTAACGTTGGTTGAAGAGGCTGATGGAAGAATGTTTCCTTCCACTAATCAATCACAAACCATTATTGATTGTTTGATGCGAGAAGTAAATCGACTTCAAATTGAAATCCGTTATCACGCGGGGGTACAATCCATTCAAAAGAATACATGTTTTCAGTTGGGTTTACAAAATGGCGAACAGTTAAGTGCCGATTATGTTTGCTTAGCCGTAGGTGGTTATCCATCGCTGCAACAATTCGATTGGTTGCAATCTTTAGGACATACCATTGTACCACCAGTGCCTTCGCTGTTTACATTCAATTTGCCTAAGCATCCCATTACTTCACTCATGGGTGTGAGTGTTCCAAATGTGTTGGTTAAGGTGCATGGTACAAACATTAAGCAGGAAGGCCCCATACTAATTACACATTGGGGATTGAGTGGGCCTGCTGTTTTAAAAGCCTCTGCATGGGGAGCTACTGAATTAGCAGCATTGAAGTATGAGTTTAAAGCTACCATTAATTGGATTCATGCTTTCAATTATAATGAACAAGATATACGTACTCAATGGAGTGAGCAAAGGGCCAAGTATAGTACACAAAAGATTGCAGCTAAGTCTATGTTCAATTTGCCTATTCGCTTATGGCAGTTTTTAGTTGCATCTGCTGGCATTCAAGAACATCAAAACTGGTCAACTTTACAAAGTGAGCAACAGAAATTGTTGACAAAGTTTTTGTTGGCATATGAAGTACAAGTGTCGGGCAAAACAACCTTTAAAGAAGAATTTGTTACAGCTGGGGGAATATCACTCTCTGAAGTTGACGTAAATACAATGCAAAGTAAAAAGATAGAGGGATTGTATTTTGCTGGTGAGATACTTAATGTTGATGGAGTAACAGGCGGATTTAATTTTCAGCATGCATGGACAAGCGGGTGGATTGCAGCTAAGTCTATTGCTCATTCAGTTAATGAAGTAAGTGTCCAATCATAATCTAAATAACGGATTTTGTAATCTTTATGTGATTGATCAATTATTTTATATTCTTTCAGAATATGCATGATTCCTTTTTTGCCTCCAAAATCACCTTTGTACCAAAAAAATAATTTTGGCATCCATATTTCTTTTTTGCTTGTGTTTATAGAGCATTGTTGTAAGTAATTTTTTGTAGCAAGCCTTAACTGTTGGTTTAATGAAGAACTGTTATAAGCTGCTATAGGAGGACAGCTTATAGCTCCGCAATTCAATGCAAAATGAATTCTCCAATCAACTTTTCTCATCCTAGATTTCTTTTCCCATGAACTTGGAAATAATTTAGTTAAATAACCTTGGCTCCACCAAATAGACGATTTTCTTAATAATCCATGTTCAATATCATTTAAGCTAAGTGTTCGTTTACCAATTCTTATAAGTTTGCTTTTAAAAAACTTAGATCTATGATCATACAATGATTTGTTGTTTTTCAACAACTCAATTACAAATGCATTATATAGGTTTATCCAAATGGTAGCTTTTACATGCTCATCCTCTAAACTCATGAGTGAGGAATCAATACCCTCTTTAGATAGGGATGTTATAAATGACAGGGTGCTTTGTTCTCTTCGGGCACTTTTCAGAAAATCTATAGAAAGCTTTTCAAGGTAATCTGGTGATATTTGGGCAATGGTGAATGTCATATTTAATAATAAAATCAAGCCACAAAATCCTCTTATAACCATTTTTCTGTTATTTGGTTGGTAAATAACTGATAAGCAATTACTTAAGATTTTGGCTGGGATTTGTTTCATAATAACAAATTAATCAAAAAGTTTCAATGAAATGCAATAGAGTCGCGGATTTCAAGTAATTTTGCAGCCCCGAATAAAACCAACGGGGTATTTTTATGAATTTATTTTTCAAACAATTAAACGCTGATGCACAGGAACAGGCAGCAGCTTCTGAGGAAGCAGCACCAGTTACAGCGACAACAACTGCACCTGTGGAGATAGAAACAGCTCACGATGATTTTGATTGGAGCATTGACAAGCGCAATGTGAGTCATTACAACGAAGCAGATAAAGCTAAGTACGACAAAGTGTATGAAGCAACTTTCGTTTCTATTGAAGATGGTACTATCATGAATGGTACTGTTGTAGGTTTAACTAAAACAGACGTTGTTGTAAACATTGGTTTCAAGAGCGATGGTTTAGTAAGCTTAAACGAATTCCGCGATAACCAAGGTTTGAAACTTGGTGATGTTGTGGAAGTATTGGTGGTTGAGAAAGAAGACAGAAATGGTCATCTTTATTTGAGCCGCAAGCAAGCTCGTACTCAACGTGCTTGGGAAAGAATTGTTGAAGTACACAAAACTGGTGAAGTTGTTACCGGTACTGTTACCAGCAAAACAAAAGGTGGCTTGATTGTAGATGTATTTGGAATGGAAACATTCTTGCCAGGTTCTCAAATTGATGTGAAGCCTGTTACAGATTACGATCAGTTTGTTAACAAGACTATGGAGTTCAAAGTTGTTAAAATCAACGAGAATATTAAGAACGCAGTAGTATCTCACAAAGCTCTTATTGAAAGCGATATTGAAGCTCAACGCGCACAAATCATTAGCACACTTGAAAAAGGTCAGGTATTGGAAGGTACTGTGAAGAACATCACAGACTTCGGTGCTTTCATGGACTTAGGTGGTTTGGATGGTTTGTTATACATCACAGATATTTCTTGGGGAAGAATCTCTCATCCAAGCGAAGTAGTAAAGTTGGATCAGAAATTACAAGTGGTTGTATTAGATTTCGACGACGACAAGAAGCGTATCAGCCTTGGTTTAAAGCAATTAACTCCACATCCTTGGGATGTGCTGCCTGAAGGTTTAGCTGAAGGTGCAGTAGTGAAAGGTAAGGTGGTGAATATTGAAGATTACGGTGCTTTCCTTGAAATCAGTCCTGGTGTTGAAGGTCTAGTACACGTATCTGAAATTACTTGGGCAAATACTCCAATCAATGCGAAGGAATTCTTTAAGTTGAATGATGAGCATGAAGCTAAAGTTGTAACCTTAGATAAAGATAGCCGCAAAATGAGTCTTTCTATCAAGCAAATGACAGAAGATCCATGGAGCACTATTGAAAACAAATTCCCAGAAAGCAGCAAGCACGAAGGTTTGGTGAAGAACATCACTCCTTACGGTGTATTTGTTGAATTAGAAGCTGGTATAGGTGGTATGATCCACATCAGCGACTTGAGCTGGTTGAAGAGATTTAACCATCCTTCTGACTATGTAAAAGTTGGTGAGAAGATTGATATCATTATCATGGGTATTGACAAAGAAAACAGAAAGTTGCAACTTGGACACAAGCAACTTGAAGAAGATCCTTGGAATGCACTTGAAGAAACTTTTGCATTAAATTCAATTCACGAGGGCACTGTTATCCGTAAAGATGACAAGGGTGCTGTAGTACAATTGCCTTATGGATTAGAAGGATTTGCTCCTAACCGTCACTTAGCAAAAGAAGATGGTAAGAGTGTAGGCGCTGATGAAACTGCTTCTTTCATGGTGATTGAATTTGATCGCAACGAAAAGAGAATTGTTTTGAGTCACGCTCGTTTGTGGGAACAAGCAAAAGTAGAAGAGAAGGAAGCTGCTAAGAAAGAAGCACGCTCAGATGCTGATAAAACTAAGAAAGCTGTGAAGAACATTCAGAGCAAGGTTGAAAAAGCAACTTTGGGTGATTTAGGTGCTTTAGCAGATATCCGCGCTAAACTTGAGGAAGGCGAAGGAAAATAATTTCCTTCATAGGTATAGTTTGCTGATCCCTCGCAGAAATGCGAGGGATTTTTTTATCTGTTTATTAAATCAAAATGCAACTCTCCAAAGTTTTGTAAAGACGACAACTTTAAATCTGCAGCTGCCCATCTATCTTCTTTTAACTGTGAAATATGGGGCACTACAACACATTTCATTCTGGCAGCTTTTGCAGCTATCATTCCGTTAAATGAATCTTCAAAACAAACACACTGAGTAGGATGTGTACCTAGTTTCTGAGCACAATCTAAGTATACCATGGGGTGTGGTTTCCCGTATTCCATATCCTCCGCCGATGAAATAGCTTGAAGTTCATTTCTTATGCCACACATACTGGTAACAACTTCTATAAGTTCATGTGGCGATGAAGTAGCTAACCCAATTTTCATGCCCTTTCTCTTGAAAAAATCGAAGATGTATTTTACCCCAGGCATGACAGAGCCTTTTATCTGCACTTTATCAATAACAAGATCTATTATTTTTTTTTCTGCTCTAGCTAGTTCTTCATCGCCTATTTGAAAATAAGTAAACCACCAATGTACAAACTCTCTTGTTCTTAATCCTGTGGTGGTTTTATATTGTTCTTCGGATAAGCGTACACCATATTCACGAAAAATTTCATCTGCAGCTTCACCCCACAGAGGTTCACTATCAATTAATAAGCCATCCATATCAAAAATGACCGTGTTCAGTCGCATAACTTCTTATTTGCGCTAAAGATAAGTCACCAAACTGCACCTTGCCAAATACCATTGTTATTGCAATGCAAAAACAATATTTACTTCATATTGTATCTTAATTTTTTTATAGTCGGCTTGTACATTTTGAGTTGACTCAGATACTGCCATATCAGCTTTTAGCATCATATTAGAAGCCATTGGTCTTATAAAACCTTCTCCTATTTCAACAGGTTTATAAATAGTAATTGCATGACCCAGTTTTTCTCCAATTGCTTCGCACATCCAACTAGCGTTCTTTTTTGCATCTACAAGGGCTTCTTTTTGCACTTCTAGCTTAATTTTTTCTATGTCGGAATGTGAAGTTTTTGCAATAAAAAATTGCTGTGTTGCTTCATCATCTAAAAGCTGAACCAACTGATCAATCTGGCTGGTTTTCTCAAGCTGAACTTGGTACTGTATTCCAGCCATCAAGCTTGGATCTTTCTTTTTCTTCTTTTGAAGCCAAGGATTTGCACCATCATAACCCTGATATGAAACAATCGAAATGAGGCTGTCTGCAATACCTAATCCTTTACAAGCTTTCAAAAATTGCTGTTGAATATTAGATAAGTCTATTTTACCAACATTTTTCTTTTCGTACTCCCTGAGTTCAATTTGGACAAAAATTTGGTTGGGGGTAACTTCTCTGAATGACCTACCTGATGTTTGAATTGTTCTGGATTCATGTGTTTGTTGGCCAAATGCAGCGAGTTGGCATATTGCCAAAACAAGTATAAGTGCTAATTTTTTCATTTTTATAAGAGGATGCATGTTATTAATCTATTACATAATCTGAAATTTAACGATAAATGGATTAACAATTATTTAATATTTCCTATTTTGCAACCGAACAATTGCCCCCAGCTGTATGCAAGTAGTAGAACAAATTAAATCTGCCAATCCAATAAGGTCCGTAATTTATGGACTAGTTGGTCTCGCATCCTATCCGGGATTAACTATGTTCAACAAAATAAAGATTGAAGGAACAGAGCATTTGAAAGACCTTCCTAAGAATAATGTTCTTTTTGTAAGTAATCATCAAACTTATTTTGCAGACGTAATCACCTTCTTGCATATTTTCTGTGCGGTGAAGTGGCGCAAAGAGAATAAGTTGGGTATTCCTTACTATTTACTAAATCCATTTACAAACGTATATTTTGTAGCTGCCAAAGAAACAATGGATGGCAGTTGGATTAGTCGTGTTTTTAAAATGGCGGGTGCTTTAACAGTTAAACGAACTTGGCGTGCTGAGGGTGTTGATGTAAAAAGGAACAGAGATGAAAGTGACACGCAGAAAATTGATGAAGCTTTGAGAAAAAGCTGGGTCATCACTTTTCCTCAAGGAACTACTAAGCCTTTTGCTCCGGGTAGAAAAGGAACGGCTCATATTATAAAAAACAATCAGCCAGTTGTTGTTCCGGTAGTAATTAATGGCTTTTGGAGAGCATTTAACAAGAAAGGCCTTTCATTCAAAAAAACAGGCTCTCAACTTACAGTTCGCTTTAAAGAACCAATGGTTATTGATTACACACAACCCGTAGAAGGCATATTGGATCAGGTGATGGATGCGATTGAGCAAAGTAGAAAGTTTATGCTGCGTAGCAAGCACCACCTGATGGAAGGAATAGATAAATAATTATTGATTGTTCTCTTCAGGAACAAAAATTGCTTTTAGCTCATTTGCATCATCTGGCTTCATTTTTCCAGCTAAAATTAATCGTAACTGTCTTCTTCTTAATGCACCGTGATAATGCCTAGTTTCTTCTTCTGTTTCAGGAATTAACTCAGGAACTTTTCTTGGTTTACCATTAGGGTCTAGTGCAACGAATGTATAGAAAGCTTCATTACTTTCATATTTATATTGATGCAACAAATCTTCACCCCATACTTTCAAATGAATTTCCATAGAAGTATTGAATGCTCTTGACACTTTTGCTTCAATATGCACAACATTACCCAACTTGATTGGATTCTTGAAACTAATATTATCAACTGATGCAGTCATGCTAGGCGCATTGCAATGCTTTCCAGATGCAATCCCTGCAGCTATATCCATCCAATACATTAATCTGCCTCCCATTAAATTTCCAAAAGTATTTGTGTCGTTTGGAAGTACCAATTCGTTCATTACCACTAAGGTCTCACTTGCTTTTTTAGCGTCCATATCTTCAATTTGTTGCAAAGATACGATGGAGACTAGGAGCGACCACGTTAAATGCAGTTATATTACAATTTGTTCCAGATTTTGTAAATAGTTAGAATCAACATCTACACCAATTCCTGGCATATCTTCAAAATCTAAGTGCATTCCATTATAGTAAAAAACTCCCCCCTGTACTGGATCTTGTAAATGGCCTAATAAACATGTATCAAGATCGTAATAGTGGATATTTTCATGAGACATTGCTAAGTGAACTTTTGCTGTAAGCGCTACGCGACTTTCTAGCATACCGCCCATCATGCAAGGAATATGGTGTTGTGATGCAAGGTCGGCTATTCTAATTGCTTCGCGTATGCCACCGCTTTTTGCTAACTTAATATTGATAGAATGACAAGCTTTGTTTTCAATGAGTCGTTCTGCTTGACGGTGATTATAGGCGCTTTCATCGGCCATTACCGGAATAGGCGATACTGCACATAATTCAGGTAGCTTGTAATCTAAATAAGTGCGCATGGGCTGTTCGCAAAACTCAATGTTGTATTTGCCTAGTTCAGTTAATGCAAACACAGCATCGTCAAAAGACCAACCTTGATTGGCATCAATCCTTAATCGAATTTCAGGTCCTACCGCTTCTCTTATTTTTCTGATTCTTTCAATGTCGTCTTTGGGAGCTTTACCAAGTTTAATTTTGATAATGCGCACCTTCCTTTGTAGAAAGTCAATGGCTTGTTGAGCCATTTCATCTGGACTACCAATTCCTATTGTTAAATCGCTTTCTATTTCTTTTTTTGATCCACCAAGAAATTTATAAAGAGGAAGATTTGCGTGCTTGGCAGCAATGTCATAAAGTGCCATATCAAATGCACTTTTTATGGTTGTATTGCCAGCTGTAAAAAGGTCAAGTTCATGTAAGCGATCATCTATTTCTAATGCCAATTTGCCTTTCCATATTCCAGCAAATTCTTTCGCCATTTCAAAACAAGTATTCTGGGTTTCTCCAACAATCATAGGAAATGCAGAACACTCTCCAATTCCAATGATTCCTTCAGAAGTATGTACTCTGATAAGTGTATTTTGTGCAAAGTGCATGGTCCCTGTTGCAATGGTAAAAGGAACCATGGGAATAGAAAACTTATAAATCTCAGTTTTGGTAATAAGCATACTGCGAATGTACCAAGGTTAATTCTTAACGCAAATACCTTTCACATTTTTTCCAGTACGACATAAAACTATTGAAGTAACCTTTTACTTCTGGAAACATCCAAGCTCTTTCTTCTTGAATGCCTTTATAATGTACTGTTGTAGGATGCTCTTTGAAGAATATTGTGTGGTTTTGATGGAAGATTTGATATAATTCATTTTGCTCCATGCAAACAATTTGAATTTCAGGTATAAGGTCTTTTGCTAGCTGAATAATCCAAGTAAGAACTTTATCTGAAATAGGATAATGTTTGAAGTGGGAAGGTTCAAGTAAGCTGAGTTCAACCGATAAGTGCAATTTTTAGAAACAAATGACAAAATGCTTTTAA
>JAKRSC010000004.1 GCA_022402565.1 Hydrotalea sp. | reverse complement strand
GTCGTGGATAAAAACATTATGCTCATTGTGTTGTCTTAAAATTGCACCTAACGTTTTGCGGCTTTGCGATGGCGGGGATTTTTAGCACTAAAGTTCATACGAAGAACAAATGTTGAACTTTGCACAAGCTGTCAAACGAAGCACGTCAGCCCCGCTATTGCAAAACCGCTGTTACCTGCTGTGTTTCTTTGTCTTTACAGTATTCGTCAAGCGTTTTTTCTAAATTTTTTAATGTAAAAATAAACTTGTCAAGTTCAATGTTTCCGTTATTGTCAACCGAAAAAGCGTTTTGAACAATTGCAAGTGTTGATGTTGAACCTGCTCGGTATTTGTCAGGTTTTGTAATTGTAAGTCCGTTTTTCTCTGCGTATGGTTTTATCTCATTTAAAATGCGATACAAAGTGGCTGTGCTTGGTTCCCAGTCCGCAATTTTGATAACGAGCTTAATGCCATATTCAAAAGCATTTTCAATTTGAATGTAGATTTCTCCAATTTCGTCTGTGCCAGTCCAATGATACCAAAAGCCTAAAAAGCCACCCATTTGATTAGCAACATAACGCCAGTCAGTCCACTCGTTAATTTGTTCTTGAAGTTTAATGTAAAATCCTTCCCCAGCTTTCCATTCAGAAGTAACGTTTTCAAATTTCGTGAAAGAGTTTGTTGCATCTTCAATAACAGTCAAATAGTCTTTGAAGTCATTAAAAATTTCGTTTGCTATTGGTCGCTTGTTTAGAACACTTAATACTGTTTTTCTGTCAACAGTTGAGTAACCTTTTTCTATGATTTTTTTGAGAGTGGATAAACTTTCATTTCCAGTTTTGAGGTAAACAAAAACAAGTTTGTGATTTTTGTCTTTGTAATGATTGGTTGCAATTTCTTTGTAGCGTTCCAATTGCTCGGAATGTTCGCCAGTATTTGTCTTGTCTTCAATGCCGATAAAATACTCGTCATTAATTTCAGCCCAAATGTCAATATTGTTCCATTGTCTGCCAGCTACAACTTTATTTACTTGAAAGTCGGTAGATTGCCCAAGTAGCAACCTAACAAAGTCCTTTGCAGTTTCATTTAGTTGTTGGTCGTGTTGCCTGTGGTCGTTGTGAGCCCATTGTAAAAGCCAAGTAAAGAAGCCGTCTTGAGACAGCTCCTTTGTTGCCAGTCTAAAAATGTTTGGTTTTGCCATTATCCGACTTTTACTACTTCAATGTATGCAGAGGAAACTGCACCTGCTTTTTTAATGTCAACGCCATACTTTCTTTGAAAAGCTTCGATTACTTCTTTTCCGCCATTTGTTGAAAGTGGTGCTCCATAAGAAGAAGGAAAATCAACACTCATTCCTTTTTCAAGTCTTACACCATTTGTTACTCTGGTGCTTTTTAATGTTGCTCTAAATAATGCCATACTTTAATTGTTTTGTTTTGCTTACTCTAAATCGGTTTTCAGCTTTCCCCGTTGTCTGCAAATTTCGTTAGTAAGTCCGTCAAAATGTGTCGTTGTGAACGGTCGTCCTAACATAGCAGGTAACGTAGAACGTATTTGCGAAGAAGCGAGATTTAGTGTTCTGCAGCTTCATTTACATTCTATCGTTGATTATTGTTTTACAGTTGAAAGGTAGTTCGTCAGCCGCTTTTTTGCAAATACGATGTTAGCGGCTGTTTCCTATTATCGGTGGCGGTGATACAGAAGGTAATTCTATGTATTTCAAATCCCCAAAATCTATCTGTCTGTTTGTCTTTGTATAAATCATTTTCTCTTTTAAGCTTCTCAACCAATCTCCAAATTCATATAATTTCTTTGGCGCTTCGTCACCGTACACAAAAGTCCACTTTATAGCGGTGTCAAGCTTTAAGTAAAATTTGTAGCTGCCACCATCATGTAGATTGTTTTGGAAATACATTGTGTCAAACTTTGCCAACTCAATCCTATGAATAAAACTGTCCAACCTAAAGACATGTTTCCTGTCAGCTATAGTAAAGAAATTTTCTTTCGGTTCAGGAAATTGACGTTGCATAAAAATTGTGTCTTTGTCCGAAAATTTTAATGAATAGCTACAACATTCTTCACTGTATGAGAAAATGAATTCGTCAAATGTGCGTTTTTCTGGTTCAGCTTTCGGTCTGTCACAACCAAAGGCAGTAATAGTTATAAAAAGAAAATAAGCAACTTTCATTATTGTCAAGATGCACCGTAGGCAGGTTTTCCACAAATAGCCGCTAACGTACAGGGCTTGCCGAAGTACGGGATTAGCGTACTGTCAGCTTGGAACTGTTGCTTGGTTTTGTAATAAAGTTGAAGTTAAGTTCTTTAGATGAGTTGCGTTACGTCAAGCTGGATATGCAGCTAAATAGCGATACAAAAGTTGAAGCATAATTTGGTCAGCCCGTATTTTGGCAAACCTCTTGTTATGCGTTCGGTATTCTTAACTATTTTTTATTTAAAGGTTTAAAATATTAAGGTTTAAGCGTTATATTTGCCAAAATCTTTTTTATGTCAAAGTCTAAAATTAATGAGATTCAAGTTAAGGGAGTACCTATAACTATAATTGATAACGATAATGGCGAATTTATTTCAATAACAGATATGTGTCGAGGTTTTGGAGATGATACATTGATTTACAATTGGTTAAGGAATAAAAACACTGTCGAATTTTTAGGATTATGGGAACATCTAAACAACCCTAATTTTAAAGGTGTCGAATTCGAGACCTTTAAAAATGATGCAGGTGCTAACAGATTTTCTTTAACACCCAAAAAATGGATAGAGGCTACAAATGCAATTGGGCTTGTCTCTAAATCTGGTAGATATGGAGGTGGAACTTTTGCACATAAAGATATAGCTTTTGAGTTTGGTACTTGGCTAAGTCCAGAGTTTAAATTGTTATTAATTAAAGAATTTCAACGATTAAAAGACTTAGAAGCAAAGTCTGTCAATTTAGATTGGGATTTTAAACGTCTTTTGTCTAAAGTTAATTATAGAATTCATACAGACTCAATTAAAGAGAATCTAATTCCAAATCTTCATATTGATAAAACAAAAGAAAGATTTGTTTATGCAAATGAGGCTGACATTCTTAATTATGCTGTTTTTGGGCAGACTGCAAAAAGTTGGGCAGAATCTAATCCAGCTTTAGTATTAAATGGTGGAAACATTAGAGATTATGCAGATTTGCACCAATTAACTGTTTTGTCCAACCTTGAAAGCTATAATGCTATTTTAATAAAACAAGGTATTGATAAGCAAGAAAGAGTAAAAATGCTTTGTCAAGCCGCAACAGAACAGTTGAAGTCGCTAAAATCATCTACTTATTTATCAGATAAAATAAAAAGTCCAAGATTACCTAATTCGTCAGATAATGACAATATTTAGAACGTTCTTTTTACTGACGCATAACGTTCCGCAGCTTTGCGATGGCACGCATAGGATACGTCGCATTATTTGTTTAG
>JAKRSC010000030.1 GCA_022402565.1 Hydrotalea sp. | reverse complement strand
GTACTTGTTCGACCTTTCTGAATAGATCACGTAGATATAATACATAACTTTAAAAGACAAAGCCCCTAGCATAATCTGCTAAGGGCTTGCTCCCGAAGCTAGATCCCGTATGTACGGGACGACCCTCAGCAAAAAAACAAAACCCCTAGCATAATCTGCTAAGGGCTTGCTCCCGAAGCTGGACTTGAACCAGCGACCCTCTGATTAACAGTCAGATGCTCTAACCAGCTGAGCTATTCGGGAATGGGCGGCAAAAATAGGGATTTTGTCAATTTTTCAAAATATGATTTGCATTTTTTTAGCTCCAACTCAAAAATCTTGGTTTTTCCTGTCCAATCCACACCCCCTCCGCATCTATTTTCACAGCATAGGTCTTTAAATGATACCCTTCCCCGCTCACATTTCGCCCTTTTTCGAGCGAAAACTTATACCTGTGTAAGGGGCATACAATATTGCCTTGTACGTCAATATATCCATCAGCCATTACTGCGCCTGCATGTGGACAAGAATAAGCCGTTGCAAATACCTGATCTTTGAACCTCGCGAGTGTAATCTTCTTGCCAAAAACCTCTACAATACAAAGGCTTCTGTCATTCCATTCCAAAGCATCCACTCCAGGTGCAATACATTGCCATTCCATTAATAAAATCCGGTTTTGTAGGGATATCGAATCCTGTATAAGTCTTTTACCCTATTTAAAATTCCTTCCCTCAACCCTTCAACATTTTCCCTCTCTTTAGCAGAAACAAACACACAATTTCCCTCTGTCCCTCTTTCCCACCTTTCTCTCAATTCCCTTAATACATCCTCTTTTACTTCTTGGGGAAGCCATTCATCTATGTTTCTCTCTTGATACAAATCCATCTTATTGAAAACAGTTAATATAGGCTTTTCAAATACTTTTAGTTCTTGTAAGGTTTTGTTTACTACCCCTAACTGATCTTCATACTGAGGATGCGAAATGTCTACCACATGCAATAAAATATCGGCCTCTCTCACTTCGTCGAGGGTGCTTTTAAAACTTTCCACCAAATGATGGGGAAGTTTTCGAATAAATCCAACAGTATCGCTTAATAAAAAAGGAGTAGTTTCAAAAACAACTTTGCGTGTAGTGGTATCAAGGGTTGCAAACAATTTGTTTTCAGCAAATACTTCGCTCTTACTAAGCAAATTCATAATAGTGCTCTTACCAACATTGGTGTACCCCACCAATGCAACCCTGATTAATTCGCCTCTTTCTTTTCTTTGTGTGGTAGCTTGTTTATCAATCTCACTAAGCCGTTTACGTAATAAAGCTATTTTATCCTTTACAATTCTTCTATCTGTTTCAATCTCAGTTTCGCCAGGACCTCTTGTCCCAATACCGCCGCCTTGTCGCTCTAAGTGCTTCCACATCCCCTTCAATCTGGGAAGTAAATATTGATATTGGGCCAATTCAACCTGCACTTTCGCTTGTGCCGTTCTTGCTCTTCTAGCAAAAATGTCTAAAATCAAGTCACTGCGATCAATGGTTTTAACCTTTAGCTCTTTTTCAATATTGGTGATTTGTGAACCAGTTAGCTCATCGTCAAAAATGATTAAATCAATGGCTTTACCCTGTACGTAATTGCGTATTTCTTCCAGTTTACCTTTCCCTACGTAGGTTCTAGAATCTGGATGAGCTAATTTTTGTGTGAATCTTTTTACGGCCTGGGCTCCAGCAGTATCTGCCAAAAATGCTAATTCATCTAAATATTCCTCCACCTCTTCATAGGTTTCTTCTTTCTTCACCACACCTACCAAAACAGCTTTCTCATTTTGGCGAACGACTTGTTTTTTCTCTATCAAATCAAATTAATTTACTGCAAAGCTACTTCATTCATAAAAAAGGAACACTTGTTTTCATAATCGAGTAATGTACGCAACTCTGTTGTATCTTTAACAATAAGAAAAACCACCCTGCATGACGCAATTTTTATTACAACTGTTTGGATTGAATTTAGCAAAAGCCCGCATAGAGAATAGGATTTTTAGTATGGTGGCCTTTCTGCTGTTTGTTTCTTTTAGTGTAAGCCTCATTTTTAATATCATTCTTCGAGATGACCCATTGGTGTCATTATTGATGTTTGTAATGGCGGCTTTATCCTTTGGCGCATATTATTTTTCTAGATTTCATCAACAATATGAAAGTATTGTAACCCCCTTTCTTGCCCTACTTCTTTTTTATCATATACCTGCTTGGATGCTGAGTGGCGGATCTTTGGGACCTGCTGTTGCTTCTTTGCTCCTTCTATCTGTACTCTCAATGCTTGTTCTTCCAGCCAAGAACCACATTGGATTTTTAATTGCCATTTTGGTAAGTATTGTTGGATTATACAACCTTGAATTGAATTTTTCAGATTGGCTAACTACCTATAAAACAGAGGAAACACAACAATGGGACATTATTACTTCTGCCCTCAATTTTACTTTTGTTGCAGGAATAGCGGTGAGTTTGTCTCGAAACAAATTCATGGAAGAAAGAAAAACTGAAGCCATGCGTGTTAAGGAATATGAAGAAGCTATTCGAAAAATTCTTGAGGAAAAAAAGAAAATGGAAAAAGATGGTATTATTAAGGCTTCTTTCATTGCCAACCTAAGCCATGAAATCCGAACTCCTCTAAATGGCATCATTGGAGCAAGTGATCTTTTAAAACAAAGTAACCTTCAGCCAGATCAACTAGAACTTATTGAGACCTTGGTCTCTAGCAGTAAATTGCTGAATGAGGTTATTGGTGATATGTCTGATATTTCACAAATTGAATCTGATACCTTAGAAATGGTTGAAGAACCCTGCAGCATCCATGATATTGTAAGAGAATCGATAGATATATGTAAGCCAAGGATTTACACATTAAAAAAAGATATTGAACTGAATTATTTTGTCGAAACTTCTGTACGCCCCAATATTTTAGCCGATTCAAGCCGCATCAAGCAAATTTTAATTAACCTTGTTAGCAATGCCATCAAATACACCAATACAGGCAGTGTAGATGTATACGTGAGTGGTAACGATATGAATGCAGGAGCGCAGGAATTAACATTTAGAGTACGCGATACAGGAATTGGTATTCCTAGTGAAAAAATTCCGAAATTATTCTTACCTTTCGGTGGAATTGAAGGAACCGGAGAGCGGAAAATGGGTGGCTCAGGATTAGGACTCTCTATCTGCAAGAAAATTGTAGATGAAATGGGAGGCACAATTTGGGTAACCAGTAAGCCGGGCAACGGATCTTCATTCCAATTTAAAATCCCCATAAAAACCAATACCGGCGATATAACAGTTGCTGGTAAAAACAAAATTCCTATGAGAGAAACCACACTCAAACCCCTGCGTATCCTCGTGGCCGAGGATAACCAGATGAACCAATTGCTGGCATCCCGCATGTTCGAAAAAATTGGTTACACTATTGAATTAGCCAACAACGGCAGAGAAGCAGTCAACAAAGCATCAGGCAACAAGTACGACCTTATTTTCATGGATTTACACATGCCTGAAATGGACGGTATTGACGCTACGTCGAACATTCTGAAACAAACAACTGATGAAGCTGGAAAGCCTGTTATTATTGCCATGACTGCAGATGTGATGAAAGAAGCAGAAACAGATTGTTTTAGAGTTGGCATGAAGGACATCATAACAAAACCTTTTACTACAGATCAAATTAGAGCTGTTCTTCAAAAGTGGGGAACCAACTAATCTACTCTTCTACTTTATAAGAAGCATGTTCCAACGAGTACTTTATATTTGTTGGCATGCTTCTTTTCATATTTAGATATCGCATCGGCATTATAGCTTGGGCCATTAGTCTTATTTTGTTCTCTTTACCTGGGTCAGCATTTCCATCATCTGGTTGGATGCAATTAATTCATTTCGATAAGATCATTCATATTTTACTGTTTGCTACATTATTTGTTGTATGGGCTTATCCTAACTCATATCAAAAGAATAACACCCCCACATTTTTTATAATATGGACGTTATTAATAGTTTATGGAATCTTAATTGAGTTTATGCAAGACAATTGGATTATAAACCGAAGCTTTGAATTGATGGACTGGGCAGCAGATATAACGGGTGCGAGTTTGGGGTGGATATTTGTAAGCATAAAAAAGCCTCTGTGGAAACAGAGGCCGTAACCAAAACTAACTGCTTATGAGAAAAATATATTCTAAAGTAATTTAAGAAAAAATCGTGCCACTTCCAAATCTTTTTTGTTAAAGCTTTTTGCTTTCACATATTACTTAAAACTGCATTACAAAGATCTGATATTATGACTTAGGCTTATGCTAAAGGTTTAACAATGTTTTGTTAAGGGAACTACAATTTTGAATGTCGTAGTTTATTGATGACAACTTACAGCTCCTTGAGAAAGCGGTTGAAGAATTGGGCTAATAAATGGAATATTAAGATTTAAACCTCTTAGTATCAATATAATACCCATGGCTGCTACAAAAAAAGGAACACCTTTTCGCATCAGTAATCGCGCTTTCATACTTATAATAAATCCTAAAGAACCAATCATAAGCATAGCTGGAAAAGTTCCAAAACCAAACCCTGCCATAAACAGCATGCCACCTTCAATAGTGCCAGCAGCTAAAGCACCAGTAATTGCTACGTAAACCATTCCACAGGGCAGCAAACCATTAGCCGCTCCTAAAAAAAACATACTAGTTAAACCACCCTGTTGTAAAAAATAGCTAATCCAATTTTGTACCCTTTGTTGAAAATGATCTATCCAACGGAATTTGAAATAACGTGTTTGAACATATGGTAAAGTACCAAACAGAAGTACAATTACTCCTAATACAATTGAAAACCATTGCTGCCAACCTCCTACATAAAATGTTCGTCCTAATGCCCCAAACAAAGCACCTAAAACTACATAGGTACTTATTCTTCCTAAATTATATAACACAAGGCCTACTTGTCGTTGCATAACGTGGAGGTGTTGTAATGGCAAACTAAATGCAATAGGTCCACACATACCTACACAATGAAAACTACTAACTATTCCTAAAGCAGCTCCAGATATGATAGCTTCCATGATCATTT
>JAKRSC010000029.1 GCA_022402565.1 Hydrotalea sp. | reverse complement strand
ATTTTGAACAAGCATTGACATCAGTTTATCGCTTAATACTTGCGTGCAACGTTGAACGGCTTTGCGATGGGCTGGTAATAGCGATAGGTCAGACCGTAACAAATGCCGAACAACATTTAAAAGTTGAAAATAAACAATCTATCGCTTAATTTTTAAATGTCAGCCGGAACAAAAGATTGGTGATGCAAAAATGCTGATTGTTATTACGTCAGCCAGCCTATTGCAAAACCGAATGTTATATGCAGCCAAAGTCATTGTGCTTTATGTGTTGTATCCTTTTGTTTTGCTGTGTCTTTATAAAATGGAACAGAATGAAAAGTGTCAGTGTTGTTGTAAGCATTGTCAATGTCATTACGAACCGCCTCTTTTTGCAAGGCTGTTGTATCGTGTGATTGAGTTGTTGTTTGTTGTTCTGATTTGGTGGCTTGCTTTCCATTATATTCTCCTGCCTTGTACGAGGTAAAAGCTATAATGATAGCAAAAAGAGCATCAAGTCCTTTGTCAACAATTTTTTCTAAAAGCCATTTTAACCATTTTGGCACTTTAAGTAAATCATGAACCAGTTTAAGTTTAAACCTATTTATATAATTAAGATGAAGTGTCGCTTTGCATTTAAGATGTGTGTCGCCAATTTCTATTTGATAAACATCTTTATCATTTACGATACTGGTTAATAGTTTGTAATGCGTATTGTCAACAATAGGGCAGCTTAAATTTATTGGGTCTGCATTTAGCTTGTTGTCAAACCGCTTCTTTTGAGATTTTGAAAAAAGTATTCGTGTCTTGGTGAATTTAAACTTTTCATTTTTTAAAGAAATAAAATTAGCAATGTGTGTAGTCTCAAAAACAAAGTGTCCTGCAATGTCAAAGTTTGCATCTTTTGGCATTGTCAAGTCAGAAGTAAGGGAGGCTTTAAATGTCAGCAAGAACTATGAATATTTTAAAGTGTCAGAAAATAAAGCAGCTATGAATGTAAACGTCATTGGTTGCATATAACGTGCGGCAGCTTTGCGATGGCACGTTAGAACCGTTAAAGATAATCGATTAGTAATGAATTTTAAAGTAATTGAATGCTAGTTATGCTCCTTCAAGCGTGCTATTGCAAAACTGCTTGTTGGTAGCAGTTGTAAATCAGAACAACTTGTTTTTTAAATGGGAAGCTTGCAGCACTAAGTAATATCGCATTTCTAGGTCGGACTCCGTCTTTAGTCTTTTTAAAATGTCGATATAACTATTTTTGATAGTGACAAAGTCGTCAGTCGATATTAGGTTGTCAAGCCATACAGAAAAGTCAGTCAGTTTTGGGTCTGTGCTTGAATATATCAGCGATTTTGTGTATTCAGGTTTTGTCAAGTTTGAACTGTGCCATAAGTCAAAATGAGAAAAAGATCTACCAAAAAACTTGTCAAACCAATATGGGTTTGAACAAAATGTTTGGAAGGCTTTTTGTTGAGCTTGCTTTGTTTTGTCACACTTAAATAAAATAATTGTTTGCTCGAATAAGAACTCTGGAAAACCTTCGTCATCTGGGAAGTTTTTGTCAAACCACTTAAGATAGGAGAGTCCACCTATGAAGTCATTCAATTGGATATAATACTTTGTTGGCAAGTATCGAAGTCCTCGGCTGTCGTCATAACAGCCTAACTTTCTTTTCTCGGCAGCAAGGGTTCGCTTGATGTCGGCGATTTTCTTTTTAGCACTTTCTATTTGTTTTGGAGTCACAATATTAAATTACAATTGCTACCAACGTGCGGCAGCTTTGCGATGGCACGTTAGAACCGTTAAAGATAATCGATTAGTAATGAATTTTAAAGTAATTGAATGCTAGTTATGCTCCTTCAAGCGTGCTATTGCAAAACTGCTTGTTGGTAGCAGTTGTAAATCAGAACAACTTGTTTTTTAAATGGGAAGCTTGCAGCACTAAGTAATATCGCATTTCTAGGTCGGACTCCGTCTTTAGTCTTTTTAAAATGTCGATATAACTATTTTTGATAGTGACAAAGTCGTCAGTCGATATTAGGTTGTCAAGCCATACAGAAAAGTCAGTCAGTTTTGGGTCTGTGCTTGAATATATCAGCGATTTTGTGTATTCAGGTTTTGTCAAGTTTGAACTGTGCCATAAGTCAAAATGAGAAAAAGATCTACCAAAAAACTTGTCAAACCAATATGGGTTTGAACAAAATGTTTGGAAGGCTTTTTGTTGAGCTTGCTTTGTTTTGTCACACTTAAATAAAATAATTGTTTGCTCGAATAAGAACTCTGGAAAACCTTCGTCATCTGGGAAGTTTTTGTCAAACCACTTAAGATAGGAGAGTCCACCTATGAAGTCATTCAATTGGATATAATACTTTGTTGGCAAGTATCGAAGTCCTCGGCTGTCGTCATAACAGCCTAACTTTCTTTTCTCGGCAGCAAGGGTTCGCTTGATGTCGGCGATTTTCTTTTTAGCACTTTCTATTTGTTTTGGAGTCACAATATTAAATTACAATTGCTACCAACGAGCAGGTATTTGCGAAGGCTGGGAAATAGGCTTCCGTCCACCCGGTTACCTGAAGCTAAATTTATAAATTAAAGTTGATGATTTACACATAGCTAAATAGTTATTCGTCTGCCCGATATGAAGCCAAATTAAAATACAAAAGTTGAAACACAGCTTCCATCTGCCCAGCTTTTGCAAATACCAATGTTGTGCGTTCGTACTTCAGATTATTTCAGGTGGTTCAACAAATGCCAAGTCAGCAACTTCACATTTATTTTGTAGATTAATGTCTGAAGTAATTAACATTACAGGCCTGTCACCATGTTTTCGAATAATTTCAAGAGTTTCAGCTATTAGTCTGTCGTCATCATTTTCCCTATCAAGCCAACTTAATGTTTTGTCGAAGTTTGGTTCTACGGCTATTGTAAATAGGCTAATTTTATCTTTTACTATTGTTACTGATTCAGAAAGCTTTCCTCTACGACGATATTCTTTAATCTTATTTATTAATTTATTTGCCTTGTTTCTAACAGTCTCATTTCGGTGTTCAATCTTATGTTTATCTAAGTCACTTAGTACGCTAGGTGTGAGAGCAATTATGAACTTGTCAACATCACTAAAAAACCAATTTTCAATTTCTGGATTTGAGTATAAAGCATTAGTATCGGGAATGAGTATTGGTTCGTCAATTGAATTCGGATAAAAATTTAAGAGTGTTTTCTTTATGTCATCAAAGTTTTTATTATTTACAATAATTTCTTCTTGGATATTTTTGCTCCATGTGTATTCATTTTGCGAAATAGTCGCAATTATCTTCTTTTTTAAGATATCGAATTCTTGAATATGCCGTTCAAGAGAATCAACAAGTAAAATTGAAATAATTTCTGCAAGGTGATTAAATTTTTTAAATAGTTTGTCTTGGATAGGTATTGCTTCGTTTTGTAAAGGTTCAAACCCATAGTCACCTGTAATTGAAATAAAAGAATCACTAGGGAATATCCTTCGAGTTATTTTAGAATAGTTTAGTAAATAACTTGAGGTGTCGGATTGCAATGATGCTAATTCATTTATTATTTTTTGCGATGAAGTTTCCATTTAAATTATTTGTGAGCTAAATTTGACTTTTTCTATTTTAGCTATATTTATTTGCGTCTAATATTATTTTTGTTCAAAGTGTTCGGTTGAACTTGTAATTTCTTTTCTCTTGATTCGTTACCGAAAAAACCGCTATATAAAAGAAATGTAATCCATAAGTAAGTGCTGTTGCTTGGTTCCCAATACCATTTTGAAACTATTTTATTCCAGCATAAATTCCAAAGCTCTTTTGTGCAATAAAAGGAATTGTCACCCCAAGAGACAACCCAAATAAATAATTCTAAAACCGCAGAAATTATTGTTGCAATCGTTAGAAATATTATTGCGACAATTACAAAAAATGTTTTAATAACGGTAGTAATAAGATTGTCAGATTTAGGAATACCTGATGATGTTGGTGGTTTTGGAGATGATTGAATACTGTCATTTTTTGAGGAACCTGAAAAATATTCTGATAGAAGGTTGATGTTGTCCGTCAGTGAAGTCTTGCCTGTAGTAAAAACTAAAATTCCTATCAATACTGCTATAAAAGCTAAAACTCTGTAAAGTTTTTTTAGGTATCTTTTAAAAGCAGTCATATTTGATTATGGTTGAAGTTGCAATTAGTATGACGCACAACGTTCGGGGCTTTGTGCAGGTGTGGAATTAGGATTCGATCAGCCCGTGACGTCTAGCTCATTAATTTGTTATTGTTGAATATTAATTCACAGGCTCAAAAGTATTACATCGAGCTGGTTCAAAAGTTTAATAGTAATACTATGCTCAATTTATTTATACCATCCACACTTGCACAAAACCACTTGTTAGCCGCTTTGCATTCTTTTTAGTTCATCTAGCTTATCGGGATTCCTTTTTGTCCATATCCAGCCCTCTAGTAATTTAATTATGCAATTCGTTATCTCAATCATGCATTCAATTGCTTCAACTTTTGATTCTTCTGTAATGTATTTGTCCTTTTTGCCTATTCGAATTTCAACTGTCCGTTCTTTCTTCTCCTTTATTGCAGTTGAAGTGAAAATATGTTTTTTGCTTAAGTGTATGAAGCCTGATGTTTCCTTATAAACATTTTGAATCCAGGGATATTCTTTTGAAGCAACTTCTACTAAATGGCTATCTCGTAAAAGCTTACCATCTCTGTCTTTCAGCTTATCAATTCGAACTCCATTCATAACATCCATTGCAAAGTCATGCGGTTTGTCGACAAGCCATGATGCATAAAAACGTAGAAAATTGTCCAAGTGTGGTCTTGTCAAATGTGCTGCTGCGATGTAATTATTGTCTCGAATGAGAGTTGCAAAACCAGTCAATAAAGAAAGCGATCTATTGATAACTCCAATTGCTAACATGTCTAGAGGGAATAAATCTTGTCCCGGTTCCGTCATTTGTTTGCTTAAATCTTTGAAAGCCTCTTCAAAAGATTCAAGATGGTCAAGTCTTACGATTATCTGTTTAGTCATTTAGATGGTTGCGCATTGCGGCTAACGTTCGAGTATTTGCGATAGGCAGGGAATTTTTCGTTCCGTATGCTTGGTACA
>JAKRSC010000028.1:390371-432289 GCA_022402565.1 Hydrotalea sp. | reverse complement strand
TTAACCCCTAATCAAGTGCTACAACAAAAAATTGCACTTATTACTTGAACTTAGAATATGATACAATTACAATTAAAGTAATTGATATTTTTAAAGATACCTATATTGTTAAGTTCAACTAATAAATGCAATTATTTCTATTTGCTTACTCAGCTATGAACTTTCCCAATCATGTCGGCCCAGTAGCGGCTATATAAATTATCGGACTGCAGTAGTGTATCATGGTTACCTGTTGTGGCAATAGAACCTTTGTCCAGCAAGTAAATACGGTCGCAAAAAGATTTAAGAACATGGAGCCTGTGGGTGATGAGTATGATTGCCATTTGTGTTTTAAGTCGTTGCAGCAATTGCAATACAAAAAGTTCACTTTCCCTATCCATTGCCGATGTTGCTTCGTCTAAAAGTAATAGTTGAGGTTGGTGGTATAATGCCCTTGCAAGTGCAATCATTTGTTTTTGTCCGCCTGATAGATTAATTCCTTCTTCACCTACCAATGTCATTACAGATTGAGGTAATGAGTCCATAAAAGAAGCAAAACCATAACTGCGTAAAAACTCAACGACTGTTTGTGGATTTTTAGCAGCATCTTCAAAAGCAATATTTTCCAAAACTGTTCCGTTAAAAATATGCACCTGCTGCGGTACTACGGCGGCAACTTGTTTCCAGTTAGAAATTTGAATGTCAGATAAACTTATTCTATCATCAATCAGAATGTCTCCGTTTTCAGGAGTGTAGTGCTGCATCAGTAATTGAACCAATGTGCTTTTGCCACAACCGTTTTCACCCATCAGGGCAATGATTTCGCCTTTCTTAACTTCAAATGAAACATTTTGAAGCACAGGACTTCTACCGGGATAGCGAAAGGAAGTATTCTTTACCTCAAGTTGTTTGAATTCCGATAGTTCCAACTGACCTTTTTCTTGTGGTTGTATTCCTGCAAATTCATACATGCGGTTAAAGGCGATACTTGCTTCGTTGATGGGAATGCTTAATAAGGCTAGGTTCGCAACTGATGGCAACAGGGAACCTACCATACCCATTACAGCCATTAATTCGCCCGCCTTTAATTGGTCATGCAATACCTCATAACTCAAAAAGAGCAACAATCCACATAACAAAAACGCTGCAAATACATTGGCAACAAAAGAAAGACGCATTTGTATTTTTCCCAAACGGAAAATAGCGGATTGGTATTGATGGTAAATAGTATTGTTTGTTTCTGAAAACAGATATTCCTTACTGTGATTTTTTACTGGCTCAATGCCCTGAAGCGTAGAAATATAATTGCTCTCAGCCATAGCATAACCAGCCATTGTATTACGCTGTGCTTCAATGATTTTTTTATTGCTTCGGTAAATGAGTAAAAAGAAAACAGGCAAAGCAGCTAAAGTAATGAGGCCGCTGGTTACGGAATAGGAAAATACAAATATTAAAGTAACCAATACTACAATGCAATCCAATAATGTGTTACCTGCAATCTGACTCACCACCCGTTGAATGCGGTTGGTGTCATGCAGACGGGCAGTAAGTTCGCCTATTTTACGGGTATCAAAAAATGCTTTGGGCAAATAAAGCAACCGTGAAAAGAAATCCTTTACAATACGCAGGTTAAACTCTTTGGACTGGCTAAGCAGTAATTGTGTGCGAATAAAGCTCACGGCTTCTTTTGCAAGTAATAACATAAACACGAATCCAATGCCTGTATAAAGTTTGTTGTACAATTTATTGGGCAAAAACTCGTCAATCAACCGTTGGGAAAAGATAGCCATGGTAAGCCCAAGTGCTGCAATAGCAATACCAATTGCAGCCGCAATGAGCAGAAGTGAAATATCAGGCTTTACAAGTTCTTGAAACCATTGCTTTTTTGAACGATTGATGTCTTTCTTTTTTTGAAACTGTTCATTGGGAGTTAATACCAAACAGGCCTTTGATTGCCAGATGCTTTCCAACTCGGCAGGTGTCATATACACCATTCCTTTTGCAGGGTCGCCAATAATCAAAAGAAGGTTGCCATTGGTTTCTTTCTTACCAAAATATACCACATAGTGCTGTAAGTTGTTTTCGAGCAGTACATGTAAAATGCAGGGCGAAGGGTGAGTTAGTAGAGCCTCCATATCTGCCTCACAACCTTCCGCATCAAAACTTGTTGCCTGTGCTGCCTGATATAATCCTAATAGCGTAGTGCCTGTAATAGATGTACCGCTTAAACGGCGGAGGTTTTCAAAGTCACTGTCACCTCCGTAATAGCGTATAAGGGAAAGCAAGCAGGCAACGCCGCAATCCTTTTGGTCTTGCTGGGGTAATATTAATGGCTTTAGTTCTGTTGATTTTATAAGAGATATAGGCATGAATAAAGATGATGTTAAGGATTTACTCTTTTACCAGATAAGCTACACTGCACTCACCGCTGTGCTTACGGAGTAGTTTGCCATTTTTGTACACATAAAACGAAGGAACAGAAACAGTTCCAAATGTTTTAGCAAAAACCAGAGCCGTATCACTCAGCACGGTTACATTTTCTAGTTGTAATAGTTGCATACTATCTGAAAATATTTTCGTTTTTTCAATTGGAGTTGATGCTATCATTAGCCAGTCTACATTTTGTAAAAGAGACTTTTCACGGAACATTTCCTGCACCATAGTATGGCAATGTTCACAATCTGGATTAAAGTAATTGAGTACTAATATTTGACCATTAAATTTAAGACTATCTGTATTAAACAAACTGCCATCCATTTTACGCAATTGCATGGAGGGTAAGTACTCAGTAGCAGCTACAATTTTTTCTTTGACTTCTGTCGTTACCCAGATTTTATAACCAAGTAATGAAGCCAATAAAAGTAAAATTGCAGGCACAGTTATAAGGGTGATTTTTCTTTGATTCATGAAATATTATTAAGGCTGAAAAACAACAGATAAATAACTTACAAGCAGCATCCATAAGGCCAAGCCAGGCAGGTAAGTAGATGTAACGAATTTTAAAGAAGGCAGAAACTTCTTTTTAGATTCTTTTGTAATGAGGTAAGCCAAAAACAAGATATAGCTTAACTCAAAAATATTGAGTGTATTAAAAAAGTAGCTGCTCCACTTGGGTACACTATCGGAGACAAACACTTGCAAAGAAAACGGGTTTATTGATAATTGTTCAAGAGTTTCTACATCCACAAAAAACTCGGTGTATAACAGCCCAGCCACTGCACCAACAGCAAAAACAATTTCTGCTTGTAAGGCTATTTTCCAAAAAGAAACAGATGTAAACCGCTCTGTAATAAAACTGCCCGCTTTTAAGCAAATCAATGTAAAACAAATACGAAGCAGCAATGCCAAGGGAATAAACAAGTAACTTATCCATTGCCATTTATGTAGAAACTCCAAATAATCATCAAACTGTCTTTCACTCATTCGCGATCCTACGATTAAACGGTACAAATCATCGGTTAGGAGATAGGTTTGACTGTAAAAAGCGATCAAGCATTGTATTAAGATTATTGAGAGAAAAATTATTGATGTCTGCTGTAATTTCATAATTGTGAAAAAGAAGGGTAACAAAAATTACCCTTCTTTGAAGTTAATGATGGTAAACAACTTTTTGTGCCGTTAAAAACTTTCAACTTGATTTCCTTGCGTTTTTTCGAATTCCGATTAAAGTAGTAAGCACAATCGTTAAAAGTCCTGATACATACTTTAGAATTCTAATCGCAGTCGAATTAGATTTAGCATCTATTAATAGAAAGGAAATTAGTGCCAATAGTGATATTGCGGCAAAAAATTTGAGCAATTTATCGCTATCCATATTTGGCGATATTTAATGTTTTGCTGTGTATGCAAGGCAGGCAACATTTGTTACAGCAAGAATTGTTCCACCAACCCAACCAACTGGATTCCACCAGTTTGCAAGAACACCAATACTGTAAACAGCAGAACCTACATTATAGCCAGTACATGCTGCAGATATAAGATCACCCCCAACAATATTAGTCATTGCATTTAATTCAATTTGCTTCATGTTTTTAAGTTTTATTATTGTTAAATCATTTCCAACCACACACATAGGCGTCATATGCTAATCCAGCAACAAGGCCACCGAGGAAACCAAAAGGTCCGCCTAATGCACCAGTTGCACCTGCTGTAGCAAGTTTTACAAGACGTTCCTCGACTCTGCAGTCTTTATCAGCACCAGCAATAAAATCTTCCATTTGTGTTACTTCCATTTTTTTCATTTGTTAAGATTTACTTTGTTAAAGAATACTCGTCTTGTGTTCGTTGTACTTTCGAACTGGGCATACAGTGTTTTTCCCTCGTACTTGCGGTACTCCTTACAGTGCCCTGCCACTGCTATACAGTCCTCTGTTATTTTTTCTTTGGGTTTACAAAGGCAAAATATCCCTCAATTCGTAGCTACTGAATAAGGTTCAAAAAATATTATATTTTATTAACTAAATTCTAACTTAGCGCCCACTTAAGTTGGCACAAATATGCATCTATTATAGTTTTCATAAATCGGTATAGCTTTTCTTTAAATTTATTTCTGAATTACAAAACCCTCATTTTAGAAACTCAACACAATATTATAAGGAAATTTAATTCGCTGCACTGTGATTTTTCACAGTTTTTTGTGTGGCTCTAAGTACTACATTTGGTAGATTAAACGTTACATATGTTAAGTTTTGCAGTTATTGACGATCACCCACTTGTAAGATCTTCGTTAAGTACAATTCTTTCTTCTCATTTTAAAAATTGTACTGTAAGTTGTTTTGCCAATGCAAAAGATTTGATAAATGTGTATAAAGAGAGTTCTTTCGACTTATTACTTGTAGACTTAAGTTTACCAGACATGAATGGTTTTGAATGTATTGCTGAAATAAAAAAAATGAATCAAAAGCAAAAAATAATTGCAATTAGTGCCTTTGCTCTTGAGTTCACTATTCAAAAAGCTATGATAGCTGGAAGCAACTCATTTTTATGTAAAGCAGCTGAGGTATTTGAAATAATAGACTGCATCAAGGAAGTTCTTAAAAAAGGAAACTATGCTTCTAAATGGATTCTTGATTTGAAGGAATCACCATCAAATAAATTGAGTAAAATAATACTTACTAAACAAGAAAAAGATGTATTCAAACTTATGGCAAGCGATTTAACATATCATCAGATTGCCAAATCGCTAAATATTTCCGCAAGTACTGTTGACTACCATAGGAAAAAACTTTTTGAAATAACAGGTGCAAAAAGCAGGGCAAGACTTGCTCAATTAGCAGTCGCCTTCTTTTTTTGGGAAACCCAAGAATTAATAAGATAGAAATTAAGTTTCCAACTTGATCCAAAATTAAAAACCTGTCTTTATTCAACATTCCCCCTTACCTATTCCCAACTGGTATAATTTCCTTGTTATGTAATTTTTTCATAGATGGAGGTACCACCAATAAAATCTCTTCCCGCCCATTATTTAAAACTTAAACCCTAATGAAAATACACCGAAAAAGGGAGTATGGGAAAAGTTTCGTACTGTATTCTGAATTAGAGAGGTATTGTTTGTTATAAATGCATTTGTGTTTATTGTGTTTTTAAAATATATAACCAAACTTCAATAGTAACATCCTTCCTCTAAGAGGGAAAGATGAAATCGCTGTAAGATTATTTTCAGTAAAAAAAGTGTTGTAATTTCTAACATTTAAAATATTGTAGCAATCAATGCTTAAATTATACTTTTTAGTCTTATGAGCAATTTTTAAATCTGTAAAAGCAAAATTATTTAAATCATTTTTATCTATTCTATTAGACTGCAAGTTCGTTTCAATACTAAAGTAAAAAGGTATCTTTGGAGGAGAATAAAGAAAGTTAATCTTATTTTGTACTTGAACTACTTGATTAATAAGTTGATATCTATTTGAATTAGCTCTTTGAAAGCTTTTTGTATAAATATGGGCTCTTGAAAAGTTTAGAGAAAAATAATCAGCAAATCTTTTTTCAATCTCAAGGTTTAAACTAATCTGATTTCTTGAAAAAGGAATAAGAATGTTATTTACAAATTGATTAAGTTGAGCAGTTGAGAAATTAGATTTGAAATTTATTTTTGTCTTAATATTGAAAAAATATTTACTTAACCCATTTGAATTGGAAATTACTCTTTGAGTATTATCAAGTGGAATAAAAATATTACTTATAAAATTATCTGCAACTTCGATAGTAGATACTGAATTAAGTCTTGCTTGAGTAAAATTAAAAGAACTAAAAAAAAAGAGCATTTTATCGGCCTTCTTTGCATTGTATCTTATATCTATATTTTGCGAGCGTCTCTGGTTAATAAACGGTTGGTTGCGTCTAAATGTCTTATAATTTTGAACAACTAAACCCTCATAGATATTTTGTAGTACACCAAATTCATTGTTTGTATTTATATTGAATTGAAGACTACTTTGTGGACCGAAATAATATTCTCCAGATAGTTTTGGATTTAAATAAATGAAGTTTTCTTTAGTACTAGTTTGGTATAATGAATGTTCTAAATTTACAGACTGATTAAAAACTGGTAAATATAAATGTAATCGTAAATTCTCAGATTTTACAGCATAATTTGCTGAAACATATTGAATAGATTTTCTAAAATTTAAGGAGTTACCTTGATCCCTTAAAAAATTAGATGGTGTGCTATCAAGCTGGGTTAAAATTATATTGGTCAATAAAATATCATGAGAATTTTTTAATCCCACTTGATAACTTTGCTGAATCCTACTTTGATTATTTAGTATCCAGCTTAAAGAAGCATCATTAAAAAAGGATTTGATATTAATTTTTTGTTTTAATGATATGTATTCAATACTATCGTTAAAAATATTAGGCTCTATTCCAGGATTTATATTCAATTGTTCAGGGCGTGATTGATAGCTTGTAATTACTTGAAGTTTTATTAAATCCGAAATCTTCAAATTGGGGATATACGAAAATTTATTCTCATACTTTTCTTCATTAGACTCCAAATTTTGAATTATTTTAATAGAATTAAAGTTCAAATTATTATTTACCTGAGAAAGCTGTTTTAAATAACTGAAATTATTACTCCAAAAGGTTATACTTGTATTTTTAGTTGTGCTCAATGAACCCTTAATAAAATTACCATGTCTAATATTATTTTGAAACTCTGTATAAGTAATTGTGTCTAGGATATTTATAAAAATTGAGCTCAAATTAAAATCAAGTTTGTTTCTATCAGAATAGTAATCTATATTAAACTTATACTGAATAGAATCTTTTGAAGTGAACAGATAGTTAAGTGAATTTCCTATTGTACTATTAAAATAATAATTTCTAAGTGGCAGTTCTGTAGGTTCAATAATCGCATCGGATAATATTTTATCTGGATGGAATTTAATTTCATTAGTTAAATCTTTAAAATCAATCTTAATATTTTCACCCGTATTATTAAAGGTAGTATTAGATAGCACCTTATGCTTTTTGTTAAATAAGATTCCAGTTAAATTTACATGTGCCAAATTAGGCAATCCAACACCACCCTCACCTTTACCAGATAGTTTAATCGAATTTTCATTATTCAGTACTAGATTTATGGCTATATCGTTAGTTTGAACTTTATTTTGTAATAGATAGATTGGCTGATGATTTTCTATGACTTCAATTTTTTTTATCAGCTCTTTATTAATCGATCTACTACCTAATCCATATTTTCCTCCCAAAAGATCATCTCCATGTATTAAAAATTTCGAAATTTTTCTGCCATTAAATTCAATAGTACCATCATCTAAAACAATCATACCTGGAAGTCGTCGAATTACATCTCCAATTGAATAATCTTCAGGCCTTTGAAATGCTGCAACATTATATGCTGTAGTATCACCTCCACTAATAATTTTACGACTTGATTTAACAATGACCTCATTTAGTGCTGCTTGCTTTTCAGCAAGAATAATTTTCAAGTTATCAGATAAAGTGGCTGTAGGACAAGAATACTGTTTATAATTTACATGAGTGACAATTAAAATATTACTATCATTAATTATATTAACTGGAATTGAAATTGTAAATTTTCCTAAGGAATTTGTATATGCAAATTTTTTGATTTCATTAGTATTCTTATTTTTAATAATAATACTAGCACCAGTAATTACTATATTATTACTATCTACAATAGAGCCATGAATAACTTTTTGTGCTTGAGAAAATATCTGTAGAAATATTAAAAATGCAGTAATTGATATTTTTAAAAAGATCATTTCAAACGCATAATGGGATTATTTATCACATATTTTGAGTTTACTTTTATATTTTCAACTGCTTCTTTTCCAACAAGTTTAGCCCCATTTAGGTCGATAAATACTATTGAATATAAATTAGTTTTTGAACTTAATTGCGACTGACTGATATTTATAGGATCTCTTTCAAACTTAGATTTTAACTCCCTAAAATTTTTCTCCAAAAGAGTAACTGGCTTATAAGTATCTACCACTATATATTTGTCAAAACTCTGTTTTTTTATTTCCGTTGCTTTGAAAGTAATATGACCATTCTTATCTGAAACTTCTAAAATTAAACCTGGCAATCCACAAAATTTCCAAGGGCCAGATGAAATTGGTAATTCATTTGTAAACCACACAACATATTCTCTTCCACCAAATTTACACTCAGCTCGCTGACAATTAAAGTCTAATATATTTTTAGATTCATTCATTATAGTCCAAGAAATTTTCGGCGTTTCTGTTTGTACTAAATAATCTTGAAAACCAAGTCTTTCATATGAAATCATTTTATCAGAAAACAAGAGTACTTGTTCTTTCAAAAAGACTTTATTTTCAAAGATTAAACTCGGTTGTCCGACTACAGTGATAATTTTTGTATCATCATTTGCTAAATTTTTCTGTGTGGCGTTTGCTTTATCTGAAAATATTTTTTTGAAAGGTAAAAAATATGAATACTCAGGTCCAACTTGAAGCAAATAATCTCTATTATAAGATTTTATCTCATTTGAAGTATCATACACATGTCGATGATTATAAATTACTTCGAATAAACATTTCTGAATTTTTTGAGAATAAGTTTTCTCAATTAAAAAAAATGCAAATAGTAAAATTAAATATCGAAACGCCATAATTAATTAATTGTACTCATAAATCGATTAACCTCATTGAAATTTTTTATTGGATTGCCTAAAAAAAGAACTTTCCCACTTTCATTAGTTACAGCGATTTTATTATTCCCATTTTTAAAGTCGCTATTATTATATTCAAATAGATTATCCTCATCAAAATAAATGCAATAATTGTTTAAGTTAATTTTTTTTGTGTTAAAAAGATGTTTAAAATATTCGAAATCATTTTTTGAATGGCATACTAACTTAAAATCAACAGTTTCTAACCTTAGATTAATAATTTTTTTAAGATCATCAATTTCTGTTAAACAACTACTACATGATACATTAACATAATGAAGAACTGTAAGTCTCTTATTACTAGTGTCATTAAACTTTTCACAAGAAAAAACTTTTAATCCGCTGTAGTTAATTTTTTTTGCTGTATTTTGCTTGCAACTTAAAAATATAACTGAGATAACTAACATAATACGAATATTATTTCTCATATTCAATATATTTTAGGTATTTATCGATTGGATCAAAAACAATTATTTTTTGCGAATCAGTAACAGTTAAAGCAGATATAAAAGATCCAAGTTTTAAAATTTTACTTAACTCTCCATTCCAATTATATATGTATATTGTATTACCTAAATTTTTTCTATCAGTATCATGTCTTTCACCTGAAAATAGCAAATAAATAAAGTCATCGGTAACATAGGCGTTAATAAATCCAAATCTAGTTTCTTCAGTTCTTTGCATAAAGCTTGTAATCTCATTTAAAAATGCAGGTTCAAATTTATGGTAGCCCTGTACAAGTTTTATTGATCTATCCTCAATATTTATTATTTCAAATTGGTCAGAAAATTTGAATGTACATAATGCTTTTGATCCATCAGGCTTTAGATATATGAAGCCTTCATTTGATTGCTTAATAGCATCATTAACAACCTGATTCTTATTTTTAGAATAGTACTCACCAAATTGGAATGTTTCTTGATTTTTCTCTAAATCAAAAAGAGTAAATTTTTTATTAGTGCTCTTCAATCCAGTTAAAATCGCTTTTGTCGTATCATATAAGCAAATAGAATAGCCAAGATCTTTTACATTGAATGATTTAACTACATTTCTACTTAAGTCAAGTATTGCTAATTTATCTTGAAGTACATCTTGAATGTATAAATTGTTTTCATAAATTCCAGAAGACAAAATAGACAATATGCTATTTTCTCTACTTCCGTATATAAAATACTTATTAGTCAGTTTTTTAGTGTTAAAGTTATATTCATAATAGAAATAATCATTCACATATTGCTTTGAATTAGAAATTAGTATTTTATCTCCCTTTACTATTAAGTTTCTAGTAAAAGAGATGTCTGTTTTAAAAAAATTTCTCAATCTAACATCTTTAGTTTTTCTTTCATGGAGTTTATTTTTTTCTACAAAGAGTTGATTAAAATCTGTAAAAATTAATACGGTTCCATGTGAAAATTTAAAATAAATCGTTGAAACAACTAATATTATTAGTATTGATATTTTTATTTTGTACTTACTCATTTTAATTTAAAAAAAGTACTCCCCTAAGTGGGAGTACTAAGTGAAAAATAAGTTACAGGCCAATTGGATCATCCCAATTACAATCGTCAGTTTCTGTATTATTTACACAATTAAGCACTTTAAAATTACCTGATCTACAATAATCGGTAATATCGCCAGTGTATTTACACCCACCCCTTAAAAAATTGTCTTTTGCAGGGCTACTAAATGACTGCATGCTGATAATTGTAATAAACAAGAGTAATCCTGAGTAAATAAAATTCTTAGTTTTTTTCATAAATTTAAATTTAGGTAACCTTTAATTGCTGGGTTACATTACAGCCTGTGGACAAAATCCACTCCACATAATGGGTTTTCACTTGTTTTGGCTGAAAATTTCTAAATCACCAATAATTCATGAATATCTATGGAATTCCATATGCAATTTACTATATAATACAAAGATTAAAACTGTGATTTTTCACAGTTTTTTGTGTGGTTCTAAGTACTACATTTGGTAGATTAAACGTTACATATGTTAAGCTTTGCAGTTATTGACGATCACCCACTTGTAAGATCTTCGTTAAGTACAATTCTTTCTTCTCATTTTAAAAATTGTACTGTAAGTTGTTTTGCCAATGCAAAAGATTTGATAAATGTGTATAAAGAGAGTTCTTTCGACTTATTACTTGTAGACTTAAGTTTACCAGACATGAATGGTTTTGAATGTATTGCTGAAATAAAAAAAATGAATCAAAAGCAAAAAATAATTGCAATTAGTGCCTTTGCTCTTGAGTTCACTATTCAAAAAGCTATGATAGCTGGAAGCAACTCATTTTTATGTAAAGCAGCTGAGGTATTTGAAATAATAGACTGCATCAAGGAAGTTCTTAAAAAAGGAAACTATGCTTCTAAATGGATTCTTGATTTGAAGGAATCACCATCAAATAAATTGAGTAAAATAATACTTACTAAACAAGAAAAAGATGTATTCAAACTTATGGCAAGCGATTTAACATATCATCAGATTGCCAAATCGCTAAATATTTCCGCAAGTACTGTTGACTACCATAGGAAAAAACTTTTTGAAATAACAGGTGCAAAAAGCAGGGCAAGACTTGCTCAATTAGCAGTCGCCTTCTTTTTTTGGGAAACCCAAGAATTAATAAGATAGAAATTAAGTTTCCAACTTGATCCAAAATTAAAAACCTGTCTTTATTCAACATTCCCCCTTACCTATTCCCAACTGGTATAATTTCCTTGTTATGTAATTTTTTCATAGATGGAGGTACCACCAATAAAATTTCTTCCCGCAAGGTTTGAATAAGCTTAGTTTTTACATGATCTCTATGTGTTACTAAACTCACCTGCCTTACAGGAACTGGACCTTGAATTTTTTTTACCATAGCCCGCTGGCTATTCGGCAGCTCATTAACCGCTAGCTGTGGTAAAACTGTCATCCCCTTATTCAGTAATACCATTCGCTTCAGGGTTTCTAAACTTCCGCTTTCATACTTAAAGGCTGTTGAAACATCCTTACCCGAAGCACATAAATGAATTACCTGCGATCTAAAACAATGTCCCTCCTCTAATAACCAAATTTCATGGGGCTGTAGTTCGTTTGCTTTAATACTTGATTTTTTATACCAGGGATGGGTTTCGGATACAAACAAATACAACTCTTCAAAAAACAAAGGATCTTCTTTTATGGAAGCGTCTTCTAATGGGGTAACTACTAATCCACAATCGAGCCAGTTGTTTTTTAATGATTGAACAATTTCTTCTGTAATCATTTCTTTTACATGCAAATGCAATTGCGGATATTTTTCTCTAATGGTTGCATATAAGGCAGGTAATAAATAGGGTGCTAAAGTGGGTATAATTCCTAAACGCAATTCGCCCGATAAAATATCTTGTTGTTCTTCAATAAGTTTGGGAATTCTTTCGGCCTCCCATAATACTTTTCTTGCCTGTGCAACCACCAACTCACCCATTTCGGTTGGTATAACTGGCTGCTTGGTTCTGTCGAATAATTTCACGCCCAACTCTTCTTCTAATTTCTGAATTTGCATACTTAGTGTAGGCTGGGTAATAAAACATTTCTCCGCTGCCAGCGCAAAATGACGATACCGCTCGAGCGCTACTACATATTCTAGTTGTGTTAAAGTCATAGTTAAAATCTATGTGATTATAAAAATAATCAATTTGAATGATAGTTTTGTCTGGCGTAATTTTGACACGCGCATGACTTTTAAAAAAATGAAAGACTATGGAAAATAACAATGTGTCGTACAACGTAAACGACCTTAGCAAATGCCCCTTCCACAATGGAAGTATGAAAAAAGGAACAGCTGGGTCAGCCCCAACTAACCGCGATTGGTGGCCGAATCAAATTAAGCTGAACATCTTACGCCAACATTCATCGTTGAGCAACCCAATGGACCCTAACTTCAACTATGCAGAAGAATTCAAGAGCCTTGATTTAGCTGCTGTGAAGAAAGATTTAGAGGAACTCATGACCACTTCTCAAGATTGGTGGCCAGCAGATTATGGACATTATGGTCCGTTTATGATTCGTATGGCTTGGCACAGTGCAGGTACTTATAGAATTGCAGACGGTCGCGGTGGTGCTGGCGCAGGTACGCAACGTTTTGCGCCATTGAATAGCTGGCCCGATAACGCCAACCTCGATAAAGCACGCTTATTGCTTTGGCCTATTAAGCAGAAATATGGCAAAAAACTGAGCTGGGCCGATTTAATGATTCTTGCCGGTAATGTGGCCTTGGAAAGCATGGGATTCAAAACATTTGGATTTGGGGGTGGAAGAGAAGATGTATGGGAACCTGAGGAAGACATTTATTGGGGTTCTGAATCTGAATGGTTAGGCGACAAACGTTATTCGGGTGATCGCGAATTAGAAAATCCACTTGGTGCGGTTCAAATGGGATTGATTTATGTGAACCCAGAAGGCCCTAATGGCAATCCTGATCCAATTGCAGCAGCACGCGATATTCGCGAAACATTTGCGCGCATGGCAATGAATGATGAAGAAACAGTTGCGTTAATTGCAGGCGGACATACATTTGGTAAAACTCACGGAGCAGCAGATCCTTCAAAATATGTTGGTCGCGAGCCAGCAGCAGCAGCATTAGAAGAAATGAGCATGGGCTGGACCAATACTTTTGGAAAAGGAAATGCAGAAGATACCATTACAAGCGGATTAGAAGGCGCTTGGACCAGCACACCAGCTAAGTGGGGACATGAATATTTCAAGAACCTATTTGAATATGAGTGGGAATTAACAAAGAGTCCGGCAGGCGCCCATCAGTGGGTTGCAAAAAATGCGGAAGCAACTATTCCAGATGCACATGTAGCTGGTAAGCTCCACAAACCATTTATGCTTACCACCGATTTATCGCTTCGTTTTGACCCAGCCTACGAAAAAATATCTCGCAGATTTTATGAAAATCCAGCTGAGTTCGAAGATGCTTTTGCTCGTGCATGGTTTAAATTAACTCACCGCGATATGGGGCCTCGTGCTCGCTATCTTGGTTCTGAAGTTCCAGCAGAAGAATTAATTTGGCAAGATCCAGTTCCAGCGGTGAACCATGAGTTAATCAATGAAGCTGATATCAATTCTCTCAAACAAACTTTACTCAACAGTGGACTATCTATTGCAGAATTAGTTTCTACGGCTTGGGCATCTGCATCAACTTTCCGCAACAGCGATAAGCGAGGTGGAGCAAATGGAGCTCGTGTTCGTTTAGCACCTCAAAAGTTTTGGGCAGTAAACCAACCTGCTCAATTAGCTAAAGTGCTGGATGTTATTGAAAAAATTCAACAAGACTTCCATGCTGCGCAAACTGGAAACAAAAAGGTTTCTATAGCAGATCTAATTGTCTTGGGTGGATGTGCTGCAATTGAAAAAGCGGCTCAAGATGCAGGCGTTGCAGTAAAAGTTCCATTTACACCCGGACGTACAGATGCAAGTCAAGATCAAACAGATGTTGAAAGCTTTGCTGTATTAGAACCAAAAGCAGATGGTTTCCGCAATTATGCAAATGGACACCGTTGTGCAGCTATGGCAGAAGATATGCTCATTGATAAAGCACAATTGCTTACTTTAACTGCTCCTGAAATGACTGCACTCATTGGTGGAATGCGCGTATTAGGTGCCAACTGGGATGGTTCTGCACATGGCGTATTTACAAATCGTGTAGGCGTGTTGAGCAATGATTTCTTCGTGAACTTGCTTGATTTAAATACAAAGTGGAAGGCTACATCTGAAATGGAAGATCTCTTTGAAGGCCGCGATCGCAAAACAGGCGACTTAAAGTGGACAGGTACAAGAGCTGATCTTATTTTTGGAAGCAACACAGAATTACGTGGTGTAGCTGAAGTATATGGCTGCGCCGATGGTCATTCCAAGTTTGTACACGATTTTGTAGCAGCTTGGAATAAGGTGATGAATTTAGACAGATTTGATTTGGCTTAATTCGAATGACCAAAATAAAAATGAAGGGTATCACAAAATCATGTGATACCCTTTTTTATCGCTTGTATTAGATTAATAACAGATAGAGGAAACAATTACATTTTTGATTGATTAATCTTATACATAAACCCAAATTGAAAACTTTGGAACATTGAAAGTCCAACGGAGGTTCTTCTCTGGTTTTCCTGATTCGTTTGCTTTGTCCAACCGTGTGCAATATTAAATCCACCCAAACTTGCTGTTAATATCCATTGTTCCCTTGTACCCACAGCATAATACAAAGCAGGTGTAACCCCTCCAAAAAATTGGTAATCTGTAAAGTTATTGATAGAAGTACCTCTAACTGAATGATCAACTATACCAAAGCCAGCATACTGTTGTAATAACCAACCCAATCTATCTTTAATAGGATGCCATTGTGTCAATTGCAAGGATGGTGATATGCTAAAGCTATTTTGTGTAGTGCTACCAGAAACAGATTGTGACCAACCAAAATTAAAGTTGATGCCAAGGGTTCTTTTATCGGCATAAGCCCATTGAAAATTTGGATTTAGATTAGAATTCGATTGCGAAAAACTACTACGTTGTTCATTCCAAAAATGGAAGCCAGCATTGGCACCCATTAATATATCTTTCTTTTTTACTTGTGCGAAAGCGCTAAAACTTATCAAAACACCTAAAAAAAACAACATCCGTTTCATAGCTAAAGAATTTGTAAATGCAACATTAATTCAAACAAATGACACAATAAGATAAGTATCTGAAATAATAACTAAATTGAAATTAGTTGATTCAACGATTATAAACTCAGATAGAAAAGTTAAAATATCACCCTGAACGAACATTAACAAAATTGCACCTAGTTTCCTGTTTCATCATAATAGGTATAGTCGCGCGTTATCTTACCTTTTACAACCGAGAAGATGGTACAAATAGGTAGTTCAAATTTTTTTCCATCAGGAGCCGTACCAGTTGATATGAATTCTACAATGTAATGTTGTTGAGATGGATATATGTTTACAATACTATCTTGAACATCGGGTATGATTTGTGCAAGTTGCGCATATTTAGTTTCAATTTCGGCTCTAGATTGTACAACAATTTTTGAACCGAAAGAAGGATCGCGCATCTGAACAGAGTCGGCATATAAAGCTGCCATTTGTTGCCATTCATGCCTATTGAAATGCTTAAAATAAGTTTCAATGATTTTTACATTGGATTTTTCTTGTTTTATATCGTTACATGAAACCAAAATCATCGAAGAAAGTACAATAGAAAATAATTTGCTTTTCATACAAGCTGTTGAAGGGTTTGTTTGGTAAGTTACAACATATGAAAATAAAAAACCCGCTTCGTAAGCGGGTTAATATTTTAAAACAAACAAAAAGATTATTGAATCGTTGCCATTCCCATATACGACTGCAGAACAGCCGGCACTTTAATTCCATCAACAGTTTGATGATTTTCTAAAATTCCAGCCACAATTCTTGGTAAAGCCAAACTACTTCCGTTTAAGCTATGTACGAATTGTGTTTTCCCTTCTTCATCTTTAAACCTGCACTTCATACGATTGGCTTGAAATGATTCAAAATTGCTTACACTACTCACTTCTAACCAACGCTGTTGCGCAGTGCTGTAAATTTCAAAATCATAGGTGATTGCACTTGCAAATCCCATATCGCCTCCGCATAAACGTAAAATACGATAGGGCAATTCTAGACTTTGTACCAGCTTTTCTACATGTGCAACCATTTCATCTAAAACTTGGTGACTGTTTTCTGGACGAACCAGTTGAATGATTTCAACTTTTTCAAACTGGTGTAAACGATTCAGTCCGCGCACATCCTTACCATAGCTTCCGGCTTCACGTCTAAAACAAGGACTGTATGCAGTCATTTTAATTGGAAGGTCGGTCGACTTTAACAATACATCTCTATACACATTGGTAACAGGTACTTCAGCTGTTGGAATTAGGTAATATCCATCTTCAGGCATAAAATACATTTGGCCTTCTTTATCTGGCAACTGACCCGTTCCAAAACCAGAATCTGCATTAACCAAATAAGGTGGCAGAAACTCTTCGTATCCGGATGCAGTGTTAAAATCTAAAAAGTATTGAATTAACGCTCTTTGCAATTTCGCTCCCTTTCCTCTGTAAAACGGAAAACCGCTTCCAGTAACCTTGTTGCCAATTTCAAAATCTATTAATCCATATTTGGATGCTAAGTCCCAATGCGGTAAGCATCCTTCTGCAAGTTCTGGAATAGTTCCGCCTGTTCTAACCACCACATTCTCTTCTGGCGTTTTTCCTTCGGGTACTTCAGCCGCTGGCAAATTAGGAAGCTGTAATAAAATATCCTGTAGCTGCGCATCCGTTTCTTGCAGTTGCTTCTTAAGAGGATCTAACCCAGCTTTTAATGCCGCAACCGCTTGCTTTTTCTCTTCTGCTGCATCACGCTCCCCTTTAGCCATGAGCTGACCAATTTCCTTGCTCCAAGTATTCACCTGCGACTGCTGCTGGTCGAATTCGGCTTGCAAACGTCTTCTTTGGTCATCTAATTGAACCACTTGGTCAACCAATTCCATTTTCTGAAACCTTTTAACCGCCAACCTTTCTTTTACCCATTCCGCCCGGGTTCTCAGCACCTGCAGCTGTAACATAGCTCGTCAATTTTTTTGCAAATATAGTTGAACCGCTTGGGCAAATAGCCCTTTGGCAAAAGCGATTTTCTATAAAACAGCGGTTTACTGCATCTTTGCAGCATGTTTGTACAAGACGATTTACAGCAACGCTGGTGGAATTTAGAGGCACAATTGGCGGAACGCTTTGGCAAAAAGCCCGATATGGAAGCCATCTTGTTTTTAATAGGATTACAAGAAACAGGGTTTATACAGGAAAAAATTTCTAAAGAACAGAAACAGGATTTAATGCATGTGGCTGTTTGCACCCTTCTACAAAATAGTGGTTATTTTATCCTAGAAGGTCATGATGCAGATGGCTGGCCTCATTTTAAACAAGTAAAAGAGCTGCCACCTTTGGCATTACATGATCAAGAAAACTTTTTAAAAGATCATGTACTGTTGTATTTTGAACAACATCTCTAAGCAACTATATGAAAAAAATTGCCCTTGTTTTTAGTTGGATTTTGTTCTTGTGCTTCAACACGCTGCATGCTCAAAAAAAGCAGCCACAATCGCCTTCAGCACCTTCAGAACCCATCATTGAAATTATTACACCCTTAGGTACAATGAAAGCGAGGCTCTACAACCAAACGCCGCTACATCAACAAAGGTTTCTGCAACTCATTCAAGATATATTTTATGACAGCCTTATTTTTCATAGGGTGATAGAGCAGTTTATGATTCAAGGGGGCGACCCAAACAGCAAATTCGCAACAGAAGAAACGCAATTGGGTGGTGGCACTTTACCTGGGGAAAGGATTCCTGCCGAGTTTCATCCTCAGCTTATACATAAAAGAGGTGCTTTGGCCATGGCTCGCGATAATAATCCGGAGAAATCGAGTTCTAATTGTCAGTTTTACATTGTTCAAGGAAAGGTGTTCGATAGTACTCTTTGGGCCAATTTAGCTGAACGTAAGCAAAGACAAGGGCAACAGGTGATGCCCTATACAGCTGCTCAAAAAGAGATTTACGGGAAAATAGGTGGAACGCCTCATTTAGACGGCGAATACACCGTTTTTGGAGAAGTTTTTAGCGGATTAGAAGTCATTGATAAGATAGCTGCCCTGCCTAAAACTCCACAAAATAGAACCACCCCAGATATTCGCATGAAAATTCGTGTAATAGGTTCTACTTCGCATTGATTTTTATTGAATATTTGCAACAACAAAAAATGCTACCATGAACTTTCCAGAAAACCTGCGCTACACCAAGGATCATGAATGGATTCGCCTTGAAGGCAACATTGCTACAATTGGAATTACAGACTTCGCTCAAAGAGAATTGGGTGATATTGTTTATGTGGATGTAAATACTTTAGGAAAATCTTTGCAAGCCGAAGAGGTATTTGGTACTGTTGAAGCTGTGAAAACTGTAAGTGATTTGTACTTACCTGTTGCAGGCACTATCAAAACTTTGAATCCACAACTTGAAGGTCAGCCTGAATTAGTGAACAATGACCCTTATGGTGAAGGTTGGATGATTCAAATGGAAGTAAACAATCCTGCCGATGTAGATGCGCTTATGTCAAGCGAAGCTTATGCTGCATTGGTTGGCTAATGGACCAAAAACTATCCTCATAAAAAAATCCCGATGTAAAACACACCGGGATTTTTTATACCAATACTATTCAAATTATAAGCCGCTGATGGTTAGTCCAATTGAAAAAGGACGAACAGGAGGCCCTTGTGTTTCTCTGAAAGTTTGTGTTAGCTGATAGGCCGCATGTAATGAAAAATTACCCAAACCAACCCTTGCAGTTGCACTTATACGAGTTCCATTCATATAACGTCTTCCGCTTTCTTTGGTAACAGCATTTCTGTCGCGCAATGCATTGCCATTGGCATCTTCAAAGCCCTTACCTTTTGTTTGTGCTTTCAGCATAGTACCTACACGCAAACCTATGGCGGCTTTGAAAGATTTATTTGGCTTATCTGGCTTTGAGAAATAGCGCAATTCCACCGGAATTTCTGCATATACAGTGGTTAGTTTGTATTTATCAAACCTTGGCAAGGTATCCATTCTTCTAATTGGAATTTGAGGCGTGGTACCATTCAAATTGATTTGCATTCTATCAAAAAAGATATTGCTACTTCCCACCCCAACACCTAATCCAAGACTAAAACGAGGATCGGTCTTAAAAGGCTTGTCCAACATGAAATACAAATTGAAATGCCTACTAAATCCACCACCCTGACGAATGGTATCTGGCCTGTTCATCCAAGTGTCAGCACCATATTGAATAAGCACATGATCACCCGGACGGTTACTTAAGTCAAGCTTACGCCAATCTTTTTTAGGCGCTTTCAGGCTGTCTTTCTTTTTTTCTTGTGCAAATGCACCTGTTAGCCATAAGAAGCTAACTAATAATAGAGTTGTTTTTTTCATGAATTCTGGTTGAACCAAATCGTTGGGCGCAAAAATAACTGAATTGTACACATAGATTGGGTTAAAAATTCCTCAATACTATCAAATAGGTTTCATATTCAATCAATTGATGAACAATGATTATCTTTATGTTTTGGCAAGTTGAATACTTGTCGCCACTTCAATTAGGCTTGTTATGAATCAATTACAAGGCAAAAGGATTCTGATTGCAGAAGATGATTTTGTAAACCAAATGCTTATTAAACACTCCCTGGATGGTACTGGTGCAATTTTTGAAATTGCTGGAAATGGGCGTGAAGCAGTCCAAAAACTTCAGAATGGAAACTTTGATATTATTTTGATGGACATAAACATGCCTGAAATGGATGGTTTTCAAGCAACTAAATACATCCGTGAAAAGTTGAACAATTCCATACCTATTATTGCTATGACTGGTTGGAGTTCTAAAACAGAAACCAATAAGTTTGAAGAAACGGGTATGAATGGCGTTCTTGCAAAACCATTTGGATTAGATGCGTTTTATGAAACCCTCGAGAAAATATTTGCTACACTTCCAACTCAAGCTGCAACACCTGAACTTCCTCAAAATACTGCAAATACTGAAGCCAACGACCTCGATCTAAGCATGCTGAATGAACTGGCAGGAAATGATGTGGAGTATAAAACAACTATCCTAAGCATGTTTCTTGAAAGCTTACCAGAAACTATGCAGGCAATGGAGGAAGCATTGGCTAAAGGTGATTGGGAGACACTCCGACAAAGAGCACATTTTGCAAAATCATCGCTTTCTGTTGTGAAAGTTGAAGAGCTTTGGAACTTAGCCCAATCAATTGAACAAAAGGCCAAGCACCAGCAAGACCTCGATCAAGTACCAGCACAAGTCACTCGCTTTAAAGAAAAACTGGCCCATATTTTAGTTGCTGTCCAAAAAGTTATGCAGGAACTAACTGGTTCATAAAGAGCATAATATTGCTTACACATAATTCAGCACTTTGAATCTATCGGTTGTTATAGTTACCTACCGTGTCCTTCCATTTTTGGAGCAATGCTTATCCGCTCTTGAATTAGCACTTGGTGATACGAATGCAGAAATTATTGTTGTGAACAACCAAGGTGGAGATGCAAGTGATGATTTAATTCAACAGCGCTTTTCTAATATCCAATTAATTAGCTTACCTGAAAATCTTGGATTTGCAAAAGCTTGCAATATTGGTTGGAGAAAATCAAAAGGAAAACACATTCTTTTTTTAAATCCAGATACACTGATCACTTCAAGAAGTATTCAGGCTTCTATTGAGTTATTAGAACAAAATGAACGTAATGGCGCAGTAGGTGTACGTATGATTGATGGAAGCGGAAGATTTCTTCCTGAAAGCAAGAGAAGTTTCCCAACAATTCAGTCGGCTTTTTTCAAACTATTTGGATTAGCAAACCTTTTCAAGCACTCTAACACATTCAATGCTTATGCCACTCCACATATTGAAGAAAAAAGTATTCATGAAGTAGAAGTATTGGCTGGCGCTTTTATGGTGGTGAAGAAAAAAGTGCTGGAGCAAGTAAATGGTTTTGACGAATCTTATTTTATGTATGGAGAAGATATTGATCTCTGTAAAAAAATTACAGATGCTGGATATCATCTCTTGTATCTTGGAGAAGCTACCATTCTGCATTTCAAAGGTGAGAGCAGTCGAAAAATGGGGTGGTTACATATAAAGCGGTTCTATAATGCAATGCTTCAGTTTATTGGGAATAATGAAAAAAGTAATTTGAAAAGATGGTTGCTTTCATGTGCTATTTTTTTGAGGGCTTGCTTGGCATTCATTGTTCAAACTATATCAAAACTTCGTGCTCCATTATCAGATGCCTTGCTGTGGATTGGCTGCTTATTTATTTCAGCAGTTTTTTGGGAGGACTTTATTAAAGAATATCCTTTTCCACCTTGGACTATATTAGTTACTGATGCAATGCTGGTTTTTGCAATGCTCCTATTCCAGTTCTTATTCGGCACCTATAATAGACACGCTTCGAAAGGAAAACAAATAACCAATAGCTTAATCATACTCATTTTAATACTAGCAACCTACTCGCTGCTACCTGAGCATTTACGCTATTCCCGAGGAGTTATATTACTCAGTATTTTATTGTATAGTCCACTTAGGATCCTCTTATCACAATTATGGCAACGATTTGGATGGATTAAAGCTGAGCATCCTTGTTTTAACTCCAACAGCTATATTGTTTGTCCAAGTATTTATCAAAAAAATGTTTTCTCCTTACTTGCACAATTGGGTGTAATTGATGTATCTGTTCCAATTTCAGATCAAACACCAAAAGAAAACAAAACATATCATCATATTATTTGGATAATTAGCAAGGATTCAACTTTTGAAGAGATTTTGGAAAGCATACAAAGATTTCCCAAATCAACACATTGGTGGCATGTAGCAGGAAGTCATGGTTTGGTCAGTAGTAAAAAAAAGCAAAGCACCGGCAGATTTCTTATTCCAGGTAAAAAATCGGCCTTAGCCCAACCCTATCAGCAAAACATGAAGCGATTGATTGATTTGTTGGTTTGTTTTTTACTTATTCCACAAGCTCTTTTAAACCAACCTATCAGAAAAGCTATACTGCTCTGTTTCAATAACAAAGCTACCATGCTAGGTATACGCGATTTATACTTACATACTGGAATCGATAAAAAAGTACTCATTCCGTATGAAGCCTGCTATCCAAACGCTTCCTTTCCGCTTGAGCAATTATACCTACATCAATATGATTGGCTGAAAGAATTCAATATATTGTTAAAACACTATTTCCGAATTTCCCAACTTCTTGAAAACAGCAGAGAGCTGCACTAATTTTCGAGTTTTCATGTAGTTTCGCTCTTTAAGCTATTTAACCTAATGTCGCTGTTCGATTTACAACTCCCTAAAACTGTATCTAAAGCGCTGAACCTCCCAGCGAATAATCCGCGTAGGCAACAGATTAACGTATTAAAAAAACTGTTGCGCCAAGCAAGATTCACGCAGTTTGGACAAACCTATCGTTTTGATGAGATATTATTAAGCAAACATCCCGGTAAAAAATTTCAGGAATTAGTACCCACTTATAATTACAACAAAATTTACAACGAATGGTGGCACAAAACTTTAGAGGGTGTGCCCGATGTTTGTTGGCCAGGCAAAATTAAGTTCTACGCCCTAAGCAGTGGTACCAGCGAATCTTCTAGTAAATATATTCCTGTAACCAACGATTTGTTGAAGGGGAATAAAGTGGTTATGCTGAAGCAATTATTTAGTTTACGACATTACCAAGATGTTCCTTTTAGTTCATTGGGCAGAGGATGGTTAACATTAGGCGGATCGACCGATTTGCAGAAAGAAGCTGCAGGATACTATGCAGGTGACCTATCTGGAATCACCGCTAAAAAAGCACCTTTTTGGTTTCAACCATTCTATAAACCGGGAAGGAAAATTGCTAAGGAACGCGACTGGAATAAGAAATTAGAAGAAATAGTGGATAAAGCCCCTCTTTGGGATATTGGATTTGTTGTTGGTGTGCCTGCGTGGATTCAAATGTGTATGGAAATGATTGTTGAGCGCTACAAATTGAAGCATATTCATGAAATGTGGCCCAACCTTGCATTTTTTGTTCATGGCGGGGTTAGTTTTGAACCTTATAAAAAAGGCTTTGAAAAGCTATTGGGTAAGCCGCTCACTTATATTGAAACCTATCTGGCAAGCGAGGGTTTTATTGCTTATCAAGATCGTCAGCATCCTCAGGGTATGCGTCTGAATACCAACGAACATATTTTTCTTGAATTTGTACCCTTCGATGATAAAAATTTTACCTCCGATGGTGATATGGTTGATGATCCTGAGGCATTGATGATACATGAGGTAGAAGAAGGGAAAGACTATGCACTTTTAATTAGCACTTCTGCTGGAACATGGCGTTATTTAATTGGCGACACCGTACGTTTTGTAAATAAGGAACGTTGCGAAATTATCATCACTGGCAGAACAAAGCATTTCTTGAGTTTGGTAGGTGAACACCTCAGTGTTGACAATATGAATAAGGCTATTCAACTTGCTTGTGAAAATTTCAATATCAGTGTTCCAGAATTTACTGTTGCAGGCGTACCATTCGATAATTTCTTTGCGCACCAATGGTATGTAGCCTGTGATGATCCTATTAATAGAGATGAATTATGTGCTTGCATTGATGATCACTTAAAGGTGCTCAACGATGATTATGCAGTTGAAAGAAAGAGTGCTTTAAAAGAAGTGAGATTAGAAGTGCTCTCCGAACAAACTTTTATGGAGTTCATGACGTGGAAGGGAAAAGTGGGTGGACAGCACAAATTCCCACGCGTTTTAAAAGGGAAAATGCTGGAGGATTGGCAATTGTTTTTAAGTAAGAAGTAAGGATTTATAGAATTCTTTGATCAAACAAAAAATCTTCTTTTCCTACCAGTCGAACAGAACTTTTAAAAGCAGGATGTTCAGTGTGAATCACATAATTGTATTCTTGCGGAATAATTATTGAAGATACTTTTAATACCAAAGATTCCTTTTGTTGATACCATTTTGATCCTACTGATTGTAATGATGCTAGCGCATCCATAGATCGCCAGTTTGTTGGAAGATGTTCTTTTTTTACCTCTTTTATAAGTCCTGCTTCACTCTGAATACGAATTATCATCACTTTATAAGAATGATTCAATAGTATTCCAGAACGATGAGCAATTAATTCTAAGGTTGAAAGTGATCTTGAGCTACCAGCATAAATAACCATTTGACCTTTTTTATTCCACCTATTAGCAAGCCCAGATGCCTGTAGTTTATTAGCAAATTTTTCAGAAACAATACGATACACTTCCATTACTAAATATTATCTCCGTATTCCATAGCAGTCAAACGGTCATCAATCAATTTAATACCAGTAATGGTATTCATGAAAGTCATGGGGGATCTTTGGTCAAAGAAAATATTTTTTTGCTTTAGCCAATTTTCAAAAAGAGTTACTGATCCAAAAACCGATATGCCATGTTTAATTACAGATAGCAATAATAAAACATGCTCGCGTGTATTTTCTTTCAAATGAGCATGCGGCTTTTTATATTCCCTAAATGTTTTAACACTCACATTCAACCATTCAGATATAATATCGTCATTAAAATCCGTTGTTTGTTTTATGGCTAAAACATGCTGCCAGTTTATTTTATTTGAATGTAATTGTTGTAATATCTCGGCATCGTTAATATAGTCAGGAACCGACTCCATCACCTTTCTACTAATTTTATCAGCTGTAGGATACATGACTTTTTTTCAAAAATAAGCAATTTTGCCGATATAAAAAGGCAGTTTTGCCTTATTGAATTTTTCAATTACAATCACTTTACCTAATTCTAACATCCAACCTCCCATCACGAATAAAAACAGAATCGGATGTACTAGTAGTAGAGGATGAAAAATCATTTCTCCGAAATAAGATACCAGAAAAACTAGCTGCCACAATTCCGGCTATTGTATCAAATCGTGTGATAGTTACTTGAAAATGTGGGCTTACTTGGGGGAGCATATACATGGTATCTAATCCACTTGCTCCCCGAATGATATAAGTAAAATGAATACGATCGCCGTTTATAGTTGAATAATTTCCTATTCCAGCAGTACGAATATCCATATTGAAATCTACATTAGAAGAACGAATCACTTGTCCGCTTTGACGTAAAACCTCGTCAGCACTCAACCAAAATGACCGTGTATCATTTTGAAATCCTGCTCGTATATTTTCTCTACAACCGCCTGCAAAGGGAAAACAAACCTGACCCTCATTTCGCCAAACGCCTATAGGAATTAAAAATCCAATTGTTTGCGCACCTACTGTAGTTGCTTCAGGCAAAGTTCGATTTAAAGAGAAATTATCTTTCCTACAACTCCAAAGAGAAATCAATAGCACGGTATACAAAGCCTTACGCATAAATGGAATTTACTACAAATTTTCAGACTTAGTCTGTTGCGATTTTTTCCAAGGTTTATAAAGAGTGACATCTGTTGGCTGATAAGGTTGTGTTGGTGGTTGTCGTAATGGCTCAACTTCTTTCCAATGCTGATGCATATCAGACGGCAATCTTTGGTACCATGCTGTGCCTTCTTTCTTCCAGAGTAACATATCATCATTCACATCACCAATTTTACGTGCGGGATTACCTACTACCAAACTTCGAGGTGCATATATTTCGCCAGCCTTTATAAAAGTCAACGCACCCACAATACATCCTTCTCCAATTTCAACATCATCCATCACAACCGCATTCATTCCAATCAATACATCTCTTCCAATATGTGCTCCATGTATAATAGCACCATGACCAATATGAGCACCAGCTTCTAATAACACTGTCACGCCTGGAAACATATGTATAGTACAATTTTCTTGCACATTACAGCCTTCTTCAATTACAATCCGTCCCCAGTCGCCACGAATGGCTGCACCTGGACCAATGTATACATCAGCTCCAATTTCAACAGCACCTGTTACAGTAGCTTGTGGATGAACAAAAGCAGAAGGGTGTACATAAGGAATAGCATCTTTGAATTGATAAATCATAATTCAATTTTATTGAGTCAATAAAGTTACTCCTAACCATGCACAGATGCACGTTTTGTTTTCATTAACAAATGATTTGAATTACCGATTGCGTAAATGCATTTTCCCGATTCGTACAATTCCATGACAAATGCACTTTTAGTTTTGACCAAAATTTTACAATTATGAATAAAAATTTCGTTGCCATTAACTACATCCACTGCACACCAGAGTACAAAGAAAGATTTGAATATCTTTTTGGAACACGTGCAAGAGCAATTGATACTATGCCTGGCTTTTTAGACATGCATGTTTTAAAACCAGCGAAAGAAGGAGATGCCTATTTAATTGTGAGCTATTGGGAAAATGAATCGGCCTTTCAAAGTTGGACTAAAAGTGAGGCATTTATTGAAGGTCATAAACGCGGATTTGCAGACTTAGCAGAAGCAAAAGCTGCTGGAAAGCCAATGCCAATGACCAGTGATTTTAAAGTGTATGAAATAATAGCAAACTAATTTCTATGAAAAAATCTACTCGCAATATCCAAATTCCAGCATGGCTGAAAAAAATGGGACTATGGGGTTTTCTCTTTTTTCTTTTGAAAGGAATAGCATGGCTGGTAATAGGCTACGTTGTTGTTAAGTAAATACTACACCCGACTATATGTCGGGTGTTTTTATATTAAGGTCTTACCAGTTCTAAAACAAGTTCCTTTAAAAACAGCAACAGTTTCCTCAGACTGATTTTTAATAAAAATATGATACAAGCCTGTGCTTCGTCCAGAATGAATTTCATTCGCTTCAGCAACCAATACATCACCTACATGTACAGGCTTAGTGAATTGAATAGCAGTATCTAAGGCAACAGATAAATTATTTCTGTTATTACAAGCAAAGGCAAAAGCGCTATCTGCTAAACTAAACGCAATGCCACCATGTATAATACCAAATCCATTTACCATCTCTGGACGGATGGTCATGGTAATTTTACTATAACCTACACTCACTTCCAACACTTCAATTCCCAACCATTGAGAAAATCGATCTTCTTGCATCATATGCTGCACTACTGAAGCAGCTAATTGTTGATTCTCTTCCATATTACTCACCTTTAAAATTGGGATTTCTTTTTTCTACAAATGCCTGTACACCTTCTTTAAAATCGGCAGTGGAGGCTGCTCTTTGTTGGAGCTTATCTTCATTCATCAGTTGTTCATCCAATGTATGTAATGCCGACCAATTCAATGCTTTCTTAGTATAAAAAAGTGCTCTAGTGGGCATATTAGCCAATCTAATTGCAATTTCCCTGCTTTTAATTAAAAACACATCATCAGGATAATATTGATAGATCATACCCAATCGCTCAGCCTCTGCAGCACCCACTGCATCGCCTAACATCATAAGAGCACTTGCTTTCTGCCAACCAATTAAACGAGGCAAGTAAAATGTTCCTCCACTATCTGGTATCAATCCAATTTTGGAAAATGCCTGTATAAACTTAGCCGACTCTGCTGCAACAGTAATATCTGCACAAATGGCCAAATTCGCACCAGCACCAGCGGCAACACCATTTACTGCTGCAACAACTGGTTTTTCAATTCTGCGAATTAATAACACAATTGGATTATAATGTTCAGAAAGAATTCGATTCATACCTGGACCATCAGGGTCTAGTACTTCCTGTAAATCTTGGCCCGCACAAAAAGCCTTTCCTGCTCCAGTAATATGCACAGCTCTTACATCATTTCTTGTGTTGCACTCTTCTAATACCTCTTGCAAGCGCAATGCCATTGGTCTGTTAAAGGCATTGAATTTTTCAGGCCTGTTCAATGTAATCCAACCCACCTGATCCGACACTTCAAATAATATACTTTCCATAAGCTAGCTTTAAGACGAGGCAATTTATTTAAGTTTTACTAGAGGCACTTAATTTTTATGTTAATGCAGTTAACCTAATCAATTTGCTCATTCGCAAGTTTTTTCCAGGAATTGAAGAGCTAAGAACTAATTTGCCTTACTTCAAACGTAGCTATGCCAAAAACAGTCTTAATAACAGGCAGTACCAGTGGTATTGGCCTAGGAATTGCACATCAATTTGCCGCGGCGGGTTATGCAGTGATGCTGAATGGATTAGAAGCAAATGGAGCAGAAATTGCTGCGCAGCTATCAAACAAATACCAAGTTCCAGTTTTGTTTCACGGCGCTAATATGTTGCAGCCAAATGAGTTGAAAGATATGGTGGACTTAATGCTTAAGAACTGGGGACAAATTGATGCCTTGGTTTGTAATGCAGGCATCCAGTATGTGAGCCCAATTGAATCCTTTCCCGAAGAAAAATGGGACGCTATCATTGGCATCAACCTCAGTTCAGCCTTCCATTTAACAAAGGCTGTTTGGCCGTCTATGAAAGAAAGGAAATTCGGAAGAATCATTCATATTGCTTCGGCGCATGGCTTAATGGCATCTGAGTTTAAATCGGCTTATGTGGCCGCAAAGCACGGACTGGTGGGATTAACCAAAGTGACAGCACTGGAAGGTGCGCCCTATAATATTAACTGCAATGCTATTTGTCCGGGTTATGTAAAAACACCTTTGGTAGAGCAACAAATTGCGGCTCAGGCAACAGCCCATGGCATTTCTGCAGAAGAAGTTGTGCAAAAAGTGATGTTACACAAGCAGGCTGTGAAAGAATTTATACCAGTAGAAACATTGGGACAGCTTGCCCTGTTTTTAGCCAGTGAAGGTGCTACAACCCTTACAGGAACTGCACTTCCGGTTGACGGCGGCTGGTTTGCTCAGTAACCCTATCTTTGCCGCTTCATTAGAAGTGCTAAGATTATGAAGTTTTACAACGTCCTTATTCGTTACCGTTTTTGGCTAAGTCTTTTAGCCATTGTCATTGCCGTAGTGTTGAATGTAACCGGAACAGGCTTCTGGCCTACTTTTCCGCTCTTCTTTGTAGCTGTTATTGGAATAGTGAGCCATTTCATGGTGGGGCCACTCCGCCTGATTCAAGAGCCAATGGAACAGGGCAATATGGAGGAAGTTGAAAAAATACTGAACTCTATTTGGTATCCGAACTTACTATATAAGCCTATTCGTTCTACGTATTACACTATAAAGGGACAGATGGCCATGATGAAGCAGGATTTTGATACGGCTGAAAAGCACTTAAAAAAGAGCTCAGAATTGGGTGTTCCTATGGCCGAAGCTGAAGGTGCGAACAAACTTCAACTTGGATTGATGGCTTTGCAAAAAGGCGACTTTAAACAAGGTGAAAGTTATATGCGTGCTGCAATTAGAGCAGGTATTCCAGATAAAGAAAGCGAAGCGGTAGCATTCTTGAGTATGTGTCAAATATTCATGAATAAAAGAGAATTCAGAGCTGCTAAAGAATATTTCAGAAAGGCGAAGGCTTGCAAGCCGAAAACACAACAAGTGATTGACCAGATCAAAGAACTCGAAAAATATATTTCTAGAATTCCTGGTTAATTTCTCATGTTTCATATTGCTCAAATTACTCAGGAAGGAAATGACCTTATTGCTTGTACGCAGCTCTTTCGAGCCTATGCTGAAGAGTTGAACGCCGATTTATGTTTCCAAGATTTTGAAAGGGAATTGGAGAATCCATTGAAAAAATATGGCTCACCCAAAGGGGCACTTTTTCTTGCTAAAGATGATGATAGGCCGGTTGGATGTGTAGCTTTTCAACCTATTGCAGAAGAAGGCTGTTGTGAAATGAAACGTTTGTATGTAGCGCCTGCATGGAGAAAGAAAGGCATTGCCAAATTATTAATAGAGCCGTTACTTGCCACTGCCAAACAAAATGGGTACACCTGCATGAAACTAGATACACTGGATCGTTTAGTGCCAGCAATAGAACTTTATAAAAGCCTCGGTTTTACAATAACTCAGCCTTATTATAGCAACCCTTTAGAAGGAGTTGTTTACATGGAGAAACAACTCTAAAATAATTTCTGTAACTTCCTACTGCTTAACAGGTTCATTACTCTCAAATTTTATTGAGTGATGTATGCTGTTGGCCCCCTTAAAAACATCATTATGAAAAAGAATGTAGGTAACATTGACAAGTTGATTCGCTTTGTATTGGCTGCTGTATTTGCAGCGCTCTATTTTACTGGTACTGTAACGGGAACTTTAGGAATGGTTTTATTGGTTGCAGGTGGCGTATTGGTTGCTACTTCGGCCATTAGTTTCTGTCCGTTGTACACTTTACTTGGAATGAATACTTGTCCTCGGGAAAAGTAATGCTACTATTTTAACTGCCCACTAACCCATTGCGATATTACTTCGGGATAGTGTTTGTGTTCTAGTGCGTGAATTTTTGTAGCTAATTCTTGTGGCGTATCGGAGGAATGCACATTGCATGTAAACTGTGCTAAGTGTTTGCCATGATCATATTGTTCGTCAACCAAATGAATGGTAATACCGCTCTGTTGCTCTCCTGCTGCTATAACGGCTTCATGCACATGCATGCCGTACATCCCTTTTCCGCCATATTTAGGTAAGAGAGCTGGGTGAATGTTGATGATGGAAGAAGGAAATGCTTCAATTAAAGTCTCTGGAACCTTCCAAAGAAAACCAGCTAGAATAATTTTATCAATTTGTGCATTTTGTAATTCAGGTACATAAGCATCACCTTTTACAAATCGATCTCGCTCTATTACTAAACTAGGTACGCCCCACTTAGCAGCCTTTTCTAAAATGCCAACATCTTTTTTATTGGAAACAATTTGTGCAACTTCAACAGTTGGATGATTGTGAAAATAGCCCATGATGGTATCTGCATTTGAACCGGTTCCCGAACCCCAAACAGATAACCTTATTTTCATGCTGCTTTTTGTTTTTGTCCACTCATGCGCCACCACATTTTTTGAAGATAATTTTTGAAAAAATTAAACTGTCCAAATGGTATGCTGATTAAAATAACGCACATGGGCCATAAAATTGTAACAACAATAATATAGACTACCAGCCAAATAGCTTGGTTTTCAATAGCCAGTAAGGGCATGAATTTTTTACCTAAGAACCCACAAAGACTTCCGCCCAAAGCAAAAGTGCTGAAAATCAATACAAATTGAAACCAGCTGACTTGCCATTTATTTTTTAAGTAGGTAAACATGCGGGTGCAAAGAGAGCCATTTTTTTCCAAATCTGCTGTTAAAGAATAAAAATGATGGATGAATGACAATAATTTGACATTCACAGGTGTCTCATAGAATCACCTATTCTTCATCTGCTTCCAACTCTTTCCAATCAACCGCCAATTTGTTTTGCTCAACAAAATTGCACCAATGGCAATCGGCCTTGCCACAACCAGTATAAACCTGTCTATTTTGAATGGCCTCCCAGGTCGACTTAACCTGCTGAATAACAGTGGTGGTATCTTCTGGACGAATAATGACTTTTTCTTTTTTCAACTGTTTCTTCTGATTAGGCTCAACAAAATCGAACTCCGTGCTAATTACTCTCCAATTTTTATCAGCTTGTCCATGAATCAATATTTGATAGAACACAGCTTGTCGCCAATAATCGCCTCCATTTGGATCTTTTTCTGAAGGAGGTCTTAGCTTATCTTTTGAATTATCTGGATTTCCCGTTTTATAATCAACCACATTTACATCCAAGCCATTGAACTCTAGTTTATCTAACTTTCCTTTAAGAGGAATGCCATCTACTACAACGTTTCGAATATTGTGTTCAATAACCACTACTTTATTAAGTTGATCTATTCTTTCATCGTAGTACCTACTTAATACATCTTCTCCATATTCCATTCTTCTTGTAAACTGCAATGGAGTAAAACTTTCTCTATTGCGATCCATATACTGCTTGAAATAAGTAATCAATGTAGCCTTATTTGGAAAGGCATGTTGTCCATCATCTTTCATGGCTTTAAACCATTGCTCTAAAGCCCAATGGACAGCAGAACCAAATTCAGTGTTTTCATTTTTAGGTGAAGGAATGCGCAAAAGATTTTTGTAATAAAACTCTAAAGGACATTTAAGAAAATTATTGAGTGCAGTAACGTTCATACTGAACTTATCTAAAAGTGGAGCAACAAAGTCTTCCTCTAATTTTTCTAAGATTGGCGCCTTGTTTTCACCCCATTGTAAAATGGCCATTTGCGATAGTTCATCTTCACTTAGTACAATATTTTTTTGTGGCAATGGCTGCTTCTCCAATATCTCAGCTAAAAACATAGTTGGTTCAATGTCTTTTCCATCTTTATTGTACATGCTGTAGGTCATAACCAATTGCTTTGCAGCCCTTGTAATGGCAACGAAAAACAATCGTCTCAGTTCTTCGTGTTCAATCTCTTTACTATCTCCTTCAGTTGCACCACCTATTAAAGTATCAGGCATACTATATCCACCTGATGGCTTTCGTTTCTTCTCCCAGAAACCAGCATTACATCCAGCAATGAACACATAATCATATTCCAATCCCTTACTACCGTGTGCAGTAAGTAAGTGAACACCTTGATCACTACCACTGGTACGTTGAATGGGAATGCGTAATCCTTCTTTCTTCATTAAACTCAACACTTCAACCAATTCTGCCAAATTCATACTGGGCTTTCTTCGAGTTTCTTCTTTTATAAATTGGAAGAAATTAGTTAGCACTTGTAAATTCCAGTGTTTATCAGGCTCATTCAAAATATGGTGTAGCATACCAGTTAAACGATACGCATTCTCTACCAACTGTTGCAAAGTATCGCTAACTGCAGAAGTCAAAAGCTGTTCAAGTACTTGTGATGCGTGGGCTAAAGAAGGATGTAACGATGGGGTAAACAAATCCTGTGCACCATGCTGTACTTTCTCGGCCATTAATAAGCGAATAGAGCTTTTGGTTTTTCTCGAGTAATCTGTATTCTTCTGAAAATTCTCCACAGTAATTTTTGCAATTTCAATAGGAGGAATTTTCCACCAAGTATAATGAAGAATTTCAAACAATTTTTCATCGCCACTATAAGGTCGGTCAAGTTCATCTGCTAAATAATTTAATAAATTAACTAGCTGTTGCACCAAAGGTATATCTAGCAGATTGAGGCTTCGTTTACTGTAAGTAGGAATATCTAAACATTGAAAATATTGACTTAACTCCTCTCCATATTTATTCTCCTTGTATAAAACAGCAATATGTGCTGGCTGAACACCTTGTTGCAATAATTTAGCAACTGCATGAGCAATATAGACCATCTCTTCATGCGGCTGTCGGCATATATGTACTTCTGGAACTGTATTTAGATTTTTTAAAGCTTCGTTACTAGATATTAATTCCTTCGATAAATTTTCAAATGAATAAATCAGTCGCTCTTTATTTTTTTCGATCAATTCTTTTGATACATCTAATATAGGTTGAACAGAACGATAGTTTTGTGTTAAGACAACTGTTTTTAAATAAGCGCTGTATCTATCAGCAAACTCTTGCATATTAGCCACATTCGCTCCCTGAAAGCGATATATACTTTGGTCGTCATCACCTACTACAAACACATTAGGCTGATCCCAGTAATTGGCTAATAATTCAACAATTTTATTCTGTGTTCCACTCGTATCTTGATACTCATCAACCAAAATGTATAAGTACTGCTCTTGATAACGTGACAATAAGTTTGGATTGTTTTCAAATGCAGCAATCACCCAGTTAATCATATCATCAAAATCGTACCGGCTGCGTTCTTGCATCATTGTTTGATAATTGCTAAACTCACCCACTGCTGCTCTAAGCTTGGTCATTTTTTCTTGCTCAGCTTCAATAAGTGCCATCTTAAGATCACCTTTCTTATAATTTGGACCATTTTTTTGATAACGAAAATTTGGGCGTTCTGGTAAATCATTCAAGTAAGATTCAATACTATCTTCTATCATCTGACTTGTCCAACCTTCGCGCTTCATGTTGCTAAAAAGGTTGCTCAGGTTATTAATTTCATAATACACATCACCTCTAAACCTCTTTAAAGGATGTGTTTTTGGAAAACGATCAATTAACTCCTTCAAATATTCAATTCGTTCTAAATCTGAAATAGGGTCAAGTTCATTTTTTTGAAATAAGGATAAATTATCTTGAATGATATCGTTACAAAATGCGTGAAAGGTGTAGAGGTTTACTTGATAGGCATCGGCACCAATAAACCTAAACAAGCGTTTACGCATAGCCACAGCGCCCGCATCGGTATAGGTCAAACAAAGTATATTATTGGGTCTTGCATCGGTTTCTAGCAATATCTTTCCAATACGAGCCGATAAAATTTGGGTTTTACCCGTACCAGGACCTGCAATAACCATAACTGGACCTTCCAGGGCGTCTACTGCTGCCTTCTGGGCGGGATTAAGTTGCGTATAAATAGCGTCAAACTGTTGTTGCTGTTCTTGTCGGTTCATACTTTCAAAGTTAAGGATGGAGAACCTTTTAGCCCTGAAGATGTTATAGACACAAATTTGCACCATGAGCCGAGTATATTCCATTAAAACCGTTCAGAAAATTCCAATCACTTTAGAACAAGCTTGGGACTTTTTTAGTCAACCAGCTAATTTGAAAGACATTACTCCAAATAATCTTGGATTTAATATTATTAGCAAACATCATGGCTCAAGGATGTATGCGGGTCAGATTATTGAATATACCGTTAGCCCAGTTCTGGGAATTCCTTTGTATTGGATGACAGAAATTACACATGTAGTTGACAAACAGTTTTTTGTAGACGAACAGAGATTTGGCCCTTATGTGATGTGGCACCACCAACATCATTTTAAAGCAGTAGAAGGCGGGGTTGAAATGACAGATATTGTCCATTACAAACTACCTTTTTGGATTCTTGGAACTATAGCTCACGGCTTATTTGCAAAAAATCAACTCAAACACATTTTTGAATACCGTTTTACTGCCGTAGAAGAGCGTTTTGGCAAATGGGAGGGTCAGCAGAATTTGGTGCAGTTTGGATAAATCTAGTGTAGCAAATATAGAAAAACAATGACGCTTGTCATAGGATGAGCAAATGGGGTTTATCAACTTTGAAAAATCTTAATCAACCAACATTTTTCACTGTTAAAAAATCCTTGTCATGGTTACCGAAGCACAGCACCAAGCTATCTTGCAAGAATGCCAAGATTGGTATAAAACCCTAGTTCAATACAAAGAAAAAATACAGCATTTAAAAAATGAATTGTATTTGTTTGCACCTGGTATTACAGATCACGATACTTTGGTAGAAGTTGAACATTACCACAATCAATTTCATATTCAGCTCATCAATCTGCATGATGTGAAACATGAAATTAGACATCATGTTGTTGAAGCTGAAAGACATCCAAATTTTGGACATCGAATTCCACACCATCAAATCAAAGAAAAACTTGATTTTCTTTTAAAAGATTTGGATCAGCTGGAAAACAACTTTCACAATTTTATTCAAGCTTAAAACACCCACCCCGCCTGTATGTGCAGAGCGGGGTTCTAAATGCATTTTACTATGGTACAATATGATACAGCACATGTAAAAAACATTGCTTTACTTGGACATGCCGGTTGTGGCAAAACAACCTTTGCAGAAGCTATGCTCTTTGAGTCTGGAATACTACCTCAAAGAGGTTCTGTGGAAGAAGAAAATACTGCAAGTGATGATCATGAATTAGAAAAAAACAGACATAGCTCTGTCTTTACATCCTTATTGCATATTCCCTGGAAAGGTTACAAAATCAACATCCTTGACACGCCGGGATACAGCGACTTTTGTGGTGAAGTATTAAGTTCGCTTCGGGTTGCAGATACTGGTGTAATGCTTTTGAATGCCTCAACTGGTGTTGAAGTAGGAACCGATTTAATTTGGGACTACACAGAAAGATTTAAAACACCAATGCTGTTTGTAATCAATCAACTTGATCACCCCGAAGCCAACTATGAGCGCACACTACAAGAGGCCTTCGCACATTTTGGAAACCAATTGGCTGTTGTTCAGTTTCCGGTTGAAACTGGAAACGAATTTCAGCAAATTGTAGATGTGTTGAATATGGTTATGTATGAGTTCCCAAACAATGGTGGTAAACCTGCTAAACTAAACATACCAGAAGCTCTTAAAGTGAAAGCAGAACAGCTTCACCAAGAATTAGTTGAAACCATTGCAGCACATGATGAAAGTCTGATGGAAAAATTCTTTGATCAAGGCACACTTACTGAAGAAGAAATGAAAAAGGGTTTGCATGATGCTATGATTGCGCATGATTTATTTCCTGTTTTTTGTGCGTCTGGAAAAGCCAATATGGGAGCAGGAAGAATTATGGGATTTATTGATGCTGTTTGTCCATCAGCCAACGAACGTCCACCAGCTATTACCTTACAAGGAGATGCGTTACCTTGTAATGCAAACGGACCAACCTGCTTATTTGTTTTCAAAACTATTTTGGAGCCGCATATTGGCGAACTGAGTTTATTCAAAGTATTTAGTGGAACTGTAAAAGCTGGTATGGAATTGTTGAATGAGGACACCGGTGTTACAGAGAAATTCAATCAGTTATTTTTATTGGAAGGGCATAAACGTATTCCAGTTAATGAATTAGCAGCTGGTGATATTGGTGCAACCATGCGTTTGAAATCAACACATATCAATAACACCCTGCACGAAAAAGGAAAATCACTTCAACTTACTCCTATCCTCTTCCCACAGCCTAACCTAACAATGGCGGTTTCTGTACAAAAGAAAGGTGAGGAAGAAAAGTTATCTCAAGCATTACACAGTTTGCAAGAAGAAGATGCAACTATTCGTTATGAAGTATCTGCTGAGTTGAAGCAAACATTATTGCATTGTCAAGGTGAATTGCATTTGCAAATGATTCAATGGAAAATGGAAAATGAGTACAACTTGAATCTAAAATGGGAAGCACCTCGCATACCTTATCGTGAAACTATACGCACCGGAGCTCAAGCGATGTATCGACATAAAAAGCAAAGTGGAGGTGCAGGGCAATTTGCAGAAGTAACACTTCACATTGAACCTTACTATGAAGGTATGCCCGAGCCGAAAGATGTGCCATTGCGAGGAAAAGAAGAAGTAGTGCTTGCATGGGGTGGTAAACTAGTATTTTATAATTGCATTGTGGGTGGAGCAATTGACCAAAGATTCTTGCCATCCATTTTAAAAGGCATTATGGAAAAAATGCAGCAAGGACCACTCACGGGCTCTTATGCCAGAGATATTCGTGTATTAGTTACTGATGGAAAAATGCACGCTGTTGACAGCAATGATATGGCATTCAAAGTAGCTGGACTACAAGCTTTCAGAACTGCATTCATAGATGCACAGCCGCAATTGTTAGAGCCTGTATATGCAGTTGAGCTTTGGTGTCCTAATGAACAAGTTGGTGCAGTAATGGGCGACTTGCAAACTAGAATGGGAATTATTGAAGGCATGGAAACGGCCAACCACTTACAAAAAATTATTGCAAAAGTTCCTCTTGCCAATTTATACCAATATGCTTCTGCATTGAGAGGAATGACACAAGGAAGGGCGAGGTTCCAAATGCAGTTTTCACATTATGCACCTGTAAATCAGGAAGCGCAGAGAAAACTAGTAGAAGCCTATCAGCCTGCCCAAACAGATGCTATGTTGGTTGACTAAAGCATCAAAAAAAGGAGCCATTTGATGGATGGCTCCTTTTCATTATCTAATTTTTATAGGATCACTAATATTATTATTTCGATCTAGTACTGCAATCCAAATATGATTTTGTAGAGGAATAATCAGCTCTCGTATGTTTAGTTGAAGAGAACTTTTTCCAGAATAAATTTTATAAATAGGGGTATAAGTTGCATCAAAACCTTTACCTGCTTCGCTGTGATAAAGTACGTATCCTTTAATAGCTTCTGCGCCTTCATACTTCATCTGTAAAACATCTCCTTTTAAACTCCATTTTGGCGCATCTGGCGCAACTGCATCTACCCATGGCATAGGAGGAATAATTGCAGGTCGAGCATAATAATTGTTTTTCAAGGAATCATTCCATCCATTGGGATTGTTATTAAATGATTTGCTACTGAAATAGGCGCTGCCATGTGTAGTTGGAAACTTTCTTAATAGCTGAATTTGCTCAGGCAATTCATCCTTTCTACTCCATCCGCCTTTAGCGCCAGCGCGATAAATTCCGTGTCCAATATATAAATGTCGGCCGTAACTATTTTCATTCCACCAGTCTAATAACACATCATAATCAGCCAAATTAAATCCACGCTCCCAATATAACTGAGGTAATACATAATCCATCCAACCATTTTTTAACCATAATAAAATATCAGCATACAAATCATCATAATTGGTTTGTCCAGCGCGCGTATTACTACCCATTGGATCTTTGTCTTTATTTCTCCAAACCCCAAAAGGACTAATTCCAAATTTTACAGATGGATTAGAAGCGCGAATAGCTTCATATAAATTTTTGATGATACTATCACAATTACTCCTTCTCCAGTCGTCGCGCTTCATACCACGACCATACTGTTGAAAGCTTTTTTGATCGGGAAATTCTTTTCCAGAGATTTTATAGGGATAAAAATAATCATCCATATGTATACCATCGAGCGGGTAACGATTAATTAAATCTTTTACAACGTTTACAACATGACGTCTTACTTCGGGAATACCTGGATCAAAATATTTTTTATCGCCATATGTCACAAACCATTCAGGATGAATTTTAGTGATATGTGAAGGAGCAATAGATGATTTATTAATATTGAAAACTGCACGATAAGGATTCAGCCAAGCATGAAACTCCATTCCGCGTTTATGGGTTTCTTCAATCATAAAGGCCAGTGGATCATAATAAGGTACAGGAGGTGCGCCTTGTTTGCCAGTGAGATATTCGCTCCAAGGTTCATAAGAGGAAGGGAAAAAAGCATCTGCTACAGGCCTAATTTGAACAATCAATGCATTCATACCCAAACGCTGATGCATATCTGCAAGACGAATAAACTCTGCTTTTTGGTCTTCAACAGATAGTCCACGCTTACTTGGCCAGTCAATATTTTCAACTGTTGCCACCCACACCGCTCTAAATTCATAATTAGAAACTGGCTTCTGAGCATGCAATACATTCCAAAAAAAAGCAAGTAAAACAAATAAAGAAAGACAATATTTCATGTGCCGAAGATAGGAAGCTCTTTTGAGTGGAGCAACCTTCTTAGACTTAATTATCAACGTAATGAAAAATGCATATTCATTACGAAAAAAATAATTATGCTTAATTAACAAATGCTTACTCTAACACCAACCTATTTTGATGGATTTGCTTTCTCAACATAAAAATTTTATACGTATGATGCGACTCATGTAGTAAGAAAAATTCAATCCACTCTAAAAGTGTCATTTTACCATACCGAGCATGAACACCTATTCTTTGTAACTGAGTGGGTTGTAATGAAGTGATTACTTGTATTAAATCATCACGTCTTTCAACAAGCCTTAACCAAACATCATACCAATCCATTTGCATATACTCTTGAAACAAAGGATCATGGTGAGGAATATAGGGTTCGAATTCTGGGCTTTCTTGGTTCAGTATGTCTTGAAGTCGATGTACAAAACGAGGCTGGTACACAGCTAAATGCACTAAATGCTCTTGCATACTCCACTCATTTTCCTTTTTTTCTCTCAAATCTTCCTCTTGCAAGTCATTTACCAATTGAAAGATGCCCAAATGCTGGCTTCTTAAACGCTCTAATATGGATTCATATAATGTCATAACCATTGCATTTCTAAAGCAAGTTAAATGCTTCTTTAATTTCTACGAAGAAGTTCATACAACCAATAGGAATAAATAAATTGCATCATGGTAAAAAAAATAGTGGAAGTCTTGCTTCTTATAGTATTTGTGACGCAGATACAAGCGCAGACATATTTCGACTTTACTGAAAAATACTACAGAGATAGCACTAAAAACTACCTAATACAGCTAGCAGATGCAACTATAGGCCTATCACTGAATCGCGACAACCACGCCCAGCTTGCCAGTGCCTTCTGGGCTATGGAGATTATGCAATACCGTCCAGCGCATGCTCTATCTGCCATTCGATACCAACTTCCACTTCTTACAAAACAACCCGCATTTTATCAAAGAGCATTTCTGCAAATGCTTCACTCGCTTTACCCGAAACAATATTCAAAAGAAATTTTAAGCATTTGGAAGGAATTAGATGGCACAAAAAATCAAGCCATGGCGCTGGAATATTTAGCTATGAGTGGCTTATTTCCTGAAGATTTTAAGTTGACTGAAAACGACAGCAGTCATATATATTATTACGCAGAAAGAATAAAGAGAAACATTCAACCAATTTTAGCAGATGCACTATTAGACACAGCATTCTTTCCTAATCAACTTCTAGTTGTAAGCCTACAGCACAATGATAGAAATATTCCTGGCACAATTCGATTCCGCTTACCCAATCATACTTGGCACAAACGTACCGACGGAACTATTTGGGAGGCGCCACAATTAGCAAGAGCCATTACCAATTTACCGTTTTATCTCACAAATGGAAATACACCACAAGGATTATATGTGTTAGATGGATTTGCGGTATCAGAAAATGATTGGATTGGTCCAACTACCAATTTACAAATGCGTATGCCTTTTGAAACTAATAGAATACATTTTTTTGCTGGAGATTCTACCAAAAACTGGGAGGAAGGATATAAGTCTTTACTAGGTCCTTTTAAAAATAAAACACAGCTATGGGAGTCATTTATTGCAGGTAAGCTAGGTAGAACAGAAATTATTGCACACGGCACCACCATAGATCCAACATGGTATAAGAACCAGCCCTATTTTCCCAATACACCCAGTTTAGGTTGTTTATGTAGTCCAGAATTTTGGAATGAAAAAGGAATTAGAACCAAAAGTTCTCAGGAAGAATGGATACAGGTGTTACAATCTTTGGGAGGCGGACAACAGGGTTATTTATTGGTTGTTGATGTACAGAAATAAGTTGAAATATAAATTGTTGGAAAAATCGGACCTGCATAAGATATTTGTGCAAATCTGAAGTTACTTCAGCAGGCCCTGTAGTTAAATGGATATAACCAGCGTTTCCTAAACGTTAATTCCAAGTTCGATTCTTGGCGGGGCTACTTAAC
>JAKRSC010000028.1:251603-390271 GCA_022402565.1 Hydrotalea sp. | reverse complement strand
TTTCTCCTTCTTTACTACTTTCCAAGTCCCGACGCTGTGGTCGGGATGCTGACCTTTAGCGTCAGCATTCGATTCTTGGCGGGGCTACTTAACTTTCTCCTTCTTTACTACTTTCCAAGTCCCGACGCTGTGGTCGGGATGCTGACCTCTAGCGTCAGCATTCGATTCTTGGCGGGGCTAATTAAAGCGGAAGAGTCTGCTAGGACCAAAGTTTTGATTTATTCAATTCTTTGCTAGCTTTTTTGGGATTAAACTATAGGTTCAAATCTGAGGATTTATGATCTCAAAAAAACTTAAATGATAGTATTGTGGCATATTAAGCTATAGCAAGTCTTTCCATTTTATCTATGATATTATTGATGTATATCTCTTTAATTGGATTATTCAGAAATGAATTTGCCACCATCACTTTTATTTTTTCAAATGCAGCCGGATAACTGTCTAAGATCCTTTCAGCTCTGGAAGGTTTTATTAAAAGACGTTTCGCCAGTTCAAGAAAATTAGGTCTGCCGTAAAAACCATAACGACTGTAAAATTCAGACTGCAAATCACCTTCATACAAATCAAGTGCCGTATCAGATTCTATGGGTGAATGAATAACTGTAGTCAGTAGATCATAAGCTGGTGTCAATTGATACTCTCCCTCTTGTGTACGATACAAAGAAAAGTTCTTTAAATGTGCATCACCATTGGAAAAAACATAGTTAAAAACTACCTGATGAAAAAAACGTTCAGCGGCAATAACAGAAGCTGGTACAAACTTTTCTATTAATTTACCAATCTCCTCATAAGTTCCTTTGTACTTAAAAGTCTCTCCATGCGTTTTACTGGTTCGGCTGGTTAATTGCGCTAAATCTTCCTGTAAATATTTTGATCCATCCGCAGCAATATCAAAACGTTTGGTCAGATAAGCAGGCGTTCCATCCTGAAAATGTATCAATACATTTTCGGCTGTAGGAATGTTAAAAATCTGTTTGGCGATCTGCATCGTTAAGTGCTCGTTTTCCGGCACCTGATCCACATAAAACAATTGCTGGGCAGGAGGAATAGGCTTTAATATATATTCCCCTCCTTTTTGTGTTAAAACCAGCTTTTTATCTTCTAAGCGAAGAGAGTATTTTAATTGAACCCCTGAAATGGAGAGTCTTTTACTATGCTCCTGAAAGGAAATCAGATTCTCATCCTTAGGTGTCTCAAATGGCAATACAGGAGAAGTTCGTAATCCATTGAACATGGATTTACGACAACTAAGGCAGTAGCCATCCTTCACTTCTTTATAGCATCCTTTGCATTGCATTATTCTAATGGTTGTATGGTGATGGCTCCAATGGTATCATCTCCGGCTGTTTGTAACAACCGGGTAAAATCATCCTGCTCATCGATTTTGAGTGTTCTGCACTGAATGTCTTTGTTAACTCCCTCGGCTAATAATCCTAGAAAAAAAGCAAACAAATGACGAGAAGTATATACCTGTTTTGTTTTGGGTAGGGTTAAACTGATCGAGGGTTTTGAGGCATCTGCAAAATACTCCGAATGATAACTGAAAACATAATTTCCATCCAGTGTTCTTTCAAGGTATCCGGCTAGCACCCCATTTTGAAATACTGCTCCTCTCATTCACTCGTTTTTTTAAGTTCTACACCTATTTCAAGTCCCAAAATATTCAGTAGCTTTTCAAGCGTAATGAAAGATGGGTTACCCTGTCCTTTTTCCAATTGAATAATGGTGCGCACATTGACCCCTGACATTTCAGAGAGATCTGCTTGTCTTAACTGCAGCTTTTCCCGCCTTTGTTCTAGTATTAGTCCTAATTCATCCAGTTTCATCGGTATTATAATTCATATTTTAGTCAAATTTAGGCATTAAATGGGATATTTCTAATAAAAAATGTATTATAATTCATAATTATGAAGATAATAGCCTTATTGCACTGAAATAAATTTTAAATATGCATTATAATACATAAATTGGGAGATAGAATACTACGCGTAAACTAAGATTCCCTAAAAGGAATACTTAAGCGACTCCATAATACAATACAAATGTTACTACCATAGGCATGCAAAGGGGATAAGCTCGTAGTTGCGGATGAAAAGACCATGCAAAGGCGGCAAGGCCAAAAGTGTTGTTGGTGAAGAACACCAACAACGGCAGAGAAATTTTTAATCTATAGTAAAATCATCACCCAAATGATGATAAGTGGTAAGAGTAAAGAAAAAACAAAATATGAAATGAATAACCTTCCTTTATAAAAATTGTATTTTTTTATTAATTTATTGTACCGTTTTCTGTAAAACACTAAAAAGTAATTAATAATAAAACAAGGTAAGATAAATAAAAATATGTAGGAGATTAGATTATTCATCCTTGTAGGAATTAGATGCGAATCAATCTTATAAAAATATTTTTTTATAAAAAACTTCTCTAAAATTGTCATAAGTAAAACAAAATTTGCTGACATTGCCATTGTCATTGCTAACATAGTTACAAGTGGCCAACTTTTTTTATTTGCAGGATCTTGTTGAGCTCTAAGTATGCAGTCAACCCAAATTTTATAATAAACTCCAAGCATTGTTTAAGATTCTATTCTTTAAATTTTTAGTAATCGTTTTTCCACTCCCCTCTAATTTGTTCATCCATTGCAGCTTCAAACTTAGCTTGCGCATCTCCGCTATATTTATTTAATGGCAAGTTGGTATTGTACATTATTCCAAAAGTTGTCATCCACATTTGAAACGTACCAAGAATAATCCCTCCGACACCTGTAACCTCTGATACTGCGGCTAGGGTTGTTGGAGCGACTCTAAAATATTTTAATATATCAGCGGTAATTCCTACTGTTCCCAAAGTGAATCCAGTAACATCTAGAGAATTAATAGCTTCCCTGCCCCCTTTTAAATATTGATCACGTATTTGGACAAATGTTAACAGGGTTGAAGTCATTGAAATTCCGAAACCTACTCCTTTTATATTGGCGGAATTGATCTTAGCCTTTTTCGCTTGCGCTGACATGCGTCTCACATCAACTGGGAAAGGTTTCATTTTTCCTTTAGTAGTTATATAATTTTTGTGGTCATAATTCAAATAAGAAACCCCGTACGAAAATTCTACTGATCCAACTAAAGAAGTTAAATACATTAAAAAATTTGAGTTAGAATTTAAAGTAACTTTATTTTTATTAGTTGTTGTAAATACTGTGGCCGGATTCAAAATTCTTGGATTACTATGATTTATTGCAGTGTCTAATCCAAGTGGATCATTGTACAACAATGGATTGTTTTGTACAAACACATATGGGCTCCAATTCTCAGAAATATCAGTTATTGGATCTATTTGATTAAATCTTCCAATTTGTGAATCATAATTACGATAAAGAGTTTCATACAAATCTAATCCTAAGTCATTATTTAACTCTGTTCCAAGATTGAACTTATATCTACTTCCTAAACCATTAGCTGCCCTAGAACTAATGCCTTGCATGGTAAGTCCGAAGGGGTAGTAATGCGTTTCCTCCACTAAGGGGCCTCGGGTATGGGTAAGCTGGAGATTGTCAAAGAACACTGTTATGTTAGGCGTTTCGTTGCTAACATAGACATAAAGATAGCCGTTTTTGCTTACCGGTAAACCATTGCGTATATGCGTACTAAACACTTCATTAACGCCCACCTGCTCAAAACCACCACCGGCGTATTTCAGCTGCTCATCCAACAATATCCAGTTTAAGAAGGCCTTGGGTCTGCCCGCATTGTAGCCCTGGCTATTTAAAAAGCTGGTTACCGCAGGGTCAAACATACCGCCAGACTGTAACTGCAACGCCGTGGCTTTGCCAAAACACCACGCAACGGCGGCAAGGCCAAAAGTGTTGTTGGTGAGGAACACAAACAACGACGGGAATTTTGATTACAAGTTGGAAGTATTAAAACCACACATTGTTTTCTTATTGGGTAAACAAGTAGCAGATTTTGTGCTGCGCAAAAACGGTATTGCCGCTTACCAATAACTGAAAACTTTGCGTACAAAGCTTATAGGGTAAACAACATCTACTTTATACCCGTACACCATCCCTTTTATGTATTGGTATATAGAAGAAGGTTTTTAGACAACTATATTAAGAATTTGAGAAAGCTATGTCGTAAACATGCACTCAGCAATATTAATTGTTTGGCATAACCTGATTTTTAAACCGCAGAGTCCAGCTAACCCACTTAGCTTAAAAGTGAGACTCTGTGAGAACTAAAAGTTTTGTACATAAAAAAACCACCCCGTTTTGGAGTGGTTGTGAATAGTATTTGAACGCTTTATTTAAGAAAAAGATCAGAGGTTGCAACTAATAAAATGTCCCGTAAACCTTGCTCGAATTATATATCCATTTCATACGAATAATGGAATATAGTAAAACGATTGCAGTCGAAATAGGATATGGAAAGGGGTAGAATGCTAAAAAAACTAATGAATCAATCATAACCGAATAAAGAAAAAGATACTTTATTGGAGTAATGCTTTTAAAGCCATATTTTTTAAGTTCTTTTCCAATAGGATTGATGTATTTTTCAAATAGTTCTATCCCAACTTGACCATCGAGTTCAGATACATCTTCGCCGATCGCATCAAAGAAATTAATCAATTTCTGATATAACTGATCTTTATCCTCGCTTAACATTTCATTATCTAATTGTAGTATAAAATTATTAAGTGACTTATAGTGAAAATATTTCCATTTATCAGGCTCTATTAACCTCATCAAATTTCTATATCTGTCAAACAGAGTCATAATTATAATCTAAATTAAAGTAATAAGCGCAACTATAAAATTTCATATTTCCATTTACCTGCGAAATTGAAAATATAATAAATATCACTTTCACCTCCTCCAACTCACAGCTAGCGCTAGTTTTCATCTCATGCTATATTTTCATCCCTAAAGAGAGCCAGCAACCATTGTTAGAAACTTACCCTAATTAAGGTATAAATTAAAAATGGCCATCAATCTTTTGCTGAATCAATGAATTATTTCTTTGCCAAGCTTTATAAAAATAAAAAAGGGCTTCAATCCTTTAACTGAGGATGTAGCCCATAAAAATTAACTGTGTAATATTTATTGCTTTATAAACGTCGCACTTCCTATTCGTTTAGTGGCTGTGCTATTGAGCACTTGTACAATATAAGTTCCAGGAGGAAGGCTGCTCACATCAAGCCTTGTTGTTTGGCTTCCAGAAAATGCAACCAACTCTCTTTGTGTTTTTACTAGTGACCCTGTGTTGCTATAAACATTCACTAAAACATGACTGGTATTACCAGGAGTATAGCTCACATTTACATAGCTGGAAGCTGGATTTGGATGAACTGTGAATGGCACTTCTGGTAATGCGTTGGTAGTTGCTACCGTACCTGAGTTAACCACAATAACCTGTGGATTTGTACTTCCATTATCTGAAGAACTGAATGTTGTAAATCCTGAACCAGCATTGGTAATTGGAACATAGGTTGCCAGTGCATTAGCTTTCGCAAAATCTAACAATCTTTGAGGATTAGGGCTTCTGTATTCCAAATAAACTTGAAAAGTATAAGAATCAGGTGCATTCGAAATTGCGAATTGAGGTAATCCGTTCAATGGTGTATTCGGTTGTAGTGTAAAATCCCATTGGTTCAGTACCGTATTATTAGGTGCCTTTATCTGCACAACAAATCGTCTCTCAAAGTCTAATAAACTACCAAAAGCAATCGTACTTGTATCCCTGATGATATACGTATCGGAGCCAGAAGCGATAGCGCGTGGTATTACTCTAAGTGCTATAGCTGCATGTGGTGATGCATAAACAGGAAAACGCAAGGTTCTTATTGTATCTACATTACCATTGTTGTTCCTTACCCTAAAGTTGATGGTTGCAGTATCATTAGGAAATCCAGTTGAATACGTATAATTACTTAGTTGTGTGATAACTTGATTTGTGGAACTGTTTGTAACAACAGGAGCACCTTCGCCTAAATTTAAATGGGAAGTAAGTGATGTGTTAAAAGGTTCATTGACCAATCCAACTGCAGTAATATTATACATCGGTTTGCCAGTTGCCGATTCAAAGCCACTAAACTGACTAGCTAAATGCGCAATAGTAGGCTGAACAAGGCTATTAAAAGTTTTTGTTGTAGTTACAGAACAACCCGAAGATGAACTCACCCTTAATTGTATAGTCTGATTTACACCGCCCACAACTCGTGGAAATTGGAATGGTGTAGTATGATTTCCAAAAAAAGCTGGTAGATCGAGGCCGGGTAATGCATTTGTACTCCACCTGTAAGAGTAATTTCCTGCCGGTGGGGTTGTTGTTATTTGGGCCGTTATTTGGGGCGTTGAATACGGTTCCCGTGGAGCTTCTGTAATGGTAAAATCTGGTGAACCTAAATCAATAATATTGATGTAATGTGTAAAACTATCTGTACAACCTTCTAATGATCGTACAGTAAGCTTAACTGGAAATAAGCCATTTTCCTGGAAAATAATTCTTGGATTCACGAAAGTATCATTACCTTCTCTGTATGTTAAATTAGTTGTCCCAAAATTCCATTTATATAACATTTGTCCACGTTGAATACTTGAATTGCTGATATATTGAAAATCATGTCCTGCTCCAGGTATTCCACCATTATTACAAATTTGAATGGTGTCGTTAGCAACAATGTTTTGTAAAGCAGTATTCAGATATAAAACGTATCCAACTTTTGGTGTAGGAAAAACAGTAATTGTTCTTGAGAAAAAGTACTTGATTCCATTTTCGTCAGTACCTACAAGTGTCACTTGATAATCACCACTGTTTGTATACGACTTAGTTGGATTAGCTGCTGTTGTTGAATCGCCATCGCCTAAGAACCATTTAAAAGTAAAGTTGCCCTGTGTGGTATTGGTGAATTCAAAACTATTTCCTTCTAAACAGTGGCTAGTTCTATTAACAGTAAATGAAAGAGGATTTGTAATTGGAGGTGCGGGATTTGATCCGCCACCTGGGGGATTATTAGACCCTCCTCCACCACCTCCAGATGGTGGAGCTGCTGCTACAGGGATACTTAAGATAACACTGCTGGAACAACCAGCAGCACTTACTCCTGATAACATAACTGGAAAGCTTCCTTCTGTTGCAAATATTTTATTGACATTACTTCCAGAGGCTAAAGTGCCATCTCCAAAATCCCAAGCATGTGAAGCAATATGTCCAGATGAAATAGTAGAAGTACTTACAAAATTGAATGTGGAACCCACATAGCCACCATTATAAATTGCAAAACTCATTACTGGAAGTGGATGCACTGTAATTTTCTGAGAAAAATAATGATGCGTACCTGTTGTATCTGTAGCAATTAAGGTTACGTTGTAATCTCTTGGCTCAGCAAATACTTTTGAAGGTGAAACGAGGTTTGATGTTGTATTATCTCCAAAATCCCAACTATAGCTATTAAAAACACCTGTTGAAGTATTTGTAAAAACAAAATTGTGCCCATTAATACACTGCTCTAGACTATTAACGGTAAAACTTGCTTTTGTTTGTGCTTGGAGATTGTTGCACAGAAAAATGGTAGCAACAAAAAAGAAGCTGATGTAAAAAATCTTTCGCATACTTTGGACTAATTAAAACTTTTATTAGCCCTTCATAAGCATTGGATTCTAGCGATCAGGTTGTAAACATATGATTTTTTTTAATTTATAGAACTATTCGCAACGATTTCCTTGATTAAATTATTGTGTTGTGTAGATTGATTAATAATCAGTGGAACAAACAATTAAAACAGAGTACCTACAAATAGTTTGCTAACTAAGTTGCCAAAAAAACTCCCCATACCTTGGTTTAAGTATGGGGAGTTGGGATACTGGATGGTTTTTCGTAGGATTGGATATGCGAGGGGGTTATCTCGTATTAGGTTATTGGATCGACGTGAGGGATATGCCAAAACAAATGCCAAAAAAATTAATATTGATAATCAGCATGTTACCATAAATTCGGAGTTGACTTTTTTCCATTTTTCGGAAATATGTTTTGTATTTAGGAAAATTTCCATAATTTCAGTTATGCCAAATAATAGCCCTTATCACATTTTTATAGTTGACGATGATCCATGGTATAGCGAATTTTTATCATATCATCTTTCACTCAACCCCGATTATAAAGTATCTACTTTTCACAGCGGAAAATCATGCCTACAACATATATCGCAACAGCCACAATTAATTACGATTGACTTTTCGCTGCCAGATATGTACGGCGATGAACTTTTTAAATCCATTCAAGAATTCAATAAAGACATTCCTGTTATTGTAATTAGTTCGCAAGAAGAAATTCAAGTTGCTGTTCAGTTACTTAAAATGGGCGTAAAAGACTATTTGGTAAAAGATGAACATACTCAAGATATTCTTTGGAATAGTATCATTAGGATTCGAGAAACACAACAACTTAAAGAGGAAGTCCAACAGTTAAAAGAAGAACTTGGAAAAAAACTTTCCTTTAAGCATGCTTTACTTGGGCAAAGCGAAGGCATTCAACAAGTAGTAAAGCTGATGGAAAAAGCTTCACAAACTTCCATCAATGTTTCTATTACAGGTGAAACAGGAACTGGTAAAGAAGTTGTTGCGAAATCAATCCATTATAACAGCAGTAGAAAAAAGAAAAAAATTGTGGCCGTTAATATGTCGGCCATCCCAAAAGAACTTGCAGAAAGTGAATTATTCGGACATGAAAAGGGGGCTTTTACAGGCGCTTTAACTAGGAAGCCGGGAAAGTTTGAAGAGGCCCAAGGTGGAACGCTATTCCTAGATGAAATAGCCGAAATGGATCTTAGTCTTCAGAGCAAGCTTTTGCGCGTTTTACAGGAAAGAGAAGTTGTACGCATAGGAGGACAAGATACTATTACGCTAGATGTAAGATTGATTGTTGCCACGCACAAAAACTTGCTACAAGAAGTTGAAAAAGGCAATTTCCGAGAAGATCTCTATTACAGAATCATGGGTTTACCTATTCACTTGCCACCACTAAGAGAAAGAGGCCACGATATTCTGCTTCTTGCAAAGCATTTTTTAGATGAATTTTGTAGCTCTAACAACCTGCCTACTACTACGCTTTCACCTGAAGCCAGTCAACAGCTACTTCACTATTCCTTCCCAGGCAATGTAAGAGAACTCAAAGCCATGCTTGAGTTGGCGGCGGTCTTATGTTCGAATGCTTGTATTGAACCCAATGACCTGCATTGGAATACTTCTGCGAAAGCAAAACAATTAAAACCACTTTCAGCTCAGGGTACCCTAAAAGAACAAATCGCAGAAATAATTCAACACCAACTCAATGCAAACCAAGGGGATGTTTTAAAAACTGCCGAACAACTAGATATTGGCAAAAGCAGGATTTATCAAATGCTAGAAAAAGGAGAAATAAAGAAGTGATTTCCAGATAAAATATAAAGATTCCAAAAAATGGAATAAGTCGAAAAGCGCCTGCGTATAACTTATTGATTTTAAACTATTTAAGAGCATTTAATCTTGGCACAAAATTAGCAGTTCCCTAACCATGATTACCAATAGTCCATTTAATAATCTTTTTATAGAGGCAGGAAATACAGAAAGTTTCCATGCTGCCATTAGAACCCTTGAATTAAGGGACGATTGTAAGAGTTTGCTATGCTTGGTAGCAGAAAACAACTCTTGGAAAAGTGAAGAGTTAACAGCTGCACTTGAAAAATCTAAGCTTTCAATAGCTGGCGGCATTTTTCCAGAGATAATTGTGGAGGGAGAAAGAAAACAATCGGGAACATTATTAATTCCCTTAAAAAATCAGCTTGAGTTGGCCCGCATTTCTCTAAGACAAGAGCTTCCTGAAATACAAAAACAAATTCAAGACCTACCCTGGCAAATGATGGAAGAAGATAGCTCACTATTTGTTTGGGTAGATGCATTGGCTCCTCAAAAAGTTCCATTCTTAGAGCTATTATTTAACCATTTTGGTAGCTATGTAAATTACTTAGGAGGAGGAGCTGGCTCATTGAGTTTTCAGCCACAACCCTGTGTAATAGATAATGATGGAATTCATGAAAACACCGCAATAATTGCATATTCAAGAAAAAAAATGGCAATTGGTGTTGCGCATGGCTGGAGTACAATATCTGAGCCATTTAAAGTTACAAAAGCAAGCAATAACCATTTAATTAGTTTAAACCAACGACCGGCATTTGAGGTTTATCGAGAAATTGTTGAAAAGCATGCCGGAAGTAGCATTGATGAAAAAGATTTTTTTAACACTGCAAAATCTTATCCATTAGGAATTGCAAAAATTGATGCCGAAAGAATCATAAGAGATCCTTTTGCAATAAAAGAAAATGGCCTGCTCTTAGTTGACCCAATTCAAGAAGGTGAAATGGTCTGTGTTATGCATGGCAATATTGAATCGTTGCTACAAGGTGCAGCACTTGCAACTCAAAGAGCGAATGCTAAATCAACGGTACAACAAAATCAGTTATTCTGTATCGATTGTATATCTCGCGTTCTTTTTATGCAAGATGAGTTTTATAAAGAAATTGAAACAATTTCAAATACAAGAAAAATTAATGGCGCACTTACAATAGGTGAAATTGCAAATGATGGTGATGTTTACTTAGAAATGTATAATAAAACTATTGTTGTAGCAAAATGGTAAACCTACAGCTACAATATGAACTTTTTTCCGAATTCATTTATGGATTGTCACTTTCTGAGTCAGAAAATCAAATTCTATCTAAAGCTGTTCCCTTATATGTTCGAAAATTGAACTGTATCAGCGCTGCAATTGTTCAAAGAAAAGACCAAAAAAATGAAGTAAAAGAAGTATTACCAAGGGTTTTATCTAAAGCTCATATATGGATTGACCTTTGTAATCGGGTTGAAAAAACTAGCGTTACTAACCTTCCTTATCAGCATTTTCAAGTTGATCAAACGCATTTTTATATCTATGAACTTTCGAGCTATGGCTATTTGATTTTAGGGCGAAGGATGGAGTTTGATAAAACTCTTGCTATTGAACTCGTTCCAATATTTCAATTTTTAGGTAAAAATCTAATCCAAGCAATTGATCGTCAACTTCGAATTGACTTTGAAGAAAAATTAGAACAAGAAAGAAATTTACTAAGAACAATCATCGATAATATTCCTTTTAAAATCTATGCAAAGGATTTGGAAGGCCGAAAAACATTGGCAAATAAATATGAAATTGAAGAATCTGGTTACTACAAAGAAGAAGATGTAATTGGAAAGAACGACTTTGATTTATATCCAAAACATATTGCTGAAGAAAGTACTGAAGAGGACAAAAGGGTGATTGAACACAAAGAATCAATTTTAAATGTAGAAAAGCAATTAGATGATGGAAGCTGGTCGCTGATTTCGAAAATACCTTTATTCGATGTGCAAGGGAATACAAGTGGTCTTGTAGGACTTAGCGTAGACATAACAAATAGAAAACAAACAGAAGAACAGTTAAGAATTCAAGAAGAAAAGTACAGAAGCATTATTGCAAATATGAATTTGGGTCTACTGGAGGTAGATGATGAAGAAAAAATTATCTACGCAAACCAAAGCTTCTGTAAAATGACAGGCTATTCATTAGATGAAATGAAAGGTAAAGTTGCAAGCATCATGTTTGCAGAAGGTCAGAGCCTTGACAAAATTCAACAAAAAAATAAAGACAGAAAAAAAGGTAGTTCAGATGCGTATGAAGTAGAGTTAAAAGATAAATGGGGTAATACAAAATGGTGGCTAATAAGTGGTGCACCTAGATACAACGATAAAGGACAACCTTCTGGTTCTATAGGCATTCATTTAGACATTACTGAACAAAAGAAATTAGAATATGACTTAATTCAATCAAGAGAAGAAGCAAGGAAGCTAGCCAAAACAAAACAAAGTTTTCTTGCTAATATGAGTCATGAAATTAGAACTCCTATGAATGCAATCATGGGAATGGCTAATCAACTTCAAAAAACAAACCTGAACGCGGCTCAAACCAATCTATTAAATATTATCCAAACAGCATCCGATAATTTACTTGTAATTATCAATGATATTCTTGATATATCCAAAATTGAAGATGGAAAACTACTAATTCATCCTGTAATATTTGAATTACATGAAACCATTAAAGAAAGCATTGAAACGCTTCAATTGAAAGCAGATGAAAAAGGAATATTATTAAAGCAAGGTAAATTTGATTTCTTGATTGCTAAATACTTGAAAGGAGATTCAAGTAGACTAAGACAAATACTCTTAAACTTTTTAAGTAATGCTATAAAATTTACTGAAAAAGGGAGTGTTACCATAGAATGCATAGTTAATAATACTAGTGTAAATACTCAATGGATTGAATTTAAAGTAATAGATACTGGAGTTGGTATGGAACCTTCATTCCTAGAAACAATATTTGATCCCTTTACTCAAGAGTCAAGTGGAAATACCAAAAATAACATTGGTACAGGACTAGGGATGTACATCAGCAAACAGCTTATTGAACTGATGCAAGGAACAGTTTCTGTAGTAAGCGCAAAGAATGTTGGTACAACAATTACATTCAAACTTCCATTTACGATTGCTCAAAAGCCTGATATAAGATTAGAGCCAATTACAGCTGTTGTGCAACCAAATCAACTTCACCAAAAAAAGATTTTGATTGTAGATGATAACGAAATGAACAGATTGGTTGCAGAAATGATTGTTCAGCAGAATGGCGCTAAAGCTATTCATGCGCAAAATGGTCAGGAGGCAATTGAAAAATTAAAAAATGAAAATCCAGATATCATTTTAATGGACTTACAAATGCCTATTATGAATGGGTATGAAGCCACTAAGCACATCAGACTTAAACTGAATCATTCAATTCCTATCATTGCACTCACTGCGAATGCTATTAAAGGCGAAAAAGAGAACTGTTTGGAAGCAGGAATGAATGATTACATTTCTAAGCCTTTTAAAGAACATGATTTAATTCAAGCTATTCTTAAACTTATATCTTCAAATAAAAATCATTCCGCTTTATCTGATCATACGAAATTTGATAACTATCATAAACCTGCTACGTATGATCTTTCAATTCTCTTGCAGATGAGCAGAAACGATCATCAGTTTGTAAACAAAATGATTCAATTGTTCTGCGATGATCTTCCTTTCCAAATTGAACAAATAAAAGAAGGTATTCAACAAAGAAATACTCAAATTATAGCTGCAAAGGCTCACCGTTTAAAACCTAGTGCAACTAATTTAGGAATGCCTGCAATTACGCAAAAGCTCAAACAAATAGAAGCAATTGCAAAACATGAAAAATTTACAGATCACTTGGTTTCTCTAACAATATCCTGCATGGAGGATTTGGAAAACAGCAGGCTGCAGTTACTTGAATATTTATCGAAAAACTCTGCTTAACAGCCGTCCACCCTTACCTAATACCGTTTATCACATCAATTAAACTTTTTGCACATATAAGGGTCTTAGCAACGTTTGTAGGAAGGGCTTAGGTCTTTCAACACCTCAAAGGGCTCAATTGACTACAAAAAGTTCCTTTAAGTAATTTTTTTATATGAAGTATTTCTACCTATTAACTGCGTTCATTCTAATTGGCACTCTAGTCAAAGCTCAAAACACTGGTACTATTCGCGGATCTTTAGTAGATACCACAACAAAACAGGTCCTTAAAGGAGCTTCAATTACCGTATTAGAGGAAAAGGATTCCACTTTAGTAAAGTTTGGATTGGCAGATGATAGGGGCAATTTTATCATAAATGATATTCCTTTCGGTAATTATCTAATGTTAATTGCGTTTCAAGGATATAAACCGCAGTATAAAAATATATCCTTGTCAAGAACCAGTCCATTAGTAGCAATGCCTCCTATTATCATGGAGGTACAAGCAAATGAGTTGAATGATGTAGTTGTCACTGCTTCCCCAATTGTTGTGAAAAAAGATACAGTTGATTTTAATGCAAACATGTTTAAAACTAAACCCAATGCTACAGCAGAAGACTTATTGAAAAAATTACCCGGGGTTGAGGTTGATAGAGATGGAAATGTACGTGCTCAAGGACAGCAGGTTACTAGGGTATTGGTTGACGGAAAACGTTTCTTTGGCGATGACCCTAAGTTAGCTACACGTAATCTTCCAACCGATATGATTGATAGGGTGCAGGTGATTGATGGCTTAAGTGATCAGGCCGCATTTTCTGGATTTGACGATGGAAACCGTGAAAAAACAATCAACATTATTACCAAAAAGGATAGAAGAAAAGGCTGGTTTGGTAAAGCATCGGCAGGAGCAGGAACGAATAATAGATATGAAAACAGCTTAAGTGTTAACCGATTTAACGGGAACCAACAAATTTCCTTTATCGGGCAAGGTAATAACACCAATAAACAAAGCTTTACAGTCCAAGATATCCTTGGATCTGTAGGCGGTGGCGGAGGCGGTGCTGGAGCCGGGCGAGGTGGAGCAGTTGCCAACATCGGTGGTGGAGCATTCCGTCAGGCTAGTAGTGTACTTCAAAACTTCAATTCTGGTGCAAACGGAATTGTTGAGTCTTGGGCAGGTGGTTTAAACTATCGCGATGTATGGGGTAAAAAAACTGAAGTGAGTGGAAGCTACTTCTTTAATAATACGCAAGTAATTAGAGATCAAACGAGCTTAACTGAAAATGTTTTAGGTAGTGCAGGAACTTCACTTTTCAATGAACAGGTTTCAAAATTGAATAATACTAACCAAAACCATCGTATTAATTTTAATATTGAAACTAAGTTTGATTCGCTTACTTCAATGATTATCAGGCCTAATATTTCTTTTCAAAGAAGCTTTAATATCAATGAAAGTATTAGTAATCAAACAAGAGGCAAGGTTATAAATGTGAACCAAGCAAAGTTTAGAAGTGAAAGTGAAAACAATGGTGTTAATGCAAGCGCAGAAGTGCTATTGAGAAGAAGATTTTTGAAAAGAGGTAGGTCATTAAGTGCTAGCTTAAACTTTGGAGGAAATACCAACGACGGAGAAGGTAATTCTTATACTACACAAATTAACTTAGCAGCTATACCAAATAGATTCGACACACTTGATCAAAGATTTAATTCTGAATCTAATGCCAGAAATTTCAGCTCTAACATTTCCTACACAGAACCTATAGCAAAGAATTCTTTAATGGAATTCTCATATAATTTAACTAACAATTTAAGTAACTCTGTAAGAGAAACATTTAGGTTCAATAGGTTAACCGGACAATATGATATTGCTGATACTTTACAAACCAACAATTTCGAAAACACTTTTAAAGCACATAGAGGTAATATAAACTATAGATACCAAAAAGATAAATATAGCCTTAGTTTTGGTGGCGGAATTCAATGGGCCGATTTAGTAAGCATCAATACAAGTAGAAAAACAACCATTGATCAAAGCTTTATTAATTTCTTTCCTAATGCAAACTTTAGTTTTAATAAAAGCAGAACTGAAAGTTTTCGATTTAACTATCGTGGAAATACAAACCAACCTAGTGCTACACAGCTTCAACCTGTATTTGACATAACCAATCCTTTAAATGTACGTGGGGGGAATCCAAATTTGAAACAAGAATTCCGCCATTTCTTCAACTTGTTTTATAACAAGTTTAATTTCATGACATTTAAAACCATTTTTGCATCACTTAACTTCAGTATTACAGAAAATAGAATTGCCAATTCAACATTTATCTATTTACCAGGCGACCCTCTACCTCCAGGAATTCCTGCCGGTGTAATTCAACCTGGTGCTATAATTTCTCAGCCTGTAAACATTAGTGGAGTATATAGTGCAAGTGGTTTCTTTACATATGGTATGCCAATAAAAAAACCTAAAAGCAATATCAATTTTACTACCAATGCTAGCTATAATCAAGATGCAAGCTTTATTAATAGTGAGAAGAACTTTACACGCAATTACATAGTTGGACAAACAATTACCTGGACTATGAATTTGAAAGAGCGATTCGATATTAATTTGACAAGTACATCTACTTTCAATGGTGTGCGTAATACTTTTTCAGCAGCACAAAATCAAAATTTCTTCAGCCAACTTATTTCTGCTGACTTTACTTACAGTAATAAGAAACGCTTACTCATGGGAAGTGATTTTGACTTAAATATTTTTGCAGGAAGAACAGATGGTTTTAACCAAGCAATTCCTTTATGGACTCCATTTATAGCGTATCAAGTATTTAAGAACAAAAGTGGAGAAATTCGATTAAGCGTATTCGATATTCTTAACAAGAATACTTTTATTGATCGTACTATTAATGCCAACTCAATTAGGGATGTTCAAACGCAGGTGCTTCAACGCTATATGATGCTAAGTTTTACATATAACCTAAGAAAATTTGGTGGTCCACAACAACCTAATCAAATGATGAATATGATGCAGCGCTTTATGCCAAGAGGTGGAATGAGGATGTAATGATATTACCTATAAAAACCAATTTATGAACTCCTTCTTTTTGAGAAGGAGTTTTTTTATAACATAGCTTCAACGCTTGTTATCCAATCTCCTATTCTCTGTACATGATATGTTTGAAAACCCATTTTTTGAGCTGTTTGAATATTTCCAATCGTATCATCAATAAATAAAGTTGTATTAGGATTAATGCCTTGCTTATCTATTACAAATTGAAAAATGGATGTACTGGGTTTTCTTAGGTGAATATCATGAGAATAATAGGTCACATCAAAATATCTGTCATTAAAATCAGATGATTGAAACTGCTTCTGATAAATTAACATAAATGCATCATAATGAATTTCATTGGTGTTACTAAGCAGCACGATTTGATACCTCTTCCTCATTTGCTCCAACCATTTTAAATTCTTTTCTTCAAAATGAAGCAACATTGCATTCCAAGCTTTATAAATTTCATCATTAGTTACTTGTAATCCTGTTCTTCTTTTTAACTCAGAAATAAATTGATCTTTTGAAATAAGTCCTTGCTCTAATGTTTCAAATAATTCATTGGCCGTATGCTGTGTAAAATATTGATCAAAAGGTTGTACTCCCAGATGCTCAAAGGCTTGCTTTGTTAAGCCATAGTTCAAATGTATTAATACGCCGCCTAGGTCTACCAATAATGTTTTTACTGACATTTGGCAATGTTACGAAAAGGACCAATTCGTGCAATGCCATTCTAATTGCTTCCTAAGCAAGTTTAAAGAGTTAGCATAATCTAACCTCCTTGCAGGTTCTTGCTGTTGTAAAAAGAATAATTCCTTCTGTATATTATCAATATGATGTAAAACTGGAACACCCATTTCTTTGAGTGCAGCTGCATTACAAGCTTGTTCATATTGTCCTTTGATGGGAATAACCATTAAGCGTTTTCCTAAATAAAGTGCCTCGGCGGGCGTTTCAAATCCTCCTGCTGTTATAATTGTACAAGCATGTAACATACTTTGTGTAAACCCAATATGTGAAGGTGGAATGAATTTTAAATTATTAATTTCAAACACCTCCTTTACATGAGGGGTAAATATTTCTACCTTTCGATCTCTTATCCAATAAAAAGCTTTCTTTAATTCCTCTACACCAAACTGTGGTAAATACACTGTAATATGACCTAGATTACTAGAAGTTGCTTGAATCAAATCCTGTTTAATTATTGGAGGTATTATCCAAGATTCATAACTATTAAAATGAAAGCCTATATACTTTGAAGCGGGTGCATACTTCTTTAATATACTTTCACCAAGAAATTCTCTTTTGGTTGGTCGAGGTGCAAGTTTGCTGTGAAAACTAGCTTGATGTCCCATTCCTAGACAAGGAACTTTTTTGAGTCTACATGCTAATGCACATACTGGTTCAAAATCATGTAATACCCAGTCGTATTTTTCAACTGGAACTTGTTGTATATCTCGCCAAATTTGAAATGGTGAAAAAGATTGAATAATACGCAGGTAATCTAAACCCCCTCCTTTTTCATAAAATAAGCTTATACCCTTACTCCTGTATGTAACAGGAAGTAATCCATTTAGTTGACTATTACTTCCACTTAACAATATATCAACCTGACCAAAAGTTTGTAATAATGGAATAAGTTCAACAGCCCTTGCAATATGGCCATTTCCTGTAGCTTGCACAGCATACAAAATTTTCATATCAAGAACCTGGTGTTGGTATTATAGGATTTGAGCCAGATAAAGAATGAAAGAAGTAAGCTATTTCATCGGTAACGACATTAATTGCTGGAGCATGCTGATGCATTTTTACAACTGGCGTATTCTGTTGAATTAATTTTGAAGCATCATACTGATAAATGTGCCAATCGCCATTGTAATATTCTAGGGAACTCAAATTCTCAATCCAATCCCCGCTATTCATATAAGTTACTTTTCCTTTAGCATTCACCATTTCACGCTTCTGAGGCTGATGAATATGTCCACAAATAACATAGTCATATTCTTTTTCAATTGCTAGCTCAGCAGCTGTTTGTTCAAAATTATCAATCCATGCAACCGCTTTCTTAACGCTTTGCTTAACACGTTTACTTAAACTCATTTTTTCTTTTCCCAACCGTCTTAATATCCAATTGATGCAACTATTAGCCATAATTAGTAAATCATAGCCATGCCCCCCTAGCTTAGCAATAATTTTTGCTGTTCCTTTTGTTGTTGCATCAAATACATCGCCATGAAAAATCCAAGTCATTTTACCATCAATTTCCATTACAATTTTATCTGTTAATTGAAAATTTCCCCACTGAACATCCGTGTATCTTCTTAAAAACTCATCGTGGTTACCAGTAATATAAATAACCCTTACACCTTGAGATGCCATTTTCATGATTTCACGAATCACCATCATGTGTGCAACCGGAAAATACCTTTTACTAAACTGCCAACCATCAATGATATCTCCATTTAAGATGAGAATTTTAGGGGAAACAGATTGTAAATAGGCTAGTAATTCTTTTGCATGACATCCGTAGGTTCCCAAATGAATATCACTTATAACAAGTACTTCAACCGGGCGCTTTTCCATGTGCAATTGTTTACCAAACTTCTCAACTACACGTGAATAGATTGTTACTACAACATTATGAGTATGTAAATATAGAATGAACAGAATGTTACTAAAGATCACCTAATTGAGGTCTGAGTACAATTTCTTCTACACAGGCTTGAAAAGAAAGTTGGGAAGCAGCATATACCATTTTTGCAACATCATCTGCTTGCATAATTCTTTGAGGATCTACACCAGAGCCCGACCAACTATCGGTATAAGCAGCTCCGGGCATTACAGAAGTTACTTTAATACCAAATTCTTTTAACTCTTCTCTCAAATTTTTTGAAAATCCTAACATAGCAAATTTACTAATGCTATAACTTCCACCATTAGGATAGGCCTGTAAAGAAGCAATAGAACATATATTGAAAATATGCCCTTCTTTACGTTCTGTCATAATTGGCAAAAAAGAACGTGTTAAATGATAAGCACTCATAAGGTTTGCTTGTAACATAGATTCTAAAGTTCCAGGAGCTTCATGAGCAATTGATCCTGGTAAAAATTGTCCTGCATTGTTGATAAGAATATCAGGACAACCAGCTTCAGCAATCACCCATTCCGAAAAAGCCATTACTTGTTCATATATTGCCAAATCAGCAGGCATAGCTCTTATTATCGATTGAGGATACTGAACGCTCAATTCTTCGACCATTTTATACAGCTGATATTCATTTCTAGCACAAACTAATAAAGTGTGACCATGATTGGCATAGATTTCGGCCATTGCTCTTCCTAAACCCTTTGATGCGCCTGTAATAACAACTTGCATAAAATTGAATTTTTACAAAAATATCTATTTTAAAATGGAAATTGTCTTGTGATTCTTGTCACTTTGCTAGCTTAGGATCTAGTGTAACTTTGTAAAAAATTATTATGCCAACAGTTCAACTTACCACATCACAATTTAAAGAGCTGGTGTTTGATTATGAAAATAATTCAGATTGGAAATATCAAGGCAACCTACCAGCAATTATTGATTTTTATGCAGATTGGTGCGGGCCTTGCAAAATGGTAGCCCCTATTTTAGAGGAGTTGTCTAATGAATACAAAGACCAATTGGTAATTTACAAAGTAGACACAGATGTAGAACAAGAACTATCAGCTGTATTTGGTATTCAAAGTATTCCAACACTATTGTTTATTGGTGCCAATGGTGAACCAATGATGCAACCAGGAGCATTACCTAAACATGTTTTTAAAAAAGTGATTGATGAGCATTTGCTACCTCAGCAAGTTGATGAAGTAAAAGAGTAAATTTTCATAACAATCATGAAGTCCCAATAACGGGACTTTTTTATTCATTATACTTTTCAATATAACCTGCCATAACTTGCTTTAATTCTTCCATTTTAAATGGCTTAGCAACCATATCATTCATACCCGCATTTAGGCATCTATCGAGGTCCTCCCTAATTGACCCTGCCGACAAAGCTAAGATAGGGACTGCGGCAATACCCATTGCCAATTCATATGCCCTAATGGCTTTTGTTGAATCTAGTCCATTCATAATAGGCATATTTATATCCATTAAAACCAAATGAGGTAAACATTGCTGATATAAATGAAAGGCTTCTTCACCATTTTGTGCTTTTAAAAATTCAATATCAGGGGCCATTTGCTGAAATAGCTTTTCTGCAACCATCATATTTATTGGATTATCCTCAGCCAATAATACTTTCTTTCCAGAAAATATTTGTTGTAACTCCAGTTCAGAAAAGTTACCCTTTGTACCAGCTTCCGCAGGTGATTCAGCCTTATTTAAAAGATGTTCAAACCAAAAAGTAGACCCCTTTCCAAGAGTACTTTCAAGTTGTAATGCAACGCCTTGTAGAGCAAGAATTTCTTTACAGATTGATAATCCTAAACCTGTACCACCATAATTTCTATTGATGGTTGAATCGGCTTGTGTAAATTTCTCAAAAATCAATTTCTGCTGAGAATCACTTATTCCAATTCCTGTGTCAATAATTTCAACTTTAACAAGCAGCTTACTTGTGCTATCTTCTGTTATAGTCATTTTAACTTTAACAAAGCCTTCATGGGTAAATTTTATTGCATTTTGTACAAGATTAGAAATTACTTGTGTTGTTCTATCCGGATCAATTTGAACATACTGAATAAATAGTCTGTCATCACATTCAAACAACAATTGAATGCCTTTATCTTTTGCTAAAACTTTTGCTGAATGAACTACCTGTTTTCCAATTTTTCCTAATAAAGTAGGCAAAGGAGATAAGCTCATTTTCCCTGCTTCAATTTTACTGATATCTAAAATATCGTTGATAATATACAATAGGTTATTTGCTGAAAAGGATAAAGTATCTAATAAGTCTTTTTGCTCTCCCTCTGGTTTTTTTTGCAACATAAGTTGAGTGATACCAATCACAGAATTTAAGGGTGTTCGAATTTCGTGCGACATAGTAGAAAGGAAAGTGCTCTTCGCTCGATAGGCTGCCAAAGCTTCATCTCTTGCTGATTGAAGTTGATAAGCAAAGCGATAAGAAAGTACTAAGGATTGAGAAAAGAAAAATCCTACATGCAGCAAAATCATTAATAGCTTATGTAAATGTGTATTTGTATAATGACTCAATACAGCTAAAGCAAACAAAGCTATTAATAACATAGCGCTCAGTAGCGAATAAATAGCTCCAGGTCGCTTTTTAATATAAGCTACTATATAAACATAGAAGCTATAAAGCAGAGTTAATATTAAAATAACTACAAATGGATCTGTTAAGTAGGTATAAATAGTAGAAGGCAATAATAAGGTAATGAGTATAGCAGAACCGGCCAATAAGAGAAACCATTGCATGACGGTTTCGTGAAATTCGTTTGGATAAAGAGTACGATTATAAAGAGTTAAAAATACAACTGAAATAAAAAGTGATAAATATTCTAATCGTAGTGCTACAAACCAACTTAGTTTAGGAAAAATTTGATGCAGGCTATACTCATCTGTGCCCATAATCCTATAAGTATAAAACAAACAGAACAAAGAGAAGTAAAGAATAACACGATCATGTCTGCTAAAAAAGAATAAACCTAGAAAGAATAAACCACCCATGAACAAGCAGCCCGTTAAAAATAAATCATAACTCCGATTAACTTCTCTTTCATTTTTTAATTGATCATTATTTCCGATTGAGAATGGACGATACAATCCACCTCGTTTGTGATGAAAATTAGCAACTTGTACCAGTAGAGTTACCGTATCTCCATTAAAGTGAAGTCGCTTTGCTGCTGGCCTAAATAAAGGAACGGTTGACTGAGCATTTGTACCGGGTACTCCCATTTGAAAAAAATCCTCATCATTTACAAACACCCGAATAGCAGAATATCCATCTGGCACAAAAAGTGCTAACTGATCTGATGAAGTGCCTACTGGAAAAATGATTCGTAGTCTATACGTTCCAAAGCCTTTAGCAGAAATACCATTTCTTTCAACATTCCATAGCTCTGGAACTTGAACAAAGACGGGTTGAAAATTAACTATACTATCGGTTGGACCTAATAATTGGTTCTTGTAGAATTCCCATTCTCCTTGTAATTGAACAGTTGCTTTTGACAAATCGATACCTCGCAAATCAATCAACCCCTTTTTGGCAAGAGAAGATTCAATAGAATGTGCGAAGGAGAAATTATAAAATAGCACTAGCCATCCAAGTAAGAAAAATTGAACTATGGCCTTACATATATTCATACAACCGGACATTGGCTACACTACTAAGGTAGCACATTCTCTTGTCCGAGCCTAAGAAAACTTATAGAGCAATCCTTTTCAGCAAATAGAGCAGTTACTCTACTTTTCCTACTATTTGTAGACGGTGGTATTTTATTGAATCTTGCATCACCAACACTATATTTCGTTCAAATGAACCTTTTATACCTTTTGAATCAAAATCAATAACAATATCCACACTCGATTTAGGAGGAATAGTACTAGGGTAAGATGGAGCTGTGCAGGAGCAAGATGTACTTACTGAATAAATTTTTATTGGTTTGTCTGACCGATTTTTGACTTTGAATTCAACTTTCCGCTTTGCTCCCTCTTTAATAAGTCCAAGATCAATCTTGGGGTTTACAACCTCAACAAATAGAATCGAAATGAAAAAAATTAAATAATGCATAACGTATTTTTTTAAAATGTGTCTTACATATAACTACTTCATAGGTACCTTTTTATAATAGGCCAACTTATTGATTCCTCTAATAGTAATATTTAGATCCCTATTGATGAATATTTCATCATCTTCATCTACAGTTCTTCCCGGGAACTCCCCTCTTACTGCTCGTAAATGATACTTTTGCTTCATCTCCTCATTAGTAATAGGTTTTCTTTTGATATTAGTAAATTGTACAATATCTTTTCGAACATAATTTGTATCCTTTTCTTTATAATGATGCTGTAATTCTAGAAAAGTTGGATGTGGTGTCCTATTAAAATTTGAAAAATAAACAAAACCCTCTATTTTCTTTAAATGAACATCAAAATTGCTGATTTTACGTTTAGTTAATTCATACTCGAATTCAATTTTTACAAACTCAAAAGTTCTAAAATTAATATAATAAGTACGACTTGCAGGAACGAATGAATATAAAGTGGAAAACATTTTTCGATCTATTAAATTCAATTGCCCTCTTTTTTTATTATTCACCTTTGCGGCTATTGCAAAAACTGTATCCTTATTTAACATTTGTATGCCCTTTAATTCATAATCATAATGGGTTAAGCTAATAGGAAAAATAAATTTAATAGCCCTTTTCTCAAAGTAAGTATCTGAGTAAATAATACCTCTACCATTATAATCTGAAATAATTTCATTTTTATTTATAAAAAAGGATTTCAAGCTATCGTAAATAGTCCAAGAATAGTCCTTTCTATTTTGAATCATTTGATTTATATCGAGACCTTCATCATGCATTTTCCCCCTTACTGAAAATTGAAGAGCTAATTGATTGCTTTTTTCAATAGAAGTATTTCTATAGATGATGCTTTCAAATGGACCTTGAGATTGAAGCGCTATAGTATTCACTGCACGAAGAACAATATCCTGCCAATTTAAACGGGTTGAAAAAATAGCAATATCAGATAACTTAGTATAATTAGGTTCTAATTCAATTTTAATGCTCTGTCTTTTTAATGCTGACAGAGAAACTTTTGCTTCAAGATACCCTAAGGAAGAAATTAAAAGAGTATCATCATTCTCTGAATGTTCAATTTTAAGTTGCACCTTTCCATCTTCAGAACCTACTCCATTAATAGTCCGCTTTAAATTACTAACACTGTAATAAGGAATAGGCTTTTGAGTAGCTTTGTCTAGGACAACTAAATCAATGTACTGAGCGTCTGATTTTTGCAATAGAAATAAACAAATTGCTATTAATACCTTTTTATACGAATGATGCATAATAAATTGGATTGATTAGTTTTACAAACGATAGAATTTGAGTTACTAGCACTAATGGTAAAATCATAGGGTATTGTTAACTGCTGAACCAATTTAGTTCCACTGTAAACTTGTATAAACTGCTGCTTACTTGGATAATTAATATAATTTCTCACGAGTAGTCCAAGGCTGTCTAAATATATTACTTGACTGAATACTTTTGACCTTGATTGAAAATCTTGGTACAAATTATTGTCGAAAGCTACATCTAAGGTGCTTGTTGGGCTGGCAAATAGCTGTAGTCCATTTGAAATTCCAAACTTCATTATAGGTTTCAATGAATTATCATACACATAAATAAATGAGTCTATTGGAAATTGAACAAACAATTGCTTGTTTTTAAAATCATAAGCAGCCGATGACCAATCATAAATAGAATAACAACAAGTATCTAAATAAGCTTTGCTTTTAAGAATCTTAGAATTCTTAAAGTAGTTACTCTGAATATCTAATAAACCAAAAGCTGTTGCATGCTTAAAAAAAGCTAATGAAGTATACGGATTAAATTCGGGATGTTCAGAAGTCACATTTACCAAAACTTTATCATCAATGAATGCATGCTGCTTATTAATATACTCTACTTCATAAATATTCATTGAACTAGGATCTGGATTTTCAAATGTGTTGTTCAATGAGAATGAATTAGAAAAATTAATTCTTACAGTTGTATCATAACGCAAATTTTTATGAAAATATGTTAGCTTTCTCCCATTCATAAGTACATATCCACTTGGAACTTTTTTAAAAAAAATGGATTGATTAAAGATTGATGCGCTTGGTAAAACATCCATAAATTCAATAGCTGAAATGACCTTATTGTCTTTTAGATCAACAAGAACTATTTTTTTAAATAATTCGTCAATTAAAAAAATGGAATCATTTTCAACAGCCACAATTCCTTTCCCAGAATACTGATTCTGAAGCTCAATAGTATCCAACTCTATGCTTATATCTTGCATTAAAATCTCTGAATCGATTTGGTTAAACTCGACATCAGAATTAACATCTTTCGAGTAATTACAAGAAGTAATAATGAAGCTGCTTGATAAGCATACCAAGCAGCAAACATTCAATAAAAAGCTATTTTTTCTTAACACAGTCGTCATTTGTCTTACAAGCTTTTCTGAAAGAAATACATGCACCATCCATACATTCTCCTCCTTTACATCTGTCTTGTACTACTTCCGGACAAATCAAATGAGTAATCGAGTCGGCAATTTTTGCTATATCGGATATCACATCCGCCTTTGCTGTGTTTTGAGAAATAAAACTGGGTCCTACCAGTAAACACCCTATTAACAGGGATTTGAAAAGTTTCTTTTTCATTTTTAATAACGGTTTTTAATTCTTGTGTATCGCACACAACGGCGTGAATCAACTTGGCTACTGACTCAGTTGTAGCATACCCACTCTAAAGGCTGGGCACCCACCTGTACAGCTGCGATTGTAAAATAAAATAGCTAGACTATACTAATATTAGAGTCTCAAAATTTTTCAAAATAAATTGTTAAAGTGCCTTTTTCTAGATACTTGTATGATTTGATTTTTTTATCAAAACAAACAGGAGCTCCTATCATTCTCATGGCTCGCAAATACTTAAAAAGGTTACTCTCTGAAATTTTTAGTTTTTTAGCTAGTTCTTTGGGGGTACCAGTTCGCTTTTCTACAATCAAGTTATTTAAAAGTTGTATTCTTTCTATATACCTTGTTGGCATACTCATTGCATTTAAACGGTGAATAAACTTTTGCAAAATAAAAAAGAGAAAAAAATAATCAAAATATATTGGAATATATTCTTGCATATATCAGATTGTAAAAATCGCTGCTAACTCTTGAAATCATTTTCAATATTATTCCATATAAATAAAAAAGGCTGTCAAAAATTTGACAGCCTTTCGCTACATTATTTTGTTAACTCTTTCGGAAAGGGCTTTTCCAAAAGATGCTGGTAAATAAATTTGTTTTTGAGGTTGGTAAAGTGATCTCCTTTTGCACCACCCCAGCCATGTCTTCCTCCTGGATATAACATGAATTCAAAATTTTTCTTTTTATCCTGTAATGCTCCAATCAATTGTAAGCTATTTTGCATGTGCACATTGTCATCCATTGTACCATGAACAATTTGTAACATACCCTTATATCTATCTACGTAGCTTAACACATTTCCATTCTTATAGCCTTCAGGATTTTCTTGTGGGGTATCCATGAATTTTTCGGTGTAATGAGTATCATATAGTTTCCAATCCACTACACTTCCACCGGCCATTCCATGAGTAAACACATCTGCGCCTTGTGTTAATGCTAAACAAGTCATATAACCACCATAACTAAATCCTGTAATAGCAATTTTTCTAGGGTCTGCTTGTCCATTTGCTATGAACCATTTAGCCATTGTGGTATAATCTATTAGTTCCCAATGACCTAATTTTCTATGCATGTATGAAACACCCTCTTTTCCAAAATGACCACTAGCTCTGTGATCAAAGGCAACCTGAATAACGCCCTCTTGCGACCACCACTGTCTTGTTGCTGACCAATTCCAACGATCCCATACAGTACCAGCATTAGGACCACCATAAATACTGATAAGCATTGGATATTTTTTATTTGGATCCATATTTACTGGCCAAGTAACAACAGCTGGCAATTCAAACAATCCATCATCACTTTTAATACGAATCATTTCAGTTTTTGCCACAGGATATAATTTCATTTCATCTGTAGCTGCATTCCCTAGTGAACGGATAACCTTTCCTTGCTGATCAACCACACTCATGGCAGGCGGTGTTTGTACATTACTGTATGTTGTAATAAAATGTTTCCCATTTGGAGATAGTACAACACTTGTATGATCAAAATTGCCAAAGCTTAATCGTGTTAATTGTGTGCCATCTAATTTAACTTTATAAAAATCTGAACGCGCAGTATTCTCTTTACTCCTTGCACTAAAATACACCCAACCTGTTTTTTGATCAATGAGTTTTACACCTGTTACAGTAAACTTACCCGAAGTAATTGGATTCTTTAACTTACCATCTAACTGATGTAAGTACAAATGATTCCAACCTGTTTTATCACTCTCAATGATTACATGTTTTCCATCATCCATAAATGTAAATCTACCACCTGCACCATCTTCTAGGTCTACCCAACTTTTCTGTTGTTCTTCATACAACAATTGCTTTGTTCCAGTTGCTGGATCTACTTCAAATAGTTTATAATGATCCTGACCTCTGTTGATCCACTGAACCCATAGTTTATTTCCTGAAGGACGCCAAACTGGCCATCCAAAATATTGGTCGTCTTGCTCATTAAAGTCAGCCCACTTAGTAGCACCGCCAGTTGGAGCAACAAAACCTAAACGCACGGTTGGATTTTCATCGCCTGCTTTTGGATAACGAGTTTCTTCTAAGCTTCCATGCTGACCATCACTATTATATAACGGAAACATAGGCACTTTCTTTTCATCAAAACGCATATATGCTATGGTCTTACTATCTGGGCTCCACCAAAATGCACGGAAACGTGTGCCTCGCCCAAAAATTTCTTCCCAATACACCCAGCTAGCATAACCATTTAACGTTGTAAACGAGCCATCATTGGTTAAGCGGGTTTCTTTTTCAGTTGGAATATGATAAGCATACAAATCGTTGTTCTTAGTATATGCTATAAAGTTGCTATCTGGCGAAAAAATTGGATTCTTCTCCTCAGCAGCATCTTGTGTTATTCTTTTTTCCTGATCGCCATTTTTGTAGTACAAATCGTTGTTACGCAGTTGAACAGACTTAGCAGGGGGTGCGGCTCTTTGCAACTGTTGTGGTGTGGCAATTTGAGTATCACCTGTTCTAACATCCATCACATAATTCTTTGTGGCCGAATCGGGATGAATTTTCATAAATAGGATAACCTGATCATCATTCAACCACTTAATTACATTCGGCATAGAATTATAAAACCCTTTTGGGCTGATGCCTTTCATAAGGTCAACATCAGCAAAGGATTTTGTACTTTGAGCAAAACTGAAGGAACTTACTAATAGTAAGAGGCTCAAACATTTAATTTGATATTTCATATCGATCTTTTTTCGAGGGGTGAATATAAGTATTTCTAAAGAGCAGACTATCTCATTGCGGAAAAGCGGTGATGAAAAATGATGAATGTCATAGCTTAGCCGAGATATATCTTAGAAATTTGTTCATCAAAATGCAGTTATGTTTGATTGGTTCAGCGATTTAATTCGTCCTTCAGCAACCCCCACAGCCCTTCAGTCACTTTTGTTGGTATTTGCTACTATGGCTATTGGCATTGTAATTGGAAAAATTAAAATTCGGAAAATTTCATTAGGGGTTGCGGGTGTCATGTTCGCGGGAATTGTTTTGGGGCATATGGGCTATACCCTTGAGCATGAAACACTACATGTGCTTCGTGAAATTGGTTTGTTGCTTTTTGTATATGCAGTTGGTATTCAGGTAGGCCCTTCATTCTTTTCTTCGTTCAAAAAAGATGGTATTCTTTTTAATGCACTTTCGGTAGGAACTGTATTGCTTGGTGGAATAACTACTTATATTTTATTTGTAGTAACACCTACAGGTATTGATCACTTGGTTGGAATTATGTCGGGAGCAGTGACCAATACACCCGGTCTGGGTGCTGCAAAAGCGGCATTAGCAGAAATTGCTAAAAAAGATCCTAGCTTTCATTACAGCGATCCAGCTAATGGCTATGCATTAGCATATCCATTTGGTGTTCTGGGTGTGATATTGGTTATGTTAGTAGCAAAATCCATTTTTAAAATTTCAGTAAAAGAGGAGGTTATCCGATTCGATGCAGATGTGCAAGAGAAGTATCCTTCTCCAGCAACAAAAAAATGTAGAATTACAGAAACTGAAGCTGTTGGAAAAACAATTGAAGAACTTGTTGCAAGAGTTGGTAAACAACGTGTATTAGTCTCTAGATTGAAACACAGTGGCTCTACCATTGTAACTGCTCCTGCAATGGAAACTGTTCTCCAAGAACGAGATGTTGTTTTATTAGTTGGTATGCCTGATGCTATTGATGAACTGATTACTTTAATGGGAAGAGAAAGTACAGATACATTCATTGAGTCGTCTGATGATATTACAACTAAAACCTTCTTAATTACCAGAGACCACGCTATTCAAAAATCTTTAGCTCAGCTTGACTTTAGTACACGGTATGGCGTTCGTGTAACACGTGTATTCCGCTCTGGCATGGAATTATTGGCACGCCCAAGTTTGGTTTTACACTATGGCGATAGAATTCGTGTTGTAGGAACTGAACAAGCCTTGAAAGGTGTTGAAAGAGTTGTGGGGAACTCTGAAAAGAGAATTCAAGAGCCCCAAATGTTATCAATATTCTTAGGCTTACTATTAGGTATTGTTGCAGGAAGTATTCCTTTTGCTATTCCTGGTTTATCAGCTCCTGTTAAATTGGGCATTGCAGGCACCTTATTAACCGCTATTCTAATCAGTCGCTTTGGTGGCATGGGTACCATCCATTCATTTTTAAATCATAGTGCCATTTTATTTATGAAAGAATTTGGTATTAGCTTATTCTTTGCAACTGTTGGAATTTATGCTGGGCAACATTTTGTTGAAAATTTTCTTGAGAACAATGGATGGTGGTGGGTGATGTATGGGGCGGCAATAACACTTATTCCACTAATCATTTTAACAATAGTTGGAAGATGGGTATTTAAATTGAATTTTCTTCAACTCATTGGTATTATGGGAGGAGCATACACAGATCCAGCTGCTTTGGCATTTAGCGGCGCCTATTTTAAAACAGATATACCTGCTCAAGCTTATGCAACAGTATTTCCGTTAACTACTATCACACGAATTTTATTAGCACAAATTTTAGTGCTGCTGTTAGCTGGATAAGATATTAAAATGCGTCGTTCAGTCTGAAGTAGAAAGCACCACCAAATGTGCTGTTGCGTGCATAATCAACACGTATGAACATGCGGTTCTTTTTGTTAACCATAAATCTAAGACCAGCACCCCCAGTCCATAAAAAATCTTGTGTACTATATTCCGCTACTGTTGGAGCTGAAAATGCTCCAGCCGTAAATACAGATGCATGAATCCATTTCCAAATTTGAAAGCGATACTCTGCTTGTGCCGCAGACATTGTTTTATTTCTAAACCTTCCACCAAAATAGCCGCGCATTAAATTGGCACTGCCTATTCTGGGTAATTCTCTCAAAGGCACATCACCATCTGTAATATGAGTGAAAAGTTGATACCCAAATGCATTTTCTGTTGCTATTGGATAGAACTTTCTAAAATCTAAAATCCATTCTTGGTAGGCAAATGGACTTACACCCATTGGTAAATAATTATGATAGACTGCTTCGAAGTAAGTTCCTTTTCTTGCGCTGAAGGGATAGTCTCGTTTTTCTAATAATACTGCCGGACCAAAACCAAATGCCAAGCTTCCATTTACACCATCGGAATAATTAAATGCTGGTGTAATAGGTTTTGAATATCGAACCCTGTAAGTATTGCTATAATTTACAGAAAGACCTGCATACCAACTACCTTTCAATAATTTAAATATTCTACTATCCCAATAAGTTCTTTCATAATTCCAATCCCAATAATCGTCTTCTGGAACTGTTTGCATACCTACACCCCAAGCCCTTTCTGCAAAAGAACTATAACCTGCTCTTCCTCTTAATACCCATTTTTCACCCTTTGTAAACACCTGCCATGCTGCACTTAAATCTAACTGTCGCATTGTGGAGTAAGTAACCTGACCAAAAATGAATGAACCCCTTGCTTCATTTTTTTCTTTACCCTCATTTTCTTTTGCATTAAAAAAATAATCAAGTGCTAATCCAAATCGTAAACCAGTTTCTGGACTAGATGTAAGTATGGGAATAGGAATAATTGAAAAATTAATTGCCGATAATGAATCTGGATTCATGAAATTTCTAAGCGTTTTTCTAGGCTCAGGTCTTGTAGTATCTGTAAGCTCATGTGCATACACAGATATTATACTTGCTAACAAACACATGAGCAAACATGCCATGATTTTTATTTGTAGAAGCAACTGTTTTTCTTTCATATTAGCAAGCATATATTACAACTAGATAACCACATTAATCATTTTACCTTTCACAAAAATGATTTTCTTAGGTGCTTTTCCTTCTAACCATTTTTGTATAACCTCATTACTCAAAATCACTGGTTCAATTTCAGCCAACTCGGCTTCAATTGAAAAAGAAATAGTAGTTCTTAGTTTTCCATTTACGCTAACAGGATATGCCTTCTCAGACTCTGTTAACCACGATGTATCACAAATAGGAAAACTAGCATCTATCACATTACTTTCTTGTCCTAAAGCCGACCAAAGTTCTTGTGCAATATGTGGCGCATAAGGACTCAGCAATACCAGTAATGGAGACAATACCTCTTTCTTCCTGCAGCCCATATCAGTTAATTCGTTCACCGCAACCATGAATGCACTCACAGCAGTATTGAAAGAAAAACGCTCTGTATCTTGGGTAATTTTCTGAATAGCTTTATGCAACACTTTCATTTCTGAAGGTGTTGGCGCAGCATCTTCACACAGGAATTTACCCGACTCAGTATCGTAAAATAAACGCCATAATTTTTTCAGAAAGCGATGTACCCCTTCAATTCCTTTTGTATCCCATGGTTTTGATTGTTCAATAGGACCTAAAAACATTTCATACATCCTAAATGTATCTGCACCATATTTTTCAACCAACTCATTCGGATTAACCGTATTGAACTTTGACTTCGACATTTTTTCTACTTCTATACCACATATATACTTTCCATCTTCTAGAAGGATTTCTGCATGAGCATATTCACCATTGCGCCACTTCTTGAAAGCTTCTACATCTAATTCCACACCATCTACCATATTCACATCCACACGAATAGCATCTACTTCCTCGTTTTTTACTAATCCGAAAGAGAGAAACTGATTGGTACCTCTTTTACGATATACAAACCTGCTGCTGCCCTGAATCATTCCCTGATTTAGCAATTTTTTAAACGGCTCATCAAAGCTCAAGTGACCAAGATCAAACAGAACTTTCGTCCACATACGACTGTACAACAAATGACCAACAGCGTGTTCAGTGCCACCCACATATACATCCACCTGATTCCAGTAATCACTCACTTTTCTATCAACAAATGATTGCTCATTATGCGGATCCATGTATCTGAGAAAATACCAACTGCTTCCTGCATAACCAGGCATGGTATTCGTCTCATAACCTGCATTTCTCCATTCCTCAATATTTGCTAACGGACCTTGTCCATCTGGACCAGGAGAATACTTTTCAACTTGAGGCAACAACAAAGGCAATTCAGATTCATTTAGCGGATAAGCAACGCCATCTTTCCAAACTATTGGGAATGGCTCACCCCAATAACGCTGACGACTGAAAGCTGCATCACGCATGCGGTAATTCACCTTACGTTTTCCAATACCTTTTTCCTCCAGAATGCGCACCATTTCTTCCAAAGCATCACGCATGAACATACCATTCAAAAAATCACTGTTACTTAGTGTTGCATCTTTTGTTGGATTTGCTTCTTGTCCATTAAATGCTTCACCAATAATATTTGTGATAGGTATGTTGAAGTGTTTCGCAAATTTGAAATCACGCTCATCGCCACAAGGAACCGCCATAATTGCGCCAGTACCATAGCCTGCCAATACATACTCACTGATCCAAATTGGAATAAGTTGTTTGGTAAAAGGATGTACAGCAAATCCTCCTGTAAAACAACCTGAGATAGTTTTTTCGGCCATGCGGTCGCGCTCGCTTCTACTTTTTACATACTGAATGTATGCATCTACTTCTAGTTGTTGATCAGGTGTAGTTATTTGTTCAACTAAAGTATGTTCCGGAGCCAGCACCATAAAATCAACGCCAAACAGTGTATCGGGACGAGTTGTGTACACTTTCAAAAAAGTATCTGTCAGTGTGTTTCCATTAACAGAAACAGCAAAATCAATTTCAGCACCCGTGCTTTTACCAATCCAGTTGGTTTGCATTTCCTTCATGGCCTCACTCCAATCGAGCTTTTCCAAATCGCGTTCTAAACGATCGGCATATTCGGTAATACGCAAATACCATTGACGCAATTTTTTCTTTTCAACAGGATGTCCGCCTCTTTCACTCACACCATTCACCACCTCATCATTTGCCAACACAGTACCCAAGGCTTCGCACCAATTCACTTCACCTTCTCCACAATATGCCAGTCGAAACTGCATAAGTATATCCATTTGCTGCGCCTCAGAAAATCCTTTCCACTCTTCGGCAGTAAATGCACTTCCAGTAAAAGGATTAGAAACTGCAGAGGACCCTTCTTTTTCAAATAAACTCACCAATCCTGCAATTGGCTCAGCCTTTTGGGTAAAACGATTGTACCAACTGTTAAAAAGCTGAAGGAAAATCCATTGTGTCCATTTGTAATAGCTGGCATCACAAGTGCGAATTTCTCGCTCCCAATCGTAGCAAAACCCAATATTATCTAGCTGCTGACGGAAATTTTGGATATTTTGATCGGTGCTAACAGCAGGATGAATGCCATGCTCAATAGCATACTGCTCTGCAGGAAGTCCAAATGCGTCGTACCCCATTGGGTGCAATACATTAAACCCCTGTAAACGCTTAAAACGACTATATATATCGCTGGCTATATACCCCAGAGGGTGACCCACATGCAACCCAGCTCCGCTTGGATAAGGAAACATGTCCAATACATAACATTTAGGTTTACTAGAGGTAGAAGCTACGCGGTATGCACCCGTTTCCTGCCAATATTCTTGCCACTTTCTTTCAATAGATCTAAACTGATACTCCATAATTGCAATTCTGGTAGGTTAAGCGATGGCTGATTTAAAGCAACTATCGGCAAAATGCAGTCGAAATTGAGAAAAAAACCGACACTCGGTATATCAAACGACCCCAAACCTTCGTTAAAGAATGGCTGCAAATGTAAGCCATACATAGCAAAACCATACATTTGCAAGCACCTGAACCAACAAATTGAACACATGTCTAGAGAAGGAAAAGCAAGCATGAAAAGGAGTAAGCCCAATTATTTGTACAGCATCATTGGGGTGGCAATTGTATTGCTAATAATGGGAGTGATGGGCTGGTTTTTCCTAAATATTCGTCAGGTTGGAAACGCTTTTAAAGAAGATATTCGCATTAGCGCTTATGTGCGCACTATGAATAAAGACAGCATTGCTCAAATTCAGCAAATGATTGCAGCACAACCTTATGCAAGGAATGTACGATATGTTGATAAAGAATCTGCAAAAGCTATTTGGAATAAGGAAAACAACGACGATTGGGCGAAAGTATTAGATGTAAACCCTTTGCCTGAAAGCATTGACTTTTATGCAAAAGCCGACTACGTAAACCCCGATAGCCTTGCATTAATTGCAAGAACCATTACAGAGGCGTTTCCTGACCAAATTACTGAAGTACAATACCCTCAGAATTTAGTGGTGAACCTCGATGAGCGCGTGTCTAAAATTGGATTAATCTTCTTGGTTGTAGCCATTGTATTGAGTTTGATGGTTATCATTAGTATTGACAATACCATTCGTTTAGCGATGTACAGCAACCGATTCCTCATTAAAACCATGCAAATGGTGGGTGCAACTAGAGGTTTTATTGCCAAACCCATGAATATTAGAGCGCTCATAAACGGATTAATCAGTGCTTCCATTGCCATCTTCTTACTTTTTTCACTCATACAGTGGGCAGAGAGTCAGGTACCACAACTTAAAAACATAAGAGACACTAACCTTACACTATTGTTGTTTGGAGGTATGTTGCTCATGGGTATTGGCATTTCTGTGTTTAGTACGCACAGAAGTGTCATTAAGTATTTGAAGATGAAATTGGATGAATTGTACTAATCAAAAAAATAGATTGGAAAAAGACTGAAAAAAAGGATAGCCCGCTTTTTTATTCGAACTATTTCAATCATTTTTGCAGGTATTACAAATACAACAGAATAAGCGTCTATAATGGGACTTTTCAACCTTTTTACACAAGAAATTGCCATTGATCTCGGCACAGCAAATACATTAATCATACACAACGATGAAGTGGTAGTGAACGAACCCTCTATCGTTGCTCTGAATAGAAATAATCCTAAAGAAGTGTTGGCAGTAGGAAAAAAAGCCCTGCTCATGCACGAAAAAACCCATGAAAGCATTAAGACTGTCCGTCCGCTAAAAGATGGCGTAATTGCTGATTTTAACGCTGCTGAATTAATGATTCGTGAGTTAATTAAGCTGGTTTACCCTAAAAAACCTTTGTTCCCGCCTAGTTGGAGAATGGTGATTTGTATCCCATCTTCTATTACCGAAGTTGAAAAAAGAGCGGTGCGTGACAGTGCTGAACAAGCTGGCGCAAAAGAAGTATATATGGTGCACGAACCCATGGCTGCTGCTTTGGGTATTGGAATTGATGTGGAAGAGCCTGTTGGTAATATGATTATTGATATTGGTGGTGGTACCACCGGTATTACTGTTATTGCGCTTGCTGGCATTGTCTGCGATCAAAGTATTCGTATTGCGGGCGATGAGTTCACAGCCGATATCATGGAAGCTCTCCGTCGCTACCACAGTTTGCTTATTGGTGAAAGAACGGCCGAGCAAATCAAAATACACGTTGGTGCAGCAACAAAGGATTTGGAAAATCCTCCTGAAGATATTCCTGTAAATGGACGTGACCTTGTTACAGGTATTCCTAAGCAAATTATGGTGAGCTACCAAGAGATTGCCGAAGCATTGGATAAGAGCATCTTCAAAATTGAAGAAGCTATTTTGAAAGCCCTTGAAACAACTCCGCCAGAATTGGCTGCAGATATTTACAAAAGAGGACTCTATCTAACCGGTGGTGGGGCTTTATTGCGTGGCTTGGATAAGCGTTTGAGTGCAAAAATTAAATTGCCTGTTCATGTTGCAGATGATCCATTGAAGAGTGTGGTTCGCGGAACTGGTATTGCACTTAAGAATTATCAGCGCTTCCCATTCATCATGCGCTAAATGCAATGCTATTTTTAGTTTGTTTATGTTAGAAGCTCAATTAATGTGAGGAATATATTCGCTTTCATACGACGCTACTTTATCTTCCTGAGCTTTATAGCACTGCAAATAACTTGTATTGTAATGCTATCTGAAAGCTCAGAAACCCACAAAGCATTTTTTTCTACAAAGGCAAATGAATCAACTAGGGTCATCAATAAACAATACAGCGAGTTTAAGGGTTACTTCTTTTTAAAAGAGCTGAATCAAAGATTGTTGGAAGAAAACACACGTTTGAAAAATGAACTAGCCAGTAACTTTATTGAACCAGATAGCAGTAAAACAAGCCTTATTGACAGTGTTGTCAATAATAATAAACTTCAAAAGCGCAAATTTACTTTCCTTCCTGCCATGGTCATTGGCAATACAATTACCCTTCCAAATAACTATATCATTTTAGAACGCGGAGAAAAACAAGGGGTAAAAAAAGGGATGGCTGTTACTTCTCCAAGCGGTATTGTGGGTGTAGTGGTAGACGTGAGTGAAAATGTATCTAAGGCTATGAGCTTGTTGCACCAAAACAGTCGGGTGAGTGTTATGCTGAAAAAAGACCAAGCTGCAGGTAGCCTCGAATGGGAAGGTGAAAGTCCCGATGAACTAACGCTGAAAAATATTCCCAAGAGCTCTACCGTGAAAGTGGGCGACTCAGTGGTAACAAGTAACTATTCTGCTAATTTCCCTTCCAATTTAATGGTTGGCACTGTAGCAGCTATCGAAAAAGAGTCGGCTACTAACTTTTACGTTTTAAAAATTAAGCCAAGCGCTCGATTTTATCAGCTACAAGTCGCATACATTATTGAAAATATCCGTTTCCAAGAACAGGTATTGTTAGAAAACAAAACTCCAGCCAAACAGTGAATTTAGTATTCATACATATTATCCGATTTATACTGTTTATTGCTTTGCAGGTATTTGTTTTAAACCAAGTTCCTCCTCTGCACCAATGGATTGTTCCCTATGTCTATTTCTTATATATCCTTTGGCTGCCTTTTGCAATACCACGTTGGTTGCTATTAATAACCGGATTTGTATTTGGACTTACTCTTGATTATTTTACAGGAAGCATTGGCTTACATGCTGCGCCATGTGTTTTAATTGCTTATTTACGGCCATTCTTACTGAATCTTTTAATTCCCCAAGAATCAACCGAATTAAGCTACGTAGAACCAAGTCCAAAAAGTATGGGCTGGGCACCGTACAGTTTATATGCTGCTCTACTTACTTTTTTCCACCATTTCTATTTAGTTCTGATTGAATGGATTCAATTTGGAGATTTTCTATATTTTTTAGCTAAAGTAGGTGCAACCACAGCGGTTAGTTTGTTGTTAATAGCCATAAGCGAAGTACTTTTCTTTAGAAAAGCAAAGTATAGGACCAACAAAGCTTCTTAATCTGCCCTTTTGTCTGATTGAAGGATTTTGCATACAATTTGCAAACCTACTTACGATAAGAAGGACAAAACTTTTATCTTCAAGCCATAATTTACGTTCCATGAATATTGAAAAAGAATTCCAAAAATTTGCAGTCCACCACAGAGGTATTTCTAGTGCCACTTTGCATCAGTATACCAATCATTTCCAACCAACCAACCTTACTCCCTATATAATTGAAGAGCGCCCTTTGAATGTAGCCAGCATGGATGTGTTTAGCCGTCTTATGATGGATCGTATTATTTTCTTGGGTGAAGGCATCAATGATTATGTAGCAAATATTGTAACTGCACAGTTGCTCTTTTTAGAAAGCACAGATCGTACGCGTGATATACAAATGTATATCAACAGTCCAGGTGGTAGTGTGTACGCTGGATTAGGTATTTACGATACTATGCAGTTTATTAGTCCAGATGTTGCAACTATTTGTACGGGTATTGCTGCAAGTATGGGCGCTGTATTACTTTGCGCTGGTGTTGAAGGAAAAAGAACAGCACTCAAGCATAGTAGAATTATGCTGCATCAGCCAAGTGGAGCCATTGGCGGACAAGCTTCAGATATTGAAATCACAGCAAGAGAAATCAAGAAACTTAAACAAGAGTTGTATGAAGTGATTGCACATCATACTGGAAAAGAAATAGACCAGGTTGCATCAGATTGCGACCGTGACTTTTGGATGAAAGCAATTGAAGCAAAAGAATATGGTTTGGTAGATGAAGTATTACTTACCAACCCTCGTAAAGAAAAGAAAGACTAAACACAATTTTTAAGCCATCGTTATGAATTACAATAAGAATATCATTAACCCATTTTTGAACGAAGACGAAGACGAACCAAAAGAAGAGAAGCCACAACCAGAAAGTGGTTTCATGAATAAAAAAATGGAACAGCTTTTTTTCCAAAAAAGAGCTGTGTATTTGTGGGGTGTAGTAGATGATAAATCTGCGCGTGAGGTTGTAAGCAAACTGTTGTTATTGGATGCAGATAAACCCGGAGAAGAAATTAAGTTTTACATCAATAGCCCTGGTGGTGTTGTAACCAGCGGTATGGTTATGTACGATACTATTCAACTTATTCAAAGTCCAGTTAGCACCATTTGTATGGGATTAGCCGCAAGTATGGGTTCTATTTTACTAAGTGCTGGTGTAAAAGGAAAAAGATTTATTTATCCGCATGGTGAAGTAATGATTCACCAGCCAAGTTTGGGTGGATATTTTCAAGCTACCAGTGCCGATATAGAAATACAGGCAGAGCAAATTCGCAAAACCAAAGAATTGGGTGCGAAAATCTTGGCAAATAATTGTGGTAAAACTTTAGAGCAAGTAATGAAGGACTTTGACCGCGACTACTGGATGGATGCTAAAGATGCAGTTGCTTATGGCATTGTAGATGGTATCTTGGAAAAAATCTAATATACTGTAAATCAATACTTTTTGTTGAGTTAAGTTGGGTTGCTCCTTGCTTTTAAACAAGGTTGTGGCCGAACTTAACTATTTTTGTATAGTGGTTACGACGAGTGTGTCGGGAAATTGAGAATTATGGCAAAACAAACAAATTTACATTGCTCCTTTTGTGGCAGAAGCCGCGATGAAGTTAAAATACTCATTGCTGGTCAGGAAGGACATATATGCGAGAACTGTGTGGAGCATGCACAGGAGATTATTTTGCAAGAGCTACAGATCAAACAAGAACATATTTTAGGCAGCCAAAGTGGTGGAGCGGGTTTTAAAATGACTATTAAAAAACCACTTGAAATTAAACAGTTCCTGGATGAATATATTATTGGACAAGATGAGGCCAAGAAAGTTCTTTCTGTAGCAGTTTATAATCATTTCAAGAGAATCACTCAAAAACAAGCAACGGATGATGTTGAAATTGAAAAGAGCAATATCATCATGGTTGGTGAAACTGGAACAGGAAAAACTTTACTTGCAAAAACCATTGCTAGACTTTTACAAGTCCCATTCGCAATTGTGGATGCTACTGTTTTTACTGAAGCAGGATATGTTGGTGAAGATGTAGAGAGCATGCTTACTCGTTTGTTACAGAATTGTAATTATGATGTAGATGCTGCTCAAAGAGGGATTGTATATGTAGATGAAATTGATAAAATTGCTCGTAAGGGTGATAATCCATCCATTACACGCGATGTAAGTGGCGAAGGTGTTCAACAAGGGTTGCTTAAAATGCTGGAAGGAACGGAGGTTTTAGTGCCGCCTCAAGGAGGGAGAAAACATCCCGAACAAAAAATGATTAAAGTAGATACGAGAAACATCTTATTCATTTGTGGTGGAGCGTTTGACGGAGTTGATAAAATCATTGCAAGAAGAATCAATACCAATGCTATTGGTTTTAATGTGAATAAAACTTCACAGGAAGAGCAAAGAAAAAATTTATTACAGTTTGTAAATGCAACAGATTTAAAATCCTTTGGTTTAATTCCTGAATTACTTGGTCGACTTCCTGTAGTTACTCACCTCAATCCACTTGATGAAGAAACGCTTCGTAATATTCTTACAGAGCCAAAAAATTCATTAATCAAACAATACACCAAGTTGTTCGAGTTAGAGGGAATTTCTTTAGTGATGGACAATGAAGTCTTCGACTTTATGGTACAAAAAGCTTTAGAGTACAAGCTCGGTGCTAGAGGACTAAGAACTATTTGTGAAAGTATCTTAACAGATGCAATGTTTGAACTTCCTGGCACCAATACTAAAGAGTTGCATGTGACTTTAGATTATGCTGAACAAATGTTCAATAAAAGCAAGGTAAGCTTATTAAAAGTTGCCTAATAATCAACTATAGAATTCTAATAAACAATATTTTGTATGCAAGAACTGATTCAAAAATTACAAGCAGAAGCTGGCTTAACAGAACAACAAGCTCAACAAGCTATTGTAAGCATTGCTAATTTTGTGAAAGAAAAATTTCCAATGCTTGGTGGTGCTGTAGATCAAATTTTTATGGCAGGAGGTGCTAGCCAAGATCAAGATCCTGCTTAAATTAAAAGAGTTTTACAAACTCAATCATAAAAAAACGACCGCATTTTCATGCAGTCGTTTCTCTCATAAGCAGCAAGCAATGGTTACCCTTTAAGAACCTCTCTAGAAATAACCAGTTTCTGTATTTCAGAAGTGCCTTCACCAATGGTGCATAATTTGGCATCTCTGTAATGTTTTTCAACGGGAAAGTCTTTGGTATATCCATAACCACCAAAAATTTGAACAGCATCGTTTGCAACTTTTACCGCCACTTCACTTGCAAGATACTTGGCCATTGCAGACTCTTTGGTCATTTTCTCACCACGATTTTTTAAATCACAGGCCTGAGCTATCAACAAATCAGCAGCCATAATCTCTGTTGCCATATCAGCTAGCTTAAAACTAATTCCTTGAAAATTCGCAATGGGCTGATCAAACTGATAACGCTCTTTTGAATATTGAAGTGCAGCTTCATAAGCACCTTTAGCAATACCTGCCGAAAGTGCAGCAATAGAAATTCTTCCTCCATCCAAAATTTTCATAGCCTGACGGAAACCATCGCCTACTTCACCTAAACGCTGACTGTCTGGAATACGACAGTTCTCAAAAATCATTTCAGCAGTTTCGCTGGCACGCATTCCTAGTTTGTTTTCTTTTTTACCAGCAGAAAATCCGGGGGTACCTCTCTCTACAATAAATGCAGTTGAGTTTCCACTTTCTCTTGGTTCGCCTGTTCTACACATCACAACGGCAACATCGCCCGACTTACCATGGGTAATCCAATTTTTTGTTCCATTGATCACCCAATGATCTCCGTCTCTTACAGCAGTCGTTTTCATATTCCCTGCATCACTTCCTGTGTTGGGTTCCGTTAATCCCCATGCACCAATCCATTCAGCCTTAGCTAGCTTCGGCAAGTAGCGCTGCTTTTGTTCTTCGCTTCCAAAATACATGATATGACCAGTGCATAATGAATTATGTGCAGCCACACTCAAACCTATTGACCCACACACTTTAGCTATTTCCTGAATAATGGCATTGTATTCAAAATATCCCAATCCAGCACCTCCATATTGCTCAGGAACCAAAACCCCCATCATACCCAAGTTTCCCAATTCCTTCATAATATGAATTGGAAATTCCTGCGATTCATCCCACTCCATGACATGTGGCTTGATGTACTGATTTGCAAAATCACGTGCTGTTTGTGCCACCTGCGTTACTAATTCCGATTGCTGAAAATCCATATTGAAAATTTTTAAAACTAACGAACGTTTGTTTTGTTGGCAAAAATAGGGGGAAACGTGTATTCAAAACTACCCTTGTTACAACCTTTGGTTGTTAATTTTTACAAAGATGTCAGTTATGCTATTCCCAACTTAGATAGGGCATTAGTTTATCCAGCAGCACTTGATCCATTCCACGCAATTGCAAGAGCTGCTCTGGCCCAACAGGTGCTATCCATCCAGCTCTTGCCTGAACCCAAGCCCTAGCTAAAGATCGACTGATATATGGATGTGCACTCAATACTTCTTCTTCAGCTTGCAAAACTGAAATTTTTTGGACGCTAATTGAACTCAATTTTAACTTTGGTCGAATTTTCTGAAATACTGAATCTGCTAACCCATAAGTTTCAGCAACTTGCTCAATCTTCGCAAATCCGCCCAGCCGTTCCCTAAATTTGATAATTCTTCCAGAAATAACTTCCCCAATGCCTGGTAATGACTTCCATTCTTCTTGGGTAGCTTTATTGATATCAATATTTAAAGTTACATTACCCCCAAGTTTATTAGAATGAGCATTACTTCGTTCTTGTGACGCTCCAGCCAAACGAACGAACGGAATAAGCTCTTTTGCCAAAACAGGATCCATCCCCCAAATTTTGAACAAATCATCGGGCTTCCGAAATCTTCCCCCCTTATTCCGATAATTCAGGATGGTATTCGCAGTTTTTTCCGACACACCTAAGGCCATCCAATCATGCACCCCAATGCTGTTTGGATCGAAATAGAATTTTTTAGCAGCAACTTTTATTTCTAAACTTTTCCCTTCCGCTTCTTTTGCTTCTTCCCCCATCTTCAATACACCATCAACCTCTTTTTCCCAAGCAATATCTGGCTGAAGGAGTAATTCTTTGGGGTGATACCAATAGGGAAATGAAATAAGAAAAATTAGCAACAAGCCAGCTGCAATGGCAATTACTCGCTCCTTCCTGGAGAAAGTAAGGTACTCTTTCCAATTTGATGACATAGCCAATAACGTTTGGCTATAAAGATAATACAGTTCCGTCGTTTGCCAAATGAATATGATGGGGAAGTTCCTGACTCACTTGGGCATGCTTGCCTAACTGGTGACTAATATGGGTGAAATATGCTTCTTCAGCTTCTAATTCGTTGGCCAAAGAAATGGCTTCTGTAAGCGTAAAATGAGAAATATGTGCTTCTCTTCTGAGAGCATTTAAAACCAAAACTTTGGAACCTTTTGCTTTAATTTTCTCTTCTGGATCTATTCTATTGGCATCTGTTATGTATGTGAAGCTGCCCATTCTGAAGCCATATACGGGCATCTTTAAATGCCAAACCAAAATAGGTGTAATTGGAATATCGCCAATAAAAAAAGGCGTTTCATCAATGGTAATAATATCTAGATTAGGCACTCCTGGATATTTCTTTTCTGAAAAAGCGTAGTAAAAATCGCGTCTTATAGCATCTGCCGTTAGTTCATTGGCATACAACTTCATAGGTTGTTTGGTAAAAAAATTGAAGGGACGTATATCATCTAAACCCGCCATATGATCTTTATGTGGATGGGTGTACAGAACAGCATCTAACTGTTTCACTCCTAAACGCAACATTTGATAACGAAAATCGGGTGTGGTATCTACAACAAATCGAGTGGTAGCCGACTCCACCATAATACTGCTTCGTAAACGTTTATCGTTGGGATCGGTAGATGTACAAACCTCACAGTCGCAACCTACCATAGGCACCCCGCTGCTCGTGCCGGTACCGAGAAATGTGATGGTCAGGGGCGGACAAACAGCAGCGGACATAACTATTATTCTGGCGATTGAACAGCATTGTCTGCTTGACGCAGCACTTGCTCATATAATTTTTGAGATTCTAAGGTAAGCTTATCAAAATCAATATTCAGTTGAGGAATTAATTCAACCAAGGTATTAATTCTCCCTTCCATATTTAAAAACTTATTCAACACCACAACACGCTTTTGCTCTAACAAGCACCAGCCACTCTGAAATGTGCCACGTTCATAGCGCACTACATAATCGCCTTCACCCAAAATATCTTCTAATTTATCTAAAGTGGTTTGATTGTATTTCATAAGCTCTTCCTCATGCCAAAATTAAGTGCCAACAAGGGTTTAGCAACCCATAGATATCCACATTTTTATTTGCTTACCAGCTTTATGACAGGAATAATCATTTCTTCCATGCTTATTCCTCCATGCTGAAAGGTTTTGTTGTAATAATTGACAAAATGGTTGTAGTTATTGGGATAGCACAAATACCCATCTTCTTTGGCAAAAATGTAAGATGAATTGATATTTGGCTCTGGCAATCCAGCTTCAATTGGCTTTTTAAAACTTACTACATCTTTTGCCTCAAAGTCGAGATTGCGACCATGCTTATAGCGAATATTGGTGGAGGTTTGTCGATCTCCTACCACCTTACAAGCGTTACCTACTTGAATACTACCATGATCTGTTGCAATAATCAGCCTTACTTTTTTCTCCGAAATTTTTTTAAGTGCTTGAAACAAAGGGCTATGTTCAAACCAACTCTTGGTGATACTTCTATAGCTCCGCTCATCCGAAACCAATTCTTTGAGTATTTCCATCTCGTTGCGAGCATGACTGAGCATGTCTACAAAATTGTACACAATTACATTCAAATCGTTGTTCATCAAATTGTGTACTTGCTGAACCATTTGCTGTCCTTCTTGTAAGCTCAACACCTTGGTATAACTATAGCGAAGTTGTTCTTTTTTCATTCGCTTTAGTAAAGCTTCCAAAAACAAAGGTTCAAACTGATTTTTACCGCCTTCATCATCATCGTTCTTCCATGCTTGAGGAAATTGCTTTTGAATGGCCGAAGGTAACATGCCCGCCATAATTGCATTTCTGCTGTATTGTGTGGCTGTTGGAAGAATGCTATAAAATGTTTCTTCTTCTAATACCCTGTAATATTCTGTCACCAATGGTTCTATCGCTTTCCACTGATCAAACCGAAGATTATCGATTAGTACAAAAAACACCGGTATGCCTGGTTCAACGTGTGGAAGCACTTTAAAAGGCAACAACTGATGACTCATAACAGGCGCCGAAGTAGAGGAAGGTTGAATCCAATTGAGGTAGTTTTTTGAAATGTATTTTGCAAAAGCTGCATTGGCCTCTTTTTTTTGTGTTTTGAGCACTTCTTCCATTTCTGGACTGTCCGATTTTTCCATCTCTAACTCCCAATGCACCAATTGTCGATACACATCCATCCAACCTGCATGATCGGGACCATCTTCCAATTGCATCATCATTTTTCGAAACTCTTGCTGATAAGCTTGCGTGGTTTTTTCAGCAACCAATCTCCTATTATCGAGCAATTTCTTGATAGAAAGCAAGACCTGATTAGGATGTACAGGCTTAATAAGGTAATCGGCAATTTGACTACCAATAGCTTCATCCATTAAATTCTCAGTTTCATTTTTTGTAACCAACACCACAGGTAATCGGGGTTGCATTTGCTTAATACGGGACAAAGTCTGTAAACCCGACAAGCCAGGCATGGATTCATCTAGCAGAACCAAATCTACCTGATTCTTTTCTATGTAATCCAATGCATCTAATCCATTTGAAAAAGTAGTAACAGCATAACCTTTGTTTTTCAAGAACAAAGTGAGCGATTGCAAACTCTCCATTTCATCGTCAATCCATACCAAGGAATATCCTGTCATATGCAATTCATAAAGGGTGATATATCAAATATATCCTTTCCCGTGCCAAATTGTACTTTTGGGTGTTGCTTTAACAAATTACAAACAAGCAGATGCCTAAGAAAAGAAAAATTATCAACGACCCTGTTTATGGATTTATTACTATAGATCATCCTTTGTTATTTAGCATTATCAGCCATCCTTATTATCAGCGACTTCGAAGAATTCACCAAATGGCTTTGGCATATTTGGTATATCCAGGTGCGGTCCATACCAGATTACATCATTCGTTGGGTGCATATCACCTCATGTGTAATGCCCTGCATGAACTTTCTGCAAAAGGAATAGAAATTTCACCTGAAGAAGCGGTTGGCGCAAAAGCTGCTATTTTGTTGCATGATGTGGGTCATGGCCCATTTTCCCATGCACTGGAGCACCAGCTTGCAACTGGATTTCACCATGAAAATATTAGCCTGCACATTATGCATGCAATGAATAAAGAATTGAAAGGTGAGCTGGACATTGCTATTCAAATTTTTACCAACAAATACCACAAACCATTTTTACACCAGTTGGTGAGCGGACAGCTAGATGTAGATAGAATGGACTACCTAACACGCGACAGCTTTTTTACTGGTGTAAGTGAAGGGGTTATTGGTTATGATAGAATTTTAAAAATGCTTGCAGTGCATAACCAACAATTGGTGGTAGAAGAAAAAGGGATTTATAGCATCGAAAAATTTTTAATTGCACGGCGTCAAATGTATTGGCAAGTATACCTTCATAAGACTGTAATGGCCGCAGAAAAGATGATGGTGCATATACTTCAGCGTGTACGTGACTTATCAAAACATGATGTAGCTTCTTTAAAAACTGGTTCAACACTCGATTATTTCTTGCATGAGTTTGATGGAGAATTCAATGAAAATACCCTCCAGCATTTTTGTGCTTTAGATGATATTGATGTTTCATTTGCAGTAAAAAAATGGAGCCAACATCCCGATAAAGTATTAAGTGAATTGTGTACCCGATTGCTCAACCGACAATTATTAAAAATTAAACTTCAAAGCGAACCATTTGAAGAAACATTGATAACTCAAAAAAGAAAAGAAGCTGCTGAGCAGTTGGAAATATCAGTAGAAGATGCAGCATATTTTGTGTTTACAGATGAAGCTGCGAATACCATGTACACCAAACGAGATGAGCGTATCCAAATTCTATATAAAGATGGTAGTGTAAAAGATATTTCTGAAGTGGATAATCCTTTAATTCATCAAACCATTTCAGCCCCCATTAAAAAATTCTACATTTGTTCGCTAAACTAATACCACATGCAATTTACCGCTGCCCAGATTGCTGCACTTATTCAAGGAACCGTTGATGGAAATCCAGATACTGCGGTCAATTCGTTTGGAAAAATTGAAGTAGCTACAGAAGGACAATTATCGTTTTTAGCTAATCCTAAATATGAAGCTTATATCTATCAAACGAAAGCTTCAATTATAATTGTTCAAAGTAATTTTAAGCCTACTCAACCTATTTCTTCTTGTTTAGTTCGAGTACAAGACCCTTACAGTGCTTTCGCTGCTCTTTTAAGAACCTATGAACAGATGCAAGCAGCTCAATTAAAAGGTATTGAGCAACCTGTACATATTGCTGCAACTGTAAGAGTTGATCAAGACGTATATGTAGGAGCATTCGCATATATTGGTGAAAATGCATCAGTTGGGAAAGGCTCAAAAATCTACAACCATGTGTCTATTGGAAGAAATGTAATAATTGGCGAGAGGGTTGTATTGCATCCTCATGTGGTAATTTATAATGATTGTATTATTGGAAATGATGTAGTTATTCATGCAGGCACAATTATAGGGTCAGATGGATTTGGATTTGCACCTCAAGCAGATGGCAGTTATCAAAAAGTACCTCAAATGGGAAATGTAGTAATAGAGGATAAAGTTGAAATAGGAGCAAATACTACCATTGATAGAGCTACTATAGGATCTACCATTATTAAAAAGGGGGTGAAATTAGATAACCTCATTCAGATAGCACATAATGCTCAAATTGGAGAAAATACCGTAATAGCTGCCCAAACAGGTATTAGTGGAAGTACACAAATTGGGAAGGGGGTAATGGTTGGCGGACAAGTAGGGTTTGCTGGTCATATTAAAGTGGCAGATGGTACAAAAATTACAGCGCAGAGCGGCATAACCAAATCGGTTACTCAGCCAAATTCAGTTCTAAATGGAACACCTGCTCAAGAGCATCAAAAATCTCTCAGAAACTTAGCAGCAATAAGAAATCTAAGTCAATTAGAACTAAGAATTGCTGAGCTAGAGCAAAAACTTAAAGAAATCCAAAACAAATGAGCAATCAAGCCTAAGTGGTGGTTTCGTTGTACCTTTGTGCCCGTTTGTATTTGATTTTTTGAACAGCAAAATCGGTTAGTGTCGTTATGCAACAAAATTTTAATCCTGATAAGCAACATACCTTAAGTAAGCCTATTCACTTTAATGGTACTGGTTTACATACTGGTGCATTGGTAGATATGCATATTAAGCCCGCTAATCCAGGCTTTGGTATTCAATTTCAAAGAGTAGATCTACCTGGTCAACCTATTATTAAAGCTGACTGTGATTTAGTAACCGATACAAGTCGTGGTACAACTCTTCAAGTAGGGGATGCCAAAATAAGTACGGTAGAACACATCCTTGCTGCATTGGTGGGAATGGGGGTTGATAACGTATTGATAGAAATTAATGGACCTGAAATTCCTATTATGGATGGAAGTTCTGAACCCTTTGTTGAACTCATAGAAAAAGCAGGCGTTCAAGAACAAAATGCTGCAAAAGCATGGTATAGCATAGATGAAAACATATTTTTCTATGACGAAGAAAAACGAGTAGAAATGGTTGCTTTACCATCACTCGATTATCAAATTACTACCCTTATAGATTTTAATAGTCCTGTTTTAGGAACGCAGCATGCTGGCTTAAAAACCATGCGTGATTTTAAAACAGAAATTGCTCCTTGTAGAACTTTTTGCTTTTTACATGAGTTAGAGATGTTATTGAAGCACGACTTAATTAAAGGTGGTGATATTAATAATGCAATTGTAGTAGTAGATAAAGCTGTGTCCGATGAGGAAATGTCGCGACTAGCTAAAGTTTTTAAACGTGAAAAAATTGAAGTAAAGAGTGAGGGTTATTTAAACAATTTAGAACTACGTTTTCCAAATGAACCTGCTCGACATAAATTGCTTGATGTCATTGGAGATTTAGCATTAATAGGTTATCCAATAAAGGCTCGAATTATAGCAAACAGACCTGGACATAGCAGCAATATTGAGTTTGCGAAGAAGATTAAACAGTACATCAAAAAGAATAAGCATGTAAAAGATGTACCAGTATACGACGCCAGTTTGCCTCCTGTGTTTTCTTTAGAGCAGATTGAGAAAACATTGCCACATCGCTTTCCTTTCTTACTGGTAGATAAAATTGTGGAACTATCAGACAATCACATAGTAGGCATTAAAAACGTCACATTCAACGAGTGGTTTTTCCAGGGTCATTTTCCAAATAATCCAGTAATGCCAGGCGTGCTTCAAATTGAGGCATTGGCACAGTGTGGTGGAATTTTAGCTATTAATAGCATGCCCGAAGGAAAGTATGATACCTACTTCCTCAAAATCAACAATTGTAAGTTCAAACAAAAAGTAGTTCCAGGCGACACCATGGTCTTAAAGCTTGAACTCATGAATCCAATTCGCAGGGGAATTTGTGAAATGAAAGCTACTGTGTTTGTTAATGGCAAAGTGACTACCGAAGCGGAGTTAGTAGCACAACTCGTAAAACGAAGCGATTAGTATTTGAAGATTTAAGAAAAAATAATAATTTTAAATAGCGGAATACGCTAATATATCAATGACGCACCCATTTACCTATATCGACCCCAATGCTAGGGTCGCACCCAACGTAAAAATAGATCCATTTACCGTTATTCATGGCGATGTACATATTGGAGAAGGAACATGGATTGGAAGCAATGTTACCATCATGGAAGGTACCCGAATAGGTAAGAATTGCAGGATATTTCCAGGAGCAGTTCTTGGAGCTATTCCACAAGACCTTAAATACACTGGTGAAAAAACTATTGTTGAAATTGGAGATAACACTACTATTCGAGAATTTGTAACTATCAACAGAGGAACAAACGATAGAGGTAAAACTGTAGTTGGAGACCACTGTCTTATTATGGCGTACAGCCACATAGCTCACGATTGTATTATTGGGAATCATTGTATAATGAGTAACAGCACTCAAATTGCGGGCCATGTTACAGTTGGCGATCATGCCATTATAGGGGGAGTTAGTGCTGTGCATCAATTTGTAAATATTGGTCAACATGCATTTATTGCAGGAGGAAGTTTGGTAAGTAAAGATGTTCCACCCTACATAAAAGCAGTGAGAAATCCGTTAAGCTATGGCGGTGTAAACAGTGTAGGATTAAAGAGAAGAGGCTTTACCATTGAACAGATCAACCACATTTTAGATATCTACAGAACTATTTACAATAAAGGGATGAATATTACACAGGCCCTTGAGTTTATAGAAGAGGAAATACCTGCCAGTGATGAGCGCGATGATATTGTTACATTTATACGTGAGAGTGGTCGTGGTATCATTAAGCGTTTTATGAAAGGTGCACCAGACGAAGAATAGAATCTATGCATATTCATTTGCAGGATCTTGGAAAAAAATTCAATAGAGAGTGGATTTTTAAAAATCTCACTTATTCATTTATTTCAGGAAACTGTTATGCCATTACTGGCAACAATGGAAGTGGAAAATCTACACTTTTAAAAATACTTGCTGGGTATAGTAACTATAGTGAAGGATCTTTAGTTTGGACAAACAGTAACAATCATTCAATAGAAAGCGATACTGTCTACAAAGAAATTTCAATAGCAGCACCCTACCTTGAACTTATAGAAGAAATGACAGCTTTGGAACTCATGCAATTCCATTTATCTTCTAAAGAATGGATTACTGGCTTTGACAATCATTCAATTCTCAAGAAAGTAGGTTTAGAACAGGCTGCAAACAAACAAATTAAATTGTATTCATCTGGCATGAAACAGCGATTAAAATTAGCGCTGGCATTTTTTTCAAAAACGGAGCTATTGCTTTTAGATGAACCTTGTACAAATTTAGATGCTGCTGGAGTAGAAATGTATCATTCACTTTTATTAGACTTTACTAAATCAAGAACAACCATTATTTGCAGCAACGATCCAACGGAATACCCCAACTGCAATGACCATCTTTCAATCATGGACTACAAATAGGTAGGAAGTAAAAATTACATCGTTCATTTTTGATAGCTACAGTTTAAAATAACATAGCCACCTCTTTTGGAGATGGCTATGTTCAAATAGTAGTTATTTGAATTAATATCCTGTGTTCTGAGTCATATTAGGATTAGCTCTCATTTCCACTTCAGGAATTGGGAACACCCAACGATGACTTGTACTTGGAAGTGAAGTTTGTACACCTGAATTTGGATTACCAGCACCTGTAACAGGGCGGCTAACCACACGAGTCGTACGCTTCAAATCATACCAACGATGACCTTCAAAGCACATTTCTCTTCTGCGCTCTGCAGCGATTTCATTAGTTAGTGCAGCACCAGAAAGAGTTACATTCACCCAGTTTAAAATACGAGCAGCTTTCAAAGCATTCAAATCGGCATTTGCTTGTGTTGCATTATTAGTTAATGCAGCAGCTTCAGCACGAATCAAATACATTTCAGCAACACGGAACACTTTAAAGTTAACTAAGTTATCAGATGCAGTACCTTTTCCACGAAACTTTGATAGTGCCCAGTTATCAGCTCCACCTACTCTATTTCTCAAGAAGAAATAGCTGGTAAAACGTATATCACGACCAGTACCAGTTGCTGCAAATCCAGTAGTATCGAATGTGCTTACAAAAGCAGGAAGTACACCAAATGTGTTTCTGTTTGCACGGAAACTCATTAATTCAGCACTTGGGAATGGAGAACCTGGGTCACCACTGTTGTTTACAATTGCCCAGATAACTTCAGTAGAGTTAGCATCATTCCAAATACCAGGGAATTGAGCACGAGTTGCTAATGGGAATTGGTTAATAACAGCAGTAGCTTGAGTAGTTGCAGTAGTGTAGTCTTTTGCATAAAGAGCCACTCTAGCCAAAGCAGCACGAGCTCCCCAAACATCAATACCACCCTTATTAGTAGCAGTATTAATAGCAGCATCAACATCACTCAATAAAGTAATTGCGCGGTTCAAATCTGCATAAATGGCGTCATATACTTCCCTAACTGATGCACGTGCAGGAAAAGTAATTCTGGTATCAGTTTTTACTGGAATACCAGGAGATGTACTTGCTCTATCTAAATTATCAGCATATCCTTTTAACACATCAAAATGGGCAATAGCACGAGCAGCTAAAGCTTGACCAAGAATTCTGTTATAAAAACGCTCATTTTCAGAACGAACATTATCAATACCATTGATAATATAATTCGCTTGAAGGATGGTGTTATAAGGCTGTCTCCACATAGCAGTGAAGAAAGTACGCTGTCTATCAGAAGCATCGTACTGCCAGTTATGAACTTGGTTAAAGTTTACCAACGATTCAAGGGTTTCATAGGTATTATCCGACAAAATTTCGGTAGTCATTGTGTAACCATTGTGGTAATCGGGGGATGCAAAAGCACCATATACACCCGACAATTGACGCTGGTAGGAAGCCAAATCTGTGAAAGAATTGGTTGGCGTTAACCCAAATGGGTTTTGTAATTCAAGGCTTTTGTTGCAACTACCTAGTCCTATTACAAGACCTAGAGAAGCTACCCAGCCTATATATTTTGTTTTGATCATAGTTTTCAGTTTTTCCATGTATGGGTTAAGAAATTAAAATCCAATTCTTACACCTGCTTGAACCGTACGTAATGCAGGATACTGTGCACCAGTCAGAGAAGCATTTGCAAACTCTGGATCACGACCACGGAATTGAGTGAAGGTTAACAAGTTGGTTCCAGAAGCATACACCATCAATGAACGAATCTTTGCTTTGCTTAATACAGTAGCAGGAATGTTATATGAAAGTGTAACCGCACGCAAACGAAGGAATGAGTTATTCTCTACGAAACGAGTGGTACTAGAAACAAATACGTTTCCTGGACGAGGGATTCTTGTAATATCACCAGGACGCTGCCATTCTGTTAACATATCTGTAATCATGTTATCGTAGTAATAATCTGGGTTCTCCAAGTTATTTCTTTCGTTGTTATAAGCAGACTGTCCGCCGAAATAGCTAAACTGAGCTGAGAAAGCTAAACCTTTGTAGTTAGCATCTAAACCAAATCCACCAAAATAAGTAGGATCACCGTTTCCAACAATCTTACGATCATTAATATCGTAAGTTTCAGTAATGCTACCATCTAACTTACGATATTGAGCATTACCATTAGCCGGATTTACACCAACATACTCAACTAAGAATAAAGACTGAACTGGCTGTCCTTTGATTCGAGCAACAATACCAGATACAATAGTATCACGATCTGTTAAGCGTACCACTTGGTTCTTGTTGAAAGTAATGTTTGCATTTAAAGTTAAACGGAAATCTCTGTTCTTAACAAGATCGTAATTAACAGCAATTTCAACACCACTGTTTCTTACCGCACCAATATTAGTAGTTAAAGTATTGAAACCAGTTGTTCTTGAAAGTTCAGTAGGTAAGAACAAATTATCGGTCAATTCATTGTAATATTCTATCGAACCGTTCAATCTGTTTTTCAAGAAACCAAATTCAAAACCAGTGTTGAATTTCTTACGAGCTTCCCACTGCAAATCACGGTTTTCCAATTCATTAACAATTGAACCTTGTGCTGCATTGTACAAACGACCACCTACAACACCCTGTGATTGGTAGAATCCAATTCCTTCTTGGTTACCAACTGTACCATAGCTCACCTTGAACTTCAACAAGTTTAACCAAGTAGAAGTTGATTCCATGAACTTCTCATCACTAATTGCCCAAGCAGCACCTACACCACCAAAAGTAGCATAACGCTTATCGGCACCAAAACGAGAAGAACCATCACGACGAATATTACCAGAGAAGAAATACTTGTTTTTAAACCCATAGTTAAATACGCCAAAATAAGACTGCAACGCTGCCTCTGCACCTCCAGCTCTTACACGTGGAAGTAGATCAGAGTTAATGGTAGCACCAGCTTCATTTTGGAATGGACTCTCCAATAAGAAAACTGTTCTACCACTATTTGCAGTTTTCACATCAACAGTTTCATAATATGCTCCTACATCAACTGTATGATCTCCAAAACTGTTGCTGTAGTTAATTGAGTTGGTATTAGTAACACGCTGACTCTTTGAAAAATCTCTAGCAAAAGAACTGGTACGGAAGTTAGTAAACAATCCTGAAGTTGGACGAGGATTAAATCCACCGCTATAAGTTCTTCTATCCACAAATCCGCTAAAATCAAACTGACGGTAATCAATACCATAAACAGTTTTAACGGACAAACCTTTTACAAAAGGAATTTTATATTCTGCATTTATCGCAGCTACTGTTCTTAAATCAACACTATTATTATTGTTCCAGAACAAATCTGTAGTTGGAATAGGCTGGAATGATTCAGCAATTCTTGGACGAGTTAATGTTGTACCTCCAGCAACAAAGTTACCTGCTGCGTTATAACGGCCAGGAACAAATGGTTGCTCATAAGGATTGGTCCATAAACCCGCATTCAAAGGAGTACCAATTCCTGTATTTGCTTCCGAAGTGTTACTAAAATTAGAAACAGTTCCGGTTGCATTTAGTCCAAAGCTGAAATTACCAGCTTCTTGTGTTAAGTTGATACGACCAGTAATACGATCGAAGCCAGTATTACGCACTGTACCTTCTTGCGTAAAATAGTTTACAGAAGCAAAATAACGAGTCTTATCAGATCCGCCCGAAGCACTAGCGTTCACGCTATAAGTACGTGCAGTTCTTGTAATTTCCTTGAACCAGTCTGTATTTATTCTTCTAAGAGAATCGATCTCTGCTTGAGAATAAAAAGAAAGAGATGTACCGCCTCTGCGTAATTCAAAGTCAATTTTCTGATTTGTACTCATCAATTGCATATCATTGAAATCAGGCAAAGTTGACCAACCTGTATATGCGTCTACTTCAAATTTTGGCTTGCCGCTACCACCTCGCTTGGTAGAAACAACAATTACACCATTACCACCACGAGAACCATACAATGAAGTGGCTACCGCATCCTTCAAAACAGAGATGTTCTCGATATCATTAGGGTTAATTTGAGAGAAATCGGCCGCTGCAATTTGAATTCCATCTACAATGTAAATTGGTTCAGTACTTCCCTGAATTGAACCTCTACCACGAATGATAGCGCTACCGCTAGCACCTGGCTGACCAGAGTTAGCTCTTAAGATTAAACCAGGAGTACGACCTTGCATAGCCTGGTCAAAAGAAGCAATAGGAACTGCTGCTACTTCTTCTCCCTTAATGTTACCTGAAGATCCAACGAAACTCTTTTTCTGAGCTGTTTTATAACCAGTAACGATGACTTCCTCTAAATTATCTGAAGAAGCAGTCATTTTAATAGCTAGGCTACCTCCAGTGATATCTGCCTGAACGGAGCCATAACCTACATAACGCAACGTTATACGCTTTGCATTTTGTGGAACTGTTACTGAAAAAGATCCGTCCTCGCCAGTTGTAGCTAAGTTTTTACCATCGTAACTTACCACTACACCCGCCAAAGGAGAACCATCTTTTGCATCGGTTACCTTACCGGAAACCGCTTTCGTTTGTGCTAATACATCAAACGAGAATAATGCGCACAATACTGTGAGCAAACCAACGATTTTTCTCATGTGCTGTTTTAATTTGTTAAAGAAAGGTGAAAGATATATACATATTATAACCTAGACAAATATTGCATAAAAAAAGCTGCCGACAATTGTCGACAGCTCATCCTTTTTAAGGTTTTTTTAATCTTGTTTAAAAATCGGTTTAATCTCTTTCACGATTCCCTAAAAAAATCAGTATGTATTGAACCAAAGTGGCTACAGAAGCTAAAGCAGCCACTACATAAGTCATTGCTGCCCACTTCAATGCGTCTTTTGCGCCCTCATGCTCTTGTCCTCTTGTAATACCTGCATTATTTAACCAAACCAAGGCCCTATTGCTGGCATCAAATTCAACAGGAAGGGTAACTACAGAAAAAATGGTGGTCATGGCAAATAATAATATACCAATAAGCAACAGTTGAGGAAATACATTGATCATCAAGATTCCACCTAATAATATCCATTGCACAATATTGCTGCTAAATTGAACAATTGGCACTAGTCGACTGCGCATCATGAGCCAACTGTAGGCAGTTGCATGCTGAACGGCATGTCCGCACTCATGGGCAGCAACAGCGGCAGAGGCTATACTAGCTCCTGAATAGACTTCTGGACTTAAATTCACAGTTTTGTCCATGGGATTGTAATGATCCGACAAAAAACCATCCACAGAAACAACCTTCACATCGTATATCCCATTGTCCCGAAGCATCCTTTCAGCTACCTCTTTTCCTGTTAGCCCACCCATTAAAGGCATCTGACTATATTTCTTGAATTTTCCCTTTAACTGCATGGAAACCAACATACTGATACCAACAAACAGTAGAGAAACCAACATGATTGAGTTCATAAATTGAATTTTTATACTTTACTCTATACAAATTTCTAACCAGTTAAAAATCAAGCCATTCCACCATAGCTCTGGTGTAAAATTATGCCAAAAAGTCCGTTTTTGATGCCTGTATGGTGCTAAAATCCTGTCAAAATTTGAAGGCTGCTAAAAGATTTAGGAACACAAAAAAGTACCTATAAATCATCAAAAATAATTTTGAGATATGGGCCAAAAATGTAATTTAGTGCTAGAATTTAATGGGTTAGTAAGTAAACAAGGCCGGCTTTCGCGTCGGCCTGTTTGCATTTTTAGGGGTACCCATTTTCCGAGTTTCTTGAAATCAATTTCATAAAAATTCTAGCTGTTATCTTTATCAAATGAGCAAAGTGAAATCGGCATTTTTTTGCAACCAATGTGGTTATGAAAGTGCAAAATGGTTAGGTAAATGTCCTTCTTGTCAACAATGGAATACTTTCACTGAAGAAATTATTCATAAAGAACCAGCTTTAAAAAATACTTGGAAGCAAGATGCAAAATCGAATGCACCAAAAGCAATTGCAATTGAAGATGTGCAATATGAAGCAGAACCTCGCATTTTATCTTTCGATACTGAATTGAATAGAGTATTAGGTGGCGGAATTGTTCCTGGTAGTATTACTCTGGTTGCTGGTGAACCTGGTATTGGTAAAAGCACGCTTTTCTTGCAAATAGGATTACAGCTTCCTGACAAAAAAGTATTGTATGTAAGTGGTGAAGAAAGTGAACAGCAAATTAAAATGCGTGCAGATCGCTTAACTGGAAAGAACGCTCATCTATTTCTATATACAGGCACAACCATTCAATCGCTTTTTCAAGAAATAAAAAAGATACAACCAGAAGTTGTTATCATAGACTCAATTCAAACTCTTCAATCAGATTTATTAGATGCACCAGCAGGTAGTATCTCTCAAATTAAAGAGTGTGCCGCAGAATTACAACGCTTTGCAAAAGCTACGCATACACCTGTATTTATCATTGGACATATTACTAAAGATGGAAATATTGCTGGACCAAAAATTTTAGAGCATATGGTTGATACCGTGCTGCAATTTGAAGGTGATCGACATTATGCGTATCGCATTTTACGTACAATGAAAAATCGCTTTGGAAGTACAGCTGAGTTAGGCATTTATGAAATGACGAGTAAAGGTATGCGCATGGTAAGCAACCCATCTGAATTATTAATTAGCCAAAAAGATGAAGGATTGAGTGGTTCTGCTATTGCTTCTACTCTAGAAGGTATGCGACCATTACTAATTGAAGTACAAGCTTTGGTCACACAAAGTGTATATGGAACACCACAACGAACCGTGAGTGGATTTGATTTAAGAAGATTGCAATTGTTGTTAGCTGTTCTTGAAAAGAAAGGCGGCTTTTTATTCGGCACCAAAGATGTGTTTCTAAACATTGCAGGCGGATTAAAAATGGATGATCCTTCAATTGACTTAGCTGTAGTAATGGCGCTTTTGTCTAGTTATGAAGATGTACCTATCCCTTCTAATATTTGCTTTGCTGGTGAAGTTGGTTTGAATGGCGAGATTCGCGCTGTGAACAGAATAGAACAAAGAGTAGCAGAAGCTGCAAAATTAGGTTTCGAAAAAATGTACATCAGCCGCTTTCATCAGGGTGTGTTTGAAAAGAAACCAGATATTGAATTGGTAGCTTGCAGCCAAGTACATGAAGTATTTCAGCAAATATTTTAAAGGCTTATCTTAGCTGTATGTTAGCAGCCATTCAAAATACGCTCAATGATTTGAGCCATTTCTTATTTCCACATACTTGCCTGGGTTGTAAAACCGATCAAATTGCGCATAGTGATGTACTATGTATTTCCTGTTCTAGTCAATTGCCTACAACAGGATTTATGCGTATCCAACACAACGCAACAGAACAAGTTTTTCTTCCCAGAATTCCAATTGAAGCAGCAGGCTCTCTTTTGTACTTCAATACAAAAAGCACAACCCAAGAGTTATTGCATCATTTAAAATATAAACAGTACAAAGAAGTAGGAAGCTACTTAGGTAATTTAATGGGAATGGAAATAAATGACTCTAACAGATTTAAAAACATAGATGCAATTGTTCCAATTCCAATTCACCCTAAGAAATTATATATACGTGGCTATAACCAAGCTGAAGTGATTGCTGAAGGAATAGCAAAATTTTTACATCTGCCCACCATTAATAATTGGATGATTAAAACAGCAGCTATTGCCTCTCAAACAAAAAAGAACAGGGTCGATCGTTGGCAGTCGGTTGATCAAACTTATTCACTCAATACTAGTTTTCGACAAAACTTCCGCCACATTTTATTGATCGATGATGTTTTAACTACTGGAGCAACTCTTGAAACTTGCGCTCGATTATTTATTGAAAAAGGCATAAAAGTGAGCATTGCAACAGCAGCTATCACCATTTAAATAGATTTTTTCATTTGACAACATTTTCAACAGAACTTTGTTGTAACAAAAAATCAAACATATGAAATGGCTTTTCGCTTCCATTGTAGTTCTAACATTATCAGCATTTACTATGACCATGAATAACAGTACCATTCACCAGTTTAAGGTGAAATCAATTGATGGTAAAACGATTGATTTTTCTCAATTCAAAGGCAAAAAGATTTTGGTAGTAAACGTTGCTTCTAAGTGTGGTTATACTCGTCAGTACGATGGGCTACAAAAATTATATCAGCAGTACCAGCAAAAACTGGTGATTGTAGGTTTCCCTGCAAATAACTTTGGCTCTCAAGAACCAGGTAGCAACGATGATATACAAGATTTTTGCAAAAAGAATTTTGGTGTTACTTTCCCATTAGCTGCTAAATCTGATGTAATTGGTGATAATACCAATGAAGTGTATCAGTGGCTATGTAATAAATCTAAGAATGGCGTTTTAGATGCTACTATCCGATGGAATTTTAATAAGTTTTTGTTAGATGAAAACGGAAAACTTATAGCTTATTTTCCTTCGCAAACAGAACCCACTAGTGAAGAAATCACCAAGCATTTAAAATAAACTATGACCGCCTTCGGGCGGTTTTTTTATATACTACAAATCCTTTTTCTACCTGATTAACCACTTGCTCATCTTGTAATCTGCGAAGAGCTTCTAAAACTTTTGTTTCAGAAATGGTAACAGTCATTTTAGCAATAGAAGCGGCAGATAATGGATCAATAGATTTTTCTAACACTTCATATACTGCATCTATTTCTTCAACTGTTAATGGCTTCTTTTTCTGCTGAAGACATAAGTCGCATATGCCACAAGCTTGGGCATCTGGATCATCAAAATAAGAAGCTATATAATAGTTCCTACATCCAGATTCTAAATTAGTATAGCCTATCATTTTTTTGATACGCTGGTTATATAATTCCTTACGGTTCAAATAACGCTCGTTATTGATATTCAAATGTGCAGCTGGTGCCCTATTCGTAACAAAATAAAGTTGCGGCGTTTCCTTCTTATATATGTATGAAATTATTCCCGCTGAATGTAGAAGCAATAACTGCATCCTTACATTGCCTTCTTCAATAGATAACCAATGAGCTAGTTTTCTTTCACTAATAGAAACAGGTTGGTCTACAATACCCTGATAACTGCGCAACAAAACCATAATTAAGTCAAGTAGCTTTGGCTGTGCATTGGTAAAAGTTTCGTATTCATCGCGACTGGCAAGTACCTGTACTTTAGATGGAATGAACACAGATTCTTCAACTATGATAAACCCTTCTTGCTCAATATGCTTCAACCCATTCTTTGCAAGCTTGGGTTCAAACTCAAACCTTTGTACAAATTGTTCCCAATCAAAGTCATAATACAATCCCTCTCCACTTCCTGATGGCACTTGCAAATAGTCGGCCATTTTCTGATATAATTGTTTAAGTATGGATATTGGCGGAAATTTTTGCTCCACCGATTGTTCGAGCTGCTCTGTATCTTGATCACCATACAACAAAACTGCATAAGCTTTCTGTCCATCCCTACCCGCTCTTCCGGCTTCCTGATAATAGTTTTCTAAACAATCAGGTACATCGTAATGAATCACTAGCCTTACATCAGACTTATCAATGCCCATCCCAAATGCATTGGTACAAACCATTACGCGAAGTTCATTTTTGATCCATGCATTTTGACGTTGTTCTTTTTCTTGCAATGATAATCCTGCATGAAAATAACTTACTGCAATTCCATGCTGTTGAATAAGCTTTGAAATATCAACCGTTTTTTTTCTGCTGTTGCAATACACCAATGCTGAGCCAGTTACTTTCTTCAAGATCTCAACAGTTCTCGCAATTTTACTTTCAGGTGCAAATGCGCTGAATGATAAATTGGGTCGCAAAAATGTTTGTCGAAATATCTTAGGCGATTGTAATTGTAATTGCTGAATGATATCTTCTTGTACCTTATCTGTAGCAGATGCAGTTAATGCAATGATGGGAACATGCTTTCGTACAAGAGAACGTAAGTTTGAAAGCTTGGTATAAGAAGGACGAAAATCATATCCCCACTGGGAAATACAATGCGCTTCATCAATAGCTATCAATGTAATAGGAGCATCTTCAATCCAATTGCGAAAATTAGTCGATTGTATTCGTTCTGGTGAAACATACAAAAATGATAATTCTCCCTGCTCGGCTTGCGCCATTAGTTCATTTACTTCAAATTGCGCTAATCCGCCATGTAAATAAGCCGCAGCAATATCTCTCATTTTTAATTGATCAACTTGATCTTTCATGAGCGCAATCAGCGGTGATACTACCAAACACAATCCTCCTAATGCCAAACCAGGCACCTGAAAACAAATTGATTTACCTCCTCCAGTTGGCAAAATGGCAAGCGTATCGTGTCCAGATAAAACTTGCTCAATGATTTCTGCTTGTTTACCTCTGAATGCTGTATATCCCCAATACTTTTCTAATATCAATAACGGTTGCTCCATAAACGGCAAGTTAAAAACAAAACAGCCTGCTGAAAAAAAATCATGCAGGCTGTCCTAAAAAATAGAAATGTCTTATTTCGCTAATTCAACCATTGCCTTTAATTCTTCTACCAACGCATCCTGATTACCACCATATCCAACACTTTTAAACCTTATCTGCCCTTTTTTATCAATGATGAACTTAGTTGGAATTCCTTCCACTTTAAACTTACTTACCACTTCATATTCATCACTGGAGCCTTTTTCATCGTATAATACCTGAAAGCTGTAATTACTCTTTTTTAGTAATTCGCGTACTTCTTTATCTCTTGCTTCCTGAGTTGGCTGACTTTCCCAAGTATTTACAAAAAGAAAAACCACATCTGATTGGTTGCTTAGTTCATTTTGAGCCTGCTGCATACCAGGAAACGATTGAATACAAGGCCCACACCAGGTTGCCCAAAAATCTACAATCACTACTTTCCCTTCTAAAGAAGCCAATGATACAGTTTTACCAGTTAAATCCTTCAGTGAAAACTGTGGTGCAGGTTCTTGTATCATTTTTTTAGCTAACTCAATCCGCATTTTTTCTTTACCACTCGCTGTTAGTTCCTTTAATCGCTGCTCTGCCATTTGTTCTGACCCTAATGTACCTGTAAGCAGTTTTACTAATTGCTGCTTACCTTCTTTGCCTAATCCACCTAGTTTAGCTATTCGCTCTAATTCAGCAATCAAAGTTTCCTTCGATAAAACTTTAGATGCTAATTGAACGTAACGATCATTATATTCAGCATCTTTCCATTCTTTTAATTCGGAACCTGCTTTCGCATACTTGAGTCCTTCTTCATATTTACCTTGCTTATACAATACCCAAGCATAGGTATCTGCATACATAGCAAAAGTTTGTTTTCTCACATTCACCCATGTACGAGTTGTCATTTCTTCTGGCTTGGGTTCAGAAGGCTGATTCATTTGTTTTTCTGCCCATTCTGTTGCTTCTTTTGATAAAACAAAAGCACGATCAATGAGGGTATCTTTTTTATACGATAAATCCCAGGCAATGTTATTATACAAACCATATCGCTCGCTTGGTTTTAATTGATTGGCAAGGTTTTGAAAAATTTCCCACTTGTTTTCCTTTTTACTATTGGCAGCCATCTGAGCTAAGTTGGAAATCATATACTCTTTTAAGCCTTGCTCTTTTGTAAATATTGCTGGGTCTTGTAAAAGCGACTGATAAATCTCCAACTTCTTATCAAAATCGCTTTGGGACATAAAAGAACGAAACTTCTCTGTACTCTTCCATGTTCCATTTGGATAGGCTTCTTTCATTTTTTTCTCGAGCGAAGCCGATTTTTCCATTTCGCCCATTCTTTTGTACCACTCAACGGAAATGTTCATGACTGTTTCTGTAGCTGAAGGAGACGAACTTACTTGATCAAGAATGGAAATAATTTCAGGCTTCGCTTCTTTTTTCTTTACTCTGTTCAATGTCATTATATAACCACCTAACATAGCATTCTTTTCAGATGCACTTGCAGTACTCCATGCCTGCTGAAGTAGTTCGAAAGACTTATTAATATCTGATGGAACCCCTGCCATAGCCTCTCCAAAGCCTTCCCAAATAGTTGCCTCATTGTAACCTACTTCGGTTCGAAGTTTCCCTTTGTTGTCATAAACAGGACTGTAAAAACCTTTTTTCTGATTATTATCCTTTTTTTCGCCCACCTCAGGTACAACCATCACAATGCGGGCACCAGTATCGCTTTTAAACGAACCAGTATATTGATTGCCCTTTTTAGTAACCTCTACATCGTGCGCTAAAAACTTATTCTTTGAACGGTTGAAACTGTATGCAGTAAAATCAATGTTGGCCTCCTTTTCAAGCGGCCCACCAATAGGAGAATAAGTAAAACTTACTTTTTTCCCGGCTTGTGGTTGTTTGGTGGTGAATTGAAATTGTTGTGCCATTAACGAGCTTGTGGCAGATATAACCATACAGCTCATCCAAACTTGTAACTTCATGTTGATTGTTTTTAAATTAACTGCGACTTGCAATAATTAAATTTAAGTCGGTAAACTTCAAATCGAACTTTTGACTTAGATAAAAATCTGTTAAAGAACCTTTGAATAAATAAATGCCTTCTCTAATATTAAATTTATGCCAAATCATTTCTTCCAGTCCTCCCTCATCACTAATTTCTAGCAAAAGAGGCATTAATACATTACTAATAGCCTGACTAGCTGTTCGCGCAAATCCGCTTGGAATATTAGGCACACAATAGTGAATGACATCGTGTTTTATATACGTAGGTTGTTCAAAGCTTGTGACTTCACTTGTTTCGAAACATCCACCTCTATCTATAGCCACATCTATGATAATACTTCCTGCGCGCATATTGGCCACCATCTCTTCTGTAATAACAACAGGTGCTCTTCCATACTCATTACTTAATGCACCTACTGCAACTTCACAGGTCTTAAGCTGCTTCGATAAAATACGAGGCTCTAATACACTGGTCCAAACACGCTGTCCTAAATTATTCTGCAATTGCTTCAGTCTGTAAATATTGTTATCAAACACTTTTACCGAAGCGCCCAATGCTAATGCATTTCTTGTAGCAAACTCTCCAACTATGCCCGCTCCAATAACCACAACTTTTGTAGGAGGAATACCGCTGATACCCCCCAACAGTACGCCTTTACCATGATTAAAACTACTGAGGTATTGTCCAGCTATGAGCATAACAGCGCTACCAGCAATTTCACTCATACTTCTGACAATTGGATAAGTTCCGCTATCGTCTTTTAAGTTTTCAAAACTCAAGGCAGTGATTCTTTTCTCCATCATTTTTTGAATCAACTCCTTTTTCATAGTTGCTAAGTGAATAGGAGAAATGATGATTTGATTCAACTGAAGAAGATCTACATCTTCCTCAACAACCGGTGCACTCTTTACTAAAATGGGTGCTTTAAAAACTTCACTTCTATCAAAGACAATTTTAGCGCCTGCTTCAGCATAATCCTTATCAGAGTAATGACTCCCTTCACCAGCCTTATGCTCTACCACAACTTCGTGTCCATTGGCTACCAAGGCGCCAACTGCATCAGGAATTAGTGCAACACGGCTTTCTTGAAAAGCAATTTCTTTGGGAATACCTATGTGCAGTTTAGATCCCGCTACTTTTATATCAAGCGTCTCTTCTAAAGTTTCGTAATTAAAGCTGGTAGAAATAATAGGTTTTGAAGAAGGCATAGGCTGAAGTTAGACGATAAAGTTAACAATTCTTAATGGTTGTTGGGAGCGCTTTAGCATCACTTGACTTTTCTTCCTTTCCAAGTATAGCGACTCATATTACCCAGCCATCCAGCAATTACCATATAGGTAATGTGTACAGGCTGTAGCAATACAAACCAGTTTAGTAATTCTGTTTTTTGAAAAAACCTGGATACAGGTATAACAAAGCTAAACTCAATTAGAGTTTTGTAGCCAATTAAGAGCATGGTAAGCAACCAAATTCCTGGATACCAGAAACCTAAAATTGGTAAAATGAAAAGTGACAAATTCCATAAATACACTACAATTAATACAATAAGAATACTGAAGTCTTTATACTGCGACGATTTGCTGGCCCATCGCACACGCTGATTAATAAAGGCTTTCCAACCTGGCATTGGATACGTAGTTACAATAGCATGAGGATGAAAAAGAAAGCCAATTCTACCCTGAAATTTTTCTTTCAGCTTAGACATTAAAAGCATGTCATCTCCACTGGCTTTATGGTCAATTCCTGCAAAACCATTTACCTCCATGAATGCTTTTTTCTCATACGCCAAATTAGCACCGTTGCACATAGCATGTATTCCAGCACTAACAGCCGCTGCAGTAATACCTTGTAAAGTCATGAAATCAATGGTCTGAAAAATGCTATGGACTTCTTCATCTTCCTGAAAAATAACTGGTGCTGCAACCATGACCACATCATGATTGCTAATATAGTTATGTAGTAAGCTAAGCCATTGGTTGGGTAGGCGACAATCAGCATCTGTAGTCACAATCCAATTGCCTTTACTTTTTGCAACTGCTAATTCAATGGCTTTTTTCTTATACGCTACCATAGCAGGATCAGCAACATGGTCTGCTAATTTCAATAAGTGGACATGGCTATGCGCTCGAGCAATTTGCTCAACAATAAAAGGTGTTTGATCTGTTGAATGATCATCTACCACCCAAATTTCATACTGGCTACTTGAATAATTCCCAACTAAAATCGATTGAATACAATCAGCTATATGTTGCTCTTCATTTCTTGCAGGAATAATGACTGTAAAAAACGTAGATGAACCAAGTACATCTTCCTTAGGAACATACACTGGCAAACGCATGAACCAGTATCTATAGGCCAACATGATACCAGTGTACAATACAGCTAAGACAAACGTACAATAAATGAATACTGGTATCCACATGCAGCAAAGAAAGCAATTTATCCGAGAATGATTTCGGCTAATGCAGATAGATGTCTTTCTTTTAATAATTGATGGCCTTCTTCCAACACATATACTTGTACTTGTTCAGGTGCTTTTTGTTGAAACGCCCAACCTCGCTTAGGTAGAATAATTCTATCGTATCCTCCAAATACCAATCGTACTGGAATTTGATGTTGCTGCAATTTTTTTGCAAGCCTATTAAGCTGGGGTCTAAAAGTTCTGAGGGTTGTCCACCTTATATAGAGTTCTTCGCGAATGGTAGCATCACCCAAATAATAATCAATGAATTTCTGAATGCTTCTATTCAACAAGTTCCATCGAACCGCCCATTTCACCAGTCCAAGTGCCCATTGAGGTTGATACATTGTGTGTCGAAATAATTTATTTCCAACTTTAGTTTGTGTAGCCAGCCAATACCAAGGATTCAACCTTAAACCATCGGGTGCCAACAAATACATACCTGCTACTTTATCGGGAAATAGCTGCGTCATGTGTAACAACAGCCTTCCACCCATACTATAGCCCATAAAATGCCAAGGTTGACCCGGGTGAGGATCGAGTTGTTGAAAGAGGGACAATAGATCTTTGGGTGTAAAAAGTAGATTGCCTGTCCATTGCGTTGCACCATGAAAAGGGAGATCCACGGCAATTAATGTGAATTTTTGTCCCAAAATGGCTTCAAATAAGTAGAAATGCTGCGCAGATTCTCCAAATCCGTGTAAACAAAACAAGGTACTAGGGCCGTTGCCCATTCTCAGGTAGTGAATTTGAGAGGATTTATATATGAGATATCCAGCTTGCATCAATTACTAGGCATTCACCTTTTTTTAAGTTTTTTTTCTTGGCAGTATCAAAGAAACGAATTTACTTTGAAAATAGTTGCATAACTAACTATATGCCAAACAACCAATTTAAACGAGGCGAGCTGTACAGTGTCATCAATGGGATGGCCAGTATTGCTGTTGCCAGAAGGTTGCAAAAGAATTTCCGTCAGGCAGGACTAGAAATTACCATTGAACAATGGAGCGTGTTGTACCACTTATGGAAGGAAGATTGTTTGAGCCAACAAGAATTATGCAACCGCACTTTTAGAGACAAACCCAGCATTACCAGATTAGTAGATAACCTAGAGAAGCAACATTTAGTAAAGCGCATGCCCTCTAAAACCGACAGAAGAATCAATTTGGTTTGTTTAACAGAGGTAGCAAAGCCTTTACAGCAAATCACCATTGACTTAGCGAATCAAACTATGAGCGAGGCATTAGTTGGCATAGAGAGAGGAGAAATTGAAGTGGTGAAAACAGTCTTACAACGCGTGTACGATAACCTGAAATAAATTTCCTTACAAAAAAACAAATACCATGAGTACTGCCACACAATCACAAACAGCTTTAAAAGGCGGCGAATGGATCATTAAAGAAAGTAATCCATTTGAAACTTTCACTCCAGAAGACTTTAATGAAGAACAACGCATGGTCATGGAAATGTGCCAGCAGTTCCTCGATTCAGAAGTACTTCCTATAGTAGATAGAATTGACAAACTTGAACCAGGCTTAATGCCTTCTTTAATGGAAAAAGCGGGTGAGCAGGGATTGCTGAGCACCAGTATGCCAGAAGAATTTGGTGGTTTGGGTAAAGATTTCATTACATCGACTATTGTGAATGAAGGACTGGGTGGCGGTCACTCATTTTCAGTAGCTATTGCAGCACATACAGGAATTGGAACGCTGCCAATATTGTATTTTGGAAACGAAGCGCAAAAAGCAAAATATATTCCCAAGTTGGCCAGTGGTGAGTGGAAGGGTGCGTATGGTTTAACTGAACCTAACAGCGGAAGTGATGCATTGAGTGCGAAAACCACTGCAAAATTGAGCGATGATGGAAAGCACTATATTCTTAACGGACAAAAATGCTGGATCACCAATGGTGGTTTTGCAGATGTGTATACTGTATTCGCTAAAATTGACGGTGAGAAGTTTACAGGGTTTATTGTAGAACGTGGTATGGAAGGATTTACCCAAGGTGCTGAAGAGCATAAAATGGGTATCAAAGGATCTTCAACAGTGCAACTCTATTTCCAAGATTGTAAAGTACCAGTTGAAAATGTTTTAGGAGAAGTTGGAAAGGGTCACATCATAGCCTTTAACATCTTAAATATTGGTCGTTTAAAACTTTGCGCAGCAGCATTAGGTGGATCTAAGCGAGCAGCAGATGTGAGTATTCAATATGCGAATACACGTGAGCAATTCAAGCTTCCCATTTCTAAGTTCGGCGCCATTCGTCATAAACTAGCTGAAATGGCTATTCGCCTATGGGTTTGTGAAAGTGCTTTGTATCGTTCAGCAAAATGGATTGATGACAAAGAGCACGAATTGATGGCAGCCGGAAAACCATTCAACGAAGCTTTACTAGGCGCAGCAGAAGAATATGCTATTGAATGTGCTATTTTAAAAGTATACGGAAGTGAAGTGTTGGATTATGTTGTAGATGAAGGTGTGCAAATACATGGTGGTAATGGATTTAGCGATGAGTATATGATTTCAAAAGCTTATCGTGATAGTCGTATTAACCGCATCTATGAAGGAACGAATGAAATCAACCGTTTATTAACTGTTGACATGGTATTGAAGCGCGCTATGAAAGGCAAGCTCGATTTAATGACCCCTGCTATGAATGTGCAGAAAGAATTAATGAGTATTCCTGATTTTGGCGACAGCGATGATGCTCCATTTGCAAAAGAGAAAAAAGCTATTCAGCAATTCAAAAAAGCCATCTTAATGGTTGCAGGTGCTGCTGTACAAAAGCTTATGATGCAATTAGAAAGAGAGCAAGAAGTATTGATGAACATTGCTGATATGTCGATTGAGGTTTTCCATGCAGAAAGTGCATTACTCAGAGCTATGAAATTGGTTGAAAAAGTAGGCGAACAAGAAGCGGCTTTACAGATTGACATCATGCGTACTTATTTGTACGATGCTGCCGATCGCATAAACAAAGCAGGTAAAGATGCATTGAACAGCTTTGCAGATGGAGATGAATTGCGCATGATGCATATTGGATTAAAGCGTTTCACCAAAGTAGAACCGTTCAATAGCAAAGCAGCTCGTCAGCGTATTGCCCAGAAGTTGATTGCTGAAAATAAATATTGCTTTTAATCTCGCATAGAGGTTTCACCAAGAGCAAGGCTGCTTCATATATGAGGCAGCCTTTTTCAATGGAGAAAATGTTAATATAAAACGGGCATCCTTGAAATCATGTATTTTTATACCATGAATTGGAGAAAACTTAGGGTGCTAATCTGCTGCATAACAGTTCAATGTATTTACCAACCTGTATTTTCACAACAACAGAATGAAACTGCGATAGAAGATTGGTCAATGCTATTTCAGAACTCATGGAACCCCTTTGAGCCAGATATACAAATACCTGTTGATATTTTTAATGCTCCAGGATTTGGAGGTGATGTGAACGACGTACCTATTGATGGTGGGCTCAGTATTTTATTAACGGCAGGCTTATCGTATGGATTAAGAAGAGTAAAAACAAGAGCTAAGAAAAAAGCTGGCAAAGAATAACAATTACTCACGTACCCACACTTCCCTTTTAAAACTTTCTTCCAAAGAAATGAGCGTTTCTGTACGTTCAATACCTTTTATTTTTTGCAACTCATCGTGCAGCACCAGTTTCAACTCTTGAATATCCCTACACGAAACTTCCACAAACATGCTATAATTACCAGTAGTATAATTCACCCTTGTAATCTGACGTATTTTTTTCAGTTCTTTAGCTACTGTATCGTACAAAGAACTTTTTTCGAGATAAATACCAATAAAAGCTGTGACATCATATCCCAACTTTTTAGTATCGACTGACAATTTCCTTCCTTGCACAACACCCAACTCCTCCATCTTTTTAATCCGCACATGCACGGTACCTGGAGAAACAAAAAAACGTTTACCTAAATCGGCATAAGACACTTCAGCATCTTCCATTAAAACCTGCAAGAGTTGAATATCTAATTTGTCAAGATTCAATTTATTGGCCATTTTGCGCACTTAAATTTGATTATATTCAAATTTAATTAGATTATCTGAATATTTTCAATACTTTTTAAATAATAGTTGAATTATTTGCAACGAAACGAAATCTGCTTTAACATTGCACTATCAAACAAGAAGATCTTTACACTGTGGGGTGATGAAATTTTTGGAAGACATGCCCTCTCGTCTCGGGGGTGGGGATTCTGGGATAAACGTAACATAGAGCCGACGTTACCATTGGTAAGGCCGACCAGGGTTGACCACTAAACTTTGTGTTATTGCTAACCGCCTCGTGAAGGTTCGACCCCTTCCCCTACAGCAACTTAAAACCCGTGCGCAATCATTTTGTGTCGCGGGTTTTTTATTGAACCTCATAGAACAAAACTAATATTTCAAAAAGTTGAACAGAATTGTAGATCGTAATAATCTATGCATTAGCATGCACCTTCGCCCTCTTGTGTATCACTTGCAAAATATTATTTTGTATATCCTGCATAATCCACTTGGCCCACCAACTGGCATAAAAGTTAAATGTAGTATTCAACTTGAAATGACTATACAAATGAAGTCGGTAAGTGGATGGATTTAATTGCTCTAACTCATAAGTGCCATTTAATACATCAAAATAACTTCCTCCAATAACAACATGCTCATCTAAGGTGGTAGATGGAATTTCGTGCGGATTGGCTTTGATACTAAATACCATTTTTTGTTGATGTACGTATTCCGTAACTGTTTCATGAAATACCAATCCATTTGTGAAAATGGCCTCTCTGTATGCACCTATTCCTTCAAAATTAAGTTCTGCTTTTACTGGTCTTGGGAAGCCTAATGCTTGTGTAAGCCATCCTTTATCTTGTTGAACGGGTATCTCTTCTACCCTAGTCACCAACGGCCAAATTTGATCCTTTGTTGCTTGAATATCTATGTAAGTATAGGCACGATAAGTACCTGGAATAGCTCCAACCATCTGCTCAAGTGGTGACGTTAGCAAGGGTAAAAAAACTAAGAAGGAAACGTATAATTTACTTTTCTTTCGAAACTTGAAATAAGCGCCTACAACGCCACCTATAGAGGAGGCGACTAAAAACAAGGGAAGCACCATGATCCAACAAGCCCATCCCTCCCAAGCAACTGCTAGTGTGAAAACAAAGAACAAGAAAATGGGTAGCCAAGGCATGAATATTTTATATACTGAACTTCGAGCCAGCTCTTCCGATGAAAAGTAAACTGTTAATGCACCTACTATAAATGGCAAACAAAATAGAAATGAAACCGACATTACAGTATACAAATCGCTCCAAGTACTTACACCAAAAAATAAACGGAGAACAATGGCATATAGGGTTGGTATTGCAATGGCAAGACCCAATCTAATAAAATGTTGACGATTCATTTAGTTTGTTTTAAAGGCGATGGGTAAACGTTGATTCTTCTTATTTGCACTTATCTATTCTGGATTTTTAATACATCGCACAGCATATCCATCCAATCCATAAGTATCAAAAGTTGAAAAAAAATGATTGTCTTTAGCACTTAAACTAACCACCCAAAATTCTTTTGTCCGCTTATCTTTATGACTACTCCACCAATAAGAAAAAAAATCTTTCATCATAAATCCTTGATTGCGTACAATCATAGGAAACGTTCTAATTCCAGATGGCTTTGCATTAAAACCACTTTCATTATTTCCATTACCTGATTTTGCCCAACCCTCCTCACTTTTCATTTTTCTTCCGGCTAACTTTCGTCCACCTAAAAATTCACGCAGAATTAACCAATCTTGCTGACTAGGAATTCTCCATCCTTTGGGCGCCAATCCCCTTGAATCCGCAATAGCAATTTCATTGTATAGTTTTCCATACTCCTCTGCATTTGCTGGATCATTGTTGTAATAACACCATGTTGGAATTTTATTTCTAAATGCTTGCCTCCATTCTTCAACTGTTTTAGCTTCTACAATTGGGTCGCCATTGCTTAAAGTATCTACGTTCAGGTTTCTAGTCATCCAAATTTGATTACCGATTTTAACTTCTTCTATTTGCTGATGGCGAATTACTGTTTCAGACTTTCTAGTAAAAGAAATTGAGAGTATTATAAAAAGCACAAAAACAATAGAACATACTATAATCCTCATACTAGCTCATTTTGCAGGTTAAGTTACTCTCTTTTTTCTTTGTAGTATGCTTTATATACATTGAAAAGTTTCCAAGTGCTTATGATATACCAACAGTATGGGTAGATACTACATTCATTTGAAAACCTGCTGAATATCATATTTTTTCATCACCGTCAATTTTATCTTGCTGAACTTAAAGCAACACACATGAATTTTCTTTCAAGAGAATCCACCATCGCACCAGAAGGATTCAACAGGTGGAAGGTACCTATTGCAGCACTTTGTATGCACCTTTCAATTGGACAGATTTACGCATTCAGCGTTTTTAATCAACCACTCACAAAAATCATAGGCATTAATGAATCATTTCAAAACGATTGGTCGCTTACCCAACTGGGATGGATTTTTAGTTTAGCGCTTTTCTTTCTTGGTGCGTCTGCTGCTGTGTTTGGGAAATGGATGGAAAGAGTTGGACCAAGACTGGCCATGTTTGTAGCAGCACTTTGTTTTAGTGGAGGATTTTTCATTTCAGCTGTTGGCATTTACTTACATCAATTGTGGATGCTCTACCTTGGCTCAGGTGTACTAGGCGGAATTGGATTGGGCTTAGGTTACATTTCTCCTGTATCAACACTTATAAAATGGTTCCCCGACCGACCAGGCATGGCTACTGGTATGGCCATCATGGGTTTTGGTGGCGGCGGAATGATTGCATCTCCTGTTTCAGTGTACCTAATGGACCTGTTTAGCAGCGAAACTTCGAATGGAGTGGCTGCTACATTTCTTGTGATGGGATTTATTTATTTAGTCCTCATGCTATTGGGATCTGTTTTAGTGAGGGTGCCTGCAGATGGTTGGTTGCCAAAAGGATTTGACCCAACTAAAGTTGTGCAGAAAAAAATGGTTACTCAAAACCATGTGCTGGTAGATGATGCGGTGAAAACAAAACAATTCTATTTTCTTTTTGGTGTTTTGATGTTGAATGTGACTGCGGGAATTGGTGTGCTCGGACAAGCTTCTGTGATGATTCAAGAATTGTTTTCTGTTGATTCTGTAGGTGCAGCCAATGCTATTGATGCACATGAAGCAGCAGGATTTGTGATGCTACTCAGTTTATTTAATATGGCTGGCAGATTTTTCTGGTCAACCCTTTCAGATTATCTAGGAAGAAAAAATACATATATCATTTTCTTCTCTTTAGGAATTGTATTGTATGCTTCTATTCCTTCTATTGGACATGCTGGCTCTATTGTAGCTTTTATTGCAGCATTTGCTATTATCATTAGTATGTATGGCGGAGGATTTGCTACAATACCTGCCTACCTAAGAGATTTATATGGAACCAAGAATGTTGGCGCCATTCACGGTAGGCTCTTGCTCGCTTGGTCGGCAGCAGCTATTGCAGGACCAGTGCTGATTAATTATATGCGTCAATACCAACTGGAAGTAAAAGGATTACCACCTGCTGAAGTGTATTCAATCACTATGTACATCATGGCAGGGGTTTTATTCATTGGATTGATTTGTAATTTGATGGTAACTGCCGTAGAGAAGAATAAAACTTCTACAAAGCTTGTTGCACAGTAGTGGAAGAAGGACTACAAGTAATTTCTGTTTTCAATAAAGAAAAAGGGTGCCTCCGAAGAGAACACCCCAGCCCCCGAACATTCATCCATCCCTAGAAAAACTACACGAGGCTTTACATTATTAGTGGATATTGGATTTGAAAATTTAGTTGAATTAATTAGGCATTAATACTGTATCTGTTACATGAATGACGCCATTTTTTTGCATTACATCAGTTTGCAAGAGTTGTGCTTTATTTTTCTTCGCATCAACTACTATCAGTCTTTCACCTTCTAATTGAATCCATACTTTTTCACCGGCAACTGTTGTAAGATATGTTTGCTGACCACCTTTTTTTGCCAACATATATAAATCATCATAACGCCATCTTCCTGCTACCACATGATGGGTTAACACTTTTGTTAAAGTTGCTTTTGCAGAAGGTTCTAACAGTTTAGATACAGTTCCTTTCGGAAGTTTTTCAAATGCACTGTTCATTGGCGCAAATACTGTAAAAGGACCATCACCAGCTAAAACTTCTACCAACCCAGCTGCTTTTACAGCTGCAACTAAAGTGGTGTGTTGCGCCGACTGAACAGCATTCTCAACAATATTTTTCATAGGGTACATAGGCGATCCTCCAACAAATGGAACAGGCTCATTTGAAGTAGATTGTGCTTGACTCATCCATACCAGACTGCTGAATAAGCAAGTCATAAAAAATCGGTTTTTCATAGTTTATTGAATTTGTTTGAATAGATATACGGCGATTGAAAAAACTTGGATCACTCCTCCACAAATTTTTTTTTGAAATCGATTTAAGTCCATCTTTGTGCTACTTGTCTCAACACCTACCCATAACAACTTGGTTGCAAGAAATTGCAATGGGGAACTCAGACGCCCTGAGTCGTATATATGATAATTATGCCCCAGCACTACTTGGCGTGATTATGAAAAATGTTCCTGATCAAACCACTGCTGAAGATTTATTACAAGAAGTATTTGTAAAGATTTGGCAAAATGCCGCTTCGTATCAACCAGATAAAGCCAGCGCATATACTTGGATGTTGAATATTGCTAGAAATCATAGCATTGATTATTTACGTTCAAAAAGATTTACTCAGTCATCGAAAACCAAAGGGGTAGATGATTACGTACATTTGGAAGGAAGTGGTGGAAGCAATCAAACTTTGGTAGATGCCATTGGATTAGAAAAGCCGCTGCAAAAGCTTCCTGAAGAGCAGAGGAAAATTGTTATGATGACTTATTATGGAGGTTATACCCAGGAAGAAATCAGTGAAGCTTTATCGGTTCCACTTGGAACGGTAAAGTCGAGGCTGAGACTGGCTTTAAAAAAATTAAGAGAATTGATGATTTGGATATGTTGGATCTAAGCTGCATTATATCGTCTGGTGATCTTGAGTTGTATGTACTCGATCAGCTTCCGCCAAAAGAGCGGGAGCAGATAGCTGCATTGGCTCAAATATTTCCTGAAGTTCGAGAAGAAATCCAACGCATTGAAGCTGGACTTGAAAAACTAGCAAGTGCAGAGGCTGTAACACCAAGCTCGCATGTTAAAGACAGTGTACTTTCAAAAATTGCTGCTATTCAAAAAGCTCCTGTATCTACACCTGAAAGTCAAAATAAATCTGCAACTGTTGTTGCAATGAAATCTTATTGGAAATGGGCTGCTGCTGCATCCATCATTATTCTTGTAAGTGGCTGGCTATGGTTAAACCAAAGTTTTCAAAAGCTTGATGCAGATAACAGAGCAATGGCATTTCAAATGGATTCATTGAAATTGAACTTGAATCGTTTCCAAGAAATTGAACAAGCTCTTGCAAAGCAAACCACTCAAAATATTGCACTTGCATCTATTGAACCTAATTCAACACTTGCAGCAAAAATAATTTGGGATAAAGAAGCTGGAAAGGTTTGGCTATTCACAGGTAATTTACCACCAGCTCCTGCGGGCAAACAATACCAACTTTGGTGTATTCAAGGCAATCAACCAAATGATGCTGGACTTGTTCCTTTAGCTTTGTTGGAGAATGGATTTGTTGCCATGAAAGCATGTGGACAGTCCGACGCTTTCGCTATTACGTTAGAAAATGTTGGTGGAAGTCCAACCCCAACCCTTGATCAACTTAAAGTCTTAGGAAAAACAGGTAGTTAGTCCATTTATTTCTTTCCCCCTACTTTTGCGCCCCATGGGGCATAAAAAATTGGAACGATTTGAGGCTATCCGACATATGTCGAATGTGTTGGAGCACCCTAAAGACATGGCAGGCAATTGGTCAAGTTTTTTTGGAAACAACCATCCAATTGTGCTTGAATTGGCATGCGGCAAAGGAGAGTACACTGTTGGCTTAGCAGAAATGCACCCGCAAATAAATACCTTAGGGGTTGATATTAAAGGGAATAGAATTTGGAAAGGCGCAAGCATTGCCAATAGTAAAGGACTGAAGAATGCCGCTTTTCTTCGTACACCCATTGACCATATACACACTTATTTTGCTCCAAGCGAGGTGGCCGACATTTGGATCACTTTCCCCGATCCGCAGTTGAGAGGTTCTAAAGCCAAAAAAAGATTAACCCATCCATTGTTTCTTCGTCGTTATTTGCAGTTTTTAGAGCCAAATGGACGAATCCATCTTAAAACTGATAGTCCAGCATTGTACGAATTCACCAAAACAGTCATCAACTTATTTGAGTTAGAAACGTTAGTGGATTGGAATGATGCCTATGCACAGCCCAACATTCCACAAGAGTTGGCCATTCGCACCTATTATGAGAGCTTAGATATTGCAAAAAGTAATCGGGTCCATTATCTTCAGTTTAGGCTCAATAAGTCGCTACCAGAAGAAAAGGACCAGATTTTAAAAGAAATGATTCGTGAGCAAACAATTGATTGAAGGAAAAGATTTTTATTACAATGAGCAGGGCTATATGGTATTTACCGAAGCCTATCATCTAAGCAAAGGATTTTGCTGCGGAAATGGCTGCAAACACTGTCCGTTTGAATACGAAGCTGTACCAGAACCCAGAAAGTCTTTGTTGTTGCATCACAAAACCAACACAGTAGAACGAGACGATTGTTGATTAATATTTGAAACCCTTCAAGCTTACTTCTTCAAATTTTTCAAATACTCCCCGTAACCACTTTTGGCATACAATTGAGCCAATTCCATTAGCTGTGTCTCGTCAATAAAGCCCATTCTATAGGCTACTTCTTCAATACAGCCAATCTTTTGACTTTGGCGCTTTTCAATCACACGCACAAACTCACTTGCGTCGCTTAATGAATCAAATGTTCCAGTATCTAACCAAGCAGTGCCTCTATTCATGATGCCTACTTGTAATTTACCTCGCTCTAAATAAACACGATTTACATCTGTAATTTCATACTCTCCTCTTGGTGATGGTTCAATTTCACTAGCAATTTTCACCACTTCATTATCATAGAAATACAGACCAGGAACAGCGTAATTTGATTTAGGCTGCTTCGGCTTTTCTTCAATTGAAATTACTTTTCTTTCCGCATCAAATTCAACAACCCCATAACGTTCTGGGTCATTCACTTCGTAAGCAAACACAGCAGCACCTTCTACATCATTGAAAGATTGTACTAGCTTACTAAATCCAGCTCCATAAAAAATATTGTCGCCTAATATCAACGCCACTTTATCATTTCCAATGAATTCCTTTCCAATCACAAATGCCTGTGCAAGTCCATTTGGCTTTTCTTGAATGGCATATGTGAAAGAGCAACCCAAGGATTTTCCATCACCTAACAAACGTTGAAACTGACTATTATCTTCAGGAGTCGTTATAATCAATACCTCCTTGATTCCCGCCAACATGAGCACCGATAAAGGATAGTACACCATGGGCTTATCGTAAATAGGCATCAATTGCTTGCTGATTCCCTTAGTGATGGGGTACAATCTGGTACCGGATCCACCGGCAAGAATAATTCCTTTCATATTTATACCACTTGAGGTTGAATGTCACGTAATAATGGAAGTTGCTGATCTTTCTCCGATAAAATGAACTGTGATGCATCCATGCCCCAGTCAATACCCAACTGAGGATCGTTGTAGATGATGCCTTGCTCACTAGCTTTATTATAATAGTTGTCAACCTTATAAAAGAAAACAGCCGTTTCACTCGTCACTAAAAATCCATGCGCAAATCCGCGTGGCACAAACAATTGTTTGTGGTTGCTATCTGTAAGCTCAATCGAAAAAGTTTGGCCGTAGGTATGTGATCCTTTTCTGATATCCACCACCACGTCTAAAACCGATCCTCGCAAAACACGCACCAGCTTAGCTTGTGCATGCTCATGTTGTTGAAAATGCAATCCTCTCAATACGCCCCTTTTCGACATAGATTGGTTGTCTTGCACAAAATGTACAGATTGTCCAGTAGCAGCTTCAAAAGTTTTTTGGTTGAAGCTTTCAAAGAAATAGCCTCGCTCATCACCAAAAAATTGGTCTTCAATTACAAAACATCCTGCTAATGGTGTTGGTACTAATTTCATCGGTTTTGGTACATTGATTCATAATACGATTGGTAGGCGCCACTTGAAACATGTTCTAACCACTCTTGGTTAGCCAAGTACCAATCAATTGTTTCAACAATTCCTTCTTCAAAAGTAACCGAAGGCTTCCAACCCAACTCACGATTGATTTTGGTTGCATCAATTGCATATCTTCTATCGTGACCAGGTCTATCTTTCACAAAGCGAATCAACTGTTGACTTGTACCTTTTTCGCGTCCGAGTTTCTCATCCATGATGCCACAAACAAGGTGAACAATATCAATGTTCTTCCATTCATTAAAGCCACCAATGTTGTACGTCTCTCCAACTATTCCTTTATGAAACACTGTATCTATTGCTCTAGCATGATCTTTCACAAACAACCAATCACGTGTATATAGACCATCACCATACACTGGTAGCGGCTGTTGGTGAAGTATGTTACGAATCATTAAAGGAATGAGTTTCTCTGGAAAATGAAACGGTCCGTAGTTGTTCGAGCAATTAGAAACCACAGTTCTTAAATGATAGGTCTCATGATAAGCTCTTACAAAATGATCTGAAGAAGCCTTACTGGCTGAATATGGTGAACGTGGGTCGTAGGGGGTTTGTTCCGTGAACAGCCCTGTCTCTCCCAGAGTTCCATATACTTCATCAGTAGATACATGATAGAATAAATGATTCTCTAAATCACTTGCCCAAAACTGCTTGGCCACATTGAGCAAATGAACCGTTCCCACCACATTGGTCATTACAAAATCAACAGGAGAATGTATGCTTCTGTCTACGTGAGATTCAGCTGCCAAATGAATGACATCGGTAATGCCATATTGCTGGAAAGCCGCTTCAATTTCTTGTGGAACTGTAATGTCGCCTTTAAAGAAATGATAATTTGAAGCAGTTTCTACATCACGTAAATTCTCCAAGTTGCCCGCATAGGTCAACGCATCAAAATTTACAATTTGATATTGTGGATACTGGTTCACAAACAGCCTAACTACATGAGAACCAATAAAACCAGCACCGCCCGTAATTAATATTTTTTTGCTCATAAAATTGAAATCACCAGATTTTTACAGGAAAAAGCTCCATTTTCGGCCGCAAAATACACTATTCAGCTAAGGGTAAAAAATGGCTAATTACTTGCAGCATTTTGAAAAGCCCTGATTCTTTTTTCTCCCCAAATAACCAATCCAATACAAACCCAGAAAACACCTCCCACTTTATCGGTTTCAATAAGATCATTTATTAAGTTCAAAGCCAAAATCATCACAAAAACAGCGCCCGTTGTTAACCAAATGACCCTATACATTTTATCTTTTTCATGCTGAATGAAAAATTGTAATCGCAACAATACGGTTACAATCATTGCCATCCATATCAACCAACCAATTATGCCCTGTTCCACTGCCACCAATAAATAATAATTGTGCACTGTTGACTTTTCTGGATTATCGCTAACCCAAGTTCTGAAAAGTGGGTTCGTGTAATATCGGTAATTCTCGTAAAAACTATTTGGACCAAACCCTACCATTGGTCGCTCGGTTATCATTCGCGCACCAGCTATCCATCTATGTATGCGTTCTGCATTGGAAACATCCTTCAATGCAAAGGTTGCTTGCATATGCGCATCAAAATCGGTGTGATAAATAGTTTGATCGTAAGCAGGACGTAAAAAATGCCAGCGCTGGTCTTGGGTAATCCAAATACTTATTGAAGCTAGTGCGATTGCTGTTAATACCATTACCTGCACCCACCAACGTTTCAGGAAAATGAATATAGAAGCCATTCCTAATAAGCCCGCCAACCATGCACCTCTAGAAAATGAAAAGTAAAGTGCAATCAAAAAAAGTAATCCAATACCGAGAGAGATTTTGCGTACTTTTTTGTTATCAGTCATCCAATAATTCGCAAACAAAATGGCCATTACCACAATTAAGATAGCACTGTAGGTTACATGGTTGCGATAAAACGGATGAAAAATATTTTCTAAAGCATCAAACTCAAATCCATACGCAGCATGTCGTATTAAAGTTTGTATAACCCCCAGTAACATAGCTGCCACAGAAAAGACAACCAATTTTTTCCAAAAAGAATTGTCTTCTAGCCAAACTGGCAACATTAGCACGAAAGGAAAAATGTACCAGATTTTTGCTAGTAGATATTTTAAACTGAGCAATGGTGTAGACGAAAATAAAAGCTGTAGACCCAACCAAGCAACATGAATAAGTAGCAAAGTGCCTACTACACTTTGCATAAAATGATTTGGGAAAAGACTAGGGCGATACAGCCAGCTAAGTATTCCAACTCCAGTCAAAATGATGAGCAAAGGCTCCATGGGCATATCTAGTCCAAGTGATGTTGTTACTTGCCACTCTCCACTCATTGGCAAGCACAACCACATGAACCACCATATATGTCGAGCATCCAGCGAAAGGTTTTTAAAAAGAATGTATAAGATGAACGCAGCAGGAACTAAAAAAACATAGAAAGGGGAGCGCAACAAGAAGGCAATGAAGAACAATGCCAGTATTGCACTAAAAGGCAATATCCAATTTTTGAGAATTTGGATATTCACGTTTAATTTATTTGCTGTTTCTAATAATCACCCAAAGCACACCTGTTGCAAATCCGCCGAGTAGAAAGAGAAAAATAAACATCCACTCATTGGGATAAACATGCTTAAGATTTGGCGTAGCCACTTGTTGCACTGCAACCAATTCAGGCATTGCTGCCAACCCAACTGCAAACTCTTCCTTCGATTTCCTTATTTCCTGAGCTTGCTGTAAAAGTCTTTGCTGATCTTGCACTAACCAATTTATCTGAGCAAGAGCATTGGCTTGACTGATTTTTCCAGTCGTTTCTTGATACTCAGCTTCCAAGCCTTTTATTTTTTCGTTCAGCACAGCCACAATTTTCTCATACCGATTTTTATTCTCTTGCATGGCATGCTTTGAAATCCACTGCTGCATTGCATTTGCTATAGATGCAGCAGTATCTGGATGCTTAAAGCGTACATTCATTTTTAGTTGCTGCTGATCTGTTCTTTCTAGTTGAACATCTTTCCGCAATTTTTTGGCTGCTAATTGTCGTAAGCGCAATGTGTCTAAAGCATTCAGCCGATATACCAAATGCAATTTAAATTGATCAACCATGGCCAGATACAAAGTATCTAGCATACTTATACCTATAATCCTGTCTAAATCATCGGTACTTCCATAACCAGAATAAAGCGATTGGATTTGTTGGTTGAATAGAGCCGCTTTATCGGTTATTTGCGGATTATTGGCAGTTAACACTACGGTTGACTCATACTTTCGAGGAACCAAGAACAAAGCCGCTGCACCCAATAGGCCTACCACAATTGTAAATACCCATACAGAATGCATGTTCTTTCTAACCACCAACAGAATCTCCTGTAAATGAAATGAGTTGTTGTTCATACGGTGTGAAATTACAGGAATTCCATTGCACTATTTCGTCTCTTAAACAGGTATAGCGAAGCTTTGCATAACTTGCAGCCATGAAACTTTGGCAGAAGGATCAAAATATCTCCTCAGAACAGGTAGATACATTTACAGTAGGTAAAGACCGCTCATTTGACGCCCTCATGGCTAGTCACGATGTATTGGGCAATATGGCACATGCCAACATGTTAGCAAGCATAGGCCTTTTAAGTGACTCAGAAAATGAAGCACTTCAAAATTCGTTGAGAAAAATGTTTCCCGCTCTTCAAGAAAAAGGATTTACGCTGCCCGAAGATGTAGAAGACATTCATAGCTATATTGAAAATAAACTCACTGAGGAGTTGGGTGAAACCGGAAAAAAAATTCATGCTGCCAGAAGTAGAAATGATCAGGTTTTGGTAGATATTCGTTTATTTCTGCGCGATGAAATAGAGCATTTGGCAACACACATAAACGACTGTTTTCAATTGCTGCAAAAACTGAGCGAGCAACATAAAAACGACTTACTTCCTGGTTATACGCATCTTCAATTGGCTATGCCTTCTTCCTTCGGACTATGGCTGGGGGCTTATGCTGAAAGCTTAGCAGACGACGTATTGGTACTTCAAAATGCGTATCGGATCACTAATAAAAATCCGCTTGGAAGTGCCGCCGGCTATGGCTCATCCTTTCCCATTAACAGAACAATGACCACTGAATTGCTAGGATTTGATACACTGAACTTCAATGTGGTATATGCACAAATGGGTAGAGGTAAAGTGGAGCGCATCACTGCTCAGGCGCTTACGAGTGTTGCAGAAACCTTGGCCAAAATGAGTATGGACATGTGTTTGTACATGAGCCAAAATATGGGTTTCATTTCTTTCCCCGATCATTTAACCACAGGAAGCAGCATCATGCCACACAAGAAAAATCCAGATGTGTTTGAAATTATTCGTGGGAAATGCAATCGTATAAAAAGTATACCGCAGGAGATTATGTTGCTCACAACCAACCTGCCTAGTGGCTATCACCGCGATTTACAACTGCTGAAAGAAGTGTTGTTCCCGGCATTTGAAGAGCTGCATCATTGTTTGAATATGATGATGCTGATGTTGGAAAATATGCAGGTTAAAAAGAATATTCTGGACGATGAAAAATACACCTTCCTCTTCACAGTAGATACGGTTAATAACCTTGTCATGCAAGGAATGCCTTTTAGAGATGCCTATAAAGAAGTTGGCAAACAAGTGAATGAGGGCAGCTTCCAAAAACCAACACAGCCACAACTTGGAACACATGAAGGCAGTATGGGGAATTTATGCAATCAAGAAATTTCAAACCTCATGAAAAGCTATCTAGAAGGATTTGGATTTGATCAAAAACAGCAGGCAATTGCCCATTTGTTGAAGAATTAGGGGTGGTTGATCCATTTTGCCTAACAGGAATAGCCAATTTTAACCTTTCACTCCCTAACAATTGTTAGTTTTTGTAGGGAAAACCCATACTTTTGGCTTACAAATTGAAAGATTATGCAGTGGGAATCTTCAGAAGCGCGCTTCCAAGAAAAGATTGATCAGGAAATTAAAATTGAGCCGAAAGATTGGATGCCGGAGAAATACCGACAGACCTTAATTCGCCAAATCTCTCAACATGCACACAGTGAATGTGTGGGCATGTTACCAGAAGCTAACTGGATAACTAGAGCTCCTAGTTTAAGAAGAAAAGCAATTTTAATTGCTAAAGTGCAAGACGAAGCTGGACATGGTTTGTATCTATATTCCGCAGCAGAAACACTGGGCATTAGCCGCGATGAAATGTATGATCAGTTGCATTCCGGCAAAGCAAAATATTCTTCCATATTCAACTATCCTACTTTAACCTGGGCCGATATGGGAGCTATTGGTTGGCTGGTAGATGGTGCAGCCATCATGAACCAAGTTCCGCTGTGTAGAACCAGTTATGGACCTTATGCGAGAGCGATGGTTCGTATTTGTAAAGAAGAAAGTTTTCATCAGCGCCAGGGATTTGAATTGCTATTACACCTTAGTAAGGGAAATGAAGCGCAACGCAGGATGTGTCAAGATGCTATCAATCGCTGGTGGTGGCCAAGTATTATGATGTTTGGTCCAACCGATGATGCTAGTCCAAATACCCAACAAAGTATGAAGTGGAAAATCAAACGCTTCACCAACGATGAATTACGCCAGAAGTTTATAGATGTATGTGCCGAACAGGTGAAATTCTTGGGCATGACTTTACCTGACCCCGATTTAAAGTGGAATGAAGAAAGAGGTCACTACGATTTCGGAACCATTAACTGGGAAGAGTTTTGGCAGGTGATTGGTGGAAATGGTCCTTGCAACCAACAGCGCTTGGACACCAGAAAAAAAGCTTGGGAAGAAGGTGCTTGGGTAAGAGAAGCTGCGGCAGCCTATGCTGAGAAAAAGAAAGCACGTACCCCTGTTCAACAAATTGCTTAACCATTAACTTCTTGCAAGATGATAAGAAAATTCTATTATGGCGACTATGGTGAATCGAAACATGGAGCTGCAGACATCAGCACAACCAATCAAAATAAACATGAGTGGCCTTTGTGGGAAGTATTCATTAGAAGTAAGCAAGGTTTAGACCATAAACATGCTGGTAGCTTGCATGCTGCCGATGCTGCTATGGCTATTGAAAATGCAAGAGATGTGTACACCAGACGACAAGAAGGAGTGAGTATTTGGGTGGTAGAAAGCAAACACATTCATGCTTCAAATCCAGATGAAGCGGGATCATTTTATGATCCGGCATCTGATAAGGTATACAGGCATCCAACTTTTTACGATTTGCCCGATGAACTTCAATACATGTAATAGCAAGCTTTCAACATGTCACAAACAATGATTCAATACGAGGGAAAGATTGCTCAAATAGTGCAAGAAGACCCCATGCTACAATTTTTATTGTATGCTGGAGACAATGCCTTAATTACTGGTCACCGATGCAGCGAATGGTGCGGACACGGACCCATTCTTGAACAGGATATTGCCATATCGAATATTGCCCTCGATTATATAGGTGCTGCTCGCAACTTTTACCAATTGGCGGCTACACGTATTCAAGCCAAAGATCCTTCTTTAGAAGTAACAGAAGATACTTTAGCATATTTAAGGGATGCGTGGGATTTTAAAAATTTGTTGATTGCAGAATTACCAAATGGCGATTGGGCACAAACAACAATTCGCGTTTATTTCATCAGCAGTTTCCAGTGGCTATTCTATCAGCAACTTACCCAAAGTTCTGATGCAGATGTTGCTGCTATTGCCGAAAAAACATTGAAAGAAGTAAAATACCATCTGCGTTGGAGCAGGGAATGGGTGATTCGTTTGGGTGACGGCACAGAGGAAAGTGCAAAACGCTTACGTCAAGCACTCACATTTTTATGGCCATTCACAGGTGAAGCTTTTAAGGAAGCTTCTTATGAAACCGCCACTTCTTCAGCAACCACCATACAACTTGCCAAGCTCCATGAATTATGGAAACAAGAATTGCAAGAAGTTTTTGCAGAAGCAGGGCTAGAAGTTCCAACACAACAAGCTTTTCAATCGGGTGGTAAAACAGGAAAGCATACAGAATACCTAGGATATATCTTGGCTGAAATGCAGTTTTTGCAAAGGGCCTATCCAGGTGCATCTTGGTAATCTTGCCAACTATGGAAGCAATCATTCAACCTACTGCAGCAATCTGGAAAGTACTCGAAACAGTTTGTGACCCCGAAGTGCCTGTTCTTACTATTGTTGATTTAGGCATAGTTAGGGATGTACAAACTTCAGAGAAAGGAGCAGTAATAACAATTACGCCAACTTATAGCGGTTGTCCTGCAATGGATGTTATACGCATCCAAATTAAAATGGCTTTAGCTGAAGCTGGTATCAAAGAAGTTGAAATCAAACAAATTTTATCGCCTGCTTGGACAACCGATTGGATGAGTGAAGAAGGAAAGAAAAAATTACACGCATACGGAATTGCACCCCCTCAATACAAAGTAAAAGATGATGCAAATATTGAAGACACCCATCCGCCTTGTCCGCAATGCAACAGCGTAGATACGCGATTAGTAAGTGAATTTGGAAGTACAGCTTGTAAAGCTTTGTTTCAATGCAACGACTGTTTAGAGCCGTTCGATTATTTTAAGTGTCACTAATTAGAACCACTTTTCTAACAACTGATTTGTTTTCTTTAAAAGACGGAAAGGAGGAATTCTAGTACCAATATGTATTTCTGCTCCTGAAAAATTTCTGGTTGTACGCACATCTTGCAGTGTTGTAAAATATTGTTCGCTGAAGGCGCTAATACCAGTATACCACTTCTTCCCATTGTATCCTGCTCTAATTTTGGAAGTATATCCTAATGCAAGATGTGAAGATCGTTGTACTGTGGAATTAAGATTAGCATCGTACAGTTCTGTGCTAAATAAGCTTAGTCCAACAACTGGGCCACCCAATATAATTGCATACCACCCCGATTTAGCAGTCATTGCAAACGCCATTGGCAAGCGTAAATTAAAATCGCGGTGACGATCGTTGTTATACATGCCTGGTTGCATGGGTGCATCATTTTGCATTTCTATCCAATAAATACTAAACGAGGGAATAAAAGACCAGGTATTTTTCAATACCCTAGTTCTTTCTGAATACAAAGCTCCAACTGGAAGGGTTGATCTAGTACTCAAGCCAATTTGAAAAGAATACAACGTTGTATTTAAATTAGGAATTTGAAGGTAAGGTTGTCCAGGCTGCCACGATGGAATAAAATCCTTGGTATTTCGAATAAAATAGCCCCTAGCTTTTTGTCGACTTAAATCAATATCTAATCCCTTAAAAGTAAAACCCACTCCAATTTCTGTACGCTTATTTTGTCCAGTTATAGCAGATTTATCTGGATTAGCCCAACCGGGTGTATACCCAGCTTTCACATACAATACACCATATTCCATTTTAACATAATGCTGAACAGCCGTTGCAGGAGTTAAAATGATTTTTTGTCGATTTGGATAACGAACCAAAAACTCAGCATTATTTGTTTGAAATCCTGTAGTAATATGCCACAGGGAATCTATCCGCTCGTAATAAGAAGAGCTTTTTGAGTCTTGACTTTGTGCTATTCCCCAAAAAACCCAACAACCAATGATTGTAAAAATTAATTTCATGCAGTTCAACACCAAATTACAATTATTTGAACTCTCTTAGCCAATTGTTCCACTGAATACTATCGCCACGAAAAACATTGACATCTACCTTCCCAGAAATAGCTGGTATTTGGGCTTTATCTGTAAACTGCCAAAAAAGCCAATCTCTTGAAATACGAGGTGCATTAGGCTGAAAGTAATGAGCTACCCAAAGAGGGTATTCCTTGAATGCATCACCTAAATAAGACTCATAGAAGCTTGCATAAGTATAAATAATTGGACGAATACCCGTTTTTCTTTCAACATACTGAAGAAAGCTTAACAAACGCTGACGAGTAATTCGAACTGACACACCATCTAGATGTTCAATATCTACAACAGGAGGCAAATCGCCTTTTTGGTAGGGTCGAAGTCGCAGAAAATGCTCTGCTTGTCGAATAGGATCTTCTCTTGTTCTAAAAAAATGATATGCGCCTCTTTTCAATCCTTCTTTTTTAGCAGCCTTCCAGTTTCGAAAAAAATAAGGATCTGTAATTGTAATTCCTTCTGTGGCTTTAACGTAACAAAAACGCAGCTCTGCTCCAGGCGGAAATCCTTCTTTAATTTCTTTCCACCTAATCATGCCCTGGTACCTGCTTATGTCTATCCCAATTATAGCATATTCCTGGGGATAAAGTTGCCACCAACCTTGCTCAAACTGAGATGAAGCAGGTGTGTGATCTGAGAACTTTGGAGCAAAAAATCGCACCAAAATGAAAACACTCACCAACAACAATGGCAGCAACCACCAAATTAAGTTTGAACTTTTACGACTCACTGCGTGAAGATAAGCGTAGGTTTCATTACGAAAAATGGAAGAATTTGAATAGAACCTTTTCAATGCTTCTATTTGGTGCATGAGTTTGTATTTTTACGGCTCATGCCTTATTTCAACTGGAACGATAGCATCAACTTACTGTCTAAGCTCACCTTCAAAAAAGCCACCAATGCTGCTTTGGTTTGGAGCAGTTATCAGCTAAGTAAACTCACTAAGAAACCCATTCAATGGGGCTATCCTATTTCCATTTCCTTCGAACCAACCACATCATGCAACCTTCGTTGTCCTGAATGTCCAAGTGGATTGCGTTCATTTACTCGTCCAACCGGTATGTTGGAAAAATCTTTCTTCGAGAAAACCATTGATGATATTCACCAGGAATTGCTGTATTTGATTTTTTATTTTCAGGGGGAGCCTTACCTCAATCCGCAATTTTTGGATATGGTGAAGTATGCACACCAAAAAGGAATTTACACGGCTACTAGTACCAATGCACATTATTTAACTGAGGAAAAGGCCAAACAAACTGTTGAAAGTGGATTAGACCGATTGATTATTTCTATTGATGGAACTACACAAGATGTGTACCAACAGTATAGAGTTGGTGGAAAATTAGATAAAGTCATACAAGGGGCGCGCAACATAGTGAAGTGGAAGAAAGAACTGAAAAGTAAAACCCCATTTGTTTTCTTTCAATTTTTAGTGGTACAACCCAATGAGCACCAAATAGAAGAGATTAAAGCATTGGGCAAGGAAATTGGAGTTGATCAAGTTCGATTCAAAACTGCGCAAGTGTACAACTACGAAGAAGATCCACACAACCTAATTCCTACCATTGATAAATACAGTCGCTATAGAACCAATAAAAAAGGTGAAAGGGAAGTCAAGAGCGGCCTGCAAAATCATTGTTGGAAGCTTTGGCATGCCAATGTAATAACATGGGATGGCATTGTGGTACCCTGTTGCTTCGATAAAGATGCCATGCATCATTTGGGAAATTTACAATCGCAATCATTCAGAGAAATCTGGAAAAATGAGAACTATAAGCAGTTCCGACAAGAGCTCATGAGTTCTAGGAAAAACATTGACATATGCTCCAACTGCAGTGAAGGATTAACAGTTTGGGAGGACTAAGCTGTTAAAATTTCTTTTATAGCTTATTTGAATAACTAAAGGCTTTGTGATTCAGGGCGATTTAACTACTTTCAACACCCCAAAGGACCCCTCTATGGAGCCCCAAAAAGACTATAGCCTTTGGCGTGTGGCTCAAAAACGCGCCAGATTTAAACGATCGCTTACCATTTATCTCTTAGTTAACCTTTTTCTTTGGTTAATTTGGGCATTTAAGGGTGCGCGTATTGTACAATCTACATTACCTTGGCCTGCATGGGTTTCATTAAGCTGGGGTATTGCCCTTGTATTTCAGTTCATTGAAGCCTATACAAAAGGCAAAGACTGGGTACAACACGAATATGAACAACTCACCAAGAAAAAATCAAATTCTTAATCACCCTAACTATTGCTTCAACCATTAATTGTTTATTATGGAAATTAAACGCTTATTCGATTGTCTAGACCATCAGCTGAGCAAGTTCCCCAAGGCCGATATGATGGTAGCTAAAGAGAAAGGAGTTTGGACCCCCTATTCCACCGAACAAGTTCAAGATATTGCGAACCGCTTCAGTGCAGGTTTATTAAAATTGGGTGTAAGCGCTAATGACTTTTCTGCTGAAGGAAGTGATAAAATAGCTATCCTTAGTGCCAACAGGCCCGAGTGGATTTTTACCGACTTTGCAGCACAACAGATTGGTGCAATTCTCACGCCTATTTATCCAACTACCAACCCGAGTGAATTAGAATTTATTTTGAATGATGCTCAAGTAAAATACATTTTTGCGGGTAACCAAGAACTATACGAAAAAGCAAAAAGTGTTGCTGAAAGAGTACCATCGGTGCAAGGTGTATATAGTTTTGATGAAATTGAAGGTGCACCTCATTGGAAAGAAGTATTAGCATTAGCAGATGATGAGAGCTTGGCTAAAGTAGCTGCTATCAAAAAAGATATTCCAACTTCTCATTTAGCGACTATCATTTACACGTCTGGTACAACTGGAACCCCTAAAGGTGTTATGCTCACCCATGCAAACATCTATATGAACATTATGTTCTCAAAAGAAGCATTCCCATTCCCAGACGCACCGCACCATAAGGTATTAAGCTTCCTTCCTTTGAACCACATATTTGAAAAGCAGGTTACCTACATATATTTCTACAGCGGTATTAGTGTGTATTATGCTGAAAGCTTAGAAACCATTGGTGATAACTTGAAAGAGGTGAAGCCAGATGGATTTACCACTGTTCCTCGATTACTTGAAAAAGTATTTGAGAAAATTATGGCTAAAGGCAATGAGCTTACTGGAACAAAAAGGAAGCTGTTTTTCTGGGCTGTATCTCTTGCAGAAAAATATGATAACAATGTGAGTGGCGGCCTTTGGTATAACACTCAGCTTTCAATTGCAAACAAACTCATTTTCAGCAAATGGAGAGAGGCATTAGGTGGGAATGTGAAATTCATTATTACTGGTGGTGCGGCTTGTCAAGAGAAGCTATTACGCATATTCAATGGTGCGCAAATACCTGTATATGAAGGGTATGGCCCAACAGAAAACAGCCCTGTTATTACTGTAAACCGACAAACAAAAGGCGGAAGCAAGTACGGAACAGTTGGTTTGCCTATTCCAGGTATTGAAGTAAAAATTGCTGAAGATGGTGAGATTCTAGTAACTGGTCCTTGTGTGATGCAAGGTTATTATAAGCGTCCTGATATTACTGCTGAAACCATTATTAACGGCTGGTTGCATACAGGTGATATTGGTGTGTGGGATGAAGGAAAGTATTTAAAAATTACAGATCGTAAAAAAGAATTGTTCAAAACAAGTGGCGGAAAATACGTAGCTCCTCAACCCATCGAAAACAGATTGAAAGAAAGCATGTTTGTTGAACAAGTGATGATTGTTGGACCTGAGAGAAAGTTCGTAGGCGCCCTTATTGTTCCTTCTTTCCCAACACTAAAAGAATGGATGCGCGAAAAAAATATTCCATTCACTACGCATGAAGCGGCCATCAATCACCCGCGCGTATTGGAGTTATATAGAGAGCTGGTTGACAGCTTCAATAAATTCTTCAACCATGTTGAACAAGTCAAGAAATTTGAACTCCTGCCGCATGAGTGGAATGTAGAAAATGGAGAACTAACTCCAACACTCAAATTAAAGCGGAGGGTAATTACAGAAAAGTATAAAGAAAGTATTGAAAGAATTTATGCAGAATAAATCACATCAAAGCTGTTGGATATCCGACAGCTTTTTTTTCAAACCAAATAAAATCATTACAATCCTTTTGTTGGTTTGCATATTCGGTTTAATACAAAGTAAGGGTATATCTCAAGCAAAATGGGCGCTTACCACAGGTAAACTACCAATGATTGACTATGGAATTGGAGAAGACCGGCTAGGCGGTGCAAAAATGGGCTTTATTGATACCGCAGTATGGGTGCAGGTGTTAGATAGCAGTAAAGGGATGTATAAAATTCAGCTCTCTTCTCAACGACAAGCATGGATGGCAAAAAGTTTCATTAAGTGGACAGATAAAAAAGAACCTAATTTGCCTACTCTATCGGGCTCTTGGACAGTGAAAGGCGGCACACAGGGCAGAGATAGTATGTGGATTCGTTTAGATGAACGAGTGCCTTACAGGAGCTGGATGGAAATACAGCCTAATAGAATTATCATTGAGGTATTTGGAGCCCAAAGCAACACCAACTGGATTACGCAACTAAGTTCTAGTAAAGCTATTGCGCATGTTGATTATGTACAAACTGCTACAGATGTCCTTCAAATAACCATTCACTTAAAACATACTGCACATTGGGGATATAGTCTTGGCTATAAGGGCAAATCGTTGTTATTGCTTGTGAATGAACCTCCTGCGTCAAAAAAATTAAGAGGACTAAAAATTGCTGTGGATGCTGGTCATGGTGGATCTAATACTGGTGCAAGAGGAACACAATCTGGCATTCTGGAAAAAGACTATACACTTCTATTTGCAAAAGCTTTAGAAAAAGAATTGAAGCGATATGGTGCAGAAGTCATTATGGTGCGATCTGCAGATACTGCAATCGACAATAAGGATAGAGTTCTTTGGCTTCAGCAACAAGGTCCACAAGTTTTAATCAGCTTGCATCTTAATTCAGCCAGTCGACCACAAGTAAAAGGAGTTAGTACTTATTACAAGCATATTGGTTTTAGACCCATTTCACAAGCCATCCTCAAAGAAATGCTTACACTTGGATTAAACGAGTTTGGAAACATTGGTCATTTCAATTTTATGTTGAATGCACCTACCGATTTTGTAAATACCCTAGTAGAAATTGCATTTTTGAGTAATCCAGAAGATGAAGCCAGGATTCAGGAAGCAAAGTTTCATAAGGAAACCTCTGTTAAGATTCGAAAAGGAATTGAACAGTTTTTAAAACAAGAGGTAACGACAAAAAAATAATAGAACAATACATTCATTTTGTTGACCCAGAGTAACCATCCACTCTACAGCAAGCCCTTAAATATTCATTTTTAGGGGCTTATGTTTGATTAACGCATTGATTTTCTTACACAAAAGATAAACAGCTCATAAAAAAGTGTGAATTTCAAAAAAATTTCACCCATGGGCCTCAGTACTTCAACCAATAAGCAACACAAGGGTCTCGATGGCTTTCATACAGACTGTGGCCATTGTCAACATAGAAACACATCCGTTATTTGTAGAGCTAAGCATGAGTTTCTTGAAGAAATTAACCTGCAAAAAGTTTGTAATTTTTATAAAAAAGGCCAAGTCGTTTTTAACGAAGGATCTCATCCATTTGGCGTTTATTGTATCAATGATGGAAAAATTAAACTTTCCCACTTGGGCGATGATGGCAAAGAACAAATTGTGCGCTTATTAAGAGGAGGTGATATTTTAGGTTATCGGGCATTGTTAAGTGGCGACAGGTACAGTTCATCTGCTGTAGCGCTAGAAGATACAAAAGTATGTTTCATACCTAAAGAGCTTTTCGTAACTGCATTAAAAAATGATGCAGCTATGGCTTTTGAGATGATGAAACTTTTGAGTGACGAATTGCACAAGGCAGAAACAAAAATTACGCACCTTGCTCAAAAGCCCGTTCGTGAAAGATTGGCTGAGACCTTACTTTTCATTAAAGAAACCTATGGTTTTGAAAGTGATGAACAAACCCTTAATGTTCGTCTATCAAGAGAAGAAATTGCCAACCTCGTTGGAACAGCCACTGAATCTACCATTCGCTTATTATCTGAATTTAAGAAAGACGGATTAATTGATTTGGATGGTAAAAAAATCAAGATTCTCAAGCCCCGCGATTTGTTGAGGGTAGCTAATATTCAAGACTAAGCTTCTGCTGTACAAATCATTTTAGTATTGTAAGAATCCTGTAAGTTTATTGCTAAATCGTACTGTATGAACTGGCGGGCATTAAAATACACAACACCATTATTGGTGTTTGGCCTTGCTTGGATAGCCTTTCATGAAACAGGCTGGAAAGCATTTCTCCCAATTTTTTGGAGCTACATGTTTATTCCTTTAGTTGAATTAATTGTGCCCCCGAGTGTGTATAACCTTTCAGCAGCAGAAGAAGAAATGGAAAAAAACGATCGGACCTACGACTATATCTTATATGCCATTCTGCCTCTTCAATACATTTTTCTTTTTGTTTTCCTGTATTCACTGCAACAGCCCAATTTAGACTGGACAACTATTATTGGCAGGGTGTTAAGCATGGGACTTTTATGTGGTGCATTTGGAATAAATGTGGCACATGAACTTGGTCATAGAAAGAATGAATATGAACAATGGATGGCCAAGTTTTTATTACTAACGTCTCAATACATGCACTTTTTTACAGAACACAATAAAGGCCATCATAAGAGAGTAGCAACCAGAGAAGATCCAAGTTCAGCAAGATTACATGAAAGCTTATTTGAATTCTATCCGAGAACTATTATCTACTCATATTTAAGTGCTTGGCACATTGCCAATGATGAAATAAAAAAGAAGAATCTTCCTATTTTTCATTGGAAGAATGAAATGGTACAAAATTTATTTATTCAATTAAGCTTCTTGGGAGGCATTTACTGGATGTTTGGGACCTGGATTTTTATGGCTTATTTAGCTGCCGCCGCACTTGGAATTGGATTACTAGAAACGGTGAACTATATTGAACATTATGGTTTACAAAGAACCAAAAAGGAAACTGGACAATATGAGCGAGCTATGCCGCACCACAGCTGGAATAGTAACCATGCTTTAGGTAGGATTATGTTGTTTGAATTAAGTCGACATAGCGACCATCATTATTTAGCAAGTCGCAAATACCAAATTTTGCGCCACCACGATGATGCGCCACAAATGCCAACTGGCTATCCGGGTATGATGATCTTAGCACATATTCCTCCATTATTTTTCTACATTATGAAAAAACAAATGAAGAAATATGCTGTGGTTCTACCTACAAATGCATAGTGAATTCGCTACAAGACTTCGTAAAACACGCAATAAAATACCGTAAAACACGCAGTTTTTTTAAACTCAATTCTGTCTACTTTCACCTTTGAGAAATTAAATGTCAGCAGTTTCTCAATTTGGGGATTATACTTTTACAACGACCATATCTATGGTCGTTTTTTATTATAGCATCTCTTGTAAAATTTTCTGCTCTCTCTTCTTGATTTGTTCCTTCTTCCATCCATACCATTTCAATGGTGCTTGCTTTTTCATGACCGTATCAATGGTTCGCATACCAAACAAATTCCAAACACCTTGTAGCTTGCCAGATAAGGTTTCTTGTAATGCACGTAAACTCATTGCAAAGCCACTTTCAAGGTATTCCATATGATGCCAATAACCGCCAGGCATAAACAAAGTATCACCATGCTCTAAGATAACTTCATAACCTGAAGCATGCCGCAACGCAGGGAATTGGTTGTAATCCGGCTCTTGCTCATAATACCTTGAAAAGTCAACTATACTGAGCACCTCAAATGGCTTTCTATACAATTTATGCTGCTCCTCAAATGGAAATAGCAACACACGCTTCCTTCCAATAAACTGCGTATGAAAAATGTGACTGGTATCTATGTCAAAATGCATGTGTGTTATAGAGCCCTCACCACCCACAAATAACATAGGATATTTTTTTACGAAACCACTCATTAAGTGATCGGGCCATGTAAAATCTTGCATCAATTGTGGCGCATGATCAAAAATGTTGAACAAGAAAATTCTCCAAGCAGCAGGACCACTTCTTACCATATCAATGTACTTACCGAAAGTGGTATAATCATCAGCCGTATTGATGGGAGTATACGCATCACTTTTTACATTGTTGTAAATCCCCACTTTTTGATCTCCAACCAATGATTGGAAATAATCCCAGTTCCACTTTTCAAATGCTGGCCACTGTTTTGACAATTGTTTAATCACCAAAGGCTTTCTGCTCTTGAAATAATTGCGTTGAAATTCAGCCTTTGAAATCTCATCAACCACATCTACTGTATCAAGCTTCATATCAATCAAATTTTTGCGAAATTAAACAGAATAAAAAATTAAAAATCCATTCAGATACAACGTATTCGTTTTCAACAAAGTATCGTAAATTGGGGCATGTTCATTCGCGTTCATCCAGATAATCCATCAACACGGCACATCCGCATCATCACAGAATGCTTGCAGTCGGGTGGCGTCATTATCTACCCAACAGATACCATATATGGTATTGGCTGCGATATTTTTCAACATAAAGCACTGGAGAAAATTGCACGCATTAAGCAAGTAGATCCACAAAAAGCGCAACTAAGTTTTGTGTGTGCTGATTTAAGTGATTTAAGCAAATACACAAAAAGTATTGGGACACCACTTTATAGAACCTTAAAGAGCTATTTACCCGGTCCCTACACATTTATTTTACCAGCTAGCAAAGAAGTTCCTAAAATTTTACAAAGCAAAAAAAGTACGATTGGCTTAAGAATTCCTGATAATAAAATCACACAAGCCATTGTTGAACAATTAGGCAACCCCATTCTTTCAGCATCGTTACCAGGTGATATGGTGGAAGAATATACAGATCCAGAACTCATTCATGAAAAATTTGAGAAACTCGTTGACATGGTAGTCGATGGTGGAATTGGTGGCATGATTCCATCAACCATTGTAGATTGTACACAATCGCCTTACGAACTCATTCGTCAAGGGGCTGGTCCATGGGAAGAAAATGAATAGTTTTTTTCAAACATGACATAAAACATATTTTATTTAAACATTGCCATTTTATTTTGCGTAAAAGCCGTTTGATTATGTACACAAACTTTCAGTACCAACAACCCGCAGAAGCATTACAGCTCATTCAAAGTGGTAACCGTGTATTTGTGCACGGAAGCGCACAAACGCCCACATTTATGTTAGAGCATTTAGCTAAGCAAGCAGACAGATTAAGAGATGTAGAACTTGTATTCATCAGCATTTTTGGACCAGTTCATGTAGACAAACCAGGAATGGAATCTTCATTTAGAATTAATTCCTTATTCGTTTCAGAAAGCATTCGTAAAGATGTTGCTGAAGGAAAAGCCGATTATGTACCTGTGTTTTTAAGTGAGATCCCAGAACTTTTTAAAAGGAATGTTTTACCATTAGATGTAGCAATTATTCAGGTATCTCCTCCCGATAAACATGGCTACTGTTCAATGGGTATTTCTGTAGACGTTGCAAGGTCTGCAGTTAATACAGCTAAAAAAGTAATTGCACAAGTGAATCCAAATGTGCCAAGAACACATGGCGATGGATTAATACATACAACTCGCTTTGATGCAATGGTATATTGTGAAGATCCACTTTATGAAGCAAGTTTTGGTAGCAGAGTTAGTGAAGATGAAATGAAGATTGGTCAACATGTAGCAGATCTTATAGAAGATAGAAGCACTTTGCAAATGGGCATTGGAGCTATTCCCGATGCAGTGTTGAAATGTTTACATCAACATAAGGATTTAGGAATTCATACAGAAATGTTATCCGATGGTGTCATTGATTTGTATGATAAAGATGTTATCACTAACAAATACAAGGCAATACACCCCAACAAAATTGTATCAGGATTTGCACTAGGTAGCAGAAGACTGTACGATTATATTGATGACAACCCAGGTTTTGTATTTTTAGACATTGACTATGTTAATGACCCGCATGTTATAAGAAGAAATCCTAAGGTGGTTGCTATTAACAGCGCTATTGAAGTAGACTTAACCGGACAAATTTGTTCTGACTCAATTGGAACTATGCAATTTAGTGGTGTGGGTGGACAAATGGACTTTTTACGAGGTGCGGCTTTAAGTGAAGGTGGGAAACCCATCATTGCATTACCCTCAAGAACCAATAAGGGCGTAGGGAGAATTGTTCCCTTCTTAAAACCAGGTGCAGGTGTTGTTGCAACAAGAGCTCACGCACATTATATTGTAACTGAATATGGTGTAGCTTATCTATATGGAAAAAACCTTCGTCAGCGGGCAAAAGCACTCATTCAAATTGCACACCCAGATGATAGAGAAATGCTTGAGAAAGCTTGTTTTGAAAGATTTAAAATATTCTAAAGCCATCTGAAAACAAAACCACCGCTTTTACAGTCGGTGGTTTTTTATTGTATCAAGATTTCTTCTTCTTTTTAGGCACTACAGCTATAGCTTCAATTTCAATTAAGACATCGGGATGAAAAAGTGCTTGCACCCCTGCTAATGTACTTGCAGGTAATGCTTTTGTATCTAAATAATTTGAACGCACTTCTCTTATAAGTCCAACTTGACTTCTATCATAGTTCACCACATAATAATTTATCTTAACAACATCTTTAAATTCTGCGCCAGCTGCGGCCAAAGCAATCTTCAAATTTTCGAAACATTGTTTAGTCTGTGCTTTTAAATCGCCTTTACCAATAATTTCTCCTTTCTCATTATCTGAAACTATTCCCGAAGTAAAAACCATTGTTCCTTTATTAACACGTACAACTTGAGAATACGTGGCGGGCTTATTAATGCCATCTGGATTCATTCGATCTACTTGTTGTGAAGAAGCTACAAACAATATCATTGTAAAAGCAAGTGAGCAAACTATCTGTTTCATATACTTAGAATTTATTTATGCACGAGGTTGCAAACAATAGTAATAAGCCATTTGTCCTATTGAAATACATTCACTACCAGAACAAATTTGCTTATGGAAATAAAGTTTACGTTTATGCTTAAGTTGTTCAATAATCATATCAGTTAGAAGACTACTCTTAAAGACTGTGCCACTGAAAGCTATATGATCTATATAATAATGATTACTTAGCTTCTCAACCACTTTTGCTAAAGAGAAGAATACCTTCCATGCAATTACATTAATGTCCTCCTTTTGTTGCCAATCTTCCATTAATTCTATCAAAAAACTTTTCAAATTCAGTTGCCCATTTTCTAGAGGCAATCTATAATAATCATAAACTGGATAAGTACAGGTATAAGCCAACTGCTCCAATTGCAACAACGCATGACCTCTGTGTGCGTTTACTTGAGCTAATCCAAATAGTGAAGCAATACCTTCAAGTAATTGTTGCACACTTGATGTTTCAATTAAGTTAGCATTTTCTAATTCACTTAAATAAGCCTGCCATTCAACATCTGAGAAATGCCTGCGTTCCCAGTGCATTTTATTCGGCATACTTTTCAAAATACCAAGAGCCGAAAGTCGAGGTTGATACATACCACTATTAGTAAGTACAGGGAAACGCCCTAAATGAGCAACCCTTTCCATTTCTTGTTGCTCATAAATAAAAATATCACCACCTCCTAGCATACCATCATCACCTAAAAATGCATCATCCCAAATAATTCCTAATACTGGTTCAGGATGAAACAACAAGTCGTTCTCTGCAAGTACGCTATAAAAATGCGCCTGTTGATGCGGAACCTCTATAACCTTTGCTTCGCTAAACAAATTCAATACATGAGGCGGCTTATACCCTGTTGAAGTTAAGATAACGGATGGGCTTGATTGAAGAATATTTAATTGGAGCTGTAAATGATGAACGAGTTTTTGCTGAGATGGAATTAGTTCTTGATTACCTTGCTTTTCATACACGAAATATGAATTTTCTTTAGCAATGCTATAAGCGCTTTCTGCAGATTCACCAAGTGCTAACCAAGTTTCACTTCCAATTTTAAAAGGACTAGGCTCGAATAGAGGCGCCATTCCTCTTGCCCTTCTAAGAATAATTTTTTGCTCTCTTTCTGTAAACTGTAGAATACTATCATGCTGTCCAAACGCTACATCTAATGGGTGAGAAATTACATAATCTGCCAACTCAAATAACTCGTGTAAACTTTCTTTTTCAGAGTATAAAGCAGGGTAACCTTGTTTTTCGGCTGGTGTTATAACTAGAGGTTTCCCAAATTGCTCAGTTATTATATGAAGCAACCCAGTATAAGGAAGAACAACAGCGGCTTTATGAACAACAGGTGTTATTAACTCAAAAGGAAGCGGTGTATTGAGATGGGGAGTACAAAGCACGGCAAAACCAGCTCTGTTTTTTAGAGCACTAATTTCAATAGGGCGCAAACGTATGTCTGTATGCGCCATATCCAAATCGCTGTACATTAAATGAAGTGGTTGTAAGCTGCTATTTTTTCTTTCCCTTAGCAAACGAATACTGTCTTCTTGCGCCGCATCACATAAAAGTACAAATCCACCGGTTGCTTTCACAGCAATAATGTTTCCTTGCGATAAAAGCATCTTAGAAATTGAAAGAATATCGTGGGTATTTTGACTAACTGTATAGCCTTCAGAATTAATTAATTTAAGATGCAAGGAATCTGATAATGAGACAAAGAAAGAGTCTTCAAACCTTCTATTTAAAGAATCTGCAATTGCATTTTCTGCATGAGCACCAAGTTGAATATGTTTCCAAGTAGAATTATGTAACTGAAATGGAGCATTTAGTTGAATTGCGTACCTATAACCACATTGCGAGCATTGAATAAAAGGCGAATGATAGAGCGGATGATCTGCTTGCGACATTTCTTGACGGCAGTTGTTACACAAAGAGAAATCAGGAGTAATTAGACCTGCACCTGTTTGAGGATACTCGCTTGAGTAATCTGTAACAAAGCCTTCAAAATCTATCTCATCATTTAATTCATTTAAATGATATGAAAGTATGATGGCATGGGGAGGATGCTGTTTTACAATTTGTTGCGTAAAGACCTCGGCAATTGTATAATCGGCCTTAAAATGTACTTGGTACCCAGATGTAGCTAAATGCAATATGCCTGAAACGTTATGTACATGTGCCAACCTATGCACATGGGCAGAAAAGCCCACGCCATGAAGCATTCCATTTATATCTAAACGAAAACAAGGCATGTTAGTCAGGTTGGAAAGTAAAATAATTAACCAAACTGGGTTAACCAAAACTTATTATTAGTAATTCATCAAAATCACTAAAGTGGTTGAATGATAGGAATTTTTTTGCCAGAAATGGCTGCATGTATTGTTTCTAAAGCTGGATATGGATCTCCGTCGATATGAAAGGGGGCATGTTTTCTATTGACAATAGTAATAGAAGGTGTTTGAAAATAAAGAATCCCTTGGTTAGAAAATTTTTCTACAAGTTCCGTTAAGTGGTTATTGCCTCTAATTTGTTGGAGCATAGCAAATGGGAGTCTTACTTTATTCATTTTCTGAACAATTACTACGTCTAAAAGCCCATCAATTAAACTCGCTTTGGGTGCAATTGTAAAATTATTGCCAAATTGTGTACTATTAGCAATGCTAATTAGAAAGGCTTCTGTAAAAAAGTTCATCCCAAAAACTTGTATTTCAAACTGATATGGATGGGCTTTAAAAAACTGTACTAAACTTTGTTGCGTGTAGGTTAATAATCCTCTTTTAACTCTCCCGGCAAAATCTTCTGCAATACTTGCATCAAAGCCCAAACCACTTACATTGAGCGATAACTTGTTATTAATATCAATTGCATCTATTAAAACGGGCTTTCCAGTTATTATTAAATTCAGCGCTTTTTGAAGCGGCATGGGTATCCCTAAGGTTCTAGCTAAGCCATTACCAGAGCCAAGTGGCAAAATACCAAATTGAACAGGTAAATCAAATAAGGAATTTATTACTCCATGTATGGTACCATCTCCCCCACCAATAATGATATGTGTAACTCTTTCAGAAATTATTTTATCGTGTATCAAATCATAGTTACCAGATGAGAGTGTTTCTATAATTTCTGCATCTAGAGTATGCTTTTCAATAAACGCTTCTATGTTAGCTTTTACTGCAGAAAATTTCTGCGTACCAGAATGGGGGTTTATAAGAAATATGTACTTTCTTGATAACATGTATCACAAAGAAACCATTTGTATTTGTTATTATGAATATCTCTTTGTTAAATATTAAAGCAAGAACAGAAAGAAGAGCAGTTTGTGGAAAGCCGTAAGTTTGCAATATGAGACAAACTGTTCTACTTTTTATTTCTTGTATTTTTCTTTTTTCATGTGCTAATATGGTGCCGCCTGGAGGTGGACCTAAAGACAGCTTAGCGCCCGTATTGGTTTCAGCCATACCCGCAGTTAAATCAACACAAGTTCAATCAAAAAAAATTATACTCACATTCGACGAATTTATTACACTGGAAAAAATACAGGAGAATCTAATAGTAACACCAGTACCAAAAAATAATCCGATTGTTGAAGGGCGGTTAAGAAATATTACCATTTTGCTGAAGGATAGTCTTCTACCTAATACCACTTATGCTTTTCAATTTGGGAATGCAATTAAAGATGTGAATGAAGGGAATATTGCTACTGGATTTAGCTATGTATTTTCTACAGGCAATAATATAGATACCCTTGCACTAGAAGGAAAAGTACTTCTTGCTGAATCTGGAAAAACCGATTCCACATTATTAGCAGTTTTACATCAAAATCTAGACGATAGTGCAGTAAAGAAATTAACTCCGCCCTACATTACAAGAATAGATGGTAAAGGTAAATTCAATTTTAAATATCTTCCATCTGGATTATACAGATTATATGTTGTTCCAAATGATTTTACAAAAAAGTACGATGATAGTACAAAACGATTTGCATTTCTAGATCAACCTATCATTATAAATGGTGTGACTGAAAATACGCCTGTCTTATATGCATTTGAAGCTTTTACAAAAACTTCACCCCCGCAAAGAGCTGCTAATAGAAAAAAAGATGAAGCGTTAAAAGCATTGCCAATTTTAGAGAATGGAGGGCAAAATCTTCTTCTTCCATTACGATTTAGATTTAATGATAAAATTACCCAAGTAAATCCTAGTTTATGGAAACTTACCGATTCAACTGGTGCGTCTAAAAAAATAGAATCATTTTTCTTTGATACACTTCAACAAGAAGTAAGCATACAACACAATTGGAATGCAGGCAATAAATACCAAATAGTAATTGAAAAGAATGCGTTTGCTGACTCCTTGGGAAAAACAATTCTTAAAAATGATACATTAAAGTTCAGAACTTTAGATGAGAAAGAATATGGCTTACTACGAATAAAGTTCAGCAATTTAGATACAAGTCAACACCCTGTTTTACTCATTTACCAAGAGAGTCAGCTGGTTGAATCCATTGCACTTAAAGACCGCACATTCTTAAAAAACAGAATCTTACCTGGCAGCTACGAGCTAAAGATTCTTTTTGACAAAAACAAAAACTTAAAGTGGGATACTGGAAATTTTGAGTTAAAAAAACAACCTGAAATTGTATTACCTATAGAAGGAAAAATTACAATAAGGGCAAACTGGGATAATGAATTTGATAAAACAATTCCAGATAGGCCTGGCATTTCAAAATAAGATTCACGAGTTTCAATGTACATTTGCAAATGCTTAAAGAAACTCTAATTGAAGCTACCCGAGCAGGTGCCGAGGTGCTTACATCTTATTTCAACGGAAGTTTTACTATTTCAAATAAAGAAGGCATCAATAATTTAGTCACCGAAGCAGATCACGCATCAGAAAAAGCAATTATTGAAGTTATTCAAACAAAATTTTCTGACCACTTTATTTTAAGTGAAGAATCAGGTGAACTTGTACAAGATTCAACCTATAAATGGATTATTGACCCCATTGATGGTACTGTAAATTTTGCAAATGGTATCCCAATTTGTTGTGTTTCTATTGGGATAGAAAAAGAAGGCAAAATGATTCTTGGTGCCGTTTACAATCCATTTATGCATGAATTTTATTTAGCAGAAAAAAATTGTGGCGCTACTTTAAATGATAAAAGAATTTATGTGAGTAAAAAAGCCGAGTTAATTCATAGTTGTTTGGTTACTGGCTTCCCCTATACTTACCTAGATATGCCGAATGGCCCATTGCAAGTTTTTGAAAAATTTATTAGAAAAGGGATTCCTGTTAGAAGACTAGGTAGCGCTGCTATTGATTTATGCTGGGTTGCAGCTGGTAGATTTGATGGCTTCTATGAACACAAACTACAGGCATGGGACAGTGCAGCTGGATTCTTGATGGTTGAAGAAGCTGGAGGAAAAATTACAGACTTTGAAGGCAATTATTATTCACCTTATCAGCCGCACTTATTGGCTACAAACGGTTTAATTCACGATGATATGTTAGCAGTTGTGCAGGGTGGAGAGATTAAAGGAAATTTAAAAGCATAATACATGTCAACACCCACAAGAACAGAAGTAAGTAGTTTGGGAGAGTTTGGGCTAATTGACCATCTCACTAAAAATGTAGAATTACAACACGCATCTACCATATTGGGTATAGGCGATGATGGCGCTGTTATTGATCATTTTGGGAAACAAACAGTGATCAGTTCAGATTTATTGGTAGAGGGAATACACTTTGATTTAACCTATACGCCCTTGCGGCATTTAGGCTATAAATCGGTAGTAGTTAACTTAAGTGATATTTATGCTATGAATGCGCAGCCTACGCAAATTACAGTAAACATAGCTTTCAGTAATAGGTTTAGTGTAGAGGCATTGCAAGAGCTTTATGAAGGAATACTTAGTGCCTGCAATAAATATGGTGTTGATTTAATAGGTGGAGATACATCTAGCTCTAATAAAGGATTACTAATTTCTGTAACTGCCTTAGGTGAAGTTGCACCAGATCAGTTTGTGAAAAGGAGTACAGCTCAAAAAGGAGACTTGATTTGTGTATCTGGATATTTAGGTGGTGCATTTCTTGGACTAACTCTCCTGGAAAGGGAAAAGAGAATCTATTTAGAGAATCCGCAAGTTCAACCCGACTTAGAAAATGAAGCTTTTATTGTAGGTAGATTGTTAAAGCCTGAAGCTAGAAAAGATATTATTCAATATTTAGAAGACCAACAAATTAAACCAACTTCCATGATGGATATTAGTGATGGTCTGAGTAGTGAAGTGTTACATCTGTGTAAACAAAGTCAACTTGGTTGTCGCATTTATGAAGACAAACTGCCAATTCACGAAGACGCAAGAAGGGCAGCATTTAAATTTGGATTAGACCCAACCGTTTGTGCTTTAAATGGAGGCGAAGATTATGAGTTAATCTTTACAGTTCGTCAAGACGATTATGAAAAGCTGACTCTTCAAGAAGAAATTAGCGTAGTTGGATATATGGCTGATTTAGATGAAGGTCATAAAATAATTTCAAAGGGTGGTAATACATTTGATATTACTGCACAGGGTTGGAAGGCATTTTAACGAGAACTTATAATTAATTGAAAAGATTTTTAATAGAGTAGTTGTAACTTTCTTTAAAATATCTACTATGGAACAACAAAATACTAAAACCGTTACAGAAGATGATGTGATTGAATACGTTATTCAGCAACTTTATCAGAATTTAGATAAGAATGAATTGCATTTAGAAAAAGATATTCTAGTACCTGCCGGACTTGAATTAGATGAGAGACAAAGTGAACATTTAAGAGAACTATTATTGGCAACCCAGCTCATAAAACCTTCTATAGGTTTTGGCAAAAATGGTTTTATTTATTTAACAGGTCAAGGCATACAGATTATAAAAACATATGGTTCATATAGAAATTTTATTCGACAAACACATGGGCTAGAGCACTCCCAAGTAATTGGAGAAATTAGGAACCAAGAAAAGAGAAGCACCAATCAACCCAATAATGATATTGCTTTAGGGTATGATGATATGGCCCACTAACCTTTTCGTCTAGCAAAATCTTTCATTAAGCTACAGAATTCTTGAACACTGCTTAATGGTAAGGCATTGTACATAGAAACACGAATTCCTCCAACTGTTCTATACCCTTTCACACCTATCATACCTAATTCCTTGCACTCATCTAAGAATTGCTGCTGTAATAATTCATCCTCAATAAAAAATACTGCATTCATTTGACTCCTCGAGGATGGAGCCACATAAGTTGAAAAAACTGGTAATGCATCAATAGTATTATAGAGCAGCTCAGATTTTTCGTGGTTCCTTTTTTCCATAACACCCAATCCGCCTTGCTCTTTTATCCATCTCAAAGTGAGTAGACTTACATAGACTGCAAAAACTGGAGGTGTGTTTAACAAGGAATTTGCTTCAATATGCTTTCTATAATCCATAATAGGCGGAATACTTCTGCTGATTGAAGGCAAATCGTTGATGCGTATAGCTACCATGGTAACACCTGCTGCACCCATATTTTTTTGTGCTCCAGCATAAATGAATGAACATTTTGAGAAGGGAAATGGCCGCGAAAAAATATCGCTACTCATATCTGCTATAATGGGCAAATTTGTTTCTGGCAAATGATGAACCTGTGTGCCCTCAACGGTATTATTGGTAGTAATATGTAGATAGCTATGTTTGTTAGAGAGAAATTCGAGCCGATCAATATGATCATATTTACTATTAGCAGAAGACTGAACCACATCAACTTCACCCCAAACTTTTGCTTCATTGATAGCCTTGGAGCCCCAAATTCCGTGATCGGTATAAGCAGCTCTTGCCTGTTGATCTAAAAAATTCATGGGCACTTGCATAAACTGAGTAGTTGCCCCACCATGAAGGAAAAGAACATCATATTCACCTCCAATGCCCATCAATTCCTTTACTAAAGAACGCGCCTCTTCTATTATTTGAATAAACCAATTGGTCCTATGCCCAATTTCTAAAATTGATAAGCCAGTATTATTATATTCAATAACTGCACGAGCAGCTTCTTCATACACAGACTTTGGTAATATAGACGGACCAGAATTAAAATTATGGATTGGCATACTTATTCTACATCACTCACACCACCACTTACAGCATATTTCATTGCATTGGCGGCCGAGATATTTTTTAAAGGTTTAACTCTTTCTGAAGGTACAAAACAAGTCATACCTGAAATAGCATAAGAAAATGGTATATAAACTGTAACATGCTCAGGCAGTCCAAAATCAACTGCTGTTTGTTGGGTAATAAACCCCACTCGCCACATATTATTATTATCAACATCAACTAAAACTGGTTGATTAAATTTTTTCTTATTTCCTGCAAACGCCTCTAAAAAATCTTTAACAGAGGTATAAATTAATTTAATGCCTGGTGTATTTTCTAAGACTTTATCAAACACATCAACCAGTCTTCCTACAATAAAAAGAGAAGATAACCATCCAACAAACCAAACCAAGAAAAGTACCAAAACAAAGCCTAATCCAGGTATCTTCTTTGGAGAACCATCTTCATACAAACCTATCATAGATGGTGCTATAGTGTGCAAGAAATTAGGTAAAATATCATCTACCCAGTTAAATAAGAACCAAACTGCATAAATAGTTATTCCAATAGGGGCCATTACTATAAGTCCCTGAAAAAAATGGCGCAGGAACTTGGCAAGAAAGAACTGAAAGCTGAACTTATTTTTTGGATCGAACATGTGTAACCAACTTTCAGCAAAACTACACCAAATAAACCTCCTTTTATGGTTGATTTGGCCCATTTATCCGTTTACAAGGCTATTCGAATCAAAATTAATAATAATTTCACTTGGAAACTTTTTATGTATTAATAGTTTTCTTAGTTTCGCACCCGCTATGGAAACAGCAAGGAGAATTATAGAAAAAGCCCATAACCTCTTCTTTACTTACGGAGTTAAGAGCGTTACAATGGATGAAATTGCAGCTCATTTAGGGGTAAGCAAAAAAACAATTTATCAGCACTTCTCAGACAAAGACCAACTAGTAGAAGCTGTTTTAAGAAGTGAAATTGAAAAAGATCACCAAGAATGTGCTAGACACAAAGCAGAAAGCGACAATGCCATTCATGAAGTTTTTATGGCAATAGAAATGCTTCGAGAAATGTTAGCCAATATGAATCCAGCTATCATTTTTGAACTGCGCAAATATCATCCAGCAGCATTTAAGATTTTTCAAGACCACATGAATAAGTTCATGCTTTCGGTAGTAAGCAACAATATTGAAAGAGGTATAAAAGAAGGACTTTATAGAGAAGATGTTCCTGTAGATATAGCTGCAAGGCTAAGAATTGATAGCATTTTCATTCCTTTTAATCAAGATTTGTTTCCTCCAACCAAGTACACGCTATTTGATGTAGAATACAAACTAATGGAACTTTTTTTATTTGGTTTATCAACTGCAAAAGGTCAAAAATTAATTTACAAATACAAACAAGCACAATCGATATGAATTCAAAATTGAAGCACCTATTTATTGGTCTTATTGCTTCTCTGTTTTTTTCTCAGCCGTTACAAGCGCAACAAGTGCATTCGCTAACGCTAGAACAAAGCATAGACATGGCTATAAAAAATGTGCAAGACTTAAAAAACCTAAAACTGGATATTGCACTACAACAAACTAAGAATAAGGAAATAGAAGGTTCGGCGTATCCACAAGTAACTGCAAATATTACTATGCAAAGATTATTTGCAATACCGGTTACTGTAATACCAGATTTTATTTCACCTGCTGTTTACGGTGTGTTAACCAATGAAGGTGTCCGTGATGGTAATGGCAATCCAATTCAAATGCCCGAAAAGTTCGGAAATGTTCCAGCTCAGTTTGGTGTGCCATGGACTGCCAGTGCTGGATTTACATTACAACAATTATTATTTCAGGCAGATGTTTTTATTGGGCTAAAAGCAAGAAAAACAGCTATGGAGTATGCAGAAGCAAACTACAAAGTTGGAGAAGATAAAGTAAGAGAAAATGTAATGAATGCATACTATGCTGTACTTATTGCACAAAAACAGTTGAATTTTCTCACTGAAAGTGAATCAAGATTATTAAAGCTGGTGCAAGACATGACACAGATGTACAAAAACGGTTTTGCAGAAAAATTAGATATAGACAAAGCGCAAGTTGGTTTAAATAATTTAATGAATGCTAAGGCTCAACTTTCATCTATGTTGGATGGAGGTTATGCAAATTTTAAATTTCAACTTGGTATCCCGCAAACTGATTCTGTCATTCTTATTTCAGAACTATCAACTCAAGATGTAAAAAATGGGATATTAGATGAGGCTAACTTTCAGTATGCCCAAAGAAATGAGATTCAAGCGCTAGAGAAGGTAAGAAAGCTATTAGAAATGGACGTTCAACGTTATAAACTAAATAAGCTTCCCACATTAGCAGCCTTTTGGAATTTTAGTGAAAATGCACAAAGACAACAATTCGACTTCTTTAAAAGAGGTGCGCAATATCCTTGGTTCCAAACTTCAATAGTTGGATTACAGGTGAACATGCCAATTTTTAGTGGATTTTCTAAGAATCAAAAAATTAAAGAAGCAAGCTACAATTTACAAAAGCATCAAAACACTATTAAAAATGTAGAACAAAGTATTGACTTGCAAAAAACAGTGGCCAGAAAAACATTGGTGAATAACTTAAAAATTATGGATGCATCTGAGAAGAATATGCAACTGGCCCAAAATGTGTATAACACTACCAAGAAAAAATACGAACAAGGTCTTGGAAGCAGTTTTGAAGTATTAACTGCTGATACCGATTTACAAAATGCTCAAAGTAATTACTTTACGGCGCTATATAATGCACTTATTGCTAAAGTTAATTATATGAAAGCTCTTGGTAAACTTTCAGAAAAATCGTCTAATTAAAATCAATTGAATTTTTATGAAAAATTATATAAAACTAGCATGCTTACTTTCAGTTACAATACTTGCTTTTACAGCTTGTAGCTCTAAAAAGTCGGATAAAGGTCTTGAATCAAAAAAGCAAGAATTAGAAAAACTGAAAAGTGATGCAGATATCCTTAGTCAAAAAATTAAAGCCTTAGAAGAGGAAATTACTAGCCTAGATAGTTCTGCACTTTCAACAGGCGCTCTAAAATTGGTTGCAGTAGAAGAACTACAGGTAAAAAACTTTACTCACTATATAGATTTACAGGCTAGAATTGATGCAGAGGATATCTCTTATATCGCTCCAAGAGGAATGGGTGGATTAGTAAAATCACTTTTAATAAAAAAAGGTGACTTTATTAAGAAGGGTCAGCTTGTAGCAACGCTAGATGATGGTGTAATTAAACAGAATGTAAAAGCAGCTGAACAAAATCTTGAAGTTCTTAATGTACAATTAGAATTTGCCAGAAACATCTACCAGCGTCAAAGAAATCTTTGGAATGAAGGAATTGGAACTGAAGTACAACTGCTTCAAGCAAAAAATAATGTTGAAACTTTAGAGAAAAACTTATTGTCGGCACAAGAGCAAGTAAAAGTTGCTGAAGAACAATTGAAAACGACTAAAGTGTATAGCGATGTAGAAGGCATTGCAGATGAAGTAAATGTTCGTGTAGGAGAAACATTTACAGGTATTGGGGCGCTTGGGGCACAAATTAAAATTGTAAATACATCTAAACTTAAAGTTGTTGCTGATGTTCCCGAGAATTATTTGAGTAAGGTAAAAGTAGGTGTACCAGTTGTAGTGAATTTACCTGACTTAAATAAAGAAATTAAAAGCACTATAAAAATTGCAGGAAGATCAATTAATCCAAATACCAGAGCTTTTACAGCAGAAGCATCTATTCCATATGACGCTTCTATACTTCCCAATCAAGTAGCCAATCTTAAAATTCAAGACTACGTAAATAATAATGCAATAACTATTCCAGTAAATGTTGTTCAGACCGATGAAAAAGGTAAATATGTTTTTATAGCAGAAAATAAAAATGGAAAAATCATTGCATCTAAAAAAATGATCACCGTTGGTGAGTTGTACGGTACTTACATAGAAGTGAAAACAGGTCTAACTGCTGGACAAAAGGTTATTACAGAAGGATTTCAAGACTTGTACGATGGTCAGATAGTTGACATCAAATAAAATTTTTGCACGCATAAACTATTTATATGGCAGTCTTAAAAGACTTATCACAAAAATTTAAAGAGTTTAAACCCACCAGTTGGGCTGTGGACAATCGTACAGCAATGTACATTTTCACAATCATTATTACTCTTATTGGTTTAAATACATTTCAAACCTTACCTAAAGAACAGTTTCCAGATATTGTAGTGCCTACAATAAGTGTAACTACCATATACTTTGGTACATCGCCCAAAGACATGGAAAACTTGGTAACTCGTCCCATTGAAAAACAAATCAAAGGGTTAACAGGCGCTAAAATCAAAAAAGTAAATTCTATTTCTCAACAAGATTTCAGTTTAATTACTGTTGAATTTGAAACAGATGTAAAAATTGATATAGCAAAAGAAAAAGTAAAAAACGCAGTTGACAAAGCAAAAACAGATTTACCAAACGACTTAACTCAGCAGCCAAACGTACAGGAGTTTGCATTTAGTGATTTGCCAATTATGTTTGTCAACGTAAGTGGTGATTATGATGCCGTTAAGTTGAAACAATATGCAGATAAGCTTCAAGACAGATTTGAAGAACTGCCTATGATTAGTAAGGCTGAAATAGTTGGCGCACCTGAAAGAGAAATTCAAGTGAATGTTGATAAAGCTAAAATGGAGATTGCAAAAGTATCTTTCAATGATATTGCCCAAGCTATTTCTAATGAAAATAGAGATGTGAGTGGTGGTTTAGTTGAAGTAGGTAATATGAAGCGCTCTTTAAGTGTAAAAGGGCAGTTTGTCTCTGCATTTGATATGCAACAGCTAATTGTAAAAAACATTTATGGACAAAGTATTTATCTGAGAGATATTGCACAAATTATTGATACAGTTAAAGAAAAAGAAAGCTATAGCCGTTTAAATGGCAAAAATGTAATTACGTTAAACATTGTGAAGAGAGCTGGTGAAAACCTAATTGAAACTGCAGATGCTGTAAAAGCAGCTGTAGATGATATGTTTAAAACCAATCAAATTCCAAAAAATTTAAGTGTTGTATTTACAGGTGATCAAAGTAAACAAACCAAAACTTCATTTAATGAGTTGGTGAATACAATCATCATTGGCTTCACATTGGTTTTATTGATATTGATGTTTTTCATGGGTGTTACCAACGCCTTCTTTGTGGCACTAAGCGTACCACTTTCAGTATTTGTTGCATTTTTATTTCTACCCCTCGGCAACTATATCGTTGGAACTGAAATTACTTTAAACTTTATTGTACTTTTTGCTTTACTCTTTGGGCTGGGTATAATAGTAGATGATGCAATTGTTGTAATTGAGAATACACATAGAATTTATGGAAACGGAAGAGTTCCTGTAGTAAGAGCTGCTAAAGAAGCTGCAGGTGAAGTATTCATACCTGTATTAGCAGGTACAGTAACAACACTTGCTCCTTTCTTCCCATTGTTAGCCTGGAAAGGTATCATTGGTAAATTCATGATTTACTTACCTACCATGCTCATTTTAACGTTAGCTGCTTCATTGATTGTAGCTTTTATTTTCAACCCGGTTTTTGCAGTTAGCACAATGAAGCCAGAAGGTAGAGAGCATGATGAGCCTAAGAAAGCTATCTTCCAAAAATGGTATTGGTGGATGTTTATTGTTTTGGGAGGAATTCTTCATATTTCGGGATGGCATGGTTTTGCAAACTTTTTATGGCTATTAGCTATCCTAGGCGTATTTAACAGATTTGTTCTGAGAGATGTAATTTATACATTTCAGGAGGGATTTTTACCCAAGCTCATGAATAAATATGAGCAGCTTTTAAGATGGGTATTACATGGAACTCGTCCTGTTTGGTCACTAGTTGTTATGTTTTTAATTTTTCCTCTTGCGCTTGTATTTGTAGTAATTAGAGAACCTAATATTCAGTTTTTTCCAAACGGAGACCCTAATATTATCTATGTGTACCTTAAAATGCCTGTTGGCACTAAAACTTCATATACAGATAGCGTAACTGCTGAATTAGAAAAAAGAGTATTTAGTGTACTTGGTGATAATAACCCAATAGTTGAAAGTGTTATTAGTAACGTTGCAGTTGGAGCAACAGATCCTAATGATCCCAACAGAAGTACACAGAGTAATTTGGGAAGAATTCAAATTTCATTTGTTGAGTTTGAAAAAAGACATGGGCAAAAAACTACGCCTTACCTCGATTCATTTAGAAGTGTCATGAAAGGAATTCCAGGTGCTTTAATTACTGTTGACCAAGAACAAGGTGGACCTCCTACGCAACCTCCAGTAAATATTGAAGTAATAGGTGAAGATTTTACAGCAATATCACAAACAGCCGTTGCGCTTAAAAACTATCTCGATACAATTAAAGTTGATGGTATAGAAAACCTAAAAATGGATATTGATTTAACAAATCCAGAAATCAGCATCAACATAGACAGAGAAAAAGCCTTAGCGGCAGGTTTAAGCACTGGTCAAATTGGTTTTGAATTAAGAACTGCTATTTTCGGTAGAGAAGCAAGTAAGTTAAAGATTGATGAAGATGAATACAAAATTCAAATTCGATACAACGACTTACAAAGAAATAATATTACCGATCTAATGAATATGAAAATCACATTTCGTGATTTCTCTACTGGACAAATTAAACAAGTTCCTTTAGGAGCAGTTGCAAGTGTTGATTATACAAATACTGCAGGTGGAATTAGAAGAAAAAATTATAAGCGAGTAATTAGCTTATATAGCAATGTTGAAGTTGGATTTACGCCATTTGATGTAAATGCTAGGCTAACCCCTGTTTTGGAAAAATTCAAACTGCGTTATGCAGCAGAAGGTGTTCAAATTAAACAAACTGGTGAAGGTGAAGAGCAAGCAGAAACTTCTTCATTCCTAGGTTGGGCACTTATGATTGCACTTGGACTAATTTTCATGACTTTGGTACTTCAGTTTAACTCCCTCAGCAAACCATTCATTGTACTTACCGAAATCTTCTTTAGTATCATTGGTGTTATGCTAGGAATTGGCTTAACAAAAATGGATGTACCAACCATTATGGTAGGTGTAGGTGTTGTGGGTTTATCAGGAATTGTTGTGAAGAATGCGATTCTCTTAATTGAATTTACTGATGAACTGCGAGGAAGAGGGATGCGCGTTAAAGAAGCTACAATACAAGCAGGAAAAATTAGGATTATTCCAGTTCTATTAACAGCTATTGCAACTATTTTAGGCTTACTACCATTGGCTGTTGGATTCAACATTGACTTTGTGTCACTATTTCAACACCTTGACCCTAAAATTTTCTTTGGTGGAGATAGTGTTATTTTCTGGGGACCTTTAAGTTGGACCATTATATACGGCTTGGTGTTTGCATTTTTCCTTACTCTAACAATGGTACCAAGTATGTATTTAATAGCTGAAAGAATCAAAAGACCTATGGAAAGATTCTATGGCAATAAGTTTGTAGCATTACTTGGATTTACTGGACCACTCTTTTTTATCTTGGTAGGAATTATGTTCTTAGTAAAACGAATTCAAGGTAAAAAGGTATGGATGGGGCAACTTAAACCCGCTCCTTCTAAAGCCTAAATTACTTTAAACAAGCTTGAAAAGCCTTCCATTTGGGAGGCTTTTCTTGTTGATTTACAATTTATATCTACATTTGCACTACCATAGGCGGATTTGTTTATTGTTCAACCTATGGAATGGCATTACCGATTGAACTAATAAACGTCTACCAGCACCCCCGGGCTCTTCAGCGTTCCATCCTTCGGTTATGTTGTAATTAATTTTTCGAAGCATGGATATTCAAAAAGAATTAGAAAACAGAATTTTAGTGATTGATGGTGCCATGGGTACCATGATTCAAAGGCATAAGTTAGAAGAAGCCGACTACCGAGGAACACGCTTTGCCAACTGGCATTCAGATGTAAAAGGTAATAACGACTTGCTATGCATCACTCAACCAGAAATTATTATAGGTATTCATTTGCAATACTTAGAAGCAGGTGCAGATATTATTGAAACAAATACATTCAGTAGTACCACAATCGCTCAGGCCGATTACGATATGCAATCGTTGGCACACGAGCTGAATGTAGCTGCTGCCAAGTGTGCTAAGGAAGCTATTAAAAGATACCATGAAAAAACAGGAAACAAAGAACCTAAGTTTGTTGCAGGTGCAATTGGCCCATTGAATAAAACGCTTTCATTATCTCCTGATGTAAATAATCCCGGGTTTCGAGCAGTAACATTTGATGAAGTTGTTGAAGCATATACAGAGCAAATTGATGGTTTGGTTACTGGTGGAGTTGATATATTATTAATTGAAACCATATTTGACACCCTTAATGCAAAGGCGGCCATTTTCGCCGCCAAGCAATATTTCAAAAAGAAAAAACAAAATCCACTGCCCATCATGATCAGTGGCACCATAACAGATGCCAGCGGAAGAACGCTAAGTGGACAAACTTTAGAAGCTTTTTACATATCTGTAATGCACGCACAGCCTTTAAGTGTTGGCTTGAATTGTGCACTTGGAGCTAAAGAAATGCGCGGACACATTGAAGAACTCAGTCAAATTGCAACCTGTTTCACCTCGGCTTACCCCAATGCTGGATTGCCAAATGCAATGGGAGAATATGATGAACAGCCCCATGAAACTGCACATTTTTTAGAAGACTGGGCAAAAGAAGGTTTTGTAAATATAGTTGGAGGCTGTTGCGGCACTACACCTGATCACATCAAGCATATTGCCGATCATGTGAAAAAAATTGCTCCAAGAAAACGCCCACAAGTAGTTACTCAACTAGAAGAAACCAATTAAATCGTTTGTAAGCTTAAAATATGGTACCAGTTATTCATCCTTTCATGCGCCTATCGGGTTTAGAACCTTTGGTGGTAAGACCTGAAACTAACTTTATTAATGTTGGTGAAAGAACAAACGTTACTGGAAGCAAGAAGTTTGCTCGCCTCATCAAAGAAAATAAATATGAAGAAGCGTTATCTGTTGCTAGACAGCAGGTAGAAAATGGCGCTCAGGTATTAGATGTGAATATGGATGATGCACTATTAGACGGAGTGCAAGCTATGGTTACCTTTTTAAACCTACTACAAAGCGAACCAGATATTGCGCGAATCCCTATCATGATTGATAGCTCAAAGTTTGAAATCATTGAAGCTGGATTAAAATGTGTACAAGGAAAATGTATTGTGAATTCCATTTCAATGAAAGAAGGAGAGGAAAAATTCATTGAACAAGCTTCTATTTGTCAGGATTTTGGAGCTGCTGTTGTAGTGATGGCATTTGATGAAGTTGGACAAGCAGATACTAAAGAAAGAAAAGTTGAAATTTGTCACCGCGCTTATAAAATATTAACAGAACAAGTTGGATTTGCTCCTCAGGATATCATTTTTGATCCGAATATTTTTGCAGTTGCAACTGGACTAGAAGAGCATAATAATTACGGAGTTGATTTTATTGAAGCAACAAGAGAAATCAAACGTTTAATGCCGCTTTGTAAAATTAGTGGTGGCGTAAGTAACTTATCATTTTCATTCAGAGGAAACGATCATGTCCGCGAAGCTATGCATTCTGTTTTCTTATTCCACGCTATTAAAGCAGGCATGGATATGGGTATTGTGAATGCGGGACAGCTTGTAGTATATGATGAAATTGAACCTGCACTTAGAGATCTTTGTGAAGATGTTATCTTGAATAGAAACAATGATAACAATGAGGCTACTGAAAAATTAATTGCATTTGCTGAAACAGTTAAAGCAAAAGGCAAAGAAGAGAAGAAAGATGAAGCATGGAGAGGTGAACCCGTTGAAAAAAGATTGGCACATGCACTCATCAATGGTATTACCGATTATATTGATGCTGATACAGAAGAAGCGAGGCAAAAATATCCTCGTCCACTAGAAGTGATTGAAGGACCATTGATGGATGGAATGAATATTGTTGGCGACTTATTTGGAAGTGGCAAAATGTTTTTACCTCAGGTGGTAAAGAGCGCACGTGTTATGAAAAAAGCAGTGGCTGTCCTTACTCCTTATATTGAAAAAGAAAAAGAAGAAAATAGATTACTCGCCGAACAATCTGGTGACATTAGCCTTAATAACCAAGCTGGTGCAGCTAAAATTTTATTAGCTACTGTAAAAGGCGATGTACACGATATTGGAAAAAATATTGTTGGTGTTGTGCTTGGCTGCAACGGCTACGATATTATTGATATGGGCGTTATGGTTCCAGCAGATAAAATTTTAGATACTGCCGAAAAAGAACAGGTTGATATAATTGGACTAAGTGGACTTATCACCCCCTCGCTCGATGAAATGGTTCATATTGCTAAAGAAATGAAACGACGCAATATGCATCAGCCTCTATTAATTGGTGGGGCTACCACTTCGCGTATGCACACTGCCGTTAAAATTGCTCCTGAATACGATAACGGTGTTATTCATGTACTAGATGCATCAAGAAGTGTTACAGTAGCAGGAAGTTTACTTAGTGATGAACAGAAAACATCGTTTTTATCGGAAGTACAAAAAGAATACATTCAACTAAAAGCTGGATTCGATAAGAAGAAAACTGCTAAAAACTACTTATCGTACGAAGCAGCGCTAGCAAATCCATTCAAAATAAATTGGGAAAAATTTGAGCCTGTTCAACCAACATTTTTGGGCACACGTTCCGAAGAACTTGCAGATATTACTGCATTAAGAAACTACATCGACTGGAAACCTTTTTTCATTGCATGGGAAATGCATGGTCCATTTCCTCAAATTCTTTCAGATGAAGTTGTAGGAAAGCAAGCAACGCAATTATATGAAGATGCACAGCGTATGCTTGATAAAATTGAACAAGAAAAATGGCTTCAGCCAAAAGCTTGTTACGGATTCTTTTCTGCTTATTCAGAAGGAGATACAATAGTGCTCCCTAATGCTAGTAATAACAATGAAGATGTACATTTAGAATTCCTTCGACAGCAAATTCAGAAAGCAGCAGGACAACCTAATGTAAGTCTAGCTGATTTTATTCAGCCTAAAAACGAAAAAGAAAAAGATTACATAGGTGCTTTTGTGGTAACGATTCATGGTATTGAAGAGCATATCAAACGCTTTGAAGCAGATCATGATGACTATGGTAAAATTATGCTACAAGCACTTGCAGATAGATTAGCAGAAGCTTATGCCGAATACTTGCACGAGCGTGTTAGAAAGTCTGAATGGGGTTATGCTTCAGAAGAACATTTATCGAACGAAGAATTAATTCAAGAGAAATATTTAGGTATTCGCCCAGCGCCAGGATATCCCGCTTGTCCTGATCATACCGAAAAGTATAAACTCTTTCAATTGCTAGATGCGACCAATACCATAGGGGTAGGATTAACAGAGTCTTTGGCAATGTATCCTGCGAGCTCAGTAAGTGGTTGGTATTTTGCAAATCCACAAAGTCAATATTTTGGAGTTGGTAAAATTCAGCAAGATCAATTAGAGCAATATGCAAAAAGAAAAGGGATGCCAATTGACCTTGCGGAAAAATGGCTTCGTCCGAACTTAGAGTAAGTAGTTGTTGTTTCTAACTTGATTCCAGAAATATTAGCTTTGCCTCATCATGCAATTACCCTCCTCCCTTTTAGAAAATGCAGTGGCTGAATTTTCAAAACTTCCCGGCGTTGGTAAAAAAACAGCCCTACGCTTAGTGCTGCATTTACTAAAAAAGGAAGTGGGCGATGTAAATAGACTTGCCGATGCACTTACCAAAATGAGGCAAGAAATTCAGTTCTGCAAACGTTGTTTTAATATTAGTGATGGTGAAATTTGTTCTATCTGTACAAATACTATGCGCCAGCAGAATACCATTTGTGTAGTGGAAAATATTCGTGATGTAATTGCCATTGAAAGTACCCAGCAATTCAATGGAGTTTATCATGTTTTAGGAGGGGTTATTTCTCCGCTCGATGGCGTTGGACCTGAACAATTGAATGTAGAATCGCTCATTGCTCGGATTGAAGAGGAGCAAATTGATGAAATCATTTTTGCGTTAAGTCCTAATATTCAAGGAGATACTACCATTTATTATATCCAAAAACGCCTTGGTGCCGGTAAATGCAAAGTAACTACCATAGCTCGTGGGGTAGCTTTTGGTGGAGAGTTGGAATACGCCGATGAAATGACACTTGCTAGAAGCTTACAAAACCGACTTCCCGTTCAGCAATACGTTAAATAAAGCTTGATTTTACAACCTTTTGCAAAATTATATGTTGATACATGTAATTTTGTATCATGAAAGCGAAAAAAATCATTTTATACATTATGCTCCTAAGTTTTATTGGAGCAATTGGGGCTTGGTACTATGGATTTGTTTATCGCAAAAACAACCATAGGGATGTGCAAAAAGAAACAGCTATACAAGTATCCGCAAACGAATTGAATACCGCATTTGTAACCGATGAGAATGCAGCAAATACTACTTACCTAGATAAGGCTATAGAAGTGCAAGGAACCGTAAGCGAGGTAACCACCAACCAAGATGGATTTCCAATAGTAAGTTTAAGCACAGATGATATGTTTGCTACTATTGATTGTACTTTAAAAGAGCAGAAGACAGTGGAAGTTGGATCTGTTGTTACCATCAAAGGCATTTGTATAGGTTATACTAGTAATGTAAAAATTAAAGACGCCTACTTAAAATAATTGAATATGAAAAAAATACTTGCACCACTTTTTGTATTGGCATTATTCTTAGCTAATAACGTAAGCGCACAAAAAATATTTAGTACAAAAACTGGTCAGATTAAGTTTTTCTCAAGCACGCCAGCCGAAGACATTGAGGCAGTTAACAATGAAGTAGATAGTAAGCTATCTAGTACAGGTCAAATGCAGTTTACGGTTTTGATAAAAGGATTCCGATTTCCAAATAGCTTAATGCAAGAGCACTTTAACGACGACTACATGGAAAGTGCAAAATTTCCTAGAGGTGATTTTAAAGGCACGCTTACTGGAATGAAAGAAGCTGATTTCAAAAAAGAAGGCACTTATAAAGTAACTGCAACTGGAAATTTAACCATGCGTGGCATTAGTAAGCCAGTTTCAGTTCCTGGAACCATTGAAGTAAAAAAGGGAACTATAATTGTCAAGGCAGTTTTTAAAGTAGCTTTGAAGGATTTCAATATTACTGGAAGCGAGATTGGCAAAGCGATAGCCAAAGACATTGAAATTACTGTCAATTGTCAGTACCCATCTTAACCATCTTTTATACAACTATCTAATATTTGAAAGTTGTTTTATGCTCACAATATAACCGGGCACATGGATTTCTAGCAAAGCATAGATTTACAATTGCGCCTAACAGAAATTTGAAAGGATTTCTATGGAATGGGATACCAATAATGATTCAACAGAAACCCTGTATGCCTGAGAAATCCAGTGCCGGGCTATAATACACAAAGCGATTTATAAACAACCTCAAAGCAGTTGTGCAACCAAAGTTGTTTAGCTAAATCAACATGTGCAAAGGTGAAACACTGCAAAATTCAGGCAGCAATAACAAGCATTGACAGAGCAATACATCTGTGGGGGGTAAATATATAGCAGATAACGTTAAAGTAAAACCCACTGATTTTTGCATAAAGAAGCCTTTAACAATACTTCCTTATTTCAGCTCCAAGCAACGATTATTACGCTGCCTGAAAAAGTTTAAGATTTAGCCATGGCTGGCTCTGACTTTATTTTACTTCCTACAACCAACATTTCATTAACCACTACTTCTGTAATGTATTTTTTCTGTCCGTCGCGGTCGTCGTAGTTGCGCGTAATAAGCCTACCTTCAATGGCAACTTCAGCGCCTTTTTGCAAATACTTTTCTGCAATATCTGCTAACTTACCCCAAGCAACCACATTGTGCCATTGCGTTTCTGTTACTTTTTCACCTTGACTATTTTTATAAGTTTCAGTGGTAGCCATACTAAATCTTGCTAGCTTTTTCCCTTGATCAAGTACTTTAACATCTGGATTTGCACCTAGGTTCCCAATTAACTGAACCTTGTTTCTAATGTTATTCATAGTTCAACATTTGTGCCTTACGGCGATTTTTAAAATAGATTGTTATAACACGATTTCGAAAGGCGCCTTTTCAAAATCGTAACCAAATGTGAATAAGAATTTCTAAAATACCCGTTTTTAAACGTTTATATCGGATAATAAACGTTTAAATCGTTTATCAAACGACTAACGGTAACCAAATTTTGTTTTTTTGAATTTTTCTATAAATTAGTTCCCAGTTTTTTAAAAATCGTTGATTATAATATGACCAAACAGACTTGCCTTAACTGCGAACAAAAATTTTCGGGGCGTTCAGACAAAAAGTTTTGCAGCACAATTTGTAAAAATGAATTCAACAATTTTAAAACGCAGAATTGCCAAACCAAACAGACTATCAAAAAAATTAATCAGCTGCTGGCAAGAAATCGTCGTTTATTGGAGCAAATCTTCTCAAGAAAGACTCCAGAACTAAAATCCATTTGCCGTGACAGGTTAGCGCAAAAAGGGTTTTGTTTCCAGTTTTTTACCCATTCACTTACCAATCGGAATGGCGAAACCTGCTATTTCTGCTACGATTATGGGTACCGCTTAACGTCCAAAAACGAGGTGATCCCACTAAAAAAACAATTAGAAGACTTGTAATTAGCTGTAAGAAACTCATAACCCATTGACCTACTTTGTTTTATTTTTTAACATATTTTCTTAGACAAAAATTTGGTGTTTGTACATTTATTTGTTTAGTTTTACATTGTTAACAATTAAACAAGAAGTTATGTCAACCGCAGAATTCAACCAAATGCTTATCAACAATGCAGAGTTTTTGAAGCCATTTGCTGTTACACTTACCCGCGATCAAGAAGCTGCAAAAGACCTGTTTCAGGAAACCCTGTTCAGGGCTTTATCGAATCAAGATAAATACCACGTTGGTACCAATATTAAAGCTTGGTTGTACACAATCATGCGTAACATCTTTATTAACAACTACCGCAGAAAAGCAAAAAGAAATACCATTTTCGATAATACTCCCAACGAGTTCTTAATCGACTATAACCAAGGTGCTGTTAGCAACCAAGCCATTGCAGGTATTAACATAAAAGAAATTCAAGCAGCCATTCACAACTTGCCTGAAATCTTTAAAAATCCATTTATGTTATACTACGATGGATTTAAGTACCACGAAATTGCAGACATGCTGCAAGAACCTTTAGGAACCATTAAAAGTCGTATACATTTCGCCAGAAAATTGCTGAAAGAACAAATTCAACGCGGATAGTGTTATATTGCTGTTGAATCTTTCCATTAAACAGTGAATAAATCATTAATCGTAATCGGCAGTGGTTTTGCCGGTCTGTCAGCCGCATCATTCATGGCAAAGGCAGGCTGGAAGGTAACTGTCTTAGAAAAACACAACCAGCCAGGCGGGAGAGCCCGCAGACTTAGTGCCAATGGCTTCCAATTCGATATGGGACCAAGCTGGTACTGGATGCCGGATATTTTTCAACGCTACTTTGAACAGTTCGGGAAACAAGTTTCTGACTATTACAAGCTTACCAGATTAGACCCTTCCTATAGGGTTTACTACGAAAATGGACCAATTGATATTCCAGCCGACTATCAAGCTCTCCGACATGTTTTTGAAAAATTAGAACCTGGAAGTGCACCTAAACTCGACAAATTTCTGCACGAAGCAGCCTACAAATACCAAGTGGGTATTCAAAAGTTGGTATTTAAACCTGGCCAATCTCTTACAGAATTTGCAGATATTGATTTGCTGAAAGGCATCTTTAAATTAGATGTTTTCAATTCTATGAAATCGCATGTGGCGAGCCACTTTAAAGATTCACGCTTACAGCAACTCATGGAATTTCCTGTCCTTTTCTTGGGTGCCTTGGCAGAAAAAACGCCTGCCCTGTACAGCCTTATGAATTATGCTGACATTAAAGGCGGAACCTGGTATCCTGAAAAAGGAATGTACAGCATTGTGGAAGGCATGTACCAATTAGCTCTTTCTTTAGGTGTGGAATTTAAGTTCGATGAAGAAGTTGATCGATTGGAATTACAAGGCAACCAAATCAAATTTGTGCACACCAAAAACAGTTCATATAAGGCCGATGCAATTGTAGGAAGTGCCGATTATCATCATATTGAAACTAAATTACTGCCAGCCTCTGCAAGATCTTATTCAGAAACTTACTGGGACTCAAGAGTAATGGCTCCAAGCTGCTTATTATACTATGTGGGTATTAATAAAAAAGTATCGAACATGGTGCACCACAGCTTGTTTTTTGATAGCTCGTTTGAAGTTCATGGAAAAGAAATTTATGTAACTAAAACATGGCCTCAAAATCCATTATTTTATGTAAGCGCTTCTTCCATAACTGACCCTTCTTGCGCTCCTGAAGGACACGAAAATTTATTTTTCTTAATACCCGTAGCAGCTGGATTAAAAGGTGATACTGAGGAAGTTCGCAATCATTATTTTAATTTAGTACTTGAAAGAATGGAGCGAATTACTGGACAAAGCATTCGGGAACACATTGTATTCAAACAATCATTTGCATACAGCGAATTTGTAAAAGAGTACAACAGTTTCAAGGGAAATGCTTACGGACTAGCGAACACTTTGCTCCAAACGGCTGTTTTAAAACCTGCCTGTAGAAGTAAAAAGGTGAAAAACCTATTTTATGCTGGACAGCTCACAGTACCCGGACCCGGTGTGCCTCCCAGCCTGATTAGTGGAGAAGTAGTGGCGAACGAAGTGTTGAAACATTTTAGCTAACTTTAAAATCGGTTTATGATTCAGCTTTTCCGAGAAGTATCAGAACAATGCAGCAAAATCACTACTGAGAAGTACAGTACCAGCTTCTCATCTGCTATCCGCTTGTTGGATAAGGAGCTTCGTCAGCCTATCTTCAATATCTATGGATTTGTTCGATTTGCTGATGAAATTGTGGATACATTTCATGAGCATGATAAAGACATGTTGCTGGCTGAATTCAAGCAGGCTACCTACGACGCCATCAACCGAAAAATTAGCCTCAACCCTATTCTTCATAGCTTTCAACTAACAGTTAACCAATATAATATTGATCATGCACTGATCGATGCATTCTTGTACAGCATGGAAATGGATCTTTCGAAGCGCCAATATGATAGGGCTGGTTATGAAGAATATATTTATGGAAGTGCGGAAGTTGTTGGATTAATGTGTCTCTATGTTTTTTGTGAAGGCAACCAAGAAATGTACGACTCACTAAAACCAGCCGCAAAAAGTTTAGGCTCTGCTTTTCAAAAAGTAAATTTCTTGCGAGATGTGAAAGCAGACTATCAGCAATTGAATAGAATGTATTTCCCTGGTTGTGATTTTAAAAACTTCAGCTACCAAGATAAACTAGCTATTGAAGCCGATATTCAAAAAGATTTTGATGATGCTTTTGATGGCATCATTCGATTGCCTATGAAAGCTAGGTTTGGTGTGTATGTAGCTTATAAATACTATTTATCGCTGTTCAAAAAAATAAAACAAATACAACCAGAGCGAATTTTAGAAGAACGTATTCGTATTCCAGATTATGGCAAAATGTTTATTCTTGCTAAAGCTGGTATTCGAAGTCAGTTTAATTTACTCTAGCCAGATTATACCCCCGTTGCGATGAGAGATGAAGTTATTTTAGTAGATACCAATGACCATGAAATAGGCGTGATGGAAAAAATGGAAGCGCATGAAAAAGCTTTGCTTCACAGAGCTTTCAGCGTTTTTCTTTTTAATAAAAAAGGTGATATGCTGTTACAGCAGAGGGCTTTTTCAAAATACCATAGTGGTGGTCAGTGGACCAATACCTGTTGTAGTCATCCTCGTCCTGGTGAAAGCACTTTAGATGCTGCAAACAGAAGACTCCATGAAGAAATGGGGATTCACACGAAGCTGAATAAAGTGTTTGATTTCACCTATCAAGCACCATTCGATAATGGTTTGGTTGAACACGAATACGACCATGTATTTGTTGGTGAATACGAAGGTAGCATTCAACCCAACCCAGAAGAAGTAGCAGATTTTAAGTTTGAGTCGCTTGTAAAAATTGAAGAGCAAATACATATTGCTCCACAAGAATTTACGCCTTGGTTCAAAATAGCTTTTCCAAAAGTGCAGGAGTGGTGGCACAAAAACTACACTACCCATGAGTTATAATGCCATAGTAATTGGAGCTGGCGTTGCGGGTTTAGCAGGTTCTATTCGTCTTGCTGCGAAAGGATTTTCTGTAACCGTATTTGAAAAAAATAGTTACCCGGGTGGCAAGCTCAGTCACTTTGAACAGGATGGATATTCTTTCGATGCAGGTCCAAGTTTGTTTACTCAACCTCATTTATTAGAAGAATTATTTGCAGCTGCGGGCAAACAACTAAAGGATTATTTGAACTATGAATCTGTACCCTTTGCTTGTCACTACTTCTATCCCAATGGAACCCGGTTCAAAGCACCTGCTAATCCAACAGAACTTGCAAAAACACTTGAAGAACATTTAGGAGAATCTTCAGAAGTGGTATTAAACTATCTTCAAAAAGCCAATCAACTTTATAACCAAACCGGACATATTTTTTTAGAACACTCATTGCATCGAAAAGAAACTGTTCGAAATATTAATTGGAGGGATGCACTTAAACCAATTCAATTGGCGCATCTCTTCAAATCGATGCATCAATACAATACATCTACATTCAAAAATCCACAAACAGTTCAGCTCTTTAATAGATATGCTACCTACAATGGAAGCAACCCATATCAAGCGCCAGCAATGCTCACAATGATTCCACATTTGGAAATCAATGAAGGTACTTTTTATCCAAAGGGAGGCATGATATCTATTACAAAGGCTCTGTATAAACTGGCAACAGAACTAGGTGTTGTTTTTGAATTTGAAACACCTGTTGAGTCAATCATTCATAGTGAAGGAAAAGCAAAAGGCATCGTTGCAAATCAAAAAAATTATTTCGCAGATGTAGTTGTAAGTAATATGGATGCGTACTTTACTTATAAGAATCTACTTAAACGAGATAGAAAAGCTGCTAATATATTGAAGCAAGAAAGAAGCAGCAGTGCACTAATTTTTTATTGGGGTATTCGTCAGTCGTTTTCTGAATTAGGACTACACAACATTTTTTTTACAGAAAATTACCAGAAAGAGTTCAACGCACTTTTTGTTAGCAAACAGCTATACAACGACCCAACCATTTACATCAATATTACTTCCAAAATGGAAGAAGGGGTACATGCTCCTGAAAACCACGAAAACTGGTTTGTAATGATTAATGCTCCGGCTAATGTTGGACAAAACTGGGAGGAGTTAAAAAAGCAGGCAAGAAATAATATTCTAGTCAAACTGAAGCAAATGTTGGGAACAGATTTGGAGCCGCTGATAGCTACAGAAGCCATTTTAGATCCGGTAACTATTGAGTCGAAAACAAGTTCTTACCAAGGTTCATTATATGGAACTAGCTCAAACTCAAAGTGGGCAGCCTTTTTAAGGCACCCTAATGCAGCACCCAAGATAAAAAATCTATATTTAGCAGGGGGTAGTGTGCACCCAGGCGGTGGCATTCCTCTGTGTTTGCAAAGTGCAAAAATTACGACCAAGCTAATATCACAAGATTATCATTTGAAAGGATAGTAACTTTATTGTAAGGACTAAGATGTACAGCAAAAAAGACATATCAATAGCAATTGCTATTTTATTTCACGTTAGTGGTGCCATTGGAATTTTGTTTTCGCCATACAAAGATTGGTTTATTGCAAATACACCGCTGAACTTGTTGCTCATGTTTGGCTTGTTGATTTGGAATCAAAAAGATAGAAACATTGGTTTCTGGCTTTTTGCCATCCTCGCCTTTATAACTGGTATGGGCACTGAAATGATTGGAGTACACACAGGTCGATTATTTGGCAACTATGTTTATGGTACATCCATGGGGCCTCGCTTTAATCAAGTACCCTTATTGATTGGTGTAAACTGGATGGTGGTCGTTTTTGGATGTGGCATTCTAATGACCAACATTAATGAATGGATTATGGATAAGTATAGAGAGAAAGATGTTCGCATTAGAACAGGTCTTCACAGCTTTTCTATTATCATTGATGGTGCTTTACTAGCCACATTCTTTGACTGGATTATGGAGCCCGGTGCTATTATGCTGGGCTTTTGGGAATGGAAGGGTTCAGGCGAAGTTCCCTTTTTCAACTACCTTTGTTGGTTCCTAATTAGTGCTGCTTTATTGGTAGCTTTTCAGAAATTGAAATTTGAAAAAAACAACCAATTTGCAGTGCATTTGTTATTGATACAAACTATTTTCTTCATCGCTTTAAGAGTTTTTGCATGATACTGTTATATGTCTTCATTACACTGGCCACCTTTATAATCATGGAAGGAATTACATGGTTAACGCATAAATATATCATGCACGGATTTCTATGGTACTTGCATGAAGATCATCATCAACCTACTGGACATTTTTTTGAAAAGAATGATGCCTTCTTTTTAATATTTGCTATCCCAAGTTGGCTATGCATTATGTTAGGATTACAAAATGGATACTATTGGGTGGCTGCTATTGGTTTTGGAATTGCATTATATGGATTAGCCTACTTTCTTGTGCATGATGTAATTATTCACCAGCGATTCAAATGGTTTACTCGCTCTAACAACACGTATGTAAAAGCAATTCGCTGGGCACATAAAATGCATCATAAGCATATTGGCAAAGAACATGGTGAAAGCTTTGGGATGTTGATTGTAGCAAAAAAATATTGGGAAAAAGTTCAAAGAGATAAAGCACACCAAAAGTCAGTTTCACAAGCACAATGATGCCAGCTTATGATTATATCATTGCAGGAGCTGGTGCTGCGGGACTAAGCTTAGCCGTGAGGTTGGTACAAGAACCTCTTCTGAAAGAAAAGAGAATTCTCATTATTGACAAGGCACGAAAGACAGAAAACGATCGAACTTGGTGCTTTTGGGAAAGTGGTAGAGGCTATTTTGAAGACGTGGTACATCATCAATGGAAGAACATCCATTTCTATTCTCCAGATTTTTCTTCGCTATTAGAAATTGCCCCCTATACGTATAAAGTCATACGTGGTAAGGACTTTTACGAACATTGCTTTACAATACTAAAATCATATCCCAATGTGCATATTCAATTCCGTTCAGTTGATTCAATTGGAACTGAAACAAATGCTGCATTTGTAATAAGTGAGGGTGAAAAAATAGAAGCGCAATATGTCTTTAACAGTATTCTATTTGAGCCTATTCAGCCAAGTTTGGGAACCTTTTATCTACATCAACATTTCAAAGGATGGGAAATTGTAACTGAGAAAGATTATTTTAATCCATCTGTTGCAACATTCATGGACTTTCGGGTAAGCCAGCATTATGGAACTACTTTCATGTACATGCTACCATTGGCTCCAAATAGAGCACTTGTAGAGTACACACTATTCAATGAATCTTTATTACCACAAGAAACTTATGAAGAAGCGCTGACCGATTATATTCACAACACGCTTCAAATTGATCAGTTTCAAATTCATACAACCGAATATGGTGTAATTCCAATGACGAACTATAAGTTTCCAAAAAAACAAGGAAACATTATTTTCATTGGAACTGCAGGTGGACAAACCAAAGCGAGCAGTGGATATACTTTTCAATTTGTACAAAAACACAGTGCTGCAATTGTAGAAAATTTAATTAGAGTAGGCCATCCATTTGTGCATACAACAAGCTTCCAAGAAAGGTTTCAGCTATACGATGCAACCTTATTACGTGTATTAAGTGAAAGAAAAGTTCCGGGCTACAGTGTATTTGCAGATTTGTTTAAGAAAAATCCGGCAACGCGTGTACTTCGCTTTTTAGATAATGAGACCAGTCTGCAAGAAGAAATCAAAATTATGAGCAGCGTTCCAACTAGTATTTTCTTTCCGGCTGCAATCAAGCAAATGCTTCGGGGTTAAACACTACACTTTTCGTGGTAGTTGATGAGTTGAATAGGCATTCTTTCAAATTCATACCCCTCATATACTCTTGCAATTTCATCTAAAACATCATCAATTGCACCAACCTCTGTTAGGGTTACCAATTTATTTCTGTACTCTTTGATATTGGGTAACCCTTTTAAATAATTAGCATAATGACGGCGCATTTCATTGACTCCAACGACAGGATTTTTCCATGCAACACTTCTGTGTAAATGCTTTTTACAAACTTCAATTCTATCTGTCAATGTTGGCGGTGGTAATTTTTCACCTGTTGCTAAATAATGCTTGATTTCTCTAAAAATCCAAGGATAACCAATAGCTGCTCTTCCAATCATAATACCGTCCACGCCATATTTGTTTTTATACGCCAAAGCTTTTTCAGGGCTATCAATATCGCCATTTCCAAAAATGGGTATCTTAATTCTTGGATTTTCTTTCACTTTAGCAATCAACTCCCAATCGGCTTCACCCTTATACATTTGAGCGCGGGTTCTACCATGAATAGAAAGGGCCTGTATACCTACATCTTGCAACCTTTCAGCAACTTCTTCAATATTCTTGCTTTGATCATCCCACCCTAACCTAGTTTTGACTGTTACGGGTAAAGTAGTTGATTTTACAACGGCTGAAGTGAGACGAACCATTAATGGTACATCTTTTAAAACGCCTGCACCAGCGCCCTTACAAACCACTTTTTTAACAGGACAACCAAAATTTATGTCTACCAAATCTGGCTCAACAGCTGCTACAATTTGAGCACTCAGAGCCATAGCCTCTTCATCGCCCCCAAAAATTTGAATACCAATTGGGCGCTCTTCGTCATAAATATCGAGTTTTTGTCGACTTTTAATGGCATTCCTAATCAGCCCTTCACTGCTAATAAATTCCGTGTACATCAAGTCTGCACCATTATCTTTACATACTGCACGAAAAGGCGGGTCGCTCACATCTTCCATAGGTGCGAGGAGCAAGGGGAAATCTGGTAATTGTATTTTGCCTATTTGAACCATTGTCGCTAAAAAGTGCGAAGTTACACGCATATTTTTGTATTATATGAAGGAAAGACCACTGATAGGATATTGGGGACAGTTTGGACTATTGCTTGCCCTACTTGGAGGTGGCCTCATAGTAGGCGCCAGCTTGAGTTTTGGACTCATTGCTCTTGTAATGGATGAACCCATTTCGGAAATTAGAACAGTCATGACCAAACCTGAATATGGTAAATTGACTGCCATTGCAAATGTGTTGACCACAGGATTCGGATTTTTATTACCCGCCTTCATATTTGCAAAAATTGTTTCAAAAAGAGCGGTGAATTATATAGGGTTTTTTAAGTTAATGAGCATCAAACAATGGATTGTTGTAACCTTATTGGCAGCTGCTGGATTATTACTGAGCGCTAGCTTAGCCGATTTAAATAGAAGAATTCCTTTGCCTCCAGATTGGATGGCACAGATGAAGGCTATGGAATTGGAATACAACAACGCTATTAAGTCAATTACCCAAATGAAATCGCTGGCCGATTATTTGTTTGTTTTATCGGTACTCGCTCTTGCTCCTGCTTTTATTGAAGAGATTTTCTTCAGAGGTTGCTTACAGCAGGTAATGATTGGGTTGACACATAATATGTGGATTGGCATTATTTTAACCTCACTTATTTTTAGTGCTGTACACTTTTCATTTTTTGGATTTTTACCAAGAGCTGGATTGGGACTGGTACTTGGTTTTATTTTCTTTGTTACCAAAAACATTTGGCTAAGCGTGTGGATGCATTTTCTCAATAATGGAATTGCGGTTACACAGATTTACATATTAAAATTAAAAGGGAAACCAATTCCTTCATCCGTAGATGAAGTTGTACCGTATGGTTGGACGATTGTTGCAGCAGTTGTAATTGCAGCTTTATTTGTTCACTTACACCAAGAAAGCCATAGAATTGGTTCTCATAAGCTCAAATCAACTTTACGCACGTACGGCGACTTTGTTACATAAATTTATTTCTACATGTATTCATGGAAAATGTTGTTTGCAACAAAGAGCATTGCTGAAGCATCTATTATACAAGGAAAGCTGGAAGAAAATGATGTTCCTGTTCAAGTACTCAACAAACTAGACAGCAGCTACCTTAGTTTTGGTGAAATTGAAGTGTATGTTCCAGAACAATTTTTAATTATTGCGAAAGGCTTATTAGAAAACCAACTGAGCGAACAATAAATTACCAACTTGGTTTAAGTTGACCTATTACTTCAATATAACCCATGATACCTGATTCAATTTCTGAAAGCAAAATATATTCGTCGGCAGTATGACTTCTTGCACTATCGCCGGGGCCCATTTTCAAAGTTGGGAAAGGCATCAAAGCTTTATCTGAACAAGTTGGCGATCCATACGGCTTGCCTCCCAACTGCAATGCAGCTACCACTAAAGGATGTGAAGTATTAATAGAAGTAGATCTTAATCGTATAGATCTCGGGCGAATGGAACCCTGTAAATGATTTTGTAAAACTTCTATAATTTGTTCATGGGTATAACAGTCATTTACTCGAATATCTATTGTGTAAGTACAATTTTCAGGAACCATATTATGCGCTCGATTATCGGTTTGAATCACAGTCACAGACATTTTCACTGGTCCTAACCAGTTCGAAATTTCGCTAAAACGATATGCTTCAATCCAACTAATATCTTTCATTGCCTTGTAAATAGCATTAATACCCTCCTCCCTAGCAGCATGTCCCGCTTTACCTTCAACAGTAACATCTACAACTAATAAACCTTTTTCTGCAACGGCAAGATTCATTTGAGTAGGCTCACCTACAATGCCACACCACCTGTTAAATGAAGGCTCTTGTAAGTGCAGCGACGATAAAAATTCTTTAGAGGTAAGTAGTGCTTCAATGCCATTTTTTCCAGAAATCTCTTCTTCTGCAGTTGCAGCCAAAACCAAATTGAAGGGAAGTTCTGCCTGCGAAGAAAAAAATACAAAGGCAGCCAATAAACTCACTAAACATCCACCTGCATCATTACTACCCAACCCGTACAAAATTCCGTTTTCAATAGTTGGGGCAAAAGGATCTCTTGTGTATTGCGTGTTAGGTTTAACTGTATCGTGGTGAGAATTCAAAAGCAAAGTAGGCTTTTGAATATCATAGCTCGGATGGATGGCCCAAACATTATTCAAAAAACGATGAGATGCAATACCGTATTCTTGTAAGTATGTTTGAATAATAGCAGCAGTTTGATCTTCTTCTTTAGAAAATGAAGGCGTGCGAACTAACTCCTCCAATAAAGCTATAGTCCTTCGCTGTAATTGATGTATAGCACTGTTTCTAATCATAAAGATATTTCTGTTCCTGATTGACCATCTAATAATTCAATTAATACATCGGCTTTACCTAAAACAACCGTTTGAACACCTGATTGCAAAGCGGCAAATGCATTGTCTAACTTAGGTAACATACCGCTGTGTACCTGTCCCTTTAGTTTCATTTCATCATATAAAGCTGGAGTTAAACGTCGCACGACCGAAGCTTCATCTTCAACATTTAACAATACACCAGCCTTTTCAAATGTATACACCAGCTTAACTGGAAAACTAGATGCCAAAGCAGTTGCTAGAGATTGAGCAATGGTATCGGCATTTGTATTGAGTAAATGACCTTGACCATCGTGTGTTATGGCTGAAAAAACTGGACAAATTCCAGCAGTTAACATCCATGAAATAGACTGGGTATGAATAGCAATCACATCACCTACCCAACCATAGTCAACCCCATTTTTAGGTGCTCGCTTTTTAGATAAAATCAAATTACCACTAGCACCAGAGCAACCCCAGGCGTTCAGTCCCCTCCTTTGTAAGCCCGCTACCAGTTGTTGGTTCACTAACCCAGCATATACCATAACAGCAACATCTAAGGTTGCATCATCTGTAATTCTTCTTCCTTCAATCATGGTTTGAGGAATACCCAATTTTTCTGCCAACTGTGTAGCCAATTTGCCACCACCATGAACCAATATTTTATGTCCTGGAGTGTTTGACCAAGCATCAAGCACCTGATTAAGTAAAGCAGCATGATCCAGTACTTGTCCACCAATTTTTAAAATTGTCAGCGATTGCATGGTGGCAAGTTCGTAAAATTATAAACACCTAGATCTTCATATTTGAAATTCGCTGTTGAAATTCATCTTTACGGTCTTTAGCAATGGGAGAATGAAGCGATTTTTTCAAGAAGATAGTTCCGCCATCGCTCTTTTGGTATTTAACGATATGCTGTAAATTAATGAGGTAACTGCGGTGTGGTCTAAAGAAATCGGGGTGTAATTCTAAAGCCGATTCAACTTCTTTGATAGACTTTGAAATGAGCAATGGCTGATCGGTATAATCTAAAAAAATGCGCGTATATGCACCTTCTGCTTCAACCATAATAACAGATCGAACATCTACAAAAATGAGTCCATCATTCACAGGCAAAGCCAGTCGTTGAATGATAGAACTTTTCATATTAGTTTTTAATGTCACCAAAGATTCTTGCGAACTAGTTCCATTTAAAACATTCTTTTTTGCACGTTCTACAGCCTGTTGAAGTTTTTGAATACGAATAGGTTTCAGCAAATAATCAACAGCGGCCACTTCAAAAGCCTGCAAGGCATAGTCGCTATGTGCCGTAGTAAAAATAACTTGATAAGTAGAATCGGGTAATAAGTCTAACAACTGAAATCCTGTATAGCCTGGCATTTCAATATCAAGAAACAGCACATCGGGTTGATTCTGGTGAATACTTTTCAAAGCATCAGGTACATTTCCAACAATATCTACCACTTCTACACCCACACAGTGTTCTGTTAAAATAGCTTGTAACACCCTTTGTGCTTTCAACTCATCGTCAATAATAATGGCTCGCATGTTAGTTAGTTTGATTGAATAGGAATAATTAAAGTAACCCTTGTTCCCGTTTCACCTTCTTTAGATGAATCAACATCTTCAAATGTTACACCAATTTTTTGATCTCTGCCGTCATTTAATAATGCCAATCGTTTTTCGGTTGCACTTGAACTAAATGAAGTATGTTTTTTAGGTCGCATAGAAGCAAAATAGGCTGCTTGTTTTCGGCCTATACCATTATCTGTAATAATTACTTTCAAATGAGCATCTATTTGCTCGATAGCAACATTAATCACTTTCATTCCTTTTTTATGGAGCAGCCCATGCTTTATGGCATTTTCTACATAAGGTTGAATTAACATAGGAGGTACAGTAACATTAGCTACCTGAATAGTTGTATCAACTTGAAAATGATACTCCATATCTTCTTCAAAGCGGAGTTGCTCGAGAGAAAGATAATCTTGCAAAATAGCTAGTTCTTCTTCCAATCGAATTTCCTTTTTACCCGATGAATCTAAAATTGCACGTGTTAAATCAGAAAACCTTGCGAGGTGTTCATTCGCCAACATTTTATCGCCTAATAAAAACATTTCTTGAATGGAATTCAACGCATTAAAAATGAAATGAGGGTTCATTTGTGCTTTCAATGCATTCAGTTCACTTTCATTTTTTTGCTGTTGTAAGACCCGCTTTTCTTCTGCTTCCTGCAAAGCTTTTTGTAAAGAAGCTGCTTTGTAATTAGCTTCCTTACGTTTCGATTGCATCCAAACCAACCCTGCAACCAATACTGCAGTCAAAAAGAGTCCAATAAAAAAGATAAGTCGTCTTTGAGATTTAGCTTCTTGCAAATCATTAGCCTGCTGTAGTTCCCTCAACTTTGCTTCTTTTTGTTCCGTTTCAAAAGCAATTTGTAAATCCTGCAATCGCTGATTTTGTTCGCGTGAATAAACAGAGTCATTGAGTGAAGTATACAATTTAAAATAACGAAGTGCTTCTGATGCATTCCCCAACGCTTCATAACAGGTTGAAATAGATCCGTGGATATTGACAATAGATTTGATGTAATTAATATCCTTTGCAATAGATAAAGCAGTTTGAAAAACCTGTAAAGCCTCATTATAAGACTTCATTTTCATTAAGGCCGCAGCTTTATTTTCTAATCCGCCCACTTCTATTCTGGGCAAATCTCTTTCTTTCGCTACTTGAATGGCTTTTTCTGCATGCGTAATTCCTAATGCATACATATCTGCTTGAACATATTCATCTGCTAAATTTTGATTGAGCAAACCAATACCAAAATAAATATTATGCTCCTCGCAAATGCGTAATGCTTCTTTATAAATTTGAATAGCCTTTCTTCTGTTTCCAGAACCAGCATATGCATGAGCAATATTGGTTAAATTCCTCGCCAACTCCATTGGACCAGCCCGCTGATTTTGAAGCAGTGTTTTTACCTTTTCATAATATTGAATAGCCGATTCAAACTGGTTTAATCGTTCATACACAATACCCAAACTGGTATAAGTATCTACTAAAAAACTATCGGCTTTAGATTGCGAAATGAGTTTCTCTGCCTCTAATAAAATTTCTAAGCCTTGGGCATTATTCTCAATTTGCAAATAGGTTGAAGCTAAATCGTTTAAAGCTTGAATTTGTCCTGCAACTTGGTTTTGCCGTCGGAACAGTTGGAGTGAAGCGGTTAAATATTTTTGAGCTTCATAGGGCTTGGATTGAACCAACCCAGCACCCTTTTCATAAAGAAATACAGCTTTATCTTTCTCTGATAGGGTTTTAATCTTTTCTTGAATTGAATCAGCTAGGTTAATAGGCTGGCTTCGTAACAATATAAAAGTGAATAAAAAAAGAAGAGTGGGTCCTAAGTGTTTCATTTGACATAAAAATATAGCTTAACTAGGATTTATAATACGAATAAGCCATAAACAGTGCATTTGGGTTCATAAATCACCAAAAAATGCGAACCAATAAGAAGAGGTGATAATTCTATAAAATTTCCACTTACTTAAAAATCAGCAACTGAGCTGCTCAATAAAATATCACTAAAAAGCCCTTTTGATATTAAAAAGAAAATTCCTTGGCAATACAGGAATACTTGTAAACTGCTGAAACCATATGGAGTTTTGTATAATTCGCAAATCTTTTTGGTCTAGCAAATTATAAAAACCCAACTCTAAACTATATTTTTTCTGAGGAAGTGTATAACTGAACTTTATATCTAATGAGAATAATGCAGAATATTCTGCGAGTCCTAAATTATTTGCAAAGCAGGTATTATTAACGCTAATAGTCAGATTTTTATGGTAATAATCGAAATTCAATTTCCCCCATACATCTGTAGTAAACTGTTTGTTTTCCAATACTGGAACTGTGAAATAATTCATTTTAAAACCTAAAAAACTGCTGAATTTGTATAATGATTTATGCTTTGCTGTAAGTTCAATTTCATCTAAGAGTGAGATTCTATTACTTGAATAAATACGAGTATTAGCGAATAAAGGCGCCTGAAAATATGATACCTCAAATGTGTTTCTTCCTGATAAGGATCTGGTCTTTGGAAAATACATAGCATACCAAGAAGCATTAATGAAAAATGTTGGCTTTCTTATAGCACTATCATTTATAAAAGAATATATACTTCCATAATTTAAGCCAGAAATATAAGATACCAAATCAATATCTGAAACTAAAGTAATAGTATTGGCAATTTTCCTTTTCTGCAAAGAATTCATTTTATCAATAAATGTTGCAAAAATGGATATCCGCTCTCTAGGTAAATTCATTTGCTGGCTTCTATGAATTGAATTTATATTTTGGAAAAAGGGATAATCTCGAAATCTTGAAATCTCTGGTAAGCCTTTCTCAAATGAAGTCAGCAGATTAATGTCTATTTTTTTTATTGATGATATTTTTTGATTTATTGCAAATTTTAGGTTAGGCACAATATTCTTGACATTGGTTTGAACTGTAGAATATTGATGAAGAATATTCATTCCTGCTGTAATATCAAAACTAATTTTATATGAGTATGAATTAAACCCCTTATTAAAACCTGTACTAATTTTTGTATGATTATATCGATGAATATGGTTTAATGCTGAAATAAATAGTTTATCGCCATTCAAATTTGAAAATGAATTAGATTGATCATTATTGTATAAATCTCTGTTTACTTGAAAATAAATATTCTGGGCTGATTTTTTGTTCATTAAATCAACTTTCAAACTCAAATTTGACAGGGTATTTTTACTAATTAAATTTTGTATGTTAAACAAGGGATCATTTATTTGAAATGCACTAGATATTGCATCGCTGTTATTTAAAAAGTTTTGATTCATAAACCAATGATGCCATGTCAAATGAAATGAAAGTGCGTATTGACTATTTAAAAGATGCATCAAATTGAACTGTGACTTTATAGCCGTCATTCTTTGAGCATTATTTAGGTTGGAAAAATTAGTATCAAACTGTACTCTATTCAAAATTTGCTCATTGGCATTAGTATTTTCTGAAATAACAGTATTTGTCAAATCCAAACTATACTTCTTGTTTTCATGATTTTTTATTTGCGTACTGATATAAATGTACCTTGGGTCCTGCACCCAAGTGGTATTTTCATTTCTGGTAAATGTATTATTATTGCTGAGTGTTGTTAATTGATTTTGATATTCTTGTTGTTTGAAATCTTTTATGTATCCAATTTCTGAACTAAAAACAAACTCCTTTCCAAGAGATTTAGTAATATGGATTCTTTGATCATTTCTTCTGTTAATTAAATATTTGAATTGTTCGTATCTAGGAATTAATCTAAAAAATGGCGAGCCAACATTCATTAAAGAGGGAATTGGGTTTCCCCAGAAAACTGTCATAACCTCATTAAAATCAGCTGAACCCGCATTAAGACCAGAATGATCATTTTGTCCAATAAATCCAATATTCAAGGATTTTGAAATCTGGAATGCTGTGATATTTAAAATATACCTATTTAAGTCACCTATACCTCCCGAAAAATCGCCAAACCTTGCTCCGCTTTTTTTGCTATTATCTAATTCTATATTCAAGAAAACTCGATTTTCATTCTTGAATGATTTTGCTAATTTACTTGAAGACTGATTCTCTAATGCTTGAATTTTCTCAATCAAATGTATTGGAATATTTTTCATAAGGAGCTGAACTTTATCAGAAAAAAGCTCTTGTCCCTCAATCATAATTTTTTCAACTGGCTTAGCTTTAAAATACAAACTACCATCTCCTGAAATTGTAAAATACGGTAGTTTACTTATTAAATCAACGAGTTTGAAATCATTTACTTCTTTAAAGAAGTTGACATTATAAAAAGTTGTATCTCCAGATATTTTAATAGGTTGCTGAGAAAATACGGTTACTTCATCTAATTCAGCCACTTTAGGGTCAATATTAAAATGAATGCATGTATCTTTTTGGGGAAATAATGATTTAAACTTTATTGCTGGAAAGCTTTCTCCTAAAATGAATATGAGAAGTGAGTCTGATCGGTTTAACTGAACACTAAATTCCCTTTTTTCAAATAATGGTAAGTACCCAATTACTTCATTTTTTTCATTTTCAAACCGAATGCGAAGTTGTTCATTCTTTCGCAATTCAACGCCTGAAAAATATCCTTTAATTCCTATTTGACTTGACTGAGAACGTGCTGCAAAATGTATGAATGAAGTGATTAGTATGACAATAAAACTAAAGCGCACTATTATTGATTATTTAGCACGTAATGGACTCATCTCTTTAAAAGGCAAACTAAATTGTTTTGGCCAAAACTCTTCTTCTGAAATTTTTATTCCAAAATTAATATTAGATAAAACAGCCCTTTCATTAAATATTGGAGAATAAATTTCAACAGCTAATCCAGGTAAATTTACAAGACCGTATGGAGAGCCTTTACTTGGTATATCCCTAGTGAACCATACTTCCTTAACAAGCTCATTTTTGTTGTTAAATGAGCTGGCTTTTTCAAGTTTCATTCCCTTATAAAATTTAGTTTCCTTTGAAAACAACCAAACCCTATAGCCTGGTTCAAATTTTCTTACAAAGTTGGTTTTTAGTAACTCATCTGAGGCATCTGTTCTATATCTATAAATCAAAGAATCAAAATTTAAATAGTTTATATTATGCAATGTATCTGCAAATAAACCATATGAATGTCGCTCTGAGTTTGAAAAAGAAACCTGCCAGTCTTTACCCATGAGTCGCTCTTCTTTATTAGGCTTGGTATAAAATAGGTATTTATTGTTTGAGGCAATAAAATAGCCAGTTGAAGTATAGTTTAAAGTCTTACTAGATTTTTTATCTGCAGATTGCGCGGTTAAAGTTTTTACAACTTCGTATGT
>JAKRSC010000028.1:0-251503 GCA_022402565.1 Hydrotalea sp. | reverse complement strand
TCAAACTGTATACTGGGAAAATTCCCAGTATCATTGATCACTGTATCAGATAAAATGCACCAATCATTTGTAGACGATTCAACTACAATGATTAGTATTTTAAGACTGATTTGTACAGTTAAGATTAATGATAGCTTATTAGGATTTTATTATTTTCCGTTGCTGGCCTCTGAAAATTCATAAGCATACCAGCAATATTTTGCTTGTAGCTGAGCAACTATGATTTACCACTTAGCCATCTCATTTTATTAACACTGATAGGAAACTTGATTGGGACAGCTAAAATCATTTAATAATAATTTCTACTTGCTTATCTATGTAAGTGAAGTTGTCTTTTAATTGACATAAACAAAAGTAAGCAAATGAATATCAAAACTCCTCCTCCCTCTCTAGCATTAAAATAGCACTCTGAGGAACGATATAATACCTCTCCCCTTCATACATCACTTCTGTTGCTCCACTTAATAAAAAGATGGCTAAATCGCCTTCTTTGGCTTGCAGTGGTACATACTTCACCTGCTCATCTTCCCCCTTCCAAACCTCATCTTCCATTGGAACGGGAATAGCATAACCCGGACCAGTCCTAATAACATATCCTTGCTGCACTTTCTCCTTCTCTTGCACGCCAAGAGGCAAATACAATCCGCTAGCTGTTTTTTCATTGTGCTGGGAGGGGCGTATTAAAACACGATCACCAATAACTATTAGTTTCTTGAGCTTATTATCTGGAGTAAGTAACATGCCTTCAAATTTTAGCTTCTTCACCCAAAAATCGTTCCAATAGTAGCAACAACTTATTGAAATGCCATCCCAATCTTTTTCTCTGACAATTTTTCCTCTATCTCTTCCAAAATGGCTGGATCATCTATGGTAGAAGGTATGCTGTATGGTTGTCCATCGGCCATCATACGAATGGTTTTCCTTAAAATCTTTCCGCTTCTGGTTTTTGGTAATCGCTTTACCAAAACAGCCGTTCTAAAAAAAGCAACTGCACCAATCTGATCGCGAACCAACTGAACTAAAGCCGACTCCATTTCATCTTCATGTAAAACAAATCCATCTTTCAACACAAAAAATCCAACGGGCCTTTGTCCTCTTAGCTCATCTGCAATACCAACAACCGCACATTCTGCCACTGCAGGATGATGTGCAATTATTTCTTCCATTTCGCCGGTACTTAATCTATGACCAGACACATTAATCACATCATCTACTCTGCCCATGATATAAAAATATCCGTCTTCATCTCTAAACCCACCATCGCCTGTAACATAATAACCAGGAATTGCATCAAGGTATGCTTTATGAAAGCCTACATCATCTTTCCAGAGTCCTAATAAACAGCCTGGAGGCAATGGTAATTTTACAGCAACCAATCCCTCTTGTTTAGGAGGAAGAAGGGTTCCGTCTTCCCCTACTATACGCACATCAAATCCGGCAATTGGCTTTCCTGCTGAGCCTGCTTTTGGCATAGGCTTTTCTATGCCTGTGAGTATACCGAGCATAGGCCAACCACTTTCGGTTTGCCACCAATGGTCAATAATTGGAATGCCTAATAATTGATGCACCCAATGATATGTTGCTGGATCGCATCGTTCGCCTGCTAAAAAAACTTGTTTTAAATGTGGCAAAGCATATGGCTTTTTTAACATGCCTTCTGGATCTTCTTTTTTGATTGCACGAATAGCTGTAGGTGCAGCAAACAATGTTTTTACTTGATGAGCCTCAGCTACTCGCCAAAACTCTCCCGCATCGGGAGTTCGAACTGGTTTACCTTCAAATAAAACAGTTGTAGCGCCTGTAATAAGCGGAGCATACACAATATAACTATGTCCAACAACCCAACCTACATCACTTGCCGCCCAAAAAACTTCTCCTTGTTGAACTTGATACACATGCTGCATACTGTACTTCAGTGCAACTGCATATCCACCTGTATCTCGTACAATTCCTTTGGGCTTTCCTGTAGTACCCGATGTGTACAAAACATACAGTGGATCTGTACTTTGAATGTGAACAGGTGAAACTGGAGAGCTAGTTTGTAGAAGCGAATTCCAGTTGAGGTCTCGGCCTTCTTGCAATGTGGCTTGTAATCCTTCCCGCTGATAAACAATTACATGTGCTGGTTGATGCGCTGCTTCTTGAAGTGCTGCATCTACAAGTGGCTTATAAGGAATTTTTTTATCGAACTCTATACCATAAGATGCAGTTAATACCAGTTTAGGTTGTGCATCATTTATGCGAATAGCCAACTCATGTGGGGCAAATCCACCAAAAACAACAGAATGAATGGCGCCCAATCTCGCACAAGCCAACATAGCCATCACAGCTTGTGGTATCATGGGCATATAAATGACTACAGTATCTCCTTTTTGAACGCCCGATTGTTGCAATGCGCCAGCTAGAATTGCAACTTCATCTCTCAGCTCAGCATAGCTATATTTTCGGATGGTTTTTGTGACTGGTGAATCATAAATCAATGCAGTTTGTGTTCCTCTACCTTGCTCTACATGCACATCTAAACAGAGATAACTCATATTGAGTACTCCATCTGAAAACCACCTGTATAAACCATCTTCATTTTTTGTTATTATTTGTTGTGGAAATGAATACCAACTAATCTGTGCAGCTTGGGCCGACCAAAACATAGACGGCTCAAAAATACTTTGCTGATAATGCGACTCATATTTGGATGGTGGTTCTTCGGCTGACTGTGCAAGAAGTTTTTCAATTTCTTGCATGAGGTTTCTTGTGTTAAAAGGTTTTTTGATGAACAATGAAGCTCCTGCATCATATCCTTTTTGAATGTCTGCTTCTTTATTCTTGGCCGACAAAAACACCACCTTGGTATGCGACAAAGAAGGGTCTGATGTAATTTGCTTACAAATAGCATATCCATCTACATCGGGCATCATAATATCTAAAACCACCAGATCTGGCACTTCTAGTTGTATTGCTTGTAGCGCCTCTTTGCCGTTGCGGGCAATCATAACAGAATAGCCATTTTTTTTCATGAGGAATTCCAATGACATTAAAATGTATGGATCATCATCAACCACTAAAATTTTGTACAGCGTTTTCATACAACTTCATTTAGGCGCATTGGCAGAATGACACGAAATGTAGCTCCTTCATTTGGAGCACTTTGAACGTGAATCTGTCCATGATGCAATTCAATAATTTTTTTACAAATAGCTAAGCCCAATCCACTTCCTTGTGGCTTTTGCAATGTTTGGTTTTTTGCCTGGAAGAACTTATCAAAAATCAAATCTTGTATATCAAGTGGAATTCCTTTGCCATCATCGGTTACTTCAATGTAAAATTGGCCATCTGAAAATTGAGCAGATATTTGGATACTGGATCTTGCATGCTTAATTGCATTGCTAATTAAATTATAAAACACCTGTGAAAGCAAATATGGATCGGCGTGAATGGTAGGAAGTAAAGAAGCTATATTCACTTTTACCTCTAATTGTTCTTTGCTAATTAAAGCCTGAATAGAAGCAAGGTTGTCATGCAATAATTGCGCTATATCAACTGGTCTAACTTCTAAATGCTGCATGCCGTTTTCATACTTCTCTAAACTGAGCACCTGGGTAATTAAATGACTTAATCTTTCTGTTTCGCGAATAACAGCTTCCAAATAACGCAGCCTATCTTCTTCAGGTAAATCTGGGTTATCAAAAACAATTTCAGAAAGTGCTCTTATTGAAGTGAGCGGCGTTCTTAATTCATGTGTAACAGTGTATAAAAATTCGTCTTTTAATTCATCTAGCTGTTTTAACTGCTGATTGGCTTTTGTAAGCTGTTCTGTTGCTTTGGTTAATTCGAGCGACTTTTTGCGAAGCTCTTTGTTCATTTCTTTAATCTGCTGGCTTTCCTGTAACACACGCAACACTTCTTCAATGGAAGGCTCCTTTTCTTTAGCAACACTTCTAACCATAATTCTCGCAGCTGCCGAACCAATAGCCCCTGCTAATAAGCGTTCTGTTAATCCAACCAAAGCCGGGTCTGCCTTTCCGCTTAAAGACAAATTTCTTCGAGTGGCATACGATTCAAACATAGAAGAAGTTCTTTCAGCGCCAATAAAAGTAGCAACCAACTGTTGTAATGCTTCCACTTGCGCTGTTTCCTTCCAAATAACCGATACCTCTTCACCTCTTATTTCCATTCTATCTATATCAACAAATAATTCAGCCTGATACAACTCCCTCGATTGTGGCGGAAAGAGAAAAGACACTAAGAATAAAAAAAATGTATTAGAAAAAATACTCCAAAAAAATCCATGTGCTATTATATCCCAACCTTCTAGTCCAAATAAAGCTTGTGGTCTTAATATACTCAGTCCAAATAACCCATCAGTCATGATTTGTTGATCAATCATTCCAACACCCACCATAGAGGGTATTACCAATGTGTAAAACCAAATAACAAACCCAATTACGATGGAAGTAACCGCAGCATTTTTAGAAACCATTTTCCAATAAAGGCCTGCTAGCATTGCTGGCGCAAATTGAGCTACAGCTGTAAATGACACCAATCCAATAGATACCAGTGAATATTTTTCGGCTACTAATTTGTCGAATAGAAGGGCCAACAACATAATTAATACAATACTAATACGCCTACTATTCTGAATAAACACGCGAATGCTTTTGTCTAAATTCTCTTGTACTTTTTCGATTGATAAAAAGGCTGGTAATACAATATGATTACTAATCATAGTACTCAATGCAATAATTTCAACAATAATCATACTACTTGCCGCCGAAAATCCGCCTATATACACTAATAAAGCCAACCAAGGCTGATTGGCATATAAAGGGAGAGAAATTACATATGTATCTGGTGAAGAGCTATCATTTAGCAAAAGGTATCCACCAAGAGCAATAGCTACAACAAAGAAATTAATCAGAAACAAGTAAATTGGAAAAAGCCAAGATGCTTTCTTTATATGTTTTTCATGCGTATTTTCTACAACAGCAACTTGGTACTGACGAGGTAGAAAAAGAATTGCCGACATAGAAAGTAATAACACACTTGTTATTTGCATGTACGATCCCTCTCCTTCTAAGGTGAAGATTTTTTTAAGTGCAGGTACATCTTTCGCTTGCTGAAAAATGGATGCATAACCATCGAATAGGCCATATGTTACGAATATACCTACAGCTAAAAATGCTGCCAGCTTTACAATAGACTCAAAAGCAACAGCAGCAACCAATCCTTCATGCTTTTCTGTAGCATCTACAGATCTTGTTCCGAATAAAATAACAAATATGGAAAGACCAATAGCAATATAAAGTGTACTATCGGCCCACCAATTCTCAGGTTGTAATACACCAGCTTGGTTACCGGCCGACAATAATTCAAGACTGATATTAATTGCTTTGAGTTGAATGGAGATATATGGAATAATACCAACTACACATAAAACAGTTACAATAATACCCAAGGAAATATTTTTTCCAAAGCGTGTTGAAATAAAATCTGCTATACTAGTAATTCTGTACGTTTTAGAAATGCGAATAATTTTTCGAAGTACCACCATAAACAGTGGTGCCATAATAGTTGGACCAATATAGATGTACAAGAAGTCTAATCCATTAGAAATGGTTCTTCCTACACTACCGTAAAATGTCCAAGCAGTGCAATAAACAGCTAATGATAGAGCATATACATACGGATTAGCAACAATACTTTTACCTGCTTTTTGTCGATGTTCAGCAAAATAAGCTACTGCAAACAGCAGCAACAAATAGCCCAAAGAAGCAAGTATGACAAACCATTTACTCATTTCGCTTTTCTTTTACAACACCTACATATTGCGAAATAATGAGGAAAAATATTAGTGCTAACCAAGAAGACATTATATAAAAATACAATAAGGGAACACCAAAGACATTCAATGGCTTATTCGCCATATGAATAAATGGATACCCCAGCAATAAGAAAAATATAACTGAAAAAAAAATTAGCCTTCCTGAAATTTGAGCAGATCGCTTCTTCATATAAGCAGCATTTCATTCAATATACAATATTCTCCGCGCATAAAAATCATTACCACACCCTAAATAAAGAGTGTGGTAATGCATGTAAGATTCTTTTATACGCCGTCTTCTATTTCTTTTGAACTTTCTGGCAAATGATCATACTCACCTTGAAGGGCATATTTTCCAAAAATGACAAAACCAAATGCAATAGGAACAAAGACTGCAATAATAATTGCCCATTGTAAAAAAGTATTGAGTGCAACACCTTTGGCTGCTTCTTTAGCCGCTTCGGTAAGTGCTTCAGCAACTTTTGCATTGGCGAGACCCACTTTTTCATAGGCTTGCCATATCAAAAATAAAATTGCTGCAGGACCCATGATAATCCAAACTATTCCAAGTATTCGTTTTAGCTGATTCATAGCTTTAAATTTTTTTGTGAATTAATCCATGACGTTTTCGTCAATCTTATTGGTGAGATATATAGATCCAATTACCAAACAAACTGCAGCTACACCTATTGGATACCATAAGCCAGACAATGGTGTGGCTCCTTTGAAGGTGGTGATTAAAGTTGCAATAAATGGAACCAAACCTCCAAATACTCCATTACCAATATGATATGGTAAGCTCATAGATGTATACCTAATTTTTGTTGGGAATAATTCAACCAAAAATGCTGCAATAGGTCCGTATACCATGGTTACATAAAGAATTTGTACAAATACTAGTAATATAAAATACCAGTAAGTTGATTGTGGAAGTCGCTTTTCTATAAAATTCTGACTAGCTCTTACTGGTGCAACACTTGCATCTGCAAATACTGTATCAACAGTTACTTCTTTGTAGAAAAATCCATTTGATAAAGTGGTTGGAGTTGTAGTTGTTCTTACCATGTTTTCCGACTCTGGAATAGCAACTTCCTTCACTACTGATGTTTCAGTAGATGCTACTTCGCTAGATGTTAAGAGTGTAGTAACATTTGTTTCATCTAAAAAGCTTTGATAGATGGGTCTATAGGTTAATATACCAAGTAACATCCCTAGCATCATAATCCATTTTCGTCCAACCTTATCACTCAGCCAACCAAAAAATACAAAGAATGGTGTAGCAAAAGCAATGGCCCATAAAATGACTGTTCTACTTTGCTCAAAGTCTAACATTACTTTCGTTTCCAAAAAGCTTTGTGCATAAAACTGTCCTGTGTACCAAATAACCCCTTGTCCCATTACTGCACCAAACAAAGCAATCAATACCATCTTTAAATTACCCTTATGAACAAAGCTTTCTTTTAATGGATTTGCCGATGTTTTTCCTTCTTTCTTCAATTTTGAAAACAAAGGTGATTCATGCATTTTCAATCTGATATAAATAGAAACACCTACTAGTAAAATCGAAGCCCAGAATGGATAACGCCATCCGCCCCACTCCGACTTGAAAGCTTCATCTGTCATGCTCGACTTAGTAATAAGAATCACGCCAAGTGATAGGAAAAGTCCTAGTGTAGCTGTCGTTTGAATCCAACTAGTAAAAAAGCCTCGTCTTCCAACTGGTGCATGTTCTGCAACATAAGTAGCTGCGCCACCATACTCTCCACCTAATGCAAGTCCTTGAACCAATCTTAGAACCAACACCAAAATAGGAGCCCATACTCCAATTGACTTGTAACCAGGTATTACACCTATTAAAAAGGTTGATCCACCCATTAATACGAGTGTAAGGAGAAAGGTGTACTTTCTTCCAATAAGGTCGCCGAGTCTTCCAAAAACTAATGCGCCAAATGGACGAACAATGAAACCTGCCGCAAAAATGGCAAGTGTAGATAACAAGGCTGCTGTGCCTTGCTCTTCGGGAAAGAACTGTGTTGAAATAATAGTAGCTAAACTTCCAAAAATGTAGAAGTCGTACCATTCAATCAGCGTTCCCAGTGATGAGGAAAAAATGACTTTTCCAATTCCTGATGAGGGTTGTTGTGACATAGTGTGCTGTGTTGAAGTTAAAAATGAAGGGGTTATAGATAAACTTGTAGTTGAAGAAGAAATTCACCTCTATTTCCATCTATTCGTCTGGTATTACCTTGTTGGAAATACAAGGGACGGGTACTGTATTGTCCAGTAATTTTTGCATGATGGCCGTCTAAGAAAATATTGGCGCCCACATCAAAATAATTACCAGCTTGATCTAAGTAATCAAACTTTTTATAGGTGTACGCTCCAAAAGGTTGAAACCTGGTTTTAGTTTTTTCTCCTTTAGGTAATAGCCAACCCATTTGTGTATACCATATTTGTCCTGTACCAACAAAAAATCGTCCAATACCAGGACCATTCAGAGATCGCTGAGCAGCTGGAAAATTAGGATCAAAGGCAGTACTAGGATTCATAATACCGACTGTCCTAATATAGTTTGGTCCAAAGTTGTAATCGTAAAAAACACTATAAGCAGTTAAAGCCATGTTTTTCTTTTTCGGTCCAATTGGTAAATCAGCAAAAGCGTCAATTCCTAAGAGTGTAATATCATGGTTCAATACATTGCTAGAGGCATCTACACTTTTAGTGCCTTTTTTATTATGATAAAATCCTGCACCAAGATTGAATACCTTTTTGGTGCCCACATAGGTTCCTACTCTAAAAGGCAACAAATTCGATTCTTGATCTAAAAACTGATAGTCGAAATATCCTTGAACTGCTGCTCTTGCATCACCATTATTATCTACAGCTTGTCGCTGTGATTTTAATGCATCAAATGTTGGCGCCTGATTAGTAGCAAACGGCTTATTAATACTTACACTATAGTTAAGCTTACCCAACTTTCCTTTAGCATACACACCAAACTGACGAACAAATTGATCGCTAAATTCTACTAGTGGCCAGTTCACAATTGGAGCATCAATGGTAAGAAAATTAAGTGTGCTAGCCGAACTCATTCTACTAATACCCCACCAATAATGCAATCCACCTCCAATAGAAATATTATACTTATTCGACTTTTTTGTAACTGGATCAATGGCTGGAACAACTGCGTACTCATTCCAAACATCATGAAAAAATATGCCTGGCTTTTTGCCAGCTCCATAAGGTCCTGTGCCCGACGAGCCCGAAGCTCCACCCGTTGCAAAGGTTTGATTATTGATACCTATATGTGTTAAGATTAAGTAACGAGGTGTGATTTGTGCATATGCTAAAAAGCGCAAACGCCTGGCTCCTATATCCCAAGTGCTGTTTCTGGCTTCTCCATTAATGGCAGTACCTGGATTATTCTCCATAGTTCTTGCCCAAATTTGATTCCAGACTATAAATCGGATATACTTACTACTGTCTTTTGACAAATAAGCTTTTAAGCCTTGGCCATAAGCTTCTGAACCTTGACCAAATAATTGGTTGCTTTGAAAAAGACACAGACAGAACAGAATAACACCTACCTGTGCTTGGAAGATGATTTTTTTCATATGGAAGTTGCAAGGGTTAATTGCAAATCGAACCTATACATCTTTTTCAAAACCTAAAATTTTTAAGTATAGCTATGGTAACTGTATACAAAAAGCAAGTTGAATGACATTTTGATTTATATTCATGTTTAATAACCCTTCTAACCAAATAACATTGAATACTAAGAATTTAGCAAGTGATTTTTCGGCATCTATTGTTGTATTTCTTGTTGCCCTTCCACTTTGCTTGGGCGTAGCTCAGGCCTCATCTGCTTCAGCATTAGCTGGATTAATTGCAGGAATTGTTGGTGGTATTATTATTGGCTGGCTGAGTGGCTCTTCACTCAGTGTTAGTGGACCAGCTGCAGGACTTACAGCAATTGTAGCAGGGGCAATTGGCAATTTAGGGTTCGAGACATTCTTGATGAGCGTTGTTATTGCAGGCGTTTTACAAATAACACTAGGCTATTTAAAAGCTGGATTTGTTGGCGACTTTATACCCAACGCAGTCATCAAAGCAATGCTTGCTGCTATTGGCATTATTCTTATACTAAAACAAATACCGCACTTCTTGGGATACGACTTTATTCCAGATGGCGTGATGGAATTTCAACAGGCTGATAAGAAAAATACTTTCACCGAAATTATTGCAGCAGTAAATGATATGCATGCATTTGCGTTTATCATTGCTTTAATTTGTATGTTGATCCTAATTATTTTCGAAACTAAGTTTATCAAAAACAACAAATGGCTTCGACTTTTTCCTGCACCGCTTTTAGTGGTAATAACAGGAATTAGCATGCATTTAAATGCACATCAGCTAGGATTTACACCTCTTCAACCTGAGCATTTGGTTCAAATGCCTGTTTTTAAAAATATTGCTTCTTTATGGTCAGGATTATCAGTTCCAAATTGGTCGGGGTTGTTAGAGCCTTCAATGTATGTGTCTGCATTCACACTTGCAATTGTTGCAAGTTTAGAAAGTTTATTAAGTATTGAAGCAGTTGATAAACTAGATCCTGAAAAAAGAATCAGTCCAACGAACAGAGAGTTAAAAGCACAAGGTGTTGGAAATATGATCAGTGGATTGCTGGGCGGATTACCAGTTACTTCAGTTATTGTTCGTTCTTCTGCCAATGTAAATGCTGGGGGCAAATCAAAAGCATCTGCTATTATGCATGGCTTTTGGTTGTTGCTCAGTTTACTTTTTCTAACCCAATTCATAAACCTAATTCCAAAAGCATCGCTGGCAGCAATTCTCATTTATACAGGCTACAAACTATCTAGTATAAAAATTATTCGAGAGTACTATGTGAAAGGTTCTGACCAGTTTGTTCCTTTTTCAGTAACCATCATTTCAATTTTATTTACCGATTTGTTAACGGGTATTGTAATTGGAATTCTTGTTGGACTCTTCTTTGTGGTGAAATCAAATTTCAGAAGTGCAATTTTAGTCATGAAAGATGATGTTCGCTACCTAATAAGATTTAAGCGTGAAGTATCATTTTTGAATAAATCCTTCATCAGAAAAACATTTGAAAAAATTCCTGATGATACGGCAGTACTTATTGATCCCACTCGTGCTAATTTTATTGATAAAGATGTGATTGATATTGTAAATGATTTTATTGTAAACGCGTCTACCAGAGGGATTCGAGTGTACATTAAAAGAAACCCAGGTGACAAAGAAATTTTTGTTGATCCACAAAAACGTGAAATAATTTAATATGAAGAGTTACGAAAAAATTCTTTTAGAAAATAAAGCTTGGGCGAGAGAAAGCTTGTTAAACGATCCAGAATTTTTCTTGAAAATGCTGGATACACAAAAGCCTGAGTTTTTATGGATAGGCTGTAGCGATAGTCGTGTACCTGCAGAAACAATTACAGGGATGCATCCTGGTGAAATATTTGTTCATAGAAACATAGCTAACCTTGTTGTGCACAACGACTTTAACTTATTGAGTGTATTAGACTATGCGGTAGAAGTACTGCATGTTAAACATATCATTGTATGCGGACATTATGGTTGTGGTGGTGTGAAAGCAGCATTGAATCACCATAACATGGGAATCATTAATAAATGGCTGCGTCACATTAAAGACGTGTACCGCATTCATCAAGATGAGTTAGAACAAATTACTGATGAAGAAACAAAAGTGAATCAGCTTGTTGAATTTAATGTTCGTGAACAAGTCATGAACTTAGCTAAAACATCCATTGTTCAAAAGGCATGGAAGTATGAACAAAGACCTCACTTACATGGGTGGGTATATAGCTTAAGCAATGGCATCTTAAAATCCATTTTTGATATGCCGCCAGGAACTGAAATTGATACCATTTACCAGTACGACGATTTGTAAATTTAGCCTGAGCGTAAACGCTCCCATTTAATGACCATGTACTTGTCACCTAACTCGGTAACCATCATACCAGCATTTTTTAATTGCTGTGGATTGGACATGAATGTAATGAGCTCTAAGTGTGTGTACACTTTATAGGTAGGTCTGTATTCATAATTTTCAGGTGCTTTAATTCTATATTTTTTTACCCAATTCATCACGCTAACATGACTCACACCTAAAATCCTTTCAATTTCTCTGTAGGTAACCCCTTCAATATGCAATTGCAATGCTTTTACAACATAATAAGGGTCTATTGATTTGCCTTCTTTTTCAACTGAAAAGTAATAGCGGCAAGACTTACAAAGAAATCGCTGTCTATCTTTTACAATACCACTCTTGGTAATTTGATCGCTTTTACAGCGTGGACAATTGGCAATTTTCATGGTTGAAAAAGGTTAATATATACCAAATTAGCATTTATATACCAATTTAGCAATTTTTGAGTCCCTATTCTCTAGTTGCTCCATTTTATGGCTTTATCTTAGTGCTGCCTTAAAACAACACAAAAACAGATTGCTATGTCTTATCCTTATCAAATCAAGTCGATGGAGGAATATCAGGATGCGTATCGACTTAGTATTGAACAGCCTGAACTATTCTGGGCAAATATTGCCAGCCATTTTAAATGGAAAAAAGCGCCCTACGGTAAAGTTTTGAATTGGAACTTTGAAGAACCTAAGATTGAATGGTTCAAAAATGCTACACTCAATATTACAGAAAACTGCCTCGATCGCCACTTAGCAGAATATGGCGATATGCCGGCAATTATTTGGGAACCGAACGATCCCGAAGACAATCACCGCATCTTAACGTATCGCAAGCTGTACGATAAAGTTTGTCAGTTTGCCCATGTACTAAAAAACAATGGCGTAAAAAAAGGAGATCGTGTATGCATATACATGGGCATGATTCCCGAATTAGCTGTAGCCGTTTTAGCTTGTGCTCGTATTGGAGCTATTCATTCTGTGATCTTTGGTGGCTTTAGCGCGCAAGCTATTGCTGATCGATTGTATGATGCGCAAGCAACATTTATTATTACCTGCGATGGTGCATATAGAGGACAAAAAGATATTCCGTTGAAATCTGTCATCGATGATGCACTTATTGGGAATAGGACTGTACAAAAAGTAATTGTTTGTACACGCACAAGAACGCCTGTATCTATGATTAAAGGCCGCGATTTGTGGTGGGACGATGAAATTCATAAAGTAGAAACCCTGGGTTTGCATGATTTCCCCGCAGAAGAAATGTCAGCCGAAGATCCTTTGTTCATTTTATATACTTCGGGATCAACCGGAAAGCCTAAGGGCGTGGTGCATGCATGTGGTGGATATATGCTGTACACCAACTATAGCTTTGTAAATGTATTTCAATACCAAAGAGGCGATATTCATTTCTGCACAGCAGATATTGGCTGGATTACAGGACATAGTTATATTTTATATGGCCCGCTTTCAGCTGGTGCAACCACTTTAATTTTTGAAGGCGTACCTACATTTCCAGATGCAGGAAGATTTTGGAGTATTGTAGATAAATACAGGGTAAACATTCTTTATACTGCGCCTACTGCAATTCGATCTTTAATGGGATTTGGATTGGGACCTATTCAAAACCACGACCTAAGCAGTTTGAAGGTGTTAGGAACTGTGGGTGAACCCATCAATGAAGAAGCTTGGCATTGGTACCACCAGCATATTGGAAAAGGTCGTTGTCCAATTGTAGACACTTGGTGGCAAACAGAAACTGGAGGTATACTTATTTCTAACATGGCAGGTGTAACCCCAGAAAAAGCATCTTGGGCAACATTACCTCTTCCTGGTGTTCAACCTATTTTAGTAGATGAGCAAGGAAAAGAAATAACAGAATCAGACGATGATGGTATCCAAAAAGGAAACCTCTGTATTAAATTCCCTTGGCCATCTATCTTAAGAACAACCTACGGCGACCATGAAAGATGTAGAACCAACTATTTTGCTACTTACGATCACTTGTACTTTACAGGCGATGGTGCTTTAAAAGATGCAGATGGAAACTTTAGAATAACTGGTAGGGTCGATGATGTGTTGAATGTAAGTGGACATAGAATTGGTACTGCTGAAGTTGAGAATGCCATTAACATGCACGCTGGTGTTGTAGAAAGTGCAGTAGTTGGCTATCCGCACGATATAAAAGGACAAGGAATTTATGCCTATATAATTTACCAAGGCAATCATGGCGATGAAAATCTTACGAGACAAGATATTTTACAAACTGTTACACGTATGATTGGACCAATTGCTAAACCAGATAAGATTCAATTTGTACAGGGCTTACCAAAAACCAGAAGTGGTAAAATTATGCGCAGAATCTTACGCAAGATTGCAGAAGGTGAAACTGAAAATTTAGGAGATATCACCACTCTACTTGACCCGCATGTGGTGGAAGAAATAAAAAATGGTCGTTTAGTATAGTACTTACACCCAGTTAAACTGGGTGTTTTTTTAACTACAAACTTGTAGCTTTAGTACTTTGTACACATGCTATACATTGTTGTTAAATGGATGGTTCGATGGGGCTTTCGCCTGTTCTGCAAATCAATAGATTGGTCAGGCTGGAATGTGCAAAATACCAATGGACCCGCTTTATTGGCTGTTAATCATCCGAATAGTTTTTTGGATGCGGTTATTCTGGCAGCATATATTGATCAGCCAGTTCATTTTTTTGCCAGAAGTGATGTTTTTAAACATGCATGGATCAGATATTTTCTGCATGCACTTCACTTAATACCTATCTATCGCATACGAGATGGCGTACATCAACTCAAACACAACGAACAATCTTTTGCAACTGGATTAGATGTATTGAAGAAAAATGGTCTATTGCTCATTTTTGTAGAAGGGCTGAGTGATCATCAAACAGAATTACTTCCACTAAAAAAAGGCGGTGCAAGAATTATTCAAAGTGCATGGAGTGAAGGGGTGCCACTTCAAATCATCCCAATTTGGTTAGACTATAATTCTTTTTACAGCTTTGGCAAGCGTGTTCGCATTGCAGTTCACCAACCAATTATTCAGCAAAATATTCCAACTTCAACCTCTGATGCTCGCTTTTTAAAAACAGTGAATGAACATATCTCAAAGGCATTGCTAACCATGCAAGCAGGTCTTCTTACATCTGAACATAAAAAATCATCTTTAGCATTTCTTGGATTACCAGGTAAAATAATTCACTTGCCATTTTACTGGCTGTGTATATTCATTTTTAATAAAACTAGGGCATCTGTCATTCATAGAGATAGCATTTTGTTTGCCGTAATGACATTTCTCTATCCCGTTTACTTATTACTTTTTTTCATTCTTACCGCATATTGTAGTAATGACTTCATAGCTTTTTTCGGTACAATTTCTGTTCCTATACTTGGCTGGATTTTTACAAAAACAAAATAGCTTTTAACATAAAAAAATGCGAACCACCATCTGTGATTCGCATCCTACATGAATTGTTCGAGAATTTCTTACTTCACACCATGCATCATTTTCTGAAGTTTGAATGAAAGGAAGAACAAGATAATAGCTGCAACACCCGAGAACCCTACGAAGATCATAAAATAAGTATGCAAATCACTAATTTCAATTCCTAAGAAAACAGGCTTCTCTGTCTTTGCTGGATCTGGATACAATTCACTCATAGTTCCAGCAAGCTTATTACCTGTTGCAATAGCCATAAACCAAATACCCATCATTAAACTGGTGAATCTTCCAGGCGCTAATTTATTCACCATAGATAATCCAATTGGACTCAAACAAAGCTCACCCACTGTATGTAAGAAGTATAATCCAGATAACCAAAGAATACTCACTTTGATAGTTGGATCATCATTAGTTCCGAAAGAAATGAATAAGAATCCAAGTGCTAAAAATCCTAATCCCATAGCTTGTTTCATGGGGGCTGAAGGTTCAATTCCTTTACTGGCCAACTTACTCCAAAGCACCGCAAAAATAGGTGCTAATAAAACAATGTATCCAGCATTAAAGCTTTGGAAATAACTAGCAGGCATTTCCCATCCAAACAAATTACGATCTGTTTGTTCTTTAGCAAAGAAGGTAAGTGATGCACCAGCTTGCTCAAAACACATCCAGAAGAATACCACAAAAATCATAATTATTACCACCACTACTAATCTTGCACGCTCAACAGAGGTTAATGATCTATCTGTTAAAATCGATAAAGGCAAACATAGTGTCATACCATATATGGCAGACCCCCAAAAATCGACGCCTAGTACTTTATAGATGAATGCTATAGCTGCAACAATAGATAAAATCAAAACTGCAATTTGAGTTTGACTAAATCCAGTTTGCCCATCGGCTGGAGCAGCATCTTTGAGCTTATTAGGCAAAACACCCAACTGTTCTCCTAAAGGAGACACCACATATTTATCTTTTGTAAAATAGAAAATCACCAAGCTAATCAACATACCCACGCCAGCAGCTAAAAAGCCCCATTTAAAATCAACATTCTCTCCCAAATAGCCACACACTAAAGGAGCAACAAATGCACCTGCGTTAATACCCATATAGAAAATAGTATATGCACTATCCTTTTTACTATTATCAGACTCTACATAAAGCTGACCTACCATAGTAGAAATATTGGGTTTGAAGAAACCATTTCCAAAAATGATAAAAGCCAACCCTGTCCATAATAATATTTGCGACATTTCAGACGCCGCTGGCAAGGATGCACAAGCAAACAAAATAAATTGTCCAATTGCCATCATTAAACCGCCTGCAAAAATGGACTTTCTATTTCCCCAATATCTATCAGCCACATAACCACCAATTAATGGTGTTAAATAAACCAGTCCTGTATAACTTCCATAAATATTAGCTGCATATGCTTTATCAAATAACAGTTTATCTGTCATGAACAACACAAAAATGGCACGCATTCCATAGTAACTGAAACGCTCCCAGAACTCTGTTGCAAATAAAACATAGAGTCCCGCTGGATGACTTTTAGTGGTTCCTGCTTGCGACATAATCAATCGTTTTTGAGTGGTTGAAAGTTTTTGATGGCTAAAAATAAAGCTTGTCATGAACTTTTTTGAAAAAACAATTCAAATTAACAAGCAAGTAGCCCTATTGCAATCTATTTGAATCATTTACTTTCGCAATTAGAAACAACAATCATGCGTATTCTACTTTTAGGCAATGGCGGCCGCGAACATGCACTGGCATGGAAAATTAGCCAGAGTAAATTGCTTACCTCATTATATATAGCACCGGGTAATCCGGGTACAGCTAAATTCGGCACCAATCTTTCTATTGCTGCAAGCGATATTCCTGCAATTTGCAAAGCATGCGAAGATTTACAAATTGATATGGTTATTGTAGGACCAGAAGATCCATTGGTAAAAGGCATTGCAGATGCTATTCAATCAGAACCATCGCTTCAACATATTATTGTAATTGGTCCTAATAAGTCAGGCGCACAATTGGAAGGCTCTAAAGATTTCAGCAAAGCTTTTATGCAAAGGCATGGTATTCCAACTGCATCTTATGCAAGCTTTGAAGCACATCAATGGGAAGAAGCCCGCACATATGTATTGAACCATAGCCTGCCTGTAGTATTAAAAGCAGATGGACTAGCAGCAGGTAAGGGTGTTATCATTTGTGAATCGCACCAAAATGCAGAAGATACACTTCGACAAATGTTATTGGAAAAACAATTTGGTGAAGCCTCAGCAAAAGTGGTGGTTGAATCTTTTCTTACAGGTATTGAATTAAGTGTATTTGCATTGCTCGATGGAAAGAACTACCAAGTGATTGGACATGCAAAAGATTATAAAAGAATTGGTGAAGGCGACACGGGTCTAAATACAGGAGGTATGGGATGTGTAAGCCCAGTTCCATTTGCAGATGCAGATTTTCTTAAAAAGGTGGAAGAAAGAGTGATTCAACCAACAGTAAAAGGATTACAGGAGGAAGGAATTGATTATAGAGGATTCTTATTTGTGGGACTCATGAATTGTAATGGTGAGCCCTATGTAATAGAATACAATTGTCGTATGGGTGATCCTGAAACAGAGGTAGTAATGCCTCGACTTCAGAATGACCTAATTGAGCTTTGTAAACATGTTGGCTCACAAACTATCATTCAAACCAATATTTCCTATTATCCCGAACATTTTGCAACGGTCATGGCAGTGAGTGGTGGCTACCCGGGAAGCTTTGAAAAAAGTAAAAAAATTGCCGGCTTAGAGCTATCATTTCCAAACCAGCACCTATTTTTCGCTGGAATTCAGTCAAATGATTCAGGTGAATTAGTAACATCTGGTGGAAGGGTACTTGCTGTTACTTCTAAAGGAAATAGCATATCGGAAGCAGTTTCCGAATCTTTGAGTGTGCTCAACCAAATTTGCTTTGAGGGTATCTTTTATAGAAAAGATATTGGCTACGAATTCAAGTGATTTAACAGGCGGTATAGCCACATTTAACGGAAAGCCCTTATTTTGCAAGTCAATTAGTAAGTATATGTCTGAAAAAACAACTCTCTTTGGAAAAGCCAACTACCGTTGGATGTTAATTGGTGCTGTGGTCATTGCATTGGGCATGATACTCATGAGTGGTGGCAAAAACCCAGATCCCAATCAGTTCGACGAGAGTTTGGTATATGGCTTCCGCAGAATTACAGTAGCTCCCATTCTAATTTTAGCTGGATTGGTTATTGAGATTTACGCAATCTTCAAGAAGCCTGCTGCTTAATCTATTTCATTCTACTATTTTTTATGAGTCTTTTTGAAGCGGTTATTATTGCTATTGTAGAAGGGTTAACGGAATTTCTTCCAGTTTCCTCTACTGGTCACATGATCATTACTGAATACCTCTTGGGCATGCAACTTAACGGTGAAGATGGGGCATTCATTAAACTGTATACAGTGGCCATTCAATTAGGCGCCATTTTATCGGTTCTAGTTTTATATAGAAAAAAGTTTTTTCCGCTTAATCGATGGAATTTTTATTTAAAACTTATTGTTGCTGTTATACCTGCTTTGTTACTTGGATTTATACTAGACGATTATATAGATGCATTGCTTGAAAGTCCACTCACTGTTGCAATCAGTTTGCTAGTAGGCGGAATTATTCTTCTTTTCATTGATCGCTTGTTTAAAAATCCTACGATTCATGCTGAAGAAGATTTACCAATGGCAAAAGGATTTAAAATTGGCTTCTGGCAATGCTTAGCTATGATACCTGGGGTGAGTAGATCGGCTGCTAGTATTATAGGTGGTATGCAACAAGGATTAACCAGAAATTTAGCTGCAGAGTTTTCATTCTTTTTAGCAGTTCCAACTATGGCTGCTGCAACAGGTTATAAACTTTTAAAAACCTGGAAAGAACATCCAGAAGTGTTAGAGAACACCACTAATCTACAGATTTTACTAATTGGAAATTTAGTTGCCTTTGTTGTAGCCATGCTAGCTATTAAATTTTTTATTGGCTTTCTTCAAAAAAGAGGCTTTGCTTTATTTGGTTGGTACAGAATTATTGTAGGGGCTATTTTGCTCTTCCTTCTTGCAACAGGTTATCAACCATCATTATAAGTTTTATTGGGTTTTCTCTTATCTTCAAGCACTAAACCCTCACAATGGTTACAGCATCCCCTAAAGTCATTCGCAGTTGGGCTATGTACGATTGGGCCAACAGCGTGTACAACCTTGTTATTACAACTACTTTCTTTCCGGTGTATTATGCAGCCATTACAAAATCGGCTTATGGAGAAGATACAGTTCCTTTTCTTGGAAGAATCTTCAAAAATTCGGCATTATATAATTACACGGTTGGATTTTCTTATTTACTCATTGCTATTCTTCTTCCCATTTTGTCGGCTATTTCTGATAGCCGTGGTAACAAGAAAAAATTCATGCAGTTCTTTTGTTACTTAGGCGGCTTAGGCTGTAGTGGACTATTTTTCTTTAAAGGCGAGCAACCTAATATGTGGGTTGGATTGGGGTGTTTTATGCTGGCAGCTATTGGTTATATTGGAAGCTTGGTATTTTATAACTCTTATCTACCTGAAATTGCAGCTCCAGAAGATAGAGATCGTATTAGCGCAAGAGGTTACGCTATGGGTTATATTGGAAGTGTTATTATGCAAATGGTTGGATTTGGATTAGTCTTGTATTTTTCTGGAAAAGGAGATAACACAAGTGGACCATTGTATACTTTTCTAATAGTAGGTATTTGGTGGATTGGTTTCGCTCAAATTACATTCAAAAACTTACCGCCGTCCACACCTAGTGTTAAAAAACAACACAATGTATTTACGGATGGATTTAAAGAATTGAAAAAGGTATGGCATCAACTCAAAGAAATTCCTGTGTTGAAAAGCTTTTTAGGGAGCTTCTTTTTTTATAGCATGGGTGTTCAAACTGTGATGCTGGCAGCAACAATTTTTGGTGACAGGGTTTTGGGACTACCTGCTGATAAACTAATCATTACAGTGGTACTTATTCAAATAGTTGCTATTGCAGGAGCCTTCTTAATGTCGAACCTTTCTGCAAGGTTTGGAAATATTCAAGTACTCTTAGGCGTGGTTCTTTTTTGGATATTCCTTTGTATTAGTGCATGGTATGTTGCGGGCGTCAAAGAAAGTGGTCATAATGTTGAATTCCATTTTTATGGGCTTGCATGTGCTGTTGGTTTGGTAATGGGTGGAATTCAATCATTGAGCAGAAGTACTTACAGTAAACTTATGCCTACTACTAAAGACACAGCTTCATTCTTTAGTTTTTATGATGTAACTGAGAAAATTGCAATCGTAATAGGGATGTTTACCTTTGCTTATATTGATGAATTGCTCGATATGAAACATTCAGTTTTATCGTTGATTGTTTTCTTTGCAATTGGATTTGTTGGATTATTGCTAACCTTACAGCGTCAAAGAAATAAAAAAATACAGGCTCATTAAAACATTCATGTATGCAACTATATACCATTGAGACAGGATTTTTTAAACTCGACGGAGGTGCTATGTTTGGAGTTGTGCCTAAGTCAATCTGGAACAAGTTAAATCCCGCAGACGATAATAATCTTTGTACTTGGGCAATGCGAAGTCTATTAATTGAGGACGGCAATAAACTCATTTTAATTGATACTGGTATTGGTAATAAACAAGATGATAAGTTTTTTAGTCATTACTACTTACACGGCAACGACAGTCTAGATAAATCGCTTGAAAAACTAGGATTTCATAAAAATGATATTACTGATGTTGTTTTAACACATCTTCACTTTGATCATTGCGGCGGCAGCATTATTCGAGAGAATGACTTATTAAAACCCGCCTTTCCCAATGCAATTTTTTGGAGCAATGAAGCACATTGGAAATGGGCAACACAACCTAATGCAAGAGAAAAAGCCTCTTTCCTAAAAGAGAATATTTTGCCCATGCAAGAAAGTGGTCAACTCAAGTTGATTGATTTGCCAAAAGAGAAAATAGAGAATCAATTATCAAGTTCTGTTTTCAATGATGCCATTTCAGTTCGCTTTGTACAGGGCCATACAGATCAAATGATGTTGCCGCAAATCAAATACAAAGACAAAACAATTGTTTTTATGGCAGATCTTCTTCCGTCTGTTGCTCACCTGCCATTACCGTATGTAATGGGCTACGATATGTTTCCACTCACAACACTAAAAGAAAAGCAAATTTTCTTAGAAGAAGCAGCTAACAACGACTATACATTATTTTTCCAACATGACCCTAAAATAGAATGTTGTTCATTACAAATAACTGAAAAAGGAGTGCGTCCAAAAGAAACATTTACATTAAAAGAATGGAAATAAAAAAGCCAGAGTGTTTAGCTCTGGCCTTATTAGAATTTCTTAGTATTAATTTTCAATACCTAATAGTTCAATTTCAAAAACCAGCGTAGATCCTGGAGCAATTAAAGCACCTGCTTGTCCATCGCCGTATGCTAATTCAGATGGAATAACCACACGCCATTTGCTTCCAACAGTCATTAATGGCAACACTTCTTGCCAACCTTTAATCACACCATTTACAGGGAAAGTAGCCGGTTCACCACGATCAACAGAACTGTCGAAAACTTGTCCGTTTACTAGTGTACCCTTATAATGACAACGTACACGACTGGTTAAAGTTGGCTTGGTGGTATCTGTTCCTTTAGTAATAACTTCATATAAAATACCATTTGGCAAAGATTGTATCCCTTGTTTCTTAGCAAATTCTTCACGAAATGCTTTACCCGCAGCTTTATTTCGATCTGCTACTAAAGCTTGACTGCGGCGCATCATTTCACTAATAGCAAGATCAGCCTGCTCATTAGTTAATAATCCTTTCTTTTTCTCAAAATAATCTTTCATTCCTCTCTGAAATAAATCGAGGTTGAGCTGATCTAACTGTTGTGAACTTAAGTTTTCTGCTACTTTAAATCCTAAACCATAACTACCACTGTCTTTAAATGACTTTAACAGTGGTGCAGTAGTTGGTGGTTGAACCTTTTGTGCCGCAGGTTTTGCTGCTGTTTTTGAAGCAGGCTTAGCAGGAGCTTTGGTTTGTGCAAAACTGAATGTTGCAAAACATGTACAAGCAATAAAAAAAATTGATTTCATACAATTGATTTAGAATATACCTAATTGATATAAAAAATATTTGGCAGCCAAAGGTAATAGGTTGAGGCTTACAGAATGATGTAATAAGAAGTTAGCTGACAAAAAATTCCTAATAATAACCCCGCATATACTTCCCTTTCTTGATGTTCACCTAAAACCAATCGAGCTGATACAACAGCCCCTGCCAATAAAACAAGCATAGCAATGGGAAGTCCTAGGTTGATTTGGTAATAAAAGGCGGTGAGTGTAAGAGCTGTTGCCAATCCGCCCACACCCATTGCATGCATGCTAATTTTGAAATAATTATTGAGAATTACTGCAATGGATACACAAACAAAAATTCCAAAGAAGAAAAATTTTAGAACCAATGGTTGATCGGTGAAGTTGCGCGATAAATAATACATCCACCAATAAAAAAACATGGTGACGAAGTAAGGAATAATGCGCTCTTTCTGTGTTTTCAAAAATATGGAGTCAATCATTTTAAGTCGCCATAATAGAAAAACGGCAAAAGCCGGAAAAAAAGCGGTCATCCAAAACATCCCAAAAATTTTGAGATTCATTTGCCACGAATTGATACCACTGAATTCATAAGGAAAATAATACCACAAAATCAACAAGAAATATGTGGGCATGAACAGTGGATGGAATATATAGGATATTGCCTTGGCTTTTATTCTTAAAAAACTACTGCTCCACATATGCTTACATTATATTTCTTTTCGCAATCTTGCTACCGGGATATTTAGCTGCTCTCTATATTTAGCAACTGTTCTCCTGGCAATATTATATCCCTTTTCATTGAGCATATCTGTCAATATTTCATCGCTCAAAGGTTTACGTTTATCTTCTGCATCAATTACATCACTAAGAATTTTTTTAACTTCTCTGGTGCTAACTTCTTCACCACTTTCAGTAGTTAAACTTTCACTAAAGAAAAATTTGAGTCTGTAAGTTCCAAACTCAGTTTGGACAAACTTGCTATTTGCAACCCTACTTACTGTTGAAATATCTAAACCTGTTTTCTCGGCTATATCTTTCAGAATCATAGGGCGAAGGCGCGTTTCATCACCACTCAAGAAGAAGTTTTCTTGATGTTCTAAAATAGCACCCATAGTATTGAGCAACGTTTCTTGTCGTTGCTTGATCATATCAATGAACCATTTTGCTGAATCAATTTTTTGCTTGATGAAAATAACCGCCTCTTTTTGTCGCTTATCTTTTTTGGCGGCTACATCATAACTCTTCAACATTTCTTTATAGCCCTCGCTAATTCGTAAGTCAGGTGCATTCCTTGCATTTAAAGTAAGTTCAAGTTTTCCATTGTTATTGATCACAAAGAAATCCGGAACAATGTATTGATCGGCACGAGTACCTTCACCTATTTGTCCGCCTGGCTTGGGATTTAGTTTAATTATCTGCTGAATAATTTCTCTAAGCTGATCATCATCAATTTGTAAGCTTCGCTGAATTTTCTCGTAATGCTTTTTTGTAAACTCATCAAAATACTTTTCAAGTACTTTAATAGCTAAGAGTACAGGCTCATCGGGTTCTTTTCGCTTTAACTGTATCAACAAACACTCTTGCAAATTCCTTGCACAAATTCCGGGTGGATCAAATTGCTGGATGAGTTTAATTAGGTCAGCAACTTCTTCATCGGTGGTTTGAATATTTTGTCTAAATGCTAAATCGTCTGTAATACTTGCCACTTCTCTTCTTAAATAACCATCATCATCTATACTCCCTACAATTTGTTCCGCCACTTTATATTGATGCTCATTTAATTGAAGCATGCCTAATTGCTGCACCAACAACTCATTAAAACTCACTTCCATACGAATGGGAACCGATTTGTCCTCTCCCATTTCTGGATAGTTTTCATCACGTGTCTTATAATCAGCAACATCATCATCAGAATCAGTAACATATTCACTAATGTCTACCTGGTCATAATCGTCTTCGCTCCCATCTCTTTCAAACTCTTCCTGATCATCCGACTCAAATTCATCTTTCAACTCATTTGCTGCACCGTCGTGTTCATCTAACATCTCTAATGCAGGATTTTCCTCTAACTCCTCCTGAATCCTTTCTTCCAAATTGGCGGTAGGTATTTGCAGCAATTTCATCAGCTGAATTTGCTGCGGTGAGAGTTTTTGAAGTAGTTTCTGCTGTAATGATTGTCCTAGTGCCATGCTTCAACAAAAATGCTTATTCATTCGATTTGGCGTAAATTTACACAATAAGATGCTAGTGAAATGAAGTTCGTAGTATTGATACTTACATTATTAGTTGTTCAATATTGTACAGCACAGTGGACACCCCCAAAATCATCGCAGATACAAGATTCTGCGAAACATATTCCATTTAGATTACCCGCAGATACATATACAAGATCGCTTGGATTTTTTTGCAAAAAAGAGTTAAAAGTTGAAAAAGTAACTAAAGTGCCCCTTCGTTTTAGACTTGGGACACTTGAATACACGAATAAATTGGAGGGCAAAAAATTTTAGGCTGGAACATTTTTACTTTTCATAGCTACTATATCTGCCACTGCTCCATCCCACAAACGGATTCTAGATTGAAGTGCATGAACGGCCGCTTGAGTTGCTTCTTTCCATTTCTGTTCATCATTGCCACAAAGCTGCTCAGTCATTGCCAGCGCTAAATGACTATGATGATCACCGTCTACTTCAATATGACGCTCTAAGTAATACCTAAATGTATCAATAGTACCAGGCATTTGTTGATCCATATCCTCAATTATGCTATGGAACATGCCAGGTATTAAATCTTCTCTTCCAAAAGTGAATACAGCAGCTAAAACATGCGACTTTCTTGCAGCAATAGTAGAGAAAGTAAACTGAAGAAATGACTTAATAGCTGGAGAAAGTTGAACAGAATTAATAGCTTCCAACACATCTTTCCCGGAATGAATTGTATCTAAAAATGACTGTAAATGATCAGTTGCTGCGCCAGCCTGCTGCATTGCTTGTAAATACAGTTCAAAATGACTCAGTCTATTTCCATGTTGATCTACATCTGATTCCTCTCCAACAACAATTTCGTTGATTAAGAATCGAGTATCTGCATTTCCCACTGGCATCCAAGGAATTGAAGTGCAGGTTAATTCATTTTGTAACGATTTTAACAGCGACATAAAATCCCACACAGCAAATACATGGTATTGCATAAAAATCCGTAAGCTTCCTACATCGTTGATTTGCGCGTATAAGGGATGCGCAATAATTTGCTGACGTAGTGGTTCTATTTGACTTTTGAGTTGTTCAACATGTTTATTCATCTCAGGAAAACTTTATATAACAGAACGAATAATGGCCTTCATTTGTTCGCCTTTAGCGTGTATTTGCTCCTCAGTCCAAACCAAACTAATGGCTGTACTAACACATCTCGACATAATTCCATCGCTTTTTGAAAAATCTTGCTGAGCTAAAGAAAGCAATGCAGTTCGTTGGGCTTCTCCAATTGGCTGAAGGGTAGTTGCATTTTGTAGGTGTTGCCACTTACGTATATAATGCCAGTTGTTATCGTACCAGTAAAAATTGCCAGCTAATACACCTTGGGCTTTCATGGCATCTACAACTGCTTTTGTTTGCGCTTCTGTAGGTAAAAACCAACTTAAGAAACTACCGCTATCGCCTGCTGGATCTGGAACACGGCGGAAACTTATTTCAGGAATCTGCTCAAGATGTGATCTAAGTAACTGATTGTTTTTTCTTTGCATAACCAAGAACTGATCTAACTTACGAATTTGAGCTAAGCCAACCGCAGCATGTAATTCGCTGATTCTAAAATTGTAACCAATAAATGGATGCAAATCGGCTCCCCTATCAACCCCTAAGTGGTCATGACCATGATCAGTATACCCATCGCATTTGGTGTGTACATCAATATCATTGGTCATAACAACACCACCTTCGCCACAAGTAATCATTTTAACAAAATCGAAACTAAAAGTACCTGCATGTCCAATCGTTCCCAAATGCTTTCCCTCATAAGTTCCACCAATACTCTGACAAGCATCTTCTAGTAATATTAAGCTATGCTTATTACAAATATTCAACAATGCACCTAAATCAGCCATACTTCCACACATGTGAACAGGCATTACGCATTTAGTTTTGGGTGTTATAGCGGCTTCAACAGCAGCTGGATCCAAGGTTAACGTATCATCAATATCTACTAAAACTGGAATTGCCCCAACACTTAAAACAGCTTCAAAGCTTGCCACAAAAGTGAAAGATGGCATAATAACCTCATCGCCCATACCAATACCCAAAGCCGACATGGCAGTAGTTAAAGCTGCCGTTCCACTGCTGGTTAAATGTGCATGCTTACAACCAAATCTTTCTGTAATGGCATGTTCAAGTTCTTTGGCTTTCCAAATACCTTTTCTTGGACCATCAAACCCATACCTCATAAGAATTCCTGTTTCTAACACATCATTCACTTCTTTGCGCTCTTCGGCGCCAAACAATTCAAAACCGGGCATATCCTTGATTTTAGTGCGCAAAGGTAGCTATTTCATTGGGGTGATAAAGTTTTGTGCACCTTAAATAAGGCTTGAATTACCTTTGAACCATGAAACCTACCCTCTACTACTGTTACGACGCATACTGCGGCTGGTGTTATGGATTTAGTGCAGTCATGAAGCAAGTGGCTGCTCGTTATCAACCTTTCATGCATATTGAAGTATTGAGTGGGGGCATGGTATTGCCTGAACAGCCAACGCCAATTTCCGTAATGGCAACTTATATTAAAGAAGCATATCCAACAGTAGAAGAATATACTGGGGTGAAATTTGGAAGAGACTACCTCTGGCATATTGAAAATCCAGATTTAAGCGATTGGTATCCTCATTCCGAAATGCCTGCCATAGCACTTTCCATTTTTAAAGAGTTATACCCTGAGCAGCAAGTAGCATTTGCGTCTGATATACAGTTTGGATTATATGGAGAAGGAAGAGATTTAACAGATCCTGAAGCTTATCGTCATTTGTTGGAAAAATATGAGATAGATGCCAATCTATTTTATGATAAATTAAAACAAGAAACTTATCGCGATAAAGCGCATGAAGAGTTTGCGTTGTGTAAGCAATTACAAGCCACAGGATACCCTTATTTGGTATTACAAACTGCCGAATCTAAGTTTTTCTTAGTAGCTAGAGGATATACTTCCTATGCAGATGTGCATGAAAGAATTCAAAAAATTTTAAAAGAAAGCGGACACTTACCAAACGTTTAGCGTCTTTTTGGATAATATCCACCTCTGCCACCTTTGCCGCGAGGTGAAGAATGTTTTTGTCGAGCTGGTTTATATTCAGGTGTTTCACCAAAGCCTTCTGGTAATTGCATTTTAAGTACTTCTTTTTCTATGAGTCGCTCTATGCTGCCAAACTTTTGTTGCTCTGTTTCTCCAACCAGAGTAATTGCAATTCCATCTGATTCAGCACGTGCAGTTCTGCCAATTCTATGCACATAATCTTCTCCATCTTGCGGCACATCATAGTTAATAACAAGATCAATGGTGTCAATATCAATTCCTCGTGAAACAATATCAGTAGCAATTAAAACAGGAATTCTTCCGCTTGCAAAACCCTGCAAAACTTGTTCACGCTCTTGCTGCTCTAAATCGCTATGCATGGGTGCAACCTTCATTCCAACTTTTTGTAAAGAACGATATAAGTCTTTTACACTTTGTTTACTACTACAAAAAACAAGAGCACTCTGATATTTATGAATTTGTAATAAGTGGCGAACTAAGTCTAGTTTTTGAGTTTGATAAACTATATAGGCTTGCTGTACAATTTTTTCTGGCGGCTTAGAAATTGCAATATTGATTTCTTGAGGTTCAAATAAAATTTCTCTTGCTAAGCGTCTAATTTTTTCAGGCATAGTGGCCGAAAACAACAAACGTTGACATTTTTTGGGTATATGTGCAATAATAAATTGAATATCATCTTGAAAACCCATATCCAACATCCTATCGGCTTCATCTAAAACTAAAAATTGAACTCCAGAAAAATCAACATAACCCATTTTTAAATGTGCCAACATTCTGCCAGGAGTGCAAACAATGATATCTGCACCCATTTGTAAGGCCTTTTTTTCTGCAACAAAATTTTGTCCGTCGTTACCCCCATATATAGCAATAGAACTTATTTCAATGAAATAAGAGAGACCCTCAATATGTTGCGCAATTTGAATTGCCAACTCACGAGTAGGCACAATAATCAGAGCGCCCACTTTGCCCTCATGCTTTTTTTCTAATAGCTGATGAAGCAAAGGCAACAGAAATGCTGCAGTTTTACCTGTGCCAGTTTGAGCTGAAGCAATAACATCTTTTCCTTGTAAAACAAGTGGAATGACCTGCTCCTGAACTGGAGTGGCGTTTTCGTAGCCCGAAAAAGAAATACCTTCTAATAAAGAATCGTGAAAACCAAAGTCAGAAAATCGCAAAACAGTATAAAAATTTTACCGAAATTAAGCAAATCAGGTCAGTTTCATGTTTTTACTTTCAGAATTCAGCGCATCCGCCTATCTTGCACGCCCAAATAAATAGGATAATATGGAATATAGCAAGTTGATTGCAGTTACTGGAATGCCGGGTTTGTTTGAATTAGTAAGCAGCAAACATGATGGTGCATTGGTTAAATCTTTAGAAGATGGTACTACTAAGTTTGCCAGTAATAGAAGTCATCAGTTTTCACACCTTGAAAGTATTGAAGTGTATACTATTCGTGAAAACGTAAATTTGGTTGAAGTATTTCAAGCAATGAAAGGAGCGGGTAAAGATTTGCCAAATGAAAAAAATGCAAATGAAGTAAGTGCGTACTTCCGAGAAGTATTTCCTAACCTCGATTTTGATCGCGTGTATGCAAGTGATATGAAAAAAATGGTGAAGTGGTTTAGAATTTTAACAGCCAATGAAGTGGAGTTGATGTTGACTCAAGACGAAGAAGAGGCAGAATAATTCACCAATAAATAACTTTTTTATCGAAACCGGTTCTAATAATGAACCGGTTTTATTTTTTACCTTAGTCGCTATGAAACAATTTCTTGCCTTCCTACTATGTGTGGGATTTATTTCTACTTCCTTTTCACAACAGTTTTTTGAAGAAACACCTGCAGCTCGTAAATGGGTGAAAAAGCAATATCGAAAGCTTTCAAAGGACCAGCGTATTGCACAACTTTTGGTAATACGTGCGCACAGTAACTTAGGACAAGACCATGTTACACAGGTTACAAAAATTATTCAGGAATACAATGTAGGCGGCCTGTGTTTTTTTCAGGGTGGACCAGTACGACAAGCATTGCTTACAAATTACTATCAGCAAATTGCTAAAACCCCCATTATGATTGCCATAGATGGTGAGTGGGGACTAGGAATGCGCTTAGACTCTGTAATTAATTATCCTCGTCAACTTATGATGGGTGCCGTTCCTGATGCAACGCTTATTTATAGATTTGGCCGAGCCGTTGGTGAGCAATGCAAGCGATTAGGCATTCATGTGAATTATGCACCAGATATTGATGTGAATAATAATCCACTTAATCCAGTTATTAACGATAGAAGTTTTGGTGAGGATAAATATCGTGTTGCACTCTACGGTGCAAAATACATGAAAGGCATGCAAGATGTTGGTGTTATGGCATGCGCTAAGCATTTTCCTGGCCATGGAGATGTTGCAGTAGATTCACATTATGACTTACCAATTATTAATAAATCGAGAGCACAGCTAGATGAACTAGAATTATTTCCATTTAGAGAACTTATACAACAAGGCGTTGGTAGTATCATGAGTGCTCACTTGTATATTCCAGCAATTGATACTACAGCCAATCAAGCAACTACTTTATCTAGAAAGAATGTAACAGATCTATTGAAGAATGAATTAGGCTTTAAAGGTATTGCTGTAACAGATGCGCTTGAAATGAAAGGCGTGACCAAGTTTTATCCACAAGGAGAAGCAGCCGTTCAAGCAATCATTGCCGGAAATGATATGTTATGCTTACCGGGTGATGTAAAGGAAACTATAAATAAAGTAAGAGAAGCAATTAAAGATGGGAAAATAAGCTGGAAGGAAATTAATAGTCGTGTTTATAAAATTTTGCTGGCAAAATATCACTTAGGCTTACACAAAGAACAAGTAATTGATACAACAAATTTGGTTGCCGATTTAAACCAATCAACGGTAGTGCTAAAAAAAGAATTGGCTGCACAATCTATCACTTTGCTTCGCCAAGTAAATCAGCAACTATTTCCATTAAATAAAAAACAGAAAATTGCATACGTACAAATTGGTGCTCCTGCTGAAACTGCTATTGCAAAAAAATTAAGAGAACATTTTGGTGCTACAATTTATTCTTTTGGTTCTAGAGCTGCAGTCGGAAAAGAATTAATGGACGATTTAAATCGTTCTGTTGTTCGCTCAGAAAAAAATGATAGCGCCGGTGCAGTAATTTTTGCAAAAAATATTCAACAAGAAAAATTTGATGTCATTCTCGTTGGTGTTCATAATTATAGTAGAAGACCTGCTAACAATTTTGGAATACCAGCAGGAAGTATTCAGTTGTTAAACCTATTACAAGATAATAATACGTCTACTATCTATTTTGGGAATCCCTACGCAATTAATAATACATGTATTGCCGATAATTTATGGGCTGCTTATGAAGATGATGAGACTGCTCATTTAGCCATGTTTAATGTATTGGTAGGTGAAACATCTGCTGTAGGTAAACTTCCTGTTACTGTATGTGATGGATTAAAGTATGGATCTGGAATTGTTTACTCAGGTAAACTTCCTTACAGTCAACCAGAAAGAACTGGACTCAAATCAGATGTATTAGAAAAAATTGAAACGATTGCTTTATCTGCCATTGATCAGGGTGCATTTCCAGGTTGTGTGGTATTAGTAGCACGAAATGGCAAAGTGGCCTATAGTAAAGCGTTTGGATTTATGGATAGTACTAAAACAGAAAAGCTTCATGTAAATACTGTTTTTGATGTGGCATCTGTTACCAAAACCTCTGCTACAACTGTGGCTGTAATGAAAATGGTTGATGAAGGAAAAATAAGCCTATCTGCAACTTTAGGTGATTATTTGCCTTGGGTACGTGGCACAAACAAAGAGAAATTAAGAATTGACGATATACTATTACATCAAGCAGGACTTACACCATTCATTCCTTTCTATAAAGAGCTCATTGATAAAACAAGTGGTAAAGTACTCCCTAAATATTTTTCAACAACATCGAATAATCAGTTCTCTTCTCCTGTTGCAAAAAACCTCTTTCTAAGAAACGATTGGCAGGATAGTTTACTAAATAGGATTTTAAAAAGCCCACTATCAGAACATGGCAAATACGTATACAGCGATAATGATTTTATTTTCTTAGGAAAAATTGTTGAACAATTAAGTGGATTAAGTTTAGATGAATATGTACATAAAACATTCTATAGTCCGCTACAAATGCTGAGTACACAATACAATCCACTTAAGACTATGAGTGAAAGAGAAATTGCACCAACTGAAATGGAACCACATTTTAGAGGACAGCTAATAAGAGGTTACGTGCACGATGAAGGAGCCTCTTTATTTGGCGGAGTTGCTGGACATGCTGGGCTATTTAGCAACGCTTACGATCTTGCTAAATTGTATCAAATGCTTTTACAAGGTGGTAAGTGGGGAGAAATGCAAATTCTGCAGCCTTCTACTATTCAGCTTTTCACGAAATATGGAAGCAATGTAAGTAGAAGAGGACTGGGATTTGATAAACCAGAAAAAGATAATGCTCATAGAAACAATCCTTATCCTGCTAAAAATGTGAGTCTGCAAACATTTGGACATACAGGATTTACTGGAACATGTGTTTGGGTAGATCCTGCATATGATTTAGTGTACGTTTTTCTTTCAAACCGTGTACACCCAACTCGTAACAACAATAAAATTTCTTCATTACAAGTTCGTGGTAGAATCCAAGACTTGATTTATGAAGCACTACTTATTGAGTAAAATTTGGATTGAATCAAATGTTGACAATCTGTTTAAAAGGTGGCAAAACCACCTTTTTTCTTTATACACTATGTAATTTTTGCCCTACAAATTTTGTAGTTCAAAGTATATATTTTTAATTTTAATGTATTATAAATTGAATTTTATTACTTTTTACATTTTAAAATTTTAAATTTGACAAAAAAAACAGAGCTTTAATTGTTCTCTGAAACACATTACGCATCTACCTTTATGTCAACATTCATCCAAACAAAAAAACTATGAAAAAGGTAAGTACACAACTAACAGTTTTACTAGCTTTTTCGTTATTGGTATTCATCGCCTGTAGTAAAGAAGGCGTAAATAAAAATGACGATACCAGCGCAGTAACTCAGGTATCTGGTGGCGGACTAAGTGACAGCGATGGTCAATTTTCATCGGATGTTGCAATTGCAGGTCTAATTGGCGAAAACACAGCTGATAACATGAAAACTGCATATCGCAATCAGGTGGGAAACCGTCAAACACATTATGTAGCATTTTCTGTGAATGATCTTAGAAATTATCTTAATAAGATTAGATCACAACACAAAGCTGATAGTGTTTATGTAAACTTCGCAATGTATTCAAGCAATACTGCAAGAAACAGAAACGACATTGGTAAGTATACCATCGTCTTCACTCCTAATAAAATTGGTCGTCGAGCTAAAAACAGTAACGGTATTTCACTACAAAGTGAAGATGACTATTGGGACTTGAACCACGGTAACGCATATCCATAATTAATTTTTTCATTATTTTGAAAGGAAACACAATTAAATTATTTGTGTTTCCTTTTTTAATTTAAAAATATGTTCGGATATTCTACTTGGTTTGAAATAGCGGCATTAGTTATTTCAATTTTCTATATTAAGAAGTTACAGAAGCCAAAAACTTTTCTAACTCTACCTATATTTTTAGCAATAACAGTCATTGCAGAACTTATGGGTTATTACTTTGGCTTGCACTTCAAAGCCAATAGATTTATTTATAATTTCTACGATCCTATCTTTTTTGGATTTTTTCTTTTTATGATTTATAAAGATGTATATCATAAGAACCTTAAGAAAATATCCAAATTTATTCTTTTAGTTTTTTTACTGTTTGCTGCTGCTAATTTTGCTTATTACCAGGGGTTAGATCTATTTAATTTTAAATCATACCTGTCGTTTAAATTCAATAAGCATACATTCATTTTTGGTTCAGTCTTAGTCATTTTTACAAGTCTTCTATATTATTTTGATCTAATTCTGCTGATTTCTCTAAAAAAACGATTAGAGGACAATCTAACATTTTGGATAGCTACGGGTGGCTTATTTTATTGTGCTGGGTCAATTTTGAGTACTTCACTCCATGAATACATTGTTAGCAATAAAATAATGATGCACAATACTTTCATGTTCACAGCTATCAGTCGAATGATGAGTGTAATCTTATACGGCACTCTTATTCTAGGAATATATATGCACGCAACAAAAGACAAACGCAACCAAAAAAAGATTCGAAAAATGGAAGAGGAATCTGCAAAAGATGCCCGTGAAATTGAAGAATTGCGCAATGCCATTCTAAAGTAATCTTATCTTTATTGCCTGCCATGGCGGGTAAACATTTAATACTATTTTTTCTCACAAAACTATTACTCTTTAGCGGCCACCTTAACGCACAGGGTAACCAAATCGCAATTGGCCAATGGCAGGATCATCTTCCATACCAAAATGCAATTCAAATAGTAAAAGGAAATGAATTTGTTTGTGCTACACCGTATGCACTTTTTCGAATTGATCAAGACAAAGAAGTTGAGAGAATCAGTAAAACAAACCAACTAACAGATGTAGGCGTTTCTGCTGTTGCTTGGGATGCCACAACCGAACAATGGATTGTTGCTTTTGACAATAGTAACCTCAATATTTTATCCAATAATAGAACTAGATCCATCGGTGATATAAGAAGAAGTAACATACCGGGCGATAAAAGAATTAGACATATTTTCTGTAACAACGGCTTAGCTTACCTAAGTACAGGTATTGGAATCATTGTTGTGAATATACAACGAGTAGAAATTGCTGGGACTTGGATGGTAGGAAGAGGGGGACAACCCACTCAGTTTAATGAAGTCAAAGTTGTCAATGGATTTATATATGCAGCCTCTATACAAGGTTTACAGCGATTTCCCCTTCAAACAACTAATCCAGGCAACTTTCAACAGTGGGAATTTTTATCCGGTCAAGCTGCACTTCCAAACGGTGAAGTCAATCAAATTCTATCCAACAATAACCAAATCATTATTCGTAAAAGCGATAGCCTTTTTATTCTTAGAAATAATCAATGGGAATTATTTTACTACGATGCAAATTGGCCCATTGTTAAAGCAAATGCTGAAGGTGGAAGAATTGTAGTTTGTCAGCGTACCAACAATGGTCAATCAAGAGTTATAGTGCTGAATAATGACGGATTAATATCACAAACAATTGCAGTACCAGAAGTCATTTCTTTTCCTAGAGATGCTTTATGGGACAATGGTAAAGTATGGGTGGCTGACTTTTTTGGAGGCTTGTCCTTGCATGATGGAACCGCAACTGTTCAGCGTTTCAGACCAAGCGGACCGCTTGGCTTTGTTCAAGGAGACATGCTTTTCCAGAAAGACACTTTATGGGCAGCAGCTGGAACGGTAAATGATAATTGGAATTACCAGTTTAATCGCGATGGCATTTTTAAAAGAACTCCCAACAATTGGTCATTAATAGGTTCTTTCAATAAACCACAACTCGATACGCTATTCGACTTTATTACGTTAACTGTCGACCCAACAGATCAATCACTTTGGGCGGGCAGCTACGGTGGTGGTCTCATAAAACTTTCTGGAAACAATATTCAAATTTTTAAACAAAACAGCAGCCTTCAAACTGCAATTGGGGATCCGGGTAGTTACCGTGTAAGTGGTTTAGCATTTGATCAACAAAGAAACTTATGGGTTAGCAACTATGGTGCGGCACAACCCTTGCATGTTCGAAAGTCAGATGGATCGTGGAGAGCATTTTCAATACCCTTCTTCCTGAATGAAAATGGTGTTGAGCAAATTGTATGCGACCCATTCGGAACAGTCTGGATTGTAGGCGCAAAGGGAAATGGATTAATAGCCTATCAACCTAATCAGCCAGATCTTACCAACGATGATAGATGGAGGTGGTTTAGAGCTGGAGCAGGACAAGGAAATCTTCCCTCCAATCAAATCAACCACATTGCAGTTGACAAAAATGGGCTTTTATGGATAGCTACAGCAAGAGGTCTTGCATTTATTCCTTGCCTATCTGAAATATTTCAGCCGCAAACATGTGAAGCGTTCTTACCTGTTGTGCAATCGGGCGGATTTGCAGGAAACTTGCTGGCCTCAGAAGATGTGCTTTGCTTAGCAATTGATGGCGCTAACAGAAAATGGGCGGGTACAAGAAGAGGTCTATTTTTGATTGCACCCGATGGGAATAGAATTGTACAGCAATTCACCAATGAAAACAGTCCGCTTCTAGCAAATACAATTTATAGCATCACTATTCATCCTGTTTCAGGTGAAGTTTTTGTAGCTACAGATCAAGGCTTATGCAGTTTTCGTTCAACAGCCACCGATGCGAATGTTGTAACTCCTGTTTTGGTATTCCCCAATCCAGTACCAGCTAGTTTTTCCGGAAATATAGCCATCCGAGGACTTCCAGATCAATCTCTAATAAAAATTATTGAACCTAATGGAAGACTGGTATTTCAAACCAAATCACTAGGCGGACAAGCAATTTGGAATGGAAGAGATTACCAGCAAAGAAAAGTTGCTTCGGGTATTTATATTGTTTTAGCAAGATCTGATGATGGCCTCGAAAAGGAAGTTGCAAAAATTGCAATAACTACTGGTCAATAAGCTTCCTCGCTTTAGGAAGGAAACCTTATTTTTGCGCAATTCCGCAAACATGCAACCCTATCCAACGCTTAACTCCAACGAGTCAATTCCAAGTAACAAACAGAAAGTCATTGTATTAGGTAGTGGTCCCAACCGAATTGGTCAGGGAATTGAGTTTGATTACTGCTGTGTGCATGGACTATTAGCCATCAAAGAATGTGGTTTTGAAGCCATTATGGTGAATTGTAATCCCGAAACTGTGAGTACCGACTTTGATATGGCCGACAAACTTTACTTCGAACCGGTATTCTGGGAGCATCTTTGGGAAATTATTGAACATGAAAAACCATACGGCGTAATTGTACAGCTAGGTGGACAAACCGCGTTGAAGCTTGCCAAAAGATTACATCAGAAAGGAATTCGTATTATAGGCACAAGTTTCGATAATATGGATATTGCTGAAGACCGTGGAAGATTCAGCGATTTATTGAAAGAATTAAATATTCCTTACCCACAATATGGAACTGCTTTCACTGCCGATGAAGCTATTGAAGTAGCAAATCAAGTTGGCTATCCTGTTTTAGTTCGTCCAAGCTATGTTTTAGGCGGACAACGTATGCGTATTGTAATTAACGATGATGAAGTTGAGAAAGCGGTTGTAAGCTTACTCAAACATATACCAGGAAATAAAATTCTTATTGACCACTTTTTAGATAGATGCCAAGAAGCAGAAGTTGATGCCATTTTCGATGGAGAAAATTTTCATGTCATGGGCGTAATGGAACATATTGAACCTGCAGGTATCCATAGCGGCGATAGCAATGCTGTTCTTCCTGCTTTCAATCTTACTCCATTAGTTGTGGAGACAATGGAATATTACTCTGAGAAGATTGCACGAGCATTAGATATACGCGGTCTCATCAATATTCAATTTGCAATTAAAGATGGAAAGGTTTTTGTAATTGAAGCCAATCCAAGAGCAAGTAGAACTACTCCTTTTATTGCAAAAGCTTATGGTATTCCTTATTTGAATATTGCTACCAAGGTCATGTTAGGAACACATAAGCTAACTGAGTTTGTTCTTGAGAAAAACTTGGAAGGATATGCTATTAAAGAACCTGTATTTAGCTTCAATAAGTTTCCTGGAGTGAATAAAGAACTTGGACCAGAAATGAAAAGTACAGGGGAGGCAATTAGATTTATCAAAGATTTAAGAGACCCATACTTTAGGCAGTTGTACAAAGAGCGCAGTATGCACTTGAGTAAGTAATTTGAAAAAACTACTACAAGCCCTTTTTTCTCTCTTTCATTTCATTTAGTCGCCTAAACAACGCATAAGATGTAAACATTGATCCAATTGCGGTTAATGCTAAACCCCAAACTCTCAGTGTCACTATATCATGTTGTGTAATGATGATTAGAATGGCTACTAAAACTACTAATACAGACAAAAACAATAGCAATTTAATAACCTGTATAGAGGTTTTCAAGCAAGCTATTTAAATTTCAACCAATCCATTTTTAATTGCATAAACTGCCAGTCCAACCCTTGATGTAACCCCTGTTTTTTTAAATAGGGCATTCCTGTAATCATCCAAAGTTCTAGGACTAATAAATAATTTAGCAGCAATTTCTTTGTTGCTTAAATCAGAACATAACAATTGTAAATATTCTAGTTCCTTTCCTGTGAAGCTGGGTTTTTGTCTTTCTTCGTCTTCATGCTTTTGTAAACCAACAATTACCTTGCCATATGTTTCTTCAGAAAGATAAAAGTTACGCTTCATTACAGATTCTAATGCTACTAACAACTCTTCTGGTTCAGCACTCTTCATTAAGTATCCATTTGATCCATTTCTAATCATCTTAATAATGGTAGTTTCATCGCTCAACATAGAAAGTGCTAAAACACGAATTTCAGGATAAGCAGTGGTAATCCATTTAACCGTGGCATAACCATCCATATCTGGCATATTCACGTCTAAAAGAACTACATCTGGCTTACCAACATCTTGAAGCCGCTCTTTAAAAACCAAACCATTATCTGCCTCAAATAGTACTTCAAATTTTTCAAAAGAATTGACCAAATTAGCAAGAGCTCCTCGCAATAACTTGTGATCATCAACAATAGCAACTTTAGTTTTATGTGGGATATTAGACATATTATGCGTATTTCAACATTTGTCCTTTCAAAGGTAGTTTAATTGTTACAGAAGTACCTTCTTGGGCTCTACTATGTATTTCAATTTTTGCTCCTATTAACAAAGCTCTATCAATAATACTCCGAAGACCAATACCAGATTTTCCAGATAAACTCTGCTTATCTACCCAGCCATCTACTCCTTCAATCCCTTTACCATTGTCTTCAATTTTCATTAAAAAGTGCTCGTCAGTAAGTAAATCAAGGGTTACAAACAAATCTGTTGCCTGAGCGTGTTTAATAACATTGTTTATAATCTCCTGAAACATTCTAAATAAGAAAATGGTGGTTTTGCTATCTAATTCATATCCATCATCTTCAATTCGATAGTGAACTCCAAATAACTTATTTTTTTTCAACACATCCAATTCATACCTAATTGAATCAACCAAACCAAGTTGTATAATCCTTTCACTATGAAGACTTTTTGTTAATTGACTCATATCATTAATAGCCTTAGATAAAACCTGCTTGGTATTTTGTAAAAGATTTAAGCCTTCTGTATCTGTAGGTGGCAACTTTAAAAATGATAAAGACATTTTTACTACCGTCAACATTTGTCCAATGTTATCGTGTAGCTCCTGCGATATAATTTTAAAAGTGCTTTCCTGAATCTCTAATTGTGATTTCAAAAGTTCTTTTTCAAAGCGAGTCTTCATTCTTTGAAAAGCCTGCTCTTGTCTATGTTGTTTTCTTTGATAAATGAACAAAACGGTTAAAATAAAAAGAACCATTAACACAACCAATAAGCTACCAATGACCGTAATGAGGGAAATTTCTTTTATATCGGTAGGCATGCCAGAGGGTATTTATGGAAAGGTAGAATTTTCCTATAAAACTTACATGAAAACGAACATTTTTCTGTTAAGTTATTGCACGAATGAATTAGTAATCAGCCATTTCTCTTATCTTAGATCTAAGGTTCAACCTTAAAAACGTTAGCTGTGATTACCCATATTTCTGTTGGACAAATTCCTGCTTTAAAAGCATTAATCCCATTCATATTTGGCATTATTTGTTATCCGATTTTTATTGAATACGGTTGGACATTGACTATTATTTTAGTTTGCTGCTGGATAGGTATTTGTGTCATTCATTGTGTTCCATGGAAGTTAAGAAAACGATTAGCTCCTTCATTATTCCCCATACTTTTCTCTATACTATGGTTTATAGGCGGAATTGTATTAAGCTATCATACAGATCTCAGAAATCACACAAACCATCTTTCAAACTTTCTTGATAAATCAAGTCACTGGCAAGGAATTTTGAAAACAGAACCACAGAAAAAGAAAAATGGATGGACTGTTCAGGTTGAAGTAATTGGGTCTGTAAATAATCATACAGTTAGACAAGCGAAAGGATTGGTATCGGTTTGGTTGAAAGACAATGAAAAAGTGAATCAATTACAAACGGGTACATCAATTTTATTTAAAAATAAATTAGAAAAGATTGTAGATAACGCTTCACCTGGGAATTTTTCATTTGCAAAATGGCAGGCAAAAAAACAGGTATACCACCAAGTTTTTTTGTACGAAAAAGATTGGAAAATACTAAAGCAACCCAGTCAATACAATTTACAAGTATATCTCAGTAAAATCAGGAATCACTGCGTTCATGTCTTAGAAAATTTTATTCCTATAAAGTCATCTTCAGCACTTGCGCAGGCCATGACTTTGGGCATACGCAGCGATATTGATCCGTCTTTAATGCAAGCATATAGTGCTACTGGTATCATTCACTTAATAGCTATAAGTGGTTTGCACGTGGGGCTTATTTACTTACTACTTAATCAAATCATAGGCTTATTTCGAATCAGGAATAAACTCTGCAACCTAATCTTATTACTTAGTGGGGTCTGGGCCTTTACACTTTTAACGGGGGCAGGACCATCTGTTTGTAGAGCTGCAACTATGTGTAGCTTTTTAGTAATTGGAAAAAGCTTCTCGAAGCTTCCGCAAACTTTAAACTCTGTTGCTGCATCTGCTCTCATGTTGCTGCTTATTGAACCTCGGTGGATCTATGAAATTGGATTTCAACTATCGTACTCTGCTGTTTTGGGTATTGGTACATTTCAACCCATTCTTCAAAAGCTGGTATATCTTGAAAATAGGCTGTTGCGTTTATTATGGGATACTACAACTGTTACTTGGTCAGCACAAGCGTTTACCTTTCCATTAGTCTTATATTATTTTCATCAATTCCCACTTGTTTTTTGGGCAAGCAACCTAGTGGTTGTACCTATGGCTGCATGCATTCTATATACATGTATTGCTATTTTATTGTTCAGTTGGCTTACTCCGGCTGCCGTATTTTTAGGAGCAATTCTAAGTGGCTGGTTACATTGGATAAATGAATGGATATTCCTATTGAGTCAACTTCCCTTCGCTATAAAAAAGAATGTTTTCATTGAATTAGAGACCTGTATTTTCATTGTTAGTTGTATGTTGCTTCTTGCATTTTGGTTGGTGAAGCCATCTAAATGGATAATCCGCTACACCTTTTTAATTTCTATAATATGGGCATGTTCTCAAACTCTACAATTCTCTCAATCGCTAAAAAGAAAAGAAGTATGGATTTTTCCAGAAGAAAAGGACTTTAGCGCTTGGCTGATAATCAAAAATGAATCGCGTGTCATTTTTCCATATAAGTCCATCTCACCCAATAGTTCTAATGCTCTTTTATCGCTGAACACGCACCCCAATAGTATTGCTTTGAATACAGAAAAAGATATCACTTGGAGCGAAAGAAATTGTAGAATTTTAGTCATAGATGATGAGAAATCATTTAACAACGTTTTATTGGCGGAACCTTCAACCTACCTGATAGTCAATAAGATTCCTAAGAAAGTGAACTACAGTTGGCTCAAAATTAACAGGGCTGCTACACTTGTTTGGACACCCAATTTGTCCTCCAAGGAATTATGGAAATGGAAAAAAGCAGCAGACAGCCTACATTTGCGCCACCATGACTTAAAAAAGCATGGTCCACTTCAAATTAAACTATCAACAGATACCTCGTAAACCCTACCCCATGCAAAAAAAGATTCAATCGGCTTTACTTTCAGTTTTTTATAAAGATGGAATTGACCAAATTGCTAGAGCGCTTCACAACGCAGGTGTAACAATTTATTCTACTGGCGGCACACAACTTTTCTTAGAACAAAATAATATCCCTTGTGTACCTGTTGAATCTGTTACTGGTTATCCTTCCATTTTAGGCGGAAGAGTAAAAACATTGCATCCGCTTGTATTTGGTGGCATCTTAGGAAGAAGAGGATTGGATGAAGATGTTGCTGATATGACAGCATATAAAATTCCAGAGATTGATCTAGTGATTGTTGATTTATATCCTTTTGAAGAAACAGTTCGCAATACAACCGAGGAAAAAGCTATTATTGAAAAAATTGATATTGGCGGACCTAGTATGATTCGCGCAGCTGCAAAAAATCATGCTGATGTGTGGGTAGTTGCTAATAAAGCAGATTACGCAGAGGCATTGCAAATTATTGAATCACAAAATGCATCTACTACGCTAGAACAAAGAAGGGCTTTTGCTGCAAAAGCTTTTGAAATTGTAATGCATTATGACATTGCTATTCATCAATATTTTGCTGGAATTACAAAAACACCCCTTCGTTATGGTGAGAATCCACACCAATCAGCTTGGTTTGAAGGTTCATTAAAAAATATTTTCAACCAGCTTCATGGTAAAGAACTTTCCTACAACAACTTAGTAGATGTTGATGCAGCATGGCAACTAATTAATGAATTTACTGAAACAACCTTTGCAATTATTAAACATACCAATGTATGTGGAATTGCATCCAGAAGTTCTGTTTTAGAAAGTTGGAATGCGGCATTAGCAGGAGATCCTGAAAGTGCTTTTGGTGGAGTGCTTGTATGTAATGGCACCATAGATGCTACAACTGCATCGGCAATTCAAGAAATTTTCTTTGAAGTTTTACTAGCACCAGCATTTGAAGAAGAAGCACTCAAGATTTTGCAGTCAAAAAAGAATAGAATCCTTCTGCAACTAAAACCAACTGCTTCACTTCCAAAGCAACAATCAAAATCTATTTTACAAGGGACCTTGGTGCAACAAACCGATGAATCAAATATTGGCGAATGGAAAGAAGCTGGAGGAAGAAATACTTCTGAAGCGGAAAAGCAAGACGCCCTTTTTGCAAACATTGTTTGTAAGCATTTAAAAAGTAATGCTATTGCTTTGGTAAAAGACAAGCAGCTAATTGGAAAAGGATGTGGGCAAACCAGTCGTATTGATGCACTTCGTCAGGCTATTGAAAAAGCACGTCAGTTTAAATTTGATCTACAAGGTGCAGTAATGGCTTCTGATGCATTCTTTCCATTCAATGATTGTGTGAGCATGGGACATGCAGCGGGAATTGAAGTGTTCATTCAGCCTGGAGGATCAATTCGAGATCAGGATAGTATTGAGTATTGCCAACAAAACAAGCTTGCATTGGTTATTACGGGTGTTCGTCATTTTAAACACGGCTAATTGAAAACCAATAATACTGCCTATTTAGCGCTTGCAACAACATCCTTAATTTGGGGTAGTACTTGGGTGGTGATGAAATGGGGTATTCAGGGAATGCCACCCTTGCAACTTGCCGCTATTCGTCAGCTTTTAGGCGGATTAATTCTTGTTGGTTTTTTCTTATATAAAGGCGAGGCATTTCCTTCGCAAAAACAACTATTCCAAATTTTCATCTTATCCATTTTCACTTTTGTATTGGCTAATGGTTTAAGTACTTGGAGCTTACAGTATTTACCAAGTGGATTAGCTGCATTGATTGGAGCATTATACCCTCTTTCGGTGGTAGTGATGGAGTACTTCATTTTCAAAAACAAGCAAATTAATACTGCTACAGTAGTTGGAGTTCTTTTGGGTATAGTAGGAATAGCAACTGTTTTATCTGAGCATGTTTTTATATCACACACACCCGGTTTTGCATGGGGAATATTATTGGCAAGTATTGCTATGTTATCTTGGAGCTATAGCACTATTATGATTGGCAGATCTAAGGTGAATATCAATCCTTATTTTGGAATGGGCTGGCAAATGCTGTTCAGTTCTGGAATGATTGCCATTCTTGCACTCATAAAAGGGAATAACCTTGCTTTCTCTGAAATTCCGACCAATGCCTGGATAGCTATTGCTTATCTTATTGTAATGGGCTCCTTGCTGGCTATGATGGCTTTTATTTATACCATGAAGCATTTACCCGCACCCATTGCTTCTCTATATGCATATATCAATCCCATAGTTGCTATTATGATTGGTACCGTTGTATTAGATGAACATATTACTTGGCAGCTTATTGTTGGAACTGTGATAACACTTCTAGGTGTTTATCTAGTTAATAAAAGCTTTAAAAAAGCAACTGCTTAATTTTTTATCTATTGTGATAAATGTGCGATCCCTTCGGGATCGGTTATTGGCGTTTTGGGAGTTCTATACATGTTTGATCCCTTCGGGATCGTAGAGGATGTAATGATGATCACATTTTGTGGCACGTGAAGACACACGCCAGGCCGAATATGAGCAATAACAAATGAAATTAACAATGAACCTGAAGGGGTCACACATTTATAGAATAACAAATCATTTAATGCCCGACCCTGAAGGGGGCGAACATTATACAATGACCTTTGATAATGGTGCGATTATAATTACTTTCCCTCCTTTTTTGATTTCTCTCTTTGCGAAACAACTAGTCAAATATTTTTTAGCGCGTGAAGACACACGCCAAGGCGAAAGGGTGATACCATATGAAAATAGCAATGACCCTGAAGGGGTCACACATTTATAGAATAACAAATCATTTAATACCCCGACCCTGAAGGGGTCGAACATTATACAATGACCTTTGATAATGGTGCGATTATAATTATTTTCCCTCCTTTTTTGATTTCTCTCTTTGCGAAACAACTAGTCAAATATTTTATGGCGCGTGAATACAAACGCCAATGCGAAAGTGTGATATCAAATGAAAATAACAATGACCCTGAAAGGGTCGTACATAATGCAACGCTCTTAGTTGATAGAGGGATCATGACTAATTCCGATCATTCATACTTAAAATACGTTGATGCAATGATCGCCATTGCCTGAATTTTTTTTCTTCTGTAATAAAATGACTGTGAAATACCAAATGAGGTTGCACAAGCAATTGCTCCGCTCGATCTATAAACGATCGAATAAAAACTTCTGCTGAATCTGCATCTTGCTTTTCTTCAAAAATTGCATTAGCATCCATATAAACAAAAGGATGAATGAGCAATTCTGTTGCAGAATCATTTTGCAAGTCATACCAATAAAATGATTGATGTGTAGATGCTCTAAGACCTTGCATGGTGGCATAACCCATTGAATAATCTTCTCGAATACCAAGCTCTACTAACATTTGATAGGTCGTTGGTATTTGCAATGAGATATAATGCATTCTGGTGGCTGTAATTGGACCCATTATTTTTTCTAAATACGCTTTTTCTTCTTTCGCTATTGAATAATCATGTGCAGCTTGCGAACTTACATGCCAACCTATTTGTCCAATAATTTGTAATCGCTTAATAAGATTTAAAAAAGCTGTACTATGTCTTTGAATATTTCTATCTAAATCATTCAACTGTTTTGCTGCTAATAAAAAGAAGCTAGGCTTTGCCAATTGGCCACTACAACATGACTGTATCTCATCATAAACATCCAGCGGATCTTTGGTTGAAAAAACCCCCTTCATTCCAACTTCTTTAATATGCTGTAGTTGTGCGTATACAGACCTTAAAAAAGATTTCCCCTTCCATGCATACGCTACATCAATATCGTAACTCCAATTAAATTTTATTTGCGGTTCTGCTTCAACTTTCACGTTTGATAAATACCCATTTCGCCATTCATTCAACCATTCATCTACTACTGGTCGAGTAAGCACATTGTTTTGAAATGCCCAACTAGCTCTAGCATCAAATCGACCAAAAGCATCTCTTTGTGAAGCTGTATATTCTTCATACCTACTTAAGCAAAAGAATACTGCTGCAAATAAATCAAAACCCCAATCGGCTTGCATTGGAAACAAAACGAGTAAATCATGCCAACTACCTACTGGCACTTCAAATTTTTTTATGCCTGTTTCACTTAAAAATCCACTTGAAGGGATAAAGCAAGTTGATGGAAAAACTTGCGATGTTGCATACAAAAGCGTGTTGCCTTCAAATGAAATGAGTTCCTGCGGATGTTTTGCCCACTGAACTTGTTGTACACCTGCCAAGCGAAGCGTTTCAGTAATTGCATAAACTACCCTTGGACCTTCTTCTTCTGACCAAATAAGCCAAGGAGTCATGGTATTAAGAGCGATTTGCTTTCCACCATTCATTAAATGTCTTTTCACTGAAATCTAAATCAGCCCTATGTGTGGTCCATCCTTTGAAAACTTTATTAACCACCCAATTTTTTACACGACCATTTCCTGCATTCATCATGGATCTATGCAAGCTTGCTGTTTGCCACATTTTCCATGCCATGCGCTCTCCTAATGAGCTCAATCCATTTTGTACAGCTTCATGCCTATTTTCTAATAAGAGTTCGTGTAAATTAATTTTAACTGGACAAACCTCTGTACAATTACCACATAATGATGAAGCTTGACTTAAATGTTTGAAATCATCCATGCCCCTTAAATGCGGGGTTATTACTTTTCCAATTGGACCGCTATAAGTTGTTTCATAGGAATGGCCGCCAATATTTTTATAGACTGGACAAGCATTTAAACAAGCACCACAACGAATGCAATACAATGCTTCCCGCTTGATAGGATCTTTTAAAAGATTCGTCCTACCATTGTCTAATAAAATCACATACATCTTACTCGGACCATGTCCTTCACCTGCTTGTCGTGGTCCAGTTATAACACTGTTATACACAGTAACACGCTGTCCTGTTCCATAGGTTGATAATAACGGCCAGAACAATGCTAAGTCATGAACCGACGGAATCACTTTTTCTATACCTACTACCACAATATGAACCGGAGGCCATGCACAACTCAAACGACCGTTTCCTTCATTTTCAGTAATTGCAATGCCGCCTATATCTGGAAGAATAAAATTTGCACCTGTTATGCCAACTTGTGCATCTAAATATTTTTGTCGAAGCTTTTTCCTTGCAACAAGTGTTAGCTCTTCTGGACTTAATCCTGATGGTGTTCCTAATTTCTGAGCAAATAATCTTGCAACATCTTCCTTGCTTTTATGCATGGCAGGTGTTACAATATGATATGGAGGCTCTCCATCTAATTGTTGAATATATTCTCCCAAATCTGTTTCAACACTTTCAATACCATTTTTCTCTAAGTAATGATTCAGGTGAATTTCTTCAGTCACCATACTTTTACTCTTCACTACAGTGCTACAGTTAGCCTCTTTACAAATTTTACCGATGGCCTCAAGTGCTTCATTTGAATCTGTAGCCCAAATTACTTCTGCTCCTTTAGATGTAATTTTTTCTTCAAACTGAAGTAAGTATTGATCCAAATGTTCAATAGCTTTCCATTTAGCTTGCTTGGCTAATTGTCTGGCTTTCTCTAAATCTTCAAATTGCTTTTTACCTTGTGGAACAGTAGCGTTGTATTTGCCAATATTGAATCGAATTTTCCTTCGATGCTCCAAATCGGCCGACTTGATAGTTGCCTTTGCTATAAATGATGCTGACTGTGCTGTCATGATGGATTCTTTTGAAAGTTAGCTGTTGCTTCCAAAGCCTCGTAAAACTCTGAACCAAATTTTCGCACCAATGCTTCTTGTAAAAATTGATAGACTGGCACTTTTAATTTTTTTCCTAATGAACATGCTGCTTTACATAAATCTTCTCTTGGCTCATAGTTCACATATTGCATATCCGAATCATACTCACTTTTGCTCACTTTCACAGGAAACAAATGACAGCTAATGGGTTTTTTCCAATTAATCTTACCATCGCGATAGGCTTGTTCTATTCCGCATGTAATCACACCCAACTCATTTCGATAACCATACGCACACATTTTCCCTTTTATAGTTGGCGTAACCCATCCAAAATCTTCATTAAACTCAAACAACCCCTGTTGTTCAATCACTGCTTTACCTTCCTCCGTTAAATAAGGCTCAATGATTGCATAATCATTTTGTAAAGCAATTTTTTCATTTTCATCTAAGGGAGCTCCCGCATCTCCATCTTCACAACATCCTCCTTTGCATGCATTCAAATCGCACACAAACTGCTCTTCTAACAACTCTTCACTAACCAGATTATTTTCTATGATGATCATATTACTTGTAAAATTACGGCTTTTAAAGTATGTCCTTGAGAAACAACCAAGTCCCCATTTTAGTTCCCTTTCCAGCGAAATGTTTGGATTAGATGGCGCATATCTTCCATTAAAAAGCGATTAACCACAGAGAGGGAATCTTCATTGGGTGTGGCATCAAAATACAATGCCCCTCTTAAAAAATGTTTTGTAGAATCGGTTAAGAAAAATTGATTCGCTGTTGCTACCTCCCCACCTACTTTGAAAAATAAGCCTGATACACCTTGATTATTTCTAAACAATGAATCATCTATCGAATATGCTTTAGTGGTATGCTTGCTGGTTAACTTAAAAGCATCTTGAAGCACTTTTGTAAACTGTTGTTGGCTTGTCAAAGTTTTATAACTCACATAAATTCTTCCATTGAATTGAGGAAAGTCGATGTTAATCCACCAAGGATTTTCGGTTGGATCTCCAAAAAAAGTACTGTCTTTTACCACTGTAGCATAAGTTGGATATTCAAATGAGTATGGATAGTCTGGTCTATCAAAACTTACATACTCCTTTTGAGGAAAATTTATTTTAAAATACCCGCGTGGTTTAGGAACAAATGCTTCCTCACAACCCCAAAAAATAAAAATAAAACACAAAGAACATTTCAAAACTGTATTCATTCCGATTGAGGTTGTATAGTAATTTTTACACGTTTCACTCTGTTGCGCTCTAACTCTAACACTGTAAATTCAAAATCGCCAGCAGTAAGTACTTGAGATACAGAAGGAATATCGCCTGAAAGTTCAAAAATTAATCCGCCTAAAGAATCGCTATCACCACGTACACTATCAAATGTATCAAGAGGTAGGCCCATAAAGCGACAGACATCGTGGATCATATTTCTACCTTCAATGATATAGTTATACTCATCAATTTTTTTGAAGCCAGATTCCTCTTCATCAAATTCATCTTTAATTTCACCTATTACCTCTTCCAAAATATCCTCCATGGTTACAATACCACTTGTGCCTCCAAATTCATCTACCACAACTGCAAAATGAATGCGCTTTAACTGAAATTCTTGTAATAAATCTTCAATCATTTTTTGTTCGTGCACAAAATATGCTGGACGAAGCAACTGCTGCCAATCATAATTTTCAGCTTCATTTAAATGTGGCAAAAGATCTTTTGAGTGAATCATTCCTACTACATTATCAATATCCTCTCTATACACTGGCACCCTGCTATATTGATGTTCTTCAACAGAAGTAATAAGTTCCTTAAAGTTGATTTGTTCATCAATTGCTATAACTTCCAGTCGGGTGCGCATAATTTGCTTAACGGTAATGTTTCCAAACTTAACAATGCCTTTTAAAATGCTTTTTTCTTTTTCAGATGCATCATTATCATTGGTTAAGTCAATTGCTTGATCAAGTTCGGCTAACCGATTAGCAGCATTAGAAGTTTTAGCCAAACGCTTTTCAACATAATCGGAAAAAGAAACCAACCTATTACTTAAACCGCTGGTGGCGTATACAAACGCCTGTACCAATAAGGAGAAATCTTTGGCAAAGCGAATATTATTTTGAGTGGCTAAGACTTTAGGCATTACTTCACCAAACAACACTAGCACAAATGAAACAGCCAATACCTTAATCACAAATTCAATCCAAGCCTGATCTATTTTTTCAAAATCGAATAAATCATCTATCAATAAATTACTAATAATAATGATAGCGATATTCACAAAGCTATTTCCAATTAAGAGCGAGCCGAGCAATTTTTTTGGCTCTTCCAATAAATCAACAATACGCTGACAAGCAGGATCTGATTTTGTCTTGAGGATGTTTACATCTTTATACGACAATGAAAAGAATGCAACTTCTGAGCCAGATAAAACAAAAGAAAGAAACAACAATAGAAATAACACAATCATTAGTACAGTGGTTCCCTGTACATTAATTGCAGCAGTAAAGAATAATCCTTGTTGTAAAAATTGTTCAACCGAGTGATAGTCCAACATCTAAAATTTTAGTGAGCAATATGCGAGCCTTGTGCAAAAATAAGGCAGGCAAATTAAAAGCCCGATTCATCAGGACCAGTGCCCATTTCAGGCACATCAAATCCACCGTAAGCATCTGAACCATGAGATCCCCCATCATTTCTTTTATCTAGCATAATTAGGTTATCTCCTACAACTTCCGTTGCAAATTTTTTATTCCCCTCTTTATCATCCCAAGTTCTGGTTCTTAGTCTGCCTTCCACATAAATTAAACTTCCCTTATGCAAATACTTCTGAGCCAACTCAGCCAAGCCTCTCCATAGCACAACTGTATGCCATTCTGTTTGAGAAACTAACTTACCCGATCGATCTTTGTATGTTTCAGTTGTAGCTAATGGAAATTTCGCAACAGCAATATTGCCTTCTAAGGTTTGCACATCCGGGTCCTTTCCAAGGTTGCCAATTAAGGTAACGCGATTAACTCCTCTCATAAGAATTGATTTATCCGTTTATGTTCTGTCTTAAAATTACGGCCTTTTTAGATAAAAAGATTCCTTCTATGCCAATTTTAAGAATTCGGCTAAATAGTCTTGAATAGTTTTGGGAAAGGCATACTTGTTTAACTCATTCCTATGAACCGGAATTAAATGTGCTAGCGCCTTTGGAATTTTATTGATTCTAATAGGAATAAATTGCGACTCAACAGTCCTGTGGGTTAAATGCTGACGCACTTTGAAAGGTTGGGAGAGTAGGCCGAAATTTGAAATTCCCAGATTTTTTTTCAGCACTTCTGAAATGGTACATTCATCCCACTGAATGGGTTGAGCTGTTTCTAGCAAAAAGAACTCAAATAAATCCTTCCAAATATCTACTTCATTTCGTTGGTGAATTAGAATTTCTTCGCCTACTTTAAAAACAAAATAATTGAAATAACGCTTTTTTCTTTCTACTCGCTTATGTTTAACAGGCAATTGGTCTACTCTTCCTTCATTGAAAGCTTTACAAGACATCTGCAAAGCACAAACACCGCATAAAGGCAGTTGAGGCTTGCAAACCGTTGCTCCAAAATCCATGATAGCTTGGTTGTAAATAGCTGGCTTTTTTGCGTCTAACGTTGCATTTGCCAAGTCCTGAAAAAACTTTTTTCCTTCAGTCCCATCGCTGGGTAAATCAACTCCAAAATAGCGAGCCAATACTCTGTATACATTACCATCTACCACTGCATAAGGCAAGTTAAAAGCAAAGGAGCCAATGGCTGCCGCTGTGTACGGACCAATTCCTTTGAGCGCTAATAATCCCTCAAAAGTTGATGGAAACTCCGACTTACATTCAAAAGCTATATAACGCGCTGTGGCTAATAGATTCCTACATCTATTGTAATATCCCAGGCCCTCCCACATTTTTAAGACTTCTTCATCCTTTGCAGAAGCTAAATCATGAATAGTTGGAAAAGCCGAAATAAATTTTAGGTAATACGATAAACCTTGTTCTACGCGAGTCTGCTGCAAAATCACCTCACTCAACCAGATATAGTAAGGGTTTCCAATTCCTTTCCATGGTAAATCGCGCTTATTATCGCTACTGTTCCACTTCATCAAGGCTTTTCTGAACCTAACCAAGTCCAATTCAGAGATTTGTAGGCTCATTGAGGGCATTTTGTTGAAGTAAAGAAGAGTTTGGTTTCACAAAAGCACGACTTGTCAAAACATTGCGTAAATTCATTCATAATCAGCGACTAATGTCTATTTATTTTTCATATTTTTGGGTTCTTGTTGTGAGGCCCAATTACACATATTCCGTCAACCTTTTTAATAACCTCCGTCATGCGCAAATCTGATTTAATTAGTCAAATCTCGGAAAAAACAGGCATCCCTAAGGTAGATGTACTGGTGACCCTCGAAACAATGTTCAAAGAAGTTAAACAAAGCCTCGCAAATGGCCAGAACATCTACATCCGCGGCTTTGGCAGTTTTATTACCAAAAAGCGTGCAGCTAAAATTGGTAGAAACATCAAAAAGAACGTTTCAGTAGAAATACCTGAACATTTTATTCCTGCTTTTAAGCCGGCTAAAGAATTTGTTAATGAAGTGAAATCTAAGCGCCGCGAAGAGTAACTTCGCGCCAAATTGATTTCGTGAATAAACAGCAACTCTTTTGGGTATCTGGTGGTATCCTTTTACTATTTGGTCTCTATTTCTTTGGAAATAATATTCCTCCACAAGCTCCACCCACTCCTCCTACAGCGCAAGCTGGAGGTGATCATGCAGGTCATAACCATGAAGATCATCCGCCGCTTGAGTTCGACTCATTATTGGCAAAAGCGAAACAGCGATTGACTCCCAATCAGTTAGAACGTGTACTTCAATTAGAAAATGCCGTTGTCCGCGGCGATGTAAAAGCCCAACAAATTAAAGTTTATCAGCAACTTGCCTCCTTCTGGAAAGACAGTATCCGGCTCTTCGAACCTTATGCCCACTACCTCGCAGAAGCTGCAAAGTTGGAAAATTCTGAAAAAAGCCTCACCTTTGCCGCCCGTCTGTTTTTGGAGAACCTAATTCCTGAACAAGACCACCTGCTAGCCGAATGGATGGCAGGTCATGCGAAAGTTCTTTTTGAGAAGGCCCTGGTATTGAATCCGAGCAACGATTCAGCTAAAATTGGATTGGGAGCTTGCTACATTTTTGGCAACCTCTCTTCCAACCCAATGGAAGGCATTTTACCGCTCCGCGAAATTGCCGATAAACAGCCATCGAACGCTTATGCCAACATGATGTTGGGTTTAGGCGGAAAGAGAAGCGGCCAATGGGACAAAGCTGCAGAACGGTTTGAAAAAGTACTGGCAGCTGAGCCTCGTAATATAGAAGCCATGTTTCATGCTGCTGAATGTTACGAAGCCATGGGCGATAAAAAGAGTGCTATAAAATGGTACCAAACTGCTAAAAAGCAAATACAAGTGCCACAAGTACTCGACGAATTGAACAAACGCATACAAGAATTGAGTAAATAAACCTTATTGTATAACCAAGTAAAAAGCATGTCTTATGCCTTGTGGTAAAAAAAGAAAGCGTCATAAAATTGCGACGCACAAGCGGAAGAAGCGTCTGAGAAAGAACCGTCATAAGAAAAAGAATAAATAATTGTTCTCTTGAGCAAAAACCATCCTTCTCTAGGGTGGTTTTTGCACTTGTGTATTCTACTCCGATTGCCGCCTATTTTCCTTCTCTTCAGCAACTTTACCTACCTATCCTCTCTCTTCGGCAATCGTTGTAACAAATCCAAACAGCCTCAACTCATGGGGTTATTGTGATGCAGTATAAAGTTGCGAAACCGTGAACAAAGAAATTGTAATCAATGCCACCGCACATGGTGTGGAAATTGCATTGCTAGAAGATAAAAAACTGGTTGAACTTCATCAAGAAAGTCATGATGCTAGTTTTACCGTAGGTGATTTGTATCTGGGAAAAGTGAAAAAGCTGGTGCCAGGTATGAATGCCGCATTTGTAGATGTTGGTGCCGATAAAGATGGATTTCTCCATTATACAGATCTAAGTCCTTATGCCAGATCAATCATCAAATTCACTCAAATGGCTATCCATGATCAAGAGCCCGGTGGATTTGATTTCGGAAAGTTTCAAACCGAACCCGAAATAATTAAAACTGGTAAAATCAATGAAGTACTCAATGGCAAGCCAAGTGTGCTTGTTCAGATTTTAAAAGAGCCCATTGCAGCAAAAGGACCAAGATTAAGTTGTGAACTTTCTTTACCAGGCCGTTTTGTAGTACTTACTCCATTTAATGAAATTGTTGCTGTTTCAAAGAAAATACAATCCTCTGATGAGCGCAAGCGTTTACATAAAATTGTAGAATCTATTCGACCCAAAAATTTTGGTGTTATTGTTAGAACTGCAGCTGAAGGAAAGAGTACGGCCGAATTGCACCAGGATTTATTATCGCTTGCTGAAACATGGAAGAATATTCAGGAAAACCTACGCAACGCTGAAGCTCCTGCTAAAATCATGAGTGAGCAGGATAAAACTACAAGTATCTTGCGCGATTTGCTCAGCAACGATTTTCATAAGATTGTTGTGAACGATCGTGGTATGTACAATGATACCAAATCGTATTTACAACGAATTGCACCCGACAAACAAGATATCGTTAGCTTGTATAATAATGGTGCTTCTATTTTCGATCACTATGGCATAACCAAACAAGTAAAAGCTTCTTTTGGCAAAACGGTGAACCTCAACAGTGGTGCTTATTTAATTATTGAGCATACCGAAGCTTTGCATGTTATTGATGTGAACAGTGGATATAAGAGTATTAGCAATAACCAAGAAGAAAACGCTTTACAAACCAACTTAGAAGCCGCAGAAGAAATTGCCCGTCAACTTCGTTTGCGTGATATAGGCGGAATTATTGTGGTGGATTTCATAGACATGAAATTGCCCGATAATAAGCGTAAGCTTCAAGATGCAATGGAAGAATTTATGCGCACCGATCGTGCTAAACATTCTGTTCTTCCAATTTCAAAATTTGGGCTTATGCAAATTACGCGTCAGCGTATGCGGCCCGAAGTAACTATTAACACCAGCGAGTCTTGTCCAGTTTGTAATGGAACAGGAAAAGTAACTTCTACTTTGGTTTTAGAAGACGAAATGGAGAAGCGTTTACAATATTTGGTAACGCATGGCCACAAGCAATTGCGCTTAGAAGTACACCCTATTGTTTTCTCACATTTATCAAAAGGTTGGCTCTGGTCTTCTATCATTCATCAGTGGAAGAAAAAATATACGCGTCAGCTTAAGGTGGAAGCTAATAACCAATTTCACCTAATTGAATTCCGCTTCTTTGATGCAAATGAAGAAGAAATCAAATTCTAAATGCCGAAAAGCATCTTCCATATCTAACATGATTCAATCCCATCTATTACGATGGGATTTTTTTGTGTTTGCTATTCATTTATTACACCTCACAAATCAAAATCAACCATTCACAAAATCAAATCTGAGATTCATAAACTCCTATAACTGCATCGCATGTAAACTTTCGAAGTTTGTGCTACCAAAAACAAAACAACATGCGTACATTTTTATTCCTTTTAGCAGTAGGTACTGCTTTCACTTCTTGCGAAAAGCAATTGAGCACCCCAAGCCATTCAAATGAATTAACCAACAACGTTGCTGTAGAAGCACAAAAAGAGCAGGTTTGGAACCTAGGCTGGAAAACCGAAGCGACTTCTGTAGGCAAAGAGTTTGATGAAAAAACACAAACTGTAACTTTAATCTATTCGGTGAAAGGAAGTTTTAGCGGACCTTGGAGCAAAATGACAACTGGCTACAATGAGAAAGATGGTTTTAAGCAAGAAACAAAATTATTTGTAACTGATAAAGTTGGAAATATTATAGCACCTGCACAAGTGGCATTGAACAATGTAATAACTGGCGAAGCTGTTGTTAGCTTTGGAGTTATTGAAAAATTCTTAAGCTCTGCAAAAGATGAATTATACCTTGATGGTGATATCAGATTTTTCATGCCTTCGCAACAAAATACAGGAAGAGTAAGAAGAGTAAGAGTTGTGTCAGAAGATGGCAAAGGCAGGTCTAGATAATTCATACAATCTCGAACTACAATAAAAAAGCGGCTGCTCTTAGATGAACAGCCGCTTTTTCGTTAAGTATACGGTTACTTACGCTGACCATTCCCGCCCTGCCGCATTCGTTGTCTCTCTTGTAGCTCTTTACGAATCATATCTCTAAACTCTCGGTCAACATTATAAATTTGAGTAACCCGTTCTTCACCTAATATTTTTCTAAACTCTTCTCTGTATCGCTTTCTAATTTCCAAAGCTTTCTCTTCAAAAACCAACTCATCCTTCCTAAACTCTCTTCGGGTTTTGCGCATTTCATCAATGTACTTATTGTAAGTTGGCCAAAAGCGCTGCGCTTCATCGGGTGTTAATTGAAGTCGCTTGGTAACAAATGCAATTTTTACAGCTTCTACCATAGCAGAATCTGGGCGATTGTACCCGCCAGGACCTTTACCAGGCGGCCTATCTGGCGGCTGGGCTAAAGCAGCAGGCAATAAGCCTACCCATAAAAGCCATATAAACCATCCTTTTTTCATACTACTAAAAACTTTCACTTGTGTTATAAGGGTCTTTATCTAAATAATACTCCAATTCATCGTCTGTTAGCAAAGCTACAGAAGCATCCATTTGAGGAATACCAGGACCATCTAACATGAGCTTAGACGATACCAAATATTCATTGGGCTCCCACAAATATTCTTCTAATCCGTCATCACTGATCTGTTTCACCTCACTCGCTATATCCATATTAGCTTGCTCACCGGCATCCAATTGCATCCATCCGCCCCAAACCAATAAACCAGTAACAACAGCTGCTGCAACATAGCCCCAAACGCGGCGGGCAGACATAGCCACCACTTTAGCTTGCGACCTAATGGGCAATCTAACTTCTTCAAAATAACCAGCAGGAACCTTATAAGTAGGATTTGTGCGAAGATCTAACAGCCATTGAGGCAATTCTTCTTGTCTTATTTCCCTGCTTGATTCTGTGCGTATTCGTTCTAAAATACGATTGGGTAAATGTTCGAAATAGCCTTCAGGAATAGAAGCTGCCTGAACTTTCTTCCCTCTAATCTTCCACATCAATCGGTCGGGCAATTGGTCGAAATATCCGCTAGGAATCTGCCAGTGGTGGTTACCAGATAGATGCACCAGTTGAGGTGCAACTTCCTGTAATTCAGACTCAATATGTACTTTTTCCCGTTCCATTCTTGTTTTTGACAGTATTTATAGCCTTCCGTTTAATGATTTAAAATAAAATCCTCAATTTTCTTAGCTGCATGGTGATAACTGGCCTTTAAAGCACCCTCACTGGTTTCAAGCAATTGACTCATTGCCTCGTAAGGCATTTCATCGTAGTAGCGCAAGTTAAAAACAACTCGCTGCTTCTCTGGCAAATGCTGAATTGCCAACTGTAACTTCCACTCCAATTGATTTGCATTAAAGCCCTCGCTCGCTCGAACCTGATTGGATAGTTCCTCTGAATCATCTAAAGCCTCAGTAGACTTACGTTTTCTCTGCTCTAAAAAACTTAAGGCCTCATTGGTGGCAATTCTATACATCCAGGTAAACAATTGACTTTGACCTTTAAATTGATCTAATCCGTGCCACACCTTTAATAAGGTGTTTTGTAAAACATCATCGGCATCGTCGTGCACTACAACCAATCTGCGAATATGCCAATACAACCGCTCCTGGTATTTTTTCACCAGCTCAGTAAAGGCCTTCTCGCGACTAGCCGGTTCTTTGAAGAGATTCAATAACTCGGCATCTTCCATTTGCATGCAAAACGTGCTTTAGGATAATTGGACTACACCAATCCTTAAAAGTTTAAATACGTACAGCCGTACCAGTAGCAACCACCATAAGCATACTACCACCACTTCCCACTGTTTCAAAGTCTAAATCAACCGCAACTACTGCGTTTGCACCCATCATAGCAGCTTTCTGAGTGAGTTCCTGCAAAGCATTTGCCCTTCCCTCTTCAATAACACGTTCGTATGTTTGGCTTCTTCCGCCAACAATATCGCGCAAGCCTGCAAAAATATCTTTGAAAATATTGGCACCAATAATAGCCTCAGCCGCAACTATACCAAGGTATTGCTGAATAGGTTGGCCTTCAATAGTAGGAGTTGTTGTAACAATCATAGTTTTATTTGGAAAGTTACAAGATTGAAATGAATTTTTTAACGATTTCAGTTCCTTCTAATGGTTTGCATTGGCGCTGAATTTCTTAGGTTTGCCCCAAACTATTCTTGTCATGAAAAAAATAGGACTACTGATTATTTGTAGCATCACCATCCTTCGTTCTTTTGCCGATGAAGGCATGTGGCTACCCTTACTACTTGGACAACAAGTGTACCAAGATATGGTGAAGAAAGGCCTGAAATTAAAGCCTGAACAATTGTACAGTGCCAACAAAAATTCTATCAAAGATGCCATTATCATTTTTGGTGGTGGATGTACTGGTGAAATTGTAAGCGATAAAGGTCTGGTATTTACTAACCACCATTGTGGTTATGGACAAATTGCTGCGGCTTCTTCAGTTGAAGCCAATTACCTGCGCGATGGATTCTGGGCCAGCGATCTAAGCAAAGAAATTCCTTCAAAAAATTTAAGTGTAAGTTTTTTGAATAGAATTGAAGATGTAACCAATCGTGTTTTGACAGCTTTGGGGAATACCTCTGGTGCAGAGCGTAACAGAAAGCTTCAAGAAATTTCTTCGGCAATTACCAAGGAAGTGGTGGGTGAAAGCACCTTCAAAAATGCTGTTGTTGCAAGCATGTTCAAGGGCAACCAATACTTTTTGTATGTGTACGATGTATACCGCGATGTTCGCTTGGTTGGAACGCCTCCTGAAAGTGTAGGTAAATTTGGAGGCGATACCGACAACTGGGAGTGGCCTCGTCATACTGGCGATTTCGCTGTGTTTCGTGTGTACATGAGTAAAGATGGACAGCCAGCTAATTTTAGTGCCGATAATGTTCCTTATAAGCCTAAGCATTTTCTTCCTGTAAGCTTGAAGGGCTTCAAAGACGGTGATTATGCAATGATTTTTGGATATCCAGGTAGCACCAATCGTTATGAAACTTCTTATGGCATTCAGTTAAGTACAGAGGTCAACAACCCCACTTTGGTGAAGTTGCGTGATATGCGTTTGAAGTATATGTTCGAAGAAATGAAAAAAGATGCGGCAGTTAAACTTCAGTTAGCTTCTGAATATGCGAGCATTGCAAACTATTGGAAGTTCTATGACGGCGAAAGCAAGCAATTGTTGAAGTATGATATTTTCGGACAAAAGAAACAAACTGAACAACAGTTCAATGATTGGGCAAAAGGCAAGGCTGAATACGAAACCGTGTTAAAAGAATATGAAGATGCTTATGCTGCATGGAAGCCTTATGCAAAACACAGGATGTTTCTTATAGAAGGTATTTTGGGTTGTCGCTTAATTCAAGCAGCTTCTGCTTGGCAAAACTTGGAAGCACTTTTAAAACGCCGCGATTATAAACCTGAGGAGCTAGAACGTGCAGTGAAAGCTGCTGATGCTGCGAGAACAAACTATCTAAACAACTATAACCTAAAAGCAGATCAGCAAATTCTTGCTTCAGCCATTATGATGTACTACAGTGATGTAGATAAGAGCCAACATCCTGAAGGATTTTACGACAATTTATTTCGCCAGTATAATAGTCTTGAAGCAAGTCCATACAAACAATTTGCTGCAGACGTCTTTGCAGAGTCAATGATGACGGATGCTAAAAAATGGGCTGCCTTTCAAGCAAAACCAACTGTTGACGCAATTATTCAAGATCCAGCATTTAAAGTAGTGAGTGCATTTGTGAAGCATTTCAACAATAAGTATGCTCCTGCATTTGCAGAGTTCACAACTCGTAACAACGACTTAGGAAGAAGATATTTGAAAGGAATCATGGAAATGAATCCAGCACAAGTCAATAAAATGTATCCAGATGCCAACTTCACCATGCGAGTAAGTTATGGACAAGTAAAAAGCTATCGCCCAAGAGATGGTGTGATGTATGATTATGCAACTACACTCAGCGGTGTATTGAGCAAATATGTGCCAGGCGATTATGAATTTGATTTGCCGAAGAAATTCATTGAACTCGCAAAAGCACGTGATTTTGGTCAATATGCAGATCCTCATTACAATGATATTGTAGTTGGATTTATAACAACCAACGATATCACTGGGGGTAACTCTGGTTCTCCTGTGTTAGATGCACAAGGCAACTTAATTGGATTGGCATTCGATGGCAACTATGAAGCATTAAGTCATAAGCTTGCATTCGACAAAGAGTTGAACAGAACCATTAATGTAGATATTCGCTATGTACTTTGGTGCATTGAAAAATTAGGTGGTGCGAAACATATTATCGATGAACTTAAGCTCGTGAAATAAAGAGCACTTAGTTTTGTAAAAGCCCTTGAAATGTATCAAGGGCTTTTTTTTGGCCATCATTTCTTTTTTAAATCATCTTTATATTTCCATAAGTGCAAACATGCATACGTACGATAAGGCTGCCAAGCTTTTGCAATTTGTTCCATTTCCCCAACCAATTGTTTGCCTTGCAGCTCATATAAATCGTACACATCTTGCATCGCTTGTCGAATGCCTAAATCGTCAGGAGCAAATACATCTTCTCTTCCCATACCAAACATGAGCATCATTTGTACTGTCCATTTTCCTACTCCTTTAATTTGAGTGAGCGTTTCAAGTATAGTCGCATCCGACATTTTACGCAACTTTGCATCGGTGATTTTATGCTCAAGAAAAAACTTTGCAGCAGCATGTACATAGGAAGCTTTTTGATAGCTTAATCCAGCTGCTCGCAAAGCTTCCACTTCTAGTGCTAGGATATCTTCAAGACTTGCCTTTTTAGGCAACATAGTTCTAAATCGTCCAACAATTACCGCAGCGGCCTTGGTACTCAATTGTTGTCCAACAATACTGTCAATTAAATAATCAATGAGTCTTGGTTGCTCTTTTAAAACAAAAGGCGACTGATTTTTTAAAATTTCTTTCAATCGAGCGTCTTTCCTAAGATGTTTTATATACTCCATAGAAGGAAGATAGTTATTTTGCAGTTGTGAAAAGATCCCTTCACATAACAGCCGATCAATCGCATACAGTTTTGGTAGAAGACCTAAATATAACCTACCATAGTAGGCATGGTGCAGTGCAAGAGAGTCAACATGTTTTTATTGAAGCAGGATTAAAAGCTCTTCAATTAGATCCAAACGAACAGATACAGGTTTTTGAAATGGGTCTAGGTACTGCTTTGAATGCTTGGCTCACTTGGCAATTTGCAAAAGCCCATACACGTAAGATTCATTACACGGCTGTTGAATTATTTCCTTTAGATGCATCTATTTACAAAGAGCTGAACTATGTTGATGAATCAAAAAGGCAACAGTTCGAATTATTACACAGTTGTAGTTGGAACGAAGTACACGCATTGGACCATCATTTTCATTTTGAAAAAAAGCAGGTAGATATTCGTCAACTTAAAACTGAAAATACATTTCACTTAATTTATTACGATGCCTTCGCTCCTTCAGCACAGCCTGAGTTGTGGACACAAGCATTATTTGAAAAATTATATTCTCATTTACAAGCCAATGGCATTCTAGTAACTTATTGTAGCAAAAGTGATGTAAGAAGAGCCATGCTTGCAGCTGGGTTTTTAGTTGAAAAACTACCCGGACCACCACGAAAAAGAGAAATGCTTCGAGCTAAGAAAGTCATTAGTCGTAATGAAACCGACACTGTAGTATAATGCATGTATAATCTGCTCCTTTTTTCCCTTCTATTTTATAAACGAGCCTGTGCTCGCTACTAATTCTTCTTGACCAAAAACCTTTTAAATCATATTTTAATGGTTCTGGCTTTCCTAGACCTTGAAAGGGTGTACTTTTTATATCCCTTAAGAGTTCTTTGATTTTATCTACGACTTGCTGATCATTTTCAATCCAATACACAAAGTCTTCCCATGCATTCTGTGTAAACATGTATTTCATGGCGAACTACTCTGGCAAATGAAACTCTTGCAATTTTCCTGTATGATATTGATCAATTGATTCTTGGAGTCTTTTTCTATTAGCACTAGAAGATAATAGATGTCCTGTTTCAATGAGAGAGTTGTACTCTTTAATAGACATCAGTACAACAGCATCCTCATCGCTTGATCTTGGAACAATGATTATATCTAATGACTGAGAAACATCATCTAGGTATTTTTTGATATTCGATCTTAGCTGTGAAACAGAAATAGCTTGCATAAAGTTACTTTTGTACGTGTAAATGTACATAATGTTGTACATTTTCTGTAATTTGTAGCAAATATCTCTTGAAAATGATCCATTATAAAACACTAACTAGGTTCTCTCTAGCAGTTCTTATATACCTGTTTTCTTTTGCGGAAGGCAGCGCACAAAACAAAGCCATTCAAACTATGAAGCGGCTGATGAAAGACCAAGAGACAGCCTGGAACAAGGGTGATTTGCAAGCATTTATGCAACCCTACTGGCAAAGCGACAGCCTGCTATTTGTTGGTAAAAATGGACCTACCTATGGCTGGAACGCCACTTTGAAAAGGTATGAACAATCGTATCCCACTAAAGACGCTATGGGTGAATTAAGGTTTGAAATTGTTGAAACCAGATCCTTATCTAAGAACTGTTACCTCATGCTTGGCAAATGGACACTCATTAGAAAGAATGATCAGCCAGGGGGGTATTTCACCTTAGTATGGAGGAAAATTGGAAAACAATGGGTTATTGTTGCCGACCATTCCAGTTAAGGATACGTAGCAATCCGATGCTTTTGCATAAGCGCAATAAAACTAAGATACCCTAACCAAGTACCAACCAAAGAAAAAAGCAAATCAAGCCAATCGAAGGTTCGGCCAAATACGGGAATCAATTGTAAAAATTCGTTGATGGTTACCAAAACACACCCTACAAAACAAGTTAGCCTAACTTGGTAGGCATCCTCCATCCCAAAAAACCTTCTAAACAACCAAAAAGCACCAAAGGGTAGTAAAAAACTGCCCAATAAGTTGGGCGCTATACCCAACAACAATGTTACTAAAGCAGAAAAATCTACATAAGGCCTTACAGCCCATTTAATAGCCCAAATAAGCAAGGTCCCTGCAATAACTATTCGCTTACTAATGTGTTGAAGTGGATGCATGTTTCGTAAATATATTGGCAAAAAAAATATACCCCAAGTTTTGCCATGAAACGATGCAGTTAAAAAAATGTTACCGATCAAATTCAATTGGATTCTTCCAAAGTTTTCTTAAGTACCAATACAACCATCCAAAACTCAAGAAGAAAAAAGCATAATAAGCAAAATTTGCCCAACCCCAACTGCCTTCTACAAATGCATATCCATACATTATTCCAAAAGTAGAATTGAGTGCCAAGCAAAGGAGACCTAAGCTTAGGGTTCTAATAATACGCAGTAAAAATTCTTGAACTCCTGGTTCCAAATGGAAAGTGTTTAGAAATACAAAGACAAATAAATCGCCGATTTGTTCCCTTAATCCAAACTTTGGTTGCTTGCTTTCGCCAATTTGGTGATTCGCTCAAACTGAGCAGGCGTAAGATCATTATAGAAATAATAAATTGGATCTACAGGCTGACCTTTTTTATGCACCTCATAATGCAAATGCGGACCTGTACTTTTCCCTGTATTTCCAATATAGCCTATTACTTCTCCGCGCTTCACTTTTTGTCCAACCCTTGCCTTTATTTTATACATATGTGCATACAAGGTTTGGAAACCAAATCCATGGTTGATCACTACATTGTTTCCATAACCACCAGTATTATAGCCCGCCTCTTTCACCACCCCGTCGGCCGTAGCATAAATAGGCGTTCCAACAGGTGCAGTAAAATCAAGTCCTGCGTGAAAACGACGCGTTTTATATACAGGATCAATTCTATATCCAAAACCAGAAGCTACGCGAGATAAATCCTTGTTACTCACTGGTTGAATAGCAGGAATAGCAGCCAATAACTTCTCCTTGTTTTTCACCATATCCTCAATCTCTTCATAGCTCTTCATTTGGTAACCACTGCGCAACGAAAGATTATTTAATTGTGCAGCAATTCCTTGAATAAGCTCCGATTCGCTCATAGCCTGAACAAGACTCACTTCTCGCTTTTCTTGCATTTCTTTTACCCTAGCACTATCTGGAACAGGTTGCGCTTCAAATATAGAACGGTACACATTGTTATCGCGAGACTCTAATTCTTTCATCTGAAGCTCCAATTGCTTGATTCGCTCATTTAAAATAGTATAGTTGTTGCGCAGATCATCGTTCTGCTGCTTCAGAATTTTTTCCTTAGGCGAATCAATATATTGAAAAGCAAAAAAAACAATCAAAAAAGCAGTAGCAATAGAAGCCGCAAGAAAGCCAAGCGCCTTCAGCAACTTCACACGTAGTGGGGTTTGTACTTTTTCAAACCGAAGGGTTTGAGAATTAAAATGATACTTCGTTTTCTTCATGCCAATATTCCTGCCTAGAAATGTCGTATAAGTTTTACCCGCAAAGAAAGGCCCTCTGCTTACAAAAGCTTACTTTTGCGGGCTTTCAAAGATAGCCCTTCGCAAGCGATTGAAAGGCAAAATTTCAGTGCTATGATGACTAGTCAAGACATCCGACAAAAATTCCTCGATTTTTTTGCTGGCAAACAGCATACAGTGGTTCCATCTGCCCCTATTGTGGTTAAAAATGACCCCACTTTATTGTTTACCAATGCTGGGATGAACCAGTTTAAAGATTATTTCTTAGGAAATACCAAGCCGCCCTATGCCAGAGCGGCCGATACACAAAAGTGTTTGAGGGTAAGCGGAAAGCACAACGACTTGGAAGAGGTAGGGGTTGATACCTATCACCATACCATGTTTGAAATGTTGGGGAACTGGAGTTTTGGTCACCCAAGTATGGCCAGCGAAGGTTATTTTAAGGCTGAAGCCATAGCATGGAGTTGGGAATTGCTTACAACAGTCTATCAGCTTAATAAAGATCGTTTGTATGTAACCATTTTTGAAGGTGATGAAAAAGAAGGCTTGCCACGCGATGAAGAAGCTTACAATGAGTGGAAGAAAGTGATTGCCGAAGACAGAATTTTATTGGGGAATAAAAAGGATAATTTCTGGGAAATGGGTGATACTGGTCCTTGTGGTCCTTGTACCGAAATTCATGTGGATTGTAGACCCGATGAAGAAAGAAAGTTGGTAGATGGTAAAACCTTGGTAAATGCCGATCATCCTCAGGTGATTGAAATTTGGAACAATGTATTTATTCAGTTCAATCGTTTAAAAGATGGTACCCTAGCTAGCTTACCAGCCAAGCACGTTGACACAGGTATGGGCTTTGAACGTTTGGTTCGTGTTATTCAAGGAAAGCAGAGCAACTACGATACCGATGTTTTCTCAGGAACTATCCATGAAATTGAAAAACTAAGTGGAGTTAGATATGAGGCCGATGATACAAAGCCTTCTGTTGCTTTTCGTGTATTGGCAGATCATATTCGCGCTATTAGCTTCACCATTGCAGACGGACAATTACCATCTAATACAGGAGCAGGATATGTTATTCGTAGAATTCTGAGAAGAGCAGTACGGTACTATTATTCTTACCTCAATTACAAACAACCTCTTTTGCATAAACTTGTAACAGTTATAGCAACACAGTTCGAACAAGTATTCCCAGAGTTATTGGCGCAGCAAGATTTTGTAGCAAAAGTGATTCGTGAAGAAGAAGAAGCATTTTTGAGGACATTGGAAAAAGGTTTGCGCAGAATAGATGAAATCATGACGCAATCACCAGAAATCATTCGAGGTGAAGAGGCTTTTGAATTATTTGACACATACGGATTTCCAATTGACTTAACTCGATTAATTGCAGCAGAAAGAAACCTACAAATTGATGAAGCTGGTTTTGAAATATCTATGCAAGCGCAAAAAAATCGCAGTCGTGCTGCCAGCGCAATTGATACAGAAGATTGGGTTATTGTACATGAAGAGTCAGGAAAAGGGTTTGTAGGGTATGAAGATATTTTGGTTCATACCAATGTACAACGCTATCGTAAGGTAAAAAGTAAGGGGAAAGAATTGTATCAAATTGTTCTTGCAACTACTCCTTTTTATCCAGAAGGTGGCGGACAAGCAGGTGATACTGGTACCTTAAATTTTGATGGCGAAATCATTCAAGTGATTGATACTAAAAAAGAAAATGAAGTGATCATTCACCTGGTAGAAAACTTGCCCACCAATATTCAAGCTCCCGTAAAAGCTGCAATCTACACTGAAAGAAGATTGAAGACCATGTACAACCACACAGCTACACATTTAATGCATGCGGCACTCCGTGAAGTATTAGGTAAGCATGTGGCGCAGAAAGGTTCATTGGTGAATACAGATGGTTTGCGATTCGACTTTTCACATTTTGCAAAAATGAGCGAAGAAGAAATTCGTGCAGTGGAAGCAAAAGTGAATGAAAAAATCAGAGAAAATATTCCGGTTGTCATTCGTGAAATGCCAAAAGAAGAAGCTTTGGCAATGGGAGCTATGGCATTATTTGGAGAGAAATATGGCGATAAAGTTCGTGTGGTCATCATTGACCCTAATTATTCTGTTGAGCTATGTGGTGGAACACACGTAAATCATACAGGTATGATGGGCTTGTTTGTGATTGAAACAGAAGCGGCCGTAGCTGCTGGCGTTAGAAGAATTGAAGCACTTACCGGTCCTGCTGCTTTTCAACACTTATTGAACCAATATACCAATGTGAAGGAAATTGGCACTTTATTGAAAGCAAAGGAACCACTAAAGGCAGTTGAAAAACTGATTCAAGAAAAGCAAGCTCTAGAAAAGAAAGTCGCTCAATTGGAGGCCGCTCAGTTACAACAATTAGCCAAACAGCTGGCAGGTTCGTCCATTACAGAAGGTGCTTACAGCCATATTGCCCAAGAAGTTTCTGTTGGTTCAATGGATGCTTTGAAGAAACTGGCATATGATCTTCGCTTACACGCCGATTTAGTGGTTCTTGGAGCGAATTGGGGCGAAAAATGTGGGGTAGCTATTGCATTGTCAGATACATTGGCTGTTCAATTAGATGCAAATCAATTAATTAAACAAGAAGTGGCAGCTAAAATTCAAGGTGGGGGGGGCGGACAAAAAACCATTGCTACTGCTGGTGGAAGTCAATTTGATGGCTTTGTTGGAGTAGTAAATGCCTTGCTCGCCAAACTTAAATCGCTATAGGAATCACTCCTTTTCACCCAATTTTAACAAATCCGAAGAGTTTCGTATTTCAGAATTACCCTAGTTTTGATCTACTAAACTTTTCGTACATAAATAAACAGTGTAATATGAAACATGCTTTATTGCTTTCCGCAGGACTATCCCTTTTGTCTTTTACTGGCATTTCCCAGGGCAAACAAAAGGCAGACACAACCACTAAAAAGGAAAAAACAACTATTGTCATCGATGGCGATAAAGTCACTATCAATGGAAAAGTGATTGATGGTACTATGAATGAAGATTTCCAAATCATTAGAGGCGATGGTGGAAAAAGAGTAATTATGCTAGCCGATTCACTGCGAATGAAACTTCCTGCGCGTGGTCGAGTGGCAGAAATGCCCTTGTTTTGGCAAGAATCTACCTCTAATAAAGCCTTTTTGGGTGTTGCATCTGAAAAAACCGACAGCGGACTTGAAGTAACAGAAGTTTCAAAAAACAGTCCTGCTGAAAAAGCCGGTATTCAAGTAAAGGACATTATTGTTTCGGTTGATGGCCGTGTTGTAGGAAACAGCCAAGACTTATATGAAACAATTGGAAAATACAATCCAAATGACCTTGTAAAAATTGAAATTCAAAGAAATGGTAAAAAACAAACAGTTGAGGCTCGTTTAGCTAGAGCTGTTACGCAAGGTTTCCGATTTGAATTGAATGATATGGATTTTGATATGCCGTTAATGCGTGAGTTTGGATTACCAGGCCGCCCAGGTGAAAGGGTTGAAGTCATTCGTGAACTACGTAAACCACGTATTGGTCTTCAAATTCAAGAAACAGAAGAAGGCAATGGAGTAGCAGTATTAGAAGTAACACCTGAAAGTCCTGCAGCTAAAGCAGGCTTACAAAAAGGCGACCTGATTACCAGCCTACAGAAAAAGCCAATCACAGATCTAGATGCCGCACTTTCTATATTACGCGAATTAAAAGAAGGTGAATCAGCAACAGTTGTATACAAGCGTAATGGCAAAGAACAAAAAACCGATATCAAACTCCCCAAGCAGCTTAAAAAAGCAAGCTTATAAACAAGTTTCTCTGAAACAGTGCTCCGGTCGCTTCTCTTTAGGAGCGACCTTTTTCGTTACTTTAATCACATTGGGTTTAAGCTGATAGGGCTATTTTTGTACTATGCAACGTTATGAGCCGGTGATCGGCCTTGAAATTCATGTACAACTGGCTACACAATCTAAATTATTCTGTGGCGATCCTGTTCAGTTTGGAGCTGCACCTAATACACTTGTCAGTCCAATTTCATTAGCGTATCCAGGTACCCTTCCCCGCATCAACCAACAAGCGGTAGAGTCGGCCGTTCAACTAGGCTTAGCGTTTGGATGTGGGATTGCACCGATAAGTTATTTTGCAAGAAAGCATTATTTCTATCCAGATCTTCCACGAGGTTATCAAACTTCGCAACATACACATCCTATTTGTGCAGGTGGTGCAATTCAAATTAAAGAAGAAACAAGAAACCTATCTTTTGCACTCAATAGAATCCACTTAGAAGATGATGCCGGAAAAAGTATTCACGATTTATATGAAGATGCTACCTGCATTGATTTAAATAGAGCGGGTACTGCTTTACTTGAAATTGTAACAGAGCCTGTAATATACAATGCCGAACATGCTGCTGCTGTTGTGGCTGAAATAAGAAAAATGGTGCGTTGGCTAGGTATAGGCGATGGAAATATGGAGGCTGGCAATCTTCGCTGCGATGCTAACATATCTCTGCGTCTTGCCGGAACCAAAGAGCTAGGAACAAAAGTGGAAGTGAAGAACCTCAACTCCATTCGCTTTGTAAAAAAAGCAATTGAGTTTGAAATTGAACGAATGGAAAAAATGTTGGAAAGAGGAGAGAAAATTCAACAACAAACCAGAAGCTTTAATGCCAGCAATTTTACCACATTTGCAACGCGCGAAAAAGAAGAGGCGCATGACTATCGTTATTTCCCAGATCCCGATCTTCCACCTATTCGCATTACTCAAGAACGATTGAATGCTATTCAATCATCTATGCCTGCACTTCCTTCAGAAATTACATCCATACTCCAAACAAAATACTCGCTAAGTGAGTACGATGCTGAACAAATAACACAGGATAAAACTGAGTGGCAATTTTTCTTAGCTACTGCAAATATTTGTGCAAATTATAAGTCCATTGCCAATTGGATGCTAGGACCTATTCGTCAATGGCGCAATGAAAAAAATAATGAAGAAGAAAACATGCTGCAACCAGCTCAACTAGCAGAGCTGATTGAATTAGTTGAATCAGGAACTGTTTCATTTACCATTGCAGCCCAAAAGATATTTCCAATAATGATTACCGGGAGCCAATCGGCCTTACAGATTGCTGAAGAAGGCGGATGGCTACAAGAAAAAGATACGCAACAGTTAGAAACTTGGGTAAACGAAGTATTAGCTGCTATGCCCGAACAAGTAGCTGCATATAAAAAAGGCAAAAAAGGACTTATAGGTGTATTCGTAGGTGAGGTCAAAAAGCGTAGTCGCGGTAAAGCCGATCTTAAATGGGTAACCACATATTTAGAACAACAATTAACATCAACAAAATGAAACAAGTTTGGTTAGTGCTGCTCATTGCAGTAGGCTCTTTAGTAGGCTGTCGTCAGAAAGAGCATGGCGCATTTATTATCAGTGGAAAGATTATGAACGCTGAAAAAGAAAAAATCTATTTACAGGAGTTGCCTTATGAAGGAAAGAACCCAATTGTTTTAGACTCTGCTACTTTAAAAGAAAGTGGCCTGTTTGAACTAAGAGGAATGGCGCGTGAAGAAGGTCTTTACCGCATTTTCTTAGAAAAAAGTCAGCGTGATATTCTTTTAGTGAATGATAACAACAATATTAAGGTGTTGATGGATATCAAAAATTATCGGAACTACGAAATAACCGGTTCTCCTGCATCAGTTGCTTTGAAGGATTTGTTTGAAAAGTACAGAACAGCAGATTCTGCTTTATATGTTTCTTTTATGGCGCTTGATAGCTTACAGAAAGGAAACAGTAATGATAGTATTTTGACTGTTGCAAAGTTGCAGCGCGATAAACAGATTGAAGGATTGAACACATTGGTAAAACAATTCATACAGCAATCTCCTAGTCCAGCTTCTCGGTATTATGCACTTGGAATGGCTCAAAGAAGCATGTCCTTAGATGAGTTACGCAGTCTTGCAATGGCAAGTGCTGATAAATTTAAAGAGCACAGCGGATTAGCTTATATCAAAAAAGTGTTGAGTCCAGATGCAGCAGCACAATCACCTCAATCGAATAGTGGATATGCATTAATGAATCAACCTGCACCAGAGATTAGCTTACCAGATCCAAGTGGAAAAACTTTTACATTAAGCAGTTTAAAAGGTAAGTATGTATTGGTTGATTTTTGGGCAAGTTGGTGCAAGCCTTGTCGCGAAGAAAATCCAAATGTGGTAGCTGCATATAACCAATTCAAAAACAAGAATTTCACTATCCTTGGGGTTTCATTAGATGCTGATAGGGATAGTTGGCTGAAGGCGATTGAAAAAGACAAGCTTACTTGGACACATGTGAGCGATTTAAAGGAATGGGAAACGCCTATGGTTGAATTATATCAATTCAACGGAATACCATTCAATGTATTGATTGATCCAAGTGGTAAAATCATTGCCAGTAATTTAAGGGGTGAAGCTTTATCAGCTAAACTATCTGAGGTGTTGAAGTAACCCTTGATTTCTCTAAAAATTAAAAGCCGCAAATTTGATTGCGGCTTTTTTTAGGACTAGTCATCAGTTAATAGTACACGTTAACCTTCTATTAGTTATTACATAAGCGTATTGCTATATGCCAAAAGTTTTGCCATATCCTTTTCTTGTTTAGGGTTCAATCCTTCCTGCTTCATATAAGCTTGTACCTGCTTCCAATTTTTAGGACCAACTGCATCTTCAAGTGCTCCATTACCTAACTTAATTAAAGTGGCGTTATTTCCTTTTGCGATATAATATTGTGTAACAGACTCAATGATCTTGTTCATAACATTTGAGCCATAGCCTCTTTCTTCAATAATCACTTTTTTTGTCCATTTGAGCAATTTGGTATTGCCTTCATTTAATACCTCTACAAAAGTACTTGGTGAAAAATCTTTATGTGCAAATCCAGGTAGGAACAACTGTGAGCCCTTTGTTGATTCAAAATTCACCTGTATACTACTTAGTTCATCTAAAAACTCATACGACTGATCATTAAAGAAATAGATTGGCTTTTGTTTGATTAAATCAAAGTTCACCAATACGCCAGTAATCATTTTGCCTTTAGCAATTTTTACCTTAGCAGGTTGCCAAGTATCAAACATCAAAGGACTGCCAGAAACATTTTCAAGTTTGGTTTCTCTATAAACACTACCAGGATTAACAGCATCAGCCATGAAACCCTGAGAACTAACAGTTCCTATTAAAAAAAGGGACATGATGGGCAGCAAAAACTTTTTCATTACTCAAATTTTTATAAAGTTACATAGGTTCATAAAAAAGCTGCCGACCAAAGGCCGGCAGCTTTTAAATTTTAACTGAACATTATTAGAGTTGGCTGATTACCAAACCAATCTTATTCAATTCAGTAGCTGGTCTAATAGTACTATTTCCAGTTACTTCTAATACCAAGCTACGAGCTGTTGTACTTGATGTTCCTGGGTTCAGGATATTCACAACTGCTTCACCAAAACTGCTATTAGCAGGAATGGTAATGGTACCAGGAATAGTATAGTGTGTACCCGCTACAGCTGTTGTAGAAGCTGCAATTGCGCTGTAATTGATGGTTTGAGCAGTAGCCTGCTGTGCACCAATTAGGTTTACACGGAAACGGATTGTACCGCTTGTTCTAGAAATTAATGGATCAGAAGTTGCTACTGGCATTCCATAAGGAGGAACACGGGTTAAAACAGGCCAAGTAACTCCAGCACCACGGGCATTCCATGAAGCGGCATCAAATTCAACTTGTAATCCTCTAAATATATGTTCATCCTGTTTTATACAACCCACCATTGTAAAAAGCGCGGCTGCAAAAACGATTGTACTTAATGCTAATTTTTTCATTCTATTGCTTTTTGTTGGTGAATTAATATCCAGGGTTTTGTTGCATATTAGGATTTCCTACTAACTCTCCGTCAGGAATACGAGCAAGTATACGGAAATCGGTGAAGTTCAAAGTAAATCCTACACTTGGATCCTTTTGAATATCTCTACCCAAACGCTTAAGGTCATGGAAACGATGTCCTTCCATAGCAAACTCAGCTAAACGTTGGTTAAGAATTTCCTCCAAAATAGCTGGACCAGTCAAAGTTGTAGTAGCCAAACCACGACGAGTGCGTAGGTTATTGATATCATCCATTGCCAAGTTTTCAGCTCCTAAGCGGAAATGGGCTTCTGCACGAATCAACAACATTTCAGCATGACGAAGAACTGGAACGTTATCAAGGTTCAAGAAACCACTCTTTCCGAAGTATTTAGTACACTCAATGAAGCGAGGGTTTGTACGACGACCACCCCACTCAAATACCAAATTACGTACATCAGAAGTTCTTGTTAGTGCTGGCAAAGCTGATGCTACAGAAATAGAGAGACCAGAAGGAAAACCGCTTAAACCAACAGCATTCAACTGAAGTGCGTTAGGCACTAAATCACCCCATCCACCATTTGTTTGAGGATCACCTAATACCCCCATTGATGTAGTTGTTGTTTGTAATGCTTCATTTACACCCAAACTTTCAGCAGCAATTCCGAAGCGTACTTCAAATATTGATTCAGGATGAGTTGATGATCTCCAACCAGCTAAATAGTTAGCTGCGGTTGTAAGAGAACCTACGCCACCACCCAATGCAGCGGTTGCAGCATCGCGAGCAGCAGCCCAGTTACCTGCGTACAACTGAACACGAGCTAGTAAAGCTTGTGCAGCAGCACGAGTTGCAAAATGTGGTGCACCAGCACGAGCAACCCCTGCAGGCTGTAATCTAGTTGATGCAATTGTTAAGTCTTCAATAATGAAGTTGTAACAATCTTGAATGCTTGCACGAGCAGGACGGAAAGCAGCAGCTGTATCCTTATTATCAACTGCAGTTCTTCTAATAACTACTCCACCTCTATTAGATGCAGCAACTATGGCTGTTGGTGCATAAGCATATGCTTTTACCAAATCATGGTATAACAATGCACGTACAAAACGCATTTCTCCTTCCCAACGATCACGCTGAACCTGAGTAGCAGCTGTCATTCTTGGAATCGCATCCAATACAAGATTACAATCGTTGATGGCAGAATAAGCTGTTCCCCAGTTCACATAATGGGCTCCAATATTATTTCTAGCCTCGCCAACTAATCGGCCAGATTTGTTGGTAGCAACAGCGTTATCAGCCAAAGCATCGCCATATACCACAAAATCACGACCATACAATACACGGGACTTTAGGTTAGCATACGTACCAATAACAGCAGCATCAACACTCGCAGGAGATGATAATGCGGTTTCAGATGCAATTGACTGCCTTGGTAATACTGTCAAATCTTTATCTGAACATGAGGCCAACAAAAGACTCATGGCAGAAGCAGAGATGAGGAATTTATTTATAATCGTTTTCATAATTTTTCTAGCATTTTAGTGATTAGAAACTGAGTTGCAAACCTACAGTGATATTCTTGTTCTGAGGAACGATACCTGTTGCTGCACCTACGAATTCTGGATCGTAACCAGGATAGTCAGCATATGTCCAAAGGTTGGTACCTTGTACATAGAATCGAGCCATAGTCATTTTCCAACGCTGCATCAACTCACGAGGGAAATTATAAGCCAACATAACTGTTCTCAAACGGATATAATCTGCTTTGAACAAGTAACGCTGACCAGTAAAGCGGCCAACACTTGCAAAATCTGTGTTTCCGTTAAATGGACGGGGAACAGAAGTAATTTGACCAGGAGTTGTCCAACGAGCATCGAACATAGACTGCAAACCGTTGAATGCACGTCCACCTATTTCAGACATGAAGTTTACCTGACCATCACTTACAGTACGACCGTACTCATAGTTGAAGAAGAAGGTAGCTTCAAAATTCTTATAGCTGAATACGTTTTCAAAACCACCATTATATACTGGAATAGTTTGACCCGCTAAACGCTGATCTACAGGCGCCAATGGAGTATAAGTTAACTCACCATTTGCCTTGTACCACATTGCACGACCAGTTGCAGGGTTTACACCAGCATAGTTAGATACAAAGAATGATCCTAGTGGAGCACCTACACGAATTGCGTTGTTTCCTGGCAATACTTGTAAGCCATCATATAAACTAGAAATAAAGTTCTTGTTGTAAGCAAAGATGAACTGAGTTCTCCACTTAAACGCTTTGTCAATCACTTTTACACCAATAGTTGCTTCCACACCTTCGTTGGTTACAGCACCTACGTTATCAGTGAATGAAGTGAAACCAGTAGTTTGATATAAAGAACGACCCAACAATAATCTGTCGTTTAATCTTCTGTACACATCAACACTAGCAGTGATACGGTCATTAAAGAATCCTAAGTCAACACCAATGTTGTTTTCAGTTCTTGACTCCCAACGTAAAGTAGGGCTAGCTAACTGGCTGTAGAAAATACCTGGAGTACCAGCATACTGACGACCACCCCCGAATAAACCAAGGGCATCGAAGTTGCCGATTTGGTCGTTACCCGCTTGACCCCAAGAATAACGAATCTTCAAGTTGTTCATCCAACGAGTTGCATTTTGCATGAACTTTTCGTTGGTCACATTCCAACCCACTTGAACAGATGGGAAAGTAGCGAAACGATTGTTTGCACCAAAACGAGAAGAACCATCACGACGCATAGAGAAAACCACACTATAACGTCTGTCGTATTCATAAGTAGCACGACCGAACAAAGAGAATACACGGTTACCAGTCCAGAAACCAGTTGCACCTAATGGAGTTGCAGCTGTGTTAATAGTTCTAAAATCAGGAGTTGGGAAACCTTCTGCAGATGCACCAATACGCTCTTGCACATCTGAACGATATTCAGCACCTGCTAATGCAGATACACTGTGTTTACCAGCAAATACTTTGTTATAATTCAAAGTATGGAATGTCAAGAAGTTGGTGTTCCAATCTGAGTTTGCGGAACCAAAACCACGACGATTGAAATACTCATCCAAACGAGGGTCACCATAGAATTCAGTTTGAACCAAACGATAGTCCAAACCAAACTTACCTTGGTAACGTAAACCTTTCATGATTTCGTAGTTAACAGTAAAGCTACCTACCATTTGGTTGGTTCTTTGCTTACTTGTATTCAAAGCATTCACCGCCATTGGGTTGAAGCTTAGGATACCTGCAACTGCCTGACCAGAACCTGGTAAACCATACCAGCTTCCATCAGCATTACGAATAGGGTTATGCGGAAGAATAGTAGCAGCAGCGAAAGCGGTGTTACCCAAGAAAGCACCACCACCAGCACCACCAAAAGGAGCATTCTGTGCAATTGTACTCAAACTAATTTGAGTTTCAACAGAAAGCTTTCTATTTACCTTATGTGTTAAAGAGGTCAATAATGTTCCTCTTTTAAAGTTTACCGGATCAATAACCGCTTCAGTAACGTTATAAGAACCAGAAATGTAGTAAGTAGTTTTATCATTACCACCACGAAGTGACATGTTAATTTGCTTTACACTACCATTTGTCAAAGCTTCTCTTTGCCAATCGTACTGCTGTAATGCTGCAATTTGAGCATCAGTTAAGTTACCAGCTATACCTAAACCCGCTAATGCAGAAGAACGAACTGCAGCAGCACTAGCACGAGGGTTTGCATTTTGAAGTGCTTCAATACGAACTTTTGCAATCTCATCGATGCTCATGATATCGAAATACTTCAAAGGCTGTGTAACACCATACTGCATGTTAACCATCACCTCGTTCTTACCAGCCTTACCTTTTTTAGTAGTAATTAACACAACACCATTACCACCGCGCGCACCATAAATGGAGGTTGCAGCCGCATCTTTCAAAATCTCAAAAGATTCAATATCTTCTGGGTTCAAGAAAGCAATTGGGTTAGTTTGCGTTTGTATACTAGTTGTATTTCCGTTGATTTGTACTCCATCCACAACAAATAAAGGTTGGTTACCGGCATTAATAGAACCCGCACCACGAATCAAGATGTTAACAGCACCACCTGGTACACCGTTGTTCGCATTCACCTGCACACCTGATGCACGACCTTGTAACAAGCGGTCAACAGATGGAACGGGAATGTTTTCGATTTGTTTGGCATCAATCTTACTTACAGCCGCGTTTACTTCGCGTCTTTTTTGCTGTTGGTAACCTGTTACAACTACTTCTTCCAAATCGTCAGAAGCAGCTTTTAAAGTTACGTTGTAAGTGTTGCCAGATCCTAAACGAACTTCTTGTCTTTCGAAGTTCACAGAAGTGATCACAAGATCTCTTGCTGTTGAAGGGGCATTGAGAGTGAATGAACCATCTTCTTTGGTAGTTGTACCAATATTGGTTCCTTTAACCAGGACTGATGCGTTGGAAACCGGAGCTCCCTTCTCATCTAGTACCTTACCTGTGATGACTCTTGACTGCGCTATCACCATGGAAAGCGACAAGAAGAGTCCCATCATGAGCATGACGAGTTTTCTCATAAAGCAGTGTTTTTTTAAATTTTGGAGTTTGCAATATAGCCAACTATCCACAACTTAGACACAATCTTGTAAAAAAAAGTTGCTCCATTCATCCTTTTTTTTGCCTTTTATCCTGAAATAGGGGCTCTTATCAAGAATAATAATAATGTGAAGGGATGATTTTGGGTTCTATAAATGGCCTTTGAAAGTAGCCGGAGGTCTACTACCACTTTGATTTGATAACCTTTTAGGCGTTCCCATTAAAGACCAAACACAGAAAAAAACCCGCACCAAGAAAAACCTTGATGCGGGTTGCAATTAAGTAGATGAATTGATCTCTTAGTAACCAGGATTCTGCTCACAAGATTTATTCACCAACAATTCAGCTAAAGAAATTGGCCAAATGTACTGGTTAGCAGATGGTGCAACAGCACCAACCACCCCTTTTGCTGGGAATGTACCACCCAAACGAGTGATATCTGATGTACGGAAACCTTCACCTAATAACTCAATTCTTCTTTCTGTTAGAATTAAAGCCACTAAAGCGTCTTTGTTTGCAGGTGCAAAATCAGCAATTGTTGCATCTGAACGCTTACGAACTGCATTCAAAATAGCCAATGCACGAGCATCAACTGTAGTACCTGCAGCATTTCTTGCCAATGCTTCAGCCAAGTTCAACATAACTTCTGCATAACGAATTACAGGACTCCAGTCAGCAGCGTTGGCTGGGTTTGGCCACTTATTTAAGCGTACATGACCACCAACAGTAACAAAAAAGTTTCTTCTTGCATCCTGAGCTCTCCAATCAGCATTTGCATGTATGCCCACTGGATCTAAATTCAACGAAAACTCACCACCGCCATTAGGAGCTGCATTATAATAATGTCCTAAGCCATTTTGCACACCAGGAGGATCTAATGCGGTGAAGGGCATTGAGAAAATCATTTCTGAGTTGGTATAGTTGCTAAATACAGTGGCAATAGAAGCATTCAATGCATTTGCAACACCAGAAGCAGCTTGCCAAGGTGCGGCGTTCGGAACTAACTTGTTGCCTTCTGTAATAACATTACCATACTGACCCATATTTAAATAAACACGTGTTTTCAAAGCAATAGCCGTATTGCGGTGAGCTCGTGTAACTCTGTGTTCAGAATTTGTATATGTTAGTGGCAACTCTGTTTCTGCCTCATTTAAATCTTTAATGATTTGAGTATAAACTTCACCCACTGTTGAGCGAGCACGGTTGTTTTCACCAGCAGATGTTTCAGGGGTTAACCTTAATACAACACCCGGACGAGCGCCATTACCATCTGTAAAAGGACGAGCATACAATTGAAGCAACATAAAGTAAGCTGTTGCACGAACCACTTTTGCCTCTGCAATTAGATTACGCTTTAAAGTAGCACTAATTGGTGATCCTTCAATACCTGCCATTACTACGTTTGCACGGTTAATACAAGCATAAGCAGCCGCCCAAAAGTTCTGAACTTCGTTTGCACTTGCTGTTAAATTAAACTGCCAAGTTAACCAAGCAGTTACAGCGTTGTTAGTACGGTTGATGAACTCTTCACCACGTACATCTTGATACACCTGATAACGACCAGCCAGCATTTGACCGGCTTTCAGTGATGAATAAACACCTTGAACTTGCTGTACGCAACGAGCAGAATCGCTGAACGCAACAGCATCAGATAGGGCTGTTTGAGGGATGGGTTCCAGCTTCTCTTTGCTACATCCAATAAAGGCTGCAGCCAAAAGCGATAGAGATATTATTTTAAATTTCATAATCTTCAAGTTTTTAGTCATTAAAATCCAACATTGATACCAAAGTTGAAGCTTCTAGCCTGAGGTACTGAGTTTCTATCTACGCTTGGGTTTCCATTACCGTTACCATTAGATGAGATTTCTGGGTCATAACCTCTATATCCTGTTAAAGTAAATGCATTGAAAACCTGAGCAAAGAATCGGAAGCTGCTAATTCCTATTCTATCTGTGAGATTCTTCGGTAGGGTATATCCAACAGTAATATTTCTCAACTTCAAGAAGTCGCCGCGCTCTACGTTTTCACTAATAACCACACCTGAACCATTAGAGATATTGTCTCCAAATACTACGCGTGGAATATCAGTCTGATCGCCTGGTCTCTGCCAGCGCTTCAACACATCAGTTGTGTTGTTCCAGCTACGCTGATCTAGCATACCTGCGCGAGTACCATTGTAAACATAATTACCTCCAGAGAAGAAGAATAACATAGACACATCAAAGTTCTTAAAGCGGAAGTTGTTATCCCAACCACCAGTCCACTTTGGTAATGCTGGTCCAATAATTACTCCATCGTTTGCTTGGTCAGCAACACGAGGAGCAACCGCACCATTCGATACCAATGTCCAACGAGATGCCACAGGAGCAGCATGGTTGTATTGAACTTGTGTACCATCGCGGTACAAGAAGATACGCTGACCATTTGCAGGGTTTACACCAGCAGTGCGAACAGCATAAAAGCTACCAATAGATTCGCCTACTCGAATCATACTTGGACGCTCCAAACCAGAAGTAGCAGGCTGAATATCTGCTCCGCCAGCAGCTAATGCTGTAACACGATTGCGAAGAGTTGTAATATTAAAGCTAGTATTCCAAGAGAAGTCTTTCTTCTGAATTACATTGTAATTGATCGTTAACTCTAAACCGCGGTTGGTCATTGCACCCACGTTTTGTAAAATTGAGTTACCCGGAATGCCACGAGAAGGTGCTTGTGGTTCTGCTAGAATCAAGTTGTCTACATCATTCATGTAGTAAGTTGCCTCTACATTCAAACGACCATTCAAGAAGCCCATTTCAAGTCCAATGTCTGTTTTCTTACTGGTTTCCCAACGTAAATCTCTGTTACCAGCTTGTGAGAAGAATAAGGATGGATTGGTTCCGTATAAACCGCTGCTGAAGAAACTCCAGAAAGCGAAATCACCAATTCCTTGGTTGTTACCAACTACACCATAGCTTCCACGAACTTTTAAGTTGCTGAAAATTTTGCTAAGTCCTGAATTTTCAAAGAATTTCTCCTGACTAACTACCCAACCAGCAGACGCTCCCCAGAAGTTTCCATACTTGTTCTCAGGAGAGAATGCAGAGTAACCATCGCGACGAGCATTGAATGATAACAAGTACTTTTTCTTGTAATCGTAGTTCACACGACCAAAGAAAGAAACCAGGTAGTTTTCACCCAAGAAGTTACCCGAAGGAACAATGGTGTTAAATCCACCCTGAAACTCATTGTAGAATGGATCAGTAACACCTTGTCTCCAAGCACCCCAACCTTCTTGAGCCGTATACTGCTGTTCATTACCGACCAATGCAGCTACATTATGATCGCCAAAACTTTTATTATAGTTTAATACATTAGTTAAGTTCCAACGACGATAAGATTGGTTTGTGTTAATTGCATTACCATTGTTAGCCACACCATCACCATGTAATGGGTTTTGGAAAGTTTTGTTAATGATGGTCATATTATCAATACCAAATGTGGTACGGAAATTCAATCCATCCATAATTTTCACATTACCATAAACATTTGCAATTACACGATCAGACTCAGAACCAAACCTGCTTAGGTCTAATAAAACCTGTGGATTAGTAAACTGTAAAGCAGTTAGGTTTGCCCCTCCTCCAATTTGGTTTGATGCTCTATTGATATTGTAAGAACCATCATTCAAAAACACCGGAACATTTGGTGCCAAGTTGAAGCCCAAACGACCAATACCAGAAGTTGCAAACGCACCGCCTGGCTGAGATCCCGAGTTCACGCCAAAGTTGTTTGAATTTGCATATTGAAACTTACCACCCAATGTAAACCAACTGTTTACTTTATGGTCTAAACTCATAGTAGCATTTAAACGCTTGAAGTCGTTCTGACGAATCATACCTTCTTGCTTGGTGTATGCAGCAGAAAAGAAATAACTGGTCTTTTCATTTGCACCAGAGATGCTAATGTTGTGGTTTTGAGAAACACCCGTTCTATAAATTACATCATACCAATTGGTACTCACCGGTTGTCCATCATTACCAATATAAGGATAGAATCCGCGAGATGTTCCATTTGGAGGAGTGCCAGCGTTCGTTAACCCTTCATTCTTTATTTCTTCATATTGACGACCGTTTAAAACAGGAATCAAATTGAATGGACGAGTCCAACCAACCCAAGCATCGTAACTAACTTTAGCACGACCCTGCTTTCCTTTTTTAGTAGTAATCAATAACACGCCCGCAGAAGCACGAGAACCGTAGATTGCAGCTGCAGCAGCATCTTTCAAAATCTCAACGCTTTCAATATCTGCAGGGTTGATGTCTCCCAATGGGTTATTAGAAGCATTGTTTCCAAAATCACCCGTAAATGTTGGAACCCCATCAATTACCACTAATGGGAAAGAACTCAAACTAATTGAGTTTACACCACGAATACGAATTACAGGAGGGTTGTTCACCACACCATTAGGAATAGTGATATTTACACCTGCTGCACGTCCAGATAGTGCTTGATCAAAGCTCTGCACTGGTAAATCGCGCACTTTATCGCCCCCAATGGTAGAAACACTACCAGTAAGGTCTTTCTTCTTTACAGTACCATAACCTACAACCACCACTTCTTCAAGTGATTTGTCTTCTGGTTTCATGGTTACCATTAAATTAGAACCGGAAATAGCCACATCTACATTGTCAAATCCAACATAGGAAAGGCGGAGGGTTCTTGTTTTCTCAGGAACTTGAATAGAAAATGTTCCCGAGGCATCTGTAAGTGCCCTTGCATTAGCACCTACCGCAGATACAGTAACACCTGAAAGCGGTGCACCTTTGTCGTCAGTTACCTTACCGGTAACTGTCTTGTTCTGTGCCAACGCAGGAGCTAATGCAAGCAACCACGCCAGCATGGCGAATAACAGTTTTCTCATGTGCATTAATTTGTTTAAAATTATTTAACGTTAAATATAGACAACTTTAACATTTCAAACGCTGCAAGTAGGAAACTTTTTTTCGCTTATCACATTTTAAGACCGCTTATACCCGTTTTTTTGCCATTCCAGCTAGCAAAACGGGTAGTAAAACAAGGTTAGTAAGGGTTCCAATAATTAACGTTAGGGAAGTAAGCCATCCCAGGGCTTGGGTTCCCCCAAAATCGCTGAGCGCAAAAATGATAAAGCCAGCTATGAGTACCAATGAAGTATAAATAATACTAATGCCGGTATGATGTATAGTTTGAATAAGGGTCTTTTTTACGTGATAATTGTAGTGCGGAAGCTCTTGCTTATAATTAATTAGAAAGCGAATGGTAACATCAATGACAATGCCTAGAGCCACACTAAAAATAAGCACAGTTGATGGCTTTAATGGAATTCCTGCCCAACCCATTACACCTGCGGTTACAAATAGGGGAATAATATTAGGAATGAGCGAAATAAGTACAATCTTAAGCGAACGAAATAGGTATAACATGCACAATGTGATGAGCAAAAATGCCCAGAATATGCTTTCTGTTAACCCTTGTATGATGAACCTAGAGCCCTCCAAAAAAGTAACTGAACTTCCTGTAAAGGTAACCTGGTACTGAGCTGTGTCGAAAATTTGATTGGCTTCTTTGCGAAGGGTATCTAAAAACAAGGGTAGTTGTTCTGTTCCAATATCTTTCATGTTAATGCTCATCCTTGCTTTAGATCTGGTACTATCCATAAATCCTGCAACTACCTGCTGGAGGGAGTTTTTGGGGGTTGTATTTCCTGGAGAACTTTTAAGCGATAAATAGGGTCCCATAAAGGCTAAGTCACCCTCATAGGGTAAATCATAACTTTCAGGATCGCCATCATAAAACGATTGCTTGGCAAATTTGAGCGCTTCTAATAAACTCAAGGGGGCAGCTGTAGATGGATGGGCCTCTACTACTTTTGTAAAATCATCCATCGCTTGTAAGGTTCTCTTATTTCTGAGTAGGCCATTTTTCTTTTTGGTATCAATGACCACCTCCAAGGGCATAACACCCCCAAAATGGGTTTCAAACCATTTTAAGTCTACATAAACAGGGTCTTGCTTGGGTAAGTCATCTACAATAAACCCAACACTTTTTAATTGTGCAACACCCATAATTGCAAAGACTAGCACCACAGCAGTAACACCATAAATGATTTTGGCTCTTTGAAATGTCCACCTTTCTACCTTCAATAGTAAAGCTAACATCCATTTGTTGTTGAGATAGCGTACATGTCGTTGTTTTGGAGGTGGTAAATAACTCAGAACTGCGGGAATCAATAAAAGAGAAATGAAAAACAATCCCATTATATTAATACCAGCAACAGCACCAAATTCTTTTAATAATGCACTTTCAGTAAGTGCAAACACTGCAAAACCTATTGCAGCTGCAATATTGCAGAATAAGGTTACTATGCCCATCCTTCCCACCATCTGAACAATGGCTTTTTGCTTATCGCCAGTTTCTTTGAATGAACTATGGTATTTATTGAAAAAATATACGCAATTGGGAACTCCAATTACAACTACTAAGGGTGGAATTAGTGCATTTAAAATGGTGATTTTATATCCAAACAAAACCATTGTGCCTATACTCATTATAACACCAATAGCAACCACCACCAAGCTGATGAACATGGCACTGAATGATCTGAAAAATAGTAAAAGGGTTAAGGCCGATAACAATAATGAACCTATTAAAAAGAGGTTCATCTCTGCTCGTATTCTGTCGGCCAAAGTGGTTCTTATAAAAGGTAATCCGCTTAAATGAACTGAAACACCCGTTTTTTCTTCAAATGCTTGAATTTCTTTTTGTACACCTTCAATAATAGTAGTTCTTTCTTTGCTGTTGATTCTTACTTTATCGAGTCCAACAGAAAGCAATGCTGCTCCTGTAGTTGGATTATATAATCTCCCTGAATAAAATGGAAAAGTCTCCAACAAGGCCCGCTGGCTATCTAAACTCTGCTGCGACTGAACGGGAATTGAGAAAATTGGGAGGGGTTCAAATTTTTCAAGCGCTTCATTTTTTTGAAGTCGAACTGCATCAGGAATACTTAAGACTTCAACAACACCATCTGTTGTTCGTAAGCGTTTAGACAAGGATGCCATTTCTGAGAATACAGCCGAATCGTATAACCGCCCACCTTCCATTCCTACAACCATTCTGTTGCCCTCGTCACCAAAAACTGCTCTAAAAGCCTGGTATTCTTGGTATTTAGGATTGTCTAATGGAATTGCTTTAGAAAATTCATAACTCAACTCAACCTTAGAAGCATAATAGCCCATTACAATAGTAATTGCTGCTAAGCTTACTAAAATAGCTACTCTTCTATGAATAATCCATTGCGCCAGTCTATACCACATACCAAATTCCTTTTGGCAAAGAAACAGATAATATTAAAGAATTGAGGTTGAAAGATGCACTTCATCAATTTGTGTATCTTTCACTTATGGGACAGGTTTCAAATTTTACCATCCGACAGGTAAGTTTTTATGTGGTACTTATTGCATTAGGCATTCTTTTGTTTAAGGAACTATATGCCTATGTACCTGCTGCACTTGGTGCAATTACATTTTATGTGCTTTTACGCAATTCGCACAAAGCTTTAGTAGAAAAACGAAAATGGTCGCCTCAATACAGCACCATTGTATTAATGCTGCTTTCTTTTCTGGTGATTGTTTTACCTATTGGACTGCTCATTACTTTGTTATCTAGTAAAGTAGAGTACGCAATTACAAATTCTAACGAGGCGTTGAACGCTTTAAGTGCGGTTATAAACGATATAGAACTGCGCTATAAAGTTGAATTAATAACGGATGAAAACTTGAAAAATCTTGCTAATAATATTGCGCAATGGCTTCCAAATGTATTGAATGCAACTTTTCACTCTTTGTTAGCAATTGTTATTCTTTATTTCATTTTGTATTATCTACTTATGGAAGGTAAAGAGCTGGAATATTGGTTATTGAATCATATTCCACTTCAACACCAAAATATTCAAAGAGTTGGGGCGGAATTTAATACACTGGTGATTTCAAACGCTTTGGGTATTCCTCTTACAGCGCTCATTCAAGGCGTCGTTGCATTCATTGGATATTGGGTGTTAGGCGTTTCTGATCCTTGGTTTTGGTTTGTTGTGACCACTTTTGCTGCTATGCTCCCTTTGGTGGGTTCTGCTTTAGGATATGTTCCGCTTGCTGCAATTTTATTTGCAACAGGTAAAACAACCCATGCTTGGATTCTTTTGGTGTATGGTGTGGTTGTAATTGGTTCGGTTGATAACCTTGCTCGTATGTTCTTACAAAAGAAAATGGGCAATATCCATCCGCTCATTACTGTTTTAGGAGTTATTGCTGGAATTCAGTTATTTGGCTTTGTGGGGCTCATATTTGGACCCATACTTATTGCCATATTTATCCTGCTCATTAGAATCTATTTTAATGAGTTTGTTCCTGAAAAGCAAAATCAAATATTACAGGATAGTAGCAAGCCAACAGAATAAATTAGAAATCAAATCCGAGCGAAACATACAGAAGTGGGCGCCCTTTAAAAATACCTTTCATTGGCCATCCTGCGTCAAATCGAAGGAAGTGACCCAATAAAGTACTTCTAGCACCAAATCCGTAGCCGCCTGCCAAAGGTCCTAATCCACCTGCATCTACACGAATGGTTAAAGGAGAGTTTGGATCTGAAATAACCTCACCAGGCCGCTGTATTCCATTAAATCTTCCATTCCATGCAGTACCTAGGTCTATGAATTGCACCAATTGGAAGTTGCGAAGGAAGGCATTGTTAATTGGCTTATTGAACAATGTAGCAAATAGAGGCAATCTGAATTCGCTGTTTATGACAACCGCATTATTTCCATTAGCCACATTTTGGTTGTAGCCACGCATATTTAGACTCAATGATTGGAATACATACGACTGATCGGGTGCAGGACGATTGGCATTATTGAATCTGGGTGCCAACCAACCATCGGTTCCGCCCAGGTAATAAATAACTTTTGCATTACCCCAAGAAAAATCTGCCGCAGCTCTTCCTGCCCATATAAAGTTGCGGTAAATCTTTTTGTAATAACGACCATCAAAACCAAAGTTGAAAGTAGTATTACGAACACTATTGGTATAGCCTACAGGAGAGTTTACATCCATATACACTTTCCAACGTAAACCGTTCCAAATATTTAAAGTAGGATTCAAGGTATTATCATGCACATACTCCAAACGAGCTATACCAAAAGTTGCAACACTATCTGGAGCAGCTAAACCATTTCTATCTGCACCACCAGTTAAAAAATTAATTGGGCGAACAATTCCTCTATCGCTTCTAAATCCAATATTGGCTCTAACCGATTTTGTTTCTGATATCGGATATGACAAGTTTAACTGGTACAAATTTGTGTTTACTTGGGTGTTGTAAAGCTCATAGGGCGTTCCTAGAAAAAAGCCGGTTAAATTGGTTACGTTACTTCTGAAATAAGTTACTCCCCAATCGAGTCTTTTTCTTCTATTGTAAAAGGAGAAAAACAAATCTTTATCTCGCAAATCGGTCCCCATTCTTACACCGCCCATAAACTGATAATCTTCCATAATATCAGTTACACCAACACGTAAAGTTCCGTTGAAAGCATTACCATTATTTAATTGTACTGGGCCAAATCCACCTGCATACGGCTGAAATCTATTTATCAAAACATTGTTTGTAAATCCAGCAAGGATATAGTCGGCACTAAACTTTAAGCGATAGTTGAACAGCTTCGATCGCTCGAGCATAGTCTTTTGAATGCTTTGTGTTATTACCGTTGGCGCAGTCCATGTACTATCATCTTCAAACTCTGTCTGGAAAACCCTTTTTGGAACTTTTTTAGTTGTATCCGATTGATTGGCTTTGTTAGCATTCTGCTGGTTCATAGTGACCGGTCCGCCCCTTGCAGCCCTATTATCTGACAACAGCCTCTTCATATAATCGGTTGGACGAGCATTGATGTTTCTCTTTGTAAGCACCGCTTCATCAACCTTCAGTTTATACAAAAATTTAAAATCGCCTTCTCTTCTTACCTCACTTACCTGACCATTATTACCAGCAATTCTAGTTTCTAATAAAGAACTCTGATAGTTGGTCATTGGGAAAGTATAGGTGCTATCCTTAAATACTTGGAAATAGCTAATACTATCCGGCTCTTGCTTTTGCCAAGCCATTAATGCCGAATCTAATTCTTGAAAGGTGGGATTTCGTAGCAACTCATCTCCTACGTAATACAAAGTATCTAACCCATCTCGTTGAGTTGAAAAGAATCCAGCCCAGCGATTGCCAATTCCATTTTCATCACTTACAAAAGTGAAGTGGTTGGTATTGTATTGCATTGGAAATCTTGCATTACCCAATTTTACATTGGTGAGCTGTGTAATTTGCTTTTCCTTGCTCTTGTTCAAGATATCAACCATAAACACATTATAGTTGTACCTGCTTGGTAGTACCGTGTCTTTATTAGGTGCATCTGGACTAGGCCTGTTTGAACTAAAGATGATACCAGAACGATTTGGGAAACTTACAAATGTTGGATCCAGATCATCGTACACATCGTTAGTAATTTGTTCTACTTTCTGCTCTTCTATTTTATAAGTAAAAATATCTGTGTGTCCATTTTTTACGGCGCTAAGAACCAGCGTATTTGCATCGAGCATAAACGATGCATCAATGACCTGATCAAATTGATCCAAAGTTTGTTTATTCCTTTTATAGCGAGCAATAACATCCCATACAAACATTTTGGTCTTCCCATGCTCAGTATAAATTACAGCAAGTCTTGTTCCTTTGCCATCCCATGCCATGACAGGCGAATTAGGATTCATATCACCTTGGCGAGTTAAAGCACCACTCTTAAATAGAATGCGCTCATCATAGAAATTTTCAACCAACTTTACTTTGTAAATCCCGTCTTTAAACTCAACAACTGAATAAGAATTGTTGCGTGGGTTTGGATTTACTTGAAAACGGAAAAAATCTTTTTTATCTACTTCTTCTGTTACTGCTAATTGTCCCTTTGGTGCATTTCTTCTCTGACGAATATCGTTGGCATACTTTGTAAGCTGATATTCCATGAATTCTTCCAGTACATCTTTGAATTTCTTTTTACAAATTCGCAAAGAAGCCTGGTTCAAATTTTTATAAATTCTAGCTAGGTATAAGAAGTATGTAACACTTTCCTTTTTATACTTTTCTGCCATAAAGTGCCAGAAACCATGGCCTGCAAGCATTGGCTGTTGAAAAGCGAACTGATAAAAATTATTGTACCCTCCACCCAAAATAGCGCTTTTTAATGCATCATCTTTTTCGGTGCTCCAGGGCTGTGCAGCGTAGGAAACATACCCATCAACGAGCCACTTAGGCAAATCAAGCAAAGCTTGGTTACTCGCAAATTCACCAATATCGTCACCAAACAACAAATTATCGGTTAAGACCTTTGCAATGCCTTCTCTAATTTTAATTCGAAGGTTGTTGTGGTTGCCATCAAAATACAGAGGAATTTTATTGTTGACCAATTTGGTAAGTCCACCTGAGTTTTGCCAGTCTAAACCGGTACCTATATTGCTGGCTTTATAATCGTCGTAGTTGTTATAGATTACTAAATTAGCTCTGCGCTGTAAAGAAAATTCTATAAAATTTTCAAGGTCTCTTAATTCTTCTTCCGCCACTTGTAAAGCGTATTTGCCAAGCTCGGTTCCGTTTTGTGTAATGTACACATTGAAGTTGGGAGATTGATAAAACTTCCATTGAAACTTCTTGTATTGTAATCGGTTCTTACCAAATTCAACAGTGTTCACTTGCGATAAGGACCACAATGGAAAACAACAAACAACAAAAATCATCCACTTGTATACACGATTCATCTGCATATCCGAACTTTAGCGTTTTAAAAGTACTCCATTTCATTTGAAATACTAGGTTAAAATTACAATTATGTTACATGTAAGATGCTTTGTCTTCAGCCCTATACAAGAAAATACTTATGTTTTGTTTAACGATGCAGGAGAAGCCATCATCGTTGATCCTGGTTGTTACTTCCCTCATGAACAAAAACAATTACAAGAATTTCTAAGTGCTAAAAAGCTAACTCCTGTTCAGCTTTTAAATACACATTGTCATTTAGATCATGTTTTTGGCAACAAATGGGTATACGAAACATATGGTTTGGAGTTGCATATTCATCCACTAGAAGAAAAGGTATTAGCATTTGCACCACAAAGCGGACAAGCATGGGGTATGCCTTTTGAGAATTATGATGGACCACTTCACTTTATAAAAGAAGGAGAGCAAATTCATTTGGGGGAAGATGTGCTCGACATTCTGTGGACACCCGGACACTCCCCCGGCAGCATATGTTTCTATCACGCAAATCAGAAAATAGTAATTGGTGGAGATGTTCTGTTCAGAGAAAGTATTGGCAGAACAGATCTGCCAGGCGGAAATCATGCAACACTGCTGAAAAGCATCCGAGAACAACTGTTCGCATTACCAGATGATGTGGTGGTTTACAGCGGACATGGCATTCCCACAAAAATTGGATACGAAAAAGAGCATAACCCGTTTTTAAACTAGTGTTAATTTGTTTTTAAGAGCAACCAATTGTATTTGCCTTTGACTAGAACTATTGCTAAAGTTAGAATAACAGCAAACGCAATTCCAATTGACCAATTCACTCCAATCCATGGTTTCAATACCATTGGTAAAATGAGCGATGGACCAACCAAAATGCTTAATGTTTGATAGGTAGCATTTGGATGCACTTCAAGTACAGAAGGCGTTTGCTCATCTATCACCCAGGCTTTTGTGCCATGTTTTGATCCAGATTGATAAATATGCAAGGTGTCTCCAATTTCGGCTGACAGTTGAAAAGTTTTACCTGATTTGATTTCACCAATCAAGTCATCATTCAAATAAACCTGAAAACTTGCAAATTTTAAAAACCAAGAATTAGATCGTTTGATAGTTAATTCCTTCACTATAAAAGTTTTGCGGCTTTTACTAAATCTTCGGGAGTATCTATTTCCACCCCCATATAACTGGTAGCTACCATTTTTATAGGAACTCCATGTTCAAGATAACGCAAACATTCAATTTTTTCAGCGGCTTCTAAAGGTGTCATGGGCCATGATGTAAAGTCGAGTAAGGCTTGCTTTCTAAAAGCATATACACCAATATGTTCATAATAAGCTTTTATTGCAGCGGGGTCTCTTGGGTAAGGAACCACACTTCTGCTAAAAAACAATGCATTGAATTGTAGATCAACGGCCACCTTTACATAATTAGGATCTTGTATAAGCGAAGGGTCACTCAACTCTTGCATTAAGCTAGCTACTTGTACTTGTTTTCCTTGATCGCCTTCAAATACTTGTAGGAGTGCTTCCAAAGGCGTTCTCTTCACAAAGGGCTCATCGCCTTGTACATTCACCACAATATCAACATCTAAATCCCGCACCGCTTCAGCAATACGGTCGCTACCACTTTCGTGTGGCTGCTTGCTCATGATGGCTTTTCCACCTACACTTTCAATGGTCGTAAAAATAATATCGCTATCTGTAACCACATACACTTCATCAAATAAACCAGTAGCAAGGGTATTTTTCCAAGTATGTACAATAACAGGTTCTTTCCCTAGCACCTGCATGAGCTTTGCAGGAAACCGAGTTGCAGCATATCGTGCTGGAATAAAGGCAGCAGTTTTCATGTTGCAATGTTACTCCATCTTACCAAAAGGTCTTTTCATGAGTTCAAGAAAATCTTCATCTTTTTCATTGGGGTAATAGCGATCTAAACCATACTTAATTTCTTTGGTATCGAGCTTCATGAAAGTTCCCAACAGCCTGTCCCAAATGCTTAGTACTGCACCATAATTACTATCTGTAAAAGGTTGCTTCCAATGGTGGTGTACTTTATGCATATTTGGCGAAACCAACACCCAACTCAATGTGTTATCAAGGGCTTTAGGCAAACTAATATTTGCATGTGTAAATGCAGTAGCAATAATAACTATAGTTTGAAAAATCATGACTGCATACATGGGCGCACCACTAATCACAATAGCCATGAAGAAAAATATTCCTCTCAAAACACTTTCAACCGGATGGTGCCTAAGTCCAGTTGTAACATCAACTTTATTATCGGCATGGTGCACTACATGAAACCGCCAAAGCAAAGGCACTTTATGCTCTGTTATATGTACTAACCAACCGCCAAAAAAATCTAAAGCAAGAAAACTAATGAGTATAGTGAATCCAACTCCCGCGCTGGTCCAATACACAATTCCAAACGCATTGGACTTACACCAATCGCTTAAAAAAATTATAACCAGCGCTAAGAATGTGTGGATGATGAGATGAATAACAGTGAAACCCATATTCACCATAGCATGTTTAAGCTTAGTTTTTTTATAGCGAAGAGCAAAGAGAGGGATACTTCCTTCCAGAATCCAAAAAAACAACAGTCCACCTACTAAAATAGCCAATCGTTCTAATGGTCTTTGTTCTAAGTTGGAGAAATAAGCAATGATTTGGTTCATATTACAAGCATTAATACAGTTCTAAAGTACTAATTAAGAAAATACGGTGTGTAACTTGTTCAAATAGTAAAGAATACCACCGATAGTAAATAAACTTTTTAATGCCAACTGCTAAAATATACTACGCTATAGTTTTATCTGAATTCGAGTATAAAGCAAAACTGCTTTTACCAATTAGTAAAAGCAGTTAACATGTATTTATTATAAAAATTAGTTATTGAGCATTAGCGGCATTACTAGCATCAGTAACTCCTCATTTTCAGCTGGCTCAGAGGGCTGAATAATTCCCGCTTTGTTAGGCGCTGATAGCTTCATGACTACCTCATCTGTTTCTGCAGCATTCAGCATTTCCACCAAAAATCTGGCGTTGAAAGCAATTTGTAAATCGCCACCATCAAATTCACAATTCATGCGCTCGTTTCCTTCATTGCTGAAATCAATATCTTGCGCAGTCATTTTAAGTTCATTTCCATTAATTTGAAGTGCAACTTGATTCGTGCTCTTATTACTAAATACACTTACTCTTCTTAATGCACTCTGGAAGTCGGCTCTGTTTACCATCATTTTATATGGATTATCTGCGGGAATAACCACTTTATAATCTGGGAAGCGCGCTTCAATTAAACGGCAAATCATTTCTGTTTCGCCTTGCTGTACAAAAAGATGATTCGAGTTATAGCTTACGGTAATTGTTTCGTCATTATCTGGCAATGCGTTGCGCAGCAAATTCAAAGACTTTTTAGGTACAATGAACGAGTCTGTTTGACTCACTTCTACATCTGTTCTTTTATACTTTACTAATCTATGTGCATCTGTTGCAACAAATTGAACGCCATCTTTCAGCAACTCAAAATAAACACCAGTCATTGCAGGACGAAGATCATCGTTGCTTACAGCAAACAAGGTTTTATTAATTGCTGTTACCAAGCCTCCGCTGGTCATAGTAAAACTTTTGGCATCATCTGCTGGTGCAGCTTTTGGGAAATTATCTGGGTTTTCGCCCATCATTTTATACTTTCCGCTATCGCTGGTAATTTCAACTTGGAAGTTTTTATCAATGTTAAAGGTCAGCGGCTGATCGGCAATATTTTTAAGTGTATCCATCAAAATTTTAGCAGGAATACACACTTTACCGTTTGCCTTACTTTCAACATCCATTTGCACGCGCATCAATGTTTCTAGGTCACTAGCAACAACATGCAATTTTTTATCTTGGATTTCAAACAAAAAATCTTCCAAAATAGGTAAGACTGTATTAGCATTAATAACTCCATTAATCAATTGGAGGTGCTTCAACAAAGAGTTAGAGGATACAATAAACTTCATTCCTAAGGTTTTATCTGTGCAACAAACCTAATGCAAAACTAGTGAAGTGACAAATAGCCGTTGTAAGAAAACAGCAATCGGTTTACAGAGTGGGGAAAACCTTATTGAGTTGCGTCTCTAAGGCTGGTAATCAGTTGCTCGTACTTTTCTCGAGGTATTGGTTTAATGATATAATCGGATACACTCTCATATTCTTTTGATCGCTGGATATCACTATCGTCTACCGATGAACTAACCATGTACACCACAATTGGCTTTGGGAAGGTTCCTTTAAGCTTTTTATATTCGTCCAAAAACTCCCATCCATTCATGATGGGCATATTAATATCTAGGAAAATAACATCTGGAGTAGTATCATCAGACATAGCCTCATTTCTGAGGTAGTTAATAGCCTCCTCTCCATTATAAAAAGATAAAATTCGCTTAGTTAGGCCAGTAGATTCAAGTATTTTTCTGGCGGTGAACTGATAAATCTTGTCATCGTCAATTAGGAGCACACTGTGTTGTGCAAGCTTCTCAAGGGTTTTCTCATTTACGTCAAAAATTGGCGGCATCGGTTGTGGTTGTTTTCAAAATTAAGTTTATTTGGGTCGGATTTGTTCACTCAAACCTTAAAATTAGCTCAAAATTTGAAAAAATTAAGTGAAAATGAGGCGCTTGTAAAGATTCAACGACATTGTGCTTACCAAGAAAGATCGCACCATGAAGTGAAAGAGAAGCTATACAGCATGGGGCTTTTTAAAGATGCTGTTGAAAAAATTTTAGCAGAACTTATTGAGTCTGACTATTTGAATGAAGAACGTTTTGCTCTGGCTTATGCCGGAGGTAAGTTTAGGATGAAGCAATGGGGGCGTTTGAAGATAAGAGAGGGTCTCGTGCAGAAAAAAGTGAGCACCTATTGTTTGAAAAAAGCACTTGCGTCTATACCCGAAGAAGACTATATAAGTACCGTTCAGAAGCTGGCTGAAAAAAAATGGAAGAGCCTGAACAAGAAATCCATCCTCGAAAAAAAAGCTGCACTTTATCAATACCTTTTTAGCAAAGGATTTGAAAAAGAATACATTTACGCACAATTAGAAACCCTTGCAAAGAAAGCATGAAAAGATTGGCATTTTTAGCGCTTTTTATTGGTGTTTGTATAACCATGGAAGTACGCGGACAAAAAGGTGAGCTTTTTCTAACAACAGAAAATGATTCATACCTATTAAGAAACAGTGATCGATATTATACCAATGGCTTGATTATTGGATGGAGAAACCCATCCAAAAAAGACAGCAACACCTTAGTAAGTGGTGGGCTTGGTCATGAAATGTTTACTCCTAATAGAAGAGCTTTTGTAGACAGTGCATTAGTAGACAGACCCTACGCTGGTTATTTGTATGGATGGTATTCTAAACATAAGTTTTTATCAAACGAGCGTCTGTTTTACTGGCAAGCACAAGTGGGTGTAATTGGCAAAGCTTCATTAGCAGAAGATGTACAACTGATGTTGCATAGAATTGTTAGATTGGGAGATTTCCCTGGATGGGAATACCAAATTCCAAATATGCTTTCGGTGAATTTTTCTAGCGGATGGGCACAAAACTTTTTTGGCACAAAAGCAGAAAAATCCCTCGCAAAAATAATCCCCCATGCAGATCTAACTATTGGAACTGCCTTTATCAACGCTAAGCTTGGGTCTTATTTCATACTTGGTAAAACCAATCGACTGGCTCGCTCCTCGCTTTTTGGTGCAAGAACTTTGGGAAACAATGATCTTGAGAAGGAATGGTATATCTATTATCATCCTTACTTTACTGTTCAAGCACATGATGCAACTATTCAAGGCTCTTGGATTAACCGACCTTCAACTGGAATTACAAGAAGTCCCGTGCCCATTTGGTTTCGTCAAGCATGGGGTGTAGCTTATGCAAAAAAACGCTGGCAAGTTAGCTTTGAAGCAGTATATATGGCAAGAGCTACCTCTATTCAGGTTCGCCCACACAGATATGGCAGCTTGCAATTGGCCTATCGATGGTAACTTTACAAAATGATATCATCTCCGCTTCATATCACTTTACTTCAATCTGCATTGTATTGGGAAAATCCTACTGCTAATTTGAACCAGTTCAGTGAACAGCTTCAAAAATTACCTGCTGGTGCCGAAGTTGTTGTGCTTCCAGAAATGTTCAGCACAGGATTTAGTATGCAACCTCAAAAGATGGCAGAAACTATGGAAGGCCCAACTGTTGCATGGATGCGAACTACAGCACAGAAGAAAAGAATTATTCTAGCTGGGAGTGTTATGATTGCTGAAGGTGAAAACTTTTTTAATCGCTTTATCTGGATGCAGCCAAATGGAGTGTGTTATCAATACGACAAACGACATTTATTTGCTTATGCAGGAGAAGATAAGCACTATACTGCTGGCGATAAAAGAGTGATTGTTTCAGTAAAAGGATGGAAGATTTTATTGCAGATTTGCTACGACTTACGCTTTCCTGTTTGGGCTCGACAATCAACAATGAATGAGCCTGAATACGATGTTATTTTATATGTTGCCAACTGGCCTGAAAGAAGAAGTCTTGCTTGGAAAACTTTATTACAAGCCAGGGCTATAGAAAATCAGAGTTATGTTATTGGTGTAAATCGTGTAGGTGAAGACGGTAACGGAATTGCGCATAGTGGCGATAGTAGAATTATAGACCCAATGGGACAAATTCTTTTTGAAAATAGCCAAACCCCTATGATGTATAGTCATCATTTAGATGAAACCCTGTTACAAGAAACCAGACAAAAGCTTCCGTTTTTAAAAGATGCAGATGCATTTCAGTTGCTAAATTTTTCAGCATGACAACCATTGCAGCCAAACGAATTTTTGATGGTAACCAATGGTTGGTGAACCATACTGTTGAAGTGGTTGATGGAATAATCGCAGCAATTCGTCCAACAACACCTAAAGATGGGCCTTTAGTTCCATTGTTAGTCCCAGCTTTTGTGGACGCACAAATTTATGGTGCTTCTGGTAGGTTACTTTCTGTATTTCCAGACACAACTACCATTCATGCCATTCGAGAATATTCAAAAAAGGGTGGTGCAGCTGCATTCTTACCCACTTTAGCCACACACCCTACTTCCATTATTCATGCTTGCATAGATGCTGTTAGAAAATATTGGGAGCAAGGACTTGAAGGCTGCTTGGGGCTACACGTTGAAGGACCTTGGATGCATCCTCTAAAAAGAGGGGCACATGTTGAAGAGTGGGTTCATCCTCCAGTAATGAGTGAAGTAAAAGCTTTACTTGAATATGGGGCAGGTGTAATTAAGATGATTACCCTTGCGCCTGAAATTACGAGTCCAGAAATTATTGCGCTCATTCAGTCGTATGATATTGTAATATCGGCAGGACACAGTAACGCAACTTTGCAAGAGTCGCAAACAGGTTTTGAATTAGGCATTCCTGCAGTTACGCATTTATTCAATGCTATGTCAAGTTGCGATCATAGAAATCCAGGTTTAGCAATTGCGGCATTATCGAACAAACAAGCAATGAGTTCAATCATTCCCGATGGTATACATGTACACCCTCAAATGATAGCTTTAGCCTATAAATTATTGGGAAGAAGATTATTTGCTATTACAGATGCCGTAACAAATACCAATACTGGTCCTTATCAACATACTTTTTCTGGAGACCATTATACAAGCAATGGTATATTGAGTGGCTCTGCATTAACTATGTTACAAGCCTGCAACAACTTACAAACACTTGCCAATGTTTCGGAAGAAGACGCATTATGGATGTGTTCTGCTGGCCCCGCAGAGCTTTTGAAAGTCTCGCCTGAATTTGGATTCATTCAAGAAAACAGATCGGCTCATTTGCTAGCACTTACAGAAGATTGGCGGGTGATTTTTTGTGATTCCCATGAACAATGACAGGCAAGTAGTACCTTTATAAAGTAACAATTTCATCTTACTATGGCCCTTCATGCAGCCACATTTAAAACGCGCGCCCTCAGTGCACTAGTCTTTGTTGTTGTAATGTTGGGTGGTTTATTGTGGAATAACTGGAGCTATCTGCTTTTGTTTTCAATTGTACATTTTGGTGCATGGTTTGAATGGCATAGGCTCATGGAAAAAATTCATCCAACCTACCGACAACTCGATCATTTTCAGCGCTGGCTTTTAATGCTAGCGGGATGGGGCTTTATGTTGTGGATGTGTGACGAAGCCTTCACCATAGGAAATTTTTCAGTAGAAGAAATTGGGTGGTGGTTAATGCTAACCATGTTGATTGTTTTTCCAATTACTGAAATTTTATTTAGCAAGCGATTTCATTTTCCACACTTAAAATGGGCCATTGGCGGATTGCTCTATATCTCTGTTTCGTTTGGTATGCTCATTGATTTATATGAAGTAGAAATGGAATGGGAAAACAGTTTGTATGTTTTAGGGTATGCCACAGTACCAATTATGCTGTTGGCCTCTATCTGGATCAACGATACTATGGCTTACATCAGCGGCTCCCTGATTGGTAAAACACCTCTATCGCCTGTGTCACCTAAAAAAACATGGGAGGGTACCATTGGGGGTGTTGTTTGTAGTATGGGGTTAATGTCGCTACTGGCCTATTTTACACATTATGCCTGGTTTGTAGTTATGCCTATTGCCTTTATTGGCAGTATTGTTGGGACCCTGGGTGATTTGCTAGAAAGCAAGCTAAAAAGAATGGCAGAGGTTAAAGATAGTGGCCGCATATTACCAGGACATGGAGGTTTTTTAGACCGCTTCGACTCTTTGTTGTTGGCGGTACCCTTTGTATGGCTATTTTTCTACATCTTTAAAAGCAGTATCTCTTATTAACGTTCTTTCTGAATCTAGGACTGTATCTTTGGCACTCAAAAAAATTTCATGACCATTCATCGCGAAGGATATACTTCAATTGGAATTGCCGCTTTGGCTTTTGGTATTATTAATCTCCTGTCATTTACATTTATTAGCAGCACTCTACCCTGGTTAGCTGCAGTTTTATTTGCAATTACATTATTCCTATTTCTTTTCATTGTTTCTTTCTTCCGCGTTCCTAATAGAACACATACAATAGATGATAATGCAATTGTAGCTCCAGCCGACGGTAAAGTGGTGGTGATTGAAGAGGTGGTTGATGAAGAATATTACAAAGAAAAACGCCTTCAAATAAGCGTTTTTATGAGCCCTGCCAATGTACATGTAAATAGAAACCCAATTACTGGTAAAGTAGTGTATAACCAATACCACAAAGGAAAGTATTTGGTAGCATGGCATCCAAAAAGCTCAACCGAAAATGAAAGATGGAGCGTAGTTGTTGAACACCCTAAGGGGTCTGTTTTATACAAACAAATTGCAGGTGCCTTAGCTAAAAGAATATGTAACTACCTACAGGTGGGACAATCTGTTCAGCAGACTGAAGAATATGGCTTTATAAAATTTGGCAGTAGGGTAGATTTATTGCTACCTATAAACGCCAAAGTTGAGGTAAAAATGGGGCAAGTAGTTAAGGGCGGGGTAACCGTTTTAGCAACCTGGTCTTGATTTTCACAAGCTTTTCACACCATATTTAATACATTTGACAAAATAATCAATTATGAAAAAAGTACTTTCACTAGCTGTTGTTGCATTGTTGGTAACGGGCGCAGCTTTCGCTCATGGGGATAAAAAATCTTGCGATAAAGACAAAGAGTGCTGTAAGAAAGAAGCTTCAAACGGTAAAAAAGACAAGGATTCATGCTGCAAGAAAGACAGCAAGAAAGATTCTAAAAAGAAGACTACTAGCAGTACAAAAGCTTAATTTTTATTTGATTACAATATCACAAGCAGTTCCAATTGGAGCTGCTTTTTTATTGCGGCCAATTAGATCTGTTAGTATGCTCTAATACCACTTTCACCTTATACTTATTCCTTAAATGTCTTGCAGTTTGCTCTGCTGCATATACGCTTCTATGTTGTCCGCCTGTACATCCAAAATTGATTTGTAAATGCTCGAAATTGCGACGCAGATAATCTTCAACCGTAATATCAATCAAATCCCAAACACTGTTGAGGAAGTCACCCATACGAGTTCTTTGTTCTAAAAAATCTTGCACTGGTTTATCTAATCCTGAAAGCTTTTTGTATTCTTCAAATCGGCCTGGATTCAAAATACCGCGCATATCAAACACAAAGCCTCCGCCGTTATCTGTTTCATCAGCTGGAATTCCTTTTTTATAACTAAAGCTGCTGATTTGTATCACCAAGGGTGTATCTGGTGTTGCTTGAGGAGGAGTGAAGCGTTCTACAATTTCATCGGAAACGACTGTTTGTAAAACCCGATCAAACTCAGGTGTTACTATTCCAATTCTTCTACTAGCTAAAAAGCTGCGAAGATTTCTCAACGCCAATGGTATGCTGCTTAAAAAATGCGCCTTTCGTTCAAATAAACCCCTGAAACCATAAGCACCCAAAACTTGTAAAAGCCTGATTAGGACATAGCCATTATATTGACTAACGAATAAGTTTCTATCAACTTGTTCCCCGAGATGTTGGTCAACCTGATCTAGATAGTATTCCAATAATTGATCTTTCCACTCATCAGAAAGCTCTGCTTTTGCTTGCCACAATAAAGATGCTACATCATATTGTAAAGCTCCCTGCATGCCACCTTGATAATCTATGAAGTGAACGCGCTCTTTGTTAATGATAATGTTTCGGCTTTGAAAATCGCGAAACATAAAAAATTTATACGCTGTTCTTGTCAAGTAAGTACTCAGTGCATCAAAATCATCTAACAAAGCTTGCTTATCGTATGGCTTCCTTAATGCATCTAAGAAATAATACTTGAAATAAAGCAAATCACTCATAATGGCCTGCTTCCCAAATTCTTTAGCAGTAAGGCATTTGTTATAATCGAACCCCCCGTGGCCAATAATTTGAATGCGAGCAAGCTCTCTCAGACTTTGTTGAAATAAACTGTACACATGTTCATTGTGTCCTTCTCTTTCTAATACGTCTAATAAACTATCAGCCCCTAAATCTTCTTGTATGTACAGGCAACCGTCTTCAGATATTCCAAATACCTTCGGGACCGACAAATCTCTTTCTTTAAAATGAGATGAAAATGCAATAAAGGTTTGATTCTCTCGTACGTGTAAGTTATAAGTAGCAATTGCAGTAGTACCATCTGTCCAATACATCCTAAAATAAATTCGATCACTACCGCTTTGAGGAAGTTTTTCAATGCGCTGTGGCTGCTCAGATTTCCATTGTTGACCTAGTTGCTTTATGCCTTGTAGGATCACATCCATAAAAGAGGGGTTTATTGGCGAAAATACGGCTTGACCAGAGATAATAAGCTGAATAAAAAATTCAGCTACCAATTAATAGGCTTGTTGATTCTTCAGAAAAAAATACGAGATCTTCTTCTCTGTATCGTCGTAGGTAATAATGCCTTGCTTTCTGTTATTTTCCATAAAATTCAACAAGATAAAATCGCCTCCACAAAAAAAGTTATGTATCAATAAAAATACGATCCATGTAATACTCCAATAAACTCCACTAAAAGCAATAGCAAAAATTGCAAGAACAATGGCAGACAAAAAAGGCAAGGTAGCAACAAGCCTAAACTCACTTGAGTTCGTTACAAATTTATTTGCAACGGTTAGGAAATATAGTTTTTTAAAATTTGCTTGAAAAGAAACTTTCTGCGCGCCAACTAGTTTATATGCTACCCAATGTAATAATTCATGAATTGGAATAAAAGCCAATACAAATACAATTCCCAGAACAACATGGAGGATTGTAGTATGCAGTGCGAGCTCGCCTTTGGCTGCAAAATAAGTGATCGTATAAGAAAGTGCAGCTAAGGGTAACATCAGAAAAACCAAGTATACATAATACGCTAGGCTTTTTTTAAGCTGCAGCTTTTGGTTTAAGAAAGGGATAAGTGCATCGTGATCCAGACAATCGGTGAGCTCATAGCCATTTAACGCTATCTCTTCAACATTCATTTTCATACCAATAACGTTGCTTTTTTGAAGGAGATAAAATGCAAAATTCTTTAAAGAATTATCCTTTTTTACGAGCTATGGCTTTTTCAGCAGCAGCTACAATATCTGGCGTATCTAACCCGTATTTCTTCAATAGATCTACTGGCTTTCCACTTTCACCAAACGTATCTTTTGTTCCAATGTATTCAATAGGAATAGGGTGATTGGTAGCAGCAACCTGTGCAATTGAATCGCCCAGTCCACCTAAAATATTATGCTCTTCAGCAGTAACTGCACATCCTGTTTTTTGAATTGAAGCAATTACAGCATCCTTATCAAGGGGCTTGATTGTATGAATATTGATCAACTCAACCGAATAACCTTTCTCTTCAAGAATTTTTCCCGCTTCAACTGCCTTCCATACTAAATGACCACAAGCAAAAATGCTCACATCCTTACCATCGCTGAGTTTTTGCGCTTTACCAATCTGAAAATCAGATCCATCTTCTTTGGTGAAATTAGCCCACTTAGGTCTTCCAAAACGCAAGTAAACTGGCCCCTCATAAGAAGCAATGGCTTTAGTGGCTGCCTTGGTTTGGTTGAAATCGCATGGAACTATCACAGTCATGCCTGGCAGCATCTTCATAAGACCAATGTCTTCCAAAATCTGGTGGGTTGCTCCATCTTCACCTAAGGTAAGACCAGCATGTGATGCACAGATTTTTACATTTTTATCGCTGTAAGCAATGCTTTGACGAATTTGATCATATACCCTTCCGGTGCTGAAATTGGCAAACGTTGTGGTATAAGGAATCTTTCCTCCAATGGTTAGTCCAGCTGCTATGCCCATCATATTTGCTTCAGCAATACCACACTGGATAAATCTTTCAGGAAATGCTTTAATAAACGGACCGAGTTTTAATGACCCTGCTAAATCGGCGGTAAGTACAACCACATTGGGATTTTCTTGTCCCGCCTCAAACACACCTTCTCCAAAGCCCGCGCGGGTTTCTTTCTCATTTAACAGGGTAATATCAGCACATTTCATGAAAGCTCAATTTTAGGCTGCAAAGTAACGGAATCTAAAGCCGAAATCAAGCAAGGAATATTTGAATATTACTCAGTAAAAATTTTTAGGTTGAAGGCCAAGAACTTGTGATAACTGGCAACAAGTAATAACTAAATAAGGTTATGAGTACAATTGCAATGAGGTTCATAACCAGCCCTGTCTTCAGCATATCAGATAAGCGCAAGCGTCCACTTGCAAAAACAATGGCGTTGGGCGGAGTTCCCATGGGAAGCATAGATGCACAGCTAGCCCCTAAAGTGAGCGGTACACCTAGTAAAAGTGGATTAATTTGCATTACATCGGCCATACCAGCTATAACTGGGGCAAAAACAATTACCTGAGCAACGTTGCTCATGATTTCACTAATGAAAATAGATGCAACGGCAATTAAAAATACCAACAAGAACAAATTATCACCCGCTGATGAAGCCATCCATTTTCCTGCAATTTCAATAAGTCCAGCTTTCTCCAATTGATTAGCCAGCGATATCCCTCCTCCAAACAAAAGCAGAATACCCCAAGCCATTTTTTCAGTATCCTTCCAAATCAATAGCTGTTCTTTTTCTTTTGATGAAGGAATGATAAACAAACTTAATCCGCCTGCCATTGCAATAAGCGTATCGTCTAACTTAATGACTTTTTGTAGATTATTTATCACATCGCGGAAAATCCATAAAAACGCAGTTCCAACAAACACATACAACACTTTGCGCTCGTTGGGCGAAAGTGGTCCCAATGCCCTCACTTGTTCTTGAATAAAAGCATCTGTTTCTGGATGTGATTTCATACCATTTCTATATAAAACCTTCGTTAGCACTATATAGAGAGTCCACATCAACAGCAAAGCAATAGGCATACACAGCAACATCCAATCTAAAAATGGATATGTGAATCCATATTTCTTTTCAATAAAAGCAATAAAAGCAACATTGGGTGGTGTGCCAATAATGGTTGCAATTCCCCCGAAGTTACTGGCGTAAGCAATCGACATTAGCAAACAAATGGCCAGATAATGTGGTTTACCCGGACCTTTATAACTCTTTTCCATAACATGTATCACACTAAGCGCAATTGGATACATCATAATAGTTGTTGCCGTATTACTCAGCCACATGCTCAACAACCCCGCCGCCAAAATAAAGCCCAACACAATTCTATTGCCAGAAGTACCAGTAAACTTTACTATTGTCAATGCAATTCTTGTGTGCAGATTCCACTTTTCAATGGCTAGTCCTATGAGAAATCCTCCTAAAAACAAAAAGACAACCGGATTAGCATAAGGAGCTGCCGCTTCTTCAATACCACAAATTTTCAAAAGAGGAAATAAAACTAAAGGAAGCAGTGCTACTACTGGCATAGGTGTTACTTCACTTACCCATAACCAAATCATTGCCAAGCCAATTGCTAATACCCTGTTTGCAGAAACTTGCTCAGGAAAGGGCTCCCAAAGTAAAACTCCCACAAAAAGAAGAATTGCCGGTAACCACCCAGCTAGATTTTTAAATGAAATTGGCATGCCGAAAGTTAAAGAGAAAGACACATATTATGCAAGAAGCGTATAGAAGTTGTATCTTGAAAGTCTAACCATTTTCATATGAACCGAAATTTCTCTCTACTGTTTTGTATGGCAATTGTTTTATTTGCTTGCAAAAATGAGCCGCCAATGCACAACCAAACTCTTTCTTATCCCAAAACTGTACAAGACACCACAGTTGAAGACAACTATTTTGGAACAGTTGTAAAGGATCCTTATCGTTGGTTGGAAGATGATACCAGCGCAGCTACAGAAGCTTGGGTAAAACAACAGAATGAGCTAACTCTTGGGTACTTGAAAGGAATTCCGTTTAGAGAAGAAATTGCTAAAAGATACAGTGAGCTTTTCAACTATACACGTTATACCGCTCCATACCGATTAAGTGGCAACCAATATTTATATACCAAAAATGACGGGCTGCAAAATCAAGCTGTATACTATATTCAGGATGGATTAGAAGGGAAGCCTGAAGTGTTTTTAGACCCTAATCAACTTAGCAAAGACGGAACAGTTACAGCAGGATTAGCTGGATTGAGTAAGGATAAAAAATACATGGCTATAGCCATTAATAGGGCAGGAAGTGATTGGCAAGAAATGGAAGTGATGGAAGTTGCTACCAAGAAAAAAATGACCGACCAATTAAAGTGGTTGAAATTTAGTGGTGCCTCTTGGAGAGGAGATGGATTTTATTACAGTCGCTACGATGCTCCAGCCGATGGTAAAGCATTGTCGGCTAAAAACTCAGGAATGAAAGTGTATTACCATCGCTTAGGTGATCCACAAGAAAAAGATGAACTCATCTATCAAGACCCTGCGAATCCACTTAGGTATTACTGGGCACATGTAACAGAAGATGAGCGATTTTTAATTCTTTCTATCTCAGAAGGAACAGATGGAACCGAACTTTGGTACCGCGATTTTCAGCAAAAGGATGCAGCCTTCAAAAAACTGTTCAAAGGGTTTAGTAACAACTATACAGTGCTCGACAATTTGGGTGACCAGTTACTGGTTTATCACAACCAAGATGCGCCCAATTATAAAGTTTCATTAGTGGATCCATCAACAGGAAAAATGCAGGATTTCATTGCAGAGAAATCTGAGAAACTTGAATCAGCCAGTATTGCCTCTGGAAAGCTTTTCCTTACTTATTTGAAAGATGCTTGTTCAAAAGTTTATCAGTATAGCTTACCTAATGGAAAATTAGATTTTGAAGTGAACTTACCCGGACTAGGAACAGCATATGGTTTTGATGGTAATAAAGATGATGCAGTACTCTTCTATAGTTATACTTCGTTTACTGTTCCTAACACCATTTACCAATACAATCCAGCTAATGGAGAATCAAAAATTTTCCAGCAAGCTGCTGTTAAGTTCAATCCGGCCGATTATGAAACCAAACAAGTTTTTGTAACGAGCACAGACGGCGCCAAAGTTCCAATGTTCATCACACACAAAAAAGGGCTGAAGTTGGATGGCAAAGCCCCCACTTTATTATATGGATATGGCGGATTTAATGTAAGTCTAACACCTAGCTTCAGCACATCGAATTTAATTTTACTCGAAAAAGGCGGTGTTTATGCAATGGCCAATTTAAGAGGTGGAGGAGAGTATGGAGAGGCCTGGCATAAAGCGGGTATGCTTGATAAAAAACAACAAGTGTTTGATGACTTCATTGCTTGTGGGGAGTTTTTAAAGAAAGAAGGATATACCTCTACTGAATATTTGGCAATTGAAGGTGGAAGTAATGGTGGTTTATTGGTAGGAGCAGTTATGACACAGCAGCCTAACTTCTGTAAAGTGGCGTTTCCTGCTGTGGGCGTATTAGATATGTTGCGCTACCACAAATTTACAGTTGGCTGGGGTTGGGTGGTTGAATACGGAAGCAGCGAACAAAGCAAGGAGAGTTTTGAAAATCTCTATCGTTACTCACCGCTGCATAATTTAAAAGCAGGAGTATCATATCCTGCAACACTCATTACAACAGCAGATCACGACGATCGTGTGGTGCCCGCCCATAGTTTTAAATTTGCTGCAACATTGCAGGAAAAGCACAAAGGACAAAACCCTGTATTAATTCGAATTGAAACTTCTGCTGGACATGGTGCTGGTAAACCAACCGCAAAAATTATTGAAGAGCAAGCCGATAAATGGAGTTTTCTTTTCTATAACACAGGGAGTTGGAAATAAACTCTACCCTTAATTACTCCCCCTAATGAACTACTTAGCACACGCATATTTGTCTTTGCAAGATCCAAAAATACTGATGGGTAATATGATCAGTGATTTTGTGAAAGGGAAAGAACAATTCAATTTTGAACCAGGTGTTCAGGCGGGCATTCAACTACATCGTTCAATTGATCGGTTTACAGATGCACATCCGGCAACTAAAACTGCAAACGCCTTGCTGCAACCAGCGGCAGGAAGATATGCAGGTGCTTTTGTAGATATTGTGTATGATCATTTTTTGGCAAAAGATGCTTCAGTTTTTCCTACTGCACCTAGTCTTCAAACTTTCTCGACGAATGTATATGCGCAATTAGAAAAGCAGTCAGCATCTTTTCCCGAAAAGTTTGCCACGCTATTTCCTTTTATGCAGCAACAAAACTGGTTATATCATTACCAGTTTAACTGGGGCGTTGCAAGAAGCTTTGAAGGCTTGGTCAGACGAGCAAAATATATTGAAGCAGCAACTCCTGTGTATTGGTTGTTTGAACAGGAGTATTGTCAACTCGAGCAATTATACCAAGAATTCATGCCAGCAGTAAAAGCACACGTTCAACAGGAGTTGAATAAACTAGATAGGGGTACTTTTGTTGATGTAAAAAGAAGAGCTTAGATCGATTAGCATATAGAATTTGAAATTTTGAACAAACATCTTTTAGGAATATGAAGTGTATATTATTTCTAGTCTTTGGCCTACTTTCTGTGCATGTATTTGCTCAGCAGGCTCCCGTCGAACTTGATAAATCGCCTATGGATTTATGCTATTGGCCACATGAGTATCCGCAACTAAAAACAAGTGGACAAGTAAAAGGGGATCCAGTTGCTAGGATACTGTATGGTAGACCGCAGAAAGCTGGTAGAACTATATTTGGTGGTATTGTTAAGTATAATGAGGTATGGCGATTGGGCGCAAATGAAGCTACTGAAGTTGAGTTTTTTAGACCGGTAAAAATCAACGGAAAAATAATACCCAAGGGTCGATACACGTTGTTTTGCATTCCACAAGAAAAGAAGTGGACTTTAATACTGAATCTCGATCATTTTATTTGGGGTAGCTTTTTATATAACAATAAGCGTGACCTGTTACGGGTAGATGTAGTACCAGAAGTGCAAGAGCAATCGGTTGAAAACTTCACTATGTTTTTTACTGGTGCTAATAAATCAACAGCATCTCAACTAGTTATACTATGGGATACATTAAAAGTACAGCTTCCCATTTCTTATTAAAGCATGTGTGGAATTTCAGGAGTTGTTACGCCCTATGCCGATCTGCTTTTTGAAGAACAGGTTGTTGCAATGCAATCGGCTTTGTTGCACCGCGGTCCCGATGGAAACAAGTACATAGTGGATAGTGGTAGACAGTGGGCGCTGGCTCATAATCACTTAATGATAAGTCCAGATGCGAATTTGGCGGTACAACCTTTTCAATATGGCGATATTCATTTAATTTTTAACGGTGCAATCTATAATGCAGCTGAACTTAGAAAGAATTTGATTGAGCTTGGTTGTCGCTTTACAACCAATAGCGATACCGAGGTGCTGGCTGCTGCTCTTCAAACCTGGCATTTAGATGCACTTGATAAACTTGAAGGAATGTTTGCTATTGCATTTGCTAATGTACAGGAACGCGCTGTTTACCTGTGTCGCGATAAATGGGGTGAAAAACCATTGTTTTATCATGTTGAAATGGAGATGCGCGGCAGGTTTCGGAAACTATACTTTGCAAGTGAGATGAAAGCGCTTTGGAAAGCAGGCGTACCAAAGTCGGCAGATGGTGGACAGTGGTTGCGCTATTTGAGTTTAGGGAAGTTGTACAGTGGATTAAAAAAAACAGATACTTTTTACAACGATATTCTATCTCTGCCTCCAGCTCATTATATAAGAATTATACCTGGACAAGGTAAGTTACAGATGCGTAGGTGGTGGCGACCTCAGTTTTCAAATGCTCCAGAAGCTACAATAGAGGATTTAAACAACAGATTGAAAGAACTCTTGCAAAACTCAGTTGAAAAAAGAATTCCAGCGTCTGTTAAATGGGGACTTACTGTAAGTGGTGGACTTGATAGCAGCATACTTGCTGCAGAAGCAAGAGAACTTAGGCCTTATGATAAAATAGCAGCATTTAGCGCAGTTTTTCCAGGTCATTCTATAGATGAGAGTAGCTATAGTACAACAGTTGCAAGCAAACTTTCGCTGAATCAATATTTAGAAGATTATAGCAATATTGATATTGCAGATGTCATCCAAAAAGTTTTGTATCACCAAGAAATGCCTTTACAAAGTAGCAGTGTTGTATTGCAATACATGTTATTTCAAAAAGCTGCACAAGAAGGTGTGAAGGTTTTAATTGATGGACAGGGAGCCGATGAATGTTGGGGTGGATATGCCACCCATGTTTCGTGGCATTTGCAGTATTTGTTTAGAAACGATTATAAACGTTTTCAAACCGAAAAAAAACAATTACTCGACAATGGGTTTCTTAGTTCCTTCACTTGGAAGCACTATATAGCTGCTTGGATGCCAGAAAAAGCCGCCAAGAAGCGACAAGAAAAAGCTGTGCAAGAACAATTAAATCATCCTCATCTTAATCCCGACTTCTATGCCGCTTATTACAACGACGATGCATTGATGCAACCTGTTATTCGAAATTTAGATGATGTGCTTTACCACGACTTAGTTGAAGGACCGCTTCAGGTGTTACTTAGGTTTGGTGACAGAAATGCCATGGCACATGGAATAGAATTACGATTGCCTTATTTGTCGCCTGAAATGGTTTCGTTTGCGTTTTCAATTCAACCTGAAAAGAAAATTAACCTAGGCTATACTAAATGGTTGCTGCGACAAGCGCATACCAACACACTCTCGAATGAAATTATTTGGAGAAAGGGTAAAATTGGGTTTGAGCCACCTCAAATTAGTTGGATGAAGCAAACTAGAATGCAAGAACTGATTATGGAAAGTAGGCGAACGTTGGTAAAACAGGGAATTTTATTACCTGGAGTTTTACAAGAGCCTCTTCATCCTACAGAAGCTCATGCGGCCAACGGATATGATTGGAGATATTTGTGTGCGGCTCTATTACTACAAAAATGATTTTATGTTAATTTCCCACTATGAAACCCTTTCAACTAGTGCTACGTTGCATCAAAATCATTTTCGTTTTTTTAATTTCACTTGTTGGTAGCTATAACAATGCTCACTCACAAAGTAAGTTCAAACGTGAAGCCAATGAGCGCATAAGTTGGACACCACCTGAAGGCGCGCAGCAAGGCGCAGAGGCTAGTGCTCAAGTTAAAATTATTTATGATGCTTTCTTTGGAGATCCTACGAGAAATCATTTAGCAGGCAATTTAAAACTTGGCAGCTTTGTGATTTACAACGGACAAAAAATACCTGTTAGCGCTTTACCGTCCAGTGCTGTTGCACAAATAAAATTTTCAAATCCCGATATTGCTTACGATATCTATAATTCGAACAATCAGCTGGTATGCACCGTTACCGATGCAAGTGTGCTTTCAAGTGATATGGCTGGTTCTCCTGCATGGGGCAAATTATTTCCCGGATTAAATGCCGAACAAGCTAAAGATTTATATAGAGCAGGTTTTAGCATAAAAAATATTCGCCTTACACAAGTGCGTGTTCAACTACCTAATTTAAGCGCATATGCTTCGGGCTCTTCTCCTTCAAATCCAAGTTCACCGAATAACCCACAAACACAGCAATATGAAACCGTTGATTACAGAAAGTTGGGTGATACTATTTGGATTCAACATTCAAATGGTATTATAGAGAGATATCTTGTGTGTAGTGCTTCCAATCAGGGAGGGAGTTCAACTTCTGGAACAACAACAACCACTCCAAGCGGCCCCATTAACAATAAATGCATTCAACCAAGTGTGCGTTTAAAAACGGCCCCATACTGCATAGATGTACAATGGACAGCTTGTCCCAATTTTGGAAAAGGCTTTGGTGCCGAAATCCTCCCAGAAGTGCAATCTGTTTTTATTCAATATAGAACCCTGGGCTCTGGAAACTGGATTACTGTAAAAGCCCCTGGAGGATGCGTTATGCCCTCATCTGGTTATACCATTAGAGAATTAGATCCTTGCACAAAATATGAATTCAAAGTTCAATATGCTTGTCAAGATGGAACCATGAGCGAAAGCACTGAAAGCATTTTGGTAAGTACAGAATGTCCTCGGCCATTTAACTTAAGAACGACTGATATTGGGACGAACAGAGCAAAATTGAGTTTTTTTAGAAACACCAACACAATGGGAATTTATTCAGCAACAGGGGCTTGTACAATCAGTAATTTAGAATCTTACCTTGTTGCTTATTCTTCAGATGGTATGAATTGGAAGGAATTTACTTATACCTCTGGGGGAATAGAGTTGAATAACTTGGAAGCCGACAAAAATTACCAGGTTAAGGTAGCTATTCGCTTTCCTAACGGTAAGTTGGGCCCATTTTCAGAAGTTTTCCGGTTTAGAACAAGGAAATAGTCCAGAATTGGTGTTTGTTTTTGTTAAATCAACGCTTTTAGGCCCAAACTAACGGGCAATCAGTTAATTTTGAACACCCAACTGCGGGGCAGTTTAACAACAGGTACGTATTTATGAAGAAGATATTGTTTTTAGCAATGTTATTATGGGCTGGAATTTCAGCTTTTGGTCAAGCCCAAAATAAAACACAGGTTAAGAAAGTGTTGGCCGATAAAATTGTTGGCCAAGTGGGCGATAGAATCATTTTACGTTCAGACGTCCTAAATGCTATTTTAGACTTCAAAAGAAATTACCCCGATGCGGGTGATGCAGTACCTACTGAATGTGAAGTATTAGAAGGTCAGTTAATTAAGAAAGCTTTGGTATTGCAAGCTGAAAAAGATTCTTTAAAAATTAGTGAGGAAGATGTTGAAGCAGAATTAGATTTTCGAATCCGCCAATTTATTGCTGCGTACGGCTCAAAAGAAATTTTAGAAGAAATCTCAGGAAAAACTGTTTATCAAATTAAAGATTATTTTAGAATCCCAATAAGAGAAGATAAATTAGGGGAGGAGATGCGTAAAACAGTAGTTGGTAATGTGCGTATTACACCCAATGAAGTGAAGGAATATTTTAATAAGATTCCAAAAGATAGCCTTCCATTTTATGAAATGGAAGTTGAAATGAGTCAGCTTGTAATACACCCGAAAGCAACTCGAGATGTAGAAGAGTATGTCATTCAGCAATTGAATGATTACCGCAGACAAGTAGAAGTGCTTGGAAAGAGTTTTGAACAGTTAGCAAAATTACACTCGGAAGACCCTGGTGTAAGAGAAAACAATGGATACTACGCATTAAACAGAAATGAGAGAAACTTTGATCCGGCATTTATGGCAGCTGCATTCCGATTAAAAGATGGACAAATATCTCCAGTATTTAAATCAAAGTTTGGCTACCATATTATTCAGATGATTTCTAGAAATGGAGATGATGCTGGAGTTAGACATATCTTGAAAATTCCTCCCATTACTGATGAGGAAATGAAAGCAACAACAAAGCTATTAGATTCAGTTAGAAATATGCTAATGGCTGGAACTATGACTTTTGGTGAAGCAGTCAACAAATACAGTACAGACGAAAAAGCAAAATTTACAGGTGGTTCATTGGCTGGTCGCGATGGAAGTAATTATCTGACCATAGATCAATTAACCCGCGAACAAATTCAGATATTAGAGAAAATGAAACCAGGTGAGTTTTCTAAACCTATTGCTTTTACCGATGAAATGGGAAAGAAAGCGGTTCAGATTATTCATTTGAAAAGAAAAACTGAGCCACACCGAGAAAATTTAGCAGATGATTATAACCGAATTTCTCAGCGTGCTTTAGAAGAAAAAAGACAAGCTGTTTTAGAAAAATGGTTCAAAGAAAAAGTACCCAATTACTACGTAGCAATAGATGAGGATTATATTTCGTGCGAAGACCTTGCTATGTGGAGAAAGTTTGCGAGGAATATTGGGAATTAAAATCGTTTTTCTGATTCACCACTCATTTTTCAATTTTTATCAGATCAGCGTTTAGGCGTTTATCTAAACAATTTAATGAATCAAATCAATTACATCCATTCAATGGTGTAATCATCCTTTGCTTTTGTTGAAGATAAATTCAGCAATAGAAATAAATGAAACATCTTCTTCAATTGAATAAATCAGTTGCATGAGTTTATCCAAAAGTTCTTGGCCATCTGGCCTTCTTGTATAAAATGGCATGTTATATTTTTCAAGCGAAACAAATTCCCAAGGATGAAAGTACAAACAACAATAGCCATCGTTTCTAAGTGTATCTAATAATAGACTTCTAAATAAACTTACTGGCATATTCTTAAATGCCAACCAGAAAAAAGGAATCCTAATAAATCGACTGGTTCCTGCTGGAAGACGATATAAATCAGCCTCTTTAAACAATTTTCTTGATACATGTAATTTATTATATCGGCCAGGCAGCCAAATAGGATTAACTGAAGAGTCGTATAAATAGCCGGCTTTTTTAACTGCATGTATAGACACATCCCGCATTCTTGGCATTCGTAAGCCTGTCACTTTTTGTCCACTTATTTCTTCAAGTTTCAATCTTGAATGTAATAAATCCTCTTCCTTAAATGAACTATGGAAAAAAGTATGCGATGCTATTTCGTGATATTGAGCGAGCTGATGTATTCTTTCTGCATCATGCATTGCATATTGGGCTGTTGTAAAAAGGGTAGACCTGTATGTGGGTTTATTTAGTAAAGGAGTCAACACATCTAAGCCTTTTTTTCCAATATCTATTTGTTCATCAAATGATATTTTTTGCCCGTATTCAAGTGGCATATCAAACTCCTCAACATCAAAAGAAAGTAGCAAAAAGGGCTTATTCATGATAGTGTAGAAGATTGAATGATATACAAAGGACGATGTTTACTTTGCATAAACAGTTTTCCAAGGTATATGCCAATTATTCCAAGAATCATTAATTGTAATCCTCCAAAAAAAGCAACTGTTACTATTAAAGAGGTCCAGCCTGAAATTACTTTCCCAAATAAAAATGCGTATATGGCGTATGGTACATAAAGCACACTCAACATTGAAAAAGTAAAGCCAAGGTAGGTGGCAACATACAGTGGTTTCGTACTAAAGGAGGTAATTCCTTGTAGCGCAAAACGAGCCATTCTTTCAAAGGTATATTTAGAATGACCACTATACCTTTCATTTGCCGTATATGTAATTGACTTTTGCTTGAACCCCACCCACTTTACTAGGCCGCGAATAAATAAATCCTTTTCTTTAAATTTCCTAAATGCAGCCACCACATTAGCACTCATTAATCTGAAATCGGCTGATCCTTGATCTAATTCAATATCACTCAAACTATTCATGATATTGTAAAAAAATGTAGAGGTCTTTTTTTTAAATCTAGATATATTGGGTGGATCTTCTCTAACCGTATAAACCACATCGTAACCTTCTTCCCATCCTTGCAAAAGTTGAGGAATGAGTTCTGGTGGATGTTGTAAGTCGGCATCTAAACTAATATAGATATCTGCTTCCACCGAATCTAACCCTGCTTTTAATGCCGATTGATGACCAAAATTTCGAGAAAGAGATAGATAGTGTATACGGTTATCTTTTTCTCTAAGTGTTTTTAACTCATGAAGTGTATGATCTGTACTTCCATCATTTACAAAAAGAATGATGTAATTATATTGAACCCTTTGCATGACCTCACTTATACGTGTACACAAGGGCTTGATATTTGATGCTTCATTAAATGCAGGAATAACAATAGCTAACTGTGATTTCATGCTACAAAAGGTCTAGTAGAAGATGAAAGATACAAATCATATGTAAGTTTTGCCCATACCAATATGCAGGGAATTGATTTAAGGTGATACGGGTACACATAATTGGTTCTCCAATTTACTGGTACCAAATCTGTTGTAATAAATGAGGTGCCCAACAAAACAAAAATCAATAATACTAGATCCAGCTTCGTTCTTTCTGAAAACCACCACCATATAGCTACTCCTGTTACTGCAATTAAGTAGGTAGGTGATTCACTTGCTGGATTAAACAAAATAGTAAACAACAAAAGGTGTGCTAAAAAAAGCCACTGGTGTGGACCAGACTTATAGATACTTTGCTTGAATAGAAGACCAAGGGTTACTATAAGTCCAAAAGCCATTATGTACAATTGTTGAATAGAGGGCGATAGGATTTGTAATAAGCCAATGATACTTAAGCTGTTTCTTTGGCTATGATGTTGCATTTTTTGCCACCATTGTTCATATAAAAAAAGTAATTGCTGTATATCAACCCATACCAACGGAATTAAAAAGAATAACACTGCCCACCCAAGACCAAACAACAAGAATCTCATTTTCTGTTTACCAATAATCCACCAAACACCAGCAGTTACAACATACACTTTAAAGAAAATACCAAAGACCAAGAATAAAGATGACAAAACAGGCTTTTCTTTTGATTGATAAATAGCCGTCAATAAAATCAATGCTGCTATTGTTGGATTGGTTTGTACATTCTGCATTGAGGTAATGTACTCCTGCAAGCAAAACCAGCCTATGAATACTTTTGCTTTCTGTTCAAATGGTAGAAAAAATAAAGCTAATAAATAGGCACATAAATGCGCTCCATTCCATAAAAATATTCCAATCTCATCTGGTAAATACGCCCAAAAAAACATCAAGCTAGCAAAGAACGGCCCATAATTGTAATCGGTATTATACTCGTTTGGATAAAGTAGATAAAGATTTTTATACTCAATTAAATGAAAAAAAGATTGTCGAAAACAGACATAACTATCTGCAGGCATCTCAAATAAAACAATTTTCAAAGTGAACAGCACAAACACCAAAATATATGCTATCACCAAATATTTAAAGTGCTGAAAAAGTGGAAGTTGCAATATCTGTTTCATTGTCAGCGAATTAGCAGTTTTTCGAAGATAGCTTTTTTAAGAAATAAAAGCAACTGAAACAATCAATGTGTTACATGTAATTGAACTACAAATACATGGAATGTGCTAAAAATTAAATGGCTTACCACAAATTTTATGGTAAGCCAGAATACATATTTTTAAAATGATAGAATGTCTATTAATCCATGCTCCAAGAGGTAGTTCCATCTTTTTCATCCTTAAGCAAAATCCCTAACGCAGCTAACTCTTTCCTTATGGTGTCACTTGTTTGGAAATCTTTTTTCTGCTTGGCAGATTGACGAATTTGAACCAACAATTGCAAAACGCCCTCTATTTTATCACCGCCCTCTTGTTCCCACTTCAACCCCAAAATGTCTTCTATAAACTTCTTTATCTGACTCGTTACAATACTCCAAGTTTGCGCAGAAATAGCGTCTAGAGGTAATTGTTTGTTTCTTAATCCATTTATTACTGGTACCAATTCAAACATATTTGCAAGGACTTTCGCAGTATTCAAATCGTCGTTCATATACTCATCCATTACCTCTGCAAGCTGCCTGCATTGTACGTCTAATTCAGGCTGTGTGGCGGTTTCTGCTACAATCTGAATTTGTGGTATTTGCTGATACGCTTCCCACAAACGCTTGAACGCGCGCTCACTTCCTTGTAACGCTTCATTGCTGAAATCGAGTGTTGAACGATAATGTGACTGCAATATGAAAAAGCGAATTGTCATTGGATGAAAAGGCTGAGTCAACAAAGGGTGATTGCCTGAAAACAATTCACTTAACTTAATCACATTGTTATAACTCTTACCCATTTTCTTACCGTTGATGGTAATCATATTATTGTGCATCCAATAACGAGCAGGCATAGCATGGTTGCAAACTGTGCTTTGTGCAATTTCGCACTCGTGGTGAGGAAATTGTAAGTCCATTCCGCCGCCATGTATATCAAATTGTTTACCCAAATATTTGGTTGCCATTGCAGAACACTCAATATGCCACCCCGGGAAACCTTCTCCCCAAGGGCTTTTCCAGCGCATGATATGTTGTGGCGGTGCTTGCTTCCACAAAGCAAAATCGGCTTTATTGCGCTTTTCATCCTGCCCCTCTAAATCTCTTGTAGTATCTAACTGTTCTTCTAAATTTCTTCCACTTAAAATACCATAGGGTTGTCCTTTAGCAGAAAAGTCTTTATGATATTTATTGACATCAAAATATACAGAGCCATTCACTACATAAGCATAGCCATCTGCAATGATTTGTTCAATCATATTGATTTGCTCCACAATATGTCCAGTTGCTGTGGGCTCAATGCTAGGTTCTATATTATTGAATTGAAGCATGGCCCAATGAAAACGGTTGGTATATTTCTGCACCAACTCCATTGGCTCTAATTTTTCTAAGATGGCTTTACTACTAACTTTATCTTCTGCAGCTCTGCCTTCTTCTTCAAAATGTCCTGCATCGGTGATATTGCGAACGTAGCGCACTTGATAGCCTAAATAGTTGAGGTATCTATACAATACATCGAAAGTGATATAAGGACGAGCATGTCCTAAATGACTTTCACCACTTACTGTTGGGCCGCAAACATAAAGGCCAACATGACCCGGTGTAATGGATTGAAATACTTCCTTTTGACGTGTAAGCGAATTATATACTTTAAGTGACATGTAAAAAAATTGAAAGATGAAGAAACGGGTGGGTGGCCGAAAAAATCAGCAGCAACAACAACAGCAGGTAAAGCAGGTTTGTTTCTTCATGGTGCGAAGATATTACTTTTTTAGCCGAATATCGGCCCCTTGTAAAATATGATCACTCAGATCTTCATCAATTGTAAAATGATGCACTGTTTGAAAGACAGAGGGATAAAGAATATAGTCAATTCTCAAAGTGGGGGCTAAAGAAATAAAGGTCCTCCCAACCCCAAAACCCTTTTCCAAAAAAGCATCATTAGAGTTGCCTTTAATGGTTCTATATGTATAAGAGTTGGGTACATCATTGAAGTCGCCACAAATAATATAAGGATAAGGAGATTGATCAAGTGCCTCTCTAACCGTTTTTGCTTGTTCGGCTCTTCTCAGAAAAGCAGCCTTCATTTTTCTAATAATTGGTTTTGATGCAGTTATCGCTTCTTCTTCTCTTGTTTTTATTTTTTCCATTCCCTCATAATCTTCGGGCTTAAATAAAAATGACTGCAAGTGTGTAGTATAAACGCGAAGTGTATCGCTCCCAACCAAAACATCGGCCCAAATTAAGCTTTCTGCACCAGGATAAGGAATGCGCTTTGTTTGTAAAATTCGGTGTTTTGAAAAAAGGATAGACCCAGAAACATATTGTCCATTTCTGCGAGAATAATCTTTCGAAAAATAGTAATACGGATATTGCTTGGTAAAAAACTTAATATGATTGCCTTCTGCTCGGTCGTAAGCATGATTAAACTCTTGTAGACAAATAAAATCTGCATCGAGTTCTAATAAAGTGGCAGCAATTTGTTCGCCAGCTTTTCTTTTTCCCTCGGGAAGATTTGATAGACCATTAAAGCTTTGTGTATTCCATGTAACTACTCTTATGACACTATCCTCTTTTGCTGTTTTATTAGAAAGTTTGTTTACCGCGAACAAATGACTGAGGTTGCTCCAACCAATGATGATAGCTAGCAATGGAAAAATAGCAATGATTGGTCTTGTAATTAACCAAAAAATTAAGCTAATGATTAATAGGACTGCTAAGTAGGGCTGAGCTAATACAAGAAAACCCATTAGCCAAGCATGATTTGGGTGAATAGAGCCGCCTAAACAAGAAAGCAAAAAAGCCATCACCAATAAAAGAGTGAGGCCAACAAAAAACGACTTAGTAATTCTTCTGATAAGGGTTTTTGCCATGTTCAACAAGACCAAGCTACCGCTCGCTATAACATAAAGTTAACCGTTCTTAGATTATTCTGCGTTGTTTTCCTGACTGGCTTCTTTAAGGTATGTTTTTTCCTCATCAGTGAGCATGTGGTAGCCTTGTTGATTAATCTTATCTAAAATAGCATCAAGCTTTTCCTGAGAAAAACGCGATTTTTTTGTAAAAGGACTTGCAGAAGATTGGTAAAAATGTCGCGATTGCGCATTTTTTCCTTTGTGCTTTTTTTCTGGATTACATAAGTCATCTACATAGTTTACAAAATCTGTCATCCATGCGCCGGGATCCCATCCCTTTCGCATTTGCCAGATGTACCAATAACCCACCATTCCACCTGCTAAATGAGCCATTGCAACACCTCCATGATCGCTGGCAACCGTTGCAAAATCAAATGCTACAAAAATAGCCGTCAAAACCCACAAAGGAATTCCACCATTAATTAATGGAAAAATTCGATAGGTAGGTGCAAGGGCTGTTGTGGCTACAGCAACCCCCATCACAGCAGCACCAGCACCCAACATAGGCGGAGTGCTTCCTAGGTTTCGATATAATGCCGGAACCAGCTGAGTGCTACCAACAAAAAATAAAGCACCTGCCAAGCCTGCATATAAATAAATGGGTATTAATTTTTGATTTCCAGTGAGGTCCTGTAAAATAAATCCAAAGCCCCATAACCAAAGTAAAGTGCCAATAAGCGACCAAACTCTTTCGTGGGTAAACATATATGAAAATACCGTCCATGGTCTAAATACGAGCTGCTCAGTATCGGCTGTTAAACTAAACCATTGCAATATTTGACGATAGAAGAACTCAATTGGAATATCACTGAGGAAGTAAACAATCTTCAAAAAGTTAATTAAGACAAATACAAGTGCATTCACCGCTAAAAGTAAAATCAGCGTATTGTTGTCTTGTCCTAATAATGTTTTTCTTCCTGTTGAAAAGCGTTGCATAGTATCTTGTATGATTAAAAGAACGATTTTCTATTGGTTTTGTTCCAAGTAAGTACCAAAATTAACCCAACTATAGCACCACCAATATGTGCCCATCGAGCAACATTGTCACCAGCAGAGTTTTTTAGCGCATAAAATACTTCGAATGCGAAATAGCCCAAACCCAACCATTTGGCTTTAATGGGAACCAAAAAGTAGAGATAGATATACGTGTTGGGAAAGAGGTACACAAAAGCTGCTAATACTCCAAACACAGCACCGCTTGCGCCGAGTGTAGCGGTATTTAGTTTTAAATTGTAGTAAGATGTCACTCTGTTAAACTCACTAATAGAAATTTCACCTTCCTTGTGCTGATTAAGAAGTGCTGAATAGTCACGCATCAATCCACCAATTTCATAGTTAAGAAATAGTAGGTGAATTAGTGCTGCTCCTAATCCGCATATAATATAAAAGGTTAAAAACCTCTTTGAGCCCCAGAGGTTTTCAAGAACAGAACCAAACATCCAAAGAGCGAACATATTTCCGAACAAATGCCAAAAACTACCATGCATAAACATATGCGTGAGTAATTGCCAGGGCTTAAAAAGCTGACTTTGCCAAGCATGAAGGGCAAAATAATCTTCTAAGGAAAACATGGAGCCCGTTTGCGACAAAGAGTTTTGTGCAAGAAAAAATAGTCCATTAATAATCACCAAATTTTTGATGATCACCGGAAGAATTTCAAATCGGCTAGGCCTGAATTCAGTCATGATATTTGTTCAATAGTTTGTCTAACAATTTATACGGTTTTTAGTTTCAGCTGAACCACATTCTCAATATGATGGGTTTGCGGAAACATATCTACAGGTTGAATTTTTTCAACAGAATATTTTTCTCCCAATGCCTGTAAGTCACGCGCTTGTGTGGCAGGATTACAGCTTACATACACAACTAGTGGTGCGGCAATATCTAACAGCTTCTGCACCAGCTTTTCGTGCATGCCGGCTCGAGGCGGATCGGTAATAACCACATCGGGTCTACCATGCACTTCAAAGAAAGCATCATTACACACCTGAATAACATCGCCGGCAGTAAAATGTGCTGCTTCAATATGATTGATACGGGCGTTTTCTTTTGCATCTTCAATAGCTTGCTCAATGAGCTCAACCCCAACTAAGGATTTAACCTGCTTGCTGCAGAAAATTCCAATACTTCCCGTTCCACAATACAAATCGTACAAATGTTGGGTACCGTCTAACTCTGCAAAATCACGCGTTACTCGATACAGTTGTTCGCCTTGTCTTGTATTGGTTTGAAAAAACGATTTCGGACTAATTTTAAATTGAAAGTCTTCCAGCTTTTCCAGAATGAATCCGGGACCATGGAATGGGATTGGCTCTAAATCAAAAATGCTGTCGTTGTATTTTGTATTGATGGTATAAAGCAGCGTGGTTATTTGTGGAAACTGCTTCATAATGGCGTTTAACAGCGGCTCGCGAATAGATGGATCTTCATATCCAAGCACGAGGTTCAGCATTACTTCACCTGTGGTTGCAATACGCACCATAGCGTTGCGCAGAAAACCTTGATGCATTCTGATATCGTAGAAGCTAAGGTTATTGTTGCGGCCATACTCTACAATAAATCGGCGGATAGCGTTAGATGGCTCTGCTTGTAAATGACACGTATCAATTTCAACAACCTTATCAAAAATTCCCTTTGCATGAAAGCCACCCACATTCATCCACATATTGGTTGACTCGCCCTTTGCTTTGAGCTCTCTGAATTGTTGCTCTGGAATAAACCGCTTATTGGCGAAAGTATATTCCATTTTATTTCTATAGTACCTGTGTTGTTCGGCGCCTAAAATAGAATTGATGGCAGGCAACGGAACTTTTGCAATACGTAATAAATGGTCTTCTACTTGTTGTTGTTTGAAGCGAAGTTGTTCTTCATAAGGAACTGTTTGCCATTGACAACCACCGCATGAGCCAAAGTGATTGCAAAAAGGGGTTACACGCTGAGATGAATATTCATGAAAATGAATGGGAAAACCTTCTGCCCAATCTTTTTTGTTTTTGTACAGTTGAACATCTACCACATCTCCGGGTACAGTGCCTTCTATGAATACAACCTTACCATCTACCCGCGCAAGGGATTTTCCCTCTGCCGCATAGTTGTCGACTTTAACTCTTTCTAATATCTGTGTCTTCTTTTGTTTTCGCACCGGGCAAATGTAGTAAAAGAAAGGGGGAGAACTGGTAAGGAATCCTTAATACCAACCACGTTTTTTGAATTGCCAAAGCATCCATGCAGGTACCAGCAACATAAGTCCAACCGCAATATAAAAACCGTTTGGATGGTGGAGATAAGGAATCATATCGAAGTTCATTCCAAAGATGCCACCAATAACGGTAGCCGGTGCTAATAAACAGGTTACAATGGCCATGACTTTCATAACCTCGTTCATTTTCAAGTTTACATTGCTCAAATACAAATCTTGCAGGTTAATCATCATATCGCGATAGCTTTCGACCAATTCACTAGCTTGGACGATATGGTCATATACATCTCTAAAATATTTGGTTGTTTTTTCTTCTAATAGTTCCGATTCACTTCTTATGAGTCCGCTTATTAAATCGCGCACTGGTTGAATATTTCGTTTCAATACAATGAGCTCTTTTCTGAGTGCATTTATTTCAGCCAAACTTCTTTTGTTACTAGAGCGAACTATTTTCTCTTCAAGTTGCTCAATGCGCTCACCAAGCTGATCCATTACAATAAAATAATGATCTACAATCATATCTAACATTGTATAGCAGAGATAATCTGCCCCAAGTTGACGATGCCTGCTGGTAGGTACTCGCAATCGATCGCGCAAACCGTTGAACACATCTCTTTCAGGATCATCTTGAAAAGAAATCACAAAATCTTTTCCAAGGATGATACTAATTTGTTCTACTTCAACAGTTGATCTTTGCTGATTGAAATACAGCATATTCAATAAACAATAAAGCACATCACCAATAGCCTCCGTTTTAGGCCTTTGCCCTACGCTCATAATATCTTCTACAGTTAATGCATGTATGCCAAAATGCTGACATATAGTTTCTACATCGTGCTTTCTAATTCCATCAATATTAATCCAAGATATATGTTGATTATCTCTAAATGGAAAACAATCTTCCACAGTTTGCAGCTCACGTTCTTCCAAGCTTGTTTGGGTATAGTTATAGGCAAAGATTCTTATGTTACGGGCTTCTTCGCGAACAGGTACAAGCGTTGGATTCACACTCAAAATTGCTCGTGTTCGTTTTGTGTTGAAAAGTGACAACACATTGAGATAACGGAGATAAGGAATCTTGGTCATACTATGAAGATACTAGATATATCGTTTTTTGCATGCCAAAATAAGCTTGATTATTTTCCTATTAAACCCTTTTTAGCCATAAAAAATGCAGCCCAAATAGAGCTGCATAGTTTTCAAAACCTATTCAATCAACTGCTGAGAAACTACTTTTTATAAACTGCTATTGTGCCATTCAATTCTGCTTCAAGTATTTGTTTTCCCTTGTCGCTTAAAACCGTAATATAGTATTTCGTAATTCCGTCTTTTTCAAATTCAATAGATTCAACAACCTGTTCATTGCTGTAAGACATTTTTAAGCTGCGCTTAATTGCTGAAGGCAGTTGTTGTAATTCAATTCTACGTGTTAAACCCAAAAACTCTCCCTCGGTTGAATAGAAGGCTTCTGTTTTTTCGCCATACCAAGCAAAGCTTGCTTTGATAAGGTCTTTCTTTACAGTCCACTCCACTTGCTCAGCACCTCTAAAATTTACAGCAAAGCTTTGTAGAATTTGATAGTTTACTTTTTTGGCATCATTGTTTGCCATTGCTGTGCCTGAAGCAATTAAGACTAGGGCAGCGATTAAAAACTTTTTCATGTTGGTTTGTTTTTATTTGATGATGTGTTTGTTATTGTACGATGCAAACATAAAAACGTTACAGAACCAACTTTGTAGAAAAGGATGATTAGGTTCATTTAGCAACTTGTGCATGATGAGTGGAGAAACTGGGTCTAAAAAATCTTTAGAAAAATCTGCTGAAACACTTGTTGGAATTGATTTTGCATTGCTTTCTTAAGTAAATGTGAAACTGTGTTATGCTTATGATAATTTGGGCAAGCGGTTTACTCATGATTTGAAAATGAAAGCAGAATGATTTAATGCAATGTTCATAAGATGATGTGTTTACTAATAATGACACAATAGGAGTATATAAAACGACAAAGGGCTGCGAAATCGCGGCCCTTCATCTGTAAATGTTTTGCATAGTTTTTTTTATTTATCCATAGTCTAATTTTTGGCATACATTAAATGATAGTTGCGATCTTTTGTATACTTCTGTAACACCAACATTTGAGGTCTGTCTTTACCGTTTCTTGGTTCAATTGCAAGAGGGTAATCGTGCCACCAAGCACCACCAGCCCAATACATTGCTCCAACATTTTCCTCTCTAATATAACGGATGAAGTTTTCCATAGCTTCCATCCATTTTCCATCAGTACAAGGAACTCCAAACTCACCAAAGAAACCTCTTTTATTGTTGGCCTTCAACCAGTTTACAAAAGGCTTAGCTTTTTCAACTCCTATATTAGGATTCACTTCTCTCTTACCGTTTACTTCATTATAAGTTCCGCTACAATCATCATCAAAATAGTTGTGAGCGCTGTATACTAAGTTGTTTGCAGGATCAATTAAGTGTTTCAAATCATCGCTGTACTTCACCCAGTTTTTAGCGTTTGCATAACCATCACCATCAACAATAATAGTAGTGTTACGGTCAGCTTCTCTAATTCCATAAATAGCAGCTTGTGCAGTTGGGAACCAAGTATAAATTCCCATATTATTTGGTTCAGCCATAATTACATAAGCGTAAATATTATCGTGCTTCTTAAAGTGGTTCGCTAATTTTTTCCAAGCATCTCTGTAAGCAGCGCGAGGAACTTCTGGCATTCCAATGATATAATCGGTGTTATTAATGCGATATCTACCGTAGTTGTGCATATCAAGGATAATTTCAATGTTATACTTGGCAGCAGCTTCAATTGCATTGTCTAATAGGTTTACATCTGCAGTATTCAATTCTCCAAACATTTTGTGCTGTAAGCGTTCCCAACGGAAAGGGATCTGGATCAGACGGATACCTTTAGTTGCGTAGTATTTCATCTGATTTTCATTAGGATAGATATAGTCGCGGTTATAAGTACCAGGCATATTTAATTGACCAAATTCGCCACCACAAATGGTAACTCCAAGGTGGGTGCGCATTTCCATGTACTTATTGGTGTATTTATTGAAAACGACATTACGGTTGGTTCTTATAGTATCAGCTACTACTACATTCGCTGCGAGAAGAACGAGGGCGAGGATGGTGAGTAACTTTTTCATGACTAGGAGTTTTGAAGTCTGCAATTCATTTACAGTACAAAGCTCCTAAGATGGGGTCGCCTGCTAAATAGCTGATTATATGTATGTTATGTCGATAAAATTGACCTTAAAAACACCTTAAAACACGAATGTGCTTGGTTCAAGTTCGATGTAAGTGGAGGCTTTGTTCGACAAGATTGTAGAACTTTTTCTACCTACATAAAAAGTGGCTTATTAGCATTTAAGACCATAAAATGGATAAAAAAAGCACTACAAACGAGCAAAACGCCCAATTTGTAGTGCTAATTCTACACGCCCTTCGTAATTACTAAAGGGTCTGGTAGAACTTATTGAACAATGATTCTTTGTATATACTGCGCCCTTCTACCCTTTAAAACCAAATTATAGATGCCAGATCCAAGCTCACCTGTTGTAATATTACCGGTAGTTGTTCCTGTTACTCGACCTAATGATTGCTGGTACACCTGTTTACCCTGTCCATCTACAAGCATCAATGAAACCTGATCGGGCTCTCTTAGAGTAAATTGGTAGCGCAAAGTAGTACCTCTGCGCAATGGATTTGGACTAGCAGTAAATCCTATAGTTGCAGCGTTCACTACAGGAATAGCGGTAATCACATCTTGAGCAGATCCACAATTGGTTGCTGTATTCACTACCCAATATACACCATCACCTTGCGACTGCAGTGTAGTATTAGTTGCACCGCCTAAAGGGTTACCATTAAAGTACCATTGGTTGTTTGAAGGAAACGGAGAAGTCAAAGTAGTACCCGACCTTGTAATTTGTGGGGTTGTTGGTGTAATTGCTACCTTATTCACAGTAGCGCAACCAGTAATTGCCCGAACTGTCCAATCATATAAATAGTAGTAAAATGATTGAACGTCTCCACCAGAAACTGTTGAGCCTGTTATAGATAATAAGCCAGGTACCGTTATTGGATAGGTTTCTGGTGAAAGTGGAATATTATTATTTCTGAATAGAGTAGCCCCATTAAAATAAACTGGACGAATCCTATAATTTCCAGCAGCTGGAAAACTGAGATTTAAAGTTACTTCTACACCTGGATCGTTGGGGTCATTATTAGTAGCACCAGCACCTGGAGTTGTAGAAGTTGCAGTAACATCAACTGTAGCAGTTGAAACCAGTTGGTTGTTTTCATTAATGACATCAAATCGAATTCTTCCTGAGTTGCCCACATATATTCTTGCTTTCTCAAGTGTGAATGGTGCAATTGCTTGTACCGTTATATCAGGAGTAAACTGATTATAACCACCACTGCTAAACATGTTCTTATTGAGTACACCCGTTTTCACCGTTGCATCATTTAGACCTAAGAAAAACTGAGACGGAGGTGTTCCTGCTACAGAAAAGCTTCCCTGTGGACCTGTAAATACTGGCTGTGTAGCTGTATTAGATGTATACCAGAATAGTGTTCCTGATCCGCTTCCCTGAGCCCTGAAATTATTGGTTGATGCACAATTGATAAGGCTTCCTGTTGGCGGAGTTGCCGGCGTTGAAGAGGATGTTCTTGTAAACTCAACTGTATTGTTCGTTTGAACTAAATCGCCCGTCATGGTATGCGATACGGTAATATTATAAGTAACACCTGCAGTTGTATTAAATGTACCAGCGAGTGTTACATCATCTTCAGCATTAGGCGCCAATGTATTATTATACGTTCCTGTTAAGGTAGCAATTGTGGTTGTGCCATTACGCACAACGGCTGTTACAGGAATATTTCCGCCAGAAGCAATAGCATTTATGCCATTGTTTCTTACACGCGCAATAACCCTTTGAGCCGTTCCACCACACCAAGTGCTATCTGGACGAAGCAAAGCCACTATGCCCAGGTCGCTTGTTGGGCGTACTACACTTACCACATAGTCTTCAGTTTCACCTCTTGTATATGTTCCTGTAGGCTGAATATCATCCGCATTTGATGTTTCAACGGCTACCACACGCATACGAAGGAATGAACCGGGTATAATGTTTGCAGGTATAGTAACATTGGCAGTAAATGCTTGTGTTCCGTTAATTACTCCTGAGGTAGCCACCAACTCATTGGCTTCGGTAAACAAACCATTGTTATTAAAGTCTATGTAAACCTTAGCCATTTTATTATTGTTCGCTCCGCATGTCCCTAAAGTAACACTCAGAGGTACTATTTGACCAGGAGATACAACGGCTGGTGAAAGAGTGGTGAAATCACTATAAGTAGCACATCCTGTATTGGTTGTATTATTAATTCCACCAAAAGTTACATTGTCTACTCTAGAATCTGCATTATTTGAAGCAGCAGATGCACCAATAGAGTTTCCTCCGATTCCACTAATGATTAAAGAGTAAGACTGAGGGTCGTTGACCAATAAAACTTTTTTATGGCGAACAATTACCCGATAGGAAGCTCCCGGAATAGTATTATGGGTAGTTTCAATTACCTCAACATTATCTCTAATATTATCGCCCCTAGTAGCAGGCGCATCAGGATTTCCCGGTAAAAGTATCCAAGGCCTAGAAGTGTCATTATCCGCTAATCGAACCAATCGAACATCTAAATCGTTCACCAACTTCAAGGTTGGGTCATTAAGAACAGCTGGTGAGGTTACCTCGCCTGGAACATCTGTCCAGCATAGTGTGACTTTAATATTTCCTCCATTACCGCTTGCTATTACATTAAATGTATCGACCTGATTTGTAGAAAGTGTTCTTTCAATAATTCTTGTAGATACACCTCTTTGTGTAATTACCCTTGCAGCTCTTTCGCCATTAATGAGCCCCCAACCAAATTTATAATCAGGACCAGGAGCTGGGCCAGCTTCATCAACTGTATGAATTGCCAAGCCTTTCAAAGTTGAAGCACGCATAAATGCATTGTTTCTTCTATGATACAACTCTTGGAGAAGGGCAAGCGTACCAGTTACATTTGGGGCCGACATAGACGTTCCACTTAATGAGCCATAAGCTCTATCTCCAGTTGAAATAGGCGAAACCATGGCAACGCCACTACCAACTAAATCAGGCTTAATACGACCATCGTCGCTTGGGCCAAAACTGGTAAAATTTGAAAGCACAACATCATTGGTAATATTAAACCCGTTCGCAATTAGGTTAACAGCTCCAACGGTTAGAATATTTTTAGCATTTCCATAAGTTGAAATAATATCGTAGCCATCATTGCTGGAAATTCCTTCTGGTCTCATTTCTGACACCCAAGTACCTGTAGCATTTCTTCTGAAATACTCAGCTCCCACTGCAGGACCGTTCACGCTTCTGTTATTTCCTGCTGACTTCACTGGCAGATAAAAAGGTGCTTTATATACTATGTCATCCCAAGTACGAGAGCGACTATCATAATAACCAAAATTGACATCTTCATTTTCATTTGGGCGACCATAAAATTCCCATCTATTACTTTGCGATGCATTTCTACTCCATCCCGCAATAACACCATAAGAGTGGTTAGATAGTAAAAGGTTGGGCGATTCATTGGCCATACTAGGTTGTTCTTCATTGAAGCTGTATCCAATAATTCTCGGAAAACCATAAGCCATCCCCTTTGAAACAGGATTGACGCCAGTAGAAATCATAGTTCCAGCAACGTGTGTTCCATGATCGCTCAAGCTTCCTGTTCCTCTATAATCAATTCTTCCTATGAGCTCCACGTGGGTGTTTCGCAATCCACCCCCATCCCAAATACCGAGTCTATCTCTTAATGGATCATAGGCTCCCGCTAAATTTAATCCAGATCTGCCACCAGGCCATAAGTGAATTGCTCCAGAGGTTGTAGAAGCATCTATATTGTTAAACGTTGTTGTGTATTGAAGGAACCCGTTTTCATCGATTCCTGTTAAATATGCTTCCTGCATGGTTTTTTCATCTTTCATGCTTATCGGCAGGTTAAACCTACGCGCTTTTTCTACTGCGCGCTTATAGTTTTCCTCGCTCGACTTTTTGAGCGCTTGGGCCAACTGCTTAGAAGCTGTTGGATCGCTAAGGGGTTCAATTGATCGTTGTGCCAGCGAACTGGAAGCAAGCAAAAGCAGAGGAATTGCGGCAATTATGCCCTTGAAAATTCCCGCAACAGGAGGTACCATAGGAGTCTTCATAAATTAACTTAAAGTCTATTAGAGGTTGAAAATACTACGAAAGCTGATTGTATGATACAAATGATGAGTTTTTTGTTCATCTATTGGCTTAACAATCCATCAAAAAGATGGTTGAATGCCATTTTTAAGACTAGTTTAAGCTATTTATTGCTGCTTACAGCTGAAAAAAAGGGATATTGCAATATATCCAATCCTCTGAAAAGCAATCCAATCCGTTTACCCGGACAAACGACCGAGTAAAAATAAACTATGACTGGCCGATTGACTTGTGCTTTTCTTTTCTTTTTACAAGTTGCAACTTTTGCTCAAAAGTCTGCAGTAGCACCTGTTATTCCCTATGGTATTAATCTTTGTGGTGGCGAATTCTCTGAAGATCGTTTGCCTGGAGTGCTTGGGGTTGATTATGCTTATCCAACTACTGAAAACATTGATTATTTCTATAATAGAGGATTCCGCTTGTTTGATATCCTTTTCAAATGGGAACGTATCCAAAAAAATTTAGGCGGCCCACTAGAAATCCAAGACTTACAACAAATTAAAAATCTGGTTGCTTACTGCGAATCGAAGGGTATTCAGGTAATTTTGAGCTTACATAATTTTGGAAGATATAACCTTCGTGGTGTAGACCATATTGTTGGAACCAACCAAGTTTCACGTGCTCACTTTAAAGATGTTTGGAATAAGCTTACACAAGAGTTTAAGGGTTTCAAAAATATTTATGCTTACGACATCATGCATGAGCCTCACAATATGGGAAGTTATTCATGGCGAGAAACGGCTCAACAAGCTATCGATGAAATAAGGAAACAAGATAAACATACCGCAATTATGATTGCAGGCAACAACTATGCTGCTTGCGAAAAATGGGAGGAGTTCAGCGATGATCTTCGCTTTTTACATGATCCTTCGAATAAAATCATTTACGACGCGCACTCGTATTTTGATGAAGATTACTCAGGAAGATACAAAATACCTTACCAATTGACGGGGGTTGATGAAATGATTGGCGTGCAGAGGGTTTTACCTTTTGCAAAATGGTTAAAAAAACACAACAAAAGAGGATTCATTGGTGAATATGGTGTTCCAGATTATGATACTCGATGGCTGAAAGTATTAGAGAATTTTATGAATTGCCTGCAAGATTTGGGTATAAATGGAAATTACTGGGCGGGTGGGCCATTATGGAAAAACTACCCGCTTTCGGTACAACCCGAATCAGGTAAACCAGATCGCCCACAAATGAAAATTATCCAAGCACAATTGTCAACTCCTTATTCAAGGTTTCCTCGCATTGAGTATACAGACCTCAAAAAAGTACAAGAGCGCTTTGTAAAACATCAGCCTAGACCAACCTCTTACTTTGCATTTCTACATCCACCAAAGAAAATAAACGAATCTAAACTATCTCAGACAAGTACGGCAAGTAAAAAGAATATACCAAATAACAAAAGCAATGAAGTCAAAGCGCAACCAGCCGCTCTTCCTTCAAACAACAATAATAAAAGTAACTCGTTACTTCCAGGACAATCACTCATTCCCATAACAGGAGGCATTAGCCTTTTGCCGCCCAGAGAATAGTGACTCGTTATTCATTAATGGTTGTTACACGACCTCTTTTCTTACCGCTGATGAAACTATAAACAGCTGGAATTACAAATAAGGTTAAAATAAGTGAAAACATAATACCACCAACTACTACAGTTCCCAATGGCATGCGACTGGTAGATGCTGCACCAAAGCTAATAGCAATAGGCAAAGCACCCAACGCAGTTGCAAAAGATGTCATCAAAATAGGTCTTAATCGCTGCGTTGCCGCATCAACAACCGCATCCATTTTCGAAATTCCGCGCTCTCTTTTTTGATTTGCAAACTCAACAATTAGAATTCCGTTTTTAGTTACCAAACCAATGAGCATAATCATACCAATTTGAGAGAAGATATTGATGGTTTGGTCTAGCATCCACAAACTTAATACGGCTCCAGCTATGGCCATTGGAACTGTAAGCATAATGGTAAAAGGATCTTTGAAACTTTCAAATTGTCCTGCTAACAATAAGTAAATTAATACCAACGCTAATAAAAATGCAAATGAAGTATTAGAGGAGCTTTCTTCATAATCGCGCGAAGGCCCACTTAAAGAAGTTTGAAAACTTTCATCTAGTAATTTATCACCAATAGCACGCATTGCTTTTACGCCATCTCCTATTGTTTTGCCCTCAGCCAATGATGCAGAAATTGTAGCTGATTTAAAACGATTATAATGATACAACGTTGGCGGATTGGAGTTTTCTTCCATTTTAATAACAGATGTGAGTGGAATCCTCTCTCCTCTGTTATTGCGAACAAATAATTTCTCTATATCCGATGGTTGTAAACGATCTTTTAATTCTACCTGAGAAATAACTTGATATTGTCTTCCATTAGAAGTATAGTAACCAACCCTTCTTCCACTAAATGCGCTTTGCACTACTTCTGCTACATCTGTTGTGCTTAAACCCAAGTCTTTAGCCTTTAGTCTGTCGATAGTAATTTCAAGCTCAGGTTTATTAAACTTTAGATTTACGTCTACGTTTTGGAATGTTTTATCTTTTCTAGCTTCTTCCAAAAATTCTGGAATGATGGTTTTGATTTTTTCAAAGTCTAGGTTTTGGATAATGTATTGAATTGGCAAACTTCCCCTTGAGCCAAATCCAACAGAAATGGTTTGCTCTTCAATAGGAAATACTCTTATTTGGTTAAACCTACTTAGTTTTTTAGAAACATCTTTTACAATATCCGATTGAGATCGCTCTCTGTCTTCTGGTTCAACCAAACGCAAACGCGCAAATCCACTGTTTACTCCGCTGGAGCCAAATCCGGGTATTGCATTAAAAACAAACTTCCTTTCTGGAATAGAGTCATACAAGAAATTAACAAGCTTATCGCCCGCATCGGTCATATAATTATAGCTCGCTCCTTCAGGTCCAGTAATTGAAAAACGAATACTGCTTCTGTCCTCTAAGGGTGCTAGCTCACTGGGTAAATCTTTTCCAATCCAATAAATTAATCCAACACACAACGCTACTATTACCCATGCAATCCAGCGTACACGCATAAATGCAAGAAGAAGGTTACGGTAGCCATTTTCCATTCCTTTAAAAAACGGTTCGGTTTTATCATAGAACCAACCATGTCCCGCTTTTTTCCTGTTTAAATAAACGTTTAATACGGGTGTTATAGTAAGCGATACAAATGCAGAAATAAGAACTGCTGCTGCTACAACTATCCCAAACTCTCTAAACAATGAGCCTACAAAGCCTTGTAAGAAAATTACAGGAAGAAATACAACAGCAAGTGTTAGCGATGTTGATATAACGGCAAAAAATATTTCTTTACTGCCTTCTAATGCTGCTTTCCGAATAGGTAGTCCGCTTTCAAGTTTTCTGAAAATATTTTCAGTAACAACTATACCATCATCTACCACAAGTCCTGTGGCTAAAACTATTCCCAACAACGTGAGGACATTAATAGAAAATCCAAATAGATACATTACGAAAAATGTAGCAACTAGCGAAATAGGAATATCTATTAATGGTCGTATTGCAATAAGCCAGTTTCGGAAAAACAAGAATATCACTAAAACAACCAATGAAAAAGCAATTAATAAAGTTTCTTCAACTTCCAGAATGGCTTTTCGAACATTAAGTGTTACATCTATAAGTGTAGTTAACTGTACATCGGCCTTTTGAGTGCGCTTAATATCTTCTAGACGCTTATAAAATTCATCTGCAATTTTTATATAGTTTGCTCCCGGCTGAGGAATAATAGCCAGGCCTACTGCAGATAATCCATTGAGTCGCCAACTAAACTCTTCAGACTCTGGACCAACTTCAACCCTTGCCAAATCGCTTAAACGAACAATGCCTTCATTGTCTTGACGAATAATTAAATCTGCAAAATCTTTTTCCGTTGTTAATCGTCCTAATGCACGTATGGTGAGCTCTGTATTTTGCCCATAAATTTTCCCGGATGGAATTTCAACATTCTCTCTATTTAAAGCAGTAGTAATATCAGAAAACGCCAAGTTGTACTTGTTGAGTTTATTAGGATCAATCCATAGCCGCATAGACGGCCTTTTTTGTCCAAATAAATTCACACCACTTACTTCAGGAATAGTCTGAAATCTTTCAACCAAAACATTTTCTGCATAATCGCTTAATTCTAGCAATCCTTTGCTTTCACTTTGTACCGCCAACATTATAATGAAATCGCTATTGGCATCTGCTTTACTTACTACAGGTGGAGCATCAATATCTTGCGGGAGGTTACGAATAGCTTGAGATACCTTATCTCGCACGTCATTGGTAGCAGCCTCTAAGTCTTCACTAATATTAAATTCAACAGTTATGTTACTATTGCTATTGCTGGAAGATGAAGTAATGGTACGAATACCAGGAATGCCGTTGATAGCTTTTTCCAGCGGTTCGGTAATTTGGCTTTCAATGATATCTGAGTTCGCTCCAGCATACGAAGTTCGAACGTTTACGATTGGTGGATCAATTGCTGGATAGTCGCGGACCGATAAAAACGTGTAGCCTACTGCTCCAAAAAGAACAATTAAGATATTCATTACCGTGGCCAAAATGGGCCGCTTCAAAGCCAATTCAGAAATATTCATACAGCCTCTTGCATTAAAGTTTTACTGATTCAATTCTTCCAGCTTTTTTACTGAACGAATTTTTACCGGATTATTAGGACGCACAAATAAAACACCTGTTACAACTACACTATCGCCAGGTTGAAGCCCTTCTGTAACAGCCAGTCCACTTGCTGTTCTTACACCAGTTTTGATATTTGTAAATACACCTTTTCCTTCACGTACTACAATTACTTTTTTTGATCTCGCATCGGGAATAACAGCATTTGCTGGTACAATGATATAGCTCTTACCTGCTTCGGCATTTGTGATTTCTACTTTAACGAAGCTACCTGGAGCTGGTCTTATTCCATCAAGATAAGCGCGAGCGCGTATATTGCGAGTAGTAGTACTTATTTGTGGTTCCGTTGCTAAAATACTCGCTACTCCTTTTTTACCTTCAGCAGTACTTACATTCACTCTTGCGCCTTTCTTTACTAAATGTCCATAGTCTTCTGGCACAGTAAAATCAATTTTTACACGGTCTATTTGTTGAATAGTGCCCATTAATGTTTGGGGGGTAACATAAGCACCCGGACTAATCATGCGCAAACCAAGCACTCCAGAAAACGGCGCTTTAATCAACGTTCTTTCAATTTGTGCTTCTAAAATTTCTAAGTCGGCTTTTAACACATTCACCTGATTCAAAGCAATGTCATAATCAGATTGATTGATGCCATTTACTGCTAATAACTTTTTTAATCTCACCTCCTGTGTTTCAGCTAAAGAAAGCTGCACTTTTACTTTTTTCACTTGAGCTTGTAAATCTCCATCGTAAATTCTTCCTAATAAGGTTCCTTTAGTAACAGAAGCGCCGTCTGGCATATTTAAATAGGTTAGTCGACCACTGATTTCAGGACGAATTTCAGCGGTTTCATCGGCTAATACAGAACCGTTGGCTTCAAGAGGCGCTTGTATAGACTGCTTGGAGGCTAAAATGATATCTACCTGAACGGGCTGCGGGCCTCCAGATCCGCCCGATTTGGGCTCTTCTTTCTTTTTACTTTGGCAAGCAACCAAGCTTAATAGCCCGAAGCATGCACCTATAATTATACGCTGCATCATAGAGGGTTAAGACAAGTGATAAAGGTAGTTTGTTTTAGTGGGTGGACAGCAAACTTTACAGGAGTGGATTATTTGGACTCTCTTACATCAATTAGATTGCCGTTTTTATATTCTTCAATTCGAATAGTTTTACCCTTTTTGTTAGAGTAATACCAAGTTCCATGAGGCACAAACTTGTTTGCTGTATCTGGAAGAGGGGCTACAAAAACAGCCCAAAGAGAATCGTTTATCATAGATCCATCTGGTTCTATAAAACCGTACCTAATGGTTTTTACGGCGGTACTATCGCTTACATCAATAGTGGTGTATTGCTCAATAATAGCATCGGTGGTATTGTATCCCGGTAACACTGGGTTCATAGAGCGAGCTTCAGCATCTAACTGCTCAAATGTTTGTTTGGGCCTGCCCATGAATTTTTCATAAAGTGGAATGCCCGCAATTAAAAGATATGGAAACGGAGTACACATGAACATTAGAATAAAAGTACCCGCCTTTCTATGTGGAACCCACCATTGGGCTTTGTGCTTTCTGTATTGTCGAATAGCCCCAATAATAATTATAATCCAAAGCATCAATAGGAATCCAGCAATGCCCAAAATAATTGGCAAACCGTCCATAGCAGAAAACACATTATCAATTAACAAGGGTAAACCTACCAATGCTAATCCGGTTGCCGTCATACCAATGAGGGCATATCCGAATAAGATTCTTCTGCTTCTATAATTCAAATCCGGTTCGAGCATAGGTCTAAGTTACTCAACTTCTACTACCATTTCAATTTCTACAGCCATATTATTTGGAAGTGAATTCATACCCATGGCCGCGCGTGCATGCTTTCCTTTTTCACCAAATATTTGTACCAATAGGTCCGAACAACCGTTTATTACTTTGGGGTGTTGGGTGAAATCACTCCCGCAGTTGACATAACCATTCACCTTAACAATACGCTTTACTTTATTGAGTGAACAAGTTGCTTGTTGTAAAGTAGCCAATAAACTTATTGCAGTGGTTCGAGCTGCTTGATATCCATCATCAATGCTTAATTCAGCACCTACTTTTCCTGTTATTGTAACACCATCTGCTCCTGTTGGTCCGTGACCTGCCAAAAAAATCAGATTTCCTGTTCTAACAAACTTCACATAATTAGCAATCGGTTGTGAAACAGCAGGCAAACTAATATTCAATTTTTTGAGCTGCTCTTCTGGACTTTGTGCCGAAACTGTTTGAAAAAGTAGGAATAAGAAAACTAGGCTAGCAATACGCATAAAGTAGAGGTTTAAAGTTTTTCATACAAAGCACGAAGTTTCTCGCGAGTCATTATTTTTTCCCAGTCCTTACCAAGGGCATTTTCCCATAATAGCTTCATGCCCAACGACACGTCAATCATTTTGTTGAATTGGTCTTCGGATAGACCACTACATATACCCGTTGGAATATCATATCCGCCTTTCTCTACCATTTTTCTGAATTCCTTCACACCTGCTGGATAATACTCATCGAGGTGATTCATTACAATACAATTTCCAATACCATGCTTTGTTCCGAGTAAATAGCTCAATCCATAACTTACTGCATGCGCTACACCAACCTGACTATAAGCAATACTCATACCTCCAGCATAACTTGCCATCATGAGCATGTCGTCTGAAGCCTCGTCCCAAGTGTCTTTCTCTAAGAATACTTTTCTACACAACTCCAACGCTTTTTCGCCATAGCTCTTGCTGAATTCATTTAAGTACGTTCCCTCTAAACTTTCAATACAATGGATGTAGCAATCCATCCCAGTATAGAAACGTTGATTAGCAGGTGCGTCTTTAGTCAGTTCTGGATCCAAAACAATTTGATCGAATGGTGTGAAATCAGAATTCATTCCAAGCTTTCTGGTTGGACCTGTTAATACTGTTGTACGACTTACTTCTGCGCCTGTTCCGCTCAATGTAGGAATACCTACTTTATACACACCGGGCTGTTTCACCAAATCCCATCCCTGGTAGTCGGCCGAAGAACCCGGATTATTCATCATGAGCGAAACGGCTTTCGCCAAATCGAGTGTACTTCCTCCTCCAATTCCAATAACGCCGCTCACTTTACCAAACTCTGCCTTTAATTCTCCAGCTAGCTGATCCACATACGTTGTTTTGGGCTCATAAGTAACGTCTACTAAAATAAGCTTGTCGTTTTTATGTAGTGGTATGCGTTGCAACAACGCATGGCTATCAAAAAAATGATCCACTAAAAATACCATGGGAGCATCGCCTTTTCTTTGAGGCGCTAAAATTTCATCGAGCTGATTGAAAGAACCACGACCATACACTACATAACCCACCATCTTAAAGTTTCTGAACTGCATATTGCTGAAGTTTGAAGAGCAAAGGTCAGAAATAAAACCGAAGAAAATATAGAATGAAGTCGGCTAAAAAATATTCTCTAGCTCTTGCAAGTGAACTATTGTGTAAGTTGATTCAACAATAGGTACCTCTTTGATATGATTCACAAAAACGGTATCCCAACCAGCATTCTTAGCCCCTTTGATATCAGCATCTTGGTTATCACCAATCATAATACTTTGCTTAACATTTGCGGCTGCCATTTTTAAAGCATAATCAAATATTTCTGGCTGTGGCTTTAAGCTTTGAGCAGCTTCTGAAGTAACTACTGTAGTAAAATAGGGGGTTAAGCCCGACCTTGCAATTTTTCTTTGTTGCACTTCCTCAAATCCGTTTGTAATGAGATGAAGTTGATAGGACTTGCTTTTTAAATAGTCAAGTATCTCAAATGTGTAAGGAAAAACTGTTGTTTTTTCTGGTAAGCTTTTGAGAAATAATACAGCCATTTCTTTTGCCAAAGGTTCATCTGCAATTTTTGCGTCTAACAAAGCCAACCACATACGCTTCCAGCGTAGGTCTTCTTGTTTGATTTGTCCTCTGGTATATCTCTTCCACAATCTTGTATTATGAAAAGTATATCGTTCAAAGAAAAAATCAAAAGAAGAAATTCCTTTTTCTTGCAAATTCAAAGTATCAAATAACTCTTGCAAGGTGACGCGCGAGTTCGATTCAAAATCCCAAAGCGTATGATCTAAATCGAAAAATAAGTGTTGGTACTTTGGCATGCAAAAGTGCTATTTCTTTTTTGCAAGGATTGAAAAATCGGTCTCCTCTGCTACAATGGTATTTTCTAATCTTCCTAATCCGTCAATCTCCAACACCACTTCATCGCCCGCTTGTAGCCATTGCTCTTGGTAATTAGGGTCGTTGAGTTTGCCTGTTCCATTTAATTCTAGAAAACAACCCGTTCCTACTGTTCCGCTGCCTATCACATCGCCAGGATGCAATTGTACTCCATAGCTACATCTTTCAATAATTTCAGCAAAAGTCCAATCCATATCCGACACATTACCCTCACTTACTTGCTTTCCATTTACCATACACTTCATTGTTAGGTTCCAGCTTTTTCCAATATGTCCCGGTTTTGGAGCAACTTCAAACGGAGCTAGTTCATCTAGTGTAACCAACCAAGGACCAATCACAGTACTAAAATCTTTTCCTTTTGCTGGACCCAAATTCAACAGCATTTCTTCCATCTGTAAGGTTCTTGCACTCATATCATTCATAATCATGAGTCCGCCAATGTATTCATCGGCGTTTTCTGCAGGAACATTTCTCCCTGGTTTGCAAATAACGACTGCTGCTTCTAATTCAAAATCAAGTTTATGAAAATGATCGGGCATACAAACGACTGGTCCTGGACCTTGCACGCTGTGGTGGTTTGTAAAATAAAAGATGGGGTATTGATCAAATTCTGGAATCATGGGTACGCCTCTGTTTCTGCGAGCACTAGCCACATGTTGACGAAAAGCATAGCCATCGCGACAGCTAGCGGGGAAAGGAACAGGTGCCAACAATTGAACCCCTGTTGAAGCGCTGGCTTTTTCAGTACCGATGGAACCCTGTACAATTTTTTCGTTGGCCTTTTGTGCAATTGGAAAAAGGTCTTCCCAGTATTGAAGGAAAAACTGCATGCTACTTGGCAAATCGGGGTGTAAACTATCTGTATCGTATAAAAATCCTTCGTGGTAGATGGCTAATTGATCCTGACCATTCTTTAAATAAGAAACCAATTTCATAATTGCACATTTAGTGGTGCGAAATTAGCTGAAAAGCACTTGGGAATATGAGAGAATTGGAATTTTATAGAAATGCTAACGAGATAAGTGGCACTCCAATTGAAATGAATAGGCCTGAATCAATACCTCTGTTGGTATATTCATTTTTTCATGCAATTGCCGAATCATTTCAAGAGATAGTTTTCTTTTTCGATGCAATATTTCACTTGTCCTACTTTTTAGACCCAAAATTTCTGCCAACTCGCCCTCATTGTACCCCCATTTGTTCCATTCTGAATTTTATGGCTTCAACTGGATCTGGTAAGCCAATAAGAAAATGTTCGTTCTCGTAATGATCAATTAAAATGCTAAGAATTTCTAATTCGTCGCCCTCAGGAGTTCCTTTTTTAGCATCAATAATACACTCAAGACGATGCATAGCTAATGCATAATCCTATTTAGCTTTAATAGGCGTGATGTTCATGTCTTATATATTTAACGGGTTTGTTTCTTTGCAAAAAAATAAACTGCTACAATAATTCCCCCGCCTCTGGATCTGCTTGCATCATATATTGTTGTCGTGATAAAACTTTTTCTTGAAGTCGATCTACTATTGCCCTTGCCAATAAAGCAGCAGTATTTTCACCTGCAGCCTGGTCAAGTAGAGATCTAATTTTTGATTCTGAAACATCTACGCGATAGAGAAAATAAACGAGCTTTTCATAATCACGTGCTAGCATTTGTTCTATCAACAATTCCAGCGCTGCTAAAAGAGGTTGCTTCTCATTTACACGAATTTCAAGTCCAAGCTCTTGTAACAAAGCATGTGATACTTCCTGCTCCAGCAAATATTGTGGTACAAGACCTTGTTTCATTTTTTATTTTGAAGGGGTTGGACCAGTAAGTGCTTTTAGTTTTTCAATAGTTTCTCTTACCTCGCGGATACTATAAAAACGATACACTTCTGGTGCTTGACCGTCTTTTGAAGTGATGGCTTTCATTGGACGAAAAGGAGTAATTATAATTGCGTTTTCATTTGATGTGAGAAATGCGGCTTGATTGGGTAAGATGAGAAAATTGCGATTTGCTTCGCTAATATTTTTTCCTACAACCATTTGTTCAAGTGAGTCGATTTTTTGTTTGAGTACTTCTTGCGTCATAACGGCGCCCGTTTGTTCAGCTTGCACATAATTTTGTTGAGCCCCTAATAGTGTATCAGCTTTTGCGTTGACCAAGTATATGCCTGGTTTATCAAAAGTAACTGTGGCTTCGCCTGTTGGACCTTTTACTGTATAGCTTGCGCTTGCCTCTTTTTCCAAAAACGTTTTTTCTTCGTGTCCAGATCCGTTGCTAGCTTCAATTGTCTTCTTTTGCTGATTAACTGTAGCATCGCCTTTGCTAAGGACAATGATTTGCTTTTGCTCGTTTTTACAAGCAATAAATGTAATAGCAGCAATGGCAACGACAATCTTTTTCATGTGTGGTTATTTTGATGTTCTAAATTACGTGATTCTGTTTGGAATGAAAGAGTCGAAGCTGTGTTTTTGATGAATGATTAGTTCAACAGATAAGTAAAGGTTTTTGTTTCTCAAAATCTATTAGCGACTAGCCAGTTCTTTATTTTGTCTTTATTTTCAGAACTTACATGGTGTGTCTTAAACTTCCTTTTCTTTCCATTTTTCAAAATGATACAGAGTTCGTTTTGATTAAACTGAATATCTTCTATCTCTGTCATGCCAATTAAGCCCTGTGATAGCGGCGATTTTCTATATCGAACAGAGTGATCAAGCAGCTCAATAAAATAATTAAATGGTGCAATTCTTTTAAGCTCAAAGATCCAAACTCCAGCAACCGCTATTTGGCCAATACCCAATATTAAACGAAATAAATCCTTCTCGTGATAGATAACGTCATAAAAATTCGTACATGCTGATATAAAAAAAACTACTACTAGCCCCCAAGCAACTGCTCGCATGTATGGGTATTCTTGATACTTGTCTAGTTCTATTCGCAACATACAATCCGTTTTCATCAAAAATTAGCGAACGTAACGTAAGTATTATTTCGTCCTCTTCTCCCAGGCTCTTCCAACCCTTAAACCAATCCCGGTAATAACATCGCCCCATGTGTCGTTCTGAAAGTGAATAACTGTGCCCATCATCCAGCCTTTGGTGGTAGTATAGTTGTAAGCAATTTGAACTTGATAACCCAGATTGAGTTGAGGGAATGGACCATCGTGTCTAAATGAAAACTGAGTATAAGTATCTGTTCCCACTATACTGGTTGATCTGGAAACGCTTTGTGAAACTGTTTGTAATTGATACCTCAATAAATAACCCGCCGAAAGTTCCAGACTATGGTTATCTGATCTGCCTAATAAACGATATGCCATGGACTGACCAACCTGAATGCCTGCAGTCACTTCGCGCAAACTCGCATCGAAATTGAATCCGAAAATCCGATCCTCTGCTTCAAACTTACCATGGTGCATACTAGTAGTTAACATGGTTTGTAGATCCCAGCGCTTGTGTATAGGTGACCCGTGCTGAACTCCAATTTGTATGCCACCCAAATCTCCCGAACCATGAAAAGAAATAGGAAAGGCTTGTACGGCAACGTAAGAAAGCTTTTTGTTTTGTGCATGTGCAAACTGAACTAATAATAACGCAATAACAAAGATGATTTTTGTGGATTTCATAGCTAACATTTTGGCGTCAAATTATTGCAAGATTTCATAATAACAAAAAAGCTGCTGCAAAAAATTGCAACAGCTTTCAATTAAAATTTTTACCCTCTAACTATTTAGAAGCAGCAAATCTTTCTGCTACTTTGTTCCAATTTACAACACTCCAAAATGCTGCTAAATAATCAGCTCTGCGGTTTTGGTACTTTAAATAATAAGCGTGTTCCCAAACATCAACACCCAAAATTGGAGTGCCTTTTACTTCAGCAACATCCATCAATGGATTATCCTGATTAGGAGTTGAACTCACTTCTAATTTTCCATCTTTTACTATTAGCCAAGCCCAACCACTTCCAAAACGAGTCATCCCCGCTTGTGCAAATTTTTCTTTGAACGCATCAAAAGATCCGAAGGCAGCATCTATAGCCGCAGCCAAATCACCACTTGGCGTACCACCAGCGTTCGGCGCTAAGCTTTCCCAGAAAAAAGTGTGGTTCCAATGTCCTCCGCCGTTGTTGCGAACAGCTGGAGAAATAGCGCCCGCTTCAGCAACCAATTGTTCTAACGACTTACCGGCATGTGGCGTATCTGCAATGGCTTTGTTTAGATTGTCAACATACGCTTGGTGGTGCTTACCATGGTGGATTTGCATGGTTGTTGTATCGAAATGAGGCTCTAAAGCTTCGTGTGCATAAGGTAATGCAGGTAATGTAAATGACATATTGATTAATTTTATTGACGTGAAGAATGATTTGCAAAAATACGCCCTACTTAACTTGGGTTATGACAAACACGGCATTTTTTCGCAACTCGCAAGAGCTTATTTACGTTTTTGGCGGAAAAATTGTTGCATAATGGCTGCACACTCATCCTGTAATATGCCTGTTCTTATTTGAGTTTTAGGATGAAAAGGAAACTTTCCTTCCTGGCTTAAATAGTTGCCTGTTACACTTCTGTGCCCATTTTTTGCATCAGATGCACCCCAAACAATTGCACCTAACTTCGACCAATAAAGAGCTCCTGTGCACATCAAACATGGCTCAAGGGTCACATACAAAGTGGCGTCAGGTAGGTACTTGCTGCCTAAATGCTGATACGCTGCAGTTAAAGCGAGGATTTCTGCGTGTGCTGTAGAGTCGTTGAGCTGTTCAACCTGATTATGTGCGCGTGCAATGATTTTGTTGTTCATAACTACTACTGCACCTACAGGCACTTCATCGGCTTCAAATGCTTTTTCTGCTTCGCGAAATGCCTGCTGCATAAAAAAATGATCATCGAGCGCCCACATGATTACAGTTTACGGATGCGAATATTTCTATACCAAACCGCATCACCATGGTCTTGTAAGGCTATTTTTCCTTTGCGATATGTACCATATCCAGCCATGCTCTTGAACTTGCTTCCTGCAACTAATTCTTTCCAAGCATCATTCCAAAGTGTAGTTTGAACCACATTGACTCCATTCAGCTTATATGTCAAGTGTCCATCATGCAAAATAATTTCAGCTAAGTTCCATTCGCCGGGCGCTTTAACTGTTTCAGGATTTGCACTAATGAGGTCGTATAAATCGCCAGCTCTGTGTTTTTTTATTTTTCCATCTGAGTGACCATCATTATCTAACACTTGCATTTCTAATCCGGTCATCCATGTATGTGAATACTTGGCTGTGTCTTCATGAATTAGAAAAATGATGCCGCTGTTTCCATTGGGTGCGATCTTCCATTCTAGTTGCAAATGAAAATTTTCATATTCTTCATTAGTAACCAAATCGCCGCCACCTTCAATTTGCCAGCCTTTTTTATTAGATGGATCTAGGTGTAAAGTTCCATCCTGTGCTTTCCAAGCACTGCCTGCGGTTGACTTTCCATAGCTGTGCCAGCCCTTGGTTGATTTACCATCGAACAGACTCACCCATTTTTCTTTTTGAGCATCGGGTGTTTCGTGGTTAATGAAGCCGGTAATAAGTGCTAATAAGCCAAGCACAAAGGGAAAGCTGTATCGTTTTTGCATATTATTCGTTTTTAAGCAAGAGGATATATCGAGCCATTTTCTCTGCATCTTCTTTTGCCAAATCAGGATGCGGTGTCATAGGCACCGAACCCCAAACCCCACTTCCACCAGCAATTATTTTTCCTGCTAAGTAGGTTACTGCAGTGTCTACTCCATCGTACTTTCTTGCAACATCTGCATATGATGGTCCAACACCTTTTTCGGCAACAAGATGACAAGTCAAACAATCAGATTTACTTACTAAGTTTAATCCGGGTTTGTAATCTGGATGCTGTGAAATATCAGCCACAGCTTCTGTTGATGCTTCTGCTGCTTTTTCTGTTGATGCACTATTTCCTCCGCAAGCCAATAAAACCAAACTTGCTGCAACTGATAAAGAATAGATATATTTCATTCGTTTCATATTTCAAAATTATGGTTGAAGTCCGAGTATTTCTCGATTGATGTCTGTGGTATCCTCTGTTCCCGATGCAAAATCATCGAATGATTTTGAGGTTACAGGAATGATACATTCTTTGATGCGCTCTGCTCCTTCTTTAGCACCTGTTGCTGGATCCTTAATACAACACTCCCATTCTAACACAGCCCATCCGTTGTAATTATACTGTGCAAGTTTGCTAAATATTTGTCTGAAGTCTACTTGACCATCACCTATACTGCGAAAGCGGCCTGGTCTATTAATCCAGTCTTGATAGCTTCCATACACGCCTTGCTTTCCATTAGGCCTAAACTCAGCATCTTTTACATGAAACATCCGAATGCGCTCATGGTAGTGATCTATATAGCTGAGATAATCGAGGCATTGTAAAATGAAGTGCGAAGGATCATACAATAAACAAGCTCTTTTGTGTTGCTGAACCTTATCTAAAAACATCTCATAGGTCAATCCATCATGAAGGTCTTCTCCTGCATGCACTTCATAGCATAAGTCAACACCGGCATCCTCAAATGCATGTAAAATAGGCAACCAACGTTTACCAAGTTCCGTAAATGCTTCATCTACCAATCCAGCTGTTCTTTGTGGCCAAGGATAGACTGTATGCCAGAGCAATGAACCACTGAAAGTTGCACAAGCATTCAATCCTAAATTTTGAGAGGCTTTTGCAGCATAGTGCAACTGTTGCACAGCCCAATCTTTTCTTGCATCGGGATTGCGTCTGATTTCTTCTGGAGCAAATCCATCAAATAATAAATTGTAAGCAGGATGTACAGCAACCAATTGTCCTTGTAAATGGGTAGAAAGCTCGGTTATTTTTAAACCACAATTTTCTACCATACCCCTAAGCTCATCGGCGTAGGTTTTGCTTTCTGCAGCCAATTGCAAATTAATACAACGAGGATCCCATGTTGGTATTTGCACACCGGTGAATCCAAGTTCTGCAGCCCACATACAAATAGCTTCAAGGCTATTATATGGCGGCTGGTTCCCCATGAATTGCGCTAAAAAAAGTCCTGGTCCTTTAAGTGTTGTCATAATTCTGGAGGCAAATTAATTTAAATTGATTCAAAGGGGGTCCATTTTTGGTTAGTTTGACTGCTTTTAACAACAGTTTCAACAAAAGCCATCCCTCGAACGCCCTCTTCTACAGATGGATAATCAAGCGACTCTGGCGATGGTTGCTGACCAGACTCAACTGCCATCACATGCTTTGCAAAGTTGTTGTAATGATTTGCAAATGCTTCTAAATACCCCTCAGGATGACCGGGTGGTACCCTTGTATTACTCTGTGAAATAGAATTTGTATAAGGTGCACCACTTCGAAAAAGTTGCGCTGGTTGATCGAGCCACTTCACCCAAAGACTGTTGGCATCTTGCTGCTGCCATTCCAGTCCGCCCTTTTCGCCATATACCCTTATCCTTAAGTTATTTTCTTCGCCCGCTGCAATTTGTGTTGCTATTAAAACACCACTCACACCATTGGTGAACTTCAACAATGCGGCTCCATCATCGTCTAATCTTCTACCTGTAACAAATGTTTCTAGCTGAGCGTTTACCTGAGTTACTTTTTCACCTGTTACATACTCTGCCAAGTTAAATGCATGCGTTCCAATATCACCCATGCATCCTGATAGTCCGCTTCTGGATGGATCGGTTCTCCAGCTCGCCTGCTTTTGATTTTCATGCTCCAAGCCTGTACTTAACCATCCTTGTGGATACTCCACATACACTTTTCGAATGGCACCAAGTTGACCCGACTTCACCAAAGCGCGTGCCTGTTTAATCATAGGGTAGCCAGTATATGTATGGGTTACGCAGAGTAGTTTCCCCGTGCGTTGCGCAATTTGTTGCAACTCTTTTGCCTCCTGCAATGAGAAGGTCATGGGCTTGTCTAGAATCACATGAAATCCTTTTTCTAAGGCTAACGCCGCGGGTTGAAAGTGAACGTGGTTGGGCGTAACAATACTTACTACTTCCATTCTTACGTGTTGCGGTAAATCAAGTTCGCCATTGATCAGTTCGTGATAAGATCCATAGATGCGGTGCTCTGGCAAACCTAAGTCTAGTCCACTTTGTAATGATCGGGCAGCGTGACTACTAAATGCTCCTGCCACCAGTTCGTACGCGTTGTCTATACGAGCAGCAATACGATGAACAGCACCAATAAAGGCTCCCTGTCCACCGCCAATCATTCCTAACTTTAGTTTTCTATCCATAGTACATTATATTGACCAGCCTGTTCTTGCTTCTCTTCGAACAAACTGATTGGCTTCATCAAAATTCGTCACCTTCATAGCTGTGGCATCCCACAACAATTTCTTTCTCCCCAAATATTTATCGCCCCATCCTTTCAAATTTGGATTCTTCAACAAATAACTTCTTATTGCAAGGTTGGCAATTAAGATGCTTTCTGTAAATGGACCTGCATATTCAAATGGTGAGCTGAGTTTCTTTTTTCCATATCCAGCAATGCAAGCGTTTACCCACTGCAAATAGTGCCCTTCCGGAACCCTTTCTATAGTTTCTTTAGGAAGGGTTTCTTTCATTCTAGAGGTTGGCAGCAATGTGGGCTTTTCTCCATAACATCCACACATCATTTTTCCTTTTGTTCCGTGAAAAATAACGCCTCCATCCCAATTGCCCATTGGCTCCTCTGGAAGCAATTCGTCTGGACGAGGAGGAAGTAGTCCACCATCGTACCAAGAAACTTTTATTTGTCCTTTGCCATCGGTTCTAGGATAGTTCAGATGAATGATAGATGAAGGAGGACAAGCATCTGGGTTGGGACTATCGTTCCACATTTCTTTCCATATGGTTGCTACGCTGCACTCTACCGAATTTGGATAGAGTATGGGAAGAATTCTATAAATGGGATCCATGATATGACAAGCCATATCACCCAAAGCCCCTGTTCCGAAATTCCACCAACCTCTCCAGTTGAATGGATGATAGGCTGGGTTGTAGGCTGTTTCACTGGCGGGACCCAACCACAAATCCCAATTCAAATGTGCAGGAACAGTATGATTGCCTGAAGGTGTTGCTTGTCCCTGTGGCCATACAGGGCGATTGGTCCAGGCTTCTACTTTCTGTACATCTCCAATTAGTCCGGCTTTGAACCACTCCTGCATTTTACGCACACCATCGCCGCTTCCACCCTGGTTACCCATTTGTGTAACCACTTTGTATTGTTTAGCAGCTTCTGTTAGCTTTCTTGCTTCGTAAATATTATGTGTGAGCGGCTTTTGTACATATACATGTTTGCCCAATTGCATGGCTGCCAATGTAGCCACAGCATGCGTGTGATCGGGAGTAGAAACACTCACAGCATCTATGTTGTTTTTCTCTTTCTCCAACATCATGCGAAAGTCCTCGTAAAATGAGGCTTCTGGAAATTTCTTTCTTGCAACAGCTGCTTGTTCGTGATCAACATCGCATAACGATACTATGCGCATGTTGGGACTCTTTGCAAACTCTTGTACATCGCCATACCCTTTACCACCTGCGCCAATAGCGGCAATGGTAAGTTGGTCACTAGGTGGAACATATCCTTTTCCCAATACACTTCTTGGCACTATGTACCAACCTGCTGCAGCTAATGCTGTTTGTTTGATGAATTTTCTTCTGTTACTCATGCGGGTGAATTAAAGCTGATACAATCTTTCAAATCTTTATCTGAATATGCCAAGCCATATTTATCTAAAACTTCCTGAGGAACACCATTCCACTGATTGGGTTTGTTACCCATATATCCCAAATCTTTCACACCCATTTCAGATGTGTAAAATCCTGTTACGGTTAGGTTACGAAGGAGATTGAAAAACGAAACCCCCTGCTTCATATCGGGAGCAGCTTTCGCAGGGTAAGCAATGGCGTCTATCATTTCGGTTTTTTGCTGTGCAGTACAATCCACAAATGCTTTTTCATATTTGCGCAAACATTGCTGATCTAACCAACGCAAACCGCCGCGCATAGGCGTTTGGTGATAGGGCATATCTTTTACAATGAACTCAATAAAGTCGGGCACCCCTGCTTCTGTTGCGCTACCACTCACTTCATCTTTTGGAATAATGATATCTACCAGTACTGTTATAGTTGCCATTTCGTGCGCAGTAAAAAAAATTTCTTTTTGTAATCGCTCGTCATTTGCAGCTTCTTCTGCAAAGCGATCTATTTTGGCAGCAGTATCTGCAGTTGCTTTTTCATCTTTCTTCTTAGGTGCACAAGCCTCCACTAATAAACCTGTAGAAATAGCTCCTAGTGCAATGGCTTTGAGTGAATCTCTTCTTTTCATAGAAAAAAATTTTAAATAGCTCCTTGTTTAAGCTGTTGAACAATGTATTCACTAGCGCGCATGCTCAATGCAAGAATTGTCCAAGTAATATTTTTATCGGCCTGACTTGTAAATGCGCCACCATCTACCACAAATAAATTCTTACAGTCGTGCGCTTGGTTCCATTCATTCAATGCAGAGTCCTTTGCGTTTTTACCCATACGCACCGTTCCTGCTTCGTGAATAATTTTTCCAGGCGATTCTAAACCATAATTGTTTTCAGGACCATCGTTACCGCCCCAGGTAATCACGGCACCCATTTGGTGCATAATTTCCTTGAAGGTTTCCTTCATGTGCTTCGCCTGCTTAATTTCATAATCGCTCCACTTCACATTAAAACGCAACACTGGAATACCATATTGATCTACCACATTCGGATCAATTTCACAGTAATTATCATAACGCGGAATGGCTTCTCCACGACCCGCCATACCTACACCGGCACCATAGAAAAAGCGTACATCTTCTTTCAGAGATGCTCCATAACCACCCGCTTCCTTTTGCTTGCCATGAACAGCGTATTTTCCATTCAACCCTTCCATACCAAAACCAAATCCGTACGCAGGCTGTCCCATTCCGCCCCAATATTCAATATGATATCCTCGAGGGAAGTCTAATTTTTTGTTGTCGAGCCACCAAGGACTGTACACGTGCATTCCGCCCACGCCATCTTCGTTATAACGCTTTCTTCCAAACAATTCAGGAATCACTCCACCCATAGCGGCTCCGGTAGAATCGTGTAAATACCTGCCCACCACTCCACTACTATTTGCCAATCCATTTGGATGGCGAGGGGATTTGGAATTGAGCAGCAAACGAGCGCTTTCACAAGCACTAGCGGCTAGTACCACAACGCGGCCTTTCACCTGGTATTCTTGTAAACTCAGCTTATCAACATAAGATACACCTGTGGCAACACCTTCTTTATTCGTCAGCACTTCTCTTGCCATGGCGTGCACAATTAAATCAACGTTGCCAGTGGCAAGTGCCGGTTTCACTAAAACTGAAGAGGAAGAAAAATCGCCATACACCATACAACCTCTGTTGCACTGAGCGCAATAAAAACATGCACCGCGATCTTTGTTATTGGGAAGAGGTTTGGTGAGGATGGATAAGCGGGAAGGAATGACTTTTACACCCGACTGCGTTGCTGCCCTTCGAATCATGAGCTCATGCAAACGAGGTTTGGGTGGTGGAAGAAAAATGCCATCTGGATCATTTTCTAGTCCTTCATTCGTTCCAAAAATGCCAATCATGCGATCAATAGCATCATAATATGGCTTGATATCGTTGTAGCCAATTGGCCAGTCATCGCCCAAACCATCAATACTTTTTCTTTTGAAATCTTTTGGGCCGAAGCGCAGTGAAATTCTACCCCAGTGGTTGGTTCTGCCCCCTAACATACGCGCTCGCCACCAATCCCATTGTGTTCCCTGAGTTTTAGTATACGGCTCTCCATCAATTTCCCAACCCCAGTAGCTAGCATCAAAATCGCCAAAGGGACGATACTTTGTGGACGCGCCTCTGCGCAGACTTTCCCAGGGATTTTTAAGTTGTGTAATATTTTTAGCCGGATCATAATTGGGGCCGGCTTCTAAGAGACATACTTTTAAGCCGGCTTTACTCAATTGATGAGCAGCCATACCTCCGCCCGCACCCGATCCAACAATAATCACATCGTAAACAGTTGGGTTCACTTTAATTTGAACATCTCCCATAACAGCAATCGTTTTTGAGGATTCTAAAGTTAGGGGATTGAAGGTTAGGGAAATGAAAAAAAGGACAACTTTTAAAACTTCTCAACAACTCCTAAACCAAATAAGGCAAAATCATATTTCACAGGGTCTTGTGGATCGAGTTTTCTCAAGAACTCAGTGAGTTCAAGAGCTGCTTTCCAATCAATTGGTTTTCGTTGTAATAATTGCAATCGGTGCGCCACCCTGGCAACATGTACATCAATTGGGCAAATTAGTTGAGCGGGTTGAATTTGTTTCCAAATTCCAAAATCCACTCCTTTTTGATCTTTTCGCACCATCCATCTGAGAAACATATTCAGGCGTTTACAGTGACTGTTTGTTTCTGGACTAGAAATATGCTTTTTTGTTCTTGTGGGATGTTCTGGATCTGCAAACATCCGGCGCTTGAATCCTATTAACGCTGATTCAATATGTTGATCTGATTTTTGTATATGTCGTGAAAACGCTACTTCTAAAGTGTTGTGCTCTTTATAATGCTGTTGTAACTTATACAAAATCCAAAATAAGTCGGTGCTGTTGAATGTTCGGTGCACAAATTTATCAAGCGACTTAAGATCTGACACTGTATGGTTCAAAACAAAATCATACGGAGCATCATCCATTAATCGCATCCATTCTTTGCATTTGTTGATGATAATGGTTCTATGTCCCCATGCAAATAAAGCGGCAAAAAATCCTGCAATTTCTTGGTCTTGTTGAAGGGTATATTGATGTGGAATACAAATAGGATCGTCTTCAATAAAATCGATTTGATTGTAACGATCAACCCTTTCATCTAAAAAAGTACGTAAACGATGGGGCTCCATATTTAACCTTTCAACCTTACTTTTTGTCGATCTTTCTTAGTGGCTTCGTAGTGCACTTTTGTTGCCACATACAAAGTTCGTTCAATATTTGCGTACACAACACCGTTGGCATCTTTCCACTCTAATGAAAGCACTCTTTCAGCAGAACCGTTTGCATGCACATCTTCTTTGAGCGCTTCCACCCATGCAGGATCTAGTAAAAAACGCATGTAGAGTTTGGTTCTTCCCGGCTTACGAAAACGAATAGAAGCCGACTTATCCCACACCACATAATCTTTTCCAAGAATTTGATGCAGCATGACCATATAGAAGGGGTCGGCTGCCGCAAACATACTTCCCCCAAACATGGTACCGACTAAGTTGTAGGTCCACATATTGAGACGAAGACGCACATGAATTTCATGATAACAGGAACTCCAAAAAAGAATCCTGCCCCCTGTTCCAAAGAACATAGGATAACAATTCATGAGGAATCTATATCTCCTTGTTGGCCAACTCTCGCGTAGTTGTGTTTGTAAAAAACTAGGGCGCATGTTATCCTATTGCCTTCTCCAAATCGGCTATCAAATCATTTGCATCTTCAATGCCCACACTCAAGCGAATAAGGCTATCGCTTAACCCATTTTTTATACGCTCTTCTCGTGGAATAGAAGCATGTGTCATAGAAGCGGGGTGGTTAATCAAACTTTCAACGCCTCCTAGGCTTTCTGCCAGAGAAAACAAGTGGGTTGAAGAAAGAACTCGTTTTGCTTCTTCCACGCTATTATTTTTCAACTCAAAACTAATCATGCCGCCAAATCCACGCATTTGTTTAGATGCTATTGCATATCCCGGATGGTCTTCAAATCCTGGCCAATACACTTTTGCAACCTTCGGATGATTGCGTAAAAAGTGGGCAACCATAGCTCCATTCTGACAATGACGCTCCATGCGAATATGCAAAGTTTTTATTCCGCGCAACACCAAGAAACAGTCTTGGGGGCCAGGTACTGCCCCGCAAGATTTTTGGATGAAGTATAGACGCTCGCGTAGGTCCGCGTCCTTCATAATCAATGCTCCCTGAATAACATCGCTGTGTCCGCCTAAATATTTGGTGGCTGAATGCATGACAATATCAGCGCCCAGCTCCAGCGGATTTTGTAAGTAAGGAGAAGCAAATGTATTATCAACACAAAGCAAAATACCTTTGGCTTTTGTGATAGTGGCTATAGCAGCAATATCAGTGATATTCATCAAAGGATTGGTGGGTGTTTCTAACCAAACCAATTTGGTAGCTGAAGAAAGCGCTGCTTCAACATTTTCTACTTGGGTGGTATCTACAAAACGAAAACGAATACCAAACTTTTCAAACACTTTAGTAAAGATGCGATAGGTACCACCGTACATATCATTAGCGGCTACCACTTCATCGCCTGGCTGCAATAACTTAATCACCGCATCGGTTGCCGCCACACCGCTGCTAAAAGACAAACCATAATTACCTTTTTCTATAACTGCCAATGCTGTTTCCAAAGCTTGTCGTGTTGGATTTTGGCTTCTTGCATATTCAAATCCCTTATGCTGTGCTGGCGCCTCTTGCACATAGGTAGAAGTTTGATAAATGGGCGTCATAATTGCGCCTGTAGAAGGATCGGGCTCCATTCCAGCATGGATGCAAAGAGTGGCTAGGTTGTGCGACATACAATTCAATTAAGGCTGCAAAGATGCGGAAAGATGGGGAGAATAATAGCGGCTACGAATATCTTAACAAGTTGGTTCGAGTGATGGCGCATTGGCATAGTTGTTGTAAATTACTTTACATAAAAACACATAACCATGAAAATTATGAAACTGAAACTTGCACTTGGTATAATGGGTGCATGCGTACTTTCTTTTTTTAGTGTAAATGAGCTTAAGGCACAAAAAGGATATGAGTTCACTTCTTTTACTGTTGTTGAATCTATTGTACCTAGCGGGTTAGGTCGCTCGCGAATTATTCATGCTTTAGAAGGCCGAGACTACAAATCATTTGCTTCTGTACGCTCGGAAGATGATAATACTCGCAATAAATCGGACCGCGATGAAATTCGGGTAAAGAATTTTGAAGAGACCAAAATTTTGAACTTTTTTAATTTGGGTGGCATACGTTTTCAAAATATAGCCGCTAACGACGCTGTAGTGAATAGCAAAGTGAATTATATGCTAGAGGAAGGTTGGGAGTTAGTTACCATTACTGCTGGTGTTGAAAGCAATGCAGGTAAAGATGATGGCGAAGGAATTTATATCACCAGATTTTATTTCAAGAGAAAGAAGGGGTAGTTATCCATAAATAAAAAGCGGAAAAGCATTTGCTTGTTCCGCTTTTTATCATTAGGAAAGCCTGTTTATTATGCTGTTAACTACTCGTATAGATAATTATCTTGGTCTCACACGCCCTGTGCCATTTTGTATAACTTCAAGTTGGGGAGTGCCAATATAATAAACATGGCCAGTTCCATTAATTGTAGCTTTTAACTTATCAACCACAGCAATAGTGCTGTTTCCGCTCCCATCAATATTTACTTGTGCCTCATTCACTTGCAATCCAGTACCATGAATACTTCCACTGCCGTTTATTCTAAGATTTGCGCTGGAATACACTGAGTTGCTTAAAATGATATTACCACTACCAAAAATGCCAAGCTCAATATTACCGACTTTTCGAAAGTTTCTAATTTCTATATTTCCTGATCCGTGTATTTTACTGGCTTCTAATTGTGGCATTGTAATTTGAACAACCACATTTGCATTTTTTATTCTGTTATATACTGTATTAAACTTTAACTGCAATACACCATTTATAACTTGAAAGTCTAACAAATCCATGATATTTTCATATCCGCTTGCTACCACCTTCGTGGTTGTTCCATGTGTAAGAATTGCTTGAATGTCATAATGCGTTTCAACAGAGTGAAACCCTGTTATTGGTATATTTTTTTCAATAATATTACCACTTCCTTTAATGACATCTTTTTGGCATGAAGTAAGAATAAGTGAGCTCATAATTATAATGAACAATCGGATTTTCAAAAATCCATGTTTGATTATTTTCATACTGTATTGTTTTTACATTATTAAAAAAGTATTGTAATAATTAGTGCCTTTTTTAAACTATAATTCCAATTTTAAATTCCTGCACGTGGCAATTTATTTGGCCTTTTAGTGATGGCTGCTCTGTGGAGAATGATTTTTCCATTTACAGGATCTGAAGAGAGTTCTACCCAACCTCCATGAACTTGATTGTTAATGGAGAGCGTGACCGGTAAATAGGCTCTCTCTGCAGTTAACCAGTTGCCATGCCATGTTATTGATGAATTTTCATGTACTCTTTTTTCAATTAGAGTTATCTCAGAAGCCGGATACCAGGCATGTCCATCGAAATTTGATATTGGAATGGTAGTTCCTTTTAAAAAAGAGGGAGTTTGCTCCTGTGAGTTTACCAATATACTTGTACGAATAGAAGAAAGAACATTGTAATGAAAACGATCTTGCTTTTGAATATGATCACCCACCAACATGACATAAAATAACAAATCGGGCTTTTGATCTCTGTTCAAATCTATCATAACTCCATCTTGAAAGGGTTTCACTTCTTGATCATTTAATAGTAAATATTCCATTTCGACTTCTTCTGTAGGATTATTTGGTACTGGTGTTACTGTTTTCTTACACGACACACCAAAAGCAATTAGTGAAATACAAAGTAGTTTTTTAAACATTGTTTATTTTTTTACAAAAGTGTCAGATAAACCGCTACCCTACAATGACATATTGGTGTGATTTTGTTCATTTGTTAAACCAGAATCTATACTTTATAAACCGATTATGATTACTTGAAAGGGTGTATTACAAACCTTATAAAAAAAAGAGCCCTTAGAAAAGGGCCCCGATCAAAAAACGAACAATCATCTGCTCTAAGATTGCCCCATTAGTAATGCACATATAGATTAGTTCAGATTGTTTCACAACCCATTAATTTTCTTCCGTTTAAAGTTTACTCTAAATGTAGTGTTGGTTAACAAATCCATTATTTTCGTTCAATTTCATCTCAGTTACTAAATAATTTTACTTGCTTTTCTAATTCTAACAATATCATTGTTATTACGATTCCGATAATCATTCTTCGTCTTTGTTTGTGTAAACAATTCAGTAATGAAAAAACCATGAATTTTTTATATACAATTTATCTAATTGATGAAGCACTGGCGGGATAAATAATATACTTCCCCTGATAAAAAACAGCAATACCTGTAACAGAAACAAGTCCGTTTGGAACTACCATATTTCTAAACTGAGCAAACTGTTCTGTTCGTACAATAGCAGTTCTATTTCCATCAGAAATGACCCTGTCTCCCTGCATTGTTAGTGTGCCATTTGCTTCAGTAAATCTAATATTCGGGATGTGTATTAACTTTCCAAAATGAATGCTTTGTATAGGTAAAGTATAAAGTTCTTCTAATCTTTTTGTTGTTGCAATGAGCATCTCCCATCCAATTTTTTCTATTGAAGAAAGACCTATTTCTGATGCAGTTAATACGCCTAATTCCTCTTTAACTCTTGCTCCTTCAAGATTTACAGTTAATATGTCGCCAACCGTAAATGTATGTGTCGAATTTAATTGTATTGCAATACCTCCCGTTTCATCTTGAATATGAACAACATTGCCCCTAAAATTTTCTTTTGTAGAAATTACCACACCTTCAATTCGCGTAGGCACAGGAAAGAAAAGTTCCATTCCCCTAAGTGAATTTCGAATATCGTTTACTCTAATTTTGTTTTGAAGTGGCTGATCATCTTCTACCAAAAACACCTGATGTGATGCTGGGCTACCAATAAGAATATCACTAGTGGAATGAATGATTTGAAATTCAATTCTTTTTTCATTTTCAACTCTATTGTTATCAATTGGAATAATTTTAAAAAATGCACTAGTAGCACTTTTTCTTATAGGCAAAACAATTTTTCCGTTTTGCATAGCCGGTAAACTGCGAAAATCTACCCCATAAATTGCATTTGTAGAAACCGGTCTAATTTCAACATATCCATCTGATTCGGTTTCACTTGTTAGTTTTAATTCTATCTCTTTACCTTCTGTAGCATTCTCTAGAATAGAAGTTGACAGATTTTTAAATGCAATGGTTGATTTGCTCTCATCATCAACAATGTGTAACCTAATGCTTTTCTTTCCAATTGGAGTTACCGAATTTCCTACTCTTATTATTTCTAATGAAAAGGCTTTAGGGTCATCTTTTGTAGTGTTGTCCTTTATTTTTATTGCAATTGTCTTTTGTCTAGTTCCTGGCGGAAACTCAATGGATAATTTATCTTGTACAGCTTGAGGTGTAATACTAAAATCATCTCCATATTTAGCAGTTTCGTCTGTTATTTTAATTACAACTACTTCTTTTTTAGGGGAAATGTTGGAAAGCTCTAATTGAATAAAATGTTCGCCTATATTTTCACTTATATACGCTTGCTCGCTTTCAAATTGTGCTGTAAGAGCAGTATTTAATGGAGCTTCTATATTTTCCTTTTTAGTGCAGCTGCTTATTAATAATATGAACAAAGCAATGCTTGATAATATTTTATGTTTCATACTTTTTTTGCAAACATCATTTTAAATGAATGCCAATACAATAGCATGAATGTGTGAAAATCTCAAACTAGCATCTATGAAATGTGTTTTAAAAAATAAGATGATTTGTTAACCATCTAAGCAGTTGTCTTATATGCCCCTCCCTCCGGTGGCAAAGCGATAAGTTGCGGGCATTACTTTTCTAAATAAAGAGCCAACAATCACACATATTAACAATGTAATAGTGGGACTTAACACGTAAGTAAGTGATCTAACGTATTTGAAATCATGAAACGCATCAAACATCAATTCTGTAAGATAAAAAAGAAGGGGTGCGTGAAATCCATAGATGATGAAAGAAAATGCTGATACTTCTTTAAACCACTTCTTTTTTACAAAAAAATGAACCAAAAAATCTGCACCATACCACATAGATATAATTCCAGAAAATATGGATACATAGTACAAAATCATCATAATAATTATAGAGGAAGTAGTTTCATCAACTTCAAATGCTATAAAAGTTTTTATTATACAAATTCCAATAAAAAACAACCAGGCAATAAACAGGCTAATCCATTTGGGCCTATACAACACAGGAAATTTCGACTTTTGTAACCAAACACCTAAAGAAAAAAACAAAAGGCCTACACCTTCTATAAAGTAAATGTTGAATCCGCTAATCCATAGCAAGACCACAAAAAGAAACCAAGGCAACGGTGCTTTATTGATACACCACCTAATAACCGGATAAAGAAGATTATAAAAAAATAGCGACCGAATGAACCAAAGTTGAAATGAAATTGGAACAAGCGTCCATCTTAAAAAAATTCCGCCCCAACCTATTTCAGAATAGGGTCTGTTATCCCCAAGCTGATCTAATTCTGTTTGTGCAACTATAGTTGCTGTGTAAGGAAAAAGTTGAAATAAATAAGTTAGAAGTAAACCTGCAGCACTCCAGAAAAAATAAGGACCCATCAGTGTTTTTACCCTCTTTAGCGTTTGATCTTTATACGGCTTATAGTCTTGGTATGCATATAAAAATCCAGAAATAATAAACAAAAGGGGTATTCTAAATCTTAAGAGCCCGTTTGAAAAAAAGTATTCAATAAATGCTGTAAGTGTTAATGGCTCTTTAACAAAAGTAAATGGTCGTAAATAATTGTCGTTTAGGTTATATCCATGAACAAATAAAAGAAGTGCCATGCACAAAAAAGAATAGAATCGAATTTTTTGACTTAAGTACCTATTCATAAAGGATCGAATTATAAAATTTTATCCTTGAAGGCTTTGGCCACAGCCTCGCTCTTACTATTAACATGGAGCTTTTCATATATCTTCTTTATGTGGCTTCTGACGGTATCTATTGCTATATACATTTCAGCAGCAATCATTTTATAGCTATAACCATCAACCAAAAACTGTAGTACCTCTTTTTCTCTATCACTTAAGTTATAATCCTCACCTTTCGATGTGTTCAGGCTTGAAAACATTTTTAGCACCTGTGATGCTACACTGGATGTCATTGGTGCCCCTCCAGAAGCGGCCTCAGAAATGTATTCCAACAATTTAGATGGTTGTGTCTTTTTTAAAATATACCCGTTCGCTCCATTTTTTATTGCTTCAAAAACATTTTTATTATCATCAAATACGGTAAGCATAAGAATTTTTACTTCCGTATTAACTTTTCTAATTTGTTTAAGTCCCTCTATACCATTTGTAATGGGCATATCAATATCCATAAGAATAATATCTGGATTAAACGCTGCAACTTCTTCAACAATATTTGTACAATTTTTGAATGCAGCTACAACAGAGAAGCCATCACTGCCATCTATTAACATAGTAAGGCCTTCACGGAGCTGTGAATTATCTTCGTAAATTAAAATCTTTATCATAGTTAGTAAAAGTATTTTTAGTTATTTACACATACAATCACACAATTATGTAGTTCATATAAACATTGTCAATAAAATTTGAGTGCCGCCATTAAGTTTGGAGTTGATATTTAGTTCGGCGTGTAAAAAATCTGCTCTCTTTCTCATATTTCCGATTCCATTCCCTTGTTCTTTTTGCTGCATATCAAACCCCAATCCGTTGTCTTTTATATCAAGTATAAGTTGATTACTTTTTATTGAGATTGTAATTTCAACAAGACTTGCATGTGAATACTTTGCAGCGTTGTTAATACTTTCTTTGAAAATAAGGAACAAATCTCTTCGCTTTTCCATGTCTAACTTTATCTCTTCTACATCTTCATCTACAGAGAAGCGACAATCTATATTTTTTGCTTCTAGTAGGTTAGTAGCAAACTCTCTCATCCTGGCAATTACCTTTTGCATACTGTCATTTGCTGGCTTTATAGCCCAAACAATATCATCCATTGCTTCCATCATTCTTTGAGCGTTGTCACTAATCTTATTTAAGTATTCACTTGTTTTAACGATATCTGTAGCAAGCTTACTTTTCGACATCGTACTTAAAATGTTGATAGTACTTAGTGTACTTCCCATATCGTCATGTAAATCACGAGCTACCCTATTTCTAACTTTCTCGATAGCAAGAATTTGATTAATTCTGACTCTATGAATTCCATATATTATTAATAAGGATATAAAAATACAGGTACTTATAAACCATCCGGTTTTCCAAAACGGTCTTTGAATAATAAATCTAAGTAGTATTACTCTTTCGCTCTGCTTTCCGTCTATTGTTTCAGCAAACATGCTGAACTCATATTTACCCGGAGGCAATAAATTAAAGTTTACCTCGCCTTGTTTGTTTGCCTTAATCCAGTTTGTATGTATTCCGCTTAATTTATAATAATAAGTTAGTTTCTCCCTTTGCAAATAGCTTAATGAAGCAAAGGATATAAGAATGTTGTTTTGATGTGATAGTAAGCGAACTTCTTTCAGTTGCGTGATTGAATCAATAGATAGCGGCTTATCTAATACCCGAAACTCTGTTAAATGTACTTTTGGGGGTGCTTGCTTTGAATCAAACGCATCGGGCTTAAAAAACAAAAGACTGGATGCTCCAGCAAACATGATATAATTTTCGGAACATAGAAAATCGGCCTGATCCGTTTCTTTTGCAACTATAACACCATCTCTTCTATTATAGTTTGTTATCCGTTTGTTATTAGGGTTATACCTACTTAATCCATTGTTTGTTATCATCCAGAAGTAGCCATTTTGATCTTTTCTTATTCTGGAAACACTATTGCTTGGAAGGCCATTTTCTACTGTTAACCATTGAACACGATGATTTTTATTATGAATAAAATTTAATGCGCCTGCTGCACAAATCATTGTTGAATCATTCAGCTGTTCAATATCGTACACCAGGTTTTGAAATAATGTGTGTCTTTTATTTTCACGAGTAAAATGAAATAAAACCTGTTTCCCATCTTGAGAAAGCTTATACAGGCCCCCTCCTTCTAATGCCACCCAGATATTCTGGTCGTTGTCAATAAATATTTTTCTAACTATTGTATTGAACCGGTGAAGTGTTTTGAATTGTTTTCCATCAAATGATATGATATGTCCTCTTTGCGTTCCAAAAAATATAATCCCTAGCTTATTTGCTGTAATGTATCTTATTGTAGCTTCTTCTGCATTTTTACAAAACAAATACTTGGTTTTATTTTGTTGTGGATCGTGTACCATAAATTGTCCAGCCTGACATCCCATCCAAATTTTTCCATCTGCTTGTTCATAGAGCGCCCAAATTTGTTTAAACCTCGATGTTATTATTGGATCTTTGAAGTTTTTTGTCAGCTCTTTTAGTATTTGGTTGTCGTATTGCTGTAATCTTGATGTCAACGTTATAATTCCTGTACCCCAGCTTGATAACCAATATTCTCCAGACTTGAGTTGTACTATATCGGTTATGTCATAGGTTGTATTTGGTTTTGAAAATTGCAAATTGATAACATTTTTTGAGCCTGCGCTTTCTGAGATATAATAAATTCCATTATTTGTTGCAATCCAATGGCTTCCATCATGATCTTCTATTATGTGGTGAACCATGCCATATTCAATACTACCTTTAGTATGGGTGTTTCCTGAAATAAACTCAAATACTTGTTGATACCTATCGTATTTATACAGCGCATTATTTCCATACAACCACAGGTTTCCATTTTTACTTTCATGAAAATATCTCAACTCTTGATATCCACTACCAACATTCAATCCTTTGGTTGCATCCTTTAAAAAAGTGCCCTCTTTTGTAAAACACCTTTTATGTTGTGTTGTGTCCCAGCTAAAAATCCAGTATTGCTTTTTGGAGTCAATAAATATTTCTGTTACGTGTGGATAAATGACCTTAAGCCCTAAAATAGGATGGCCAATAGCATTGGACTTGTTGGTATATAGTTTCCTGCTCTTCTGATCAAACATTGCCAAACCACTATCAGGACATGGCAACCAAACTTTCTGTTCTAATGTATCTTCAAAAGAAAACAACGATGGATTCCAGCCATTTGGTAAAGAAAAGGGATTGGAATCAACAAATGCATCTAATGAAGGATCATATTGCAGAACACCAAATCGAAATACTGTTATAAAAACATTTCCCTTATTGTCCTTCCATAATTTATATTCCAATCTGTCAGGTAGGGGGCGACTAATCTTAAAGGGAATGATTTTATACGTTGAATTAGAAATTTGATACAATCCCACTTCTCTTCTGTTAGGAAAAGAAAGCCAAAGCTCCTTATTATTGTTTGCTATTATTTGTGCCAAAGCACTCAGAGGTAGCTGCCCTTGCTTTGGATTGCTTACACCAAAACTTGCAAATTTGCTTCCGTCAAACCGTTGTAACCCATTTGCTGTTCCAACCCATATAAATCCAACTTCATCTTGATGTATGGTATAAACCATATCAGAATTTAATCCAATGCCATCTTCTACAGAAATATGAGAAAATGAAATGTCTGTTTGCGACATTACTTTCTGAAATGAAATAATTATTAGAATTAGTAAAGTTATCCTCATGCTTAACAAATCTAAGAAGAGTAAGGCTTTTGCGTAAGATTTCCCCCCAATATCACATAAATATGTGGTTCTGATAATTTTTAGTAACACGCACGCTTTTCACACGTTTATGCTATTGTAAACCCTTTTAAATGATTTCACATTTGCATTATTAAAAACATAATTATGAAAAAGATTCTTACACTCATTTCCTGCTTAATACTAGTAGCAGGTACACAGGCCAAGAATGGTCATGAAAATGGTAAACTGTATACCTATGAGTTTTTGGCCGAAACAACTATTCAGAAACTTGTTATTAACGGTAATATAAAAGTAACGTTAATTCCAAGTACTAGTGGCGCCGTCCAGGTAGTTGGAAAAGACCAATCTGTTGAAAAGGTGATTATGACTTTCTCTAAGGATGGACTTTTCATTGATGCACCCAGTTATTTGGGAAACAAAGATGTGCATGTAATTATCCCAATTCATATGGTCAATAAAATAGTAGTGAATGGAAATGCCGACTTAAAGAGTCAAGGTTATTTACAAGCGAAAAAAATTATGGTTGTAGTGAATGGGGAAGCCAAAATTTCATTACAGTCGGTTGGTACCATTGATATCTTAGAACACGGTGATTTCGAAGTGACAGTATCTAATAAAAGGGGAGACGTTAACATCTTAAAACAATAATTTCTTTTGAACATGAAAAAAATATCTATGCTATACATGCTCTTGTTTTTCTTTTTAGTTTCTTGCACTAAAGATGATACAAATGTGATTGAAGAGCCCGGTGTGTTAAGAACCATTGAATTCAATATTTCACAAAATGGAGATTATACAAATCCAATATTCAACTCCATTCAGGCAGAATTAAAGCTTACAGTTTCAAAAGAAAATATTCTGTCGGGACAAAACACAAGATTGTGGGATACCACATTTGCTATGAGGCCTATTCGTGAATATCCTCCTATTCAAACACCAACGATTATCTTAAAACAGTTTGATGAAATTAAAGAAAGCTTCGAAAATATTAGGGTATCAAGAGTCATTCGGTATTTAGATGGCCTTAATCAAACTTGGATGGATGCAAAAGGGGAATCTGCAAATTTTAGTCGGCCTATTGCAAGTTTTCAAGTAAGAATTTAACCGATTATATCTCCTACAGCTCATATAGAGCAACTAAGTAGGAGATATACGTTTGGGCCTAAATCGAATTCAAAAATTTAGAAAAAATGAGCATTGAAAAGCCTGTAAAAAAAGATCTTACTATTTATTTTTTCTTTGTTCTTTTTTGTTTTTGTGGGATGCTTTTTGGAAATGTAATTGCGCCTTTGTATTCCAATTTAAGGGTCTGGGGTTATGAAAATATTCTGTGGCTTTTTTTAGCTTCTCCATTTTTGTTTTTGACACCATATTTGCATATCCCCTCCTTTTTTACATCAGAAATATCAAACAGAAAAAGGCTTTATAAACCGCTGGCTATTGGTGCTGTTTTTGGAATTGCAGATATTCTTGTTATTAAATATTTATTACACCCTCAGCCCTACCATGAGCTGCCGCCCTTTCTTCAACCATTTCCCTACTCAATATTTTTATTCTCTTCGGGGGCGTTTGAAGTTGAAATTTTTTATAGACTAATTCCTTTGACTTTATTTTTAATAGTAGGAAAATACAGTTTAAAAGGAAAATTTTTTAAAGAGTTTGCATTGGTTGGTTGTATTCTTACTTCTATACGAGAGCCATTAGAACAAATGCCAGAAGGGAACACATATTTCATATTATATTGTTTGCTCTCCGGATTTATTATGAACTTCATACAAGCGAGATATTTTCTTAGAGCAGGTTTTTTATCAACGCTATCCGTTCGCTTGGGTCATTATCTTTTTTGGCATATACTTTTGGGGGTGTATGTAGAGATATTTGAATTAAAAACATTTCTAAAATGATGCAACCGATTTCTAGAAAAGTAATTGTTTATATTGCAATGAGTATAGATGGTTTTATTGCAGGAAATAACGACGACCTTTCTTTTCTTTCTATAGTGGAACAAGAAGGAGAAGACTATGGCTACAAAAAGTTTTTAGAAAGGGTTGACACTATACTGATAGGCAGAAGAACCTTTGAAAAGGTGCTCTCGTTTGGACAACCTTTACCATATTCACAGAAAAAAGTATACGTTGTTTCAACAACACTGCAAGAGAATAGAGACTTAATTGATGGTGTTTCAGATAATCCAGTTGATTTGGTGTCGTCCCTTAAATCACAATACGGTTTAGACATTTATTGTGATGGCGGAGCAGAATTAATTCATACGCTTTTAAAAAATAATTTGATAGATGAACTAATTATTTCGGTGATCCCTACTTTACTTGGAAATGGTATTCGCTTATTTAAAGAGAATGGTCCGATGTGTGAACTTCAGTTGCTATCAGTTCAACCCTACGAAAAAGGTTTAGTGCAGTTACATTACATAAAAAAGTAGCACTGTCTCTTTCTAGTTTTTAATCGCATAATTGATTATTTGTCATTTTGAAATTATTTTATCTGACTCCTTTAAAAGAGCGGAACCTTGAATATGTTGTTTTCGATTCTCTAACTCATATGTTTGGGAAGATCCTATTTATTTACAACCACTCGTTGCATTTAAAATTTTACACCTTTATGTTGATTTTTAAACAGAAATAGATGAAAGAAAACCAACACTGGTATTACATTGTTCGAAATTGTTATACAGACAACGAGAAGGTCTTCACCAGGTACTTTAACCACCTGGAGAAAGAAGAGGCCTTGAGAAGAGCAAGGGGATATATGAACTTGTGTATCGAAAACCTATGCAACAATTACAGAATGGGATCGCATGTGACAGGAGTGCATACGCACGTTTTCCAACTATTTTTTGCCGAGTCTTCTGATGAGGGTAAAACCTATGTGGAAGAATTAATAGAAGAAAAAAGGGCCAGCGAATTCTTGGGGAATCATGCTGTTTAACCAATACCCTCTTTTTTGTGCGGTAAGACATCGAAGTATCGTAAAACAAACAAGCAGCTACCAACTTTCGTTCGTAACTGCTTGATTTTGAAGTGGGCCCACCTGGGCTTGAACCAGGGACCCCCTGATTATGAGTCAGGTGCTCTAACCAGCTGAGCTATAGGCCCCAACCCATTGGGTTGAGAGCGGCAAAATTAATGGATTGATTGCTTTTTTCCGCTTTTTTCCTGTCCTTTTTGTTCTTCACTTCAACCGTAGCTTTGCAGCTATGCTAGACGATCCAAACGATTTGCCCAATCTCCGTCTCTCACCGGAAACGTTCGATCTGTTCCTTTCTAAAGGATGGTTCCGTATGGTGCATCGTATGTTTACCGCTGATCAGATTTATTACCAAGATGGTATGCATGATATTATTTGGATCCGGCTCGATTTAGAAAAATTTGAATGGACCAGCTCGCATAAAAAACTTCTTAAAGCAATTAAGAACCTTTCCTTAATTCATCATAATTTCTGTTTTATTGAACCACAATGCGAGCAAGTCTATGAGCTATATCGTCAATCGGTATCTTTTGATGCTCCAATATCTATCAACGATTTTCTGTACGGCAGTCACTTTCATATGGAGTTCAATACGCAGAGTCTTTCTCTGTACAATGGACAAGAATTAGTGGGTAGGGGGTATTTTGATATTGGCCATCAATCGGCTGCGGGTATCATGAATTTCTATCACCCCCAATATAAAAAGTATTCTATTGGTCGCGTGCTGTTTTTATTGAAAATTCAACACTGCATTTCAAATGGAATTCGCTATTTCTATCCGGGATACATTTCTCCCACCGTTCCTAATTTTGACTATAAAACAAGTATCCATTCACCCTCAACAGAAATGTACGATTTTGAGGCGGATGAATGGATACCAATGATGAGTAAACCAAATCTTAAATCCAACTGCTAAGGCACTACAAAACTTATAGCAGCTGGCGATGTGCTGTTCAAATTAGGGAACACCCTTGTTCTTAGATTAGGATCAAAATAATCGTTCGACCTCCATGAATCTCCATACATTCTAACCCAAACTGTTTGTCCCGTGGTGAAGCCCATGCTAATTAATGCTCTTTGTGTAAACCCTGTTTCTGCACTCAGGTTGGTAAAGTTAATGAGATCAGAAACAGCCGTATAATTGTTGGGAGAAACCATATTAGATGTCCCCAAGAAGTATCGTACAAAAGCCCTATTAGTTGTAGTTGGTGTTGGCGCTACTGTATACGTGAAACGAACGCCCGACTCTCCCTGAAACGTGGAACCACTCACAGATAAACTGCTAACAGTTGTAGTAGAAGTTCTTCCAACTGAAAAATGAGGAATTTGTGTGCTAGCACTATCATGACTTAATCCAAAAATGCGATAGGTACCATATCCTGTTTTTGAAAAACTTAACTCATAAGAATCGTACGGTACACCAGAAAAGCTAAATCTTCCTGTTGCATCTGTAGTAGTCGTCATGTTGGTTGCAGCAGGATTGCTTAAAGTAACTGTAAATCCAGCAGCATCTGATAAAGCAGTTAATTTGTCGTCGAATGTTTGGAGAGAGCCACCAATAGAACCTGTTGCAACAGCGGGTTGAGATTCTTTTTTACAAGCAACCCATGAGGACGCAATCATCAATAAGAATAATACCCTTTTCATATAACTGTTTATTGATTACTAGAGATATTTATCGCCTTTGCTTCTTTTCACTTCAGCAACATATTCCTTAATTGCCTGCTCTTTTTCTTTCTTGCAAATCATTAGCACATCGGGAGTGTCTACAACAATAAAATCATCTAATCCCTGCAAGAGTAGCAACTTTTCAGAAGGAGCGCTCACCATACATTTTGTTGCATCAATCACAATCACATTATCACTTGCAACAGCATTGCCTAAATAATCCTTTTCTAAATTATCGTATGCGCTGTTCCATGCACCTAAATCGCTCCATCCAAAAGACGACGGCATTACGTACACGTTGTCCGCTTTTTCCATGATGGCGTAATCAATAGAAACATTGGTACATAATGGATAAATGCGGTTAATGGCCGCTTGTTCTTCTGATGTATTATAGTGTTCTTTTTCGCCGTCGAATAGTTCAAACATTTCTGGTTGGTACAATTCAAACGCCTTCACAATATTTTTCACCTGCCACATAAAAATACCTGCATTCCACAAGAAATCGCCACTTGCAAAAAAGGTCTTTGCAATTTCTAGTGTTGGCTTTTCTGTGAATGTTTTCACTTTATATATGCCATCGGCAGCTTGCAATGCTTCGCGCTGAATATAGCCGTATCCTGTATTTGGATAAGTGGGCGTCATTCCAAGCGTAACAATTGCTTTAATCTGTTGAACAAAATCGAGTGCCTTTAATGCAATAGCTCTAAAGGTTTCACCATCTAAAATCATATGATCTGCAGGTGCTACAATTAAAGACGCTTCTGGATCTTTTTGCAATAGCTTGAATGAAATATACGCCACACAAGGGGCTGTGTTTTTCTTACTTGGTTCTGCTAAAATATTTTCCTTAGGAATATTGGGAAGCTGTGTAGCAACAATATCTACATACTCAACAGAAGTCACCACATAAATATTCTCATTTGGTATGAACTGAGCATATCTTTCATACGTCCATTGAATTAATGATTTTCCTGTGTTAAGAATGTCGAGAAACTGCTTAGGATACCCAGTGCGACTCTTGGGCCAAAAACGACTGCCGATTCCGCCAGCCATAATAGCTACATAATGATGTTGGTTCATAGTGATGGTTTTGGTTAGGGCTTTCGCCCGATAAATGGTACAGCAAATTAAGGGTTAATCAAATATGAATTAAAATATTCCTTCCTCTACTAAATCGTGCAAGTGCAAAACGCCTAAATACTTTCCCCCAGCATCTACCACCAATAACTGCGTTATATCTTTTTTTCTGAACAACTCCATGGCTTCTACCGCCAACGCATCGCTGTTAATTGTGGTGGGGCTGGGCGACATTATATCTTCTGCAACCAACGACTCCCAAGAATCGGTTTTTTCTAACATCCTTCTTAAATCGCCGTCTGTTATAATGCCCGCGGCTTTTCCACTTTCACCCACAACAGCTGTTACCCCCAGTCGCTTATTGGTCATTTCAACAATTACTTCTCTAATACCAGCATTTGGATGTACCACCGGGCGCTCGTTTCGGGTATACACATCTTCAACCCTTAAATAAAGGCGCTTTCCTAAATTTCCACCTGGATGAAAACGTGCAAAATCGGTTTCTTTAAATCCGCGCAGCTCCATCAAACAAACGGCCAATACGTCGCCCATAACCATTTGGGCAGTTGTACTGCTGGTGGGAGCGAGGTTATTTGGACAAGCCTCTTGGCTAACAGTTGTGTTGAGGTTGTGGTGCGAAGATTGGGCTAAAAAGGATTGCATGTTGCCCACCATACCAATGAGTGTGTTTCCTCTCTCTAAAATTAGGGGCACCAACACTTTAATTTCAGGACTTTCGCCGCTTTTGCTAATAAGCATAACAAGATCGTTCGGCTGCACCATCCCTAAATCGCCGTGAATGGCGTCTGCAGCATGCATAAATACAGAAGGCGTTCCCGTAGAATTAAGGGTTGCTACAATTTTTTGAGCTACAATGCCGCTTTTTCCAATTCCACTCACTACCAATCGGCCCTTGGTTTGAAATATTTTTTCCACTACCAACTCGAGCGATGCATCAACATAATTTTTTAATCCATTTATAGATGCCGCTTCCAAGTCAATCGTTTTCAGAGCAATAGCTTTTATACTTGCCTTCATGCGGCAAAGGTACATTCCGCTTCACAGATTGCCCATTTGAGTTTATTGGTCTTGTTGAGGCTTTATGTAAGGTTTTTTTAACAAGCAGGCATTGCTTTTACCTTTTCCTTTTCGTAACTTCGTCAACCTTTTACAAAAAGGGTTGTCTGGCATCCACAAAAAGTATATAAATAATTGATTTTCAGCTTTTTGAAACGCCCGACAATCATTACCCCCGCCTTTCCAGGCTTTAACTCAAAAACATGGCTACAAAAACAACAAAAGCAGCAGCGAAACCGATATCGAGAAAGAAGAAAGCTGCTTCTACAGAAAAAAGAACAACCCCCACCTCCAATCTCATTGGGGGAATGGACATGTATAAAGGTCTTCAACATTATTTTGGGTTTTCTGAATTTAAAGGGCGACAAGAAGAGGCCATTAGTAACTTATTGGCAGGCAGAGACACCTTTGTAATTATGCCAACCGGTGGCGGGAAAAGTCTTTGCTACCAATTACCAGCTATGATTAGCGAAGGCGTAGCAATTGTGGTTTCTCCCCTAATAGCACTTATGAAAAACCAGGTTGATTTGGTTCGAGGTTATTCTGAAAAGGATGATGTTGCACACTTCTTAAACTCATCTCTTACAAAAGGTCAAATCAAAACAGTTAAATCGGATTTGTTAAACGGCAAGACTAAGCTCTTGTATGTGGCGCCAGAAACACTCACGAAACAAGAAAACCTTGAGTTTTTTGCCGATTTGAATATTTCATTTTTTGCGGTAGATGAAGCACACTGTATTTCTGAATGGGGACATGATTTTAGGCCCGAATACAGAAGACTGCGTGAAATGATGGATCAAATCAAACAAGACGCACCGGTAATGGCTCTCACGGCAACGGCAACACCTAAAGTTCAAAGTGATATTGTAAAAAATCTTGGATTAAGAACACCTGAAATTTTTATTTCTTCCTTCAACCGCCAAAACCTGTATTATGAAATACAGCCAAAAATTAAAAAGGAAGAAACTATTAAACATATTGTTCGCTTCATTTCTCAGAATAAAGGCAAAAGCGGAATTATTTATTCATTAAATAGAAAAACAACTGAAGAGCTTGCCGATATTTTAGTAGCCAATCAAATAAAAGCCGTGGCTTACCATGCAGGGCTTGATCAAAAGCTTAGAGCAGAGCGTCAGGATATGTTCTTGAATGAGCAAGTGCAAGTAATTGTTGCAACTATTGCTTTTGGTATGGGTATTGATAAACCAGATATTCGCTATGTTATTCACTATAACATTCCTAAGTCCATTGAAAATTATTATCAAGAAACAGGACGAGCTGGTAGAGACGGCTTAGAGGGCAAATGTATTTTATATTATTCGCACAAAGATGTTGCTAAGCTGGAACACCTTATGCGTGATAAGCCTCTCAGCGAAAGAGAGGTGGGCGCTCAGCTCATTGATGAAACTGTTTCTTACGCAGAAAGTTGTGTTTGTAGAAGAAAAATTTTACTCCACTATTTTGGTGAAGAGTGGAATACAGGACTCTGTGGTGCTACAGGTGGGTGCGACAACTGCACACCCAAGCCAAAAATTGAAGCAAAAGCAGAAGGACAAATTGCGCTTAAAGTTATTGAAGCGCTGGATGAGCGTTTTCCAATTGATTATGTGGTGAACATTACTATGGGAAAACTAACTCCACAAATTTCTTTGTTTAGGCATGAGCAATTAGCGGTATTTGGACTCGGAAAAGAAAAAGATGCTCACTTTTGGAACAGCCTCATTCGTCAAATGATGCTCGAAGACTTGATTAGAAAAGATATTGAGGAATACGGATTGTTGAAGATTACCGATAAGGGTAAGAAGTGGATGAAAAAGCCAAGTTCTCTTCAGATTGTTTTGAATAATCTTTTTGAAAATGCAATGGCAGATGATGATGAAAACGAATCTGCTGCTGGTGGTGGTGCCGCTGTTGCCGACGAGCAATTGTTTATTTTATTAAAAGACTTGCGTCAGAAAGAAGCTAAGAAGAAATCGTTGCCGCCTTTTGTGGTTTTCCTTGAAACCTCTTTACAGGATATGAGTATTCTATATCCCACCACTTTGGAAGAGTTGGAAAAATGCCAAGGTGTAAGTAAGGGTAAAGCGCTTAAATACGGAAGGCCTTTTGTTGATCTCATTGCAAAATATGTTGAAGAAAATGATATTGTAAAGCCCGACGATTTTGTTCTGAAAAGCGTTGCTAATAAAAGCAGTAACAAAATTTATATTATTCAAAATACAGACAGAAAAATTTCTTTGGAAACCATTGCTAAAAATAAAAGCCTTCGTTTAGACGAGTTGTTAGAAGAAATGGAAACCATTGCTGCAAGTGGAACAAGACTCAACCTAGACTATGCCATTGATGAATGGTTAGATGAAGTAGATCAAGATGAAATTATTGAATACTTCAAGAGTTGTGAAACGTCTTCTTTGCAAGTAGCTCAACAAGAATTAGCAGAGTACAACTATACATGGGAGCAATTAAAAATTATGCGTATTAAGTTTTTAAGCGAATATGGTAATTAATTTTTCTTTGTGCCCTCTTTATCACAAACAAGTAAGGACAATGAAATACGGATTCTTATTGGGGGTTTTGGGGAGTTTATTCTTGAGTGCTTTTGGCCAAACAACAGTTAAGAAAAATACAACACCTAGTCCTTCTGTTTCGGGACCCAACATTAAGGTTCGAGTTAGCCCTCTTAAAAACACGGTTGTTTACTTGGGTTCCTATTATGGTAAGTCGCGGGTCTTGGTTGACTCGGTAAAGCTGAACGCACAAAGTGAAGCTGTTTTCCAAAGAAAAGAAAAGTATCCAGGGGGCATTTATTTTTTAGTAAGTCCTGAGAAATACATTTTGCAGGAATTCTTGATGGATCAACAACAGCGTTTTTCATTATTGGGTGATACATCAAAAAAAGAAGAGTTTCAAATACTGGGTTCTGAAGACAATTCTTTATTTCTTCAATATACCAAAGAAAGCGGTTCCTTGGCTATACAGCTACAACAAATTGATGCTTCATTTCAACAGGCAACAACCGAAGAAGAAAAAAATCGTCTTAGATATGAGTATAAAAAATTTGATGATCAATTAAAGCAACTACGCTTTTCTTTTATACAGAAGAATCCAAAGAGTAATTTGAGCGCCTTCTTAAACGCCATGAAGCGTCCCGATGTTCCTCCTATTCCTATCATTGATGGAAGGCCAGATTCTTTATATCCTTATAGATATGTAAAAGAGCATTTCTGGGATGATGTTCTTTTCAATGACGAGCGATTATTACGAACTCCTTTTTTTGAACCAAAAATTGATGAGTATTTTTCTCAGTATGTTTCTCCCGATGCCGATTCAATCATTCCTGAAATCAAGTACATGTTGTTAAGCGCAAAGGGTACAAAAGAGCTTTATCCTTATCTCTTGATGAAGTTTACCAACAAATATATCCAACCCGAATACATGGGCCAGGATAAGGTGTTTGTTTACTTATTCGAGCAGTTTTATTTGAAGGGTGATACAACTATTCTAAATGCTGCTTCCAAAAAAACGGTTATTGAACGTGGATATAGTTTAATTGCGAATCAAATTGGTTCTCTTGCACCTCAACTCCTCCTTGCTAAAAAAGAGGGGGGAAGATTTGTATTAAATGATCTAAGTGCTTCGTTTACTTTCATCTCTTTTTGGGATCCCAACTGTGGACACTGTAAAGAAACAGTTCCTCGGGTTGATTCTATTTATAAAGCTTCTTGGAAAAACTTTGGTGTTGCATTGGTTGGGGTGAATACCGATGAAGCCGCTATGGCCGAATGGAATAGATTTATTGAAGAAAAGACTTTGACCAACTGGATACATGTATACCAACCAAAACAGGAAAAAGAAGCCGACTTTAAACAGGGCGTTCCAAACTATAGACAACTATACGATATTCGGTCAACGCCTACTTTTTACTTGTTAGACAAAGACAAAAGAATCATTGCAAAACAGTTGACTTTAGAGCAGTTTGATCAACTTATAAAAAATAAAAGCAAATAAACTATTTTATTCTGCACCAAAAAGAACAACCAGTTTTTTCAAGCTTTTTATTTGTTGTTGTTGCCCAAAACTCTTCTCTTATTTCTTTATAAAACTCGTCTGTTGTAAACCAATGGTTAGCAGCAATAATTTCATATCGCTCGGGCTGTAGCAAAATTGCTTGTGCTAATAAATATTGCTCATTATATCCTCTTTCGCACATATTGAGCGGATAATCATACGGCCAGTATATATCATGAATGTGCAACAGCATGCCTTTCGGAAGTTCTGGTAGTATTTCTAGGAAAAAGGTGGTTACATCAGAACCCGGAAGCGCTCGGTGGCTATTATCAATAAACAACATATCTTTTTCGCCCCACTGTTTCCACCAGTCAATATTTAACGATTGCATAGTAGCGCAAATGTGTTGATCAACCAGGTCTTGAACGGACAATCTTGGTGTAGGATCAACTGCTATAATTGTTGTATTAAGTTGGTTTTGCTTTTTTGCACTATATGCCACCCTTGTCGAAGTTCCACATCCTACCTCAATATAGTTTTCGGGTTGCTCTTGTGTCAATAAGGTATAAAGCATCCACACATCTAGGGCGGGCATAAATCCGTTTTTCAAATAGGGCTCATAGGAATTGGTTTCGTGTTCGCTCAATCCATTAAGCCAATGAGCGTGCTGTTTTGCTTGCAGTACTTGTTGAAGAATGATTTCTCGCTGCGTATGCAATAGCTCATACATCTTGGCGTGGGGTGGGTGTGTTACACCATATCTAGGACCTAGCTGTTCTGCATAATCAACAAAAATGGTTGTATACTTTGGGTGTATTACTTTATAAATCTTTTTGAATAAATCTAACATTATGTAACCCTTGTTTTCAACTAATAACCCTCTTGTTGTAGTTCATCTAACAACTGCTTTTTTTCTTCAGCAGAATAAAATTCAGATTTGGGCAATTCTTTTTTAAATCTGTTTATCCACTCTATGTATGGCTTACCAAGCTTTTTATATGCGCCCGCTATAAAAAGGTAAAACTCTGTAAATGACGAATAATATTCAATTGCCATTGTCCAGGCATCTATTGCTTGTTGGTATTGCTCTTTGCCGTAATAATCCCAGCCCTTTCCGTTCATTGTTCCTAAAGAAAAAGAAAATGCGCTACCATAGTGCTGTTCTATTTCTTTCATGCTGTTATTTAAAACGTCCTTTTGTGCAGATGAATTTTTGAAATATTTAATTTGACTGGTGTTCCAATATTCAAAGATCCTGTAAAGCGACTGATTGGCTAAAAGGCCGGGGGTTGCGTGGTGGTCGGCTTCTTGGAATAGGTCACCTTTAATATGCAGGTTATTGAGTTTGTAAGACGCAATTTTCTCGGTCATTTTTTTATACTCGTCTGGATAATCGTTTCCTATTCCAAAGCTATAGTATCTATGATTGGCCTGGGATTTGCTTTTCTTAATTGCGTTCTCCATAGAATCAACCAAATTCACATTTTCTTGCAAAAAGAATGGGCTTGATGCAATACAGGCCTGAATTTTTGCAGGATATTTTTGCCAAAGATGTGTAGTAAAAAATCCATATCTAGAATGGCCCATTAACAATGTAAATGTTGATCCTTGTAAACTCTTTTGTATCCAAGGTAACAATTCATGCATAATAAATTGTTCGTTTTGTTCGCCCTTTGCAGAGGGGTCTGCTTGAATCAATTGTGTTTCATAATATCTATATAACTCATTCGATTGAACCCCAACAATAATTGAAGCAGGCATTTGATCAACACTGGTTAAATAATCAATAGTTGATAATAAATATTGATACGCTCTTTTGTTTTGTTGGTCAAAAATTAGAATAACAGGGTACTTCCTCTGCTTATTTTCTTTTTGAAATTCTAATGGTACATGAATTTGTAGCGGTCTTTCATAGCCCAAATTGGTTGAACTCCAAATGGTATCACCAAGGAGTCTATAACTTTCGAATTTTTGTCCATGAACAACATGAGCAAAGCCCAATATGCAACAGGCCAGCAATACAACGCTTATATGCCTTTTCATTTTTATTTCTTTTTTCTTCCTAACAAATAACCCAGAACACCCATGGGAAAATAAGCTGCTAACAAATCTGTCATTTCAAACCACACTGGGGCCGACAAAATAGTAGTCATATAAAACCCACCCAAGAAAAATAACAAGACTGCAACCGCAACACACCAAATATGTGCTGATGCTGCATATTTTGCTATAAGCCAAGATGCTGTTAGTGTTCCTAGTGCATGGGCCAAAAAAGGCATAACGAAATGCTTTGGCTCCATGAGTTTCATGGCTTGTTCAAGCCCTTCCATTGTATTTAAATCAAATCCTGCGGGAGGAGGAATTAACATATTACCGGTATTTACTAGGGCCATATTTACAAGGCTACCAGCTATCCAGCCACCTATAGTAATAAGAATATTTCGTACAGTGTTTGACATACTGTGAATGTACTCTTTTTATTCAGAATATAATTCAATTGGCAATCCGTCGGGGTCTTGAAAAAAAGTATATTTTTTTTGTGTATATGGGTCTATTCTAATTGGTTCGGCTATTACTCCTTTTTCTTGTAAGCTCTTGCAAACAGATTCTATATCATGCACTTTAAATGCAATATGTCTCAATCCTGCGGCTTCTGGTCTACTTGGTCTCTTTGGGGGGTTAGGAAAGGAGAAGAGTTCAATTATGTATTGATTCTGTACAGATAAATCAAGCTTATATGAGTTCCTCTCTTTTCTATACACTTCTTGTACAATAGTTAAACCTAATATCTCTGTGTAAAATTTTTTAGAAACTTCATAGTTAGAACAAATAATGGCAATATGATGAATACCCAGTAACATGTTTACTTACAAAGCTCTGCTTTCATAAAACGAGCCTTATCATTGCCTAAAGAAAGTGCCTTTGTTGCATCTTCACATGCTCCTGCTAATTCACCAACCGCCCTTCTTGAAATAGCTCTATAATAATACGCCTCTGCATGCTCTGCATCTATTTCTATAGCCTTACTATAATCACTAATTGCTGTTCTGTGGTCTTTTAATAAACTTCTAGAAATACCTCTGTTTAAATAAATATCAGGATTTTCTGGATCCTTGTTTAGAGCCATATTAAAATCGTTAATGGCGGCAGCAAACTGATTGGTTCTATTTTTTTCTATTCCTCTATTGAAATAAATATTTTCTGCATCAGGATTTAATTGCACTACTCTATTATAATCTTGTAAAGCACCATTAAAATCATTTAGTGCAGCCTTTGCAATACCTCTGTTATAAAAAGCACCAGCTAATCGTGGATTAATTCGAATGGCTGCTGAATAATCTTCTATAGCTGTTCTATAATTTTTCTGTTTACTCCTTTCAATACCTCTATTAAAATAAACATCGGCATTATTGTTTTGGATACTTAATGATGTAGTATAATCGGCTATTGCTCCTAATGAGTCTCTTTGCTTTGCCTTTATTAAACCTCTTACAAAATATGCATACGCATTTCTACTTTGTTGTGTGATTACTTTATTCAGGTCTTCTTCAGCCTGGCGCCACTGTTCTTTCTTTTCATATTCCTGGGCTCTTCCAATATAGGCATCCCATAAATTAGCATTCATACCTATTGCTTTACTAAAATCGTCAATGGCTCCTTGCGAATTTCCTTGAAAGCTTTTGTTGTAAGCCCTATTGAGATAAATATCGGCTTGATTGGGTTTTAGTTGAATGGCTCTATCAAAATCTGGAGCTGCAGCTGAATAATTTCCCGTATTTCTTTTTGCAATAGCTCTGTTATAAAATATGTCGGCATTGTTGGGGTCTTTTGCTATAGCCTTATCAAAATCAATAATCGCGCCATTATAATCGTTTAAGTTGCTCCGAATAATTCCTCTATTGAAAAAAATATTGGGTAAATCTGAATTGATTTCTATAGCACGGTTATAATCTTCTAGTGCTGCGTTTCTATCATTATTTTGAGCACGACATATAGCTCTATTATAGTATACATCTGCGTTTCTTGGCTCTAGTCGCAATGCTTGTGTATAATCGTTGATGGCACCAGAACAATCGCCCATATAACTTTTTTCTAAACCTCTGCTAAAATAAGCACTTGCAAAGCTTGGCTGAAATTGTATACATGATGTAAAATCGCGAATCGCAGCCGTTCTATCTTGCTTTTTTGCATATTCCATTCCTCTATTAAAATAGGCATTCCAAAACTGATTACGTAATGCAATAGCTCTTGTGTAATCATTAATAGCTCCATCGGGGTCGCCAAAAATTGCCTTTACCACACCTCTGTTAAAAAAGACATCGGCATTGGTTGGCATCATCTCTGCAGCGCGATTATAATCTTGTAGTGCTCCAGTATAATCTTTGTTTTGATCTTTTGCGATACCTCTATTAAAATAAGCAGAAGCCATTTGTGGGTTTAATTCGAGCGCTTTCGAATAATCATCTACCGCACCTTTAAAATCATTCAATAGTCCCTTAACAACACCGCGGTTCATGTAAATGTCTGCATCTAATGGGCTATCCTCGGCCGCAATATTTAAATCTTCCAGAGCGCCAGTATAATCTTTCAACAGCCTTTTTACTATTCCTCTATTAAAATAAATATTCTCAAAAGCTGGATCAACTTCAATTACTCGATTATAATCAGCTAATGCTCCGGCATAATTTTTTTGATTCAGTTTTTGGGTAGCTCTCTGAAAAAAAACATTTGCATCCTGCGCTAATGCAACAGAACAGATGAAGCTTAGGTATATAAACAAACAATAAAATCTTCTATTAAATAGCGATGGGTTCATCGGTACTAAGTTAATCATTCCTTGATTGCTGATTGGTAGAATTTGTGATGAAAGATGATTAACCCAATAAGCCAGCTTTTTTACTAATTTCTAACATTCTGTCAATTGGTTGTTTTGCTTGTACCCTTAAAGTTTCCTCCATTTGAATTTCTGGTAGTTCATATTCCATACAGAGATATAGTTTTTCAAGCGTGTTGAGTTTCATATGTGGACAATCATTACATGCACAACTGTTATTAGGTGGTGCTGGAATAAATGTTTTATTTGGACTACTAATAGCCATTTGATGCAGAATACCTGTTTCGGTGGCTACAATAAAGGAATTTGCTGAATCTTCCTGTGTGTATTTTAGCAATTGTGTGGTACTGCCAATATAATCTGCCAAATTTAAAACAGCCTCCTCACATTCTGGGTGGGCTATAAACTTGGCTTCTGGATGACGAACTTTTAGTCGTGTTATTTTTTCTAAACTAAATATTTCATGAACCATACATGCTCCATTCCATAACAGCATATTCCTACCAGTTTGTTTATTCAAATAAGCGCCTAAATTTTTATCTGGTGCAAAAATGATGGGTTGGTCCTCTGGAATAGATTCAATAATGGCTTTAGCATTGCTACTTGTACAAATAATATCACTTAATGCCTTTATTTCGGCAGTACAGTTAATATAAGACACAACAAGATGGTCTGGATGCTTATCCTTAAAAGCTTTAAATAATCCAGCAGGAGCACTGTCAGCTAGGCTACAGCCTGCTTTAAGATCTGGTAATAGGACTTTTTTGGTAGGATTTAGAATTTTTGCAGTTTCTGCCATAAAATGTACTCCTGCAAAAACAATCATATCAGCCGATGTTTGTGCAGCTTTTTGGGCCAATCCTAAACTATCCCCAATATAGTCGGCTACATCTTGAATATCTGGCTCCTGATAATAGTGGGCCAAAACAATGGCGTTCTTTTCTACTTTTAATCTTTCTATTTCTGCAAACACATCGAGCGTAGCAGGAACTTCTAAATCTAAATAGCCTCTTTTATTTAATTGTTCAATTGCTATATCGATGTTCATAACTCAGGTAATTGTATTTAATAATCTATTTATTTATAAAATCTTACTATTATTAGTTGTGTGAATATGTTGATAAATTGATTACTCACAGGGTACAAAGGTAATTATCCTTTACAGCAATTGGTTTATTCACATAATAAATCACACCATCAATGCTCTATATATTTATATAAAATGTGGTTTTCCACAGCTGTTGCCTTTATTCTATACACAAATCCACAAAAGTTTATTAACAGAAATCCACGTTAGACTAAGAGGGAAAAAAATTTAACAAAAAGGGCAACTAGGAAAATATCCTCATATTTCAAACGGAAGATATTCCACTCGTTTTCACAATTCGGATAATGGGATTTTCTATTTATTCACCACTTTATGCTTGTTTCCACAAACGCATGTGGAAAATCTGTTCAAGGTCTGCTATCATTGGAGAAACCAGTTTCTAAAATATTATTCCTTCACTTTTTTACACAGGTTGTGGAAAAAGGATTTCCCCTATTTTTGCGTCCCATCCCATTTTGGGATAGATGTACCTAATTACAATATTATTATATGTCTGTTATTCAAAGCATTCGTGACAAAGGGGCCTGGATCATTTTTGCAATTATTGCATTAGCATTGATTGCTTTCATTTTACAAGATTCTTCTTTTAGCAGAGGAAGAGGTATGAGTGATATGAATGATTTAGGAAGTGTAAATGGTCAGAAAATAGAGAGAGCCGATTTTGAGGAGAAAGTGAGCATGCAAGAAAGAATGTATGGTGCTCAAGGCTTCCAGCGTGATCAAATTTTAGCTGGTGTTTGGAACCAAGAAGTTGATCGTTTGGTTACTGGAGAGGAAATTGAAAAATTGGGCATTCAAGTGGGAAAAAAGGAATTGGATGAGGTTTTATTTGGCGAAAACTCACCTTTTCGTCAAGAATTTACCGACCCAGAAACTGGTATCTTTAAAGTAGAGGATGCAAAAAAGGCTTTAGACCAAATCAAGAAGTCAAAAAATGCTGAGCAACAAAATACCATTGCTAAATATTATATAGAGCCTGCTCTTGAAAACGCTAAGAGAAATAAGTTCGTTGCCCTAGTTCAAAAAAATGATTTTATACCTTCTTGGATGATGGATAAAATGATGGCTGATAATAGTGCAACGGCCAGTTTCGAATATGTGATGGTTCCCTACCAAACAATCAGCGATTCTTCAATCAAAGTAACCGATGCCGATATTGAATCTTATATAAAGAAAAGAGCTAAGGAATATACTCGTGAAGAAGAGGTACGCAACATCATATATACCTATTTCAGTGCTGCTCCAACAAGTCAGGATTCTTTAGAGGCCTTGAATGCAGTTTTGGCTTTAAAAAGTGAATTCCAAACTACGTCTGATGCGAAGGCTTTTTTAGGAAGAGTTGGTTCTGAAATGCCTTTCTATGATAGTTACTTTAGTAAGAATAAAATTCAGGTTCCTAATAAAGATTCTATCCTAAAATTATCTGTTGGACAAGTATTTGGACCATATTTAGATGGCGATAATTATGTTATGGCAAAATTATTGGGTACAAAAGTTTGGCCAGACAGCGCTAAGGTTCGTCACATTTTAATTGGAACTGTAGATGCAGCTACCCAGCAACCAAAGCGCTCTGATGATGAAGCAAAAAAGCTTGCAGATAGTATTGCTGCTTTAGTAAAAAGCGGACAGTCATTCGATGATTTGTGTGTTCGTTTTTCTGAAGATGCGGGAAGTAAGGATAAGGGTGGCGTGTACGATTTCTTTGAGCAAGGAAGAATGGTGACTGAATTCAACGACTTCAGCTTTGATAATCCTGTAGGTACCAAAGGCGTTGTTAAGACCAATTTTGGATATCACTATATAGAAGTTTTAGGACATAGAAATCCTCAACCAGCGTATAAAATTGCTTACTTAGGAAAGCAAATCAATGCAAGCAACGAAACTGTTGGTAATGCAAATACAGCTGCTGCTCAATTTGCTGCTAAAGCAAAAAACAAAAAGTTGTTTGAAGATGAAGCTGAGAAAAACAATCTTCCAACAATGTTTGGGGTTGATATCAAGAAAAATGATTTTACCATTGCTGGATTAGGTAATAGCCGTCAGCTTGTGCGTTGGGTATATGAAAGCAAGGATGGTGCAGTAAGTGAACCTATTGAAGTGGGTGATAGATATGTGGTTGCTTTGGTTACCGCTATTAACAAAAAGGGAAGCCTAGCTGTTGGTGATGCAAAATTCATGGTGGAGAATTATATCCGCAACGAAAAGAAAGCGCAACAAATCATTGCAAAAGCAAAAGGAAATACGCTTACTGAATTAGCAAATAATTTCAATACAGATGTTTTATTGGCAGACAGTGTAAGTTTCGGTACTCCATTCATACCTGGTATTGGTGCGGAATCGAAGGTTGCTGGAGCCGGATTTAATAAAGAATTACAAGCAAAAGTAAGCAAACCAATAGCTGGTAATGCTGGTGTATTTTTTATTCAGGGTAAAACCATTGCTGCAAAGCCAATGTTGGGTAACGAAAGCGATAATATTCGCCAAGGATTAATTCAATCTCAAAGAATGGCTGCATTCCGCGGTTTTGAATCACTCAAAAAAGTAGCCAACATTAAGGATAACCGATTTATGTTTTATTAATCTACTAATCGCATAATTCAAAAGCTGCTCTCTCGGGCAGCTTTTTTTATTGCTATACAAGTCACCATATTTCTTTCGTAATGCGAAACAGACACCTTACATCTGTTCCCTAATTTTACACCTGATTTTAGTTGTTATGCAAGAAACCTTTGTAAATAAAGTTGCGGAAAGCGGGCTCATCACCCTTGATCTTGAGACCTTTTTGCCTAAAGAAGAAATCTTGGTGTTCGACATCAAGGATTATCTCTTTATGGAATTGATTTTAAAGGAAAAGGATTTTCGCAAGGCATTGCAAGAGCACGACTGGAATCAATACAAGGATCGTATAGTAGCGGTTACATGTTCGGTGGATGCAATAATCCCAGTTTGGGCTTATATGCTGATTATCAGCTACTTAGAACCATTTTCGACCTTTGTTCATTTTGGTAATAAGGAGCAGTGTCAAGAAGCCTATTTAATTCAGCAAATAAAGCAATTGGATCAGAAAGCGTATACAGATCAACGTGTTGTGGTTAAGGGGTGTGGCGAAACGCCCATTCCGGCATCTGCATATTTCTATATTACTTCTATGCTTAGGCCCGTTGCCAAGAGCATCATGTACGGAGAACCCTGTAGTACGGTTCCTGTATTTAAAAAGAAGGCGAACTAGTTTTATAGATAATATCCGCTTCTTTCAATTTCTTCCCTAACCTCCTCTGGTACTAAATAGCGGATACTTCTTTTTTCTTGTCTGGACGTTCTTATTTGAGTTGCTGAAATATCCAAATACGGCGCATCCAACAGGCTAACTTTTGTTTCTTGTTCCTTGGGTATTTCAACCTCAAATCCGGGTCTTTTGTACACAAGAATAGAATAATCGCGCATGATGAGCTCGGGGTTTTTCCAGCGAGGAAGGTTTTGATAACTATCGCTGCCCATAATTATCTTGAATGTATATTCAGGATACCTCTCCGACAAATAAGTAAGGGTATCAATTGTAAAGGATGGTCTGGGCAATTTAAATTCAACATCCATTACCCGAATTCTTTCATCGGCCTCGGTTGCTAATTTTGCCAAATGTAATCGCTGATATTCGTTGAGTAGTCCCTGCTTGCTTTTAAGTGGGTTTTGAGGAGATACAATTAGCCAAACCTGATCAACCGCACAATGATTCAAAACGTGGTTTGCAATAATGAGATGTCCAATATGAATGGGATTGAAGGAACCGAAATACAATCCAATTTCCATCTTATAGTTCGTTGGTTTGAACGAAAATACTATTTGCTTCATTGAGACGAAGGCTCAAATTATATCCAGCAACAGAAATTGAGATTGGGTCACCCAAGGGAGCAATTTGCTCCACCTTTACCGGTTCTCCCGGAACACAACCCATTTCCATGAGTTTAATAAAAATCTCATCTTTTTCAAATGAGTCAATCACCCCGCTTTGTCCAACACCCAACTCGCTCAATCGCTTCATGGTAGATTTAATAATGTTATACAAAAGTAGCCTGCAAATACCGCATTTTGTTACGAAATTTGGAGCAATGAAAACAATGAATTGGTTCAATGCGGATAGCAAACCAGCTATCCGGGGAAAGGATGCTGTTGAAGCCTGGTTGAGGGCAGAAGCCAAAAGAGAGAAAATGAAATGGCAACAGCTCGATTATGTGTTTTGCAGCGACAACTATTTGCTTGAAATGAATCGAAGTTTTCTTCAACACGATTATTATACTGATATCATCACCTTTGGTTTGTCGGAGGATAAGCGGGTAATAGAAGGGGAGATTTATATTAGTACAGATCGGGTGCGGGACAATGCGTTAACAATGCACACCCCATATAAAACTGAATTACTTCGAGTGATGGTACATGGATTGTTGCATCTCTGTGGTTACAAAGACAGTTCAGCAGCTGCAAAAAAAGCCATGCGTGCTAGAGAAGACGAAGCCCTTGAACGTTGGTTTGAAAAGTTTGTTTAGCACATCATGCGGCCAATCTTATACATTACTTTGCTCCTTTTGTGCATTAGCTTTTTTGGTAAAGCTCAGTTTTCTACCCAAGAGTTTACACCCAAGCCTTTGCCTCCTTTACCACAAATGCCCGCCCATATATGGCAGCAAGCTCAAGAGCAACCTGGATTTACTACTTGGTCAAGCGAGCTTCAAACAGGCTTTCGTCTGATGAACTATGCCAGGGTTTATCCAAAAAGATATTGGGACAGTGTTGTGGTCCCTATAATTCTGGTGTATCCTTTTCTGAAAACCAAGGAGTCGGCCTCTCTTCAGAAGGACCTTGAACAAACACCCTCACTTCCCCCTTTTTCCATACATCTAACCTTACAAAAACTAGCACAAGAGCACGCAGAAGATATTTGGAAAAACCCACAGCAGCCGAGTCATACCAACTCAAAAGGCGTTAGTTTCTCTAAGCGCATTAACCAGGCCGGCATTCAAAAGTGTGCCGCTGAAAATATTTCTATAGGAAGTCAGGCCGTGGCCCTATCCTTGGTTTTGCTGTACCTCGACATAGACATTCCCAGCCTGGGCCACAGAAAGAACCTTTTAAATCCACAAATGGTAGAGTTGGGTTTGGGGTGGAAGCAGAACGAGTCCATATTTGTGTGGGTACAAGACCTTGCATGTAAGCAATGATTCTGAATGTTCCATGTGGAACATTTCAAGAGGTTTCCCAAGAAAAATGTACCATGTTCCACGTGGAGCATATCCTTTTTCGAAAGCGGGGCTGCCTTCTGACTGCTATCTTTGCAACAATATTTAAGCTTCTAATATGTTTCCAGAATATGATGTCATTGTAGTGGGTGCTGGTCATGCCGGCTGTGAGGCCGCCGCTGCTGCAGCTAATATGGGCAGTAATGTGTTGCTCATTACCATGAACATGCAAACCATTGCCCAAATGAGTTGCAATCCGGCTATGGGCGGAATTGCAAAAGGACAAATTGTGCGGGAGGTAGATGCCATGGGTGGGTACAGCGGAATTGTGACCGATAAAAGTACCATACAATTTAGGATGCTTAATCGCTCTAAGGGGCCCGCAATGTGGAGCCCAAGGGCGCAAAATGATCGAAACTTATTTGCCTCTACGTGGAGAGAAATGCTGGAGCAAACTCCGGGAGTAGATTTTTACCAGGATATGGTGCGCGAACTGATCATTGAAAAGAATACCGCTGTTGGTGTTATTACGGGTTTGGGACATGCAATAAGATCAAAGGCGGTGGTCGTAACCAGCGGAACCTTTTTGAATGGGGTTATTCATATTGGAGAAAAGCAGTTGGGAGGAGGAAGAATCTCAGAAAAAGCAGCTACAGGAATTACCGAGCAATTGGTTGCTTTGGGATTTGAATCGGATCGCCTCAAAACAGGAACACCACCTAGAATTGATGGAAGAAGCCTCGATTATTCTAAAATGGAAGAGCAGAAAGGCGATGAGGAAGTGGTGGGATTCTCCTATTTGCCGGTTGAAAAGATTCGACCAGAACAACAAAGAAGTTGCCACATCAGCTATACCCATGCCGGTGTACACGACATATTGAAAACCGGATTCGATAGAAGTCCCATGTACCAGGGTCGTATAGAAGGAGTAGGGCCCAGGTATTGTCCAAGTATAGAAGATAAAATCAACCGATTCGCCGACAGAGAAAGGCACCAGCTCTTTGTAGAGCCCGAAGGGTGGAACACAGTGGAGATTTATGTAAACGGATTCTCTACTTCCTTGCCCGAAGAAGTGCAGCTTCAGGCGCTCAGACTGGTACCCGGATTTGAAAATTGTAGGATGTTCAGACCCGGATATGCCATTGAATACGATTATTTTCCACCTACACAGCTCACCCATACATTACAAACCAAGGCCATTGAAAGGCTGTTCTTTGCAGGACAAATCAATGGAACAACAGGATATGAAGAAGCTGCTTGTCAGGGTCTGATGGCAGGTATCAATGCCCACCTGGCCGTGAGAGAACAAGAGCCGTTGATTCTGGGAAGAAACGAAGCATATATCGGTGTGCTCATTGATGATTTGATCAGCAAAGGAACCGACGAGCCCTACCGAATGTTTACCAGTCGCGCAGAGTTTAGGACGCTATTACGACAAGACAATGCCGACTTGCGATTGACCGAGAAGAGTCACCGCCTCGGATTGGCCAAAGACGATAGAATGAGGCTGGTAGAACAGAAGAGATCAGAAGTAGAAGAAATTAAAAAGGTATTACAGGAATATGCCTTTGAGCCCAGTGAAATCAACAGCTTCCTCGAAGAACAGTCGTCTTCGCCACTGACAGAAAAGCAAAAGGCGGCCAAGATTGTATTGCGACCCAATATTGGATTGAATGATTTGATGTTGCATTCCAACAAGTTCTCCGAAACACTTCAGTCATATCATCCCACATCCCGCGAACAAGCTGAGATACAGGTTAAGTATGAGCGATATATAGAAAAAGAACAAGAAATAGCTCAGCGAATGTTGCAAATGGAAGACCTAATTATTCCAGAGCAATTCAATTATGACCAGGTGCCCGCCCTCAGCCATGAAGCGCTTCAAAAGTTCAAAAAGATCAGACCGCGAACTTTAGGACAGGCGAGTCGCATTAGTGGGGTTAATCCAAGTGATGTGCAAATTTTGTTAGTGTATATGGGAAGATAATAAACACATGATTATGAATAAGTTATATATCTCCTTCTTGTCTGTAATCTTTTCTTTTTCCTCTTCGGCGCAGGGCGTAGATACCCTGCCTTTTCGATGGTTATCGGGATTAATCGTTTTAGAAGGAAAGGTGAATGGACAATCGGTAGATCTTATTTTTGATACAGGTAGTAATATCACCGTTAGCACCCCTTCAACAGATGCATTTGCTTCAATAAGGGTTACAAAAACAGTTCTTCCAACTAGAGACGCGTCAGGGAAAACAACCCTGCTTTCCAGAGCCATCATTAAAAATTTGGAAATTGGAAGTTTTACATGGAAATCAATCAAAGGCATTAGTGCCCCTAATATGCCTATCATGAATTGTGTACCAACCTTATTATTAGGACAAGACGTTATTCGTACACTTAATTGGAAATTCAATTTTAAAACTCAGCAGGTGTATGTATCCAAACAACCCTGGGTAGCCCCCTCTGGGAATTCTGTGTGGGCACCGAAATGGTTCAACAACAAACCGTATGTGCCAGTAGAGCACAAAGGTGGAACACATGCATTCCTTATAGATCTTGGTTTTACCGGAATTATTGAAGCTCGCGATACTGTTTGGAAGCAAGAAAATAACCCATCTATCATCTTTGAAAGAAAGGGCATCACTCTTCATGGCTTTACAGATGCCTATGAGGAAAAGCTTTTTGTAAGCGATTCTTTGCGCATTTTTCAAACTATATCAACGCAGGTTCCTTCTTCTCAAGAACCCGCAACGCCCAAAATTGGTTCTGGATATTTTAAGAAGAAGGTCAGCTATTTGGTCTTAAATCATAAGAATAATCAGATTTGGATGGAAGACGAACTGGTGGGTTTTCCTGAAATACAACAAAGCAATTGTAACGTTCTATGGAATAACGGTCAATTATTTGTCGCAGCTAAAATAAAAGGGACTGTAGACGTAGAAATAGGAGAAGAAGTAGTTTCGGTGAATGGAAAAACAGGGGCCGACTTTCCCCATCTCTGTGCATTCAGTGCCTGGTGGGAACAGCAAATACCCCATCATCCCTTGATAATACTCAAATCGGGAAAAGAAATCAAAGTTGAAGTCAAGACCTGGAAAGAATGGGTTAAGCAGTAGGGGTTGAATAATATAGTCGCGCCTTCTGAAACCAATTTTCTGAGATGATGAGCCGATTAAAAAACACATTCGGCTCAAAAAAGGCGTATATTTGAGCCGAATAATCAAAACAATCGGCTCAAACGGTGTATAACTGGCAACAAACAGATTGGCCCCATTTTACATATTCCCTTGAAACGCTTCAACGGGACCTGCTACTTTTTGTTGAAAAGATGGGTCGGGTGTCGGGAGCCATAGAAGCCCTTTCAGACGAGTCGCATCAGGATATTACCATTCAGTTTATTTTAGAAGAAGCCATCAAAACCTCTGCAATAGAAGGAGAGTTTCCACATAGAAACGATGTGCTTTCGTCGATTCGAAAAAATTTGGGGATCCACGAAACGACAGAATACATCAAGGATAAGTCGGCTTTGGGATTGGGAGAACTGATGATCGATATCAGAAATTCATTCAAAGACCCACTTACAAAAGAAAAGTTGTTTGCTTGGCATGTACTATTAATGGGAGCATCTGATCAAATAGAGGCGGGAAAGTGGAGAACCCACGAAGATCCAATGGTGGTAGTGTCAGGACCCATCCACCGAAGAACCATTCATTTTGAAGCACCGCCGTCAAATCTTGTTCCTACAATGATGGATGAGTTTATCAACTGGTTCAACCAAACAGCACCGAATGGCCGGCGGCCTATTTTTAATCCAATTGAAAGAGCGGCTGTAGCACATCTATATTTTGAATCTATTCATCCGTTTGAAGATGGAAATGGAAGAATAGGTCGAGCATTAGCAGAAAAAGCAATCACGCAAACACTTGGTCGCCCTGTTTTATTAAGCCTATCATCTGCTATAGAAGCGAATAAAAAACAGTATTATCAAGCACTTGAGAGCGCCCAACGTTCTAATGAAATCACAGAATGGATAGAGTATTTTGTTAGAACAGCTCTGCAGGCGCAAGAACAAGCCGAAAACTATGTGCTGTTTACAGTACAGGTAGCCCGCTATTTTGACAAATTCAGCAACCAACTCAATGATCGACAAAAAGCAGTTGTTAGAAGAATGACAGACGAAGGGCCGGCCGGTTTTGTTGGAGGCATGAACGCAAAAAAGTACATGACAATTGCTAAAACATCTAAAGCCTCAGCAACCCGCGACTTACAGGAAATGCTCGATCTGGGTGCGTTTGTAATAGGTAATAAAGGCGGAAGGAGCACCACCTACTATCTTCCTTTCTCACAATAACACGAGCGGACCAACAAAAAAGCTGACCAAAAAGAAAGTTCTCATTAATGGCCAGATGATTTGCAACATCATTTCAAAAATAAACACTCCGTTCATCCTATTCAACTGTTCAAACGCGCTGTACATGAAATAACTTGTACGCCTAAAAATTCATTGCTCATGAGAAGAATGCTATTGCACATGGCATGGCTCTGCTCTTGTCTCGCCGCAACCGCACAGGAAACTTTTCCTGTGAACGGGGTAGCCGATAAGCGCAACAACACCATTGCTTTTACTGGTGCGACTGTAGTTAAGGACGCCCAAACAACTTTGCAGAATGCCACATTGTTGGTGAAGGACGGAAAAATCATTGCCCTGGGAACGCAGGTAGCTATTCCTGCCGATGCTCAGGTGGTTGATTGCAAGCAAAAATTTATTTATCCTTCTCTCGTCGATATTTATTCGGATTACGGAATTGCAGGACCACAAAGGTCGCAAGCCGCATTCGATTTTCGTGCACCGGCGCAGTTAACTTCAAACGTAAAAGGTGCTTATGGTTGGAACCAGGCACTGAAATCTGAAGTGGATGCGTTCAAATTATTTTCAAGCGATGAAGCGAAAGCAAAAAGCCTGCGCGATATAGGTTTCGGAACGGTAGCTACGCATCAGCGCGATGGAATTGTAAGAGGTACAGGAACGGTTGTAACACTTCAGGGAGGAAAAGAAAACAAAGCTATCCTGAAAGAAAGAGCAACCCATCATTTGTCTTTCAACAAAGGAACTTCAACACAATCGTATCCATCTTCTCTCATGGGAAGCATTGCTTTGTTGCGTCAAACGTATTTAGATGCAGCATGGTATAAAAGCAATCCTTCTGCAGAAGGCGTAAACATTACGCTCGCTTCTTTCAACCAAAACCAATCGCTGCCTCAAATTTTTGATGTGCAAGATCGTGGTGTGGATTTGTGGAATGTAATGCGTGCCGATAGAATTGGTGACGAATTTGGTGTACAATACATTTTAAAAGCAACAGGTAAAGAATACCAGCGCATGAAAGAAGTGGCAGGAACAAAAGCGCCGCTCATTGTTACGTTGAATTTCCCAACAGCTATGGATGTAGAAGATCCGAACGACGCCAGATTGGTATCGTTGGCAGATATGAAGCATTGGGAAATGGCGCCATTTAATCCCGCCATGATTGAAAAAGCTGGAATTCCATTCTGCTTAACCACCTCTGATTTAAGAGATGCACGTAGCTTCTGGACCAATCTTCGCAAAGCCATGGAATATGGCCTTTCTGAAAAAGCAGCTCTTGAAGCATTGACAAAAACTCCTGCAACCTTGTTGGGTGTGTACGATCAAGTAGGAAGTTTGGAAGTGGGCAAAATGGCCAACCTACTTATTACCAACGGTCCTCTTTTTTCAGAGAAAACACAAATACTCCACAACTGGGTACAAGGTGAAAAATTTGTAGTGCGAGATGATATTTGGAGCTCTGCAGCTGGAACCTATGCACTTCAAATTCAGCATGCAAATGGAACATCAGAAACACTTACACTCGACGTGAAAAGCAACTCTTCTGCAACACTGGTAGGAAAAGATACTTTGAACAGCCGCTTTACATTCGATGGTAAGCAAGTGAAAATTCAGTTTGGTCCTGCAGCAAGAAGAAGAGGCCCTGCAATGGGCGGCGCACAAATGCCGCTTCCTGCAAACGCAGCAAAACTAAGCGGATACGCAAACGATGCACAATCATGGCAAGGAACGGGACTTGATTCAAATGCGCAGTTCTTTACGTGGACAGCTAAGCTCACAAAAGCAGCTGATGTTGCATCCGATTCGGCTCAAGCTAAAAAAACAACGCCACCAACAATGGGTGCAGTTATGTATCCTTTCACAGCATACGGATGGGAAGCTGCACCTGCACAACAAAATTTCTTAATTAAGAATGCAACAGTATGGACCAGCGAAGCGAACGCAGTGTTGGAAAATACAGATGTGTTGGTGAAGTCGGGTAAAATCAGCGCCATTGGTAAAAACTTAAATGATGCAGCTGCAACAGTAGTTGATGGAACTGGAAAATATCTAACAGCAGGTATCATTGATGAACACTCACATATTGCATCTGCCAGCACCAACGAAGGCGGACAGTCTGTTACTTCTGAAGTGCGTATGCAAGACAACCTCGATCCCGATGACATTAATATATATCGTCAGTTGAGTGGTGGTGTTACAACCTCGCATATCCTGCATGGTTCTGCTAATACCATAGGTGGACAAACACAATTGATCAAATTGCGTTGGGGCGGAAACGATCAGGACATCATGTTCAAAAACTGGGATCCATTTATCAAGTTCGCATTAGGTGAAAACGTAAAAAGAACATCTTCTACAAGTGGTAACAATCGTTTTCCCGATACTCGTATGGGTGTTGAACAAGTGTTGGTAGATGCATTCACTCGTGCTAAGGAATATGAAGCAGCTATGAAAGAGGCCGATGCCAACAACAAGAAGAAAGGAGCAACGCCAATGGTGGTTCGCCGCGACTTAGAGTTGGATGCTTTGGTGGAAATCATGAACCAGAAGCGCTTCATCACTTGTCACTCTTATGTACAAAGTGAAATACTCGCAACCATGCGCGTAGCTGAAAGATTTGGATTCCGCATCAACACCTTCACCCACATCCTAGAAGGATACAAGGTTGCAAAAGAAATGAAAGAACATGGCGCCAACGCTTCTACTTTCTCAGATTGGTGGGCGTATAAAGTGGAAGTAACAGATGCGATTCCTTATAACGCAACACTCATGAATAAAATGGGCTTGAACGTAGCTATTAACTCAGATGATGCTGAAATGGCTCGTCGCTTGAACCAAGAAGCAGCGAAGGCTGTGAAGTATGGTGGAATGAGTGAAGTGGATGCCTGGAAAATGGTGACCATCAATCCTGCAAAAATGTTGCACGTAGATGATCGTGTTGGAAGTATTAAAGTGGGTAAAGACGCCGACTTAGTTCTTTGGAACACCAATCCGTTGAGCATCTATGCCATGCCTGAAAAAACTTTTGTAGATGGTATCTTATACTTCGATCGCGAAAAGGATAAAGCAATGCGCAGCACAATTCAGGCAGAGCGCAAGCGCTTGATTCAAAAAATGGTGGGAGAAAAACGCGAAGGTCGTCCGGTTTCTTTCCCTATGCCAAGCTACAAATACATCCACACCTGCCTCGATCATGGTCATAAGTTGGGCATGCTTGAAATTGAAGCAGAAGAGGATCACGATCATGAACATATTGAATCATCTAATAAATAATTATACCGATGAAAAGAATTTGGCTAACCTGTTTAACCCTGGCTATGATGCTAGGCGCAACAAAGGCGCAGGACAATGTATATCCTGCTCCTGCGGCTAAAGCTCCTATACTGATAAAAGGCGGAACTGTTCACGTAGGAAATGGAACAGTATTAGAAAACGCCGATGTATTGGTAGAAAAAGGAAAGATTGTACAAGTAGGCGCAAATATCCAAGCGCCTTCTGGCGCAACAGTGGTTGCTGCTGCCGGAAAAAAAGTATATCCCGGTTTAATTCTGCCCGCTTCAACACTGGGCTTGCAGGAAATTTCTGGTGTACGCGGCAGCAACGATTTTAGCGAAATTGGTGAAATCAATCCAAGCGTTCGCTCTATTGTAGCGTACAACGCAGAATCAAAAATCATCAATACGCTCCGTACCAATGGTATCTTGTTGGCACATGTGGCACCACAAGGTTCGTTTGTAGGCGGACAATCATCCGTTGTGCAATTGGATGCTTGGACTTGGGAAGATGCTGCTTACAGCATGGACATGGGTATGCATATTTATATGCCTAGTTTGTTGTCTCGTCCAACCGGCAGATTCGCTGCATTATTTGCATCCATGATGCCTGCACCAACAGATCCCACCAAGCAAGCACTCGACAAACTGGAAGCATTGAAGCAATTCTTCCGTGATGCAAAAACCTATTTTGCACAAACAGGCAAGAAAGAAACCAACCTCAAATTGGAAGCAGCGCGACCACTGTTTGAGAAAAAGCAAAAGCTGTATTTGCATGCTAACCAAGTGAAGCAAATGTTGCTGGCGGTAGATTTTGCAAAAGAGTTTGGATTTGATGTGGTGATTATTGGTGGTTCAGAAAGCTGGCAGATTGCTCACTTGTTAAAAGAAAATAACATTGGTGTTATACTTAGTCAAATGCACAACCTACCTACTTTAGATGATGATCACATAGATCAGCCCTACAAAACGCCAGCCATGTTGCAAAAAGCAGGCGTATTGTTTTGCATCAACGACGATGACCCGCAAAACAGAGGTAGAAACATGCCATTCAATGCAGGAACAGCAGCTGCTTATGGTTTAACCAAAGAAGAAGCGCTTACCGCAATTACTTTATCTGCCGCAAAGCTCTTGGGCATTGATCAAAAAACAGGATCTATTGAAGTGGGTAAAGACGCCAATATTGTTATCAGTCAAGGAGACATCCTCGATATGAGAAGCTCTGTTATTACAGATGCCTTTATTCAAGGAAGAAAGATTGAAATCAACGACAAGCACATTCAGTTGTTTGAGCGATACAAACATCGCTTTCAGGTAAAATAAAAATTAGTCCCGCACAAGCGGGACTTTTTTCTTCTATACCTTTTCCTATTTGCTACCTTAGCAACATGCAAAAGAAATTGTTTTTGTTAGATGCATATGCCCTCATTTTTCGTGCATACTATGCTTTGATTAGAAATCCCCGAATGACCAGCACTGGCAGAAACACCAATGCCCAGTTTGGTTTCACTAATACCCTATATGAGCTTATTCAGAAAGAAAAGCCTTCGCACATGGCGGTGTGTTTTGATGTAGAAGGAACAACTGAGCGACATACCGATTTTGCAGATTACAAAGCTAACCGACAAGAAACTCCGGAGGATTTATTAGCCGCGGTCCCCGATATTCAAAAAATTATTCAGGGATTTAATATTCCAGTATTGGGAGTAACGGGTTACGAAGCTGATGATATTATTGGAACACTAGCCTGGCAAGCACATGACGCGGGCTATGATGTATATATGGTTACACCCGACAAAGATTATGGTCAACTTGTCCGTGATGGCGTATATATTTATAAGCCCGGCTATCAAGGCGGCGATGTAGAAATTATGGGTCCTGCAGAAGTGTGTGCTCGTTGGAATATTGAAAGGGTAGATCAGGTGGTGGATATGCTTGGACTCATGGGAGATGCAGTAGATAATATTCCTGGCATTCCCGGTGTGGGAGAAAAAACTGCAGCTAAACTTTTACAGTCGTACGGCAACCTCGAAAATGTATTAGAGCATGCAGATGAAATTAAGGGCGCATTGGGAGAAAAAGTAAGAGCGGGGAAGGACTTGGCCATCATGAGTAAAAAACTGGCAACCATCATCACCAACTCGCCTATACAATTTCATGAAGAAGAGTTTAAGCTGAAGGAGTGGAATAACGAAGCGCTGCAACAAATATTCGCAGAACTAGAATTCAAAACGTTAGGAAAAAGAATTTTGGGTGAAGGATTTACTGCGTTTCAAGTAGCCCCGCAAGGGGTACAAACCGACTTGTTTGGAGAAGTCGTTGCGAACCAACCGAAGCAGGAAAACGAAAAAACAGACAGCCTTGCTCAGGATCTACTTCCAGAAAAAAACATCCACAACACGCCTCACGAATATGATTTAATTGAAGGAGAAGAAGCCATCAACCAATTGGTCGAACAGTTGCTCCATCACAAAGAAATTTGTGTAGATACAGAAACCACATCACTAGATGCTTTGCAGGCCGAACTGGTGGGTATTAGTTTTGCTGTTGAAGCAGGAAGGGCCATGTATGTTCCTTGTCCACCCGACGCCTCTGCAACAAAAAAAATTCTTGAACAACTTCAACCACTATGGAGCAATCCTACTATTTGCTGGATCGGACACAATATCAAATACGATTTATTGGTGTTTAGAACACATGGTATACAACTAGCAGGCAGCATGTATGATACCATGTTAGCACACTATGTAGTAGAGCCCGAAGGCAAGCGCAACATGGATTTGCTGAGTTCGCAATATTTGGGTTATCAACCTATTTCTATCACGGAGCTTATTGGCAAGAAAGGCAAGCAACAGGGCAATATGCGCGATGTAGAAGTGGAATTAGTGAAAGAGTATGCAGCAGAAGATGCCGATATCACATTCCAACTCAAACAAAAGCTGCACCCACTCATGGAGCAAGAGCAGGTGGTGAATGTATTTGAAACAGTAGATAATCCGCTCGTGCCTGTATTAGCAGATATGGAATGGGAAGGCGTTCGAGTGGATGAAGCTTTTTTAAACAACTACAGTAAAATTTTAGAAGAAGAAGCCAAGGCTGCAGAACTAAGTGTGTATGAACAAGCCGGTGTTCGCTTTAATTTGGCATCACCCAAACAGTTGGGCGAAGTGTTGTTCGATAAACTACAATTGGATCCTTCTGCGAAGAAAACTAAAACAGGACAATACCAAACAGGTGAAGATGTGTTGCTGAAGTTAGCAGCCAAAGGACATCATATTGTAGAAGATATCCTCACTTTTCGGGAACTCACCAAACTCAATTCAACCTATGTACAAGCATTGCCGCAAATGATTCAGCCTACAACCGGTCGTGTGCATACCAGTTATGCACAAGCCGTTGCGGTCACAGGAAGATTGAGCAGCAATAACCCCAACCTTCAAAACATTCCTATTAGAACAGCTAGGGGAAGAGAAATACGAAAAGCGTTTGTTCCGCGAGAAGCGGGATGGGTTTTGGTGAGTGCCGATTATAGTCAAATTGAATTGCGCATTGTTGCAGCCATTAGCGGCGATGAAAATATGTGTGCAGCCTTTCGTGATCACAAAGACATCCACACAGCAACTGCAGCTAAAGTGTATGGTGTAAGTGAAGCAGATGTTACCAAAGAAATGCGCTATAAAGCTAAGAGTGTGAACTTTGGCATCATATACGGACAAGGCGCATTTGGATTAGCAGACAATTTGGGCATTAGTAGAACAGAAGCCAAAGAAATAATTGACAACTACAAGAAAGAATTTCCTGGCATTACAACATATATGACAGATCAGGTGGAGCGTGCCAAGCAATTGGGCTATGTAACTACTTTATTGGGTAGAAAGCGTTGGTTGCGTGATATACATAGTGCTAACTTTACAGTACGTGGATTCGCAGAGCGAAATGCTATTAATAGTCCCATTCAAGGCTCGGCGGCCGATATGATTAAGCTGGCTATGATTCGTATACACAAGGCCATTCGTGAAGCGGGAATTGCAAGTAAAATGATTTTACAAGTACACGATGAATTGGTATTTGATGTAAAGGAGTCAGAACTTGAAATAATTAAGCCACTCATATTAACCAATATGCAAGAAGCGCTTGAATTACCCAATGGCGTACCCGTTGTAGCCGAATTGGGAGTTGGACAAAACTGGTTAGAAGCACATTAATCTTTTTGTATGCAAGACAACAAAACAACCATAGAACAATTTTACCAAGCCTTTGCAAATAAAAATGCAGCGGCAATGCGTGCTTGTTATTCAGAGGACATAGCATTCAGCGATCCTGCATTTGGTTTGTTGCAAGGCAATGAAGTGGGCGATATGTGGGAGATGTTGTTGAGCAGGGCTACAGACTTAGTTGTAGAAGCGCAGGAGCCTATTACAGATGATGATGAATATTATACAGTTGAATGGATGGCGCATTATACTTTTTCTGCAACGGGCAATAAGGTGCACAACAAAGTAAAGTCTTATTTGCGCATGCGGGATGGGATTATCATAGAACATTCAGATGCATTTCATTTTCATAAATGGTGTAGCATGGCATTGGGCTGGAAAGGATGGTGGTTGGGGTGGACTGGATACATGCAGAAAAAAGTGCAGAACCAAAGCCGAAAGCTTTTAATGAAATACAGAGAAAAAAAGTACCAAGATGGACGTATTGGATAATATTTTGGGAGCCGCACAAAAAATAGGTGGTCGCTATTTTGTTGCTGCAACAGTAGCATGGTTTATTTTTTACATCGTATTACGAAGCAGGCTTGCACACAAAAAAATTCAACAAAAATGGCCGGGCAAAGCCGACTATATTCGTGAAATTGGTTATTCAGTTGCAACCATTGGGTTGTTTTCTATCATCAGCTATTTCTTTTTGTTTCATCCAGCGATTCGCCCATATACACAGCGGTATGATGAATGGAACGCATTTGGAACAGCGTGGACAGTAGCTGCATTTCCAATTATGCTCTTTGTTCACGATACGTATTTTTATTTTACACATAGACTCATGCACCATCCTTTGTTGTTTAAGTGGTTTCATTTGGTGCACCATCGATCTACCAATCCTACGCCTTATGCAGCGTATGCATTTCATCCACTGGAAGCAGTTGTAGAAATTGGTATTCTTCCTGTTTTCCTTTTCTTGTTTCCGCTACACATCCTACACATTGCATTTTTCTTTTTGTTCATGATACTTTACAACGTGTATGGGCATTTAGGTTTTGAGCTGTATCCAGCCGGATTTAATAAGTCGTGGTTTGGCAAATGGGTAAACACTTCAGTGAACCACAACCAGCACCATCAATATTTTAAAGGAAATTATGGGTTGTATTTTTTGTTTTGGGACAGATGGTTAGGAACCATTCGTAAGGATTATGATCAGCAATACGAAAAAGTAAAAGCAGCTACACAAACCAACCCAAGCACATACAAATAAGCGGAATAAATGGTGCGGGCAATTTTGAGTAGGCCAATAAAATAAAGCTGGTTGCAATTACTATCATATTGATGAGCTGCTCTTGAATTAAAGAGCCATCAAACAAATGAAGGTCTTTCATCAGATACAAAGTTGCACCAATCATAATTCCTACAACAGCGGCATGAATACCCTCTAGGCTTCTATAAATAATTGCATAACGCTTTAAATTATTCCAAACAGGATAGAAAAAAATTACCAGCAAAAAGCTCGGTAAAAAAATGGCAATAGCGCCAATAAAAATTCCCATAAACTGCATAGCAGTTCCATAAGGCCTTAAAAGCAAACCGCCTGTAAATGCACCAATTGAAAATACCGGTCCTGGTATTGCGCGCACCATGCCCGACCCTGTTAAGAATTCTTCCTTACTCATACGCAAGACATCGGGATTTTTTTCTTGCACACGTTTAGTACCCGGACGAACCACATATTGATCATACATCATTGGCATCAACACATCTCCTCCGCCAAACACAAGGCTTCCAAAACGATAATTGTTTTCGAATAAGTTAATGATTGGTCGCGATGGACTGTTGTTGATACGCGCTTGTTCTGAAAGTACCCCAGCAATAGCAAACAGTAGTAAAAACAAACCCAAGTAACCGCGATTTAATTTTTTGGAAGGCAATTCTTTTTGCGGAATACGCTTGTCACTGAAGTTGGTAACAATACCTCCAAGTAGAATTAGACCAGGAAAAATCCACGGTGTTTTGAATCCAACAAAAGTGGCAATACCCGCCACTACAAAAATGATACGGGTTATAGGATTATGAATGGCAACACCAAAGAGGCGATACGTTGAATACAACAGAAAGCCTATTGCCATAGGTGGAATGTAGTGGAAGATGCGTGTTTGTATAGTTTGATCTTGAAAGTATCCCAGCAAAAATGATAGTCCACCCATCAGCAAACAGGCAGGTAATATCCATATCAAAAGTGTAAGCGTAGCCAAAGGAACACCCCCGCGTTTGTAGCCAATGAGTGTAAGTGTTTGAGTAGAGGATGCGCCCGGTAACATTTGACAAAAAGCATTGTAGTCGAGCAGCTCTTCTTCGGTTACATCGCGACGTTGTTGCACGAAGGTTTTAAGCATCATGCCATAATGGCCCTGTGGGCCACCAAAAGCAGATACACTGTGTAGCATCACTGCTTTTAAAAATGGGATATGGCGGAGTAGCACCAAAGCAAAAAAATCTCAGATGCCTAAGGTAATAAAAAGAAAGGATGGACGCTTATTTCTTCAACCCAATCTCGCGTAAACGCTCATCTAAATATTCACCAGCAGTAGCATCTGGATAAGCTTTGGGATGTGCATCATCAATACACAAGTCCAAACATTTCAAGCTCATTTTACTTTTTGGATGCAAGAAGAAGGGCATTGAAAAGCGACTCGTATGCCAATGCTCGCGCGGAGGATTCACAACACGGTGCGTGGTACTCTTCAATTTATTATTCGTAAGGCGCTGTAACATATCTCCCACATTCACCACTATTTGTTCCGGCAGAGAAGTCACCGGCACCCATTCATTTTGTTTGGTCAATATTTCTAACCCGTCCGCACTTGCGCCTACTAATAAAGTAATCAGGTTAATATCCTCATGTTGTTCAGCTCTAATAGCACTCTTAGGCTCTTGCGTAATAGGGGGATAATGAATACAACGTAAAATAGAATTACCATTATGAATATGCTCATCAAAATACAACTCATCGAGCCCCAAATACAAAGCAATAGCACGTAGTAACTGCTTGCCACTTGCTTCATAATAGCGGTAAGCTTCTAACAAAGTAGGCGTAAATTCAGGAAGGTCTTCAACCACCACATTAGGCGGATAGTATTCACCCACTTCTTCACCATCTTCAATAGTTTGTCCAAATTGAAAAAACTCCTTCAAATCGGGTGCATCACTTCCTTTAGCGTGCTCACGACCAAAGCTGGTGTAGCCTCTTTGTCCGGCTAAACCGGGAATTTCATAACCGCGTTTTTTTTCGAGCGGAAGCGAAAAGAATGCCTGCACATATTTATAAATTGAATCAATCAGTTTATCTGGAATGCCGTGGTTTTTAACTGCTACAAATCCAACAGTTTCATACGCAGCACCCAGCTGCTGTACAAAAGCCGCCTTTTGGGTGGCATTTCCATGGGTAAATTCCGATAAATCAACGACTGGTATTGACATAATTGCGAGTTTAATCTAATAAAACGCCCTAAAAACGCTCCTTATTGTAAATTTAGACCATGAAATCCCCGATTTTGCGGCCAAAGTTTTGGCAAAATCATGCCCTTATTCAGCTGGCGCTGATATTGTCTTTGCTGTATTCTTCTTGTTCCCCCAATTATACCTCCTTATCACGTAGTGAGCGCTATACCCAAAACCAGCCATCCAACCACCCCAACTATTCAGAACTTACCTGTTGGGCGGCACACCCTCACCTACACGATCCATCAGATTCTGTTCCTCAACCCCTGATTGGCCAGCAAAAATCTGAGCAGCCTGTAGATGTTTTCTTCCTTCACCCTACTACTTACACAGAGAAAGAAGCAAGGCCTTGGAATGCACCCTTGAACGATGCGGCCCTCAATGCCAAAACGGATTACAGTAGCATTTTATACCAAGCATCCATTTTCAACAATGGCGCAAGGGTATATGCACCCAGGTACAGACAAGCCCATTTACGTTCTTATTTTCCAGTGACAAAAGCCGATACCCTATCAGCTTTAGCCGCATTCGATACTGCTTTTGCAGATGTGGAAGCCGCATTTTTAACCTATTTGAAGGAGTGGAACCAGGGAAGGCCGTTTATCATAGCCGCTCATAGTCAGGGTACAACCCACGCAAAATCATTGTTGAAGAAATATGTGGAAGGAAAGCCCTTACAGGAGCAATTGGTGGTGGCCTATATTGTTGGAATTCCGCTGGAGGAAGACTATTTCTCTACGTTAAAGCCCTGTTCTTCAGCAACCGAAACGGGTTGTGTGGTTGGATGGCGCACTTACAGAAATGGCTATAAGCCCAATTATGTTGCTGCTGAAAAGAAGAAGATTTGGGTTACCAATCCCATTTCATGGTCTATTGAGCCTGAACAAAAGAGCCGGAAAGAGCAAAAAGGAGCTGTCCTGCAGAACTTCAATAAAATATATAAGCGAGTGGTGGATGCGTATAATGTTGACAATGTGCTGTATACTCGACATCCTCGTTTTTTTGGGAGCTTTTTGTTGCGTACGAAGAACTACCATGTAGGCGATTTTAACCTCTATTATTTAGATGTGCGAGAAAATATGCAGCAGCGAGTGAGTTCGTTTTTGGGTGCAAAAAAGGCCGGCTAAAAAGCACGGCCCGATAAATTTCCCCCTAACAATGGTTTCCCATCACTTATAAGACAAGCGTTCGTTTTATTTAGCTGCATGAAAAAAATGGGCAGGCTGTAAAGGAAGTATGTAAACTCTCATTTAGTAGTATTTTCATGTTCTCTCAATGCTGTGATTTTTTTCAGCGACGTCATTAGTTTCAGCGGTGTCATTCACTTTCATGATCATCCCGGCCAACGAGCCGGGATCTGTTGTATATGAACGCGGTAAACGAAAGGCTTACAATGCATTTATTGAAGTGAAATGATTTCGTTTGGTTGCGTTCCCACGACAGGAGATCCCCCATCGCCCTTCGAGAGCCTCAGGGACCATGCGGGACGACGTTTGGAGAGGATGGGATGACGATAAAAAGCACTTCCACCCAAAGACCAACAGCCAAAGACCAAAGACCTGACCTATTCAAACGTACTATAGAAATACGGCGTCTTAGCCTCAAACTCTGCCGCACAGGTATCCACCATTTTATACACGCGGGAAATGCCAGCAGCTTTGCGTTTTTCGTATACCTGCTCATCGGTACATTGTCCGTTGAGGATGCGGGCAATTTGCTCATCGCCGAAACCATTTTTCTTGGCTTTCTTCAGCAGATCAATTGGTAAACTATCAATACTAAAGTTGGCAAGCTCTTTTTCAATATTGCAAATCTCTTGTATCTGGAAAATGAACCATCTGTCAATACCCGTTGCCTTGCTGATGGTTTTTACAGTAGTACCCTGCATAAGGGCATCTTTAATTCTAAAAATACGATCCCACTTCGGCGTTTTAATGTATTCCACCAACTCCTCATTCTTCATTAAACTCTTTCCATAATAGCCCAATCCCACCGCTTCGTTCTCTAAACTCTGACAAGCTTTTTGGATGGCTTCGTTGAAGCTTCTTCCAATGGCCATGACTTCACCCACACTCTTCATCTGCAAGCCCAATGTGTCGTTCGCACCTTTGAACTTATCGAAGTTCCATCGGGGCACTTTCACAATTACATAATCGAGTGCTGGCTCAAAATACGCCGAAGTAGTTTGGGTAATTTGGTTTTTCAGCTCATCGAGGTTATAACCGATGGCCAATTTGGCCGCAATTTTCGCAATGGGATATCCAGTGGCCTTACTAGCTAGTGCTGAAGAGCGACTCACCCTTGGATTGATTTCAATGGCAATGATTTCTTCTGTTTCGGGATTGAGGGCAAACTGCACATTACAACCACCGGCAAAATTGCCCAAATCGCGCATCATTTGAATAGCGCTGTTGCGCATAAGCTGAAAGGCGGTATCGCTGAGGGTCATAGCAGGAGCTACGGTAATGCTGTCGCCCGTATGCACACCCATTGGGTCGAAGTTTTCAACCGTACAAATGATGACCACATTATCTGCTGCATCGCGGAGTAGTTCCAATTCAAATTCCTTCCACCCTAACATCGCTTTTTCTACCAACACTTCGTGGATGGGACTCGCTGTTAAGCCTCTATTCAGCGCCTCATCGAGGTCGTCTTTGTCGTGCACAAATCCGCCTCCTGTTCCACCTAAAGTGAATGAAGGACGAATCACCAACGGGAAGCCAATTTCCTGTGCAAATTCCTTCCCCTCTAAAAAACTATTTGCTGTTTTTGCTGGAGCAACCGGCACACCAATTTCAATCATCCACTGGCGGAACTTTTCTCTGTCTTCTGCTTTATCTATGGCTTTGATGTCAACGCCAATGAGTCGCACGTTGTATTGTTCCCAAATGCCCAGTTCTTCTGCCTCTTTTGCTAAGTTCAATGCGGTTTGTCCGCCCATAGTGGGTAGCACCGCATCAATGTTATTTTCCTTCAAAATTTGTTCAATGCTTTCCACTGTAAGAGGCAGCAAATACACTTTATCGGCCATCAGCGGATCGGTCATGATAGTAGCCGGATTGCTGTTGATGAGGATGACTTCAATACCCTCTTCGCGTAAACTACGGGAAGCTTGGGTACCAGAATAGTCGAACTCGCAGGCTTGTCCAATTACAATGGGACCTGAACCAATAATAAGTACGGAGCGAATGGAGGTATCTTTGGGCATGCTGGCTGAATTAAAAAAACAAATTGTGCAAATGTACTTCTACGCATTGGTTTTTTTTGATTTTTTGCCAACCAAGACATGAATTTTAAGTTATAAGTACAAACTATTGCTATGAGTCATTTACAGGAAGGACAGAAAGCGCCTGCGTTTCAAGGCAAGGATCAAGATGGAAAAACCATTCGCTTGAAAGATTTTGCGGGAAAAAAATTGGTTTTGTATTTCTATCCGCAAGACGACACGCCCACTTGTACCGTGCAAGCTTGCAATTTGCGTGATAATTATGAAGCCCTGCAAGCAGCGGGATATGCCGTGTTGGGTGTAAGTCCAGATACGGTGGAAAAGCACAAAAAATTCGGTACCAAGCATGCCTTACCGTTTCCTCTGTTGGCAGACGTTGAAAGGAAGGTAATTGACCTATATGGTGTGTGGGGTGAGAAGCAGATGTATGGCAGGAAATATGAGGGGTTGATACGCACTACGTTTGTGATTGATGAGAAGGGTATTATTGAATCTATAATCCGCAAGCCAAAAAGTAAGCAGCATGCGGAGGAGGTGATGGGGTAGTTTTTGGACTTTGGTCTTTAGTCTTTGGTCTTTAGTGGGGCAGAATCCAACTAATAATAGCTCGGTTTTGATGTAAGCATACGAGGTGGTCTTTGGTGGAGTTTGCATCTGGCCCCTTCGAGACCTGTCCCGATCCCTTCGACAAGCTCAGGGCAAGTATTCGGGAAGCTCAGGGACCGGGCTGCATATGCCAAAGACCAATACCCAAAGACTAAAGACCCTCTTCCACCCAAAGACCAAAGACCCACTTTCAACCAAAGACCAAAGCCCCCCTTCAAATAACATTCCTTACTTTTGCGCCCTAAATCATAGTGCTATGCAAAAAGGACCTATTTCTCAGTTTATCACACACCATTACCGTCATTTTAATGCTGCAGCATTGGTAGACGCTGCTAAAGGATACGAAGCTCATTTGGAAGCGGGTGGAAAAATGTTGGTGAGCTTGGCTGGCGCTATGAGTACTGCCGAATTAGGGGTGAGCTTGGCTGAAATGATTCGTCAGGATAAAGTGGCTATAATTTCTTGTACCGGTGCTAACCTCGAGGAAGATGTGATGAACCTGGTTGCACACAGTCACTATAAGCGCATTCCCAACTACCGCGACTTAACTCCGCAGGACGAGTGGGATTTATTGGAAAATCATTATAACCGCGTAACCGATACTTGTATTCCGGAGGAAGAGGCCTTCCGTAGACTGCAAAAGCATTTGGTGAAACAATGGAAAGAAGCTGAAGCCAAGGGCGAGCGTTATTTCCCACATGAGTTTTTGTATAAAACGGTTCTTAGCGGCGAATTAGAACAGTATTATGAAATTGATCCTAAAGACAGCTGGATTGTGGCTGCCGCTCAAAAAAATATACCCATTGTGGTGCCTGGTTGGGAAGACAGTACAACCGGAAACATTTTTGCGAGTTATGTTATTAAAGGTGAATTGAAGGCCGATACAGTAAAAAGTGGTATTGAATATATGGTATGGCTGGCCGACTGGTATCGCAACAATAGTTCAGGTAAGGGCGTTGGCTTCTTCCAAATTGGTGGTGGTATTGCGGGCGATTTCCCAATTTGCGTAGTGCCCATGATGTACCAAGATTTAGAATGGCACGATGTTCCATTCTGGAGTTATTTCTGTCAGATTTCTGATTCTACTACTTCCTTCGGAAGTTATTCTGGCGCCGTTCCAAACGAAAAAATTACATGGGGAAAATTAGATATTAATACTCCTAAATACATTGTTGAAAGTGATGCAACCATTGTTGCGCCGCTAATTTTTGCATACATATTGGGGATGTAAGGGGGCAATTAGTTCCCACGATAAGTGTTTCCCAACGATGAATGTCGGACTAAAAGCCCGCATTGCCCCTTCGAGAACCTCAGGGACCCCCTTCGGCACTTGTCCCGATCCCTTCGACAAGCTCAGGGCAAGTATTCGGGACCTGTCCCGATCCTTCGGGAAGCTCAGTGACCTATCATTTCAGCCGGTGGGTGGTCTTAGAGCGCTTCAGGCACCGGCTTTCAAGAACTTCAAATTATTATACCGGTGGGTGAGGCTCTCGAACCCCCGGTTTACCCTTCGAGAACCTCAGGGACCGGGCTGCATATACCAAAGACCAACAGCCAAAGACTAAAGACCCTCTTCCACCCAAAGACCAACAGCCAAAGACTAAAGACCCTCTTCCACCCAAAGACCAACAGCTAAAGACTAAAGACCAAAAAACACACACGCTATGGCAGCAGTCCTCACCACCTAATCACCTCATCTTCCTTGCGGCGAAACAGAGGTCGAGGACGAAAACGATTGGCGCGATAGTGCTCATAACATTTTTGGGTGTAGTACGCCAACTCGAGATCGTTGAGGGCAACGAGAAGTTCGTATTCGGGTCTGTACCTGTTCATGAAAGTGTCTAAATCGGGCGAAACCAGTTGCGTTACTTTTCTGACAAATACTTTGTTGAAACGATGACTCACATATTTCTCCTGCTCTTGCATAATCAAACGCTTCTGCAAATTCTCCATATTCCGCATCTTCCGCACACGAAACATATTAATGAGTTCTGTAAGATCAAGTCCTGTGGTGAGTCCACCAGGATTGTAATTGTTGTTGGTAGAAAAACGGACAGTTGGCTTTTTATAATCGAAGTACTTGGCATAATCGCGCCTATTCTGTAAAGAGTCTAAACGATAATTGTTGTTGCGTACCTGTACATCGGGCAGTACGCTTGCTTGTAACATAATGCTGATATCGAACTGATGCGGCGCATTCATAGTATCTACCGCATACTTCATGGTATTCTTACCTATCAAAGAAAACCAAATAGAATCTTGCTTACGGACAGTTAAAATATATCGGCCCGATGAATCTGTGAGGGTTCCTCTGCCAGATGTACTTAAAACCGCTACCGCTTCAATAGGTCGTCTACCACTGATATCATAAACCGTTCCGCTCACTGTAATATACTGTGCATGCAACTCACTTGCATTGCAGAAAGCCATGAAGCCCAACAACCATATAGCAATCCTTAGCGGAATTTTCATGAACTGTAATATTACAGCAGTATCTGTACTTGTGTGAAATAAATATGAACGCAAGTGGATTTTAACAGATTCTAAACGTATTTGTTTTACAAATCTTTTTGTACAAACAAGCTAATGCTATCGCCCGGAAACCGGAGTTGTAACCAGCTTCTAAGTTGACCACCTAAAACTGCAGCATCGTTTTGTACCAACAATATTGTCTGAATATTTCTCTGCGTTGTTGAATCAAATTTTTTCGGCCCAACCAAAACTTGTTCAACCGATGGAAAAAGAACTTTGGCCTCTGTATTCAAATCGTTGATATTAGTTTTGGTTTGCAGACTATCCATTTTCATCAACAACATATTAAATTGCTTCTGATCTACAAATGATTTTGCATCGTCCTCTCGTAACTGCGAGAGCTGCTCCTGCAAAAACGCAAATCCTTGCTGTATCTCTAACTGTGCATTGGCCAAACCAAAAAACTCAAGTTTGGCTTTGGTAGCAATGAGCGTACTATCATCTATCCCCCTTCCTCCATAAGTTAAAATCACTTTTTTCTCAGCCGGACGAATATCGCGCTTGAGTAAATAATTGTTCTCAAATCTTCCTGCCACATCAATAAACTGATTCACTCTTTTTACAAAACGATCTTCGTCAATTAATTTATAGCCAAAGTAAATACTCGGAATTAAAGTAAGTAGGGTAATAAAAATGATGGTGCCATGTACTCTTTTTTTCACACGGTGATCCAGCTCTTCTTTCACAGGAAAACGCAACACGCGTACAATAAGAAAGGCAGCAACAGCAATGAATACACAGTTGATAGTGAACAAATAAATGGCTCCAAAGAAAAATTTCCATTGCCAGGTAGCAATACCATAACCTGCAGTACACAGGGGAGGCATTAAGGCGGTTGCAATGGCCACACCAATAATCACATTTCCTTTCAGCTTACTCGATTGCGCCAGCACTCCAGCCAATCCACCAAAAAAGGCAATCAACACATCATAAATATTGGGCGTTGTTCTGGCTAAAATTTCAGAATGTGCATCATGAATTGGGGAAAGAAAAAAGTAAACAGTTGACGTAATCAGAGAAACAGCTACAGCAAATAAAAAATTTCTGCCAGCCAAATTAAACAGCTTTAAGTCTTCTACAGCCAAACTAAAGCCTATACCAATGATGGGACCCATCAAAGGAGAAATCAACATGGCGCCAATAATAACCGCTGTTGAGTTTACATTCAATCCAAGCGATGCAATAAAGATGGCAAAGATGAGGATCCATAAATTGGTCCCCTTAAACACGACTGATTGTTCAATGTTTTCAGACACTGTTCTTACATCTTCCTTCTCTTTGAGCAAACGAAAATTATTCAGGATATTTTCCATAACCCTCCAGCTTTACAAAATCTGTGCCCGTGCGTTGATCGCTTAAAATTTATTTTCGATAATAAAGGGGAGCATTTTCCGCCAGGTTGGCCAGTCGTGCTTAATGTCATGCCCCCATACATCTAAATCGTACCAAATACCCTTATTGTATAACACACCAGCAAAACGTTTTGAAGCTTCTGGGTCTTCGTAGTCGCCGCTGCCTGTGTAAATATGAATATGGTGACTCGACCTAATTCGATCTAAGTACCAAGGATCGTTTAATTCCGGCATATAATGTTCAGGGCTGTTGAAATACACCTGATCATCCCAATACCCCTTGGTGTATTCTGCCAAGTTGTAAACGCCACTCATACTAATACAGCCGTTAATGATATCGGGTCTTTTTAAAAACAGGTTCATAGCATGCAACGCACCAAACGATGCACCACAAGTATAAATCATAATATCATTGCTGCTGGTATTGCGAATAAAGGGCACTACTTCTTGAAAAACATATTCATTGAATTGGTTATGTCGAATGGCTTTGTGCGGTGGATGCATTTCGTTGTTCAACCAACTTTCCTTATTCATACTGTCAATAGAATACACTTTCATTTTTCCACTTTCAATAAATGGAGCCAGTGCATCTATCAATTGAAATCTTTCATATTCTAAGTAATCGGCTGCGGCTGTTGGAATAAGCAACAATGCAAAACCATAATGGCCATATGTTACAATGGGCATTTCTTTGCTAAGTGCGGGACTGTACCAAGATGTAATACTACGATGCATAAAAACATTTTGAGGTTGGATGAATAGTGGCAGCCATTTGACTGACCGCTCAACATAATTTATAATTGAACTTTCTTTTTTATTTCAGCCCACACATCTCTATAACATTGCGCGGCGTAACTGCTGTTAGCAAACTCAAACAACGGCTGTTGGTTGGTGCCCATCTTTTCTATATCACTCAAATAGGGCACATAGTTCTTACAGAAAAAGCGATCCTTGTAAAAAGATTGCATGGTTTCGTGATGCAGGTTTTTACGATGATCTACCATGCTGAAAAAACAAAGCACTTTCTCAATATCCAAACTGTGGTCTTCCATAAACTGCATAACGGTTTCGAAAGAACGGATAGAAAGTGTTGTTGGAATTTGCGGCATCAAAATTTTATCGGCTGCCAGAAATACGTTTTCATGTAAGAGCGAAAGTCCTGGAGGACAATCCAAAATCACCAAATCATACTCATGCAGTCCAGCGAGAATTGACTTAATACGCTTTTTGCTTTGCTTTGCTTCATCCAATATTAAATCGGCATGACGCGCAGAAAGGTCGGCGGGAATGACTGAAATTTTTTCAAACACCGTTTCTTGAATAAGCGAGCCAATGGCGGTTTGGCCTTCCAGCAATTTTTTGGAATCGTTCTTTCCTGCAGGTTGTGCAGCAAAATAAAACCCGGAAGAGCCCTGAGGGTCTAAATCCCACAAGAGGGTCTTCATTCCATCAACTGCGGCCAGGTATGCCAAATTCACCGAAGAGGCCGTTTTTCCAACGCCTCCCTTGAGGTTGTACAAAGCAAGTGTGGTCATATACGATAAATATATAAAAATTTTGTAGCTTTCAGCATCATTCATCCCCCTTCAATTTAAAACGTCATCTATGATACAGCCAAAACAGGGCGAAAAGTGGAAGGAAATTGAAATGCCCAAAGGATTACGTTTCCGTTATGCCGTAAGTAACCACGGAAGAGTTGCAAGTTTTACCGAAAAAATTGAAGATGGTAAATTGGTAAAAGGAAGCGCACAAGATGGTTATCGTATTATGCGATTAAAAATTAAGTATAAAGGAAAGTTGAGCTATCATCATTTCTTTTTCCATCATTTAATTGCAGGTGCTTTTGTAAAAAACAAGAATCCTAAAAAGTATACCCACCTCATTCATAAAGATTATAACAGAGGTAATAATTTACCCGAAAATTTAGAATGGACCACAAAAGCCCAGATGCACAGCTACAGCAATAAGAGTCCGAAAGCTGTTGCAGCCAGAAAGAAAAGGGTGGCTAATTTCTCGGGATATAAATTGAAAGAAAAAGATATTTTAAAAATTAAGGCCCTATTAGACGAAGGAAAAACCTTGCGGAAGATTGCTGAGCTTTTTGATGTGAGTGATATGCAGATTTTTAGAATCAAAAAGGGATTGAACTGGGCACATATCAAACCAAAGAAAAAATAACACCCCCTGATCGTTGTGTAAGCAGAGGTGCGCTCTTGGGGGCGGCCTCGTTTTTTGGTCTTTAGTCTTTAGCTGTTGGTCTTTGGTTGGAAGGTAGTCTTTAGTCTTTGGCTGTTGGTCTTTGGTGTATGCAGCCTGGTCCCTGAGGTTCTCGAAGGGTTAACCGGGGGTTCGAGAGCCTCACCCACCGGCTGAAATGATAGGTCCCTGAGCTTCCCGAAGGATCGGGACAGGTCCCGAATACTTGCCCTGAGCTTGTCGAAGGGGTCGGGACAGGTCTCGAAGGGTGGTCTTTAGTCTTTGGCTGTTGGTCTTTTGTCTTTGGTCTTTGGTTGGAAGGTAGTCTTTAGTCTTTAGCTGTTGGTCTTTGGTTGGAAGGTAGTCTTTAGTCTTTGGTCATTTGTCTTTAGTGATGTTTTGGCAATTCGAACAATCCGCCCCAAAATTTTTGGGGCGGAAAGCAAAAGAAAGTAGGGATAGTAAAAAATGAATACGCGTATCTTGGTCGAGTCCTTAAGGCTTTGCGATGTGAACTTCCTACTTTTAGGTGGACGGCATAGATAAGCGATTTGTTATTAGTTTTAATTATGACACAAAAACTGGAACTCCAAACAAAAAATGACTAAAAACCAGTAAAGTGCAAAAAGACCAAGTATATACCAACAATATATACCTTTGTAAAAAGCACGTATGAAAACACTATCCCTCAAACTAGACAATCAGGTATTTGAAGAGACCGAGCAGGTGATAGCGGAATTAAATCTTCCACGAAATCGCTATATCAATGAGGCGCTTGCTTTGTATAATAAGTTTCATAAAAGAAGATTTTTACAAAAGCAGCTTGCCAAAGAAAGCAAATTAGTTGCTCAAAGCTCGCAGGAGGTATTAGCTGAATTTGAAAAGTTAGCAGATGATATATAAACAGTATGACATTTGGTTAGCCGATTTAAATCCCACCATGGGCACTGAGCCCGGCAAAACCAGACCCGTTGTAATTATTCAAACCGATTTATTAAACGATACACATTTATCTACCATTGTTTGTCCAATTACCACCAACATTCATCTCGAAGCAAAAATTTTAAGAGTACACTTAAAGAAACAGTTATCTAAGCCAAGTGATATTTTGGTTGATCAACCTCGGGCAATCGACAATAAAAGATTCCTTAAGCGATTGGGTAAATTAACCCGGGAACAAATACTACAGCTAAGAGATAATTTGCGAATTGTGATGGATTTGTAGTTGATTGACTTTTTTGTTATTAAAGGTCTTTAGTCTTTGGCTGTTGGTCTTTGGGTGGAAGAGGGTCTTTAGTCTTTGGTCATTTGTCTTTAGTGTTTTCTGCAGGCACAATAATAAAAACGTAATGTTGGCCTAGCTGGACACAGCGGCTCGCTGAACACCGCTTGCAGAGTAGGTCTTTAGTGATCCGCCCCAAAATTTTTGGGGCGGAAAGCAAAAGAAAGTAGGGATAAGAAAAAAATGAATAAGCGTATCTTGGTCGAGTCCATAAGGCTTCCCGAATACTCGGGACGGGCCCCGAAGGATCGGGACGGGCCCCGAATACTCGGGACAGGCCCCGAAGGATCGGGACAGGCCTCGAAGGGTGGTCTTTAGTCTTTGGCTGTTGGTCTTTGGCATATTCAGCCCGGTCCCTGAGGTTCTCGAAGGGCCGGGACAAGTGCCGAAGGGGGTCCCTGAGGTTCTCGAAGGGGCAATGCGGGCTTTTAGTCCCGACATTCATCATTCCCCTATCTTTACAACTTCTTATGCAATTCGACTATTCTGTTTGCAAACTATGCGGCGGTGGCGGCAATTCTATACAATATCGTTTGCGCATGGCCGATGTGGTGGTTTGCCAACACTGCGGCTTTCATTACAGCACTTACCTCGATGATGAGTACGAACAAGCATCTGCACATTCTACCCTCTCCCACCTCGACCCAAAGACCATTCAATACATAGAAGAAAAACTGCAAAGCAATCCAGAACGATTTGAGCGACACATACAATTGGTTGAAAAATACCTTCAACCACCCGCACGCATGATGGATGTAGGCTTTGGCGGCGCATTGTTTCTTACCAATATGCTCCAAAAAGGATATGACTGTTGGGGTATTGAACTCGACCACCAATACCTGCTGTACGCCAAAGAAAAATTGCAGTTGCAACATGTTTTTGAGCAACCCATTCAAGATGCTTTCTGGAACCAATATACAAGCACAATGCAAGCCGTGGTGCTGTGGGATGTGCTGGAGCATGTGAACCAACCCATTGATTTTATCTTGGCCAATGCCCGCTTGCTGGCTCCGGGTGGATATCTTTTCATAGATACGCCTTGTAGAGACGCCTTTTATCACCGCAGCGGCGCAGGATTGGCTCAACTTACAGGTGGAAGGCTGAAGGGCTTTCTGCACGATTTATACTCCAGTCACCGCTTTGGACATAAGCAAATCCTCAGCAAAGCCGATATGCAATTACTCTGTTCAAAAGCCGGATTAGAATTGGTTCAAATTCAATTGATGCATGAGCTGAGCTTTCCCTATGTGTTTTACCTAAAGAAAATACTCAAAAATCCATTCTTGGTGAAAGCAGCCCTCCCACTGGTGAGGTTGTTTTTCCGCTTGTTTCCTATCAAGAATAAAATGCTGGTGGTGGCTAAAAAACCTGTTTAAAATACGAACGCTCATTAGCTTATAAAAACATCTTATGAATTCATTCACAATCTTTTGGACAATACCCAACCTGCAATTATATTTGTGAACAACAATTGAGAACCCTTAGACCTACCACATCCAATCTCCTCTCCAGGCAAAGGATTACTGTCTAATTCAATTCTCTAAATATTACCCCCCTATTAATAAGCTGATAATCAATCTGTCTGCGTATATTTACGTGGTAGTACTGCACCACAGGTATGTGAGTGAGGGTGCGGAACGCTTGTGTTAACATGATTAAATTTTTTACAATGTGGAAAGGTTCATCCCCCTCTTGGAGCCGAATATTGCTTTTGCTGTTCTTAGTGGGAAGTTTTGCGTCTTGTATTACTAAAAAGCAAATCGCTAGGGCGAAAATTGAGTACACCATGTTTCAGAAGGGTCTTGATAGCTTAAATAGAATTCAAAAAATCCCAGAAATGAGGTGTAAACCATTAAGCACGATTGATATACTGGTGAGTACCCCATCGCTTCAAAAAGAACAATTGGAGGTTTTTGATAATGGAAAATCCACGTCATATCGTTTAGACTCGTTAGGAAGAATTAATTATCCTCTTGTTGGTAAAATAAATTTAAACAACCTTACATCAGATGAGGCTTCAGAAGTGATACAAGAAAAAGTAAAAAAATATATTAAAGATCCATATGTTAGGGTTACTCAAAAAGCATTTAATGTTACGCTGTTTGGAGAGGTTGATAAACCCGGCAACTTTGAAATGAGTACTCAAAACCCAACAATCCTTGAAGCTTTAAGTATTGCAAATTATAACAGAAGCACATCTAGGAGGGACAGTATTTTAGTCTTAAGACAAACAACAGAAAGCCTTGAAAAAATTTATATTGATATTAGAAACGCTAAATCAGTATTCGAATCTAGTGCCTATTATTTACAGCCCAATGATATCGTACTAGTTGCACCAAATGAAAGAGCAATAAAACAATATATTGTGGGTGGTATAGGCCAAGAAAATGTGTCTATACAAAGATTGAATATAATTTTAGGTATGGGATTCCTTGTAATTCCAATTCTTAATTTCATCATAAACCTTCGTTAAAAGAAAATTCAATGCTACCTATTGAAATGGAAAAAAATAATAGAATTCCAGAACTTAATGAGGGAACTTCTTTAAATAGTCAGTCAATAAAAGATATTTTTTTAAAATATCTTCATCATTTACCCTTTGTCATTTTCTGTGTTGTTTTAGCTTATGGCATTTCATATATTATAATTAGATATACCGAACCAGTATATAACGCAGAAGTACAGCTATTAGTAAAAATACCAGAACTTTCGTCAAGTCCAAAAAATGTTAACTCTGGCACTTTAGATTTAGTTGAAGAGGCCTTGAATGAAAATAAACGCTTCAATATGGAGGTCGAAATGACCCGGTTGAAATCGATTAAATTTTTAAAACGTGTTGTTGAAAAGGGAAATTTTCAAGTAAAAGTTAGAAACTTAGGTAGATTCAGATCTGCAACTCTTTTTTTAGAGTCTCCAATAACCGAGCTAAACTTTAAGCTCATTGACTCGAATAATTCTGTTTATTTCTTTATAGATAAAATTGAAAACAATACAATTTTCTTCACCCCTAAAAAAAATCCAAGAGGAACACCATCCCAAATAAAAGTCGGACAAACTTTTAAACTTTTTAATGGAGATGCAATTCGATTAGATAATAAGCAATATTCTAATATAAATTTTGAATTCCCGCTAGAAATATCTTACAGGCCTAGTTATGATGTAGCTCGACAAATTAGTAATAGCCTCTCTGTTGCCCAAGTTGGTAAAACATCTGTGTTAAGTTTATCTCTTAGAAGCGATAATCCAGTTATTGCGAAAGAGTTTTTAGATCATTTGGTACAAGAGTATCAGGTCGTAGATATTGAATCAAAAAGAAAAGCAAGCAGAGATGCTATTGTATTCATTAATGAGCGACAAAAAGAGGTTGCTAATGAAATCTCACAACTAAGTGATGAAATATTAGTGCAAAAAAAGAACAATAAATTCTATGATGCCCAAGAAGGTGCTAGCTATAGGAGTAAACAAATAGAAGGTCTATATTTTAGAAAAACTGAATTAGAGACAAGAAGAGCACTTATTCAACTTTTAAAAAAATACATAAGTAATAGAGAAAACAATAAAAGAACTGTTCCAACTCTTTTAGGATTAGAAAATTCAACACTCAATTTAGCAATTAACAGATACAATGAAGTACAACTTTCTTATGAAAGGGATAAAGAACAGCTGACTGACTCTGAGTCCAATCGCTTTGTTGCAGATTATGAAAAGCGAGTAGCCGATTTAAGGTATAATCTTGTTGAAATACTTAACAATATTGACAAAGAATTAGAGGTAGGAATACAGGTGTTGGATAAAAATGAAAACTACCATGCACTTGAGTTGAATAAAATTCCAGAATATCTAAAAGCCATAGAGAATTTAACAAGTCAATTAAATATTAAAAAGGCACTCTATACTTATTTAATTCAAAGAAGAGAGCAACTGGCCATTACTTCTAGCTCTGTTCAAACAAGTTATGAAGCTATAGATAAAGCTTCTGCAGGATCTATACCTATAGAACCTAAAGTAGAAAATATTCGCAACTTTGCATTGTTATCTGGCCTTATTTTTGGAATTGTTGTCATTTATTTATTAGAACTCTTCAACGACAAAATCATTTCTCGTGAACAATTGCAGAAAAAGCTTAAACTGCCAATTGCAGGAGAAATTGCCCATACCGATCAGGCCGACCGCTTTGTATTTAAAAAAAGCCGCTCGCTTATTGCAGAACAATTCCGAATGGTGCGGGCCAACCTACCTTATCTCCTCAAAACAGAAGATACCCACAAAGTCATCCTTATCACTTCTACCATACCAGGCGAAGGAAAATCCTTTGTCAGCTCTAATCTGGCAGCCTCGCTTTCTTTGGTGAATAAGAAAGTGGCACTCCTGTTATTCGACCTTCGAAAAATCAACAGTGTACCCGCCATCAATGAATTGATGGAGCAAACAAGGTTACAAAGGGGCATCACCAATTACCTCATTGGACAAGTAGATAATCCAGATCAAATTCATTTGGACCACCCCGATTTTCCCAATCTGCATGTATTCCCCTCTGGTCCCATTCCACCGAATCCAGCGGAGTTGTTGTTAAATCCGAAAGTGAAAGAGCTCTTCGATTACCTGCGTACTGCATACGACTATGTGATTGTAGATACGGCTCCGTCTGCCCTGGTGAGTGATTGCTTTATTTTACAGGAGTATGCAGATATTACTTTGTACCTCATACGCCAACGCTATACCCTGCTCAAACAAATGGATTATATCCGGGAAATAGCAGAAAGCAACAGATTAAAGAATATGACTTTATTGGTGAACGATGTAGTGGCGGGTGGCCGCTATGGCTATTATGGATATACCTATACCTATGGCTATGGCTATACTTATAACTACAATTATACCTATAGCACCAAGTACCTCAATAACCAATACTATACAGAATCTATCAAGTTGAGTTGGTTGAATAGGTTCATAGGATTTGTGAGTCGTTTGATGCGAAGAATGAAATAACAGTGAAAATACAAGAGAGCAAACAAGAAGAAATAGCAGGATTAGAGTGGACGGAAGAAATTCTTCCGCAATCGTCTCCGTTGGATTTGAAGCTGAAGGAAGTCATCCGCTACCGCGATCTGCTCTGGATGTTGGTGAAGCGCGATTTTATAGCTACTTATAAGCAAACCATTTTAGGTCCTATTTGGTTTTTCATTCAGCCCCTGCTTACTACCCTCACGTTTATAGTGGTGTTTGGTAAAATTGCCGGCATTCCAACTGGCGGTGTACCCATGTTGGTCTTTTATTTATCGGGCATCACCCTCTGGAATTATTTTGCCGAATGTTTGAATAAAACAGCCACGGTGTTTCGTGATAATGCGGCCATTTTTGGAAAAGTATATTTTCCGCGCCTCATTATGCCGCTGAGTATTGTAGTATCGAATTTGGTACGATTGGGTATTCAAATGACCTTGTTCTTGGGCATTTGGTTCTACTATTATGTGCAGGGAACTATAACCGCTCAATGGCAAATGATATTGGTACCCCTGCTCATTGTTTTAATGGCCATGTTATCCTTGGGTGCGGGCATGCTCATCAGCGCCCTCACCACCAAGTACCGCGATTTAATTTTTTTACTGGGTTTTGGGGTACAATTGCTCATGTATGCCACACCTATCATTTATTCCTTAGAGAATATTCCACCCAAATATGCCGCCATCATTCGAGCTAACCCCATGAGTGCCATTATAGAAACTTTTCGATTTGCATTTACGGGTTCGGGTAGTTTTTCCTGGATGAGCTTGGGCTACAGTGCTGCTTTTGCAGCAGGCTTATTATTGATAGGTACATTGGTATTTAACAAAGTAGAAAAATCCTTTATGGACACTGTTTAAGCAACTAAGATGTCGCAGCCAGCTATTATAATAGAAAACCTCAGCAAACAGTACCGATTGGGAGATGTGGGTACAGGTACTTTGAGCCACGACCTCAAGCGTTGGTGGTATGCCGTTCGGGGAAAAGAAGATCCCTTTGCTAAAATTGGCGAAACCAACGACCGCACACAAAAGGGCAACAGTGAATATGTATGGGCATTGAAAGATATTAACCTCCAAATAAATCAAGGAGATGCGGTAGGCATCATTGGTAGAAACGGAGCTGGCAAAAGTACCTTGTTAAAGCTTTTATCTAAAACCACTGCACCCACCACCGGCAGCATAAAAGTAAAAGGAAGAATAGCCAGTTTATTAGAAGTAGGCACAGGATTTCACCCCGAACTATCGGGCCGAGATAATATTTACCTCAACGGGGCTATTTTGGGCATGCGCAAAAGAGAGATCGACAGAAAGCTGGATGAGATAGTTGACTTTGCGGGGATAGAGCGCTATATAGATACACCGGTAAAGCGCTACAGCAGCGGTATGTATGTGCGACTCGCATTTGCAGTGGCCGCTCACTTAGACAGCGATATTTTAATTGTAGATGAAGTGCTGGCGGTGGGCGATGCTGAGTTTCAGAAAAAATGCTTGGGTAAAATGGGAGAAGTGAGTCAAGGGCAAGGAAGGACTGTTTTGTTTGTGAGTCATAATATGGAATCTATTTGTAAACTATGCCAAAATGCAAAGCTTTTCAAAGACGGCAAATTAATCAAAGAGGGAAAATCAAATGATGTAATTGAGGAATATCTTTTTGAGAAAAGTTTGGACTTTAATAAAAAAAGTAATCTTAATTCGAAAACCAGAATAGGAGAGCAAAACGTACGCTTTATCGATACATGGACTGAGGACGACAAAAAAAATAAGAGAACAAAATTCAAAGCAGGGGAAACAATAAGAATTTTAGCAAGACTAAATAAACTAGCAACAAATGTTAAACCATTACAAATTTCATTTGGCATTAGTACAATCAGGGAGGTTTCTATAACAGATCTTAGTAATGTACTCACAAATCAAGAATTCATTTCTGAAAGCTCTGACGTTGTTATTGAATGTCTTATAAAAAAAGCACCGTTTAATGTTGGTGTTTATGTATATAACCTGATGGTTAGGCAGCAGGGTCAAATTGAAGATTGGATAATTAATGCAAGTCATTTTGAAATTGTCTCTGGAGATTATTTTGGAAGTGGAAAGATTCCTGATTCAAATAGATTAATATTTGTTGATCAAGATTGGAAACTAAATTCATGAAAATGACGAAAATAAAATTTGGTATAATAGGTTGCGGAAGTATTGGGAAAAGACATATTGCGGTTGTTGATGCGGATGAAAATGCTGAACTCGTCGCCGTTTGTGATAGTGATGAAAATGTGTTAAAAGAAATTGAAGATCTTTATCCCTCAGTCTTGAGATATTCAAGCTTTAGCGACCTTTTAAATAATACAGATATAAATGTTGTTAGCATATGTACACCTCATGGATTACACGCTGAAATGGCAATCAAAGCCGCCCAATTCAAGAAAAATATTCTTGTAGAAAAACCAATGGCGCTTTGTGTTGAAGATTGTAAGAAGATGATTGATTGCGCTAGAGAAAATAATGTTAAGCTGTGGGTAATGAAACAAAACAGATTTAACAAGCCAATTGCAATTACAAAAAGCGCAATTCAAGAAAATAAATTAGGTAAAATACTAATGATCAAATGCGACGTTCTTTGGAACAGACATCAAGAATATTATGAAGGGTCTAACTGGAGGGGTAGAGCAGATTTAGAAGGGGGTGTCTTATATACCCAAGTAAGTCATTTTATTGATCTAATGATTTGGTGGTGTGGTGATGTTATTAATGCACAAACTATAATACAAACAAAAAACCATAAAATATCTATTGAAGATTGTGGCGTCTCAAATATTGTATTTGAAAATGGTGCTTTAGGATCAATTACTTGGACAACATGCGTTTATAACAAAAACTATGAAGGTAGTATTACAATAATTGGCGAAAAGGGTACAATCAAAATTGGAGGGGGCTACTTAAATAAAATTGATTTTTGGGATGTACAGTCTTATCCATTACCGGAGAATATTTCATTTGAAGATAAGCCAAACAATTATGGAAAATATCAAGGAACAAGCTCTAATCATGACCATGTAGTCAAAAATATCATTTCTCAGCTTTTAAATGAGAGACATGACACTGTTGAGGGGGATGAAGGAATGAAGACTATAGCCGCAATTGAAAAAATTTATTCAAACGCCCGATATGATTAAAGTTTTAATAACTAGTGCTGGAACAGCCTCTGCAATTAGTGTAATAAAAGCACTAAAAAGGCAAAAAGAAATTGATGTTTTTCTTTTTGCCACAGATATGAATAAGCTTGCACCAGGTCTTTTTTTTGCAGACGAGTATTTCATTTCTCCACCAATAACAAGTTCAGAATATGTGAATACTATAATTGAATTTTGTTGTAAAAATCAAATAACTGTTTTAATTCCAATTTTTTCAAAAGAAATAAGAGTTATTGCAGAGTCAAAGGACTTGTTTGACAAACATAACATAAGAACATTAATACCTTCTTATAAAAGTATACTTAATTGTGATGATAAAAATTTAATGTACAGAAAAGCAAATAATTTACAGATTAAGTATCCGAAAATCTTTTTAAAGTCTGAATTAGAAGAATATGACTTTAAAAATTCACCTGCATTGTTTGTAAAACCTGTTTCTGGAAGTTCAAGCAAAGGATCAAAAAAAATTGATAATATTTATGATCTTTCCTTTGTTCTCACATCTACTGAAGATTTAATTATTCAAGAATTCATAGACGCAGAAGAAGTAACTGTAGATGTTTTTTGCCCAACGGTAGGAATTCCTAAAGTAATATCACCTAGGATAAGGATAGAAACAAAAAACGGACAAAGTATAAAGGCAATGACATTAAAAAAAGAGCCCTTTATTGATTTAGTTTATTCTATTTGTAATGAATTTTCAATTTTGGGGGTATCAAATATTCAGTTTTTTAAGACAGATCATGACTTAATATTTATTGAAATTAATCCAAGGTTTGCTGCTGGAGGTTTAATGCTTACCATAGAATCTGGGGCAAACATCCCTTTATTAGTACTCAAAAAAATTCTAGGAATGAATATTAGTGAAAATGAATACCAATCAAAAGAAGATATTATTATGTTAAGATATTGGGAGGAGATATTTATTCATGCATAGCAAAGTTTTTATTTTAGATTTTGATAATACTATCTGTAAGTTAGTCGTTGACTGGAAAGCTCTGAAAAATGAATTAAAAACAAAGTTTTTCAATTATTACGATTTTTATGATCTAAGGCTCTTTGAGATTTACGATCTTTTACTCAATAACGAAAATCTTTCTGATGATGTAATTAAAATTATTCAGAAGTTTGAACAAAAAAATAATTCAATCAAGTATAAAGAACCCAATATAGAGCTTATTAATTTTTTTGAAACATTTTATGTTATATCAAATAATTTGACTTCAACAGTTGAAAAGTTTTTAGTAGATCAAAAAGCCCTTAACAGGTGTAGAGGTATAATAGGAGTAGATATTGCAAAATCTCCTAAACCAAATGTGAGAGCCTTTGAAATATTATTAAACAGATATCCTGAAATAAAAAGAGATAATTGTATTTATATAGGGGATTCTGATATTGACGAAGAATTTGCAAAAAGAAGTAAAATTCAATTTTTTAACATTAAAAATTTAGATTATGGAAAATTTTAAAGATGAAATATCAAGGCTTTCAAATACTTGTGATATTTATTCTACAGAAGCAGGACGCTTGAATAGAGATATAATAAGTTATAGTTCATCAAAACTTATTGAAAAATTTTGTCTTAATCACGGGCGAGCATTGCAGCTTGGTTTGGGTGATGCATTTATTGCCAATAAATTAGACAAAATATATGATGAGTTTGTAATTTTAGAAGGAAGTAAAGAGGTAATAATGAGATTTAAAAACCCTGAAGCCTCCTATACGGTAATTGAAACTCTTTTTGAAGAATTTGAACAATCTGAATATTTTGATATTTTACTTGCGAATCATGTTTTAGAACATGTTGAAAATCCAGTTGAGGTGATGATTCAGGCAAAAAAGTCACTAAGAAAGGGTGGTAAAGCAATATTTACAGTCCCCAACGCAGATTCATTACACAGAAGAATAGGAGTAGAAATGGGCTTACTTTCTCAACGTAATGATTTGAACTCTCAAGATATACAACTTGGACATAGAAGAGTATATACTGTATCTGATTTTACTAATGATATTGAAAGTGCTGGCTTCAAAATTCTAGAAGTCAAAGGATATATGATAAAGCTTGTTTCAAATGCACAAATGAAAGATTGGTCAAAAGAGTTACTTGATGCAATTTTTGAAGTTAGTCTATCGTCACCTGCTGAAATTTGTTCAAATATTGCAGTAATTTGTGAATCATAGTATTATGAATATACCCTTTGTAGACTTAGTATCACAATATACAAGTATAAAAGATGAGATAGATAATGCTTTTTATAGCTCATTAAACACAGGTGAATTTATAGGTGGGGATTCAGTTAGAAGTTTTGAAACTGCCTTTTCAAAATACGTAAATAGAAAATATTGTATAAGTTGTGCAAACGGAACGGATTCTATAGAAATTCTTCTTGAGGCATTTGGTGTAAAAAAGGGTGATGAAGTGATTGTACCAGCATATTCATGGATTTCTACTTCAGAATCAGTTTCTAGGCTAGGAGCAAAGCCTGTCTTTGTTGATATCGAAAAAGACTTTTATTGTATTGATGCTAATTTAATTGAAAGTAAAATTACCCCAAATACAAAAGGAATTATCCCAGTTCATTTTTATGGGCAACCCGCTAACATGCCTCAAATAATGGCAATAGCAAATAAGTATAAACTATTTGTGATTGAGGATTGTGCGCAAGCACATGGCGCTGAAATTTACGGTAAAAACGTAGGTTCTTGGGGTCATGCAGCAAGCTTTAGTTTTTACCCTGGAAAAAATTTAGGTGCATATGGAGATGCAGGCGCAATTGTAACAGACTTGGAGGAAATAGCAATTAAATGTAAAAAAATCGCTAACCATGGACAGTTAAAAAAACACGAACATTCAATTGAGGGCAGAAATAGTAGATTAGATACCATTCAAGCAAAGATTTTACTTGTTAAGCTTAATTATTTAAACACGTGGAACTTAAAAAGAATAAAAAACGCAAAATATTATAATACCAGATTAAACCCGTCTAATATTATTTTACCTTCAGTAAGAGAAAATTCAAAGCATGTATTTCATCTATATGTTATAAGAACAAAGAGAAGAGGTGAATTAATTTCAAAACTAGAGAAAGCTGGTGTTCAAACCGCTATACATTATCCTAAGCCACTACCTTTTTTAGAGTGTTACACTTATTTAGAATCAAAACAGGATGACTTTCCTGTTGCTTGTTCTATTCAAAATGAAATACTTTCAATTCCTATGTATCCAGAGTTAGCAAAAATGCAAATGGATTATATTATTGGTATAATAAATGAGTAAGATTCGCCTACTAAAAGCATCACCGTTTTATACAAACTTCACGAATAGTTTATATAAAAGAAATAGTGAAATACATACATTAAGCTATGAAGAGCAGTATAGAATTAATATGTATGAACTTTTTGGATGGTCAGATTTTTGGAAGACTCATTTAGAAAATACTGGCGATTTTGAAGTTATTGAGATTATTTCAAATAACCATTTTTTGCAGAAACAATGGGCAAGGGAAAATTTAGTAAATTATAGAGAGGAGACTCTATTACAAGATGTTCTATTAGCTCAGATTGAATTTTATAAGCCAGATGTGTTTTTTGCGCATGATTATACAACAATAACAAATGGGTTTTTGGAACTAGTAAAGCGAAAGACAAAGTCTATAAAACTAATAATTGGCTGGGATGGTTTAAGAACAAATTGTATTGATTTTTATAAAGAATGGGATATGATATTAACTCCTAGCCCTGAAAGTGTTGACTATTATGTCTCAAATGGCAAAAAGAGTTATTATTTTAAACTTGGTTTTGAGTCTTCAATTTTAAAAAAAGTATATAAAAGTGAAACAGATAAATCAGAAGTTAGTTTTGTAGGGTCACTACTAACTAGCAATAATTTTCATTTAAAAAGATTTGAATTTTTGGGTCGTGTATCGGGTAAACTTAATTTAAGTTTAAATGCAGCTAATTTCCCAACATTTAGAGATAAACACATTTGGCATCCACTTTCAACAATCCAAATGAAGCGGTTATTAAGTGGTAAAGTTAAGGACTGGTTATTTTACTATCGCCTTGCATCAATTAACAAAGGAGAAATCTTTGGGTTAAGTATGTATCAAAAAATTTATAATTCTAATATTACTTTAAATACACATATTGATGCCTCTGGAAATTATGCTGGTAACATGCGCCTATATGAAGCAACAGGTTTAGGTGTTTGTTTGATAACAGATTGGAAGAAGAATATTGATGAAATATTTGACACAAATAATGAAATTGTTTGCTATAAATCACCAAGCGAAGCAATTTCAAAAGTAAAAGAGTTAATGTTAAATGACAATCTTAGAAAGAGTATAGCAGAAGCTGGCCAAAAACGAACATTAAAAGAATATAATCTTTCAAAACTTATTGAAGAGTTCTCCAAATATTTGATTGTTAATATATAATAAATTAGGACATAATTTAACTAGTCTAAAGAATAAAAATTTCATTTGAGGAAGTAGGTTATTAAACGATATATACAAAAATGTATAAAGCACTAGCTAATTTCAAAACAGTTTTTTTCTATAGATTAAAACGAAAACTAGATTTTTTTCGCAGAAATAGTAAAAGAGATGAATTAATCTTACCAGCTAAAAGGTTTCAAACTGCTTTTATAGATTACAAGGGGAAAAAACTAAAAATTGTTGACATAGCATCTTTTAAATTCATAAATAATGAAATTTTTAATCTAGAAATATATAAGTTCATAACCAATAATCCTAAGCCATATATAATTGATGCTGGTGCAAATATTGGATTAGGAATTATTTATTTCAAGCAATTATACCCAAATGCAGAAATAGTTGCATTTGAACCAGATCCTAATGTCTTTGATGCATTAAATTTTAATATTAGGTCATTTAATCTAGATAATGTTTTGCCTTTTAAAAAGGCACTATGGAATACAGAAACTGTTTTAGAGTTTTTAGCAGATGGTGCAGACGGGGGTAGAGTTGATTTCGAAAAAGTTGAAAAAGATAAAATTGTAGTTGAGGCTGTGAGTCTACGAAAGTTCCTTTTAAGAAAAGTTGATTTATTGAAAATAGATATTGAGGGTGCAGAAACTATTGTTTTACTTGATTGTAAAGACCTTTTAAATAGTGTAGAAAGAGTTTTTATAGAATTCCACTCATTTGTGAACAGACCACAGGATCTTAATATTATATTAAATATTTTGAAAGATGCTGGCTTTAGATACAATATACAGCATATTGGTACTTTTTCAAAGCAGCCATTTGTTGAAATAAATGAATATATGGGAATGGATTTACAATTAAACATTTTTGCATTTAAAAAATGAAATATCTTAATCTAGGGTGTGGGTCAAGATACCTTGAAAATTGGGAAAATCTTGATTTTATATCAACTAATGATAATGTGAAAGCGTATAATTTGCTTAATGGTCTTCCTTATAGCGATGAAACTTTTGATGTTGTATATCACTCACATGTTTTAGAGCATTTTTCATATCATTCGGCAGAAAAATTTATTAAGGAGTGCTATAGAGTTTTAAAAAAAGGAGGTGTTATTAGGATTGTGGTGCCCGATCTGGAACAAATTGTTAATATGTATCAAGAGCAACTTAGAAAAGTAAGATCGGAGCCAAATGAAATTAACAAAGCCAATTATTACTGGTCTGTTTTAGAAATTTATGATCAGATGATAAGAAATTATAGCGGCGGTTTAATGAAAGATATTTGGTCAAAAGCTCAGGTAATAAATGAAGACTACATCAAAGAAAGGGTAGGAGACGAATTCATAAACTTTAGAAAGGGGATTCTATCAGAAGTAAAACAAACTTATTCGAAACAAAAAAAGCAAGCTTTTTGGGTAAAGTATTTTAGCTTAACTTATTACAGGAACCGTTTAATAGTTTGGCTTTTAAAAGAACCAAGATTATTTGAATTACTAGAACTTGCTAAGTTCCGAAACTCTGGCGAGATACATCAATGGATGTATGATAATTATTCTTTAGGCGAATTACTAAATGAGTCTGGATTTATTAATGTTACCCAAGTAAATGCCTTTAATAGTTCAATAGAAGATTGGGAAGCACATAAATGGTTGGATGTTGAAAATGAAAAGCCAAGAAAGCCAGACTCTCTATTTCTGGAGGCAACAAAATGAAAATTTTATTAGTTAATGCATACGATCTTGGTGGTGCTGCTAAGGCTTGTATAAGATTACACTTGGGCCTCATAGAGCTAAATATTAGTAGTCATTTATTGTTTAAGGAAAGCGTTTATATTTTAAACCAGAGTTCTAATTTTACACAAAAAATTGATTTTAGACAAAAGATCAGGTTTAAAATAAACTTACTATTAAAAAAGTATTTAAATATACAAAGTAAGTATGATAAGGCTAGTTTGTTTTTAGGAATTCGCCCCAAAGGGCTAGAAATGTTTAGCTTTCCATTTTCACCTTATGATTTAACTCAATCTAAACTTTATAATGATGCTGATATAATTCACTTACATTGGGTAGCTAATTTTTTAGATTGGAATTCTTTTTTTATAAAAAATAAAAAGCCAGTTATTTGGACCCTACATGATGAAAATCCATTTACAGGGGGAGAGCATTATCAAGAAAAGTTTTTTGGTATAGACAAAAATGGTAATCCAATTCCAAGAGTGTATTTAAAAGAAGAGATTCATATGGAATCAAAGATTTTAAGTGAAAAAAAAAGAGCTATTAAATCTATTTCTAATCTTCATATTGTTTGTCCATCTAAATGGTTACTTATAAAATCTAAAAACAGCTCTTTATTTAAAAGATTCCCACATCATTTGATACAATATGGATTTCCAACAAATATATATAAGCTTGTTTCTAAAGTAGAGGCAAGAACTAAATTATCAATACCTATTGATAAGATTGTACTTCTTTTTGTTGCCGATTCAATAAGTAATAAAAGAAAGGGGTTTGAATTTTTACTTAATGCATTAAAAAGGATTGAAAAGAGTATCATGGGTAATATTCTTCTCTGTTCAGTTGGGGAAGGAGAGTTTGCAGAAAACTATACAAATCATTTACATTTTGGCAGGATTGATGATGAGGAAATCATTGCACTAATTTACTCTGCAGCTAACTTTTTTATTATTCCTTCTCTTGAAGACAATTTACCAAACACGATGATTGAATCGCTTCTATGTGGTACGCCTGTAGTTGGTTTTAATATTGGAGGAATACCAGACGTGATTGAAGATGGTATAAATGGTTTTTTGTGTGAAGAAATTTCTGTAGATGGATTGAAGAAAACCATAGAAAAAGCTGTACATAATCGACATTTAATAAATAACAAGGATATAGCTATTCATGCAAAAAATAAATTTGATTTAAAAAAGCAAGCGACAGCATATTCCGATTTGTATAAAACTGTTTTACAGCAGCAAAGCAAATTTATTTAAAATGATATCCATTGTCACTATAAATCTTAATAATAAAGAGGGACTCGCTAGAACTATTAATTCAGTAAAGAAGGTTCAAAACGTTGATATTGATTATATTGTAATAGATGGTGATTCAACAGATGGAAGTAAAGAAATAATTAAGTTAAATACTGATATTATTGATTCATATTTAATAGAGGGTGACCAAGGTGTATATGAAGCTATGAATAAGGGAATACGGTTGGCCCGTGGACAATACATTCTTTTCTTAAATAGCGGCGATATACTTGGAGCTAACTTTAACAACATCAAAAGTTACATTGATTATAAGTATAAAATAATATTTTTTGATATACAATACCAATATGCCGAAAAGCTAGAATATGTTCCTTGTATGACAGATATTAATTTTAAAACAATGATACTTGGAGGGCTACCGCATTCAGGAGGTGCTTTAATTAACAGAAGTACTTTTTTCGATTTAGGATTTTATGATGTTAAATTCAAGATATCTTCAGATTGGATTTGGTATTTTAAAGCTATAGTATTGAGTAATGTAAGTTACAAGGTTATACCTGTACCTATTGGAGTCTATGATTCTTCAGGAATAAGTTCTAATCCAGAAAATCGAGATCTTTTATTTCGAGAGAGGAAAACTTTTGTTGACTCAATAATTAAGGGCCTATATGATGAAGTATGGAATTCAAAAATTCTTCATCAGCAATATCAATTGCTAAAAAATAGCAGACCTGTAAAGGTTCGCGACTATTTTTTTAGTTTAATATCAAAAAGGATTTAATTTGAAATCTATTTTGATAATATCAAATATTATTCCATTTCCACTTAATGAAGGAGGAAAAATTTCTCAGTACTACTTTATTGAGCAACTGAAAGATAAAGTATCATTAACCTACATTTTACCTATATTTTCTAACGAAGATTTATTGAATGCAAAGCAACTTCAACTTCTACATCCAGAAATACAATTCAAATTATTTATAGATATAAATAAGCTATCTATAAAAAACAGGGTAAGTTCATATTTAAGAAGTCTAATATCATTGATGACAAAAAAATATAAAAATAAAAAATCTAACTACGAATATATTTTTCAGATTCATGCTATTAGTAAAAGTAATTTTAAATTTATTAATGATTGTTTCAATAGTCAGAAGTATGATATTATACAAGTTGAGTTTCCTTGGTCACTGAACGTTGCGCCTATACTTCCTTCAAATACAAGAAAAATATTTGTACAACATGAACCTCAATCAAAAAGATATATAAAATCTTTTTATCAACCCTCTTCATATCAAAAATATGTTGCTGAATTAATAATGAATTGTGAACTTTCTTATATGAAATATTTTGATAAGACTGTAGTTTTTAACAAGCAAGATTATAATTTGTATGAAAATAAAATTGAACATTTAGAAATTAGCCCATTTGGAATTCCTAAAGCATTAAAAGTAAAGCACTCAGCTTCCACGTTTTTTAATAAGTTTCTCTTTTTAGGAAATGAATCACATGAACCCAATAAGCAAGGCTTGTCAGATTTTTTAGATAACTACTTTTTGCCTAACCTTAATAGTATTAAATACCCCATATATATATCGGGTACGTGGTCTAAAGAATTCAAAAAAAAATATAGTATTATAGAAAATATAAAATTTTTAGGATTCGTAAAAAATATTGAGCACCATTATGATAATAGTATATTAATTGTTCCAATTATATCGGGGGGTGGAATTAGGGTTAAAATACTTCAAGCGTTTGAAAATAATATTCCTGTAATATCTACTTCTTTTGCGGCAGAGGGTCTATACTCTGAAAATGATAAAAATCATCTTTTGCTTTATGACAATCTAGATGACTTTAAAGATCACCTTACTCATTTACACAACAATTTTTTCATGCGTGAATTAGCGTTACTTGCAAAAAAATATGTTACCGTACATTTTAATACCCAAGATCTACTAAATAAAAGGCTTTCATTGTACGAGATATAGATTTTTTATGGGCAACAGAATACATCAAATTCAAACAACCTTTGCTGTTGTTGTACCAATTTATAAGCCTCATTTATCTCCCCATGATTTACTTTCATTAGAAAGCTTGTTTAATGTAGTAAATAATGCTAGTATTTATTTGATTTGTCCCAATATAAATTTTTGTAACGATTTACCAAGTCATTACAGGAGTCAGTATGAAATAATTGAACTAGATCCTGCATATTTTGAAAGTGTACAGACTTACAACAAACTCTTGTTATCGTCTTCATTTTATGAATTATTTATTAAATATACTTATATACTAATATTTCAAACAGATGCGTTTATTTTTAGAAACGATATAGAGAAATATTGTTCTTTAAATTATGATTACATAGGAGCACCTTGGGTTAATTGGTATTGGTCTGAATTTTATGCTAGTCATATTTCTTTTCCTAGAAGGGTTTTAAAAAGAATAGGCTTTAATAAGTTTAATTTGGTGGGAAATGGAGGATTCTCATTAAGAAAAGTTTCTTCCGCAATATTTAATTGTAAGTTTTTCAAAAAGAAACTGGAAGGATTCAATTATAATGAAGACTATTTTTTTTCATTTTACATCAATTCATACAACCCATTTTACAGGGTGGCGCCTTTAGATATAGCACTTGATTTCGCATTTGATGAAAATCCTCAAGAGGCTTTTTCTTTGAATTCAAATAAACTACCTATGGCCTGTCATGCTTGGCCTAAATATTATTCTTTTTGGGAACAGTACATAAATATCAAACAGTGAAAAAAATTCTTGTAACAGGGTCATCTGGATTAGTAGGCAGTGAAGTGTGCATACATTTTGCAGCGCTGGGTTATGAGGTGCATGGAATCGATAATAACCAGCGTGCGGTGTTTTTTGGTTCACAGGGCGATACCCGATGGAACCAGCAAAGACTTCAGTCTGCTATTGTAGGTTTTGTTCATCATGAAATTGATATCAGAAACAGACAAGCAGTATTGACATTGGTACAAGAAGTTCGTCCACATGTTATTGTACACACAGCTGCACAACCCAGCCACGATAGAGCAGCAGCCATTCCTTTCGATGATTTTGATACCAATGCAACAGGTACGTTGAACTTGTTGGAAGCTGCTCGACAGTTTTGTCCCGAGTCGCCTTTCATTCACATGAGCACCAACAAAGTGTATGGCGATGCACCCAATAGAATTCCCATGGTGGAATTAGATACCAGATGGGATTATGCAGATGCAACTTATGCAGAAGGAATTGCAGAAACATTTACTATAGACCAAAGCAAACACTCCTTGTTTGGTGCCAGTAAAGTAGCTGCCGATGTGATGGTACAAGAATATGGAAGGTATTTTAATATGCCAACGGTTTGTTTGCGGGGTGGATGTTTAACCGGTCCCAACCACAGCGGTGTGGAGTTGCATGGTTTCTTAAGCTACTTGGTAAAGTGTAATTTAGAAGGAAAGAAGTATTTCATTTATGGATATAAAGGAAAACAAGTACGCGATAATATCCATAGCCACGACATTGCCACCTTCATGGAAGCCTTTATTAATGCACCTCGTTCGGGTGAAGTGTATAATTTAGGTGGTGGCAAACAAAACACCTGTAGCATTTTAGAAGCATTTGCCATTGCAGAACAATTCAGCGGTCAGCAACAAGTGTTTGAATATGTTGACAAAAATCGAGAAGGAGACCACATTTGTTATTACAGCGATTTACGTAAAATGAAACAGCATTATCCCCAATGGGATATTACCATCAGCTTGATTGAGACTATACGACAGATAGTGGAGAGCTGGAAAACTAGGATGTTATAAAATGTTCTCAAAAAGAATAATAGTTTTTACGGATAGTATACCTTCAAAAACTGGTGGAGGCATAAGTCAAACATTATATAACTTATTGAAAGGGTATCCAACCAAAAACATCACTATTGCTATTGACAAACTTAAAGTAAACCAATACAAGCCAATTAATGATTTGCAAGCAGACATTTTACCAATAAATTATTTTAGGACTACAGTAAGTTTAAAAAATCGTATTGGGCATGTCTTAAATAAACTCTTAGCGCCAGTAGAAGTTCCATTAAATGCATTATTTAGTAAGTTCAATAATAAGTGCTTACCAGAAAATACAATATTGCTCTTGTCAACAACAGAAAAAACCATATTTTTTCAAGCATATTTTTTTTCAATCCAAAATAATATTCCTCTTATTATTTACCTAATGGATAATTGGATTACACAAGCTAATATGAATTGCTATGAAAAAAAGTTAATCAGAAAGGGATTTATTAGCGCGAAAATCTGGATTATGATTAGTCAAAGACTAAATAAATGTATTGCTGACTATTTTAAAATTCAAAAGCAGGTATTGATTATTCACAATCCAGTAGAAGTAGAAAATTCAGACAACATTTTTCAATTTAGCGAAAAAAAAGTTTTACCAATTATTTATGCAGGTTCTATTTGGGAAATGCATCTAGATGGTCTTGAAATAATTTCAAGAGCGGTTGAAGACCTATTTATTGATAATTTTAAAATTGAATTATGGATTTACTGCAACCAAGGATTTTTGATTCAAATTGAAGGCCTTTTAAAAGGTAAACATACGAAGTATAAGGGTTTTGTAAATTATCACGAGCTAAAACAAAAGCTTGATGATGGTTGGCTTTTGTTGGTCACCTCTTCTTTTAAAAGAAAAATGGAGCCATTTACTTTTTCTTCTATTCAAACCAAAACGACAGACTATATTTCAGTGGGACGACCGATTCTCTCTATTGGACCGGATTATTCAGCTTGTAATGATTTTGTTGAAGAATGGAAAATTGGATATGTAATTAATACAACAGAAATTGAAGATATTAGGAATTATCTTATTCGTATTTACTCTGAAAGAGATAAATATTTTTCACTTTCAGAAAATGCTAGAAAAGTTGCGGCAGAAAATTTTGAAATTAAGAAACAACAAGAAGTGTTTTATATGTTTATAAATAATGTAGCCAAGTAATTAACATTATGAGTAATAAAAATAAACCTATAGTTTTCATGACTTGTACTGGATTAGGGAATATTAATAGAGGCTACGAGTCATTTACTAATGAATGCTTTGAGTGTTTAGAAAATAGTACAAAATTTGATCTTTATTTGTTTTCGGGAGGAAAAATTAAATTCGTACAGAAATTAGAAAATGTATTTACAGTCTTCAATTTTAAAAGAAATGGTTCTATAGCACAATGGTTATATAAACTAGTCAGAATTCCTCAGTATACAATCGAACAAAGTACTTTTTTCCTTTTTTTTATACCATACATAATTTATTACAAACCTGCAGTTATTTATTATAGTGATTTTAAATTAGGCACATATTTGTATTGGTTGAGAAAATGGTTTCTATTAAAATACAAACTTTTGTTTTCAAATGGCGCTCCAAATGGCCCTCCTTTTACTAGGATGGATCACATTCAACAGTTGTTACCATTTTATATTGAAGAAGCTAAACAAGCAGGATTTAATACAGATAATATGACTCTTTTGCCATATGGCATAAAAATTAGAAATACCGATGATAACAAAATTTTAAATATTAAAAAAGCCTCGGGGTATAGAAAAATAATTTTGTCGGTTGGAGCAATCAATTCATCACACAAAAGAATGGATTATTTAATTGATGAGTTTGCTGAAATGTTCACAGACGAATATTTCTTAATATTATTAGGTAATATGGACAACGAATCTAGTTTCATAATTGAGAAAGCAAAGAACCAGTTATTAAGTACTAACTATCTTATTAAAAGTGTTGATCAAAATGAAGTAATTGATTATATGTTTGCTGCCGACTATTTTATACTATGTTCATTAAAGGAAGGCCTTCCTAGAGTTCTTCCTGAGGCTTTATCTTGTGGGCTAATTCCTATAGTGCACAATTATAATGTTACTCAAGAAGTATTAAAAGATTTTGGCATTTATGTTGATATGACTAGTAAGGGAGCTATTTTAAGTGGCATACGCCAAGTAAATTCAACTACCCTTCAGAAGCAACAAGTAATTGATTATGCAATTAAAACATATTCTTGGGAAGTTTTAAAGCCTAATTATGAAACAATGATTCTCTCAACTATTTAGTATTATATGATTCTCGTTTCAGTTGTGATACCAACATATAAAAGAAACAGAGATTTAACCCTTTGTCTGAAAGCAATTGGAAAAAATATTTCATTTAACTTAAATGAAAATGTAGAAATTATTGTTACAGATGACAGTCCAAATGGTGCTGCTAAAGAACTCATTGCAAGTAGTTTCCCAACCGTTCAATGGACCAAGGGGCCAGGAAAAGGGCCGGCTGCTAATAGAAACCATGGAGCAAGCTTAGCAAAAGGTGAGTGGTTGATTTTTTTAGATGATGATTGTATTCCTACTCAAGACTGGCTTATAGCATATCAAGACAAGTTTAATAATGGTTTTCAAGTTTTAGAAGGTAGAACTGTTACAGATAGAGTACAAATTCGTTTAAATGAAGAGGCTCCAATTAATGAAGAAGGTGGAAATTTGTGGTCTTGTAACTTTGCTATAAAATCAGATGTGTTTTTTGAAATGGGGATGTTTGATGAACATTTTCCTTATGCAGCAATGGAAGACACAGATTTTTATGTAAGACTTTTACAAGCAAAAAGAAAAATTTTATTTACTCCAAACGCCCTTGTAGTTCATCCTTGGAGAGTGATTACTCCTTTTAACGGAGGCTTACAAAAGAGACTAAACTCACAAAAATATTTTTTAGATAAGCATTTGCCAAACCGCAACATTTCATTTAGATGGGCCAGGAGTAAAATGCTCATCTTAAGTACTTGTCAAGACATCTATAAGTTAATTCAATTCAAAGGCAGAGGAGCATTATATTTTTTAGAGAGAGTTTATTTTAATTGGAGGATGATATTTATATGAGTATTCGTATTGTTGTATTATTTGGGACCAGACCCGAGTGTATAAAATTGGCACCGGTTATTGAGTCCTTAAAAAAGATTGCAGATTTTGAGATTGAAGTTTGGGTAACAGGCCAGCATGCTGATATGCTTACTCAGGCAATGGATGCTTTTGAAATTGTACCAGATCAACACCTTTCATTAATGACCAAGAATCAAAGTTTAGAAGGCTTTGTAACAAAGGCAATTATCGGAATAGGTGAATTGTTGGATAAAAAAAGTGTGGATGCCATTATTGTACAAGGTGATACATCTACTGTATTTGCTGGAGCTCTAGCAGCTTTTTATAGGAAAACACCTGTCTTCCATGTAGAAGCAGGTTTAAGGACTTACGATTTGTATAATCCGTTTCCGGAAGAAATGAACAGACAATTGGTGACCAGGTTATCTGCACTTCACTTTTCCCCGACACAGTTGGCAGCTCAAAATTTGAGAAGAGAAGGAATAGAGCCAGATAAAATTATACTTACCGGAAATACATCAATAGATGCTCTTTATATGGTTTTGCAGAAGTTAAAGGAAGAAAAAATTTCTATTCCATTTAGTTTTGAAAATACTAGGCCCTTTGTTCTATTAACTATCCATAGAAGGGAAAATATGGGAGCATACCTATTAGATATTTTAGATGCTATTTCTGAATTAGCAGATGAGTACACAGATATTGATTTTCTGTTTCCTGTTCATAAGAATCCAAATGTTAGAAATACGGTGTTTGAGAAGCTTAGCGGCAAAAACAATATAATGCTAACCGAACCTATGGATTATATTAGTTTTTGCAAAGCAATGAATGATTGTCTGTTTATAATAACAGATAGTGGTGGTGTACAGGAAGAAGCTCCGGCTTTAAACAAACCAGTATTGGTTATAAGAAAAGAAACCGAACGTCCAGAAGGGGTTAAATCAGGAGCAGCTATTTTAGTTGGAAATGAGAAATCAAATATTATCTATTATTTTAAAAAACTGATAGAGGATCAAGATCTTTTTAATAGAATGGCACAAGCAGAAAATCCGTATGGAGAGGGGAAAGCAGCGGAAAGAATATCTTCATGCATACTCAATTACTTTAAAAAATGAATACACTGATAAGAAGAATTCAAGAAAGTTTACTTTTCAGATACTATATAAAGTATAAAAAGATTAAGCCAAACCTATATAAAAATCGTCAACTACTCTTTTCAAAAAAGTATAGAATGAATTTATATAAGCAAGGAGATATTATTTCAGATACAATTGCACATTTAGGTTATTATGAGTATGAAACAAGTGAAATAGTAAGAAATCTTGCTAAAACAGGAAGTGTTTTTGTAGATGCTGGAGCAAACCTTGGCTATTACTCATTAATATGGTCAAGCGTTTCTGTAAAACCCCGTATTTATGCATTCGAGCCAAATCCAAAAGTAATAGGACTTTTAAAGGAGAACCTTAGTCAATTAGAAACTTCTATAAAATATTCTTTATTCGAAGTGGCACTTTCTTCTGAAGTAGGTACTGTAAGCTTTAATGAAGGTAATGAAGAACAAATTGGTTGGGGTCATGTTCATGAGGGTGGCTCTCACATTGTGCAGTGTAACACATTAGATAATGCTCTTTATTCAAAAAATCAGATTATTGATCTACTAAAGGTTGACATAGAGGGGTATGAATACCATCTATTAAAAGGTGCAGAGCAGCTTATTAAATCTGGAAGAATAAAGCATATATTGATGGAGATTAATGAAGATATGCTTCATGCAAATGGCACATCTAAAAGCCAAGTGTATGATTTTTTAAAAGAGCACCGATATACTATTTCAGAAATTGGCCATTTAAATATTCTAGCAACTATTTCACAAAGTGAAAAATAAACAAAAGGCAATATTTATTCCTGCTGACTGCATCGTAATAGGAAACAGTAGGTCTTCAGCTATCGGTAAAGCCCTTTGTACGCAATATGATATTTATTGGTTTAAATGGAAAGACAGCAGAGATTTTGAATGGACGAATCAAAAGTTGGGTTTTCAAAAAAAAATTGGAATTTATTTCCAAAATTTGTTTCGTAGAATTTCTATACAAAAAAAGAGTAATTGTAATCATGTTACTTTTTCATTTTTGCATGATAACTTCTTCAGAATATTTTTCACGAAAGTTTTAGCAGTACAAATTTGTAGTTGGTATAATAGTATTGCACTTAGGCGGGTTATTAAAATTGTACAGCCCGATCATATTTTTTACATGGATGGGTTTTATTATTTCAGGGCTATTGAAAGTAAGCGACATATTATATGGATGGATATTCAAGATGACTTTGATTTTGCTGATCTTCATAGTTTAGATAGAAGATTATTTCGCAACTACATGAGAGCTCAACTTAGATTTTCTCAAAAAAATTATACAGTATCTACCTCTGCTGCAGAAAACATGAATAAGGAATTTAATTATCCTTTTCATGAATTACCCAATGGAGCCTGGTTTGATTCAATTCAATCAGTTACACACCAAGATGTTGATAAACTGAAATATCAACTTGGAGTAGAAAACAAAATTATTCTAACTTATATAGGAGGTAGTGTTTGGTATGATCCTTTTTTTGTGAAGCAATTAATGACCTCCTTATTACCTTTCAATGAGTATGTTTTAGTGGCAGTAGGCAATTTACCATTTATTGACCTTCCCAATATTATTCATATTGGAGCTGTTTCTAATGAGGCTACTTATGCATTTTTTCAACTTTCAGATATTGGTTTATTAATGAAAGATTCCATGAATAGTGTTTTTTTAAAAAACTCACAGCCCTTAAAAATTATACAATACGCTGCAGCGAAAAAACCAGTTGTAACATTTCCAATCACCTGGGTAATAGATAACGATTTCAAGAATGTTTTTACAGTTAATCAATCGAGTGTAGAGGATTGGAAAGAGGTAATTTTCTCCTTAAAAACATTTACTTGGTCACCTGAAATGAATGAGAAGTGGGAAGAATATGATTGGAATCAAATTGCTTCTACCTATTTGACTATTAATTAATTGTTGTTATGAGTTTTCTAAAGCCCGAATATTTATATAAACCAAGTAATATTTTCAAGCGACTTTTTGCCAAACACAGCAAAGAATTACAGAAAATGAGAACTTGCTTAGACACAGAAATATGGGCTAATAGTGAAGAAGTCATTGGAAGATCTATTCAAATATGGGGCTTATATGATTTAGCTGTTAGTGAAATTTTATACCGTTTAATACAGCCTGATGATACTGTTTTAGATATTGGTGCAAATATTGGTTTTACTGCAAGTATATGCTCACATAGAGCAGGACCTAATGGTAAGGTTCATTTATTTGAACCCAATGTGAGGCTTCACCAGCAATTGGAAAATAATATTTCTCTTTTTTCTTTTGATAATGTAGTACTGCATAAAATTGGCTTGTCAAATGAAGTAGGTATTGCACAACTCATTATGCCATCTTATTTTGAAGGAAATAACGGTGTGTCTTATATTGGAAACACTTTTAAAGATAATGATGAGGTTATTGACATAAATATTAATACACTAGATTCAATGTTTTCAGATCAAGAGAACTTTTTTTGTAAACTTGCAAAAATTGATGTGGAAGGACATGAATTACAAGTTTTATTGGGGGCTGATCATCTGTTGAATAAAAAATCTATTACACATATACTTTTTGAAGATCAGCGAGGCGATAACACAGTTATTGATTATTTGATAAGTAAAGGCTATCAGATATTTCAAATTGAAAAAAATATTTTAGGCTTAGCATTTCATCCAATTTCTACAAATATTGCAATACCAAAATGGGAAGCGCGTAATCTGATTGCTACAATGAATGAATATGAACTAAAACTTTCATTTCAAGAACAAGGATATAAGATATTATAATTGACTGTGAACAAAAAGACCGATCAAACATATACATTACTTTTCATTTTTACTTTCACCATAGCTAGTGGAATTTTAAGAAAATGGGTATTTACTAGCTACGCAGTTGGAAATATCATTTTTTTTATCCAGCTTTTAGTCCCGTACTTATTACTTGTAAAAGATTTTCAAGGCTTCAATAAAATATTCTCAATAAAGTTAATTTCCCTTTTCTTATTATATCTTTTCCTACAAGTTCTAAACCCTCTTCAAAAAACTTTTTTACACGGACCTGTTGGGATTCTTTTACATGCCATTTTTTGGTTGATGGGTTTTTACTACTTGTTCAATAAAGATAAAATCAACTTCAATAAGAATATTTTTATTTTTGTGATAGTCGCATTTGGTGAAATTATTCTTGGCACAATACAATATGGCTTACCTCAAGATAATTTTTTGAACAGATATGCGGCAGAGCAAAATGTTGGAAATAGTATTGCTGCAGTAGGAACAGCTGTACGTATAACAGGAACCTTTTCTTATATTAGTGGGTTTAGCGCTTACTTATTATTTCACGCACTTTTTGTTTGGGGTTTAATTTTACTAGAATACCGACCGGCTGTTACAATCTCTTTACTAGTTGCTGGTCTATTCGCAGCTTTTATGAATGGGTCAAGAGGGGCTACTTATGTATATATATTCATATTTGTAGTTTTTCTCATTTTTGAAGCAAGAAAAACAAACATCAGCAAATTCATATTTCGTTTGATTATTCCAGCAATGTTGCTTTACATGGTTATTTTGCTGAGGGGCCAGTTGGGAATTGAGAGCACTGCAACAGCTGCAATTGATAATTTTCAAACCAGAAGGAATACAGGAATTGAAAAAGGCGAAGAAAAATCAAGAATACTGTGGGACTACTATGCTTTAGTGGAAAAAAAATATGAATACCCACTTTTTGGTATTGGTATTGGAGCAACATACCAAGGAGCTGTTGTATTGTGGGGCCAATCAGAGGCACTAGTTAGGCATGGATATGTAGAAAGCGAATTAGAAAGATATGTTTTGGAGGGAGGTTTTTTCCTTTTATTAATACGCCTTATTCTTACCGTCTACTTTTGTAGAATGTTATTCATGCCATATTATACTAAATGGATGATTGGTGGATTGATGTTTATTGCCCCAATTACGTTCAATATCTTCAATATTGTATTTTTTATGGTTGGGATTATTTTTTTAGATCAGGCTTATATTTTCAAATATAATTCAGAAATGCGAGCAAGAAAATCTATTCAGGAGTAAGTTGTTATGCGCCTATTATACATTCAAGAAAAGCCTATTCAAAACGACTTGCCATTTCAGTATATACAACGAGATGCACGTGTTCAAATGCAAGTCATCTTTATTAATGAAGGCAATGAGCATCAAACTATAGAAAATCTTAACGCCCAAGTCTTTAATTTCAAACATCAGAGAAACTATAATCACGTATTTCTCTATAAGGAGAAAGAGCCTTTACTATATTTGAAGAAAGCTATTCAAAGGGCAGATGTAGTTGTAACATTTGGGTATTATCATCGTTATCAAAAGATAAGTATAATACTAGCCAAATTCCTTCGAAAAAAACTAGTCATTACTACTGATAGTACTTCAGATGCAGGAACTGCGTATTCAACTAGTATTAAGCAAAGACTTAAACCTGTATGGATTCGGTTTTTATATAATACCGTTGCTCATGGTGTTTGGGTTCCATCAACAACAGCATTCAATTATTTGCTAGATAAAGGAATCGATAAAAGTAAAATTGCATTAACCCCTTATGTGGTTGACGAAATAGCAATTATTAGAAAAGCAGAGGAGACTGATATTCCAACCTTTAGATTAAACCATCAATTTCACCTGAACGATTTTGTATTTGTGTTTTGTGCAAAATTTATTGATCGTAAGCGACCTTTAGATGTATTAGTTGCGGTCAATAGTTTAAAAGAAAAAGGATATGACCATTTTTCTGTTTGGATGATTGGGGACGGCCCTCTTAAACAAGAATTAATGGAGTATTCCCATCAATATTCACTCAATAAATTTGTCCAATTTCCAGGGTTTGTAGATTATGAAGAACTACCTGCCTGGTATACTTCAGCTAATGCATTGGTTTTTACATCTTCACATGAGCCTTATGGACTTCCTGTTAATGAGGCTATGCTTTGTGGTATTCCTGTTATAGTTAGTGACCAAATTGGTGCAGCAAAGGATTTAGTAAATGAACAAACGGGGATGGTTTATCCCGTAGGAGATACAAATGCACTGATGCTCTGTATGGAAACTATGTTATTAGATAATTCTAGAGTTCAAGAAATGGGGAATGCTGCTAAAAAAATGATGATGAACTGGGGCTCAGATAGAAATTATAGAGAACAAGTTGCATTTTTTACGTCGAAGAATTGGCTTTGAACAATCAACTTTCACCCAAATTGAACATTGTAGTTTATTCATCTACTTTCTATCCCAATGTGGGCGGGCTAGAATACATCATGAAGGCCTTGTCTAGCCAGTGGTCAAAATCAGGCCATGAAGTAACTGTTGTAACACCTATTGTAATTGATTCTGATGCGGATAAGGGATTTTCTTTTAATACAGTACGCACAAATTCTCTTGTACGCTTGTTTAAGCTTGCTAGAAAAGCAGATGTTTTTGTTGAAGCCAATATCAGTTTAAGAACTGCTCTAGTGGGATGCTTATTTAGAAAAAAATGGTGGGTTATCCATCATGTGCATTACCAGCATGGGAGTACAAGTACAGGAAAGTTAAAGAACTTGTTGACTTACATTTCTAAGAATATTGCAGTGAGCCATTTTCTAGCAAAAACACTAGCTGGTTCTTCAAATGTCATACACAATTGTTATGCTAGTCAGGTATTTAATAATGACACTTCCCGCGAAAGGAAAAGAGAATTATTATTTGTTGGAAGATTGGTAAGTGATAAAGGCATTCATTTTTTACTAGACCTCTTTGTAAGAGTTAAAATAATGTATCCGACTATCTCCTTAACAATCGTTGGGAGTGGTCCTGAAGAGGCTTACGTGCAAAGGTTTATTCAACAGCATCATTTGCAAAACTCAGTTTGTCTACTGGGCTCATTAGATCCAGCATCAACAGCGCTGCAGTATCAATCACATCAAATTCTATTAGTACCATCTTTATGGGATGAACCATTTGGTGTAATTCTGTTAGAAGGGCTGGCCTCAGGAATTCAAGTCATTGCTTCTAAGATTGGCGGCTTGCCCGAGGCTGGAAAAAACTTTGTTGTTTATAAAGAGGCAGGAAAGGTAGATGAATGGATCCAAGCAATTGATTACTGTCTTCAAAAGCAAAGTGATAAAAATATTGAAATAGAAAGCTGGCTCCTATCTAGGACTGAAGAAAGTGTGGCTAACGAGTATCTGCAAGTTTTCAAAAATTAAACAAAGTACTTTTGAAAATATTAGTATCTAATCCTTCAAAACAGTACACCATCCAACTGATTCATGCACTTCAACAACTTGGGCATGAAGTACATTTTTTTACTGCAATATGGCAATATCAGAACCCACCCTATTGGCAAAAAATAGTATCGGTCATTCCTGGAATTAAAAATCAGTTTAGTAAGAAAAGTGCACATGAGATAGAAGATGAAATTATAATTACATCTTGGCCAGGTATTCTATATAAGTTTTTTGGCCGCATTATTTTATACTTTGATGTAGAACGTTGGTCTTATTGGGAAGATCGCATTCATGATAGAATGGCTACCAAATGGATTCGGAAACTCCAACCCAATCTTTTTATTGGATACGAGAAGAGCTGCTTATTTAGTTTTAGGGTTGCCAAGAAAATGGGTATTCATACCTTATTAGATTGCTCTCAAGTGCATCCCAATTTTATTGCAAAGCTTCGAACTGATTTCCCTTTTTTTAAACCAATTACCGGCTCCGAAAAGCTCTTCGCAGCTATCTCTACAACCAAAAAGCTGGAATACCAGCTGGCAGATCAAATAGGAACTTTATCTGATTTTGCAAAACAAACATTTTTAGATAATGGTATTGCAACAGATAAGATAGGTGTTGTGCATATCAGCTACAACCCTAACTTATTTTATAGAAAATCTAATACTAACTCTATACAAAAAGGGACTAGAAAATTCATATATGTAGGCGCAGTTATGTATAGAAAGGGAATTGCAGATTTGTTACAAGCACTCTTTGACGATAAAACTGATTTTGAATTTCAATTAACCATCGTAGGGCCAGGTGGAGATGCAACTTCATTATTGGATCAATATATTCAAAAACACAGCAATATCATTTATCATTCTTTTTTAGGGCATGAAGCCCTTTGTAACATTTTACAAGAACAAGAACTATTGTTGTTGCCGTCGTATTTAGATAGTTGGGCAGTGGTGGTTCCAGAAGCAATGGCTTGTGGTGTACCTGCATTAGTAAGTACCCATACAGGGGCTGCAGAATTAATCACCAACAACGAAAATGGGTGGATCATTGAACCTGGACAACCCAGCCAAATAAGAAAACAGTTGTTACATTTTCATCAGAATATACATACACTTCCCAGTTGGAGAAGTGGAGCTATAGAAGCAGCAAGCTTATATAGCTCAAAAAGGTACCAAGAAGAAGTCAATCAATTATTGCAGCATTATGTGTAGAATCAATGGTTGGATAGACAAAAGCAAGCAGTACAGTGAAGCCGATGGTTTGCGTATGCGAGATGCCATGCAACACGGAGGACCAGATGGTGCTGGGTATTATAAATCTCCTGATGAGGAAGTCCATTTTGGTCATCGACGTTTATCGCTCATTGATTTAACAGAAGCCTCTCATCAGCCAATGCTAGATACTTCTAACCAATTAGCATTGGTATTTAATGGAGAGATTTATAACTTCAAAGAACTTCGTTCAGAATTAATGCATCTTGGGCATGTGTTTCATACAACTGGCGATACAGAAGTTATTTTAAAAGCGTATAAAGAGTGGGGCACTTCTGCATTTAGTCGTTTTAATGGCATGTTTGCATTAGCTATTCATGATCAAATGAAACAACAAGTTATTTTGGCAAGAGATCATGCCGGCATTAAGCCTTTGTATTATTCCCTCAATAAAAACGGACTAATTTTTGCCTCTGAGGTAAGAGCATTTACATCATTAAACCCAGACTGGGAAGAAGATCCTAACTGGAAGAAATATTTTCTATTATTTGGTTTTTTACCTGAGCCTCATACAACACTTAAGGATGTACATCCTTTACCTAAAGGAACATTTTTACAAATTGATACAAGAACCCTCACCTATTCAACTCATTTTTTTCATCGCTTTTATTATAACTATAGTATACTTAACGAGGAAGAAGCTCTTGTGCGCATTCGAGAGGAGCTTCAAGATGCTGTAAAAAGACATCTTTTTGCAGATGCTCCTATAGGCTTGTTTTTAAGTGGGGGCATTGATTCCAGTTTATTAACACTCATAGCACAGCAGCAGGCTGGGGAACAGCTTAGAACACTTTCAATAGTATTTGATGATGAAAAATATTCTGAGAAAAAATTTCAAGACCTTATCATCAAAAAAACAAGGGTGCATCATGAATCTTTCTTAATTGGTGAGAAGGAGTTTAAAAATAGTTTTTCTGATATATTACAATCTATAGATCAACCTAGTAATGATGGAATCAACTCTTATTTTATTTGTAAGTATGCAAGGGCATACGGACTGAAAGCAGTATTAAGCGGTATTGGTGCCGATGAATTGTTTGGAGGTTATCCTTCTTTTCAAAGAACTGGATTATTGGGAGTGCTTAAAAAAGTGCCTAAAGCTACTTTTCGCTTATTGAATTATATGCCAGATGATAAAAAGCAGCGATTAAGTTTTCTTCAACATCCTCAATCAATCATTGATTACTTATATAATAGAGGGTTTTTCATTCCAGAAGAAGTAGCGCGTTTGTTGGATTGTACAGAAGAGGAAATTATACAATTACTAGATGTTGTTGATCTACCGCCCTTTTATGAAAAGCTGGATGCACATGAGCAAGTGAGCTATCTAGAAACAAATTGGTACATGCAAAACCAGCTTTTAAAAGATACGGATTACATGAGCATGTGGCATAGTATTGAAGTTCGCGTACCATTTTTGGATAAGCGATTGATGGACTTGGTATATCAAATTGCACCCTCTGTGCGCTATAGTCCAGAACAAGGCAAGCATTTACTGATTAAAGCGTTTCATTTTGAACTGCCTAGAGCAATATGGGATCGACCGAAGCACGGATTTGTATTTCCTTTTGAAACCTGGATGAAACAAGTAAAACCAATTCAATCGAATGCCGGTTGGGAAATGGTCTTTAAAAAATTTCAAAACGGTCAAATACATTGGAGTAGGTATTGGTGTTACCTACAAACTTTAGATCAAACTAATCTAAACTTATAAATTTGCTTTCTGCCCCACAGAAACATGTTATGAAAAAAGTACTTTTTCTCTATTTGGAGGCTTTTGGTCCTACAGGGGGTATTCAGAAATTCAATCGAAATTTTCTGAAGGCATTACATGAATTGAGTGTAGATGGTAAAATTGATGCGGATGCGTGGTCATCTTATGATACAGTTAATGACCCCAAATATTTTCCAGCAAAGCGGTTTAAGGGATTTGCAGGAAATAGAATGTTTTTCTTCCTTTACTGTTTACTTTTTTCAAGAAAGTATCATACTGTTATCATAGGACATTTGAATTTAGGAATCATAGGATGGTTACTAAAGAAAATCAATCCTCAGCTGCATATTGTTTTAATTGCACATGGTTATGAGGTATGGACTCCTGTTAATGGAAAAAAAGGGAATATATTTAAAGTGGTTGATGAAATTTGGTGTGTAAGTGAATTTACAAAAACTCAAGTGCAAGTCAATTATCCATGGATTACAACAGCTCAGTTAAAAGTATTTCATAATACAATCGATGCTTTTTTTGATATTCCTACAAAATTCGATAAGCCCTATTATTTACAACACAGGTATCAACTCCAATCAAGCGCTCCTTTATTGATAACTGTAACAAGACTGTCTTCTACAGAAATGTATAAGGGTTACGATAAGGTCATTGAGCTAATGAAGTCATTACGAATCAAGTATCCAAATATTAAATACCTTATTGCTGGAAAATCAGATCAACAAGAGTATAATCGAGTAAAATCGCTTATAAAAAAATATGGCGTGGAAGAGCAAGTAGTATTAATTGGATTTGTTCCAGATGATGAGTTGTTGGATCATTACTTATTAGCCGACTTATTTGTGATGCCTAGCAAAAAAGAAGGTTTTGGAATTGTTTTTATTGAAGCTATGGCATGTGGACTACCTGTTGTGGCTGGGAATAAGGATGGAAGTCCCGAAGCATTGTTAAATGGAGAAATAGGTCATTTAGTTAATCCTGATGATATCAATAACATCGAAGATGGTATAGATGAAGCAATCAATTCTCTTGTATCATATCAGCCTAAACAATTGCAACAAACTATCTTGTCGGTTTTTGGTTTTCAAGGGTTTAAAAACCGATTGCAAGAATATTTAAAAGTAGATTGAAAAAGATTCTCATTATTTGCGAATATTTTTATCCAGGATATTTGGCTGGTGGCCCCATTCAATCGCTGGTTAACCTTATTGCAGTGTTGGGAAAAGAGTACGAAATAGCTGTGTATACCAGTGCATACGATTTAGGTGCCCATCCACCCTATGAAGGATATACACCCAATGACTGGAATCTTGTAACTATTGGCAATGTGCCCTGTCGTGTATTCTACAGCACACAGCCTACCCTTCAGCAACATCGTCAAGTACTGCAGGATTCTACACCGCATTTTGTGTACATCAATGGCTTATACATACCCAGTATATTAGCCTATGCACTTTGGGTAAGAAAAAGCAATCAACTAACCCCAACCTATATCATATCTCCCAGGGGTATGCTACAGCCCGGAGCTATGTCGAACAAACGCCTTCAAAAAAAATTTTACTTATTTGCTTTGAAAAGCCTCGGATTATTTCGTTCTTGTTATTGGCATGTTACCCATACTACCGAAGTACAAGATGTGTACAGAGAAATTAGTAAGACTGCTGCTGTTCGTATTGCAGAAAATATTCCAAAACCACCATTTCACATTTTTATTCCCCCTAATAAAGAAAAAGGAAAACTTAAGTTGGTATATATTTCTATTCTTTCGGCCAAAAAGAATGTATTGGGTTTGTTGGAAGCACTTCAACAAGTTCGTACTAACATTGAACTTACTATTTATGGGCCCATTAAGGATTCTTCTTATTGGGAATTATGTCAACAACGCATCCAAACATTGCCGCCACACGTTGAAGTGGTGTATCAAGGAGATATTCAACCTGCGTTGGTACAAAATACCATTAGCGCATACGATGCATTGGTATTGTTGACCAAGGGTGAAAATTTTGGGCATGCTATTTTTGAATCATTATCTGTTGGAAGACCCGTCATTACCAGTCATTTTACACCTTGGAATGATTTAGCAGCACAGAGTGCAGGCTGGAATATAGACATTACCAATAAGCAGGAAATTATTACACAACTAGAACACTGTGCTAATTTGGAACAGCATGACTGGGAAATATTTTGCAAAGGTGCTTGGCAGAAAGCTTTTGCTTATTTTTTTCATGAGCGCAATTTTGAGCTAGAATATAACAAGCTGTTTACAGCATAATTTTATAAGCACTTACATTAAAAATTAACTTTTACTATGTATATCCTTGGCATTAATGCCTACCACGCCGATTCTTCTGCAGCTATTTTTAAAGACGGTGTTATGATTGCGGCAACAGAGGAAGAGAGGTTCACAAGAGTGAAGCATTGGGCGGGCTTTCCTGCAAAAGCTATAGCTTTTTGTTTGCAAGAGGCTCAAATTACCATTCAACAAGTAGATGCCATTGCCATTGGAAGAGATCCCAATGCAAAGTTTTGGAATAAGTTACAGTTTCTGGCTAAGCATCCACTTAAGTCATGGCATTTTGTCCGCGATCGTTTTTTGAATCAGAAAAAAGTAACTTCATTAGAAGAAGAGTTCGCTCTTCATTTTGGTATAGCTGCTGAAAGCATTCGTCCAAAAATTCATCAGGTAGAACATCATAGAAGTCATTTAGCCAGTGCTTTCTTTTCTTCTCCTTTTCAAGAAGCGGCTGTATTAAGTATAGATGGTTCTGGAGATTTTTCTACAACTATGTTGGCAGTTGGTAAAGGCAATCAATTAGAAGTGCTTGACTCTATTGATTTTCCCCATTCTTTAGGAATTTTTTACACCGCCTTTACGCAATGGCTCGGCTTTCCGCATTACGGCGATGAATACAAAGTGATGGGTTTGGCCCCTTATGGAGAAGCCAAGTATACAGATCAATTGATGGAATTGGTTCAGCTCTTACCCAACGGACTCTTCGAATTGAATTTGACATATTTCAGAGATCCAGCAAAAGGGTTTGTGTCGTATGGTGACAATAATATTCCTACTGTACCCAGTTTATTTGGAGAAAAATTGGTGCAAAAGTTTGGACCTGCTAGGGTAGCATCTGAACCATTGAGTCAATACCACAAAGACATGGCAGCATCGGTACAACAAGCTGCAGAAAGAACTATTTTTCATGTATTACAACATTTGCAAAAAAGAACCGGATTGCAGCGAGTATGTATTGCCGGGGGTGTAGCACAAAATAGTGTTGCCAATGGTAAAATAACACGGAATACAGGATTCACTGAAGTATATATTCCATCTGCAGGACATGACGCAGGTATTTCAATGGGAGCTGCACAGTTTGTGTATCACCAAACATTTGCTCAGCCACGTGTTGCGCCAATTTATTCGGCTTATACGGGAGCAAGGTTTAACAATGATGAAATTGAGCAACTACTTCAAGACCGAGGTATTGCATATAAAAAATTAGAGGACGAAGCTCTTTATGAATATGTTGCAGAAAGAATACGCAATGCCGGAGTAGTTGGATGGTTTCAGGGAAGGGCAGAGTTTGGTCCTAGGGCATTGGGTGGTCGTTCCATTTTAGCCGATCCCAGCAGGGCAGATGCCAAAGATTTGTTGAATAGCAAAATTAAACGAAGAGAAAGCTTTCGTCCATTTGCACCCAGTATCCTTAGAGAGTATGTAGAGGAATATTTTGAATTGAACGATTTGGTGCCATTTATGGAAAAAGTATTTCCTATTCGTGCAGAAAAGCGAAACCAGCTTCCAGCCGTAACGCATGTTGATGGTACAGGCCGATTGCAATCGGTAGATCAAGCAGTTTCGCCTCGTTATTATGCACTTATTTCAGCATTCCAAAAAAAGTCGGGCATACCAATCTTACTCAATACTTCCTTCAACGAAAATGAGCCGATTGTGAATGCACCTGCAGAAGCGCTCGATTGCTTCTTAAGAACACAAATGGACATGTTGGTTATGGAAAATATTGTGGTGGAAAGAGGGTAAAGCAAAAATTGAATTAAAGTATGTTTGTAATAGGTAAACAAGAAGAAGGAACTTCATCTTTCTCAATTAAGGCAATGGCAAAAAAAGCTATTGAACCCTTACTTCTAAGCGAAAAACTTATTATAGCAGATATTGGTTGCGGGAGGGGTGATTTTGCTGAAACCTTAAAGCAATATGCTAAGAAGTTAATTTTAGTTGATTACGACCCACCTAAATCTCTATCAGATATTAGTGAAACATTTCAGGCCGACCTTAATCAGATGTGGCCGATAGATAATGAGTCTATCGAATTATTAGTATCATTAGAAGTAATTGAGCATTTAGAGAATCCAAGATTTTATTTCCGCGAAGTATATCGAGTCTTGAAAAAAGGAGGATATGCTTTTATATCAACTCCTCATAGCATTAATCTTATAGCGCGATTTTTATTTTTACTAAAAGGACAACACAGATACTTCCAAAATGAATCCTATCCCGCGCATATTACTACTTTACTACCTATCGATTTTGAAAGATTAGCTCAAGAATCAAATTTATCTCTTTTGAGTAAGCATTATAACTATCATGATGTTTTACCATTTTTTGGCAGCGACTTTTATATCAAGTCTCCATTTTTTTCAGATTCAATAGGTTTTTTATTGCAAAAGCCTTAATTAAAAAAATACGTAGAAATTTTTTTAATGCTTTTCTCCATCATCACCGCCACATACAACAGCGCTGCTACTATTCGACAAACATTGGCATCGGTGCAGGCACAAACTTATCCGCATATAGAACATTGGGTGATGGATGGAGGTTCTACAGATGATACCTTATCGATTGTTCAACATGAATTTCCTCATGTGCATATTGTACAAGAACAAGACAAAGGATTTTACGATGCTATCAATAAAGGGATACAAAGAGCTACGGGCGATGTTATTTGTATCCTCAACTCGGATGATTTCTACGCACATCCTTGTGTGTTGGAACAAATAGCCCATCAATTTCAACAATCGCAGGCAGATGCGGTGTATGGCGATTTGTTGTATGTAGCCTTCAACAACACACAGCAAATAGTGCGCAAATGGATATCGGGTAATTATAGGCGCACTTCTTTTTTATACGGTTGGATGCCTCCGCATCCTAGCTTTTTTGTCCACCGCCGCTGTTATGAACAATGGGGTGGCTTTCGCTTAGAACTGGGTTCGGCAGCAGATTATGAATTGATGCTGCGATTCCTGTATAAGCATGAAGCAAATGTTGTTTATTTGCCGGAAGTATGTGTGCACATGCGCACTGGTGGGATGAGCAACAGCAGTTGGAAGAACAGACTGCTCGCCAATCAAAATGATCGAAAAGCTTGGAAAGTGAATGACCTTACACCCTATTGGTTCACGCTCTACCTCAAGCCATTGAGAAAAATTAAACAGTTTATACTTCATTGAAAAAAGCTTTAGTAATAGGAGTGGGCGGACAAGACGGCGCTTACATTTCTGAGCTGTTGTTGCAACAGGGATATGAAGTGTTTGGCACTTCACGTGATGCCGATGCCGCTTCATTTCGCAACTTAGATATCTTGGGTATTCGCAAGGATATTCAGTTTCACTCCCTCAACCTGATTGACTTCCGCAGTACACTCCAAGCACTGAAGAAAATTAGACCTGATGAGATTTACAATTTATCGGGACAAAGCTCGGTGGGTTTGTCGTTTGAGCAGCCAGTTGAAACATTGGAGAGCATCAGCATTGGTACACTCAACTTATTAGAGTCCATCCGTTTCATGGATATGCCCGTGAAAATGTACAATGCCGGCTCTAGTGAGTGTTTTGGAGATATCGGTAATACGCCTGCTACAGAAGAAACACCTTTTCGTCCAAGGAGTCCGTATGCAGTAGCTAAAGCGGCGGCGTTTTGGAAAGTAGCGAATTATCGCGAGGCCTATCAGCTCTATGCTTGTACAGGCATACTCTTCAACCATGAGTCGCCTTTGCGTCCACCACGATTTGTAACGAGAAAAATTATTGCAACGGCAGTCCGCATACAACAGGGCTCCAAAGAGAAATTGCAATTAGGTAATATTGATATTGAGCGCGATTGGGGTTGGGCGCCTGAATACGTGAACGCCATGTGGCGCATGTTGCAACAAGAACAACCCGATGATTATGTGATTTGTACGGGTGTAACACACTCTTTGAAATATTTTATTGAATATACCTTCCGTCAACTTGGACTCAACTATGAAGATCATTTGGTTATTGATCCAAAGTTCTTCAGACCCAATGAATTGAAAATTGGCCGAGGCAATCCTGAAAAAGCAGCACGGGTACTAAATTGGAAAGCTACTGTAACTTTGGAGGGAATTATTGATCGAATGATTGCATTTGAAAAGAATAAACAGTAATACATGAAAAAAGCATCATTGGATGAGGGGGTGCGTAATTTTCTGAATTCTGTGTCAATACAATATAAAAATTACCTACAACTTGAAGTTGTCTGATTGGACTACTTTTAATAACTTCGCTCCGTGGGCAATAAGCGAGCACTTTTTTTCTTCAAAGATTATTTTAGAGATTTCTATGACAGTCAGCCTTGGAAAGTTCAGAAGAAAATTCTTTGGACTTTGGAGATTCTTGAAACGCTTGACCGCATTCCTGAAATCTACTTCAAGCATTTGGAGAATACTGACGGACTTTATGAAATTAGAGTTCAAGTTGGTAGCAATATCTATCGCATTTTTTGCTTCTTTGACAAAAATGATCTTGTAGTTATAGGAAACGGTTTTCAAAAGAAAACACAAAAAACACCACAAGCGGAACTTGAAAGAGCTGCAAAAATTAAAATACAGTATTATGAAGAAAAAAAATTTAACAAGCCTTAGAGATTTTATTGACGAAAAAGTCGGACCGAAAGGCACAAAAAAACGTGATCATTACGACCGTGAATTTGAAGCTTTCAAATTGGGAGTACTTATTCAGCAAGCCAGACATGAAAAAGGTATGACACAGGAACAACTTGCCGAACTTGCAGGAACTAATAAATCTTATATCTCAAAACTTGAGAAAGACTTGAAAGATGTTCGTTTTTCAACACTGCAAAGAATTATTCAGGATGGGTTAGGGGGAAAGCTTCAAATATCCATTAAGATTTAATTTTTAGAAAGAACAAGACTTTTGGCATAGAAGGGTTTAGCAAAATGCAGTATGTCGTACACTTTTTCTTCAACCGTTGATGTATAATTTAGATTTTCAATGATTGAAATAAGAAGCATCAAAGACTGCGCACATCATGGAAACGGTTTAAATGAAAAGCACTTTACATGCTGGAAAAAATGATGCGAGAAAGTATCAACAACATCTGCACTTCAACCTGAAATAGGAAGTTTGAGCAAATGAATACATATATCGATTCAAAAATCGCTGGATGTAATAATGTCACTGCAGCTAAAACGTGTATACATTATGCGGTGGCAAATTAAAATCGGTAAGGGACATCCCGACAAACTGACAAGGGTATTGGTCTGGAAAGCCACTGTAACTTTGGAGGGAATTATTGATCGAATGATTGCATTTGAAAAGAATAAATAGAAATACATGAAAAAGGCATCATTGGATGAGGTGGTGCGTAGTTTTCTTAGTTAAGCGTTCGTTTATTAGAGCATTTCATTTCAAAAAAGCTGTAAATTCATATTCAAATTGATCAAGATGTCGAAAGAGGAAATTAAATATGAAATCAATAAAGTTTTAGATCACTTTTCAGATAAAGCTTTAGAAGAGCTACTTGCTTTTTTAAAAGATTTGGACACAAAAAATGAGGTTACATCTTCTTTTGCTTCTTCGTTCAATAAAATACTGTCAGAAGACAAAGAATTATTAGCCAAACTTGCTCAATGATCTCCATCAAGGAAGTTGAAGAAATCCATCAAGCGCTTATAAATACATTTGGTGGTTCTCATGGGATTAGAGATGTATCAGTACTAGAATCTGCTTTGGCAAGACCATTTCAATGCTTTTATAATAAAGAACTTCATCCAACTCCAATACATAAAGCTGCCTCGCTCATTGAAAGCATTTTGATGAATCATCCATTTATTGATGGTAATAAAAGAACAGGTTATGTTCTTATGCGAATTTTACTAATTAACAATGGTTTAGACATAAGTGCAAGCCTGGACGAAAAATACAAATTTGTTATAAGTATTGCTTCTGGTCAATCGAAGTTTGAGCAAATAGTTGCATGGCTAAATAATCATGTCGTCAAAACTGACGATTAACAGGGGTATTTTCGCAAGTGTTGCTGGACGGAAGTACCATCAACGGTTTTTGAAAGCCAATATGTGAATCAAACTGCATAAGTAAGCTTCAACCTTAATCGTTCACTTCTGCGGAACATCTTTTTCATCAGCGGTACTTGGTAGTCGGAAGACAAATTCTATCCCCGTTGTGACCCATCCTGAAAAAGAAGAACGCATACTGAATTGGAAAGCTACTGTAACTTTGGAGCGAATTACAGATACATTGATCGCATTTGAAAAGAATAAATAGAAATACATGAAAAAGGCATTGATTACGGGCATCACAGGACAAGATGGTGCCTATTTGGTAGAATTGTTATTGAAGAAGGGGTATGAAGTGCATGGTATCAAGCGCCGTAGCTCTTTATTCAACACCCAGCGTATTGATCATTTGTATGAAGATCCGCATACCCCTACTCGTCATTTGGTGTTGCACTACGGCGATTTAACCGACAGCACCAACCTCATCCGCATCATTCAGGAAGTACAACCCGATGAGATCTATAACCTGGCTGCCATGAGCCACGTGCATGTGAGTTTTGAAACACCAGAGTACACTGCTAACGCAGATGGTATAGGGGCTTTGAGAATATTGGAAGCTATTCGTTTATTAGGTCTTACCAAGAAGACGAAGTTTTATCAGGCTTCTACTTCTGAGTTGTACGGCTTGGTGCAAGCAGTACCTCAGAGCGAGACGACACCGTTTTATCCGAGAAGTCCGTATGCAGTAGCAAAGCTCTACGCATACTGGATTACTGTGAACTACCGCGAAGCGTATGATATGTATGCTTGCAATGGTATCCTGTTCAACCACGAGTCGCCTTTAAGGGGTGAGACTTTTGTAACGAGAAAAATCACGCGTGGCGTTGCGAAGATTGCCTTGGGATTGCAGGATTGTATTTATCTAGGTAACCTCAACGCACAGCGCGACTGGGGTCATGCGAAGGATTATGTAGAAGCCATGTGGTTGATGTTGCAGCAAGACCAAGCAACCGATTATGTAGTAGCAACAGGCATCACTACGTATATCCGCGATTTTGTAAGGATGTCGTTTGCAGAAGTGGGCGTGGAATTAGAATTCAAGGGCAGTGGTGAATCGGAAATAGGCGTGGTAGTGAACAATGGCGGCAACGATAAAATCAAAATAGGACAAGAAGTGGTGAAGGTAGACCCAAGGTATTACCGTCCAACAGAAGTGGACCTATTAATTGGCGACCCTACCAAAGCGCAGCAGCAGTTGGGTTGGAAACCTAAGTACACTTTATCGAGTATGGTGAAGGAAATGGTGGCGAGTGATATTGAGTTGTTTAAAAAGGAGCAATTGTTGAAGGAGAGTGGGTTTAGGATTGTGAATGAGTTTGAATAGGTGGTCTTTCCTGCCCGGTCCCTGAGGCTCCCGAAGGGCAGGGACATGTGTCGAAGGCGGGTTATGATTATCGACACTCATCGTCAGAAATCTCTCGTTGTGAGAACAAAAACATTCGATTCTAACTTTCTTCTCCCTACTTTCTTTTGCTTGAACAAAAGAAAGTAGCAAAGAAAATTCAAGACAAACACGATCGCTCCGCGCGTTTTGTCTTGCCCACGCGCCGTCGCTGAAAGCCTGCTGTCCACGCGGTCCTCGGCGAGCCGCTGTGTCCAGCTAGGCTAGCTTTGGAACTCCAAACAAAAAGTGGACTATTTTTTTGAGCGATTTAGGCTGCTTTCTTTTGATGGTTATTAAATGTGTTTGAGTATTCGTTT
>JAKRSC010000027.1 GCA_022402565.1 Hydrotalea sp. | reverse complement strand
ATGATGTAACAAGCGTAGTGTTTAGTATTGAAGTAAACGGAGCGAATACTGCAGTGAACACAACTTTAGGTAAGGTAGGCTTCACGAAGGTTGATGTGGATTACTTACGTAGTTTAGAAGCGAAGGATGTACAATTGTATCCTAATCCAAGCAACGGCAGATTTACGATACAGTTCCGCAGTGCAGTAGAAGCACCGTTAACAATGCGTATGACAGATGCTGCAACGGGCAGGGTAGTCATGAGCAGAGCTATCCAAGCGGTACAAGGTGAGAACCAAGTAACTGTAGAGATGGGCAGATCAAGCCAAGGCTTGTACATAGTGAACTTGGACGGAGCAAATGGCCTACGTTATAAGCCAGCGAAGATCAGCATCAAGCGATAAAGATCAAATCAAACACAGAAAATATAAGGTGAGTCGTAAATGACTCACCTTTTTTATTTGCAGAAAGCATTCGTAATCAGCGTCATAAAAGTGTAGTAGTACTACTAACCATAATTCAAGTTTGCTTGATAGGTGTAACAATGAAGGATAGGTAATTTGCGTTAAATATAACGATACGCATTTATATATATTAAAATTTATATATGTAGTGCTAATTATTACATTTATTAAGGTCAATTTAATTGAAAACCAAAGGATATGAAACTAACTTGCATAAATATTGAATTAAAAACCCCGATTATGAACAAAAGTCAGGTTGCAAAACAGATGAAATCTTTTTTTGGCATCGTTTTGTTTGCCATTCTTAGCACATTAATACTGCCTCAAGCGGCTATTTCTCAGCAAGCTATTCCAGAGGAGTTTAAAGAAATGAGTAAAAATTTTAAAGAAAATAAGCAAGCCAATCGTGTCAACGCTTTTAAGGCAATGCAACATTTAATAAAAGAAAAATTCTCAGAGGAAGTTGCTGAACAAAAAGAGGATGGTGCAATAATGGGTACATATACAACTACAAGTAAGGAGTTGATTGCATTATTAGGAGAGCCTGATCGTAAGGTAGCAAATACAATTTGGGAGTATCAATTAAATGGGTCTCAGAAAGCTTGTAAGGTAGTAATAGGAATTAATAAGAATGCAGAAGTCACATTTGTGACTATAAAAGATTGCCAATAATCCTTAAAGACATACACAATGAAAAAAAATTTACACCAATTAATAAAAATTCTGGCTTTTGTATTTCTTGTTGGGATAACAGTAGGTTCAAATGCACAGGTTCAATTTACTGTTCAAGGTAGTGCGAACGTAAATAGTATTGAAACAGGAGCACAATTTATTTATACTTTAAATTACCAATTAAGTAGTTTAAATCAAAACGGTCAAAACGTAGTTGCAACAATTGATTTGCCGCAAAACTTAGAGCCATTTGATGTAAATAATTTTAGCAATTCAATCAATTTCAATAATACACAAGTTGCGAATGCTTCTTACTCTGCCGGTAATAATAGAGTAACTATTACATATGTAAATCCTCTTCCAGCAGGAAGTACTGGTCAATTACAAATTCGTTTCAGATACAGAAATGGTGTAACACCCAATGGCTATGCACCGAGTATTGTAACTTCAATAGATGCAGATAACAATGTAAATGCAGATAATTCTACTGGCCCTGTTTTAAGTAATGCAACCATAGTTACTGCCATCGCATCTCTTAAGCATAATATCACAAAAACAAGACATGCAGGTGGTGCTCCGAACGATATCACAATTTATCGTCTTGCTTTAAGTGTTCCTTCTTCTTCAACAACTGGTCAATTAGATTTGGTTGATTTTGTAGTAATTGATACACTTCCTGTAGGGGCAGTATTTGTTGCAGCAACTGCATTCCCAGGTTCAAATCAGCCAATTTATAATGCAAGCAATAGAACCATCACATGGTTGTGGCCTGGCAATATTTCAGGTGGTAATGCCCATATTAGTGTAAGATATAATAGTCCAACTTTTCAAGTTGGAACCAATGTATGTAATGTTGCAAATCTATCAGGATTTGTACCTGCATTACCGATTGGTACAACTGAAAAAAGTTCAAAAAGAAGTGAAGTTTGCTTTGCTTTACAAGCAACGAATGCTAGTTTAATTTGTACAGGAGCTGGTATTACTGCTGCTACTGCAAGCTGGTTAAGCAGACACGTTTTACCTGCTACTTCAGGAAATACATTTAGACAAGGATGGGCAAATAATGGAAACACAGAGTTAGATTCTGTTCAAGTTAATTATTCTGTAGATAGAGCAGTTGATATGAATGTGATTCGTGTGAATCCTGTTTTTGATGGTTTTGATAGCTTGGCTCCTAATCCAGTTATCGTAGTTCAGTATAAAACAAATACACAGGTAAACTTTATTACTGCAGGTACATTTACCTCTCAATTCCTTCAGAATAATAGTGGTGCAAGAAATGTAACTGTAAATTTACCTGCTGGGCAATACATTACTGATGTTCGTATTACCACTAGAGGGCCTTTACCAATTGGTAGCCGACAAGATTTGTCTTATAGCGGAAGAATTAGAACTGTTACAGAAGGTAAGAAAGATGGCACTCCAATAGTTGAGGGTACCACCTATTTAACAAATAATCCAGGAGATGATGGTACACTTGTTGCCAATGCATCCACTGGTACTTTCTTTTATAATGGTGTAGCAACTAATTTCTCAACATGTACAAGTACATCCGAAATTTTGAAGCCTTATCCTTCATTTAATACAGCTTCAAAAAGTAGAAATCCAAGTTCGCCTTCAGATTTTAGAGCTAGTGATACTGTAGGATATCGCTTTAGTGTACAACTAGGTGGAACAATTAATGCTGAAAATGTAATTGTAACAGATACATTAGACAATAGATTAGAATACGTTCCAGGTTCGGCTACATTTTATAGCGTAAGTCCGAATGGGCCCGTAACTTCAATTGAGCCTACAATTCAAGGGAATGTTCTTACATTCTCTTTAGGCACTTTAGTTCCTGGAAGAACTTTCAGAATTGATTTTAGAACTGTAATCAAACCCGGTACTCCGGCTGGAAGCATTAATAATAGAATGCGATTAGAGAGCAGCAATGGTATTCAGCAAAATATACTTACATCCAATGTGCCAGTTACTGTTATTAGCTCTGTTGCATTAAGAGCAAGGAAAGGACAGTCTGGTTGTGACTCTAATTTTGTGTATTTCCCAGACTTTGCTGTTGCTCAAGAGGGAGGACCAGTTAATTATAAAGTAACTGTATCTAATCTTGGAAACGTTGCATCGAAGGATTTGGTGTTGGTAGATGTATTCCCATTCATTGGAGATAACAGGGGATCACAATGGTTTGCAAATTTAGTAGGTCCAGTATCTATTTCTGATCCTCATACGACTGTGTTTTATACAACAACCAATAATCCATGTATCAACGATGTTACACCAGCGGTGAATGCTGCAGGTTGTACAACACCAGTTTGGACTTCAGTTCCTCCTGTTGATATAACAACAGTGAAAGCAATCAAGCTTTCCAGAACTGTGCCTCTTGGAATATTAGATAGTATTGAATTTACATGGCCAATGCGTGCGCCTTTAGGAACACCTGTTGGATTAAGAATGAATAATTCAATTACTTATCAAGTTAGTCGCGCTGACAATAACAGCCAGCTTTTACCAGCTACTCCTAATATGGTTGGTATGTTTACTAACTGTAACCCAGTGCTTGGTTCACTAGGAAACTATGTTTGGATTGATGTAAATAAGAATGGTTTACAAGATGAAGCTCCTTCTTTAGGTTTAAATGGAGTAAAAGTGTATTTGTATGGCGCTGGACCTGATAATGCAATAGGTGGCAATGATGACATATTGTTAGATTCTACAGTAACTGCGAATGACTTCTCAGGAAGGCCGGGTTATTACAAGTTTGTAGAACTTCCTTCTGGTAAATATTATGTTCAATTCCCTACTTCTTATGCACATTATTTACCAACCCCAGTTGTTAATCAAGCTCCGCAAACTGATGAAAACTCTGATATGAATGTAACCACCGGAAGAAGTGGTTTGGTAACAATTAATGCTGCTGGTACTGGTCAAGATAAGCACAATACAACTATTGATGCTGGTTATTATCCTATAGGATCTTTGGGTAATTATGTATGGAGAGATGATAATGCTGATGGTATACAGAATGAACCCGTTTCGAACGGTATCAATCAAGTAAAAGTTGTTCTATTCAAGCAGAACGGATCTAATCAATTTGTAGCTGTTGACTCTTTATTCACTGCAAATGATAATCAAGGTCGTCCGGGTTACTATAATTTTATCATTACTGAAAGTGGAAATTATCAAGTAAGATTCCCAGTTTCTGTTGATGGAAGAGTTATTACAAAAAGAACAATTACTGCTGGAACTGATAATAACAGTGATGCTGATTCATTAACTGGTTTTTCTCCAGTAATTGTAATGAATTTGTTACAAAATGGAATTCCGCGTGTTAATCCAACAATTGATGCTGGTTACATATGTAATATAGCAGCTCCATCGGTTCTTGGTGACACCACTATTTGTGCAGGTAATACAACTACCTTAACAGCACCATCTGGATTTAGTCAATACCAATGGTATAAAAACAATGTGTTGTTACAAGACTCTACAAGGAGATTTTTAGTAGTAGATACAACAGGTTCTTTTACAGTTAAGGTAACTGCCGACAATGGTTGTAATAGAACTTCTCTATCTCCATTTGTAGTTACACAATTGCCTAATCCAACTTGTGGATTTACAAGTAATGCAGATACTCTTGAGTTTCCTGGTCATAGATTTGTATTTAAACCAATAGCTCCTCAAGCTGGGTTTACCTATTCATGGAAAGCTAGTGATACAAGTAATGCAGTTATAGCATTTGATTCTTTAGTTGTTGTTTATGGTGCACCCGGACCATACAAAGTGAGTTTGACAATCACTTCTCCTGCAGGTTGTGTAACAGTTTGTGAAAGAGAGGTATTTGTTACTCAAGGTGTAAGTGGCGGTTCAGGTGGCGGTATTGAAAGCTATAGCTTAGGTGAAGTAATTGGCAAGCGCAATATGGCTAAAGCAAAAGCTGGTCAATTAGGTGAAACAAATTATGGTGCAACTCCAAAATGGAATGGTCCAGTCGCTGAAACTAATAGAAATGGAATTGCATCTGAAAATACTACACAAATCAGATTGCGCGATGTAATGCCTAATGGCTTACAGGGGTATCAAGCGTTTGTTACATCTCCAACCGATTTAACACAGTTTACCAATGCGGTTGAAGTAATGAGTGTTGACTTTACAAAAGGTAATGTACCACGTGCAGTTGCATTTGCTACTAAAACTTTAGATGAGGTATATAACCACACTAAGCCTATTTGTGATCGTTTGCGCGGTGCTCAGTTAATTGGAATAGAAAAAATTCAACTGAATGGTATTGAAGTACTTTCATATAGAATTCGTCAAGAAAATGGAAGCGTAGAATTTGCCATGAGCTTTTCTGCTGGTGCTTCTTCTAGAAGAAGCGAGATTCAAATTGAAAGTAAGTGGTTCACAAAAGATATTCAGCATGATGATGCTATGTTCAATTTCCAGGTTTGGGGAGAAACACCTGGATTAACAAGTCGCTTGGCTTCTGAAATTTTATCTAAACTTGGTACTTATGGCAGATTGACTCAAGGAAATAACAATGCTGTTGTACCAAGTGCGTACGTAGTAAGTGGCCAGCGTGTAGGTAGTAAGTTGGTATTAAGTGTTGAGAACGGCACAGCCAATAGCAATGGATATTTTGAGTTAGAAGAGAAGTTAAATGAGAAGTCGTCAGTTACAAAGCGTACTGTTCCATTTACGATACAACAACGTGGACGCTCTACTTTAGAGTTAGATATGCGTGATGGATTTGAGAGTGATGTGCGTATGTTCATCAATGGAGAGCTAATGGACCTAGTATATATGAGTGATGGTATCTGGGGATTGGACTTTGACAGATCAAGAACAACTATCAAAAACTTCATTGTAACGAATGATGCATCTAGGGTATACCAAGATGAGTATCCATTGTTTAGGGATGTTAAGATAGAAGGAACTACAAGCAACTACATTACCGCTTATAAGTTCTTAAGAGGAGGTGGTGTTGCTGCAGATTTAAGTGCATACAAGACACTACGCTTTGAAGCTGCAGGAGGTCACAAATTAAAAATTACTTTGGTAAAAGAAGGTGTAGCGAACTGGAACGATCAATACACATATAGCATCAATTTAGACCAAGCAAAACGTGAGTATCAAATCAGCTTAAATGATTTTGTAAGCTCAGGCATTAGCGGTAAGATCAAAGCAAATGATGTAACAAGCGTAGTGTTTAGTATTGAAGTAAACGGAGCGAATACTGCAGTAAATACGACATTAGGTAAAGTAGGCTTCACGAAGGTTGATGTGGATTACTTACGTAGTTTAGAAGCGAAGGAAGTACAGTTGTATCCAAACCCAAGTAATGGCAGATTTACGATCCAGTTCCGCAGTGCAGTAGAAGCACCGTTAAAAATGCGTATGACAGATGCTGCAACGGGCAGGGTGGTGATGAGTAGAGCTATCCAAGCGGTACAGGGTGAGAACCAGGTAACCGTAGAGATGGGCAGACAAGAGAATATGTCAAGCCAAGGCTTGTACATAGTGAACTTGGACGGAGCAAATGGCCTACGTTATAAGCCAGCGAAGATCAGCATCAAGCGATAAAGATCAAATCAAACACAGAAAATATAAGGTGAGTCGTAAATGACTCGCCTTTTTTATTTGCAGAAAGCATTCGTAATCAGAGTCATAAAAGTGTAGTAGTACTACTAACCATAATTCAAGTTTGCTTGATAGGTGGTCGATTGGGCCATAGGTAATTTGCATAGACAGGTGTATTGGAATAGTTGTCTTGAGCGACACTATCAGTTACTTGTATCAGTCACACTTCAAACTATAGCCATGAAAACGATTTTTACCTATTTGCTTCGTTGGATTCTGCCTTTATTCGTTTCGCTTGCTGCATTCGGACAAGGGAGTAACACCAACCAGTGGACGGCAATATTAAATTCTGTTGTAGATGATTGTAATAGCATCACATTTACAATTACAGTAAGCAGTCCTTCTACCTCTAAAGATTTAAGTCATGTAACATTTGGGTTTCCTGTAAATGCAAATACTAGAACGAGGACACCTGGTAATGCAACCTGGTCATACGGTAACGATGGATCTTACAAAAACGATATACCTGGCATTAGTTCTCCATTTAATGGAATAAAAGATGATGCAGGAACGAATGATGCAGGTTTTAGCATTGTATACACATTTACCTATACTGGAACGAATTATACTACTATTAAAAACTGGGTAAATGGAACGAATACATTGATCGTTTTAACAAAAGCAGGAGCATCTCCTAATGGAGGGTTTGTGAGTTATATGGTAGATCCAGTCATTACTACTCCATGTATTCCTCCTTGTACTCCACCTACAGTTGCTGCAATAACAGGTTTTCAAGAAGTGTGTAGAGGTACCAATGTTCAGTTCAAAAATGCAACACCAAATGGTGTATGGACTAGCTTGAATACAGAAGTCGCTACTGTTAATAGCAATGGTCAGGTTACAGGTGTTGCAGCGGGTACTACAACTATTAGATACACTGTAACTTCTTCTGAAGCTTGTTCTACAGTTGTTACTAGAACCATTACTGTTAAAGATCCGCCTGCTACTCCGAAAGCTATTATTGGCGCAAATGAGGTTTGTATGGGTGCCAATACAACTTTTACCAGTTCAACTCCAAATGGCTTTTGGTTAAGTACTCAAACCGATATTGCAACAGTGAATGTAACTACTGGTGTTGTTACAGGTGTTGCTGAAGGAAATGCTACTATTCGATATATAATAGAAGAGCAATGTGGTGTTGCAGAAGTTACTAAAACAATTCAAGTGAATGGTCCTCCTGTACGACCTGCCACCTTTACTGGTGCAACACAAGTTTGTGCTGGCAGTCAAGTTACTTGGGCATCTGCAACTACTGGTGGAGTGTGGAGCTCTGCACAGCCTTCAATAGCAACAGTTCATCCAACAACTGGATTAATTACTGGTGTTGCAGCTGGTACAGCTCAAATTACATATACTGTTACAAATAGTTGTGGAACGAATCAACGTACTGCTGCTATAACCGTTACAAATTGTGGTACACAGCCAACTGTGAACCAGAATGAATGGACTGCTAGGGTTGATAGCATTATAGATGATTGTGAAACTATGCTATGGATTATTAGAGTTACTAGTCCTAGTACATCTAAAGACCTAAGCCATGTAACGTTTGGTTTCCCAGTGAATACTACTTTAAGAACTCGTACTCCTAGCAATGCAGTATGGTCTTTTGGAAACGATGGTTCTTATCAAAACTTTTTCACAGGAATCAGCAGTCCTTTTGTAGGCATTAAAGATGATGCTGGTACAACTGGTGCTGGATTTACAATTACCTACACTTTTACATTCACAGGAGCCGATTATAATAGAATGAAGAGTTGGGTAGTGAGTGATTCTAATTTGGTTATTTTAATGAAAGCTGGAGCTTCTCCAAATGGTGGATTTACTCGATTAACCTTAGACCCTGAGTTCACTGTAAGTTGTGGTGTAAGTGGCGGTGCAACGGGTGGAGTAGAGAGTTATAGTTTGGGTGAAGTGATTGGAAAGCGCAATTTGGCAATGGCAAAGGCAGGTGTTGTAGCTGAAACTAACTATGGTGCAACACCTAAGTGGAGTGGTCCTGTAAGTACTGATAGAAATGGAGTGAGTACTATGAGTACTGGAGCAGTTCGACTGGTAGATATTATGCCAGCTGGATTACCTGGTTACCAAGCCTTTGTAACATCTCCAACCGATTTAACTCAGTTTACCAATGCAGTGGAAGTGATGAGTGTTGACTTTACAAGATCTAATATTGCAAGAGGTGTTGCTTTTGCTACCAAAACTTTGGATCAGGTGTACAACCACACCAAACCTATTTGTGATCGTTTGCGTGGTGCTCAAATGTTGGGTGTAGAACGAGTAAATATAGGTGCAGTGAATATGTTGGCTTATAAAATTCGTCAAGAGAGTGGTAAAGTAGAATATGCTATGAGCTTCTCTGCTGGTACGAAAGCAGGTAGTGATAATTTTAATATTGAAAGCAAATGGTTCACGAAGGATTATGTGAATGATGATGTGATGTATAATTTCCAAGTATGGGCAGAAACCCCAGAAATGATGCGTCAGCTCGGAACAGATATTTTGAATAGATTACAAGTTGCTGGCAGAATTACCCAAGGAGCTAAAAATGCAGTTTTACCTGGTGCCTATGTAGTTGCTGGCCGTCGTGTGGGAAGTAAACTGATCCTTACACTCGAAAATACAACTGAAAAAACGACTGGATATTTCGAATTAGATGAAAAGCTAAGTGAGCAAGCTCAAATTACAAAACGTAAAGTTCCGTTTACATTGCAAGGAGAAGGTCGTTCTATGATTGAAATAGATATGCGTGATGGATTTGAAAGTGATGTGCGTATGTTTATCAATGGCGAACTAATGGATTTGGTATATATGAGTGATGGTATTTGGGGATTAGACTATGACCGTGCAAGAACCACTATCAAAAACTTTACAGTAAATAATGATGCTGGTCGTGTTTACCAAGATGAATATCCACTATTCCGCGATGTTAAAATAGAAGGTACCACCAGCAATTATATTACTGCCTATAAGTACTTAAGAGGCGGTGCAGCAGCGGCTGATTTAAGAGCCTATAAAACCTTGCGCTTTGAAGCGGCAGGCGGACAAAAGCTAAAAATCATACTTGTAAAAGAAGGTGTGAAAGAATGGAATAACCAATATACCTATACTATTAACCTCGATCAGAATAAGCGTGAGTATCAAATTAGCTTAAACGACTTCACAAGTGCAGGTTTAGCTGGTAAGTTGAATGCGAACGATATCACCAGTGTCATTTTTAGTATTGAAGTGAATGCAGCTAATACTGCAGTAAATACAACACTTGGAAAAGTTGGATTCACAAAAGTAGATGTAGATTATCTACGGAGCTTAGAAGCTAAAGAAGTTCAAGCATTTCCGAATCCTAACAATGGAAGATTTACTGTTCAATTCCGCAGTGCAGTTGAAATGCCTTTAACTATGCGCATGACAGATGCTGCAACAGGTAGGGTAGTAATGAGCAGAGCCATTCAAGCAATACAAGGTGAAAACCAAGTAACAGTTGAATTAGGTCGTCAGGATGCATATAATGGTGGACAACGAATTATGATTCTTCATTTAACTGGGGCCAATGGTGTTACATACAAACCTGTAAAAGTGATGATGAAATAAATAGATGCGTAGAGAAGTGGTGATGGCTAGGCGTAGTAAGTAATTACTGCGCCTTTTTTATCCAGCCCATCCTTCCCTATCTAAACTCCTATATTGAATAGCTTCTGCTACATGATGTGTTTCTATTTGATTTGCTTGCTCTAAGTCGGCAATGGTTCTGCTCACTTTTAAAATTCTATCATAGGCCCTTGCACTTAAATTAAGTTTTTCCATGGCTGATTTCAAAAGGCTTTCACCGGCTGGTTGTAATATGCACATCTCTCTTAAAAGTTTAGTATTCATTTGTGCATTTGCAAAAATTCCTTCTTGCTCTTTAAATCGATCGCTTTGAATTTGTCTTGCTCGAATGACTCGCTCACGAATTACTGAAGAGTTTTCTCCTTTAGGTTGACTGCTCAATTCCTGAAAGCTAACTGGAGTAACTTCAACATGTAAATCAATTCTATCTAATAAAGGTCCAGAGACTTTATTAAGGTATTTTTGAACTGTACCTGGTGCGCAAGTACACTCTTTTTCTGGGTGGTTGTAAAAGCCGCATGGACAAGGGTTCATGGAAGCTATAAGCATAAAGCTAGCTGGAAAGTCAACTGCAATTCTAGCTCTTGAAATCGTAACTTTTCTCTCTTCCATTGGTTGTCGCATCACTTCTAGTACTGTTCTTTTAAACTCAGGTAACTCATCAAGAAATAATACCCCATTATGCGCCAATGAAATTTCTCCAGGTTGAGGGATGCCACCTCCTCCCACCAATGCAACATCTGAAACGGTATGGTGCGGCGATCTAAAAGGTCTTTTAGCAACTAATGTAGCGTTTTCAGGAAGCTTACCAGCAACGCTATGAATTTTAGTTGTTTCTAATGCCTCATGTAAGCTCAACGGCGGAAGAATGGTTGGTAGCCTTTTTGCGAGCATTGTTTTTCCTGCTCCAGGTGGGCCTATAAGAATTGCATTGTGCCCTCCTGCTGCTGCAATTTCTAAAGCTCTCTTTATATTTTCTTGACCTTTTACTTCTTGGAAGTCAATATCAAAAAATTGTTGGGCATTGAAAAAATCTTCACGAGTATTTACTTTCAAAGGTTCTTGTTTGTTATTAGCTGAGAAGAGTGCAACCACTTCATTAATATGTGAAACCCCATATACATCGAGCTGTTGCACCATAGCAGCTTCTCTTGCATTTGCAAGTGGAACAACCATACCCTTGAAGCCTTCTTTTCTGGCTTGGATAGCAATAGGCAATGCACCTCGAATGGGCTGAATACTGCCATCTAATCCTAGTTCACCCATGATAATGAAGTCTTGTAAATGATCAATGCATTTTATTTGTCCCGTTGCAGCAAGAATTCCTGTTGCAATTGGAAGATCAAATGCTGCTCCTGTTTTTTTAATATCTGCAGGAGCCATATTAACTACATACTTTGTTCTAGGCCAGTGTAGTTTATTTGATTTTAAAGCACTTTCAATGCGCATGGTGCTTTCCTTCACTGCGTTGTCGGGGAGGCCAACAATAAAGTATTTCAATTCACCTGGAGCTAAATGCCCTTCAATGGTAATGGTAATGGCTTCCACGCCGTACACGGCGCTGCCAAAGGTTTTGACTAACATAGCAATAACGATTTATGTAAAAGTAGGAAAAAATCTATTTTTTGCCAATCTCATTCAGCATATCTACAACACCTTCTCTTCTTAAAATGAGATAGCCCAATCGATCGCTACTCACACCATCTTTTAACTGGTAGCTGAACATAAGCTGGTCTTTAACAACAGATGTTTCAAAATATCGAAAAATCATGTTATCGTGGTGTTGTAAAGAACCGCCTATTTCATACAAATGGGTTGACAAAACAAAGAGTGCATTTTTGCTTTTATTCAATCCTTCAATAACAGTTGTACTGCACTTCATAGCATCTTCCATGTTAGTGCCCTTGAATAATTCATCAATTAAAATCAACCATTTTTTTCCATCGCTAATTTTTTCAATCGTGTTTTTGATGCGTTGCACTTCATTGAAGAAATAGCTTTCGCCTTTCACAATATTATCCATAACATGAATATTGCTAAGAATGCCATCAAAAAAGCTCAGTCTAAATAACTTGGCAGGAACGCCTATGCCTAAGTGTGCTAAATAAACTGCAACACCCAATGCTTTGATAAAAGTGCTTTTTCCAGCCATATTTGCACCGGTTAAGAAAAGAAAGTTTTTGTGGTGTGATAAGTCAACACTATATGGTACTGGTTTTTCAAGCAATATGTGAAATAAGTTTTCAGCCGTTACAAATGGTTCTTCGGCGTCTTCAAATTCGGGAAAAAGTAAATTGAATTTTTTACATGCAATGGCCAAGCTTAAGTAGGCGTCAATTTTTGCAAACAGCTCTATTAACTCTTGTGTTGCAATTTTAAAATGATGCCTTAAAAATCTTCCATAAATAATTACCTCTCTCGCACTTAGTTTTTCTGCTTTGCATTGGGCTATTTCATGAATCATGTCTTTATCTAGCAGTTGGCGAATTCTTTGTAGCCAGGCTGATAATTTATTTGAATATAAATCTTCTGGAATGCAGGCTATAATTTGTTGTAAGCCAGTAAAGAAGTCTGCGAAATGCTCAATAGAATAGCGTGTTAGGGAGTAATCGTGGCTGTTGAAAATTTTATAAAATAATGCGCTGAATGTAGAAGGTTGATGTGGATAGGTATTGACAGCTGTATCAAAAAACTTTTCCATCATCATAATGGTTCCATTGGTAATGGATGGTGGCCAATGATCCGCAACCGTGCTTAATGCTCGAATCGTTTGTTGGGTGTCATGTATTGCTTTAATTGAGTCTAATGGATTGCTTAATACAAATTGTAAATAATTCCTGCCATCATTGGTGTGCGTAAAGTCGAGCATAGAGCATATTGCTTGCTCTTGCTCATGGTGAAATATAGAAAGGTCTTGTATGGTGGTTTTATCAATTTGCATAACTCTTATGATCTATTAAAGCGGAGGCGCATTCCTTTTTGATTCTCATTGAATTCCCCTTTGTTAAATACTAAATGTCCGTTTACAAATGTACGTTCAATACTTGCCGGGAATTCAAAACCTTCCAACGGACTCCATGCACATTTGTACAGAATATTTTCTTTGCTAACAGTGGTTGCTCGGTTCATGTTTACCATAACTAAATCTGCATAATATCCTTCTCGAACATAGCCTCTATCTTGAATTTGAAAACAATCGGCTACGGCGTGACTCATTTTGCGTACGAGTGTTTCTATATCCATTCTGCCTTGTTGTACATAATACAGCATAATCGAAAGTGAATGCTGAACAAGTGGAAGCCCTGCATGCGCGTGTTCATACGGCTCATTCTTCTCTTGCCAAGTGTGTGGTGCGTGGTCTGTTGCTATTACATCAATTCGATCATCCAAAACAGCTTTCCAAATAGCGTCTTTATGATGAGGATCTTTAATAGCTGGATTACACTTAATAAGGTTGCCCAATCTCTCATAATCGTTACTTGTAAAATGCAAATGATGTACACAAGCTTCGGCAGTAATTCTTTTTTCTGTTAAAGGCACCATATTGGTGAAAAGCTGAAGTTCTTTCTCGGTAGAAATATGCAGCACATGTAATCTAGAGCCATGTTTTTTTGCATATTGAATAGCTAAAAATGATGATTCAAAACATGCTTCTTCATTTTTAATTCTTGGATGATCAGCTGCTGTTAGTTCTTCCTTCTCCTGCTTGATAAGCTTGTAATTTTCACTCATGACGGCTTCACTTTCGCAGTGAGTTGCTATGAGTACTTCAACACCACTAAATACCTTTTCAAGTTGTAATGGATTATCCACTAAAATGTTTCCTGTAGATGAGCCCATGAAAATTTTTACCCCGCAGATATCATTCTTCTTTTCGTTGGTTTTTAGCACTTCTTCGATATTGCTATTAGAAGTACCCATGAAAAACGAATAATTCGCAAGAGAAGTATTCGCCCCAATTTTATATTTATCTTCTAACAAATCTTGCGTAAAAGCAGGTGGGAATGTATTAGGCATTTCCATGAATGTGGTTACACCTCCTGCAACTGCAGCTTTTGACTCTGTATAGATACTTGCTTTATGGGTAAGTCCGGGCTCTCTGAAATGAACCTGATCGTCAATCACACCAGGTAAAGTTAAAAGACCGCTTCCATCTATTTCATGTACACTGCCAGCTACGCTAATATTTGGTGCAATTTTTTCTATCCTGCCATTTCGAATTAAGATATCTGTTGGTGTTTGTTTGCCTTCATTCACCAAAATTGTATTTTTAATAAGGTGCTGTTCCATTCGGTTCATTACTTAATTTAGTGTATGCAATTTATTAAAACAACCATCAAGCTTCTCTTTTTCTTTTTACCCATTTTTCTGTATGCCCAATCCGATTATGTGCCAATGTGGTCTAAACAAGGTGCAATTATGGACCGATTGGAGATTCAAATGCAAACAGATACGGTTTTGAATTTCTCAGCTATGCGTTATCGAAACAGAAAGTGGAATACTGAACGTGTGGAGCATGCGCTCAATTTGATGAAGCAGCGTGATTGGCGTTTTTCGCGGGTTGATCAATATAATTTTCAGCAGGTATTAATGGAGAATTTAGAATGGAGACGAGACCAAGCAGATACGGCTCTTCAGCCAATGTTATTCTTCAAAAAAAATATGTTTAGTAAGCCTTTTTTTGCTGGTGTTCATAATAAAAATTTTACCATTTTGGCTGCACCTGTACTTGGATTTCAAACTGGAAGCGATCATAATGTTTCGGCCAATTTGTTTCAAAATACAAGGGGAATTGTAATGCGGGGGATGCTTGGAGAAAAACTTGGCTTTTACACCTACTTTACCGAAAATCAGGAGCGCGATCCTTTGTATGTGCAGCAATGGGTAAATAGATTTAATGCGGTGCCAGGTGCTGGTTTGTTCAAACTTTTTAGAAATGATGCATATGATTATTTAGATGCTAGGGGTGGTATTCAGTTTAAGGCTATGAAGGGCATTGACATGCAATTTGCCTACGACCGATTGTTTGTTGGCCATGGATTTAGAAGTTTAATTTTAAGCGACTTTGCGCAGAATTATCTGTTCTTTAAAATCAATACCCGTTTCTGGAAATTAAACTATACGAACGTTTTTGCTCAACTTACAGGGTCATTTAGAAACAGTCAGCAAGATGGAAGATTGAGGCCGCAAAAGTATATGGCTATGCATCACCTCGACTGGCAAATCAATAAACGGTTACAAATTGGATTATTTGAGCATGTTATTTTTGGAAGGGATAATGGATACGATTGGCATTACCTGAATCCGATGATTTTCTTTTTATCGGCTCAACAACAAGTGGGTAGTCCTGATAAACTTACAGTTGGTTTAAATGTGAAGTACAATGCATTTGGTCAAACACAGTTTTATGGGCAGTTGGTCATTAATGAATTTATAGCCAATGAGGTTCTGAATTACAAAAGAGGCTGGTGGGGAAATAAGCATGCGGCACAGCTAGGAGTGAAATCAATTAATTTATTTGGAATTGATAATTTGGATGGTCAGGTTGAATTCAACTGGGTAAGACCATTCACATTTACTCACCGCGATTCAATTGGGGATTTTTCAAATTACAACCAACCTCTCGCACATCCATTGGGAGCTAATTTTAGAGAGTGGCTAGCTGTTTTGAAGTACCAACCTTTGCCTAAATGGCATTTGCAGGCTAAGGCAATGTTGTTGGAACAAGGCTTAGACTCTGCAGGCAGAAACTTTGGGTCGAATATTTTAGTGACTTACTTCCAGCGTCCGCGGGAATATGGATTTAGAACAGGAAGTGGCATTCTTGGTAAAACGGTGATGGCTAATTTGTCGGTTTCGTATGAGTTGTTTCCAAATACATTTTTAGACGCACAATATACATACCGACGTTTTTCTAGGCCTGGGCTAATAACTCCTTTTACTACCAACTGGTTCAGCTTTGGTATGCGTATGAATTTGCGAAGAAGAGAATTTGATTTCTAAAAATGCTTTAGTCTTCAATATGAATAGAGAAGAAAATCATGCGCGATTGAATGCGATCTAATACATTAGAGAACTTGAGTGCAGGATCTCGCTGGTGAATATTGGAAATGCCTTGTGAGAATTTTATTTCTGGTGAAATTGTAACAAATGGTAGGAAAAAATTGAATCCAACCCCTGCTTCTAATCCCCAATCTGATGCTCGAAGCTTTACAAGATCTTCTGCATTTCTTGCGGTGGCATTGCTTGACATATCGTAGTGGTATCTAACTCCGCCTAACAAATAAGCCCTAAAATTTCCAATTCTATCGGAGTTAAACTTGAAGTGAAGGGGTAAAGCTAAAACGGTGGTTGGAAGTACTTGCTTTTGCACCAAAGGTTCTCCTGGACGAGCTGTACCTAATTCATAGGCTATGCTTTGGGCACCACCTAACATAAGCTGGGGATTGATTCTGAATTGCCAGTGGTCACTAATTCGCAAAGTTGCATGTAGTCCAAGATTAATGCCACCTCCGCTCAAAGGATTTGCACTTAAAATACTATCCGACTGTAAAAATCTTGGATGTTTTGTAGCATGCAAGTGCGAATTATTATAACCAAGGGTAATACCAAAGTAATACGACCAATCGTCGTGATCGGGACGGTGCATTTGAGACTGTCCGAACAAAGCAATGGTGCTGATCAGAAAACTACAAAACAGGATTACTTGCTTCCGCAATAAATCGTACATATGCCAAAACTCAAGGTTCTTAAATAGGTTTGCGTAAATCCTGTTTCATGCATGATTTGTATAAATCGGTTTCCTTCTGGAAAAGCTTGTACACTTTCATTGAGATATTGATAGGCCTCTTTATTGCTGTTAAATGCCTTCGCAATATTGGGAGCAACCAATTTCATGTAAAGTTGATAAAACTTTTCTGCTAGCCAAAACCGAGGTTTTGAAAACTCTAAGATAACGGCTTTTCCGCCTGGACGGAGCACCCTTAACATTTCTTTCAGACCTAATTCTAGGTTTTCAAAGTTTCGCACTCCAAATGCTACTGTAATAGCGTCAAAACGATTGTCTTCAAAAGGGATAGCTTCACTGTCGCCTTCTAGTAATTCAATATGCGAATAATATGGAGGAACAGCTACTTTTTTTCGTCCCATTTCCAACATCCCTGTAGAAATGTCAATTCCTATAATTTTTTTAGGGCGAAGCATTTTATAGGTCATCATGGCAACATCACCAGTACCGGTTGCAATATCCAGTACTTCTTGCGGTTGTAAGGCTTTGAGTTGTTGAATGGCTTTTTTTCGCCAGGCAACATCAATGCCAACACTCAAAAAGCGGTTAATAAAATCGTACCGAAACGCTATTTTATTAAACATTTCAGCTACTTGTTCTTTCTTGGATCCTTTTCCATGCTCAAAGGGAACAATCTGATCGTGTGCGTATTTGGCCATAAGTTGCAAAGATATTCATTCGGCTGCCAAAGCAGTCAGAACTATTACAATTCAAACGGTCTGAATGTTTTACTTTGCAGCCATGAAGCAAATGCAGGCTATAGTGTACAAATCCACAGGAAGTTGGTACTTAGTACGAACTGAGGATGGGAAGATGCACCCTGCGCGCATTCGTGGGCATTTTAAAATGGAAGGAATCAGCTCTACCAATCCAATTGCCGTAGGCGATGAAGTGTTGGTGGAAATTGAAGATTTGCCAGAAACAACGGTGACTATCAGCGATATCCTACCTAGAAAAAACTACGTCATTCGTCAATCGCCGCATAGCAAGCGGCAGCACCACATTATTGCTGCCAACCTTGATCAGAGTATGGTCTTTATTACGTTGAGAGAGCCAAGAACATCGCAGGGATTTGTAGACCGATTTTTGGTTTCCTGCGAAGCCTTTCATGTGCCAGCTATTTTGGTGTTCAATAAAGTGGACGTTTACAGAGCAAAAGAGATGCAGCAGTTGGAAGACTGGAAAGCTATGTATTCAGCTATTGGTTATCAAGTGCTTGTGACAAGCACTGTGACTGGGGAAGGATTAGACGATTTAAAGGCGGCACTTGTTCAAAAGAAAACTTTGCTGAGTGGACATAGTGGAGTGGGGAAGTCAAGTTTGATGAATGTATTGTTTCCAGAGCTCGAATTGAGAACGGCTGCTGTGAGTGAATGGAGTGGAAAAGGCATGCATACCACAACCTTTGCTGAGATGCATGATTTGCCTAATGGTGGCTGTGTGATTGATACACCTGGCGTACGTGAGTTTGGAATTGTTGGGATAGAAGCTGAAGAATTATCGCATTATTTCCCTGAAATGAGAGACAGAATCAATGATTGTCAGTTTAATAATTGCCAACATTTGCGTGAGCCTGGATGCGCTATCAAGGCTGCGATTGAGTCTGGAGATATTGCTATGCAGCGATTTGAAAGTTATTTGAATATCCATGCTTCCATGGAAAAACCTGGATACTAGTACATCGTGTCGTACTTAAATTTTCCTGCTTTTTTTGCTTGTTTTTCTGCTTTTGGATCTCCCGAGGCCAGTTTTTCTGCACCTACCGCTTTACCTGAGGGTTGACATCCAACTGCTTTTTCTTTGGGCTGAAACATGCGTTTGATAGCCTGGCAAGAGCTTAGACTGAAAAACATAATAAGAACGAGAACTCCAGTTGTTAGTTTTTTCATTTTATTTGTTTTGAGGTGCTTCATTATAAGGTGCAAGCCAAGATGCATAGTGCGTGTAGTTGTTGGCAATTCTATCAATTTCACCGTGGATCAATTCCTGAGATATATCCTTTACTTTTTTGGCGGGCACACCAGCATAAATAGAACCCGCTTCAACTACTGTTCCTTCGAGTAATACGGCGCCAGCAGCTATAATGGAGTTGCTATGCACAACACTGCGATCCATAACAATAGCGCCCATACCAATCAGAACATTGTCGTGTAAAGTACATCCATGCACCAGCGCATTATGTCCAATAGAAACGTGGTTGCCAATTTCTGTTGGATGTTTTTGATAAGTACAATGAATAACAGCACCGTCTTGCACGTTCACTTTATTACCCATTTTTATGTAGTGTACATCGCCCCTCACTACAGCATTAAACCAGATACTACATTCATTTCCCATTACTACATCTCCCACAATGGTGGCATTAGGTGCAACAAAGCAGTCGGTACCAAATTGAGGATACTTATCTTTTATTGGAAGAATTATGGCCATAAACAACGAATTTCGTGCTCTAATTTCATCATTTATTCTCAGAACAGATCAGAAGATGGATTTATTTTCCAATAGGCAACTTTTTTTTAAACATTTGGCGCAAACATCACCTGAGCCAATTGGCCTTGAAATGGTTAAAGCCGAAGGTTGTTATTTGTACGATGCATCTGGTAAAGCCTACATAGATGCTATATCTGGATTTAGTGTTGCTAATATAGGTCATAGTCAGCCCGCAGTGGTGAAAGCTATTAAAGATCAAGCGGCAGCTTACACTCACTTGATTGTTTATGGTGAATTTATTCAACAACCACAAGTAGCTTACGCGCAGTTGTTGGCTTCTGTTCTGCCTGATTCATTATCTACAGTTTATTTCACCAACAGTGGGGCTGAAGCAACTGAGGGTGCCATGAAATTAGCTAAGCGTATAACAGGAAGAACAGAAATCATAGCTTGTAAAAATGCATATCATGGTAGCACACAAGGTGCTTTGAGTGTAATGGGCGATGAGTATTGGCGACAAGCATACCGTCCACTTCTACCAGATATTCGACATGAGGATTATCACAGTGCCGCTTTAATAGCATCCATTACATCAAAAACAGCCTGTGTTATCATTGAACCAGTGCAGGCGGAAAGTGGTGTTCGTCCAGCAGCAGCTTCTTGGCTTGCAGCAGTTCGTACACGTTGTGATGAGGTTGGAGCTTTGCTTGTTTTTGATGAAATACAAAGTGGATTTGGCAGAACAGGTGAACTGTTTGCATTTGAGCATAGTGGTGTTGTGCCAGATATTTTATTGTTAGGAAAGGCATTAGGCGGTGGAATGCCGCTGGGGGCTTTTATAGCAAGCTACGATTGTATGCAAGCACTAACAGACCAGCCTGTACTTGGACATATTACTACTTTTGGAGGCCATCCAGTTAGTTGTGCAGCTGGTAAAGCTGCATTAGAATTGTTGCTGCAAAAGGAATGGTGGAAGGATGCTGAAGAAAAGGGAAAGCTTTTGTTTTCGCTTATTCAACATGCATCTATACAATGTCATTCACAAATTGGATTATGGGGGTCATTGATTTTACCCTCACCTGAATTTTGTAAACAAGTAGCAAAAGCCTGTATTCAAAGAGGGGTTATTACCGATTGGTTTTTATTTGCGCCAGAATGTATTCGTTTGGCGCCACCTTTATGTATTGACGAACCAACTTTACGAAAATTAGCATTTGAAGTTCAAGATGCAATTGCTGAGGTCGCATCTAATCACTAAGCCTTGCTGCATACGTCCATCCTGCAATAGCGACTGTACAACTCTTCGTATTTAGGAAGGATGTGGTGTATATCAAATTTCTGTGCTTGTTCAAAGGCTGCTTGTTTCATTTGTTGCAGCTTTTTGTCGTCTTGTAATACTTCAAGAGCAGCCACTTTAATAGCTTCTACATCCCCTACAGGCGTGAGATACCCCGTTTTACCATGAATGTTAATTTCTGGTAAACCACCAGCATTGCTGCTAATTACAATATTATGAGCTGCCATCGCTTCTAGCGCAGCTAATCCAAAACTTTCATATTCTGATGGCAATAAGAAAATATCACTTACTGCTAAAATTTCTTCTATTTGTTCTTGCTTTCCTACAAAACGAACATCTTCATCAATATTCAACTCTCTTACTAAATCTTCCATTACAGGTCTTTCTGGACCATCCCCGACCATCAATAATTTAACGGGTACATGCTGACGTATTTCAGCAAACGCCTTCACAACATCTTGCACTCGTTTTACTTTTCTAAAATTGGATGCGTGTACCAAGATTTTTTCGCCTTTTGGAGCAATTACTTTTCTAAAAGCATCAATGGCTTGGATATTAAATCTTTCAAGATCAACAAAGTTGGTAATGACTTCAATTTCTTTTGTAATGGTGAATGACTTCAGTGTTTCATCCTTTAGATTTTGAGAAACGGCAGTAATCACATCACTTTGGTTAATTGAAAAAGTTACAACAGGCGCATAGGTTTTATCTCTACCAACCAATGTAATATCGGTTCCATGCAGGGTAGTAATTACAGGAATATTTCTGCCAGTTTGTTGCAAAACAATTTGTTTGGCCATATAAGCAGCAGATGCATGCGGAATGGCATAATGCACATGCATAATATCTAAATCGTGGTTCACAATAACATCTACCATGGTACTTGCTAGTGCAATTTCATAAGGCGGATAGTCGAAAAGGGGGTAAGTAGGTACACGCACCTCATGATAAAAAATATTGGCATTGAATACGTTGAGACGAACTGGTTGTTGATAAGTGATAAAATGCACTTGATGTCCTTCGTCGGCCAATGCTTTTCCTAGTTCGGTTGCTAATACGCCACTTCCGCCATATGTTGGGTAACAAGAGATGCCAATTTTCATGTATGTTGTTTTGTTACACGAAGTAACAATGAAAATGGCAAACTGTTGAGCCATTCATCCACATAGCCTGTTTCAAGATGTAACAATTCAGTTTATCTTTAAGCCATGAAGAAGATTTTACTTGCCCTATGTTTGGCACCTATGTTTGTGTTGGCGTCTGACAGTGATTCGCTGTTTATTCGTCAATTGTCAGAAGAAATTATGCGCAGAGGTAAAGCCTATGATCATTTACGCGATCTCACTAAAAAGATTGGACATCGCATTTCTGGATCAGAAGCCTATAACAAAGCATCTGCATGGGGTGCAAAAGTGATGAAAGAGTCTGGTGCAGACGTAGTAGAGCTACAAGAGTGTATGGTTCCTAACTGGAAAAGAGGAGGAAAAGATGAAGCCTATTTATTACAAAAAGATGGAAAATCTGTTCTTCGTCCTATTCAAGCCGTGGCTTTAGGCAACTCTATGGGTTCTGGTGCCAAGGGAGTTACAGGTGAAGTGATTGCTTTTTCAAATTTTGGTGAATTAGAAGCTGCTCGTGATAAAATAAAAGGAAAGATCGTTTTCTTTAACCATGCATTTGACCCAGCAGAGGTACTCACATTTAGATCGTATGGTGCAGTAGGTGCTTACAGAAGAAGCAGTCCGGGTATTGTTGCAAAATATGGTGCGGTAGGTTTAATGATTCGTTCGCTTTCAGATGCTACTGATAATTTTCCCCATACTGGCTCTACAGCATACAACGATTCATTCCCCAAAATTCCTGCAATGGCTTTGGGTTTGCGAGATGCAGATGCTATTTGGGAGGCATTTCAGAAAGGAGAAAAAATGCATGCTAAATTAATTACACATGGAAGGTTTGCGCCAGATACTATTGCCCACAACGTGATAGGAGAGTTAAGAGGTACAGAATTTCCCGATGAAATTATAACTGTTGGTGGTCACCTCGATAGTTGGGATATTGGTGAAGGTGCGCATGATGACGGTGCGGGTTGTGTACAGACTATAGAAATTTTACGATCCTTCCGTGCATTAGGATATCAGCCAAAGCGTACCATTCGTTTTGTTTTGTTTGCCAACGAAGAAAATGGTTTACGTGGCGCAACAGCTTATGCCGATCGTGCCAAACAGCGTGGTGAAAAACATGTTTTTGCTTTAGAAAGCGATGCTGGTGGTTTCACTCCGCGTGCATTTGGAGTGACTGCCAAAGGAGAGCAGTTTCAGAAAGTTAGATCATGGTTGCCCTTGTTAAAACCTTATGGAATTGATAATATCAATCCTGGTGGAGGTGGGGCCGATATAGGACCTTTAAACAGAGCTTTTGGAACACCTGTTGCTGGTTTGTCGCCCGATAGTCAGCGTTATTTCGATTATCACCACGCACAAAGCGATGTATTTGAAGCAGTGAATAAAAGAGAACTTCATTTAGGTGCTGTAACTATGGCAGCTTTAATTTATCTTGTAGACAAATATGGATTATAAACGTATGGGAAAAAAAATAATGGGCTATGGACTACTCTTCTTGTTAGTAGTTGCAGCTGTTGTAATCTGGTGGAGATTTTATTTCGTGTATTCAGAAGGTACCAAAGCTGGTGTGCTCAATACTTTCCAGCATAAGGGTGTGGTATTTAAAACCTATGAAGGAAAAATTATTCAAAGCGGATTTAGAGCCAATGTACAAAGTAACGAGTTTGATTTTAGTGTGGAGGATGAAAAAATTGCTCAAAAATTGATGGAGAATGCAGGGAAGGAAATGGAACTACATTATAAGCGCTACTTCGGTACATTACCTTGGCGAGGCAGTAGTGTATATGTTGTAGATAGTATTTATAAAATATTTGGAAAAGCGCCTGAAGAATCAACTATACGAGCTAAGTAAGATGAACTCCTATTAAAAATATTGCCGGTTTCTTATGGAAATCGGCTTTTTCTTTTTTCCAATCTTTTGCCGTTTTTGTAAGAATGATTTCTTCTGTTGGATGCGTTAAATTTACAGCAACACATATTCGCGTGTTGGGTGAAAGTTGTTGTACCAAATCTTGCAAGAGTTGGTTATTTCGATAGGGTGTTTCAATAAAAATTTGAGTGATGGTTTGTTGAATGCTTTCTTGTTCTAATTCCTTGATCTTATTTTTTCTTTCAAAGGAATCAATTGGCAGATAGCCATGAAACCTGAATTGTTGTCCATTGAGTCCACTTGCCATGAGTGCCAATAAAATTGAATTTGGGCCAACCAATGGATTTACTTTAGCCCCTATATCCTGAGCAGCGGCAACTAATATTTGACCAGGATCGGCTACACCTGGGCAGCCTGCTTCACTAATAATACCCACATGTTTGCCTTGCTTTAGCGCATCTTGAAAACTTTTTATAACTGTAGGTTCTGTTTTGTGAATCGTATGCCATTCAAAATTGTCAATGATAATTTCTTTTGAAAGCTTCTTTAAAAATCTTCGAGCTGTTCTTTCATTTTCAACAAAAAGCACTTGGCATTGCAAAACCCTTGGAAGAATGTAGCTAGGAATACATTCTGTAGCATCTTCTGCGAGTAAAGAGGGAATCAACCAAACCTCACCTGTTAACATAAGCAGGTTGTTGTTTTTGATTAAGTGGATATAAGCTAAGTGTGGCTGCAACAACTGCATAAGCTGGTGCGAAAACCCATCCAACAAAAGGTATGAGGTGCATGAAATAGAAAACAATTCCATTACCAATTGCCAGTCCTTTATGCGCACTTACAAAAGCAATACTTTCTCCAGCAGATTTTTTATGACGTTCCATACTATAATCAAGCATAGAAAATCCATAGTAATAACATTCTATTAAAACTACCAAAGCAGGAGTTAGCCATCCAACAATAGGAATTAAACTAACAATCAAAAGAGAGATTAAATAAACAGTTTGCCACAAAGCATTTCTTGCTGCTAGGCGAATGCCTCGAATCATATCTTTTAGCAATTGAGATATACTAAAAGGATAATCTCGACCTTCCATTATTGATGCAGTTTTTTCACTCAAATAGGCAAATACCGGAGAGCCAATAATAAGCCATAGGTATTTAAAAAGTGAAAAATAGAGCATCATTTGTACCAGCCAGAGGAAGAGTCCACCCAGCGTGAATAAGAAACCAATCCAACCGGTATCGGTTGTGTCGAGCCATGCTTTCAACCCAGTTTTTAAGCTAAGCCATTCATTAAATGCGTTGGCAGTTTTACCAAAATAGTACATGCTCACCATAAACATGGTCATGTAAAGTAAGCCTGGGATGATGATCCATTTCCACAGTTTGTTAGCCCGAATAAATTCATGGGCTTTAAAATAAGCTTGTATGGCAAGAATGATTTCTTTGAGCACTAATAACCTGTTTAGGGTTGCTAAAATAACTGATTCTATGCTTTTATACGCATCTCTTTCAAAACCAGCAGCCTGTAGTGTAGTTAAGGTATAATTGGCTAGAATTTAGGACATATAATTCCTCTTTCAGGTTCGGGTCTGAAAATATAAATTAAACTGATTTCTAATCCACCTCTTGTTAAGCTTGCTGGTCTTAAGGAAGATGTATTCACATCGTAAGAAATTCCAATTCTCAAGTTGTTTATTTCAATGGCTGCATACGGAATAACAGCGTCTTTAATTCGCATCCATGCGCCTGCATAAAAGCTAGCAGCTCTTTCGTCTTCGGGATTCGATTTGAGTTGAAAAGCACCACCCAGCATGGTTTGAACAGCATTGGCCTGATAAGTTTGTAAAGCACTAACATATAGAGTTGAATTCCAACCTATATCTACATATCCACCCCCATGTAAAGTAAATCGCGGTTGCAATCTAAAATCGTTTCCCAAAAAAGATTGCTGAGGGCGGTTCACATGATACAAACTAAATCCCAAATAGTATTGATGTTTGTCGTTGCTGCTGCCACTATACAAAAGTCCAGCATTTACATCCCAATAACGGCCTTGCAAATTACCTGTATTAAAAAGTTCACCTGTATTTCCCGTAAAACCTAATGAAGTTAATTGGTCTTCAAACCTAAGCAAGCTTGTATTGATCATCATGTTGGCATAACCAGCTTGAAAGCCTGCGCTTAATTGGTGTCTTCCATCTTCATCCATTTGAATATGATAGGCAGTAGCTAAAGAACCATAACTAAAACGAACTGCCCCGGCCGCACTTTGGTCATTCATTCCTGCAATGCCTAGGCCCCATGAGTTTTCTTTCCTCGATAAATAATCCTGCATCAACTTCCAGTCTACAGAAGCTGTAACTGTTGTAAATGCCTGATTAATGGTGGGCCATTGGTTTCGGTAATTGGCAGCAAATCGGTACTTCCCATCAAATTTGCCTGTGAAAGCAGGGTTGAGTGTGAGTGGGGAAGCAAAAAACTGCGAGAAATTAGGATCCTGCGCAATAGCCGCTGTCCCACAGAATAATATGCTCAGTATGAATAGAACGCGCCTCATCCGAATTCTAAATGTATCGGAAAGAAATGACAACAAAACGTGAAAAAGGTTGAATGGAGTTAAGCTTGTGACTTACTTCCGAAAGCCAAATCACCCGCATCACCTAATCCAGGTACAATATAACCCTTAGCAGTAAGCTCATCATCAATGTCGCCACACCAAATTTGTACTTTACCGTGTGTATGGCGTTCTACATATTCAATACCAACAGTGCAGCCAATAGCGCAAACAATATGTATTGCAGATGCCTTTCCTTCTTCTTGCATGGCATCGATTGTTTTTACCAAGGAAGCACCAGTAGCAATCATGGGGTCAGACAAAATGATGATCCTATTTTCTAGAGGTGGGCAGCTTAAATATTCCAAACTAATTTCAAAGCTACCATCGCGGTGGTGCTTTCTGTAAGCAGAAACAAACGCATTGTCGGCTTTGTCAAAATAGTTCAAAAGTCCTTGGTGCATAGGCAGTCCGGCTCTTAGAATGGTTGCTAGAACAGGCTGTTCTTTCAGCATTTTAGCAGTATGAATTCCAAGTGGAGTTTGCACTTCCCGTTCTTCCCAAGGAAGCTGTTTGCTAATTTCGAAAGCTGCTACTTCCGCAATACGCTCAAGATTTCTACGAAACCGCATCCGGTCGTTTTGTACTTGCACATCTCGTAATTCTGCTACCCAATTGCTCACGAGACTGTGTTGTTTGCTCAAATTTACTACCATAAAAACTGCGGTTTACATTAGATTTGGCCCCAAAACTAAACCCTTCACCCCAAATATTTTCAATATTCTTTTATGATTTATCGCGCAATTGGTTTAATGAGTGGAAGTAGTCTAGATGGACTGGATATTGCTTTCGTGGAATTCAATGAAATAGCTGGCCAATGGACATATGAGGTAAAAGCCGCAGAATGTGTGTTGTATTCGGAGGAGTGGACACAGTCATTAAAACACGCTACTGATTTAAATGCCCGTGATTATCAATATCTACACGCTAGTTATGGTCGTTTATTGGGGCAAATGGTGCATGCATTTATTGAAAAATATGGCATTGAACATCAGGTTCAATTAATTGCTTCACACGGACATACCACTTTTCATGAACCTGCTAATGGTTTTACATCGCAGCTAGGTTGTGGAGCAACAATTGCTGCTGTAACAGGAATAAATGTGGTGAATGAATTGCGACAGTTGGATGTGGCTTTAGGCGGACAAGGTGCTCCTATTGTGCCAGTTGGTGAAAAATACTTGTTTCCTGAAACATCCTATTTCTTAAATATTGGTGGTATTGCCAACCTAAGTATTCAGCAATCTCACACATACATAGCCTTCGATGTTTGTCCTGCAAATCGTGTATTGAATGCCTTGGTTGAACCAATTGGAAAATTAATGGATGAAGGTGGCGTAATGGCTTCAAATGGCCAGGTTCATCTTCCTTTGTTGAATAGGTTGAATGAATTACCATACTACCAAGTACTACCACCTAAATCTTTGGCAAATCAAATGGGCACGGATGTTGTTGTTCCAATTTTGAAAGAATATAATTTGTCAGTAGAAGATCAACTTAGAACATATGTTGAGCATATTGCAAAGCAAGTGTTTTTATCGTTACAGCCTTTTGTAAGTAATGAACCTGCTCAATTGCTCGTAACTGGTGGTGGAGCCCATAATGCATATTTAATTCAAAGAATGCAAGATTTATTAAATGAATTACATGTAACTGTTCAAGTGCCTAACATTGAATTGGTCAATTACAAAGAAGCAATAGTGATGGCTTTACTTGGGGTATTGCGTTGGAGAGAAGAGAATACAACTTTATCTTCTGTAACAGGCGCACAAAGAAGTTCTATTGGTGGTGCTGTTTGGATTGGGCAGGATGCATAAATTGTTTATACAAAACAAAAGTTGTCTCCATCAAACAACCCTTGATCACTCAGCTTAAGGTGAGGAATTACTAATAAGGCCATAAAGCTTAGCGTCATAAATGGGGCGGCTAAATTACTGCCTAAAAGTTTAGCTGCTTCATCAATATTAGTATAAGCTTCTGCAACTTTATATCCATCTTTAGCACTCATTAATCCTGCTACGGGCAAAGGTAGAATGTGTTCATGCTGTCCGCCTACACAGCTTACTCCACCTTCTGCTGCAATCACCAAATTAACTGCACGCATTAAACTATGATCGTCGGTTCCAACAGCCACAATATTATGGCTATCGTGTGCAACTGATGAGGCAATGGCGCCTTCTTTTAAGCCAAACCCTTTTACAAATGCTTTTGCAACGGGTGCGCTTTTGTATCTATTGACTACAACTATTTTGAGAATATCGTGCTCAACATCGCTCACCCATTCAATGTGGTGTAATTTGCCAGTAACAAGTAGTTTATTTGTAATGAGTTGCCCATCGAGTGCTTCTATCACTGGAATAAATGAGTCTTCTGATGGATATGAATCCAGTTCAACTTTCAAATCGGCTTCTGTGATTTCGTTGCACGAAAAACGATTGATATCCTCACTGCTTACAGATTCAATAAAACTCTTTCCATTTGCCGCAACCAATTGTCCGTTGATATATGTTTTAGATACTTCGAACGATTCAAGATTTTTGACCAAAATAAAATCGGCGGCAGCTCCAGGCTGCAAGAGTCCTACTTCTGTTTTGTAGTGAAGAACAGGATTTATACATGCCGCTTGCAGCACATGAAACAGAGGAATACCTTTTGCAATGGCCCTTGCACAAAGTTGGTTGATATGACCTTCTACCAAGCTATCTGGGTGCTTATCATCGCTGCAAAACATGATGTCGTTAGGGTAATCATGTAAGAGTTCGATGAGTGCCTCAAAATTTTTTGCTGCACTTCCTTCTCTAATTAAAATCTTCATGCCATGCTGCAATTTTTCAAGTGCTTCTTCTTTCGTAAAACATTCATGGTCGGTGCTAATACCCGCAGCAATATATTTTACAACATCATCGCCTCTTAATCCAGGTGCATGACCATCTATTGGTTTCCCTAGCTTTTTTGCGGCAAGTATTTTATTCATGACTGTTGGGTCGTTGAATAGTACGCCAGGAAAGTTCATCATTTCACTGAGGTAACGAATATCTGGTCTCGACAATAGTTCAGCTACTTCTTCAACATTTACTTCTGCACCTGCTGTTTCAAAATTGGTTGCAGGCACACAACTAGGTGCACCAAAATTGAACTTAAAGGGAACTTTTTGTCCATTTTCAATCATAAATAAAACACCTTCAACACCACAAACATTTGCAATTTCATGTGGGTCACTAATTGTTGAAACGGTGCCATGTACCACCGCTAATCGCGCAAATTCACTTGGTATTAACATGCTGCTTTCTATATGCACATGGCTATCTGTGAATCCAGGCATTAAAAATTCTAAGTCATCATTAGGGGTATTAGCGAGCACTTCAATGCGATCAATTTTTTGATCAGCAACGAATAACTTGGCTTCTACAATTTTCTTTTGCTGAATATCAACCCAATTAGCATGTATAGAAAAACTCGAGGTATTAGATTCTGGGTGCATGGTGTATCTTTAAAGCATAAACTTAAGACGAATTTATGAACAGAAGTCGTTTAGCTCAATTAGTATTAGGTATTTGCAGCTATTTACTGCCGTACACCTTATGGGCGCAGCAAGCGCGCACATTAATTGTTCCAGGAACACAAGCATGGTTTGCTGAATGGTACTCGCCACAAATAGTGAAGCTGGTGTATCAACCTCATGGATATACTACTAATGAGCTTATAAGCAATGCAGTATTGAAACATCCTCGTCCCGTAACTTGGAGTAAAAAAGATAGCGGGTGGTTTGTTGAAGGTATACATATTCGACCATTGGTTAGTGGAGGAGTTGAACTGAATAGACGTATTAAATTAATAGGAGAGGCAACCGCTTTTGCAGGAGCAGGATTTGAAATTGATTTAAAAGAAGGTGAAAAAATATACGGAGGGGGCGAACGTGCACTACCTCTCAATAGAAGAGGTTATTCATTCAACTTATATAATGCTCCCAATTATGCTTATGGTGATGGTGCAGAAAATTTAAATTATGGCGTACCATTTTTTATTTCATCTGAGGGTTATGGAATTTTCTTTGATAATCCTTCAAAAGGTTGGGTTGATATAGGGAAGTCGCAGCATGATAAAATGAAAGTACATTTCGCTTCTGGAGAATTAAATGTGATTTTTATTTTCGGAAAATCACAGCAAGATATTCTTCGTCAATACCATGAATTGACTGGATTTCAGCTATTGCCACCGCGTTGGGCTTTTGGAAATTTAATGAGTCGATTTGGTTATAGAAGTGAAGCACAGGTAAAGGAAGTGTATTCAAAGATGAAGAAAGAAAATTTTGGTGTGGATGGAGTGATTTTTGATTTGTTTTGGTTTGGCGATAGTGTACAAAGAACCATGGGAAATTTAGATTGGGTGAATAAAGAGAAGTGGCCTAATCCAACTGCTATGATGCAGTACTTTCAAAAAGAAAAGGTAAAACCTATTTTGATTTTAGAACCATTTTTAGTTAGAGGAACAAAACAATACGAATCATCCTTGCCCTTTCAAGCAGTGAATGTTGATGGGAAGCCATTTTTGTTGGAGGATTTTTATTTTGGAAAAGGAGGGCTAATTGATATTTTCAGAAAAGATGCACAAAGTTGGATGTTGAATTTTTATAGCAGAGAAAAGCAAAGAGGAGTTCAGGGTTGGTGGACCGATTTAGGTGAGCCAGAAAATCATCCCGCAGAAGTAATGCATAACTTAAAGGACTTGGGTTTTAATAGATTGTTTAAGGCCGATGAAGTGCATAATATTTATGGTCATTATTGGAATAAAATGCTGTTCGATTTTTACAGAAAGCATTATCCAAAGGAGCGTTTATTTCATTTAAACAGGTCGGGTTATGCTGGCTCTGCTCGATATGGTATCTTCCCTTGGACGGGCGATGTTGGTCGCGATTGGAGCGGACTGGCTGCACAAACGAAAGTACTGTTGGGTATGAGCATGAGTGGGGTTCCTTATGTACATGCAGATGCGGGTGGTTTTGCAATGACCAATCAAAAGGATGGCGAATTATATACTAGGTGGGTTCAGATGTCGGTATTCACGCCTATTTTTCGACCTCATGGCTCTGCATTGGAAGAGCTCACTCCTGATGGAACCATGAGTGTAGAAAGTGAGCCGGTGTTTTTTGATCAAGCCTTTCAGCCCATGCTTAAAGAAGCATTTTCTCTTCGTTACAAAATGCTTCCCTATAATTATCATTTAGCATACGAGCATAATCAATTTGGCACCCCCTTAATGCGTCCAATGCATTATGCATTTGCTGGAAGTCCTGAGTTAAACGACCAATACATGTGGGGAGATGCATTGCTGGTGGCTCCTGTTTTAAAACCCTCGCAAACTGTACAAAGGTTGTGGTTGCCAAAAGGAAAGTGGTACCACTTTGCCACACAAAAGTTGATTGATGGAAGCAATGAATGGGCAGAAATTCCAGCCTCTTTAAATCAAATTCCTTATCTCCTAAAAGAAGGCGGCTTTTTTACCACAACAAGTAGTTTAAAGAATACCGACGATTATACTGGCGATCACCTCACTATTTGGCATCTTCCTTCAGTAAAAAAGTCAAACTTTAGTTTGTATGAAGATGATGGTAGAACATATTCTTCCATTGCCACAGGTGCTTTTTGTATTTTAAAAGGAGAAGGCATTCTGCAAGGTGATTTGTATAAAGTGAAATTTTATCAAGGTGGAAAAAGGTATGTTGGAATGACTACTAAAAGAGAGATTGTTTGGAAATTTCCGCTTGAAAAGGCACCTCGACAAGTATTTCTTGGAGCTAACGAGTTGAAACTCGGTAATTCACTTGGAAATGGATATTATACATGGGATTCTACCTCAGGTGTTTTAGAGGTGAAAATGTTGTATAATGGACAGCCTCAAGAAATTAGGTGGCGATAAAAAATCATTCATCCAAAAAAATAACATAAGAGCCAGCATTTAGTATCTTGTTGCACTCAAACAACAGGATATGAAACATTGGATGCTTGGCATAGCTATAGGGCTATGTACTTTCTCAACTATTTCTGCGCAGAAAAAAAGTGCACCTGCGCCCCAGCCTTTACCAACAGCATTAACGCAGGCCGAAAAGTCAATCATAGGCGACTTGCAGTATCGATTGATTGGTCCATTTAGAGGTGGACGAAGTGCGGCTGTTGCAGCAAGTTATCAAAATAAAAACACGTACTTTTTTGGAGCAACGGGCGGTGGAGTTTGGAAAACAACCGATGGTGGTGCCAACTGGAAGAATATATCAGATGGATTTTTCGGTAGTTCTATAGGAGCGGTAGCTGTAGCTCCTAGTGATGAGCAAATTATGTATGTGGGAGAAGGTGAACATACAGTTCGTGGAAATGTGAGCGAAGGTTTAGGTGGAATGTGGAAGAGTGAAGATGGAGGAAAAACTTGGAAAAATATTGGACTAAAAGATGGACGCCATATTGTGCGCATCCACGTGCATCCTCGAAATGCAGATGTGGTTTGGGCGGCTGTGCAGGGCCATTTGTTTGGACCAAATGAAGAGCGGGGAGTTTATAAAACAACTGATGGTGGCAAAACTTGGAAACGAGTTTTGTATGTTAATAACCAAACCGGTGCTGCGGAACTAAGTATAGACCCAAATCAGCCAAATGTGTTGTATGCTGGTATGTGGAGAATTCTAAGAACCCCATATAGTTTAGAGAGTGGTGGAGAAGGAAGTGGTTTGTGGAAGAGTACAGATGGAGGTGAAACTTGGACTAATATTTCAAATAACAAAGGATTCCCAAAAGGAACATGGGGTATTGTTGGTGTAGCCGTTGCACCGTCTAATTCCGATAAAGTGTATGCTTTAATTGAACATGCGCAAGGTGGATTATATATAAGTAGTAATGCTGGTGAAAGTTGGACTTTGGTGAACAGCGATAATAATATTCGCCAGCGTGCATGGTACTACACAAAAGTTTTTGTAGATACTAAAAATGAAAATGTTGTGTATTGCCCTAATGTGGGATTCATGCGTAGTCGTGATGGTGGTAGAAGTTTTCAGTCTATTCCTACTCCACACAGCGATCACCACGATTTGTGGATTGATCCAAAAGATCCTAACAGAATGATTGTTGCAGATGATGGAGGTGCGCAGGTTTCAACTGATGGGGGACAATCATGGAGCACTATGATGAATCAACCTACTGCACAAGTATATCGTGTGAGTACCGACAATGCATTTCCTTATCGGATTTTAGGAGGGCAGCAAGATAACAGTGCATTTCGAATTAAGAGTCGTACTTATGGTGCAGGTATCACCAATAATGATTTAGAAGTCGCGGCTGGTAGCGAAAGCGGTTATGTTGTAGCAGATCCTTTGAATCCAGACATTACTTATGGAGGAAACTACATGGGTATGTTGCAGCGCTTAGATCATAAGACTGGTGAAAGCAGACTCATTAATGTATTTCCAATTGATAATATGGGTGCTGGCGCAGAAGCAGCTAAATATCGTTTCCAATGGAACTATCCAATTTTCTTCTCCCCACACAATCCAAAACGATTGTATGCAGCGGGTAATCATTTGTTTGTTACAGAAAACGAAGGAAAGAGTTGGCAGAAAATTAGTCCAGATTTAACAACCGATGATAAATCACGTCAAAAATCAAGTGGTGGGCCTATTACACAAGACAATACAAGTGTTGAATATTACTGTACCATTTTTACTGCAACAGAAAGTTCAGTAGAAAAGGATTTGTTGTGGGTTGGAAGTGATGATGGCCTTATTCACGTGAGTAAAGATGGAGGAAAGAATTGGGAGAATGTTACTCCCAAAAATATTCCTCAATGGATGATGTGGAATACTGTTGAAGTAGATCCGCATAAAAAAGGTGCTGCGTATTTTGTAGGTACGCGCTATAAACTCAATGACTATACGCCTTACATTTATAAAACTGAAGACTATGGTAAAACTTGGAAGCTCATTACAACAGGTATTGACCCCATGCATTTTACTAGAGTCGTTAGGGCCGATCCTGCTCGTGCAGGATTGCTATTTGCAGGAACAGAATTTGGGATGTATATGAGTTGGAATGATGGTGCAACTTGGAAGCCCTTCCAATTGAATTTACCTATTGTGCCAATTACAGATATGACTATTAAAGACAATGATCTCATTGTTGCAACACAGGGGAGGAGTATTTATAGCTTTGACCATTTGCATATTTTACAACAATTCCAAGAAAGCACCACTTCAAAAGCGTTGCATGTATTTCAGCCAGAACCAGCTTACAGAATGCCAATGGCTGGCAGAAGATTCCGCGGTCCAGGAATGCCTATTCCCAATACAGGTGTCAATCCATCTAACGGCGCATTATTCCACTATTGGTTGAGTAAATGGAACGATAGCAGCAGTATGACAATCACCATTCGTGATGCGCAAAAGAAAACAATCAAGAGCTATGGTACAAAAGGCAAAGATGCTATAGAGCCAAAGAGCGGTTTAAATACATTTGAATGGGATATGTTGTATCCCGAGTCGGAAAGGGTAGAAGGTTTGATTCTTTGGAATGGATATGTAGGAACTCCTAAAGCTGCACCAGGTAAATATTACGCCACTTTTAAAATGGGCAGCGATTCTGTAGAAATGCCTTTTAGCATTGTAAGAGATCCTAATTTTTCTGCAACCGATGCCGATTATCAAGAGCAGGTAAACTTCTTGTTAACTATAAGAGAAAAGTTCACAGATGTTATGAAAACGATTCGTCAGATTCGTGAAGTGCGCACTCAGTTAACAGATTTAACAGCTAGGGTTGGAAAAGAAATGCCGAAGGATTTGAAAGAGCAGATAGATGCAGTGCAGAAAGAAATGACTTCAATTGAAGAAGCATTACATCAAACAAAAGCTAAGAGCGGACAAGATGTATTGAATTATCCAATTCGTTTAGATGATAAAATTGCAAGTGTTTATAATGTAGTAGCAACAGGAAATACAGCGCCTACGCAACAATCAAAAGAGGCATTTGCTGAACTGGCTGGGCTAACTGATAAAGAGTTGAACCGATGGAATGCTGTTGTAAAAGAAAAGCTTCCTCAGCTCAATCAAATGATTCGAGAAAAAGCGGTTCCTATAATTGGTATTAAGTAACTAGCTTTTCATTTAAAAAAAAGACCGCTTCTTTATGAATGCGGTCTTTTTTATTGGCTTACCCATTTTCGTGCTTATTGAGTAAATCGGGTCTTCTTTCAGCGGTTCTTTTGAGAGCTTGTTCATAGCGCCAGTCTTCCACTTTTTTGGGGTCGCCTTGGAGTAATATTTCAGGCACTTCCATTCCATTAAAGTTGGCTGGTCTAGTGTATACTGGCGGGGCTAATAGGTTGTCTTGAAATGAATCGAATAAAGCAGAGGTTTCGTCATTTAATACGCCAGGAATTAAACGACCAATAGCATCTACAACCATCGCAGCTGGTAATTCTCCTCCACTTAGTACAAAATCACCAATAGAAATTTCCATGGTCACATATTTTTCTCGGATTCTTTCATCCATGCCCTTATAGTGACCACAAATAATCAGTAGTCGTCCTTTTAAAGAAAGTTGATTGGCTGTTCTCTGTTCAAACCTTTGTCCGTCTGGAGTCATATAAATGATTTCATCAAAAGGTTGTTCAGCCTGTAATTCATCAATCGCATTTGCCAGAGGTTCACACATCATAACCATACCTGCGCCTCCACCATACTGGTAATCGTCGACCTGTCCATGTTTGTTAATGGCCCATTTTCTAAGTTGGTGAATATGAATTGATAAAAGTCCCCTTTGCTGTGCGCGTTGCATGATGCTATGCGAAAGTGGACTAGTTAATAATTCAGGAACAATGCTAATAATATGTATTTCCATGACTTTGCAAAAGTACATGCTTGCAACAGCAATGCCACAACTACCTTTCTTATCTTTACGCCATGCAAATTCCAATTGTTAATCAATCACATCATCCTCTTCCATCTTATGCAACAGCCGGTGCATCTGGAATGGATGTGCGGGCTTTCTTAACAGAGCCAGTTACCCTTCAGCCGATGGAAAGGGCACTCATTCCAACTGGGCTATTTATGGCCATCCCACAGGGGTGGGAAGTGCAGGTTCGTCCGAGAAGCGGCTGGGCAATACAAAAGGGTATTACCTGTTTAAATACTCCAGGCACCATTGATGCCGACTATAGGGGGGAAGTTAAAGTGATACTGATTAATCTATCGCGGGAGCCTCAAGTAATTCAGGATGGTGATAGAATTGCTCAGTTGGTGGTGCAGCCTGTTACAAGGGTTCAATGGGAAAAAGTGACATCCTTGGAGGCAACTGAACGAGGTGAAGGAGGTTTTGGGAGTACTGGTTTTGTTGGTTAGACGGTTGATTCGAGGGGCAAAAAACCGCTATCTTCGCGCCATGAAATGGACGAGCTGGAAGATTTTAGGGGCTGCTTTTCAGTTGACGGCAGTGATGATGTTTCTTTTCGCTGCATGTAAACCTGCAAAAAAAGTTCAGAAAATAGAGGAGGCAATTCGCAAAAAGGACACTGCAACTACTGTTGTGGTTGTTGTTCCTGAAAAACCAGCAGTAGACTCAAACGCAATTGTACAGGAACTTTTAGATAAGGTAGTTCATAATACCATTCATTTTCAAACTTTTAGCGCAAAAACTAAGGTAAGTTTCACTAGTAAAGACGGAAGCGACCAAGCTAGAGCCGATTTGCGAATCAAGAAAGATAGTTTGATTTGGATTTCCCTGACAGGTGCATTAGGCGTAGAGGGATATCGGGTAATAATTACCCGCGATAGCGTAGTTTTAATGAATAAACTTGATAAAACTGTAGAATTTAGAAGAATTGATTATCTAAGTGAACTTACCCAAATACCTTTTGATTTTTACACCATTCAGGACCTGATTATTGGTAACCCAATTTTTGTAGATAGCAATGTTGTTTCATATAAGGCTGGAGCAAAAGAATTGAATATTTTAACGGTTGGTGAGATTTTTAAACATCTACTAACCATCGAAAATGGGACCAATCGAATTACGCATAGTAAACTGGATGATGTAGATCCAATTCGAAATAGAACCTGCGACGTTACTTATAATAATTTCGAAAAAAATGTCCTGGGCTTTGACTTTTCAACCTTCAGAAAAGTGTCGGTTTCTGAAAAGGCTAAGCTCGATGTAGAAGTTGAATTCAAGCAATACAATTTTAACCAGCCCTTAACTTTTCCCTTTTCAATTCCTAAAAATTTCAAAAGAAGGTAATATCTAAGCAAAAAAGCCGTTAAGTTTGAGGCAGACCTGTGTAATAAACGCCTATGCTGCATCAATACTTAAGAAATTTTACGGAAAAGGCTTATTATGAAGAAAATCATTTGCATCATATTATTGGCATTTGGCTGTTTAGTTCAGTCGCAGGCACAGAATAAAGAAGAGCTTCAAAAGCGCCAACAAGAAATTCAAAAGGAAATTGATGCCCTGAATAAAGAACTATCTAAAATTGGTGGCGACAAGAAAAAGTCATTGCAACAACTTGCCTTAATTCAACAAAAACTGAAGGCTCGTGAATCTTTAATCAATAGCATTAACCGCGATATTCGTCAAATCGAAGACGTTATTTATAATAACGAAATTGAGATTTATCGTATGCGTAAGGAGTTAGATACATTGCGACAACAGTATGCAAAAAGTATAGAATTTGCTTACAGAAATAGAAGTAGTTATGCTTATCTCAATTTTCTCTTTTCCGCATCAAGTTTTAATGATGCTGTTAAGCGTGTAGAATATTTAAAGAGTTATAGACGGCTCAGGGAAACTCAAGTTGAAGCTATTGAAAAGACCCAGGAATTATTAAAGGAAAGAATTGGTCAGCTCAGCCAAAATAAGCAAGTCAAAACCCAAACTCTAACTGAGCAAAGTAAGCAGTTGAAAGTGTTGGAAGAAGATAAACGAGAGCAGTCGAAAGTTGTTAAACAAATCAAAGACCAAGAAAAGGACATTGTTGCTCAAATAAAGAGAAGAGAACAGCAAAGAGTAGAAATTAGGAGGGCAATTGATGCTGCCATTAGAAGAGAGATAGCAGAGGCTGAGAAAAGGGCGAAGCAAAAAGCTGCAGAAGATGCGAAAAAGGCAGCTGCTGCAAATAATACCAATACTGCTTCATCTGGTAATACATCAGCGGGCACAACAACAGCCCCTCGACTCAATAATGAACCTGTAACAGGTATGGGCAGTGGTTCTGCTGGTCGTGTGTATAGTCCATTAGAATCTACTGAAGAAACCAAAAACCAATCTATTCAATTTGAAAACAATCGTGGTCGTCTTCCTTGGCCACTTGATCAAGGCTTAGTAACAATTCCATTTGGAAAGTATGTTATTCCTGAAACAAAGTTGGTACAAGAAAATCCGGGTATTACAATTACTACCAAAATAGGATCTTCAGTAAAAGCCATTGCAGATGGTGAAGTAGTTGCTGTTATGAATTTGGATGAATACCAGGCAGTCATTATAAAACATGGTAAATATTTTACTACTTATAATAAACTAGCGTCTGCAAATGTGTCTCGCGGACAAAATGTAAAAGCTGGTGCATTATTGGGCAAAGTTGCGGCTAACTTTGAAGGTGATGGAGAAATTGATTTAATTATCATGAACGATAAAAAGAGTTATCTCGATCCAGAAACATGGTTGCGACCTAGGCGATAAAATTTCTATGAAATTATTCTCCTGAAATTGGGTAATTTACCCCCATGGAATCTTACATCTTAGCACTTGATCAAGGTACAACTAGTAGCAGGGCCATCATTTTTAATCATAATGGTCAACCAGTAGCCACTGCACAGAAAGAGTTCACACAATACTTCCCTCAACCAGGATGGGTAGAACATGATCCAATGGAAATTTGGAGTACTCAGTTAGGTGTTGCGGCTGAAGCAATCACACAAACTGGCTTAACCATTCAGCATATTGCTGCCATAGGAATTACTAATCAGAGAGAAACCACAGTTGTTTGGAATAGGCATACAGGACAACCTGTGTATAAGGCCATTGTTTGGCAAGATCGAAGAACAGGAGATTATTGTGATTCCCTTCATTCTATGGGGTGGGCAGAGCGTATTCAAGAAAAAACCGGATTAATTCCTGATGCATACTTCTCGGCTACTAAGCTTAGATGGATTTTAAAAAATGTTGCTGGCGCCATGGAACAAGCACAAGCGGGTGATTTGTATTTTGGTACAATTGATTCATGGTTGTTATGGAACCTGACAAGAGGAAAAGTTCATGCAACAGATGTGAGCAATGCATCGAGAACTATGTTGTTTAATATCCATACATTAGATTGGGATGAAGAGTTGTTGGAACTTTTTGAAATTCCAAGAGCAGTGCTACCCAAAGTGTGCAGCAGTAGTGAGGTGTATGGATTTACAGAGCATATTTTAACAGCAAAGCCAGTACCCATTGCAGGGATTGCAGGTGACCAGCAAGCTGCATTATTTGGTCAGTTGTGTACAAAACCAGGCATGGTAAAAAATACTTACGGCACTGGATGTTTTATGTTAATGAATACAGGACAAAAACCTGTTTTATCTAAGCATAAACTGCTTACAACTGTAGCTTGGCAAATTAAAGGAGAAACCCATTATGCTTTAGAAGGAAGTGTATTTATGGGAGGTGCCGTTGTGCAATGGCTGCGCGATGGGTTAGGACTGATTAGAACGGCTGCTGAAATTGAGGAGCTTGCGTTGCAGGTAGAAGACCATGGTGATGTTTATTTGGTGCCTGCATTTGCAGGTTTGGGGGCTCCTTACTGGAATCCACATGCACGAGGAACTTTAGTAGGTATGAGTAGAGGAACGAAAGCAGCACATATAGCAAGAGCTGCTTTAGAAAGTATTTGCTATCAAACCACCGATGTATTAAAAGCGATGGAAGCAGATGCTGGATTCCCAATAGCAGAATTGAGGGTAGACGGCGGTGCTACAGTAAATAATCTTTTAATGCAAATGCAGAGTGATATTTTAAGAACAGCAGTTGTACGGCCAACTATTACCGAGACAACAGCACTTGGCGCAGCTTTTTTGGCTGGCTTAGCAGTTGGCTTTTGGTCAAATCCTTCTTCAATACAAGATTTGTGGAAGTCGGATAGAGTTTTTGATCCGCATGAAGATGAAAGTCGTTTTCACGAGATGTATGCAGGATGGCAAAAAGCAGTTTCCACAACATTGTTTCAAGCAGGTTCGCAACATTCATGAATTGGATAGATATTAGAAAAGAACAGATTAAAAAAGCTACATCAACTGAGTATGATTTATTGGTTGTTGGTGGTGGTGCAACAGGACTTGGTATTGCGGTTGATGCAGCATCACGTGGTCTACAGGTATTATTACTAGAATCGAATGATTATGCAAAAGGCACATCTAGTAGGTCTACCAAACTGGTGCACGGTGGCGTACGATATTTAGCACAAGGAAATATTAAGTTGGTTCGTGAGGCATTAAAAGAACGTTCTATACTTTTAAAGAATGCACCTCATGTAACCAAAATACAATCTTTTGTAGTTCCAGTATATTCATTGTGGCAAAAATTTTTTTATGGAACTGGATTGAAGATATACGATTTAATGTCGGGCCAATGGCGAATTGGAGTAACTAAGTTGTTGTCATACAATGAAACTATCGATGCGCTTCCCTGGATCAATACAAAAGGATTGGTTGGTGGTATTCAATACTTTGATGGACAGTTTGATGATAGTCGATTGTGTATCGATTTAATGAAAACAGCTGAATTACACGGCGCTTTTCTACTCAATTATGCAAGAGTTGAAAAGCTCATCAAGAAAAATCAAAAAGTAGTGGGCGTAGAAGTGTATGATGTTCAATTAAAACAAACATTTTCTTGTTTAGCAAAAGTGGTTGTAAATGCAGCTGGAGTATTTGTAGATCATTTGTTGCAGCAAGATACGGTTGATCAAGCACCTATGGTTGCGCCATCGCAGGGAATACACATTGTGGTAGATAAAAAATATTTTCCTGGAATCCATGCTCTTATGATTCCTAAAACCGATGATGGTCGCGTATTATTTGTCGTACCGTGGTTAGATAAAGCAGTTATTGGAACAACAGATACGCCTGTTCAATCGGCTCAAGCGGAGCCCATTGCATTTCAACAAGAAATTGATTTTGTGCTTCAGCATGTGAGCAGGTATAGCAAATCGCCAATAGGTAAGGCTGATGTTTTAAGTGTTTTCGCAGGACTAAGGCCATTGGTAAAATCTTCCAATGCAGGAGGGCCAACTTCATTGTTAAGCAGGGATCATACTATTATGGTGAATCCATCTGGATTAATAACAATTACAGGCGGTAAGTGGACAACCTATCGCAAGATGGCAAAAGATGCTGTTGAGAATGTTTTGTTTGTTGCAAAGTTGGGTAAGAAGCCTTGTGTAACTGAAGATTTAGCAATTCATAATAAGTATCAAGATCAAGCCTATCATTTGCTATTAGAAAGTGATAACGGATCTCAAAAACTTCATGAAGATTATCCTTATTTGTGGGCCGATGTAGCCTATGCTGTATTATATGAGCAGGCAAGAACAATAGAAGACGTGTTAGCTAGGAGAACAAGGTTTCTATTTTTGGATGCTGTGGTTACAAATCAGCTAATAGAGCCCGTTGCTAAAAAGATGCAGCTATTATTAGAGTGGTCAGAAGAAAAACTAGAAGAGGAAATCAATCATATGAAAGAATTGGTATCTTGTTACTCCATACAATAAACATTTATGATACATCCAATGCTTGCCGAATGGCTGGGAACAGCCCTGCTCATTATACTAGGAAATGGCGTAGTAGCGAATGTTGTTCTACCACAATCGAAAGGAAATGGAGGGGGATGGATTGTTATTGCTTTTGGTTGGGCCATGGCAGTATTCGTTGGAGTTTATGTGAGTGCTCCACATAGTGGTGCACATTTAAATCCCGCAGTGAGTATTGCCCTAGCTACGCTGGGTCAATTTGCTTGGTCAGATGTACCTATGTACATTGGTGCTCAATTATTAGGTGCATTTACAGGCGCTGCTGTAGTTGCGTTGGTGTATAAAAGTCATTTTAATGCTTGTAAGGATGCTGGATTGCAATTGGCAGTTTTTTCTACAACTCCGGCCATTGAAGGAAAGATTCAAAATTTATTTACTGAAGCAATGGCGACTGTTATTTTAATTTTGGGAGTCTTGTTTATTAAATCACCTCAGGAATCATTGGGTGCTTTAGATGCTCTCCCTGTTGCCTTTTTAGTGCTGGCAATAGGATTAAGTTTGGGTGGTCCTACAGGTTATGCAATTAATCCTGCCAGAGATTTAGGGCCGCGTTTGTTGTACACTTTTTTCCCATTTCAGCATAAAGGAACAGCCCGATGGGACTATGCATGGGTACCAGTATTGGGTCCAATAATTGGGGCAGTTGTAGCAGCACTTGTTTATATGCAAATAACAGCTTGATTTACTTAGTTAGAAGATTCTAGTATCTTTAAGGATGCCCTTAAAGTGGATTATTCTATTCATATCAATAGTCAGCTTCAGCGTATCCTTTGCACAAAGGGTTATGCCACCAAATATTGAAAACTATTTGAGTTATTTCAATGATGCAAAACAGTTGATGCAACAAAGAGATACAGTTGCAGCAAGAAGTAGATTATTTCAATTAGATACATTTCTATTTAGTCAAGATAAAGACTATCCTTTATTTGCTGCAAGATGTAGGTTATGGCAATCGGTATATTTTTTATCTAATAAGAAGGGAGATAGTGTTAATGAAAGCATTTTGAAATCCTATTTGGATCGGGCAAACATTTTGATTGGTAAGGATGCTCACCTATTTTTAGATTCATTAGCAGAAGACTTATATGAAGTTGCTAGTTTATATGTTAATCGAAAGGCTGATCACCTGTTCTTACATTTCGATCGTGTATTTCGGAAAAACTTTATGTTGAAATGGGAAACGCTGAATGACTATTCCATTACAATGTTTGCTTGGTATAGGTATGATAAGGCAAATCAAGCTCAAAGTGGTTTATTAGCCAATTATGATCGTTTGTTTTTTAAAAATGTTGGGAGAGAGCGTGGAATTGATGATCAACTGCCCTATTATGCCAATATATATATGATTTTGATGGGCAATAGAAAGGAATGGATTAACAACAAACTAAAGATTAAGTCATCAGCCTTGTTTTCGGACTGGCACTTTTTTACTACATCATTATATAAACGTTGTGCAGATTCAATTTTAAAGTCAAACTTACCTTTATTATACAAGTCCTTTTTTTTGGAAATGTATACATCGTATTTACATGCATGGGCAGAAATGGCTATTGAAGAGCAGCAAACAACTTTAGTTACAGTAAGAGTCAATCAATGTTTGAAAGAAATGCTGATACCATTTATGCAAATACATGCAACCAATGACTCTACAAAAAAGGTTTGGCTACAACAATTTGCTAAGTTAGGTACTACCTTAAAAACATTATACTATCACTCAGGTCAATATCAACGTGCATGGTTTTTACTTGATTGGATGACTCAACAAGGAAACACCATTAGTGCTACCATCTTCCGTGAGTATTGGTCATTACAGCGCGCTTTGGGAATTGCTGAATATTATACGGGTATACAGCAGGAAGACTCTTTGGTTGATTTAACTATAAAGCTGTCTAAGTTCTATCATGTTAAGCCATCTCGCTCTGCACCTCGACTTACAAGGGAAGGATATCTTCAAGTACGTTGTAAAGAGTTGGAATATTATTTAAGTGTAGGAAAATCTAAAACTGCTCTTGACTCTGCAAGTTTGTATTTGAATGAAATGATGGAAGGAAATCATACAGATGAGTTGCCTACTAAACAAATGTCATCTGCCTTTCTTTATTTAATAGCGAAGTCCTTGTACGCAAATAATAAAAGTATTGAAACTGCGCTCATATTTTTGCAAAGGGCCTTCGATGAGTATCGTAATCTTGATTATTTAGACAATCATTTGTTGATTCAAATGAAGCGATTAAGATTAGAGCTACATACAATAAAAGAAAAGCAAATTAAAAATGTAGTTGATCTGCGAGATTTATTGAATTATACCAAAAAGGATTTGATTACACATTTGCATAGTTTGGCTCCTGATCAGCGTGTTATGTTTTATAAACATCAATTGGAACCCATTTTTAATACCTATCATACTTTATTACAATTACATGATATTGACAAGCTGCCAAGTATGCGTAAGCAGCTCATTGAACAGATTTTGACAGTTCGGGTGGCTATGCTATACAACCCGAATCAAATTATCGAATCTATTGATCAAAAGGAGATGGGAAAGCAGATTCTAGAACTTAAAAGAAAAAACCAAGTTATAGAAGGTAAAGCATTGATGTTAGGAAGCCCAAAAGACTATGAAATGGCAATTGAACTTTCAGAAATAACTACACTACATCTAGAAACGTTGCGTTGGACTGAGCAAGGATTGCCAGATGATATTTTGTGGCCAAATTTAAAATTGACTGATTTAGATAGTTTGCGTTTGCGTCTTCCAGTACAATCTACATATATTGAGACTTTTCGATATAAAAACTTTATGCATAAGGATAGTTTGTTCTACTATGCTTTAGCAATTTCTAAAGCTGATAGTAGTCATGTTATTCCTTTATATTCAGAAGTGAATCTTGAGAGTTGGATCAAGCTATGGGGTGTTCAAACAAATCAGTTAACAAGGTCAACTATTACCAAAACATCTTCGGTAAAAAGTTCAACCTTGCAACAGCGAAGGATATCAGCTATGAATATTCTTCAACCTTTTTTTAAGTCTATTTCTAATAAGACTACAAAGTGGTTCATTGCAACCGATGGTTGGCTAACTCGTTTACCGTTGCATGCAATGGAATTTGAAGATGGTTTTTTGATGGAAAAAGTGAATATTCAATATGCTTCTTCAGTGAATAGTATTTCCAAAACAGTACAGCCCGATTCGTTACAGCGATGGCTCATTGCTGGTGGAATTGATTACAATATAGATTCTTGCGTTAGTGGACTTTTAAAAAAAGAACATCAGTGGATTTATCTACAAGGAACGCAAAAAGAGTCTCAAGAAATTGGAAGAATTTTAAATGCATCTAAAATTCAACATTCGTTTTTGACAAAAGGAGATTTTAATAAAATTAGTCAGCTACAAGGGTATACGCATATTCATTTAGCTACACATGGATTTTATTTTGACTCATCATCTGTTACAAAATATTATAACTCTATGTATCCAATGAGGTTTATTCAGCCTTCACCACTACTTAGAACAGGATTAGCAGTTTCGGGGGCTAATTGTGGAACAGTAGTAAAGCCTGGTTATTTAATGGGGTATGAATTAGCATCAGAAGATTTAACTAATTGTCAGTTGATGGTATTAAGTGCCTGTGAAACTGCTTTAGGAGATATAGAGAGTCACTTGGGGGTTGCTGGTATTCAGCGTATGCTAAAATTAGCGGGTGTGCAGTTCATCTTAGCTACGCTTTGGAAAATTCCAGATGCTGCTACAGCCATTTTTATGGAGCAATTTTATAAAAATTTAATGGAACAAAAAGATCCACAAGAAGCATTGACAACAACCCAAAAATTATTAAGTAAAAAAATGCCGGTGAGTGATTGGGGTGCTTTTGTTTTAATTAAATGATTGAGCAAATTAATCTCCTATTTAGGACTCTTTATGACATCTTGATGTGCTTCAAATTCTATTAGTCATAGTGTTTTTATACTTTATGTTGAATATAGCACTGTTGATTTTTGTCAATTTAAGTTCACCAATACTACTTAAAAAATATCTAAATATTTCTCATCTCAATCTGATTCCTGTGTAGGATAAGTAATTCTCTCTGCTCCATTTTTTTGAGTAATCTTGAAATAACTTCTCTCGAGGAGTTAAGATCAGTTGCAATCTCTTGGTGAGAAAGGGGGATAATATGGGTTTTGTTTACCTGCATATATCTCTCTAAGTAAAATTGCAAGCGCTCATCCATATTGCGAAATGCAACTTGATCTACTAAATTCAGTAATTCATCAAATCTGTTACGATATGTTTCTAATACAAAATAATACCAGCTTTTGTATTTGGTCATCCATTCATCTAAAAAGTGGAGCGGAAGCATTAAAATGGTAGTGTCTTCCATTGCTTGAGCCATAATTCTACTAGCTTCCATTTTAGCAGCACATATAATTGACAAAGCGCAAGCTTCTCCAGGTTTCAGATAATACATCAAAAACTCTGTGCCATCTTCTTCGCTTTCACGATATACTTTAATGGTACCATCTAAAACCAACATTGTATTTCTAACATACTGTCCTGTACGCATCAGTACTTCTCCGGCAGGAATGGTTTTAATTGTTCCAAATTCTTCTAATGCCTCCAATAAGGTAGCATCAAACTGGGGAAATATTTTACCTAGTCTTTCCATGTCTCAAGTATTTTTTCCATACGCATACTGCGTGAACCCTTTATTAACAAAGTGCTTCTTTTCAATTGCTGTTGTTTCATCCAAGCAACAGCTTCATTGGCATTTTCAAAAAAGTGGTATCTGTGTTGAACTTTATTGAAGTCGCCGCCAACTAAAATTACTTCTGACCACTTATATTGCTCTAATGTTTTTATAAGTGAGTCATGTTCTTCTAAGGAAGCATCCCCCATTTCCATCATTCCACCAAGACAAACAATTTTATTTTCTGCTGGTAGTTCTGCGAAATTTGCTATTGCAGCTTGCATGCTGGTTGGATTAGCATTGTATGCGTCTAATATAATTTGATGTCCGCCTAATTCCATCCATTGAGAACGATTGTTGGTTGGGTTATAAGACGAAATGGCATTTGCAATTTTCTCCTCAGGTACATTGAAGTATTTTCCAACTGCAATAGCGCATAGTACATTGGGTAAATTATAATCACCCACCAGATGAGTTGAAATTTCAGTAATGTTTAGTCCCGTTTCGATAGCTATTTTCAAAAAAGGATTACTGCTTAAACTTTGTCCAACTATGGCACCATTCTTAGTACCGTAACCAATGATTTCATGCACTCCATTAGACATGCTTTGCAGATAGTCATAATCGTTGTACATGAAAATGCTGCCTCTATGCTTCTTTAAAAAGTCATATAGCTCTCCTTTTCCTTTTCGAACGCCTTCAATACCACCAAACCCTTCTAAGTGTGCTTTACCACAGTTGGTAATAATGCCATGTGTTGGTTGCACATATGCACAATAACCTTCAATTTCTTTTTGGTGATTGGCTCCCATTTCAATCACAGCAATTTCAGTATCCTTTGGTATACGTAACAGTGTAAGTGGAATGCCAATATGGTTATTCAAATTCCCAGCAGTTGTGGAAGTACGAAAATGACTGCTTAAAACTGCTGCAACCAACTCTTTTGTGGTCGTTTTTCCATTGCTTCCTGTGATGGCTATAAAAGGAATATTGAATTGTTCGCGATGATGTTTTGCAAGTGCTTGAAGGCTCTTTAATACATCATTTACTAATAAAATTTTTTCAGGATTTTTAGATGCAATTGTTGCATCGTCTACTACCGCAAAGGCTGCTCCTTTTTCAAGTGCTTCGAGGGCGTACTGATTTCCATCGAAGCTAGGCCCTTTTAGTGCAAAAAAAATAGAATCTGGCAGCGCCTGTCTTGTGTCGGTATATACCCGAGGATATTGTAGAAAAATATGATAAAGGGTTTCTGTATTCATAGCTGGTGTGAATTAGTAAAGATAGGAGTGAATAGGGAATTTTGCAATGGGGGATGATTATCTTGAAATAGTTCGCGATTCGACAGGCTTATTGCACAACCCTCAAGTACCTCAGGAGCCGCTTTTCTTTTGGCAATATCATTTCGTATTATTCCTCAGGTTTTTGAAGTGTAATTCGGAATCTGTTGTCGTGGGAACTACTCTATATCATCCTCAACCTACAGGTTTTAACCTGATGATGTGTTAATGCGCTTTTTACATCTGATTAGTTTACTAACAAATTAGGGACTAACCACAAAGAAAAAAGAATCAAAAACAAAATGTAACAGTAATAAGTTTTTTTAATCCAATTTGATTAATGAAAAGCTAAAGAAGGACTTGGTAAGATGAGCCATGTGACTTTGTGAAAAATGTAAAGCTTGCCTTGCTGGACACAGCGGCTCGCTGAGCAGCACGTGGACAGCAGGCTTTCAGCGATGGCGGCGTGGTAAGGCAAAATGCGCGGAGCGTTCATGTTTGCCTTGAATTTTCTTTGGTTACTTTCTTTTTTTCAAGAAAAAGAAAGTAACAGAGAGATGCTAAAAATGAATTGGTTTTATCAGAAATTATGGCATCTTCGGTAGGCTCATAAACTGTGCGAGAAGGCGGTAGTTGAAAATCGTCAACCTATATCAGGACTTGGAATATGACCCCAAAGACGAAAGACCAAAAACTACATCACTATCACCCCTCCATCTTCCAAATGGTACCCCATAATAGGGCTATTCCAAATCCAATTAAAATAAGTCCAGATAACTGATTGATTCTGTGAATAGCTGTGGGAGTTAGTTTTTTTCTGATAATAGCAGCTCCCCAAACTTTTAAAAGGTCCATAAAAAACACAACAATAAGCGCTGCAGTAAACATAGAAACCCTGTATGAAAAATCATAGCTTACAACAGAAGTAGCAATGATGAGCCAAAATGCAAATACGGCAGGGTTTAAAATGTTCATGAAAAATCCAGTTGCAAAAATCTTTGCATAATCGCGTTTTCTCATTGAAACAATAGCTAATTGGCCCTCTTCATTTGCAGTCGATTTCTTGAAAAAGAGCACATAAATCCCCATAACAATCAGCATCACACTGCCACCTACACCTATTGGCGTTCTATATGTTAAAATTGTTCTAAAAAGTTCTGTGAATAACTGGCTTACAACTACCAAAGAAATATCACTTACACTTACACCTAAGATAAATGCAATACCTCCTTTATAGCCATTGGAAATACTTTGTTTAATGATGGAAAATATAACAGGGCCAACGGAAATACTCAGCATAAATCCTAGTGCTATTCCTTTAATTAGTGCCTCCAACATGGTTGCAATATACATGAATTCATTACTGGAACTACTTTAATAGTCAACTCTAAACTTAAGCCATTAAACAACCTATATTTTTTCAGGTCTAATACAAATATATTTGGCATAGATTTCGCTCCATATCCGTGTAAAACCGTGTACTTCTATTAAAAATAAATAATCGTCTATGACCAAATTGAACACCTGTTTTTCGTTAGTTATTGCTTTTTTGCTTACTGGCCTTTCACAACTATACGCGCAGCCAATTTTAAAAGAGCCACTTCAAAATTATTTAGCTTCTTTTCAGCCAGAAAAAGCACATGTTCATACCAATCAATATCAATACTCGCCTGGCGAAAGGCTGTTTTACAAAATTTATTTAATGAGTAAGGATGGTCCAAGTTCTTTTACCAAAAATGTGTATATAGAATGGTATGACCAAGAGGGGAAATATATTTCAAGACAAGTTATTCCAGCCTTAATGGGTTTATCCGCAGGCGACTTTTTGATTCCTGAAAAATATGCGGGGCAATGGATTTACATGAAGTTATACACCCATTGGATGCAAGAGCAAAATCCAACCCCTTTTTTAGTCAGCTCTTTCAGGGTGTTGCAAGCAAATCAACCTGTGCTGTCTCCAGATAATAGTCCCACGGGTTTGCAAATACAAGCACAACCAGAAGGGGGGGCATGGGTGAAAGGAATTCCATCTATACTTACAATTTCTACTCGCAATGAAAACAATTTGCCCTTGTCAATGAATTGTAGGATTGTGGATGCAAATGGTCAAGTAGTAAGTTTGGTTTCAACAGCGCCTCATGGCTATGGACAAGTTGAAATTACACCCGAAACCTCCGATAATTACTATATACAGGCCGAATTGCCTAATGGAACATGGGCACAGCAAGCATTACCTAAAGTATTGGATCGGGGAGTTACATTGAGATTCGATCCAGTTGATCAGTCTTTTGTTGTACAAAGAACTGCCGACGCTAGAATGGCAGAGCAAAATATTCTTGTTGCATTAATGCATAAAGATGATTTATTTGTTGAAACAAATGTGTCTTTACAACAAAGATTGAGGGTTCGTGGAAGAATACGCACCGACAGTTTTCCAAGTGGCTTTCATAGGTTGATTTGGTTCGATGATGAGAAAAATGTGTTGGGGCAAAGAGTGTTTTTTTTACATAAACCACAGCCCGTTTCCCTTACACTAGACATTGATACACTAAGCGTTGATAAGAAGGGTGAAAATGTGTTTACGCTTGTTTCGTTAGATACATTATTAACCAGTTTGTCTGTGTCAGTGACTGATGCTGACTTTGATGAATCACATCCAAGTAACAACATCTATCAGCTCATGGGTGCAGATATTTTTAAGTCAACGCCTACTAATAGTCATCTTGCTGCTAGATGGGCCGATCAACAAAACTATAGAGCAATTGACCAGTGGTTGCAAGCACAGGATATTTGGTATCCCAATGTGAATGATGCGCTGGCTGGTAATCTTATTCCTCTTAAAGCAGAGCGTGAGCAATCTTTTATCAGTATAAGTGGACAAATTACGAATCTGGGTGAAAGAAGAACCAAAAAGGCAGAGACCATGAACCTCATTTTGAGTACTCGTGATGAGGAAAAACAAATGATGATGTTAGAGTTGGCTAATGATGGAAGTTTTAAACAAGATGATTTGTTTTATTATGATAGTGTGACTGTTTACTTGCAACCAAACAAGGTTGTAATTACCGAAAAAAATTCGGTTAGTATGCAAACCAATTTGTTAGTTGCAAATCCCAATCGATTGATGCGTGTACCTACTCTACAAGTAGATCCTTCAAGCGACTCTATATTAGCACTACAGAAAAAGTATGCTGCTGAAAAAAGATTCTTAGATTCTTTAGCTGCTACTAGAACTTTGGATGATGTGGTTGTAACCACTCGAGTGAAGTCTAGAATTGAAGAAATGGATGAGAAGTATACCACAGGCATGTTTACTTCTGATGGTATTAGATTTGATATTGCTGGTGATAATTTTGCAATGATGATGCCATCCGTATTTGCCTTTCTTCAGGGTAGGGTAGCAGGATTACAAATACGTTTGAATGAATTTGGAGCTCCAATTATTACATGGCGAGGCGATAATACAGCAGTATTTTTAAATGAAGTACAATTACAAGATGCAAGTGTGTTGAATAATATTCCCATGGCAGATGTAGCTTACATAAAAGTATTCAGACCGCCTTTTTATGGAGCGTATCTAGGCGGTTCAGGTGGTGCTATTGCAGTATACACCAAAAGAGGCGATGAACCACGGAATTATGATTTTGCTAATTTGCGTAGGGTAAAACTAGAAGGGTATACAAAGCCCACAAGCTGGGAAAGTACACTAAATCCTAACGATGATAGAAAAAAGCCGAATAAAGATATTCGAAAAACATTGTATTGGAATCCAGGTATACAATTGGATGGTGAAGTAGGAGCTTATAGATTTCGATTTAATAACAATGATGTAACTACTCGTTTTAGAGTGATTGCTGAAGGATTTAATAAAGAAGGTAAGTTGGTTCGACTTGAAAAAATTGTAACAAAATGATTCATAGCAAACTTCCTGGTGTAGGCACAACTATTTTCACAACTATGAGTCAGTTGGCAAATGAGTATAATGCCATTAATCTTGGTCAGGGTTTTCCAGATTTTGCTATGGATGAAGCTTTGGTAGAGGGTGTCTCAAAAGCAATGCGTGATGGTATGAATCAATATACGCACATGTTTGGTCACCCTTTGCTTCGAAAAAATATAGCTGCAAAAGTTCATACACTTTATAATTATGAATTGCATCCAGATGAACATATTACAATTACACCAGGAGCTACTTATGGCATTTACACTGCGTTGACAAGCATTCTCCAACCTGGCGATGAAGTCATTGTATTAGAACCTGCTTACGATAGTTATATTCCAAATATTGTCATTAATGGAGCAACTCCAGTCTGTATTCGTATGGAGCCGCCTAATTATGCAATACCTATTCAGGCTATTCAAGCTGCTTTAAATACAAAGACAAAAGCTATTATTATAAATTCTCCACATAATCCAACGGGGAGTATTGTGCAGGAAGCAGATTGGCTAGCAATTCAAGAAATTTTAGAACCTTTTCCTCAAGTACACATCATTAGTGATGAAGTTTATGAACATTTGATTTTTGATGGATATGCACACCAATCTGTGCTCAAATTTCCAGAGCTTGCTAAAAAATCTTTTGTTGTTTTTTCATTTGGAAAAACATACCACTGCACAGGTTGGAAATTGGGATATTGTATTGCACCTTCTCACCTCATGAAAGAGTTCAAGAAAGTGCATCAGTTCAATGCGTTTTGTTGTGATACACCTAAACAGGTTGCATTGGCTGATTATATTCTCCAAACTGAGCCTTACACAGAGTTGGGTAAAGACATGCAGAAAAGGAGAGACTATTTGGCTAAAGGATTAGCGGGGCTACCCTGGACACCTATTTCTTCTCATGGAAGCTATTTTCAATGCTTTTCTGTAGGTAGTGCAATGTCTGATAAGCTTTTTGCTGAAAAGCTGGTCAAAGAAGCGGGGGTAGCAAGCATTCCAGTATCAGCATTTTACAATAAAGGTGATGACTTTGGCATTATTCGGTTATGCTTTGCTAAAAAAGTAGAAACGCTCGATGCAGCTATCGAGCGTTTGGTTCATTGGAGTCGGAAAACATCTTAACGCCATCCGTCGCCATCAAGCATATTGCCAAGTCCACCTAATACGCTGCCTTCTTCTTTACGTTGATAAGTGCCGTAGGCTAGTATTCTTCCTGCCAGTCTGCTGATGGGTAAAGTTTGTATCCAAACAGTTCCTGGTCCGCGTAGTGTTGCAAAGAACAATCCTTCTCCCCCAAATAATGTGTTTTTAATACCTCCTACAAATTGAATATCATATTGAACTCCGGCAGTAAATCCAACAATACAGCCAGTATCTATTTTCAACAATTCACCTGCTTGTAAAACGCGTTCAGTAACATGTCCGCCCGCATGTAAAAATGCCATACCATCACCTTCCAGTTTTTCCATGATAAATCCCTCGCCTCCAAATAAACCTGTGCCCAACTTTCTCTGAAATTCAATTCCTATACTCACACCCTTTGCTGCGCAGAGGAATGCGTCCTTTTGGCAAATCACTCTTCCGCCTTGGTGTAATAAATCAATCGGAATAATTTTGCCTGGATAGGGAGATGCAAAGCTTACTCGCCTCTTTCCTGGAAATGTGTTGGTGAATGCTGTCATGAATAGATTCTCACCTACCAGTAATCTTTTACCTGCATTGAAGAGTTTTCCTAATAAGCCGCCTTGTTGTTGACTGCCATCTCCAAATACGGTTTGCATTTGAATGCCATCATCCATCATCATAAACGCACCAGGTTCAGCCATGGCCGTTTCTTGTGGGTCGAGTTCTATTTCTACATATTGCATTTCTTCGCCAAAAATGCGATAATCAATTTCATGGTTACTCCTGCTCATAGTTCCAAATTTTGCATTGCAAGTAAATGCAATAGAAATCAAAAAATGGTTAAAAATGGGAGTAGCGGAAAATTAAACGGATTAACGTGGATTGTAAAACTGTCCGATTGCGAATCTGGTGAGATATTTAACGAGGATTATAAAACTGCCCGATCGGATATTTAGTAACCCTGCTTTGTTGAAAGGCATTGAATGCAGCTACTTTTTCAGCATTGGCTGCAGTCCATTGTTGGTATTGTCCGGCATTCATAACCATACCAAACAACCACTGGTGATAGGCTTCAAATAAACCTTCGCGAATCAGCAAACGTTGATATTCAAATAAATAAAATGGAAATAGGTTGTTGTTTTGCTGAAACCATTCTAGTATAAATCGGGTTCTGAGTGCCATTAAAGTTTCTGGAGTTAGCCCAAGAGGAGAAGTTACATAGCCGCTGAACTGAGAAAATAATTGCATGGTCGCCTCAGTAAAACCATTCGGCTTCTTGATGCCTGCTGCAGATCCAACAGGACCTTTCAAAAACATTCTTTTATAAGCCTCTAATAAAACTGATTTTACTTCCGCAGATCTAGATGTGAAGCTTTCTAATGATAGAAAGATTTCACTGTAGATCATTACCCAAAAAACATTGTTTTCTCTGGTATAAAATCGAATAGCTTGGTAATAATTACCTGGATAGTTAGGGTCTTTTTCGATACCCTGCTCCCAATAAACAATAGCTTCTTGTAATTTCTTTTCTGCTAATAACAATTCACCCATATCGTGGTGCAATAAACCACTTTGAGGAAACTTGGCCAAAGCCCTTCTGTACATGGCCTTACCAGCTTCCCATTGTTCTAATGCGCGATAGGTAAGTCCAAGTAGTTGAAAACTTCTAATATCTGCATCTGGTCTATCTGTAAGCGCAATACCACGACTTAAACTTCGTGCATAATCGCGACGTAAATAATGTACCCAAACATATTCTTGTTGCATTTCAATATTGTCAGGTGCTAGTCGAAGTGCACGCTCCAGAGCGGCCGCTGCATTGTCATAATCGCCTTCGCGCAAAAGGGTCTTGGCAGTTTGAAAAAACTCTTTGGCAGCCTCTGTTTGTGCATACAAAGGCTCTGTTCCCAATATCACCAAAAGTATTATGATCCAATGCTTCATACTTAATCTATCAAGTGCGTTAAAACACCATCTCTTAATTTTGGTTCAAACCAAGTGCTCTTTGGCGGCATCACTTGACCGCTATCAGCAATGTCAAATAATTGATCCATAGTGACAGGGTAAAGACTGAATGCAATTTTCACATCGCCACTATCTACACGTTGTTCCAGTTCCCCCAAACCACGAATCCCACCTACAAAATCAACTCGTTGATCTGTTCTTGGATCTTGTATACCCAATATTTGATCCAACACTAAGTTTTGAAGTATAGTTACATCTAGCACGCCAATAGGATCATTGGTGAACGAACCTTCTTTTGCATGCAATCGGTACCAGTTACCTTCTAAATACATACCAAACTCATGTGGTTGAGATGGTTTTACTTGCGTTTTACCAACTAAGCTGTAATCAAAGTTTACTGCAAGTTTGTTCAAAAAAGCTTCATTCGATAAGCCATTCAAATCAATCGCAACTCTGTTGTAGTCAATGATGCTGAGCTGATTTGAAGGGAATAATGTTGTTAAGAAAATATCTGCGCTGGCGCCTGCCTCATTACCCAAAGCAGCTCTTACTTTTGCAGCCGAAGCAGCACGGTGGTGTCCATCAGCGATATAGGTGTATGGAATTTTTTCTTCAAAAATTTGAGTGATTTGAGCCTGTACTGCATCATCATCTACACACCAAATAGCATGTCGAATACCATCTTCAGCTGTAAAGTCGTATAGAGCTGCATGTTTATTTTTCCAATCTTCAATCAGTGCATCTAATTCGGATACTGCTCTATAAGCTAAAAAAACATTACCTGTTTGTGCTTTTGTAGTGGCTATATGATTAATACGGTCCTGCTCTTTTTGTGGACGTGTAAATTCATGCTTTTTAATGATATCATTGTTGTAATCATCTACACTGCTACCTGCAACCAATCCAGTTTGTGTACGCCCATTCATGGTGAGTGCATATATATAGTAACAAGGTTTGGACTCGCGAATTAAAATCCCTTGCTCAATCATAGCCTCTAAATTCTTTTTGGCTTGTTGATAAACAAGATCGCTATGTATATCTATATCAGCCGATAGACTCACTTCACTTTTAGTAACCTGCAAAAATGAAAGTGGATTATGAGCAACCACTTCTCTGGCTTCATTGCTATTTAACACATCATAAGGTCTGCTCGCAACAACTGCTGCTTGAGCAGGTTGCGGGCGAAGGGCAGCGAAAGGACGAATTTTGGCCATGCAATTGTTTTGAGGCCTGCAAAATAGTTCATTTGGCGGAATTGATAGGTCGTGTCCTGCAATGGTTATGCAAACACCCTTGACGGCTTCTATTTCTTCCTTATCTTGCTGTTCCTCAAAAAGAATTTTTATGCGATTGATACTTGTTGCAATTTTAGTAGCCTCTACTTGCTTTTCAGCCTATGCGCAAAACTTGCGTTTGCATCCAGATACTGCGGTGGTAACAAGCGGACAAGTTACTATTCAAGGGCAGCCTGTTACCTATTCAGTGAAAACCGGTACACAGCCTGTTTGGAATGAGCAGGGTGAAATGATAGCATATTTGTTTTACACCTATTATGAAAGAACACAGGTGAAAGATCGTGCAGCTCGACCATTGGTATTTTCATTCAACGGTGGACCTGGTTCTGCCTCTATTTGGATGCATATTGCTTATACCGGGCCAAAGGTTTTACAGGTTGATAGTGAAGGATATCCTATTCAACCTTATGGGGTGAAGGATAATCCACATTCTATTTTAGATGTGGCAGATATAGTTTATGTTGATCCAGTGAACACAGGATACAGTAGAATGGTTCCTGGGAAGGATGGAAAAATGCCAGACAACAAAACATTCTTTGGAATTAATGCCGATGTGAAATATTTAGCTGGATGGATGAACACGTTTGTTGGTAGAACACAGCGTTGGGCTTCACCAAAGTATATAATTGGGGAGAGCTATGGAGGCACCAGGGTAATGGGCTTGGCGCATGAATTGCAAAATCAGCAGTGGATGTATTTGAATGGTGTAATCTTGGTATCTCCAGCCGATTATAAAGTTTTACGTCAAGGTGGACCCGTGTCATCTGCTTTGTACTTGCCTTATTATCATGCTACTGCTTGGTATCATAAAAAGCTATCTGCCGATATGCAGGCAAAGTCGTTGGAGCAATTATTGCCAGAGGCAGAACAGTTTGCAATTAATACATTGTTGCCTGCACTCGCAAAAGGAAGCAGTTTACCTCCAAAAGAAAAAGATGCAATTGCAGCACAAATGTCTAAGTATACTGGCTTGAGTAAGGAAGTCATTTTGCAACATCATTTAGATGTGCCAGATCGTTTTTTTTGGAAGGAATTGTTGCGCACAGAAGGATATACTGTAGGTCGATTAGATTCTCGTTATAAAGGAATAGATAAGTATGATGCTGGCATTCAGCCCGATTATAATTCGGAGTTGAGTTCTTGGCTACATTCTTTCACACCAGCTTTACAAGTATTTCTCCGTGATCAGTTACAGTTCAAAACCGATTTGAAGTACAATGTGTTTGGTCCAGTGCAGCCTTGGGATTTTGAAAATGATAATACTCGTGATCAGTTAAGGCTTGCAATGGCGCAAAATCCATATTTACAAGTCTTGGTACAGTCGGGTTATTTTGATGGTGGCACCACTTATTTTTCAGGCAAATTCACAGCCTGGCAGGCCGATCCAGGGGGACGTTTTAAAGAGCGTTTTCATTTCAAGGGATATCCAAGTGGGCACATGATGTATTTGCGTGCCGAAGATTTGAAGAAGTCGAATGAAGATCTGCGTAATTTTATTTTGCAGACACTTCCAGGGAAGAATGCGGCGAAGTATTGATAGTTAGTCTTTGGTCTTTAGTCTTTGGTCTTTAGTCTTTGGTCTTTAGTCTTTGGCTTTTGGCCTTGGTTTGTGTCTTCAGGAACCATTATGATAGATTTATTTATAGCTGATTAATTATTCAAAAAAAGCATTCTAGTTTTCTCGGTTACCACGTTCATGAACGGCAGATCCCGCATCGGGGTGCTGGGTAAGGGCGCTGAGAGAGATGTGGAGAATTATTATCGTAGAACGCAATCATACGAAACCAGTCTAATCATCCATACTTTTTATTTTGCCTCAATACTTCGAGAACCATACTGCATAGAAGAAATTTAACAATGAAACACAACTAAAAAGTTCTGCTAAACGCTTTATTTTTATTTTCGCCATAATATGCTCACATCAATCGACCATGACGTTCTATCAAATGAATTAAAATGTTCACAACCTTGCGGTATTTGTAAGCAGGAGGGTCATCATAAGGTTTTCAAAGTGAAAGAAATGATGTTGGGCTTAAGAGATGATTTTCATTATCAACAATGTGCTAATTGTGGATGCCTCCAACTTCTCGACCCACCGCAAAACATGTCGCTTTATTATCCATCCGATTATTACAGTTTCTCTCAAAAATCATCAGGTAATTTTTTAAAAAAATGGTTGAAGAATCTCAAGAATAGCTATGCGCTTGGTTATAATAATCTGATTGGAAAAATCTTATTTCAACTGCGCCCCAATTCTACCATGCAAATGCTTGCAACACTAAAAATTAAAAAATCGACCAGGGTTTTAGATATTGGTTGTGGAGCTGGCCATTTGTTGTTTGATTTAAAAGATTGGGGCTGTGAGCACCTTTTAGGTGTAGATGCTTTTATTGAGAGTGATATACTGTATGATAATGGATTACAAATTCAAAAAAAAGAGGTTGACGAAATTCAAGGTAAATGGGATGTGATTATGATGCATCATGCCTTTGAGCATATGTCTGATCCAGAGAAAGTTTTACAACAAATAAAAGAACTACTTGCGCCCAATGGTACCATTTTGATAAGAGTACCGGTAAGTGATTCAAAAGCATGGTTGCAATATGCGGAAAACTGGGTGCAGATTGATGCGCCAAGACATTATTATGTATTTACACAAAAGGCCATAGCTACATTAGCCAATCGTTGTAATATGGAATTGTATCATTGTGTGTTTGATAGTACAGCATTTCAATTTTGGGGCAGTGAACAATATCTTCAAAATATTTCTTTACATGATCAACATTCTTATGCTATTGATCCCCATAATAGTATCTTCTCTAAAAAACAAATTGTATCATTCAATCAGCAAGCTCAAGAATTAAATGCATCCAAACAAGGCGATTGTTGTGGGTTTTTTTTGAGAATAAAGCAGTGATATAAATATCTTTTCATGAAAATTAAGCAAGGAGTATTTCGGAAAATTGTACGCATATTTTATTGGATGCTTATCAGTTCCAGTATTTATCTCTTGATCTGTAAATGGATGATGCCACCCGTTACAATTACCCAAATGGTACAGGGTGTACAATATGGACTTAAACGCGATTATGTGGCTTACAATGAAATTAGTAAACATGTAAAGCTCGCAGCTATTGCCAGTGAAGACCAAGCATTTACTGATCACCATGGCTTTGACTGGGAAGCTCTCCGAAAAAGTCTTGACCCAGAAAAGCCAAGCAAGAGAAAAAAGAAATTACCTAGAGGAGCAGGTGCGAGCACAATTTCTCAACAAGTAGCAAAAAATGTTTTCTTGTGGCAGGGTTCTGGATTTACAAAATACCTACGTAAGATTCCAGAGTTTTGGTTCACTGCATGGATTGAATTGGTTTGGGGTAAAAAGCGAATTTTAGAAGTGTATTTGAACTGCATTGAAATGGGTCCGGGTATATTTGGTATAGAAGCTGCAGCGCAACACTACTTCAAAAAATCAGCATCAAAATTAAACCGACAAGAAGCTGCGCAGATTATAGCCTGTTTACCTAATCCTAAAAAATATACAGTTGTACCAATGAGTCGGTTTGTTGGTTGGAAGAAAAACTGGATCATTCGTCAAATGAATAATTTGGAAGATGATTCAGATATTCAACAGCTCATTAAATGATGTTCAACTGCTTGAATACCCATTTTTGTTCGCTCTTCTTGCAAACCACTAATGACCACCCAAGGTGTAGATTGCATCGCTAAATGCGATTGGTATATTGCAAATAGTTCTTTACGTGGGCCTTCATCGGGATATTCCCTCAATTCATCTGCAACCCAAGGTAAATCGGGTGCGCATAATAAATACAAATCATACGACCGTTGAGCATGAGCTTCAAGAATAAAAGGGTCACAGGTGCCAAAAACATATTCACTCCACACTTTCATTACCTGCATATCGGTATCAATAAACAACAATGACTTCCCATCATCTATTGCTTTTTGTGTGTATGCATCTTCTAATGCTAATTGCCCTTTTGCAATTTCAGTGAGTTGTTCCAAGCTATATTTATTGCCATGCTTTAGAAGGTACTCCCTTGCATATTCTTGGCACCAATATGTCTGAAAATGATCGGCCAAAGCGGCCGACAAAGTACTTTTTCCAGTGCTCTCAGGTCCTAGTATTACTACTTTTTTTAAACTCATTCAGTTTTACTTTCCTCTTGAATCAATGCTTTTTTTTGCCATGCTTTCCAACCATACAATGCCATCAGTAATAAAACCATGAACTGTACAGTTGTAAATACATAACCTTTTATGTAGAACAAAGGAATGGAAGTAATGTTTGTAAGTATCCACCAATACCAGCTTTCCACTTTTTTTCTTGCCATGAGCCACATGCCTGTGTATGCACTTGCACTTGCTAAGGCATCAGCCCATGGTATAGCATCTGGAGCGAATGAACTTTGCAACCAGCTGATTGCTGAAAACAGCAAGCCATAGGTTACGCCAAAGAACAAGAGTTGCATAACCCATTCTTTCTGGGTCGAAAATTGAATCTTCCAAACAGTTTCTGCTTGTTCATTTTTTCTAGTCCACAGCCACCATCCGTATAAGCTCATGATGGTATAATAAAGGTTCACGCTAGCTTCTCCAAAAAGCTGACCTTCCCAGCAGATATAAATGAATAATGAAGTATTGATGAGACCAGTTGGATATACCCAAACTTGTTCACGTTGACTGAACCAAACACTCACAATGCCAGCAATGACAGCTATATATTCTAACAAGCTGGTTTGTGTGAGTCCTTCCCAAAATGAAGTAATGAACTGGTTCAACGTCTTTGTTTACGGAGAATAGCAAATACCAGCACTGCAATGAATACAAAGGGCACCCAAGAGCCAATTTGATACCCAATTCTGTAGCCGAAAGATGTTGAATCGGCAGCAACTTGTAATAGATTCATGTGCTGTTTTGCGGATAAAGATAATACATCTGTTGAACAGCTTGTTTTTCAGTAACATTTATCACATGAAGCATTTGTGATCCTTATTACCTTTGAAACTAAATTAAGTGATGTAAGATGGGTAAGAAGAGTTCTACATATTTAGGTGCTACGCTTCAATGTAAATGTCCTCGCTGTCGTGAGGGAAATTTATTTGTACATAAAAATCCATATATCCTCAATAAGATAACAACCATGCATGCAACCTGTCCAGTTTGTGGTCAGCCAACTGAAATTGAAGTTGGATTTTACTATGGAACGGGATATGTAAGCTATGCTTTGACTGTTGCGTTTTCGGTTGCCACTTTTATAGCTTGGTGGGTTTTATTGGGCATCTCTATCATGGACAATAGTTTGTTTTATTGGTTAGCTACCAACGCAGTTTTGTTAATTGTTTTGCAGCCTCTTTTTATGCGTTTATCAAGAAGTTTATGGATCAGTTGGTTTGTAAAATACGATCCCAATTGGCGCAATCATCCTTTGGAAAATTTTGAAAGGAATGTAGGGTAGAGGGATGGTGGTGTTTGGTCATTGGGTTGCCAAACCCTTTCACTTAAGGTGTTGAAGTATTGCTATAACCTTTTCACGGTAGCAGATATCCTGATGAAATACATGAATTTCTTTTAAACAATCTGTTACTTTCTTTTTCTTGAAAAACTGTAGGGATAAGAAGAATTGGAATTGATTACTCAGCTACGAATGAATCTGTCATAGTGGTTTGTGAAGACAAAAAACGGTGCTTTGGACTTTAAGAAATTAAATTAAGAACGAATTGTTTAGCCTAGCTGGACACCGCGGCTCGCTGAGCAGCACCCTTCGGCATACTCAGGGACCACGTGGACAGCAGGCATTCAGCGATGGTGGCGTGGGCAAGGCAAAATGCGCGGCCCTTCGGGAGCCTCAGGGACCGCTTGCACTGTAGGCCTTTAGTGATCCGCCCCCAAAATTTTTTGGGGGCGGAAAGCAAAAGAAAGTAGGGATATAAAGAATAGGAGTTAAATGATTGAGTTCCCACGACGGGAGATTCCTACTCGAGGGTGTAGGTAGGGTAAAAAACATTTCCAACCAAAGACTAAAGACCAAAGACTAAAGACCAAAGACCAAAGACCACAGACCAACCCCAACTAACCCAATCCTTTTTCCTGACGCACCAAGTGCCTCCACAAATACCATGGATTGAAAAAGAAATTGGTTAAAAGCAGTGCAATAATAGAACCCATTGCAATCCCTTTTAAACCCATACTCGGCAAGAGGAAATATGCCAGTGTAAGCGATAGAATTCCTTGTGCTATCGCAACCAAAGTTTGTATCTTATGAATACCCAAAGCTGGTAAGAAAATTGCAGAAACACTATCCAAAATTATTAGCCAAATGAAAATTCCAAAGTAGAAAAACAATTCAAGCACTTCCTCATCTGCCACATTTGCCCAAAGTTGAAACAGCCAAGGCCCTTTCCAAAGTAAAAGTGCAATAAATAGTACACTTAATCCTGCTACACGTAGCCAAGTAGAGATAAATATTTTCTTCAGCTGCTTCCAATTACCCTCATATTGTATGCCTGCCAATCTAGGAAACAAAATGGCAGTGAAATTGGTCATTCCAATTCTAATTACTTCATAAAATCGAATCACCAACAAATAATTGGCTACAGCTGCATTACCAGAAACCTGAGATAATAAAAAAATCTGACCATTAAAATTAAGCATGGTAGCCACTATTCCCCAGAAATACCATTGGCTGTAAAAAAAATGGTCTTTTAATAGCGACCAAGAAAACAGTTTTGATGAAATATTGAAGCTTACCTGCTTCATAGAAGCCAAGTATAATCCAATAATATAGCATGTGTTAATAACAGCACTTCCCATCAATAGCAAAAACACATTCTTGTAAGAAGCCAACCACATCCAAACCAACACTTCAGCAATCAGTTTGAAGATTCTGATTAGCTTACCCAGATAAATTTTATTGACAGATTGAATAACCGTATCGAATAAATAGGCTAAAATAAATTGTCCAGTCAATACACTCACACACAATGCTGATAGCCAAGGAGAGTTTTTTGTTTGAACCACGCCCCATTCGAATAGCCAACCAAATAATGGAACAGCTACTACAATCATTCCTATAAAAAAGAAAAACAACGTGTTGATTAAGGCAGCAGAACGATTAGGTTCATGAATGATGCGTCGCAAAAGTCCTAAGTTCATACCCAAATCAACAACCGCAGATATCGTAATTAAATTCAATAAACTTCCATACCAACCAAAATCTTCCTTTCCTAATGCTTGTAAAAGCAATGGAGTCACTAAAATGATTGATAGCGCACTCACTGCTTGTGAAGCAAATGTGAATCCCAAATTTGAAATGTACCTGAAGTGGGGCTCAATTTTTTGTTTGATATGTTGTATAAAAGAATTCAAAAATTAAATGTAAGCTAAAGGTTCAGTAAGTTTTTCTTGCGCACCTGTATCAATATATAATCCTACAATAATCCAAAAAGGCATAGCAGCCATTGGGCCTTCCAAAGCCACATCAAAAGTAGCATTCACTAAAAATGCAATGATTGCTGAAATGTAAAACAATTGTTGCAGGGGTAGTCCTTTTCGGAATAAAGGTTGAAAGATCAAGTACATCCAATACAGCCACAACATAGCAATAGGTAATCCAAAGCGAGCCAAAATATTCATATGAAAATTATGAGGCGAACGCAATGAATCGTCTTCCATAGGTATATCATCATCAACCGATAAATTCACACCCAATCCTTTTCCATGTAAGATATACGGTCCCAATATGGTGTAATCAATAATTTTCCCCCACCAAGCTAATCGCCATAGCACATTATCATTCAATCCGCCTTCCACCTTTCTACTAACTATACTCGTAACATTTTGTTCCAACTGTTTCAAACCGGTATTCCTTCCTTGCGACTTATCTTCAATTTTAATGGCTGTATACAATGGAATAGCAATTAAAAGCAGGAGCGGCGCCAGACGCATGTAGCGGAATATTTGACGTGCAAAAGCAGTTTTTCTGATGTAATAAAAATAAACTGATATACCTACTACAAAAGACAACATGCCTCCTCTGTTAAAGGTGGCAGTTAACAAAAACAAATACGCGGTTACCACCAATTGTAAAAGGTACATCCGAGGCTTCAACTCCAATTTCCCAGTTAGCAGCAATAAAGTTCCAATCAGCAAATGAACTGCCATATCGCCGTTTTTATAAACGAACAAAGGAATGCCACCAAACAAGGACAGTTGGTTCCAATAAGGATCCCAAGCTCGCAACAAAAAAGTTGTGCAAACAACCCAAGGAAACCATGTATACACCACAGCAAAGCCAGCAAGAATTTGTTGGTGATAGGGTCTAAGCAAAGCAATGATGACTACGAATCCTGCATATTGTAGCATGAAACTATCTCGTACAACTTCCATGAAAGGATAGGCTGCAAAGCCTCGAGCCATGTAAATTAGGTTAATGAAAAGCAACAAGAGTAAAACAAGCATACTTCTATCGCGTGATAAGGAGAGTTGCTTTCTATAACGCACCACCAATACCATTCCAATTAACCAAACCGCTTCAGCTAAGTAAGTATAGGCTACACCACGATTAAAAAATGTGTAGAGACCATATACAAACACAAACAGCCGAACATATAGTTGAAGAAGTACACTCATGAAAAGTAAGATACTAGGGAATTGCGAAGATGCACTAAAAACATCTTAGCGCGAAACAAAGGATTGCCATAATTCGGGTGACCAATGGTAGTGGAATAGGGTAGTTCCGAAATCAGTTCGGGCATAATTCCTCCAATCCTAAAAATATTCTTGGGTAAATATTTTTTAAACTCATCAACAGGATGGCCAATTTTTTTGGTGAATTGGAGCAATTGAGAAGCCGCATGCGTATTCACCACATAGCCATACCCACAGCAAACACTTTTCATATAAGGCACACCAATTTTAAAAGGCAATGAAACAGTTTGAATAGTACTTCTCTTCAACTTCATATTCCCCGACCATGCGCCTAAAAAAAACATATCATACCCATCAGTTATTTCTTTTCCTTTATCCAGAAAAAAAGGAAGATTGTTGATGGTGCTATCTGATTCTAAAATCAGAAACTTATCGGTTGAATTGCCTTCCATCTGTAAAATAGACCTCCAAATAGAACGATTGGTAAGTAAAATTCCAATCTCCCCGTTATTAAGTCGTGTTCCAGTTCTTGCTGCACTGAGGTCTTTTAAACGTTCAAGAAAGGGCACTTTTGTAATAGAAGGATAAATGGCTGGTTGTATTGTTGCTTCAGGAATGAGTTCAAGGAGAGCGGCTACATTCTTTTTTCTATCCTCCGGTTCATTGGGGGAAGCTATGATGAAAACCTTTTTAAACTTATGTTGACTCATAATTTGTGATAAGTGATCGATACAATTGCAACTGAGAAGACAATATTTGATCCTGACCGAAGGTGGATGCAAAAGTAAAAGCATTTTTGGAAAGCGAAGGATAGTTGGCTGAATCGTACACAAGCTGAATGGTTTCGGCTAAAGCACCAGGTTCGGTTAAAAAGCCATTATTGCCATGTTCAATGAACTCGGTTCTCGTTCCAATAGGAAATCCAATGACCGGCACACCCATTTGCATGGCTTCTAAAATGGTTAAACCAAACGTTTCATACCAAAGAGATGTTTGCAGTAAGTATCGAGCCGAACCTATGATTTGTCGGGTCATTTCAGGCGATTGCAATCCTTTCCATTCAATGCGCTCATCAAGCGCATATTCCTTTCTAAGAGCTGCTTCAAGCGAACCACTTCCAACAATAGTAAGCGGAATGTTGAGACTCACTTGTTGAAAGGCATTTAATAACAGGTCAATTCCTTTAGAAGGTTCTAATCGACCTGCCCAAACCAGTCCATTTCTGCGTTCAATGGGAACAGAAGGATGATGGCCAATCCAATTAGGTTTATACACCAGTTTTTCAGGTGGAATACCTCTTTCAAGTACCCATTTTTCTTGGAACTTAGATAATACTATAAATCGGTCTACAGCTTCCCAATCGCCTTTGCTTTCAAATTGGCTAAAAGCCACAGATGCTGCCAGGCTCTGTAAGGTGGAACTACGATAACAAGCCTGTTGCACAGCAGGCCAGCGACTTTTCGATTCGATGCATTGTTCACAAATCCCCTTTTTTTCGAGGTAGAGTTCACCCTTTACACACCAGCGCCTATAATTGTGCAGCGTATGCACTACAGCAGCCCCAGCATCTTTAGCTGCTCTAAAAACGGAAGGTGAAAGCCATGGGAAAAAATTATGAACATGTACAACCTGAATACGATGCTCCTGGACCAGCTGAAATACTTTGTTATAATGCTCCTTTGAATGTAACAAATGGAAAGGCAGTTGCCAGGTAGGGCTATAAACTGTATCTGCTCCATAGATCCATACCTGGTTCTTTCCCAAAGCTTGGATGAGTGCATCTCGTTCTTGCTCAAATACCCGGTCCTCACCGCCATACAAGCGATAGGGTTGGTGGATGAGCAAAATGCGAAGCGATTCAATCATGCTGCCAAAATACAGCCTTCCTAGATATTATGAGAACCAAACTTTGAGTCGTGCAATCCATTCACCCAACTTCCCTTTTGCCAGCAAATGAAGCGTCATGGAAGTGAGATGGAGAGGAATGGCGATGAATCCGTATAAAGGCCCTTTCGTTTTTTGATAAAACAGGCGTTCGCTTCTCAGGTAATGCCTATATGCAAAGGCGTTGAATCGTTCTTGGTTATGTCCGCTTGCGCCCCCTTCTTCATGTCGAATACGAACATGAGGTAAAATCCAGCTTTGGTATCCTGCCTTTTGCAATCTCCAGGCAAGTTCTGTTTCTTCAAAATACAGGAAGAAATCTGGGTCAAAGCCCCCTACAGAAACCAATACTTCCTTTCTAACAAACCAATCGGCACCGGCTATATAGTCTACTCGAGTAGGTTGGGTATAAGTATTAGCAGAGCCCAGCGATAATTTTCGGTAGTAAAACGATTTAAAAAACAAATAAAATCCAAGTGAAGCAAAGCTTTGAAAAAGTGAGGGAAAATTGCCATAAGAAGTAACTGGTCTGCCCGATGTTGCATACAATTCGCCTCCACAGCAGCCAACCGCAGCATTAAGAGGGTTTTCCATGAATGCAAGAAAAGGAACAGATACATCAGATTCCAGCACTGTATCGGGATTCAAGAGAAAAAGATATTGGCCTTTAGCTCGATCGATAGCAAACTGATTAGCCCTGCCAAAGCCAATGTTTTCAGGAAGCTGAAAAAAAGAAGCAAACGAAAATTTTGAAGCAAAGGAGGTCCATTTTTCAGGTTCTATGCTGGCATTATCAACCACCAATACCTCTTTATTGTACAGAGGAACATGCTGTTGAATGGATTGAAGGCATTGTTCCAAATCGGGTAAGCATTGATAATGTACAATAATGATGGATACGAGCAAGAGATATGGTTTTTATCAAAAATAGGGGGAAATGATAAGTCTTTGTTTGTTAGTCTTTAGCTGTTGGTCTTTAGTTGGAAGTAGGTCTTTGGTCTTTAGCTGTTGGTCTTTAGTTGGAAGTAGGTCTTTAGTCTTTAGCTGTTGGTCTTTAGTTGGAAGTAGGTCTTTGGTCTTTAGCTGTTGGTCTTTGGTTGGAAGTAGGTCTTTGGTCTTTAGTTGTTGGTCTTTGGTTGGAAGTAGGTCTTTGGTCTTTAGTTGTTGGTCTTTAGTTGTTGGTCTTTGGATTTTCTTGCCTAGTCACTGCGGTTCCCGAATGCTTGCCCTGAACCTCCCGAATAGTCGGGACAGGTGCCGAAGGGGCGATGCGGGCTTTTAGTCCCCACATGTAACGTTGCACTTGAAAGGGGCTTCAAGCAAAAGAGATGGTAGAAAAAAATCTGTTGAATGGTTACTTTCCACTTTTAATAAATACGTATGGCCAAGCCTAGCTGGACACAGCGGCTCGCTGAGCAGCACGTGGACAGCAGGCACTCAGCGATGGTGGCGTTGGCCAGCCAAAACGCGCGGCCCTTCGAGAGCCTCAGGGACCGCTTGCACTGTAGGCCTTTAGTGATGTTTTGGCAATTCGAACCATCCGACCCCAAAATTTTTTGGGGGCGGAAAGCAAAAGAAAGTAGGGAAAAGAACAATAAAAATGCAATAGGCTTCTTATACCAAAACGTTTTTGTAATCACACATAAAAAACAATCTAACTTTTATTTGGAGTTCCAATAACAAATGCCATGACACCAAAGACCAAAGACAAAAGACCAAAAAATGACCAACAACCAAAGGTTAAAAAAGTGGTTCTCAAATGTTCGTTAGTAGAAGTCTCTAAAATTAATTTCTTGGATTACTTTTTTGACATAATTTTGTATCCAAGTGAATACGTTATTTGCCATGTTTCTCATAGAAAGGACTACTGAATTCGATAAATGGCTGAGGAAATTAAATGACATAACCGCAAAGGCTAAGATTTTATTTCGAATTCAATCAACGATTAGAAAAGGAAGAGTATTTTGGCGATTGTAAACCAGTGGGTGGTGGAATTAAAGAGTTGAGGATAAACTATTCAAAGGGCTATCGAGTTTATTTTAAGGAAACAGATGGTAGAATTATTATTCTTTTAGTTGGAGGTGATAAGTCTACCCAGCAAAAGGATATTGAAAAAGCAAAAGAAATTTGGAACAAGATTAAAAAGTAGGCAATGGAAACCTCAAAATTTGAAATAGCAGATTATTTAGAAAGCAATGAAATGATTGCTGAATATTTAAATACAGTGTTGGAAGAGGGCAATAATGATGAAATAATTGCAGCAATTGGACATGTTGCAAAAGCTATTGGAATGACGAAAATTGCTGAACATACTGGCTTAAGCAGACCCAGTTTATATAAATCGCTGGCACAAGGATCTAAACCACAATTTACTACAATTCTAAAAGTTCTAAAAGCATTGGGCGGACAAATTCAAGTTGCCCCTATTGGTACAAGATAATAGGCCAGCTACCGGCTGAAATGATTGGTTCCTCAGGTTTCCGGAAGGCCACCCACCGGTATGGAATTATGATTTGGGGTTCGAGAGCAGTTACCTGAGGTTTCCCGAATGCCCAGTCCCTGAGGTTCTCGAAGGGCCGGGACAGGCTTCGAAGGGGCAATGCGGGCTTTGAGTCCCGACATTCATCGTTGGGGATCTCCCGTCGTGGGAACGTAACCAAACCATCCCCTTTCATAATAAGAATAATAGGCCTTTCGGTTACCGCATTCAAAAAAACAGATTCCGCACGCTCCAAGAACGTCATCCAGCCCCTCCCCATAACGTCATCCTGCATTTAATGCGGGATCTCCTGTAGTAGAAACGTAACTCCACCAACCCTCTTCACTCAATAAAAGCATTATTAGCTTCTGGGTTACTGCGTTCATTAACAACAGATCCCTGATCAAGTTAGGGATGACTTCGGAAAAGGGGACAAAAACCAACAGCCAACGACTAAAGACTAAAAACTAAAGACCAGCCGCTGGTAATTTTTTTCTCGTCCTTGGTTGGTTAACATCACACTAATTATCAGTGAAAATATATGTCTACTAGTAATTGCCTGGCTTTTTGATGAGTTTACTATTTCTGTTAGAATCAACTAGGATTCATATATTTGCCACTTGTCCCCCCATAACATTTTCAATTCATCTATTGTATGTTTCTTAGAATTTTTATTCTAGCCGGGATTTTGGTTTCTACCTTTCTCCAACAAGGTTTATGCCAAGAGGTAATCACTATGTTACCTACTATTAAATCAGAAAACATTAGTGATGATCAATTGAAGCAATTAATTGCCAAAGCAAATGCGGAAGGTTATTCTGACGAATTTATTCAAAATGAACTTTTAAAAAGAGGATTATCATCGGATGAAATGGGGAAAATTATGATGAGGGTGAATGATCTTAGAAATTCATTGCCATCAAGTCCATCAAGTCCATCCAGCTTGCCCCAACAAAAAGCACGTCAAATCCAGAGAACTGAATTAACTAGTACCAATCCAAAGCCTAAAGAGACATCCATCTTTGGGTTGGAATGGTTTTCAAACGATAAGTTAAGTTTTACCCCCAATTTACGTATGTCCACGCCCACTCAATATCGTCTTGGACCTGAAGATGAGCTCAGAGTAGATATTCATGGAAGTACAGACATTCAATTCAATTTACTAATCAATTCTGAGGGTATGGTTCGTTATAAATACATTCCCCCAGTTTTATTAAATGGACTAAGTATCGAAGAAGCAAAAATTAAACTTTCTAAAGCCCTCTCAAAAATTTATCCGGGATTAGCTAATGGCAAGTCAAAACTGATGTTATCTCTAGGAAACATTCGTTCAATAAGAATAACCATTTTAGGAGCGGTTGTTGCCCCTGGGTCTTATAATGTTCCTAGTTTAACAACCTTATTTAATGCGCTTTATCAAAGTGGGGGACCATTAGCCAATGGTTCATTAAGGGAAGTAGAACTCATTAGAAATGGGAAAGTGGTTTTAAAGGCTGATTTGTATAAATTCTTGGTATATGGTCAAGTAAGTGATAATGTGTTATTGCATGATGATGATGTGATTCGTATTCCTTATGCAAAGATTCAAGTAACCTTACAAGGTGAAGTGAATAAACCTGCTCAATTTGAAATGTTGGCTCATGAGAAAGTCAACACACTTCTAGAATACGCAGGTGGATTCTCGGCAAGGGCTTTTAAAAACCTGCTTTCCATTACAAGAATTACTGGCAAAGAGCAAAAAATGATAGATGTATTATCAGACTCATTATCAAAAACCGAATTGGTGGATGGAGATGTTATAACAGTAGGATCTGTATTAGACCGTTTTGAAAACCGAGTACAAATTTCTGGTGCTGTTTATAGACCCGGAGCTTATTCATTGCAACCTAAAATGAATATAAAGGATTTGATAGAAAAAGCGGAAGGATTAAAGGAAGATGCATTTCGAGGTAGAATTCAATTAGCTAGACTGTCCGATGATCGGAAGAATAAGGAGTTCTATTCTTTCTCTTATGATAGCATTATGCTGAATCCTAGTTTATATAATTGGGTTTTAATAAAGGATGATGAAATAACTGTTCCTTCAAAGCGAGACTTAGCTTTGGAAATGACCGTACAAATTGATGGCGCTGTAAAAAAGCCTGGTCAAATGGTCTTTCAAAAAGGAATGACTTTAGAAGCCCTGCTGGTATTGGCAAATGGGTTTGTTTATGATGCAGTTATAGATAGAATTGAAGTTGCCCGGGTTGTAAGAGATAGCAGTACACAGCAACTAGGTGGTGAGCTTAGCAAGTTGTTTGTAATTGAATTAAATGAAGGTACACTTTCAAAACAATCTTCTGAATTTCTCTTAGAGCCCTATGACAGGGTAACAGTTAGAAAAGATCCTTACTTATCTCAGCCAAAAGTTGTGAATGTTTCTGGTGAGGTTATAAATCCAGGTTCGTATGTTCTAAAAACTGGTTCAGAAAGGGTTAGTTCATTTTTGAAACGAGCAGGTGGATTGAAATATACAGCTAACGAGCAAGTAGCTCTAATTAAGAGAAGAGTTTCAGAAAAAATTGACTCAACATCCATTGAACAACTTGCTCAATCTGAGTCAAAGGATTCCTCTGGAACGCTCATTAAAAAAGTACAATTAGCTATTAATAAAGATCTGTATGTTGAATTAGGAAAAGCATTGGCAGCACCAGGCTCTGTAAACGACTTAATTTTGGAAGAAGGAGATGAGCTGGTTTTCCTTAAAAAGAATGATTATGTGGTTGTAAGTGGTGAAGTGTATAATCCTGGTACCTATGTATTTGAAAAAAGCACCAAGCTTCAATATTTTATTCAAATGGCTGGTGGTTTAAATGAAACAGCAAAAAAGAAGAGTATTTATGTAACCTACGCAAATGGCAAATCCAAAACCAAAAAGTATGTTCTTGGGTTCATTCCTAAAAATCCCAAAGTATTACCTGGGTCATTAGTAGTGGTACCTCAAAAGCAACCATCTAAAGGTTTTGATCTCGCTAGAGCTGGTATTTTTATTTCAGCCTTATCTACACTCACAACCACTGGTTTTTTAATTTGGCAAATAACGAGGTAGATAAAGGGTTACTTGCTACTTTTAAGTATCATTCTTGCTTCAAAAGCGGGCTTGCAGTCCCGACATTCATCGTAGGGAAACCCTCTTTTTTATCGTCACCCCGCACGGTCCCTGAGGCTCTCGAAGTGCGATTCGGGGCCTCCCATCGTGGGAACGTGATCCTTCAATGCCTGTTTTTCTTTCTTTTTTGCTTGAAGACTCCTTGGTAACTGCTTGGATATAATATGATCAACTTATTCCTTTTCTTCTTCTTCCTACATTCTTTTGCTTTCCGCCCCCAAAAAATTTTGTGGGCGGATCACTAAAGGCCTAAAGTGCAAGCGGTCTCTTAGCATGCCGATGGACCGCTGTGCCCAGCTAGGCTTGGAATACATTGTTGTAATCAAACATAAAAAACAGTCTAATTTTTGTTTGGAGTTCCATACACCAAAGACCAAATACTAAAGACAAAAGACCGAAAACTAGAATTATTGCTAAAAAATGCACTTTAATTCGGAAATTTTCCGAATTATATAGTTAAATTTGGCAAATGGACTGGCGGCAACAACTCAGACAGTATTCCCAACAGCCTTTGAGCACGTCTGTACTACTTGGCATACTCAAGGATTACCATCGACCCTATGATAAAATCATGGAAATGGTAGCGCAAGGCTATTTAAAGCAAATCAGGCGGGGACTATACATTCCTACTGCCTTAGCCGGTATTGCTGCCCCGGAGCCATTTTTGGTGGCCAACCATCTGTATGGACCCAGTTATATTTCTACTGATTCAGCACTGCATTATTGGGGCTTAATACCCGAAAGGGTGTATGAAGTTTCTAGTATAACCATGAGGTCTTCCAAAAACTTTCAAACAAGTATAGGCCATTTTTCATTCAAGCATGTTCAAACGGAATATTATCCTGTTGGGGTGCAATCCATCCATCTAACAGAACAACAGAACATACTCATTGCAAGTCCTGAAAAAAGTTTGACAGATAAAGTGATCACCACTGCGGGGCTGCAACTGAGAAGTGTTCAACAGGTGCAGGAGTATCTGTTAGAAGATTTGCGAATAGAGCAAGATCAACTGAAAAAATTGAATAGCCGCCTCATCAACTCCTGGCTGGATGCTTGTCCCAAGAGAAACAGTATTCAAAAACTCGTTCAATACTTAAGTAAAATATGATCAAAGAATGGTTAGATAGTTATCAGCCCCAAAACCAGTATAGTGCAGAGAACGCACTGCGAGAAATTATGCAGGAAGTGGCTTTAGCAGGGTTATACAGAGCTCATTTTTTTAAGTATGCTGCTTTTTACGGAGGCACTGCTTTGAGAATATTTCATGGTTTGAATAGATTTTCTGAAGACCTTGACTTTTCATTATTAGCAAAGAATCCCGAGTTTAAGATGCATCCTTTCTTACAACACGTAGAGCAAGAATTTGATTCAGTGGGTTTGAAAGTAAGCATTGCGCAGAAACAAAAATCATTTAAAACAGCCGTTGATTCGGCATTTTTAAAGTCAGAAACTTTGTGGAGTGAATTGGTATTAGAAAACACCATCCCTCAACTGAATCTCAAAGTAAAACCCTCTATCAAAATAAAACTGGAAGTAGATACCCATCCCGCTTTACCATTCGAAACAGAGCAATTGTTGTTGCTTAAGCCATTTTCATTTTATGTGAATTGCTTTACGCTACCCGATTTATTTGCTGGCAAAATGCATGCGCTCTTATTCAGAAAATGGAAAAACAGGGTAAAAGGAAGAGATTGGTACGATATGGAGTGGTATATCAGAAAAGGTGTTCCATTAAACCTGCAGCATTTTACCCAACGTGCAAAAGAAAGCGGCGACTGGTCAAAAGATACAGTTACTGTATCAGAATTAAGGGATATGTTGGCTGAAAAAATTACCTCTGTCAATATGGAGCAGGTTAAGGTCGATGTGCTCCCGTTCATTCAAAAACCCTTAGACTTACAGATTTGGTCACCTCAGTATTTCCTCGATTTGATGAACCATTTGAAGGTGAAGGAGTAGTTGTTTTTTCTGTCTTTGGTCTTTGGGAATTGGTCTTTAGTTGATAACAGCCCGGTCCTTCGGAAAGTCTCAGGGACCGCTTGCACTGTAGGCCTTTAGTGATCCGCCCCCGAAATTTTTTGGGGGCGGAAAGCAAAAGAAAGTAGGGAAAAGAACAATAAAAATGTAATAGACATCTTATAGCAATACATTTTTTTAATCCCACATAAAAAACAATCTAATTTTTGTTCGGAATTCCCAAAAAAAGGCCATGACACCAAAGACCAAAGACTAAAGGCAAAAAACAACTCTTCGAGACCTGTCCCTATTATTCGGGAACTTCAGGGACCTATAATTTCAGCCGGTGGGTGAGGCTCTCGAACCCCCGGTTAACCATTCGGGAACCTCAGGGGCCGTGCGGGATGATTTCGGTAAAGGGGACAAAAATCAACATGAAATATCCCTCACCAACCAGTACATTTGGTCTCTGTAAATCCTCGATATATAACCTTTCAATATGTGCATGGAACAAAAATTATCTCAAACTAAGATTGCTGTGATTGGGTTAGGTTATGTTGGATTACCACTGGCACTTGCTTTCTCAAAAAAATACCCTGTTATTGGCTTTGATACTGATGCAAATCGAGTTCAAGAACTTCTAAATGGTATAGATAGAACAAATGAGGCTAATCTCGAAGAGCTAAAAACTGCAATAGTTGCTGATTCAACAAGTTATATTGGACTTCAATTTACCAATCAATTAAAAGATATCAACCGCTGCGATGTCTTTATTATAACTGTCCCAACTCCTATTGATCAATTCAAAGCTCCTAATCTTCGTTTTTTATTGTCGGCTTCTGAAATGGTAGGACAAGTATTGAAAAAAGGGGATGTGGTTATTTATGAATCCACAGTGTACCCTGGTTGTACTGAAGAGGATTGTGTGCCTGTTCTAGAGAGGGCTTCAAAATTGAAATTCCAGCGCGATTTTTATTGCGGATATTCTCCAGAAAGAATCAATCCTGGCGATAAGGTGAATACACTCACAAAAATTAAAAAAGTAACATCTGGATCAACCCCTGAAATCGCTCAATTTGTGGATGCGCTGTATGGAAGTATTATTACAGCCGGTACACATCTGGCACCCAGCATTCGCGTTGCAGAAGCATCTAAGGCCATTGAAAATGCACAACGTGATATTAATATTTCTTTTGTGAATGAGTTGGCTTTGATTTTCGACAAAATGAATATCGATACACACGATGTGCTGGAAGCTGCTGGATCTAAATGGAATTTTCTAAAATTCAAACCTGGATTAGTAGGTGGTCATTGTATTGGTGTAGATCCATACTATTTAGCTCATAAAGCTGAAAGCCTCGGTTATCATCCACAAGTCATTTTAAGTGGTAGAAGGGTGAATGATTACATGGGAAGTTTCGTAGCTTCCAAGTTGATTAAGATGATGATAAAAAGCGGGATGCTTATTGCAAACGCTAAAATTCTCATACTAGGGATCACTTTTAAAGAAAACTGTCCAGATATCCGCAATTCGCGTGTGGTTGATATTTACAATGAATTAATAGATTATGGAATTCGACCAGATGTTTATGACCCGCATGCTCATGCCGATGAAGTAAAAAAGGAATATGATATTGAGCTGTCGTCTAGTATTCAAGGCCAATTTGATGGAATTATTTTAGCAGTTGCGCACAAAGAATTCTTAGAACTCAACATAGCATCTCTCAAGAAATCACCCTCTGCCGTGGTGTTTGATACCAAGTCGGTTTTGCCGAGGAATGAAGTGGATTGTAGGTTGTAAAGGGTTGTTTCTGGTTTCTATCGCCCGCTATCTTAGGCCTTAAAGGAAGGTCTTTAGTCTTTGGGTATTGGTCTTTGGTTCATTTAAAATACTAGCTGAAGTGCAGCATTTTCTTACCTTATGTACCTTTTTTATGCTTTTTAAAAATGCGATTATAGAAACGCATTGCTAGCCTAGCTGGACACAGCGGCTCGCTGAGGTCCGCGTGGACAGCAGGCTTTCAGCGATGGTGGCGTTGGCCAGCCAAAACGTCCGCCCCATAATTTTTAATGGGGCGGAATTGGGTTTGCTCCTGACGCTTTCGGTCAGGGTGTAAACACTTGAATTTTCTTTGCTACTTTCTTTTGTTCAAGCAAAAGAAAGTAGGGAAAAGAACAATAAAAATGTAATAGACTTCTTATAGCAATACATTTTTTAAATCCCACATAAAAAACAATCCAATTTTTGTTCGGAATTCCAAAAAAAGGCCATGACACCAAAGACCAAAGACTAAAGGCCAAAGACTAAAGACTATTCAAAAGTCACAAACCACGGTTTCTAGATTTCAGGAAAACCTTAATACATCAAGTTTGTTCATACCACCTAAAAAAATTTTCGCGATAGGCATTTTATTAAGGTTTTACTTTTACAATCTTGTTGCCCTTCATAACAACAAGTTCGGACTTCTTTTGCTTTTTAAACTCAATTAGTTTTTCATAAACCTTTTCAAGTCCTAAAAGTATTTTATTGTAGAGTTCAGCCTGTTTTTCAGTCGTTGTCATGATACTTTTTTAGAAGGGTGAATTTTGAACTGTCAATAATTTCTAAATCATTGCCTATCATTTGTTTTGCAATTAAGATATGTTTGCCAAACGAGTTGTCGAAAATTAATGCGCCATCTACAATAGGAAGGTAAATGTTGAACAAGTTTTTTATTCCTCTAAGATATCGTCTTTCAATAACATCTGGCTCAATATTATGTCCGCCTTCTGTAACCCTAATTTTGACTCGTTCCTTTGCTAACTCTACACTCTGAAGCCAGAAGAAAAGTAGTGTTATGTTAAATCCTTTTTGTCTCGCTTCATAAACTTTCTGCTTATAACTTACTGTCGATAAAGTTGTTTCAAAAGCAAAACTTTCATTACTCTCTAACAGTTCTGCTATTCTATTCAGCATAATTCGTCCAGCTTCAAAAGATACCTTTTCGGGTTGAAACGGTGATAGCCCTTTGGCAATTTCATCGGCATTTATAAACTCTTTACAGTCAATAATTTCGGGTAAAATAGTGAATGACGCTGTCGTCTTGCCCGCACCATTACAACCAGCAATTATGTAAAGATTTTTATCCGCCATATCAGCAAATCTACATGATTAGTTAGTGCAAATGTACGATGCGAAAAAGCCGATGGAATGCTAAATAATCTATTAAAAAATGGTTGCAATTATAAATGGTATGAAATATTTCTTGAGACGGAAAGCAAAAGAAAGTAGGGGCAAGTAAATAGGAGTTGAACTATTGCTCTATTTTAAATCGAATGTAGATCATTCAATATAAAAACCAAACAACACCCCTTCGAGACCTGTCCCGATTATTCGGGAACCTCAGGGCAAGTATTCGGGAACTTCAGAGACTGCTCTAAAAGGAATGCAATAGAGAATAGCTATTTAACAATTAATATACCACGAATAAGCTTATTATGGTTGTTGGTGAAGAACAGAACCGCTGTTGCAGTATAGGCTAGCAAAACAAAGTCGAGATATGGGTAAAATTGAATAGCTTAATTACCTATACAAGACGATGCTACTGTAAATGTCGTGACTCAAAGTCCGCATTAATTGTAAATTAATTTCAAAAAAATCATTCTACTTAGAGATCTGCAACTAAAGAAACATTTCTATAATCGAAGTGCCAACCCTTGTTGCACAGCGGCAAAGGTTAAAAATAAAATAACCGTCGCTGTCCGCCCAAATGAAAATCTTTTGGGCGGACTGGAGTTGGCGCGTGGGCAAGGCAAAATGCACGGCCCTTCGAAGCCTGACCGATCCCCTTCGACACCTGTCCCGACTATTCGGGAAGCTCAGGGTAAGCATTCGGGACCTGTCCCGATTTTTCGGGAAGCCTCAGGGACCGTTTGCACTGTAGGCCTTTAGTGATCCGCCCCAAAATTTTTTGGGGGCGGAAAGCAAAAGAAAGTAGGGAAAAGAACAATAAAAATGTAATAGACTTCTTATAGCAATACATTTTTTTAATCCCACATAAAAAACAATCCAATTTTTGTTTGGAGTTCCAATAACAAAGGCTATGACACCAAAGACCAAAGACTAAAGACCAAAGACTAAAGACCAAAGACTAAAGACTAAAGACCAAAGACCAAAGACCAAAAACCAAAGACTACCCCCCCTATATGTGGAAATTCCCGTAAAACAAAAATTTGTTAACGAGAGCCTTCACATTATATTTGCACCCGTTATGGATAGTATGTGTTCGTATTTCTATCCCCCCGTTGAAAATCAATCGTTTAGCCTACCAGTTAACTCAGCGCACTGTGACTGAGAGAGGCGAAGCCATATCCTTCTAACAAATACTAATTTATGTTTTTACAGAAGACAAAATTGTTTTCGCTGCTATTGATGGCTGTTTTTTGTATCCAATCTATGGCACAAGTTGGCGGAATGAATATTGACCAACTGACCGATCAACAAATTATGCAGTTTATTCAAGCCAATAACCTATCTGGATTGTCGGAAGCTGAGCTGGAGTCTAAAGCACGGGAACGTGGACTATCGAACGATCAAATCCAAAAGCTGAAGGCTAGGATGTCTACTTTAAATCCTCAAGGAGCAGGAAGCGAAAAAAAATCTGGAGAACAAATTTCTGACCAAAGAAAACCGGTTAGCTACCTTCTCCCCAAACCGCGACCAGATTCTATCAATGGATTGGTCATTTTTGGATCAGATATCTTCACAAAAGATAACCTCACTTTTGAACCCAACCTCAATTTACCTACCCCTAATCAGTATGTATTGGGAGCAGGGGATCAAATAAAGGTGGATATTTTTGGATACTCCGATAAAACACAATCCTTCACCATTAGTCCCGATGGAACCATTCGTTATCCGAATATTGGGCCTATTAAGTTGGGTGGATTAAACATCAATGAGGCTAAAGCCAAGTTGCAAAGTCAATTGGCTAAAATTTATCCAGGTTTAAAAGGTGGGAATACCAGTTTGCAAATCACCCTCGGACAAATTCGAAGCATTCGAGTGAACTTGATTGGAGAAATAACAAGACCTGGCACCTACACTTTATCTTCTGTAAGTACCATTGCCAATGCATTGTATGCAGCGGGTGGACCAACCACCATTGGGTCTTACAGAAATATTGAGCTGATTCGTGCTGGAAAATCTATTGCTACATTTGACTTATATAGTTATTTGTTCAATGGCGATTTAACCGAAAACAAGCTGTTGCAGGATGATGATGTGATAAAAGTGTCTCCCTATGTGTCGCGTGTAGAGGTAAGAGGCGCTGTCAAGAGAAATGCCATCTATGAGTTATCTAACCAAGAATCGGTGAGTCGCGTCATAGAGTATGCTGGTGGTTTGTCGGATGAAGCAAACAGGAATTTCGTTAAAATTAATAGATTTGGTTTGAAAGATAGGTTAGCATTAACCATTCCTCAAGATAAGTGGTCTTCCACCAAGCTTCAAACAGGGGATCAATTGATGATAGATGAAATATCGATGCGTTTCTCAAATAGAGTACAAATCTTTGGGGCGGTTCTTACACCCGGCACTTATTCATTAAATACTACCAACGATTTAAAAAGCCTGCTATCTATTTCTGGATTACAAGAAGACGCCTATATGGAGAGAGCAGTAGTGAGAAGGCTAAGAACAGATTATCAGCCAGAGATGATAGGTGTTAATTTGAGGGATATTCTAAGTGGGCAACAAGCATTTCCATTACAAAGAGAAGATTCAGTGCACATTTATTTTTACCGTGACTTATTACCTGAATACAATATTTCTATTGAAGGGGAAGTGAATCGTCCTGGCGTATTGCCTTATGCAAAAAAAATGCATGTATGGGATGCAGTATTGTTAGCAGGTGGTTTGAAAGATGGTGCCAATAAAACAAGAATTGAAGTAGCTAGGCGCAACAGAGATACGAGTGTGGGGAAGATAGATAAGTTTACCATTGTGTACAGCGTTGATTTGGATTCTAATATGGAGCAAACCATGTCGTTCGCTCTAGAGCCTTACGATGTGGTTGTAGTTCGCAGGAATGCTGGTTACAAAGAGCAAATGAAAGTGAGCATTGAGGGTGAAGTGAATTTTCCGGGTACCTATATCATCAGCGGAAACAAAGAGCGTTTGTCTGATTTGGTGAAAAGAGCTGGAGGATTAAGAGAAGGGGCTTATCCTCAAGGTGCTTTTTTGCTGCGAAAGACTTTTGAAGGTTTAACCTCAAATGATTCAATCATTTTAAAAAATAAAATAGCCACACTAAAGTCTAGTTTTTCTGATACCCTTAAAGCCAAACAAGCCGATAGTTTACTTTCAGGAGAAATGAAATTATTGGGTTTAAATTTATTGAATGTACTATCCAGTCCTGGTTCCACAGAAGATATTTTTTTGATGGAAGGAGATGTGATTAAAATACCCCAGCAACTACAAACCGTTCAAACCTTCAGTGGTGTATATTTTCCTAAGAAAATTGTGTATCGTTCAGGGTTGAATTTCAGAAAAGTATTGCGCGAATCTGGGGGGGCTTTGCCTTTGGGGCAGAAAAGAAAAAGTTATGTAGTGAATGCCAATGGATCTATTTCAACCACTAAGAATTTCCTATTCTTTAGAAACTATCCAGCTATTACTCCTGGCTCTGAAGTATATGTTCCGGTAAGGAAACAAGGAAAGGGCATTTCAACAGCGGAAATAGTTGGTATTTCTGGTGTTTTGACTTCCGTAGTAAGTATGATTTTTTTAATAAGAACATTACAGTAAAATCATATATGTTTTTACAAACAAATCATATTATTGAAAAACTACAAGCCCAAAAGGATTATTTGCAAAAAAGGTTTGGAATTGTATCGCTTGTGTTGTTTGGGAGTTATGCTAAAAATGAACAGAGTGCATCTAGTGATATTGATTTGATGTATGAATTACCTAGAAATGGCACCATGCCCTATATGCGTTTGGTTTATTTAGAGCAATACCTGTCTTCATTATTGGGTATTGAAAAGGTGGAGATGGTGAATAAGAAATTTGCTGAGCCAATTATTTTCGCACAGATTCAAAAGCAGGGAATTGCAATATTCTGAGAAAAACATCTTGTATATATTAACTATACTTGAGAGTATAGAGAAAATTAATATTTATGCACAGCCATATAAAAGTGCTGAAGAAATGTTTGAATCAAACGATCAGCTATCGTATAATGCTGTTTGTCATCTATTATTGGCTATTGGCGAAGAGTCAAAAAAGATAGAAGATACTTTAAAAGAAGAAATTGCCATTGTTTCATGGGATGCGATTGCTGGATTGAGAAACAGATTAGCGCATGACTACAGAGGAATAGACCCTAACCTGGTATATCATATTGTAACAAATGAATTGGAACCATTAAAGCAGGCATGTATTTCACTTTTAAAAATTGTAAGCATTCAGAAGTCTGACTTAAACAAACTAGTTAAAACCTTTTGGTATCGACATCTGGGATACCTCAATGATTTCATTTAAGAAGGATCTTATTAAAAGATTGTATTATTCATGACAGAACACATTCAACCATCCACTTCCGACGAAATCAGTCTAAAAGACCTCATCCTAAAAATCAAGGAATGGGTAGCCTATCTCAAAACCCAATGGTGGAAGATTGCTATTGCAGGTATACTTGGAGGTCTTATTGGATTTGTGTATGCTTGGATGCAACCTATAACCTATACTGCAAAAACAACTTTTGTGGTAGAGGACGGGAAAAGTAGTGGAGGACTGAGTGGTTTGGCATCCTTGGCCGGTCAGTTTGGAGTAGATATGGGAGGAGGTGGAGGTGGTTTGATAGCTGGGGAAAATATTTTGTATTATTTTAAAAGCGAATCGCTTGTAAGAGAAGTTCTATTGAGTCCGTGGGATAACACAAAAACATTTGGAGATTTTTATATTGAATTTAATGGCTTTAAAAAAGCATGGAGTAAGCAATTAAACTTTGAGGTGTTAAAAATAAGCGAAAACAAAAGTAGAATTGTTTATCAGAGAACAATTGATAGTCTCCTTAATATTTTGGTACAAAAAATCATTAAATCAGAACTTCAGATTAAGAAAATTGATAAAAAAGCAGGATTTATTGAGTTGTCTTCAATAATGCGTGATGAGCAGTTCTCAAAAAGGTTTAACGAACAACTGGTGAACATTGCTATAAATCGATATGTTAATTTGAAGACACAAAGACAAAAGAAAACAGTAGATATTTTACAAAGTCGTGTTGATAGCTTGACGTTACTTTTAAATCAAAAGACCGGAATATCTGCGGCCTTGCAAACTCAAAATTCTACGATGGATATGAATCCAATCTTTAGGACTGTTCCAACAATAAAATCTGAACTTGCCTTGCGCGAAAAAAATATGTTAGGGTCCATTTACATTGAGGTTGTCAAGAACCTTGAGATGGCAAAATTCACATTAAGCCAGGAAACCCCGGTTATTCAAATAGTTAATAACCCAATATATCCTTTGGAAAAGTATAAGTACTCGAAACTCAAAGCTATACTACTTTTTGGTAGCATCTTGGCGTTGACTCAGTTATTACTTCTATGTGTATTTAAATGGTACTTGAATCAAGTAAAAGAGTAATTTATCGAAAGTGCTTTGATAAACAATCATTTCTAATTACTCTTGAAGAATTTTCTAGGAAAGAATATTTATATTAGATCAAAAAGTTATTTAAAGAGTTTAAATGAATAAGATACCATACAGTAAGCAGTACATAGATGAATCAGATATTGATGCAGTTAAAAGTGTGTTGACGTCAACTTGGCTTACACAAGGTCCCACAATTGCAGAGTTTGAAAAAAAATTTGCTGAGTATATAGAATGTAAGTATGCCGTTGCAGTTTCTAACGGAACTGCAGCACTTCACCTCTGTGCATTAGCCCTTGGTATTAAAGAAGGACAAAAAGTTATCACTACGCCAATTAGTTTCTCAGCCACAGCCAACTGTATCAGATACTGTGGTGGTGAAGTTGTTTTTGTTGATGTTGACCCAGAAACACACCTCTTGGATTTAGATAAAGTAGAAAATCTGCTTAAATCCTCAAAGCCGGGTGAGTATAGTGGGATTATTCCGGTTGATTTCGCAGGGCTCCCCGTTAATATGGAAAAATTGCATAGGATAGCCAATGAGTATGGTTTGTGGATAATTGAAGATGCATGCCATGCACCTGGTGGATATATCATTGATAGCAATAATAAAGTAGTAAAATGTGGTCAAGGAAAGTATGCTAACCTCGCGATTTTCTCATTTCATCCGGTAAAACATATCGCGGCTGGAGAAGGGGGGATGATAACTACAAACGATGAAACGTTATATCATAAACTAAGAAATCTAAGATCCCATGGAATTCAACAAAGATCTGAACTCAAGATATATGATCATGGTCCATGGTATTATGAAATGCAGGAACTTGGGTATAACTATCGTTTAACAGACATTCAAGCGGCACTTGGAATTAGTCAATTGGCAAGACAAAAGGAGGGTATGAAGCGTAGAATTGAGATTGCGAAAAAATATTATGAGTCTTTCAAAAGACAATCATTCATTATACGACAATCAGGAGTGATTGAAGGGCATGCTTATCATTTGTATGTTGTAGAGTTCAGAAGACGAACTGAGTTGTATAAGTTTTTGGCCACTAATAACATTATAACACAGATACATTATATCCCCATTCATTTAATGCCTTATTACCAGAATTTGGGGAATAAGAAAGGAGATTTTGCTATAGCTGAAGAATACTATGATAATTGCCTTAGTCTGCCGATGTATCCGACGTTATCAGATAGTGAACAACAGTTTGTGATTGATAAAATTTTTGAATTCTATTCAAAATTATAATAAATGCTGGGTATTTGATTTATGCTTAGTAAAGTGATTCTTGGAACTGTACAGTTTGGGTTAAACTACGGTATTAATAATACGAGTAAGAAGCCAACTCGCGAACAAATTTTTAATTTACTTGATTATGCTTTTTCGAAAGGTATAAATACCCTTGATACTGCAGATGCTTATGGAGACGCTATAAATACAATTGGCGCTTACAACAAAATGTATCCGGGTAGGTTTCAAATTAATTCAAAGTTCAAATGCCAAAAAAACAAAAAAATTGAAGAGCAACTTTATATATCACTGGGTGATTTGAATATGCAAAATTTACATGTGTATTTCTATCATAGTTGTAATGACTTGATTTCTTTCCCCGAAACACTTGTTGAATTAGTTAAACTAAAGAAAGATAGCGTTATAGATAAAATAGGACTCTCAATTTATAGCAATGACGAGTTTGAAATTGCAATTAAAATGTCAGGAATTGATGTTATTCAAATTCCATTCAATGTTTTAGACAATCTGAATAAACGTGGAAAATTGATTGAACTTGCGAAAGAAAATGGAAAAGAAGTTCAAGCGAGGTCAATATTCTTACAAGGAGCTTTGTTCATGAATATAGATAGCCTCCCTTCTTGGCTTCAACCATTAAAGCCATACGTCAAGATGTTAGCTGAAGTATCAAAGTTAACAGGCTTGTCGATTATGGAATTAGTCTTTCTTTACGTAATATCACAACCTGGTATTAATCAGTTTTTAGTTGGTGTAGACAATATCCAACATTTAGAGAGTAATATACAAGCCATAGAAGCATGTTCAAAACAAGAAAGAGAATCAATATTGCCACTCATTGATCAGATTGATGTAAAGGAAATTGAATTATTGAATCCTTCATCTTGGGTTAAAAGTTAGCATACTTTATTAATTTAGTGAGTATATTAAAAGCTGGTATTATTGGTTTAAGTAACGGGAATGGACACCCGTATTCATGGTCTGCTATTTGTAATGGGTATAGTGAACGTGAAATGAGTAACTGTCCTTTTCCTGGTATTCCAATTTATTTGAGACAAAGAAAATGGCCAGCAGATCGTTTATCGGGCATGGTTGTTAGTCATATTTGGACACAGGACAGAATAATCTCAAAATCAATCGCTGAAGCTGCAAAAATCGAAACAGTCTGTAGTTCGATTGAAGAAGTTGTTGACAATACCGATGTGATTCTTCTTGCAAGAGATGATGCTGAGAATCATGTAAAAATGGCATCGTATTGTTTAGAACAGGGAAAACCTATTTTTATTGATAAGCCATTCGCCTTATCTTCTAGTGATGCATTTAGAATGTTGGAGAAACAGAAATATGATTACCAAATATTTACATGTAGCTCTTTGCGTTATGCAAAAGAACTTTTATTGAGTGATCATGAAAAAAAATCACTTTCTGGTCATGTATATTTAAAAGCCTCAACACCCAAATATTGGAAAACGTATAGTGTTCATTTGCTAGAAACGATAATTTCTCAGTTCGATAACCGGGGTCATTTTTTGACAGTGAATAAAGTTGAATTCGAAAACTATAATACTTATACTATAAACTGGGATAATCTTACTGCGGAATTGAATTTTACAGGCAAAATGCAGTCAGATATATTCTTTGAATATGAAAGCAGAGGCGTAATGATTGAAAAAAAATTCTCTGATAGTTTTTCTTGTTTTAAAAAATCATTAGAAGAATTTTTAAAACAAATAATTCATAAAAAGATTTTAATTAATAGAGCTGAGACAATGGAGATTGTTCAAATTATTGAAGCAGGAATATAAAAACATATTTTATGAAGAAATATGAAAAAAGTATAGAGATCAGCAAGCGTTTACATGAATTGATTCCGGGAGGGAGTCATACTTATTCAAAAGGGGATGATCAGTTTCCTGAGATTTCCCCAAAAATAATGTCCCACGCAGATGGAGCATATTGTTGGGATATTGACGGAAATAGGTTTATTGACTGGGCTATGGGCAATCGTGTTTTTATACTTGGCCATAATAATACTGTAGTTAACAATGCAGTTATCGATTCAATTTCTAAAAGCACAAATTTTACTAGGCCCGGAATATTAGAATATGAGTTGGCGGAGTATTTAGTAAATCTACTGCCAGTAGCAGAAATGGTAAAGTTTGGAAAAAATGGATCAGACGTTACTACAGCGGCAATCAAGTTATCAAGGGCTCACACTAAAAGAGATTATGTAGCAATATGTAAAGATCATCCTTTTTTTAGTATTCACGATTGGTTTATAGGCACTACAGAGATGGATGCTGGAATAGTTAATGAAGAGAAAAAATTCTCACTTGGTTTTAGATATAACGACATTGATAGTGTAAAAAAGTTGTTTGATGAATATCCAGAAAAGATAGCTTGTTTAATCTTAGAGCCAGTTAAAAATCACCCTCCTTGTTCAACAAGTGAAACAGATCTGTGTAAACGCGATTGTATAAATGGAATTTGTGCAAAAGGTAAAGATAATTTCTTGGTGCAGTTAAAAGAACTATGTCAAAGGAATGGAACTGTTTTAATTTTTGATGAAATGATAAGTGGAGTGAGATTTGATATAAGAGGGGCGCATCATTTATATCAAGTATACCCAGATCTGGCTACTTATGGAAAATGTATAAGTAATGGCTATTCTTTTTCTTTACTGGCAGGGAAAAAAGAGATTATGCAACTCGGGGGCATCCAGCATAATAAGGAACGAGTGTTTCTATTATCTCAAACACATGGCTCTGAAACCGTAGGGCTAGCGGCAACATTAGCAACATTGAAAGAATGTCAACGGGTTGATATTAATAATCATGTGTGGACGATAGGCAAAAAACTAAAGGAAGGATTAATTGAGATAGCCAAACAGAGCGGATTAGAAAAATATTTTAGAGTAATAGGCTTTGATTGTAATCCTCAAATTGTTTCTACAACTGCTGAAGGCGTTTATTGGTCTGAGCTGCATACTTTATTTCATCAGCATATGATTGAGAACAATATACTGATTCCCTGGATATCAATCACATATTCTCACACTGAAAAAGAAGTTGAGGAAACTTTAAATGTATTCAAACATGTATTAAATGAAATTAAACAGAATATTAATGAAAATAAAGTAACGAATTCGTTTGTTGGTAATGCAGTTAAACCAGTTTTCAGAAAGTATAATTAAGATGATGATGGATTATGCAGTAATACTTCAGGCTAGAATGGGATCTACTCGAACACCTGGTAAAGTTGGTAGAAAGATTATAGGAAAAGCAATGCTTAATCATCAAATTCAAAGATTACTAAAGAATGAAATTGTTAATATTGTAGTCGCAACTTCAAATAATAGTAATGATTTGGAAGTTGTTCAAATAGCAGAAGACTTGGGTATTGAAGTTTTTAGAGGAGATGAAAATGATGTTTTAAAGCGTTATTATGAAACTGCAAAAAGGTATAATATTAATAATATAATTAGGGTTTGCGGAGATGATCCATTGATCGACCCAGAATGTATTTATTCATTAATAAACGAGCATAAGGCTAATTCTGTAGATTATATTAATGCATCCCATAGAAATGGATGGATATATGGTACGACCGCAGAGCTTATTTCTTTTGATTGTTTAAAATATGCTCATAAAAAAGCTTTTAGTGAGATAGAACGTGAACATGTTAATCCATTTATTAGGAATTATCGAAACTTTTCTAAGGTTTTAATTTCGCCAAAAGATAAAAGGTTGATTCGCCCAGATATATATCTCACTGTTGATTTTCCAGAAGATTTTGAGGTTATAAGACAGATTATTGAGTATTTTGATAAAGGAAATATTGCTCATACCTATAGTCAGTATCAATTAATTGAATTATATGACTCTGGAAAAATAAGTTTAATAAACAAGCATTTGCATAAAGGGTTTTTAGAATAAACTTCATTGTAACACTTCAGTTTCATTATTTGATTTTTGGTACCTAAACAATCATTTATCTTAAATATTATTGCTGACAAGTAAAGTATATTATTAAGGCTTTTACTTTTTAATCTCAATGATTTCTTTTAAAAAATATAAAGTACTAAATAAGCAATTATTTTCGCTAAACAATCTTAGACTTATTCCATTAAGAGCTTCAGATCGATTTCTAATTCGAAAATGGAGAAATGAGCAGTTATATCATTTAAGACAACAGCAAGAACTAACCGAATCCGACCAGAATCGGTATTTTGAAAATGTTGTTGCCCCACTTTTTGAAATGGATAGGCCTTCCCAAGTTTTATTTTCTTTTCTTGAAAACGATGAGTGTATAGGTTACGGAGGCTTGGTTCACATAAATTGGAAGGATAAAAATGCGGAAGTGTCTTTTATTATGGATACGCAGTTGGAAGCAACAGGATTTGATAAGTATTGGGCTGCTTTTTTAAAATTGGTTTCAATTGTTGCTTTTGAAGAGCTTCAGTTGAAAAAAATCTTCACCTGGGCGTTTGATGTAAGACCCAACTTATACCCTGTCTTATTGCAAAATGGTTTTAGGTTTGAAGCACGATTGACGAATCACACTTCTTTTGGAAGTGGCTATGTTGATGTTTTAATTCATTCTAAATTTTCAGCACAACCAATACTCCGTTCAGCAACATATAATGATTTGGAAAAAACCTACTTATGGGCAACAGATCCATTGGTAAGAAAGTACTCCTTCTCAAATACAGAAATTCAAAAGTTAGATCATTCTACTTGGTTTTTTGAAAAACTAAATCAACGTAATTGCCTATATCTGATTTTTGAAAAGGAGAATGAATCTATTGGATCTATAAGGTTTGATATCGAAGGGAGAACAGCTATTATTAGTTATCTAATAGATCCGAAATTTCACGGTATGGGTTACGGATATGCTTTATTAAAACAAGCCGAGGAATACATTAAAAATGTCAGAAAAGATGTAAATCTACTTCGTGGGAAGGTGATGTCTGAAAATGTGGCTTCTGTAAAACTTTTTCTAAAGAATGAGTACCAACAATTGAGTGAAGAAACAAACATCCTTCTCTTTGAAAAAATAATAAATTAGTATTTACAATATGCGAATTGGAAATTATTCTTTGACACAAAATAATCCGGTCTTTATTATTGCTGAGTTGTCAGCAAATCATAATGGAAGCCTTCAAAATGCGATAGATACTATTAAAGCGGCAAAGCGAGCCGGTGCTAACGCTATCAAATTTCAAACCTACACAGCAGATACAATTACATTAAATGTAAGGGCAGATGATTTTGTAATAAAAGGTACAATTTGGGATGGACAATTGTTGTACGACTTGTATAAGGAAGCCTATACACCATGGGAGTGGCATGAGGAGCTCTTTGCTGTAGCGAAAGCAGAAGGTCTAATTTGCTTTTCTTCACCCTTTGATAAATCAGCCGTTGATTTTCTGGAATCACTTAATGTACCCGCTTATAAAATTGCCTCATTTGAAATCACAGATATACCATTAATTGAGTATGTAGCTGCCCGCAAGAAACCTGTTATTATATCCACAGGCATTGCAAAGGAAGATGATATAAAATTAGCAGTAGATGCATGCAGGAGAATGGGAAATGATAGCATAGTTTTATTGAAGTGTACATCAAGTTACCCAGCACCTATCGAAGAGGCTAATTTGATCATGATAAAGGAGTACAGAGAACGATTTGGTGTATTAGCTGGACTTTCTGATCATACAATCGGATCAACAGTGCCCATTGTCGCAACAGTACTCGGAGCAAAAATTATTGAAAAACATTTTATAATTGATAGAAGTATAGGAGGTCCTGATGCCTCCTTTTCTATGAATGAATTAGAATTTACGGCTATGGTAAAGGCGGTAAGAGAAACAGAAGAGGCAGTAGGAATAGTTGATTATGCTTTGACCGAAAATCAGGAAAAAGGTCGAAATTTCGCTAGATCTTTGTATGTATCAATGGATATAAGGAAAGGCGAGCTTATAAACGAAAAAAATGTTAGGAGTGTAAGGCCAGGCTATGGGCTTCACCCTAAATATTATCCAACCATTCTTGGAAAAAAAGTTAATAGAGATCTGGAGTCTGGGACAAGATTCTCATTAGAATTTCTTGATAACTTATAAGTGGCTTTTATGTTGATTTCAGGATTTTCAATTAATTGTTTGTGAGGCTGGTGTTAGGGAAAATAGGAAAATCATATAATTCTGTAAATGATATACCTATAGCTTTACATTGTTTAATCGGTTGCGAAAAAGAGCACGAGAAATTAGCAGACCTGACTTTTCCTGATTTGACAAAGCTTAATTCTCAATTGCCGTTTATTGATGAAGTAACAGCAAAAGAGTCTCTTTGGCTAACACAGGAAATAGCTAAAAAGTATAATTTTGATATATATGAAATGCATTCTGAAAGATTCTGGCAGTTTATATATTATCCATTAGTAGCATTGATTGTACAAAGTGTTTATGCACGACAGTTGTATTTTGAAAATTTTATTTCGGAGAATAAACAGGTTGAGAAACTTCAGGTAGAACTTGAGTCGGATAAATTTGTTTGGGTCTGTAAAGATGACAATGCAGTGATTGATTTACTTCGAAGCGCTGATTTCTCTGCATGGATGTATTCACGTTTTTTTGAAAAAAAATCTACCCCGGAATTTCATTGCCTGCCCAAAATACAGAATGTCTCAACTATTAACAGCAGTGTAATTTTGGAAGAAGATGTGTATTCAAGGAAGTTTAAACTTATAAATAAGTTTAGAATCAAACATATATATGGATTCTCATTTTTTGACGTAATAATCTTTAATTTTTTAACCCTACTAAGGAAAAAAAAGCGAATTGAACGTAAAAAGAGTAGTCAAAATAAATTAAAATCTGAAATAACTTGGTTGATAAATATTGAAGACCTTATTGAAAAGTTATTACCAGAAAAGTATAAAAATTTAGCTATTACAAAAAAAATAAGCCCCCCTAGACTTTTCGATTTCTCTAATCTGCTTTTCTATTACTATGATGCAAAAATTGAAGCTGCATTAGCCTATGATAATGGAGATACGATTTTGACCAACCAACATGGCGGGCATAATTATGGAAGTGCTTTAACTTTTGAATTTAATCGACACATTGAGTATGATGTGGACTATCATATAACTTGGGGCAACACTAGTTATGTTAATAAAACGAATGCTATTTTTTTAAGGTTGCCTTCGCCACTTCTTTCTAAATATTTGAATACCTATAGGCATGTAAATCAGAATATTATTTGTGTTGGCACGGCTATGTTTGCAACACCCTTTAGGTTAGAGAGTTTTTTTTGGACAATTGCTCATAAGTATAGGAAATTAAAAGAGCATTTTCTTAAAGAGTTAGTAAATTCACAATTTGAAGAGTATTTGCAATATCGTCCATATGGGGGTGCTAAAAACTGTTGTTTGTCTGACGAAGAGTATTTTAAATCAGCCATTCCCGCTTTGGAAATTATGAAAGGTGACTTTCACAAAGAAATATCTAAATGTGCCCTTTTAATTTTGGATCATCCAGGTACTACATGGAATATTGCAATCGCTATGAACACACCGTTTCTTTTAATTTGGGAAAAACCATGGTTCCCTTTCAATCAAGAAGCCGATATGTACTTAGAGCGATTTAGAGAAATTGGAATTTTTTTTGATAATCCATCACTAATGATTCAGCAACTAGAATTCGTTAAAAGTAAATATGGCACTTTTGCTAAATGGTGGAGTAGTCATGATATACAGAAATTAAGAGCTGAATGGATGTCCAAATATGCACTCGCAGATAAAAACTGGCGCAAGCAATGGCTACAAGTATATAGGAACATATAAATTCTTTTTTTAAAAAGTGTTAGGTAATCAGCAGTCATTAAGGAATAGGTATCTGGCTAAACTTGGTGCTAATTTTTTTAGCCTCACATTAACTATAGTAACTATTCCTTTGATAACGCGTTCATTGGGCCCCAAAAAATACGGAGAGTTCTACTTCTTGTATGATTTTTTTTACCAGCTATTGCCTCTATTTACTTTTAGCACTTCGATTGGTTTCTACACCAAACTGTCCCAACGTCAAAATGATTTTGGCCTTATAAGTTTCTATTCTAGGGTTATATTATTTGCTTGTGGAATAATAAGTGTATTTATATTGGGGAGCTATCTCTTTAATCTCAATAAAGATATTTGGCTTGATCAATCAATTTTTTTTGTTTCAGCTGCGGCAGGTATTGCATTAGTGAATTGGATAAATGAAGCACTTTTTCAGGTAATGGACGCAAATGGGCTTACAATTAAATCGGAAATAACTAAAATTTCAGTAAAAGTAGCTGGTTTGTTAGTAATCATATTACTAATATTCTTCTTTACACTGGATTACTCAACATTTTATGTTTATCAGTATTTCGTTTCAGCTCTCCTAGCTAGTATATTGATATTTCAGATTAGGAAAGAACAGATTTATAATAAGGATTCATGGAGAATGTCAAGGACTGATTTGACATTTTATATTAGAGAATTTTATAGTTACAGTAAACCCTTATTTATATATAGCATGATAAGTGCTATAGTGGTGGTATTTGATAAATGGTTACTTCAACGATATGGTGGTGGACTTGAACAGGGTCTATTTACGCTCTCCTATCAAATAGGAGCAGTTTGTCTTTTATTCACGTCTGCAATGACATCCTTAATCACAAGAGAATTTTCAATAGCACACGGCGAGAATCAGAATGAAGAGTTAATCAGATTGTTTCGACGTTATATACCAGTACTTTATAGTTTCGTATCATTCATCTCTTGTTTTATAGCAATAAATTCTGACATTGTAATTTCAATTTTTGCTGGTGATAATTATCAAGCTGCTTATGGAACAATGTTCTTAATGGCATTTTATCCGATTCATCAAACATATGGACAGTTGAGCGGAGCGTTATTTTATGCATCTGGAAGAACAAAATTATATGGTAGAATAGGAATTTTTTTTATGCTTCTTGGCATTCCTATAACATACCTTACAATTGCAGGAACAAGTGATTATGGATTTGAACTTGGGTCAAAAGGGTTGGCAATAAAAATGCTTTTAATTCAGTTTTTAGCTGTTAATGTACAGTTATACTTCAACGCAAAATATCTCAAATTCAAATTTTGGAAATATTTAATGCAACAAATCATATGCGTTTTTGTGTTATTGGGTTGTTCAGGTATTTCAAAAATGCTTACACATGTAATAATTTCAAATAATACTTACGAATTTTTAATACTTAGTTGCCGCGGTATACTCTATATACTAATGCTGGTAATTTTATTAATCTGGGCTCCTAGAATGTTTGGTCTTTTTCCCAATGATTTGAATATGATTAAAATGAAGGTGAAAAGTCTTTTCAGTTAGTAGTATATAGTTTAGTGTTTAGCTAAAATTGCTTTTCTAAAATTTTAGTATAGTTTAATAGAATTGACAAAAAACGTAGATTTTAATTCAGTATTAAGAGTGCTTGTTATAATGACAATGGCTTTTAATTTATATTCTTTTTTAACAGTAAAGGAGCAAACTCAATATGTTTCAGAAGCTACAATAGCACTTTCATTCGTACTTGGTATTGAAATATATTTATTTCTAATATATGAAAAGAACAACCGAGACCCTTTCATTACAATACTTTGTATTCAAAATATTCTTTTTCATTTGTTTCGGATTGGGACACTTACTTTTTTCCCAAATTCTCTAGCCTTAAGTCGAGATGATTATTCTTATGAAGATATAAATTATGCATTAGTTTTTATCATTGTTTGCAACCTAGCAATTTTTCTAGCCGTATTCTTTTTACGACATAAGAATAATGCAACAAAGGACGATTATAGCAGAATTAAGAGTTTTATAAAAAACAAAAAATCAAAAATTCATCTTTTTTTTGGAATAACAATCTTTATGTCTTTTTTTGCTATAAAGATAGGGCCGGACGGACTAATTACTCTAACTCGTTTTTTTAATAGTATTTTCTTTGACTTATATATTGTATTGTCATTATTGATAATGACCTATTTTTTATCTAATAACTTTTTTAAAAAAGGAAACAATATATTCTTTTGGGCACTAATAATCGTATACGTGCTTTTGCATACTTTTTTAGGAAGTAGATCCGCGATTCTTACAGTCTTTTACTGTTTCCTTTTTTCTACTCTTGCCTATATGTCCTTTATAAGAGTAAGTAAAAAAGTTCTTGTCATTCTTACCTTTATTAGTATTCTGTCTATTCCAATATTTGCTGCAATTACTTTTATGCGGATAACTATTGGAGATATCGACAGGCAAAATATTAGTATCGAAAATGTAAAACTTATTAAGGACTATGAATATGATTTAGCAGAGATAGAGGTGTTACTCAGTCCAGTATTTCAAAGAATTGGTTTTCTCGATTTTGCCACTGAATTAATTTCTTCAAAAGACAAATATTCAGAATTATTCAGTATGAAATTTTATGCGATGAGCATAGTTGACAACATCTTTACTCCTGGATTCGATGTTTTCGATATTCCAAAGACTGCAAATGCACAAAAATTTTTTTATGAAGATATTGGAAGGCCATCCAAGATAAAAGTAAATGAAGAATACCATTCCGATTGTTTTACCCTATATGGAGAATTTTTTGTATTGTTTGGAGGATGGTTTGCAATTATCCCCATTTTTTTTGTTGTGTATTTTTTGAAGTATTTATATATTTTATATCATAAGAGAAATGACTTCTTTGATGTTATGAATCGTGTAGTTATACTTCTAATATTTTTTAACTTACTTCAAAGTTTTGGACTAGATACCATTATTGCATATATAATCGGTTATCTTGGTACACTATGGTTGGCAAAAAAAATCACAAGATTCGTCTGGGTTAAAAAATAGACGCTTAAAAGTAAAATTCTAATATCACTGTAAAGTATTAGCATTAGAAATAATTAGTAACAAACTTAATTACAATGCACAAAGACAGAAAAATTCAAATTGGTACATGGATTACATTAAATCATACATCTGTAGCTGAAATATTAGCTGATGCAGGATTTGACTGGCTTTGTGTTGATATGGAGCATTCTGTGACAGATTATGCAGAAGCACAACAGTTGATTCTTGCTATACAGTCAAAGGGCCTGAAAGCGTTTGTACGTGTGGGTGAAAATAATACAAGAATCATTAAACGAGTACTTGATGCAGGAGCTGATGGAATTATTGTGCCTTCTGTAAACTCTGCTATTGAAGCAAAAAAAGCAGTTGATGCGGTAAAATACCCTCCATTTGGTAAGCGTGGTGTAGGATTATCAAGGGCACAATCTTATGGTTTTGGATTTGAGGATTACAGGGATAATAAGTCAAAAGAAATCAAATTAATTGTTCAAATTGAACACATTAATGCTATTAATGAGCTTAATGCAATTATTTCAACTGATGGTGTAGATGGAACGTTCATTGGTCCATATGATCTGTCTGGTTCCATGGGTAAACCCGGGCAGTGGGATGAGCCAGCTGTAAAAGAGGCTTTATTGATATATGAACAAACCGTAAAAAAATATGATAAGTATGTAGGTTTTCATGTTATACAGCCCGAATTTGGATTAGTAAAGGATAAAATTGAGAAAGGCTATGATTTCATAGCATTCAGTTTGGATGTTTTGTTTTTGGGTACTTTGGTCAGAAATCAAATGAAACTTTTAAAAAATAACTGATATGAATATTATAGGAATCATTCCAGCAAGAATGTCATCTAGTCGATTGCCTAATAAGCCCATGGCAGATATACTAGGAATGCCAATGATTGGTCATGTTTATTATCGTTCTAAGATGAACAGTATCTTAAATGAAGTATACGTGGCTACATGTGATAAGGAAATATTTGATTACGTAATAAGTATTGGAGGTAAAGCTATTATGACGGCTGATACTCATGAACGAGCATCAGATCGTACTGCGGAGGCTCTTTTAACTATTGAAAAGGAAACCGGAAATAAAGTTGATATAGTAGTGATGATTCAGGGCGATGAGCCAATGATTACTCCCGAAATGATTAGTGCCGCTGTAACGCCTTTATTAGATGAACCAGAACTGAATATTACTAATCTGATGGAGTACATGGCTACTGTTGAAGAGCATGAGGATCCAGCTGAAGTTAAAGTGGTAGTTAATAAGCTGCAGAATGCAATATATTTTTCCCGTGAACCCATTCCCTCCCGAAAAAAAGGTGTAAGTAATGTTCCAATGTTAAAGCAAGTATGTATTATACCTTTTAGACGGGATTTTCTGATTGAGTATAACGGGATGGAGCAAACACCTCTTGAGATTATTGAATCGGTAGATATGAACAGATTAATCGAAAATAATATTACCATTCGAATGGTTTTGCGTGATGAAGAAACTTTTTCTGTAGATACTCAGTCGGATTTGGATAGGGTAAATCGGTTAATGAGTGTTGATGAGTTGACCAAAAGATATTTGAAACAATGAGCTATAATATTTTATTAACCTCTACATCATTTCAGGATACTCCCGGGGCTCATCAGGAATTGCTTGCCAAACAAGGATATAACATACAAATTTTACGTGGTCCTTTAAAGGAAGATGTATTACTTGATATTATAGATCAATATGATGGAATTATTTGTGGTGATGATGAAATAACTAGGGCAGTTATTGCTAAAGGCGTATCCGGCAAGCTCAGAATTATCTCTAAATATGGTATCGGTTTGGATAAAGTAGACCTAACTGCAGCCAATGAGTTCAATATACCTGTAACTAATTGCCCGGGTGTAAATCAGGTTACAGTAGCGGAGCATGTATTTGCTTTATTATTGACCTATATTAAAAATATTATTCCAGAGCATGAGGCTGTACAAAATCAACAATGGATCAGATATATAGGCAAAGAATTAAGCGGTAAAACATTGGGGGTTCTTGGTACAGGTAATGTTGGTAAAGAAGTTATTAAACGAGCACTAGCTTTTGGGATGAATGTTTTAGCGTTTGATAAGTTTCGTGATGAAGCATTCGCAAGTAAATATGAAATTACTTATTTTGACAATGCAAATGATGTTATTAAAAACAGTGATATTATTTCACTCAATCTTTCTTTAAATGCAGCGTCAAGTAATATAATAGGGAACCAGGTGCTCAGTATTTTGAAAAAGGGAGTGATTATTGTGAATACTGCACGTGCAGGTCTTGTAGATAGTCAGGTAATCCTTGAAGGAATCGATAAAGGGATCATTGGTGGATATTTAACTGATGTACTTGAAGAAGAACCAATAGTCCCGAATCATCCTTTCCTTGGTAATAATAAAATTATTATTACCCCCCATATTGGTTCTCGAACCTATGAGAACGTGGTGAATCAAGGTACTATGGCTGTGGAAAATCTTGTAAAGTATATTTCATAATACATGATGGCAATTAAAAATGTAATTGTTTTTGGGGGGGCTGGTTTTCTAGGAAGTCATGTTGCCGATGAATTGTCAAACCAAGGTTATTGTGTAACCATTTTCGACATAAAGGAATCTCCGTACCTAAGACCTGATCAGCGAATGGTAGTAGGCAATATTCTTGATAGAAATAGTGTAAGGGAAGCTGTGAGTAAAGCAGAGGCAGTTTTTCATTTTGCAGCGATTGCTGATATACAGGAAGCCCGGGATAATCCTGTTGAAGCAGCGAATTTCAATGTATTAGGAACAATGTATGTTTTAGATGCATGCAGAGAATTCAGTATCAAAAGATTTATATACGCCAGTACAATTTATGTATATAGTGATCATGGATCGTTTTACAGAAGTTCTAAACAGGCATGTGAATTATTCATTGAGAATTATCAGCAAGAGTACCAAATTGATTTTACTATACTACGTTATGGCTCACTGTATGGACCAAGAGCTAATAATTTTAATTTTATTAGGAATTGTATTCAAATGGCACTGCTGGAGGGGGTAATTAATCGAAAAGGTGATGGGGAGGAGGTCAGAGACTATATTAACATACTAGATGCAGCTAAGTCAACAGTTCAAGCTCTTTCTAATGATTACAAAAATAGTTATCTGATGATAACTGGAGCGCAAACAATGAAAGTAAAAGAATTATTGTCGATGATCAAGGAAATAATGAATGATACTATTGAAGTAAATTATACTAATGAATCTTTTGAGGGGCATTATAAAATAACACCATATTCGTTTAAGCCGAAGGTTGCATTAAAGATAACGCCCAAAGACTATCACGATTTGGGGCAGGGTATACTGGATTCTATATATGAGATTTATCAGGAGTTGATTGATGCTGGTCTTCAGCCTAAAACAGTTCTGGGAACCAACAAGACATGAATACTCAGTATATTTATTTGTCTTATTTTCTTGATGATCAAACTCCCTTATACGGAGGAGATAAAGGTATTAGTATTCAGCCTCAAAGATCAATAATAGCTGGCGATACTGCAAATACTAAACAAATCTCTTTCAATAATCATTCTGGAACGCATATTGATTTTCCAAATCATTTTTTTCAAGACGGTTTAACTTCTGAGCTTTACAATGCTTCTTTTTGGGTGTTCACAAGACCTTATTTATTTATGAAAGAGGTATGTGCAGATCAGATCATTCATTTTACTGCTAATGAAATAGCTTCTATTCCTTTCGATACTGATATTTTGATATATAAGACAGGATTTGGAAAGTATCGTTCTGAAAATACATATTGGAAAAATAATCCTGGTTTCGCACCTGAAGTAGCTGATATACTGCGGAAAAATTTCCCATATTTAAGAGCAATAGGAATGGACTTTATTTCACTCACTGCCTATCAGCACCGTGAATTGGGCAGAACAGCTCATAGGGCTTTCTTAGGTGGGGGACGTCCAATTTTGCTAATTGAGGATATGGATGTAAGGCAATTGAATAGTCAGCCTAAATCAATTATTTGTGCACCTTTACTTTTAAAGGGTGTTGATGGTGCCCCTGTTAGTATAATTGCATCAATATAATTATGATCAATCCTGAGGTTGTTATTTACGATTTTGATGGTGTGATATGTGATTCTGTTAATGTAAAAACAGAAGCTTTTGTCGAAATGTACAAAAGTTATGGACCTGAGATACAGACTCAGGTAAAGGAATATCATTTACTTAATGGCGGTATTTCTCGATTTGAAAAATTTAGATACTTTCAATCTGTTCTTCTTAGTAAAAAAGTATCTGAAAACGAAATTATTGAACTATCGGATCAATTTGCAGCTCTTGTAAAAGAAAAGGTCATTGCTTCCGAGTATATTAAAGGCGCATATGAGTTCATAAAAAAAAATTCTTACAAAAAGCAGTTCATTTGTACAGGAACACCTGAAACTGAGATTATTGAAATAGCAAATCGTAAAGGAATATCCTCCTTTTTTCAACAACTATATGGTTCTCCTAAAACAAAAGCAGACATTATAAATATTATTTTGACACAAACAAAGGTGAATAGAGATAACTGTATTTTCTTTGGTGATGCAATGACGGACTATAATGCGGCACTAATCTGTGAAATACCCTTTATCGGTATTGAAAATCCAGAAACTGCATTCCCAAGTGGAACAACTATAATAAGAGATTTTGAGGACTTAGTTTTAAATTTATTTATATGAAAGTTACAGAAGAAGAGATCAGACCAGAAAAAGTATTTAATGAATACCTTGAACTCACAGCAATTGATACTGTGACTTTTTTTAGTAATGCTGATAGCTTTGAAATTTCTTGTCCTTCATGTGGTAGTAGTGATAGTAAAGTATGGGTAAAGAAATCTTTATTTACTTATAAATCATGCCCATCGTGTTACACTATTTATGTGAGTCCGAGACCGGTAATAGAATCATTTAATGCTTATTATACAGATTCGCCATCAACTAAGTTCTGGGCTACTACATTCTACAAAATTACTGAAGCTGCGCGTCGTGAAAAGCTCTGGAAGCCTAAAGCAGAAATGATAAAGCAACGGATATTAAAATTCGGAGAAGGTGTACCAGTTGAATATATAATTGATATTGGAGGTGGATATGGAGTATTTGATGAAGAAATTAAGGCAATAATGGATATCAAAGCCATAGTAATTGAACCTTCTGTTCACCTTGCACAAATATGCAGAGATAAGGGGCTTGAAGTTTTGGAAAAGTTTATGGAAGAAATATTAGCAGATGAATTACCCGCAGGTAGAAAATGCTATGTAAGCTTTGAACTATTTGAACACTTACATGATCCAGCAAGATTTTTGCAAACAGTTTTTAATTGTATGAACAAAGGAGATATGTTTATATTCACGACACTAAGTGGGATGGGTGTTGATATTCAACTGCTTGGTGAGCATGCAAAAGCATTATCACCCCCTCACCATCTTAACTTTCTAAATCCTAAGTCTGTAACAGCGATATTAGAGAAGAATGGTTTTGAAGTCTTGGAGGCTATTACTCCCGGAAAATTGGATGTTGATATTCTTAAAAAGAATAAAGAATATATAAATGATATATTCTGGAAAAATGTTCTTGATTATCTTAATGAATCTGAATTGTCTGGATTGCAGGATTTCATTGCCTCATCTGGCTTGAGTTCACATATGATGATCTCATGTATTAAGCCTTGATAGTTTTTACAGTAAAAAATCTATAAAGTCCTCTCTGCTAGAAATGTGTAAACTGTTAGAACACAATCTTAATGAAAAAGAGATATTATTATTTTATGGCAATCAACTTAATGAAAGGCATGACTTTAGGATTGCATGTAATGGATCAGTTCGAGAAGTTGATACACTTTTATTCTTTGACTCACGAGGTATTTCTAAGCAATTTGATAATTCTTTAGTTGATCAAATTATTAAGAATCTACCAAGTAGTCATACGTTTTTACTTGTGTCACGCCCTTTGGAAATCACAACATGGATGACGTTGTATAATTTTATCCTGATTAATAAAATCATACCAAAACGAATCATTACAAATATGGGTTTTGTTGATTTTACGCCAAAGAAAATGTCAATAATTGAAAAAAGTACATGTCAATATGATTTGTTCTTTTCTAAAGATGAAGCATCAGTAATTTTCTTGGAAAAATACCTAACGAAAAGTGACGGTGTGATTGGCTTATTTCAACAAGCATATCCTCAGAAATTCTATTTTGCTCTTCATAATTTACTTAATTCTTTTAATACACTTATTCTTAATACACCTTTGCTTGTGCCAGATTTTCTTTTTGAACGAGATAGGCCATCATCGTTTTTTGATTCACTTTTGTTGACAAATAATTTTAATCACTCATTGAAGATAAATGGGAAGGTTGTTGATTTTAATGCTTTTGATAATAGCAAATCATATGATGGTGTTCATTATACCGATAAAGGCAACACGCATATACTCGAGTGTATAAAGAGATACTTATAGACTGATCAGTTAATTAATTAAATGATACTAATTGAAGGAGTAGTTACAGATCAATTTGATTCATCAGTTCCGATTTATCATTGGAATGGCGCGATGTCTGAATTAAATGTATTATCATTACCTGAGTACGTTGAAAAAAATGCAGATCGACTTAGGAAAAAGTACATAGATTTTATTGATGAAATGGGTAAGTCAAATGTAAATGGATATCGGTTAAATGATGAATTTATAGTATACAGAGGCCACAGCTTGTGGTCCATGAGTACACTGGTTGAAAAAAATCTAGTAAAAAGCCCAACTATTTCAGATTGTATTAAATTATTTGCACTGGAGGAACTGTTATTGCAACAGAAAGTCAAAGAACTGCATCTTCACGCAAGTAACTACCAACTAACAAAAGCAATCAAAATCCTATGTAATAAGCTTGCTATTAAAATAATTGTTAAGCGGTATAGAGCAAAGAAGCGAGTAAAAAATATATTGAAAACGTGGATTCCAACCTTCTTACAGGGTCTGTTTTATTTGATTAAAGAATATAGGGTATATTTACCTTTATTCAAGCAAAAAGAGCAAATTTGGCACGCGGGTGAGCGACAAATTTTTATTTTCTCACATCTTATTAATTTCGAGCTGCCTAAGAATAAGCATGAGTCAATATATTCAAGGTATTGGGAAACTTTACCCTTCTATTTGAATAAGAAACATATTAAGATCAATTTTCTTAATCATTTCTATAGCAGTAAATTAATGCCTTCTATAAAAGAGGCAATAGTCTTACTTGATGAAATAAATAGCAGTGTTTCATTTCATGGTGAGATTCACCATTGTGTGCCTTTTTTTTTAGATAGTAAAAGAATGATAAGAGTTTTATTATACTACTTTTCTGTACACCTAAAGCGTCATAAATTTATTAGTATAAAAAAAAAATTCGGTTCAACATTTTCTAAAGTAAATTTTTGGTTTCTTCTCGAAAATGATTGGAATGATTCTATGCAAGGGGCTGTTCTAATGCATAATTTACTTTTTATTGAATCCATTGAAAATTATCTTAGGCAATTGCCTAAGCAGCAATTAGGGCTCTATCTTCAGGAAAACAATGGTTGGGAAAGAGCTTTTATTAAAGCCTGGAAAAAATATCAACAGGCAGAATTAATTGGAGTTGCGCATACGGTTATTAGATATTGGGATCTTCGATATTATGATCTGCGGAGTTCGCATCCTTCTGAAAACAATCAGTTAGAACTGCCTGTTCCTGATTATATAGCTGTTAATGGACCAGTCGCTGAAAATATGTTATTGGAAGCTGATTATCCTAAAAGTAGAATTATTCAGGTTGAAGCATTACGCTATCTTGATATTCCTACTTGTATTAAAAAAACTCTTCCGACAGTCGGCTCACAAATCAATGTGTTGGTGTGTGGTGATATAGATCAAGCATCTACAGCTGAGATGTTAACTACTCTTGCTTCATTTATAAATCAAAATAAGGAATATGCTTCACGGATGAATTTTACTTATAAATCTCATCCTGTTAACGATTTGTCATTAGATTCTTTTGCTTTAAGCTTTATTCAGTCTACCAACAGAAAAATTAGTGATATAATCCATCAATATCATGTAGCTGTTGTTTCTGATTCAACAACCGTTGGAGTTGAGGCATACTTGGCTGGACTTGATGTAATAGTTTTTAGCTATCCAAACCGACTAAATTTTAGTCCTCTCAGAAATGTAAAAGGTGTTTTTTTTGCTAAAAATGTCAAGCAGTTAACAGACTGTTTGAATAGTATATCATTGCAAAAAGAAACTCAGAGAGATAATTTTTTTTGGCATGAGCCTCAGTTACCCAAATGGAATCAATTAATTTCTAAATTTTATAATTAAGCAATGAATAACGCGTTTTTTGGAAAAAAAGTTTTAATTACAGGCCATACTGGTTTTAAAGGATCATGGTTATCTGCATGGTTAAAGATGTCTGGAGCCAAGGTGACTGGTGTAGGCTTAGATCCCTACACAAGCCCATCTAACTTTGAAGCTTCAAGAATACAAGACGGTATTGTCGATCATAGATTTAATCTATGTGATGCTGAGCGTTTATCAAATCTTATCGAAGAATTGGTACCTGATTATGTATTTCATCTTGCTGCACAAGCACTCGTACGTAAATCATATGAGGATCCAATAGAAACTTGGCAAACAAATGTAATGGGAACATTGCATGTACTTGAAGGGTTAAGGAGATTGAAAAATAGGTGTGTAGCTGTGATTATTACTAGTGATAAATGTTATGACAATGTAGAATGGATTTGGGGATATAGGGAAAACGATGCCCTGGGTGGTCCGGATCCTTACAGTGCATCTAAAGGAGCTGCAGAATTAGTAATCAAGTCGCATATTAAATCATATTTCCCGAGAGAAACAAGTCTTGTTAGGATTGCATCTGCAAGAGCAGGTAATGTTATTGGTGGTGGTGATTGGTCACTTAATCGGATTGTACCTGATTGTATTAAGGCTTGGTCTGAAAATAAAGTTGTTCAACTCAGAAGTCCTCACTCTACTCGTCCATGGCAACACGTACTAGAACCGCTAAGTGGATATTTATGTTTAGCCGTTGCCATGGCTGATAAGCCAGAGTTACATGGAGAGGCTTTTAATTTCGGCCCCCAAGATCAACAAAACAAGAGTGTTTTGCAACTGGTAACAGCTATGCAAACAAAATGGGATCAGGTTAAATTTGTGGATGTGTCTGGTCATGTTAAAGGACCATATGAGTCTGGTCTCTTGAAGCTTAATTGTGATAAGGCATTACATTTACTTAATTGGCATGCTGTATTAGATTTTGAGGAAACTGTTGCATTAACGACAGAATGGTACAAAGAGTATTATCTGTCTTCTAACAATATGCTTTCTTATACTATGAATCAGATTAAATCATATAGAGCAATTGCTTTATCAAAAGGTATGGCATGGCCCCAATTTTTTTAAATTATCTAAGCATCACTCAATTATCAGTAATAGAAACGGTTGGTGGTTCTGTACTAAAAGGGTTATCAAAAATTGAGTCCTCATATACTGGTTTCGGAGAAGCTTATTTTTCTGAAGTAGAACCCGGTGCAATCAAGGCATGGAAGTATCATAAGGAAATGACTTTAAACCTGATTGTTCCTCTCGGCACAATTAAGTTTGTCTTTTGTATTCAAGAAAACGGAAAATCTTTTTTTCAAGAGATAATTATTGGAAGGGAATCCTATTCACGAATTACGGTCAAACCAGGTATTTGGTTTGGCTTTCAGGGGTTAGACAAGGAAACAAGTCTATTGATGAATGTTGCAGATATTGTTCATAAGCCCGATGAGGTTGAGAGACTTGAATTAAATGAAATATTATACAACTGGTAAATATGAAAGTAGTTCTATTGGCTGGAGGATTTGGTACTCGCTTGGCTGAGTACACGAATATAATACCTAAACCCATGGTTCCAGTAGGAGGTAAGCCAATCCTTTGGCATATTATGCAGACTTATGCTAACTATGGGCATATGGATTTTTATGTAGCATTGGGATATAAGGCAGAAGTGATTAAGGAGTACTTCCTTAATTACAGAGCCTTAAATGCTGATTTTACAATAGACCTTACAACCGGTGAAACTAAACACCACCAGATCAACTCTGTAGAATGGAAAGTAACATTGGTAAATACTGGTGATGCATCTATGACGGGAGGGAGAGTGAAAAGAATGAAGGAATTTATTGGTAATGAGACATTCCTATTGACATATGGCGATGGATTATCAGACATAGACATTAACAATTTGATTAAATTCCATAAAAGTCATGGTAAATTGATTACTATGTCGGCAGTAAGGCCTACTGCAAGATTTGGAGAATTGGACTTAGAGAATAATGGAATTGTGAAGAGTTTTAAAGAAAAGCCACAATTACATGAGGGCTGGATAAATGGAGGTTTCTTTGTAGTTGAGCCAGATTTTTTAAATCTTATTGATGGTGATAAGACTCTTCTTGAGCGGGAACCATTAGAAAGAGCCACTCAGATGGGTGAGCTAATGGCATATAAACATGAGGGCTTTTGGCAGTGCATGGATACAAAACGTGATCAGGAGTTTTTAGAAGACTTATGGAATAAAGGTAAAGCCCCTTGGAAATAGGTTTAGCATGAAAATATTAGTGACTGGCGCAGGTGGGCTTCTAGGGGGTAGAATAATTGATTTTCTTCAACAAAGAGGTCATAATATTATTGCGATTAGTCGCTCATATCGAGGTCATGAATCATGGAAAGATAAAGTTCAGATTATTCATGCAGATATTGGTTCAACAGAAGATTTATCTTCATACATGAATGGTGTTGCTGCAGTAATTCATACTGCGGGTATGAATGCAGGAGATGCATTTAATGACCCTCCAGCAGCATTACACTTCAATGGATATGTTACTGCTAAGCTGCTTCAAAATGCCGTTAAATATAATGTAAGACAATTCATTTATTTGTCATCTGCTAATTTGTACGGTAGCAAACTTAATGGTATAGTTAATGAAGATTCGCCAGCCACAAACTTACATCCCTATGCGACTAGTCATCAAGCAGGTGAAAATGCTATACTATTTGCACATCACACAAATAAAATAAAAGGAACCATTTTAAGATTATCAAATGCATTCGGATCTCCTATAAATCATGAAGCAAATTGCTGGATGTTATTGGCAAACGATCTTTGTCGTCAGTCAGTTATCAATGGTAATCTTAGGCTTTATACCACAGGAAAACAATACAAAAATTTCATTTCTATAACTGAGGTTTGTAAAGCAATTCACTTTTTGATCAATTTAGAATATCATGAAAAAGATTACCCCTTAGTTAATATTGCATCAAAAAATGTAATTTCTGTTATGGATATGGCAAAAATAATACAGGATAGAGCTATTCATTTGTTCGGATATGAAATCCCATTATTGTATCCTGAAAGCGAACAACAAGAAGATGAAAAGCCATTTATCTTAGAGACTAGGATACTCGATCAATTAAATTATACAATATCTGATGATCTCATTACAGAGATTGATTTATTATTGACTTATTGTAAGAAAACTTTTGGAGTGAGCATCATTTAATATGATAGGCAATTGTTTAATATCAATTGTTGTCCCTAGTTATAATCATGGTCGATTTATTTCGAGAATGATTGACTCAGTGCTTGCTCAGTCTTATTCTAACTGGGAGATGATAATCGTTGATAATCATTCCGATGATGATACAGACCAGATTATTAAAAAATATCACGATAAGCGTATTAAGACAATAAAGATCAATAACGGAGGAGTTATAGCGGCTTCAAGAAACAGGGGTATACAGGAATCAAAGGGCGAATGGATAGCTTTTCTCGATTCTGATGATGTCTGGTTTCAGCATAAGTTAGAGCGGTGCATGTCTATTGCAGATCAGGCAGATTTAATCTACCATGATATGAAGATATATAAAGCTGATGAAGAACTTATTTTAGATTATGGACTTACTTCAAGGAAGTTAAGTCCTCCTGTTTTTAAGGATTTATTGATTGGTGGAAATACATTGATTAACTCTTCGGTAGTTGTTCGTAAATTATTACTAAATCAGGTAGGACGGCTTGATGAGGATAATGAAATGATTACCGCAGAGGATTATCATTTGTGGCTAAAAATTGCACAGAAAACTGATCGCTTAGTTCATATAGCTGATCAATTAGGTATTTACACAATACACGGACAAGGTTTATCTCAGCGAGATACTACAAAGCAACTTAGAAAGGCAGTAGCAATATTTATCCCGACGCTTTCTAAAAATGAGCAAAAACAGGTAGAGTCTTCTATCAGGTATTCCGGTATCAGAACAGCGATTCATACTAAGCAGAGCGGAACAAATATGCACGACTGTCTGTATTGTATTTTATATGGGACCTTTTCAATAAAGATAAAGGCTATGTATTCTTTATTTCAATTATTTTTTAAATAAGAATAAAAATTCTCGAGTTGATATTGCAGTCATCAGATTTATTTAAAAAAGATACTAAAATAATCAGGACTATATTTCAAGTTGTGGTTTATTGTATAGCTTTATTTATTTATTTATCAGATGGTTTTGAATTATTTACCACTAATGACTTGGGTGGGGCTACTGAGATAAAGCGAATACTCCAATTCTTAATTGGGACACCCATACTTTTGGTGTCTTTTTTTTGTCTTTATTTGAACCCCTCATCTTTATTAAAGCCATTTACAATATTCATAGTGATAAAGCTTGTGGTAGATGCTGCAACAGGAGTTCAGACCGCTTTTATACTTGAGTGTATTTTGATACTTGTCTCTTTGATATTACTTCATACGATACCTCATTTCTTTTTTGAGAAGGCAATTCGTATCTGGATAAAGATTGCAGTCATATTTGCAAGTCTTGCTTTGATAAAGATATTTATAGGCTTACTAGTTCCAGCACTAGTTAATAGTCCGGCTCTGGCCTTTTTGGGTAGATCGACTGAATTGGTAGAAATTGGTCCGCTTTCATTTGGGAGAAGCTCAAGTTATGCTAGCGAACCTTCACTTAATGTTTTGTTTTTTCTAATGCCAGCTATTGCCAGCCTATTACTTAATAGTACAATCAAGAGCAAAAGTTTTATAATTTTATTTAGTTTTTGTTTGTTGAGTTTTTCGGGCTCTTTCATACTTGCATTTGGTGTAGCATTATTTATATTTCCTTTCCTACAGTTTATACGATTCTTCGATTTAAGGATTTTCTTTTCATATTTATTTTTTTTATTTTTTTTAATTTATCTTGGACTACTCAGTGCCATAGAGACTACAAATTTTGCAGAGAGCTTAGATTTTAGTGAAACAAATGAAGCGTTTAATAAATCCGTTTCATTTGAAATTCGCGCTTTTTTTGGTGCTATGAATGTAAAAGCTCTGCTAAGTCATCCATTTGGTTTAAGCTTTGCAAATGCAGAAGCTATAAATATCCCCGGACCAATGTTACTATCAGTTGGACTTGCTGGTGGATGGATATCAATTATAATTTTTATATCATTTCTAATCAAGTTAGGCGATAAGATGTATTTGTATAGAAAATTTAATAATGCTAATATAACTTCTAATGTTTGTATGGCATTATTGAGTGGAGCGATGTTTAATTTTATCATATTTAATGATTATTTGGTGATTAATTATAACGGATTAATTATTCTAACATTTATAAGTTATTTATTAGAACAAAGAACAAAGACTTTGATAAAATAATGAATCAAGATTTACGTATAGAGAAAAGCAGAATTGTTTCTGTGATTGTTACAACTTATAACAGAACAATTCGGTTAGAAAATAATATTAGAGCTTTATTGAATCAAGATCTGGAGTCTGATGTACAGATGGAGATAATTATTGTTGATGATTGTTCAACACCATATAATAGTCAGAAAGCAGCTCAAATAGCCAGTCAAAGTGATCAAATCCTTTTAATCGTAAATCCTACCAATAAAGGGTTGAGTGGATCTAGAAATGTTGGAGCGCTATATGCTAAAGGTGAATATCTTTTGTTTCTTGATGATGATATCATGGCTGAATCTGGCTATGTTATGGGGCATCTATCTATTTTATCTAAGGAAGATAATGTAGCAACTGTTGGAAGTTTGAGGTTTCCTCCTGAGTTAACACGTAATAACAATTTGATGAAGTACCTATCCTCTCGCGAACTTCGTCAAAGAAATCTCGATGATTTATTTTTAAGTAATCTTACACCTCAATATTTAGGGGGGGGAATTTGTGGAATGAAGCGTTTTCATTTTACTAAGGTTGGAGGATTTAGTGAATCATTTACATTTTATGGTGGAGAAGATGTTCAAATGGGTGATTCGCTAAATAAGTTAGGTGTTAGGATTAAATATGCACCAGATGCTAGAGCGGATCATTTTGATACTGTTAATATTGAAAGGTATCGTGTAAAATATATGGAAGCAGGTAGAGAAGGTATTCGTTTAATAATATCAACAAACAGTCTTTTTTTTAAAAAATCTAACATACGCTTTTTGCTGCCCCCTCCTAAAAATGAATCTTTAAAGGATATGATTATGAGAATTTTAGTAACCTTTGCTCTTAATAAATACACTGAGTTATTACTACGTTATATCGCTAAGCGTACAAATCGCTATGGTTTTCTATATTCAAAGATACTGTATCATGTGCTTTTTGCTTGTTGGATGTATGCTGGTTTAAAGCAAGATAGGAGCATTGGTAGGTCTCAAGTAATTTATAGTAACTAGTCATTATTATGTAATTAAATTCCATTGTGATTTATGAAGAAAGAATTTTCAACTATGTATAGAATTTGTTCTAATTGTATCATGGATACGACAGCGCCGGGAATTAGTTTTGACAAAGATGGTAAATGTGAGTATTGTCAAAATTTTTATAATAACATATTGCCTAATTGGAGAACAGATCAGTCTGGATGGGATGCGATTATGAAAATCGTAAATCAAATAAAGGAAGAGGGAAAAAATAAAGAGTATGACTGTCTAATGGGAATTAGTGGGGGTGTTGATAGCAGCTATATGGCTTATCTAGCCAAGGTTAAATTTGGGTTACGACCTCTAATTTTTCATATTGATGCAGGTTGGAATTCTCAACAAGCAGTTAATAATATTGAAAGAATTATTGATAAGCTTGGTCTAGACCTGCACACTGAAGTTATAAACTGGGAGGAAATGAAAGATCTACAAGCTTCCTTTTTTAAAGCACAAGTATGCCATATTGATACCCCTCAAGATCATGCTTTTGTAGCTGCATTATACAATTTTGCAGCAAAACATGGGTTTAAGTATATATTGAACGGAGGTAATATATCTTCGGAATGTGTTAGAGAGCCTCTTGAATGGCATTATCATGCATCTGATCTTCGTCAGATTCGTGATATTCATAAGAAATTTGGTACAATCCCTTTAAAAACCTTTCCGTTTGCAAATATTTTTAAGTATAGGATTTACTATAAGTACGTAAAAGGTATTAAGGTTATAAAGCCTTTGGACTTTATACCATTCGAAAAAGAAAAAGCAATGCAATTTTTAGAGACTGAATTTGGTTGGCAGCGTTATGCTCAAAAGCATTATGAATCTAGATTTACAAGATTCTATGAGGGCTATTGGATGCCTGCAAAATTCGGATATGATATTCGTAAAGCTCATTATTCAAGTTTGATACTCACTGGGCAGATGACAAGAGAAGATGCCCTCGAGAAAATCAAAACAAAGCCAATTGACGATGAAACAGCAAAGGCTGATTTTGAGTATGTTGCAACAAAACTAGGTTTTTCGGTTGAGGAATTTCAATCTATATTTGAGGGACAAAATAAGTCATATCGGGATTACAAAAACAATATGTTCTTTATTGATTTGGCAATTAGAGTAATGCGTTTTTTAGGACTCGAGAGAAAAATTATCAAATGATTTCAATTATTGATTACGGTGTGGGTAATGTAAAAGCTTTTGCTAATATTTACAAGCGCTTAGGAATTGCAGCTGAGATAGTAAGCACTAAAGAACAGCTTAATAAAACTGATAAAATAATCTTGCCCGGTGTTGGCGCATTTGATCACGCGATGGGTAAATTAAAGAGTTCTGACTTATATTTTACATTGAATGAACTAGTTCTTGAAAAACATACTCCTGTGCTTGGTGTATGTGTTGGAATGCAAATGATGGCTAAATCGAGTGATGAGGGTGTTTCTGACGGCTTAGGGTGGATTGATGGAACAGTTAAGCTATTTGATGTTTCTAAAATCAAGCATGTTACAAGATTGCCACACATGGGATGGAATAATGTGAAGGGTACAGTGTTGAATCCACTAATGGAAAATCTTGAAAACTCTTTATTCTATTTTCTACATTCCTATTACTTTGTTTGTAATGATAAAAGCGAAATAATTGGCGAAAGCGATTATGCTGGAGTATTTACCTGTGCAGTCAATCACAAGAATATTTATGGTGTTCAATTCCACCCAGAAAAAAGTCACGAATATGGAATTCAGCTACTAAAAAATTTTGCCACTTTATAAGTATGTTAAAGCCCAGAATAATACCTTGCCTTTTAATTCAGAATAAAGGATTAGTCAAAACTGTTCAGTTTAAACAGCCGAAGTATGTAGGTGATCCTATAAATGCAGTCAGAATCTTTAATGAAAAGGCTGTTGATGAAATTATGATTGTAGATATAGATGCTACAACAATGAACAAGGAGCCTGATTATAAGCTGATAGAAAATCTAGCAGCAGAATGTAGGATGCCACTTTGCTATGGTGGAGGAATAAAAACTGTAGAACAAGCTCAAAGGATTTTTTCACTGGGAGTTGAAAAAGTTGCATTTAGCTCGGCCGCAATTAATACCCCCATGCTTATAAAAGAAATAGCTGAATGTGTCGGAAGTCAAAGTGTAGTAGTGGTATTTGACGTGAAAAAGAACAAAAAGAATGAATACGAAATTTGGACACATAATGGAACCATAAATACTGGAATTGAAGTTACTTTTTTTGCAAAAAAAGTTGAACAACTCGGTGCCGGTGAAGTAATAATTAATTCTATTGATCAAGACGGGGTGATGAAAGGATACGATATGCATCTGGTTGACATCGTACGTTCATCAATTCATTTACCTTTAACGGTATTAGGCGGCGCAGGAAGTCTTGGGGATATTGGGAAGCTGATTGCCAAGCATGGGATTATTGGAGCTGCTGCCGGAAGCTTATTTGTGTTTAAAGGTGTTTTCAGGGCAGTATTAATTAGCTATCCGAATACTCAATCAAAAGATGAACTGATTAACTTTTCGTTTCATCAGCAATATTTGAAGTCATAGTGTACTTAATTTTTATAATATGTTTAAAGATAAAATACTCTTAATTACAGGCGGAACTGGCTCTTTTGGTAATGCTGTTTTAAATCGTTTTTTGGATACCAATATCAAAGAGATCAGAATTTTTAGCAGAGATGAAAAAAAACAGCACGATATGCGTGTTGAAATGAATAATCCTAAAATCAAGTTTTACATTGGTGATGTCAGGGATTATAATAGCTTAAATACAGCCTTACAAGGTGTTCATTATGTATTTCATGCTGCTGCATTAAAACAGGTGCCTTCCTGTGAATTTTATCCGTTGGAAGCAGTAAGAACCAATGTGTTGGGTACAGAGAACGTATTAAATGCCGCTATCGCGAATGATGTTGAAAAAGTGATCTGTTTAAGTACTGACAAAGCTGTTTATCCAATTAATGCAATGGGTATGTCAAAAGCCATGATGGAAAAAATCATGGTGGCAAAGTCCAGACATTCCGGAAAAACTGTTTTGATAGGTACCAGATACGGAAATGTAATGGCATCCCGGGGTTCTGTGATACCATTGTTCCACGAACAGATTGTACAAAAGCAACCACTTACTGTAACGGATCCATCTATGACAAGATTTATGATGACTTTGTTGGATGCAGTAGAGTTAGTTCTTTATGCATTTACACATGGAAACTCCGGGGACATTTTTGTTCAAAAATCTCCAGCATCCACAATTGGCGAGCTGGCTGAAGCTATGAAAATTATATATCGTTCAAATGTTGAAGTGAAAACCATCGGGACCAGACATGCAGAAAAGTTGTATGAGACTTTACTTGCAAGAGAGGAGTTGGCAGTAGCGGAAGATTTGGGAGATTATTACAGAGTGCCAGCAGATAATAGAGATTTAAATTATAATAAGTATTTTACCGAAGGAGAAGAAAAGATTGGACAGCTTGATGATTATCACTCACATAATACAAGAAGACTTAGTCAGTCTGAACTTATTTCATTACTGAATAAAATCGGTTATGCCGGATAACTTATGGCCAAACTCAAATTAGTAACGGTATTAGGTACGCGACCAGAAATCATTCGCTTAGCAGAAACTATTAAAAAGGCGGATCAATTATTTGATCATATCTTGATACATACAGGTCAAAACTATGATTATACGTTGAATGAAATTTTCTTTTCTGATCTTGAGTTAAGAAAACCTGATTATTTCTTATCTGTAGCTGGTGCTCATTTAGGAGAAACAATAGGAAATGTTATTTCTCGCTCTTATGAAATCTTTGTGCAGGAAAAGCCTGATGCATTATTGGTGTTGGGGGATACTAATAGTGTGCTGTGTACAATTGCCGCAAAGCGTCTTAAAATACCGATTTTTCATATGGAAGCAGGTAATCGGTGTTTTGATCAAAATGTCCCTGAAGAAATTAATCGTAAGATATCCGATCATATTAGTGATATTAACCTTGCTTATACAGAACATTCACGGAGATACCTTTTAAGTGAAGGGTTTAGGAAAGACCATGTATTTGTTACAGGATCACCACTACGTGAAGTATTGGAGCGTTACCGTTATAAGATTAATCAATCAAGGATTCTTGATGAACTTGGATTAAAAAATGATCAATACTTTGTTTTGAGTGCTCACAGAGAAGAAAATATTGATCTGTCTGATAACTTTATGCAATTAGCAAAAGCAATAAATGCTGTAGCAGATTTGTATCAAATGCCAATTGTATTTTCTACTCATCCGAGAACACAAAAGAGAATTGATGCTAGTGGAATTACATTTCATTCACTAATTCATGTATCAAGACCATTTGGGTTTTTTGATTATGTAAAATTACAGGCGCATGCATTTTGTGTTCTATCTGATAGTGGAACAATTAGCGAAGAATCAACAATGATGGAATTTCCAGCTGTAAGTATCAGAACGAGTACGGAAAGACCTGAAGCTGTTGATGCAGGTACCATTGTACTTGGAGGTATTGATAAAGACAGTATATTGAATAGTATTGAATTGTGTAGGGCTACTTTTTCAGATAAAAACAGGACAGAGCCTTGGGAGTACAAGGTGTTAGATACATCTAATCGAGTGTTACGTATCATTCAGGGTTATACAAGCATTGTGAATAGAGTAATCTGGCAAAAAAATAGCTAATGAAAAAAAATATCCTTATTCTAGGATCTGGTGGGATGCTTGGGCATATTGTGAATTTACATTTACGATCCTTTCCAAAATTGTTTAGTGTTACAGATGTTGCAAGGAAAAGTCACATTCTTAAGCCAGACTTCGAATTCGATATATCTGATATTAATACATTAATAAAGGTTTATCAGATAGTAAAGCCAGATATCATAATTAATTGTATAGGTATTTTAAATACAAATGCAGACTCTAATCCTGCTGAAGGTATTTTTGTAAATGCATATCTACCCCACCTACTAGAGAAAATCACTTCTAATTCTTCTTGTAAGGTTATACATATTAGTACTGATTGTGTTTTTTCAGGAAACAGAGGCGGGTATTACGAAGATGATTTTATGGATGCTGATGGATTTTATGGAAGATCTAAAGCTTTAGGGGAGATTAGAAATGAGAAGGATTTAACGATACGTACATCTATTGTAGGTCCTGAGTTGCATACAAATGGAATTGGTCTTTTTCAATGGTTTTCAAGTCAGAAGGGTGAAATATTAGGTTATACTGAAGTATTTTGGACAGGTGTTACAACTATAGAGCTTAGTAATGCAATAATTCATTGTATTCAAGAGGAACTTACTGGGTTATATCATATGGTAAATGATTATAAAATATCTAAGTATGATTTACTGAATATTTTTAAATCTGTTTTTAATAAAAGTGAGGTGATGAATATAGTGCGAAGTAAGCGTTACAGTTATGATAAAAGTCTTATAAATTCAAGAACTGATTTAGTCTATAAAGTTCCTACTTATGAATTCATGATAGAGAATATGAAATCTTGGATACTAAAACATAAAGAAATTTATCCTCATTATCATTCGATTCTTTAATGCGTATTCTCATTATAAGTCAATATTTTTGGCCGGAATCATTTAGAATTAATGATCTTGCTCGTGGCTTGAAAGAGAGGGGTAATGAGGTGATAGTTTTAACAGGTAAACCTAACTACCCGGAAGGAAAGTTTTATAATGGTTATTCTATCTTTAGTAAATCTTATGAGGAGTGGGGTACAATTAAAATCTATAGAGTGCCTATTGTTTCTAGGGGAAATGGTGGGGGAGTTAGGTTGTTTTTAAATTATATTTCTTTTTGTATAACTGCATCTTTCAGAGTTTTATGGATTAAAAAGGATTTTGATAGTGTTTTTGTATATGAACCATCACCAATTACTGTAGGAATTCCTGCAGTTGTTTTAAAAACTTTATTTAAGAAAAAATTTTATTTCTGGGTTCAGGATTTGTGGCCTGCAAGTATTACTGCAGCAGCTAGTGTGAAAAATAAATTCGTGCTTCTTTTTTTTGATTTTTTAACTCGAATGATATATAAACATGCAAGCAAAGTGTTAGTGCAGTCTAAAGCCTTTGTGCCATATATTATTAATCAAGGGATTTCGGATAAAAAAATAATATATTTCCCTAACTCAACAGATATTATAAAGCAATCAAATGAAATTAAAGATCTTTCTGAATACAATATTCCAGAAGGTTTTGTACTAATGTTTGCTGGTAATATTGGAAACGCACAAAGCTTTGAAACACTTCTACGAGCCGCACAGATTTTGAAAGAAAGGAAGCTTAAAGTAAGTTGGGTTATTTTGGGCGATGGCAGAATGCGTAGTGAAGTCGATCGGCAGATTAAGCTTAAAGGACTTCAAGATTGCTTTTTCCTTATAGGAAGATTTCCTCCATCTGAAATGCCTTCATTTTATGCATCAGCAGATGCCTTGTTATTATCTCTTAAACGAAGTGAAATATTCTCTTATACAATACCATCAAAGTTACAATCTTATATGTCTTTTGGAAAACCAATAATCGCTTCATTAGATGGGGAAGGAGCAAGGGTTATCATTGAAGCTAGTGCAGGTTACGTCAGTCCTGCAGAGGATGCAAATAGTTTAGCTTATAATATCGCCAAGGTAATTAGTACAGACAAAACCCTTTTACAAAAAATGGCAAATAATGCTTTTGAGTATTATAAGCGAGAATTTGAAAGAGAGTCACTTTTAACTAAGCTCACAGAAATTTTGGAAGATAAATAAAGATGAAAATTATTGTAACTGGGGCAACTGGGTTTGTTGGAAAAAATTTGATTCCATACTTAATAAAAAATATAACTGAATCAGAAATTATCCCATTGAGTATACGCTACGGTGACTCAATTACTACATGTGCTAATATTTACATCCATCTTGCAGGTAAAGCGCATGATACAATGAATATTTCTGAGGATTCTATATATTATGAGGCTAACTATTTATTGACCAAATCTCTTTTTGATAAGTTTTTAGAGGATGAGGATGCTAGTTGTTTTATTTATATGAGTTCGATTAAAGCAATAGCAGAGAATCCTAGAAATGTATTGGTAAATGAAGATTACAGAGAAGATATAATAAGTATATATGGAAGATCAAAGCGCATGGCTGAGGAGTATATTTTATCGCGCTTAACTAGTAAGAAAAGAGTTTTTATTTTAAGGCCATGTATGATTCATGGGCCAGGAAATAAGGGTAATTTTAATTTGTTGTATAAGTTTATTTCGACAGGCTTTCCATGGCCATTTGCATCATTCAACGCTACTAGATCATTCTGTAGTATTCAGAATCTTTGCTTTGTAATTGAGCAACTAATTATTTCTGATAAACTTTCCTCCACTACTCTTAATATCGCAGATAACCTACCTATTGAAACGAATAACCTTATAAGGCAAATAGGTGACTCCTTGAATAGGGATGTGATTTTCTTGTATTTACCTAGAGTGTTAATAAGAGTAATTGCAAGAATTGGTGATTACTTAAACTTCGCTTTTAATTCAAAGAGTTTAGCGAAGCTTACGGAGGATTTCATAGTAGATAGCAGCAGAATGCAAGTGTTATTAGGAAAGCAATTGCCAGTTGACTCAGTTGATGGAATAAATACAACACTTAAATCATTTAAAATGTAGCTTATGCTGAGTAGATTTTTAGCTTTATTGCTGCTTTTTTGTTTAATGCCATTATTTTTTATAATTGTAGTTGGAATTCTTCTTGAAGATGGATTTCCATTTATATTTAAGCAGAAGCGTATCGGGGCTAATAATGCTGAGTTTGAGATTTGGAAATTTAGAAGTATGCGAAGAGATACACCTAATGTTGCGACACATCTTCTCGATAACCCAGATAAGTATTTGCTAAAAATTGGTAAAGTAATTCGAAAAATGAGTTTTGACGAACTACCTAATTTAGTTAATATTTTGAGAGGAGAAATGGTATTTGTGGGACCACGTCCTGCTTTGTACAACCAATATGATCTTATTGATTTACGAGTAAATTCCGGACTGGATAAACTCCAGCCAGGTATTACAGGTTGGGCACAGGTTAATGGGCGCGATGAATTAAGTCTTGAAGAAAAAGTCAAATTTGAAAAAGAATATGTTCAACGAAAATCACTATACTTTGATACGTATATAATTTTCCTTACTTTTAAATATGCCGTTATTTCAAAAGGAGTTTCTCATTAAATATTAAAATAAATACTGCATCATTGCAAAACAAACAGATTTGAGTACATGGTCGAACGCCTGAAAAAAATAAAGAAAATCAATATCCTCCCTCGTTGGATGATATTCTCATTAGACTTGGCTATTTCTGCCTTTGCCTTGATTTTAGCTTATCTATTGCGTTTTAACTTTGACCTATCTGCTGTTTCCATAGATGAAGTATTAGTAGGTATTGAATTACTCACCATTTTCAATGTATTGGTATTTTTCGTAGTTAGAACTTATGCAGGTATTATCCGATTTACAAGTATCCAAGACACTTATCGTATTTTGTTGGTGGTCTTTTTGGTGAACTTTGGATGTCTTATAACGAATTTAGCTTTTGAAAGATATGCTGGACAGCAGCTGATACCTTACTCAGTTATTTTGATCAATGCCCTTGCCAGCTTCTTATTCCTAAACTCTTATAGAATTGGAGTGAAATTTATTTATTCATATCTCATGACTGTGGGTATGAGTAAGAAAAATATTCTGATTTATGGAGCTGGTGAAGCGGGCATTGCCACCAAAAGAACTTTTGACCAAGATAGCAATGCACATATTCAGGTCCGTGCTTTTTTAGATGATGATCCGAGGAAATCAGATAAGGTGATTGATGGGGTTAAAATTTATCATACTTCTGAACTTAAAAAGTTAATTGAAGAATATGATATTGCGGAATTGGTAATCGCTGCATTCTCTCTACCAAGTAAAGCCAAGTCAGATTTAGTAGATATATGTTTAGATAACAATATCAAAGTCCTCACCGTTCCACCCTTAAGTCATTGGATCAATGGTCACTTTTCCACGAAACAAATTCAAAAAATTAAGATTGAGGATTTATTGGATCGTGAGCCAATTATGTTGTACAATGAAATCGTAACTGACCAATTGAAAGGTAAGCGAGTATTGGTGACCGGTGCAGCAGGCTCTATTGGAAGCGAAATTGTACGTCAATTAATTAAGTATGAACCTGCACTCTTAATTCTAAATGATCAGGCGGAAAGTCCATTGTATGATCTTGAATTAGAATTACAGGAATTGGGTTTTGATAATTACGTTGTTTGCTTAACCGACGTTAGGAATTTGGAAGCTACTACAAGGATGTTCGAATCTTACCAACCGCAGTATGTATACCATGCTGCTGCCTATAAGCATGTACCCATGATGGAACATAGTCCTTGCGAAGCCGTACTTACTAATGTCATGGGGACCAAACATATTGCAGATTTGGCAGTAGCTTATCAGGTTAAACGATTTGTAATGGTTTCTACCGATAAAGCGGTAAACCCAACCAATGTAATGGGAACCACTAAGCGAATTGCTGAAATGTATGTGCAGTCTTTATATCACCAGTTAGAAAAAGATGGACAGCATCTGGTTAAATTTATTACTACTCGTTTTGGAAATGTTTTAGGTTCGAATGGTTCGGTTATTCCTCGTTTTAAAAAGCAAATAGAAGAAGGAGGTCCTGTAACAGTCACCCATCCTGATATTACACGTTTCTTTATGACAATTCCTGAAGCGTGTCAATTAGTACTAGAGGCAGGTAGCATGGGAAATGGAGGAGAGATTTTCGTATTTGATATGGGAAAGTCAGTTAAGATTGCTGACTTAGCTAAAAAAATGATACGATTATCTGGTTTTACGCCGGGAGTGGATATTAAAATAAAGTACACTGGTCTTCGTCCAGGTGAAAAATTATATGAAGAATTGTTGAACAATGCGGAAAACACGGTGAACACCTACCACGATAAGATTCTTATAGCCAAAGTACGTGAAGTAGATTATGCCGAAGTAAAGGATCAAGTGGAGGATTTGATTGCGCTTGCAGCTAATCGTGCTGATTCTAAAATTTTGGTATCAAAGTTAAAAACAATTGTACCTGAGTACGTCACTTCTAATCCTGCCTACGAAAGCTTGATTAGTAAATCTAAATCACCTGTTGTTTCTATACAAAAGGCAGGATAGATTTTATGCAGTTTTTTTTAAAAACATTTTTTTTCTCATTAGCTTTTAGTATGATCATTTGCGTGGGTGGACATGCTCAAACTGTACCCGTTAATAGTCAACCTGCAGATGATATGCTCCGATCGGCTCAATTATTGGGCAAGCTAGATATCAATACCTCATTAACCATTCGTCCAATTGCTCCCCAGGGAGCTTTTTTTACTTTAGATAGTACTCTTTCGTTAAAAAAATGGAGTAATGGAAGTTTTCATGCAACTCTTTTGCCTGCCTCAGTTACTATAAAATATAACAGTACTCGTCCATATGGATGGAACGATGGACCTATGCGAATGGCTGCTGGTTTTCAGCAACTATGGTCAGCAGGTGTACATGTTAAGTGGGGGCGGTTAGAATTACAGCTTCAGCCTGAATGGGTACAAGCTACTCAGCCTAATTATAAAATAACACAGGGCTTTGGAGCTGAAAACAATGGTCGCTTTCAACAATTTTCACTTGGACAATCGGCTCTAAAAATTAACTTAGGTCCCGTAGCTATTGGAGTTGCAAACAGAAATCTTTGGTGGGGACCTGGACAGTTTTCGTCTTTGCTCATGAGCAACCATGCTCCTGGATTTCAGCATTTATTCTTTCAAAGCAAACGCCCACTCAAAACACCTATTGGACATTTTGAGTGGCAATTGATTGGTGGATTATTAGAAGAAGATACCACTCGTGCTATGGAAAATAATTTTCTTCGACCTTCTACTCTTCCCAATAAGCAACGTTATGTGAGCGCTATTGTAATAAGTTATCAGCCTCGTTGGCTAAAAGGCATTTACTTAGGTGCTACCCGAGCAGAACATGCTTACCTGAGCGATATTCAGAACGCATCTGGTTCTTTTTTTACAAAATACCTACAAGTTCTTACTCCATCTAGTCCAGTTGATAATGCGCAGGGAATAGGCGTTGCTTCAGATGGGTTATTCAGTCTTTTTTTAAGATGGAGGATACCCAAGGAAAAGGCAGAAGTTTATTTGGAATATGGCTACAACGATTTTAAGCAAAACCTGCGTGACTTAGCTGCCAATGCCAATCATTCCTCCGCCTATATAATTGGGTTTAAAAAAATATTTGAAAAAAACCAAGGTAAACTTTGGGAACTAAATGGTGAAATCACCCAAATGGCTCAAACCACAAGTTATACCCTTCGCAATTCAGGTAATTGGTACACACATGGTCAAGTAATTCAAGGCTTTACCCATCAAAATCAAATACTGGGTGCAGGTAGCGGCTTTGGAAACAATGTACAAACTCTGCAGTTCTTAGATAGAGATGGATTTAACTATTGGGGAATGAAGTTGCAGCGCATTCAACAAGATCCTAAAGGCATTTTAGGCCCATTTGAAAGTCTTGGTATGCGACCTTTTTCTTGGGCTGACTGGTCGGTGGGAATCATGGGGCAAAAAAGATGGAATCGCTTTTATGCCAAAGCTGAATTGCAGGGCGTGCAAGCAGTGAATTATGGATGGGAGAAGGGAAACTTATTTAATGTGTTTTTTCAATGTCAATTAGGCTATCTCTGGTAACATGCTAAGATATTTCTTTTTGCTCCTTTTTGCTCTGTTGGCTATCCAAAAAGGAGATGCTCAATCGGTTGTTTCTGAAATTGAAATGACGGATGTATTGCGTATGCAGCAGCTATTAGATTCAGCCGAAAATCCTGCGCGATCTTTTTTCATTAGAAGTAGCTTTTTATATCAAGACAGAATCAGCAAACCCAACAGCTTTAAAGTGAGACCTAAAGCAGGGATTTTGCACACAGGATATACTCTTCAAAATAATACTGATTTACCAATTACAGAAAACGATGGGTCATTGCTGCCTGCTATTGGTATGCAGCAAAGAGCAACTGTTGGTGCTTATTTCAAATACCATTTCTTATCTATCCAACTACAACCAGAATGGGTGGTTGCAGAAAATCTTCCACCAGCTCCCTTTACAAGAGATCCATTAGACAACAACTATCTTTCTCGATACTACTTGTACATAGTGAACAAAATTGATTTGTTTGAACGTATAGGGACTGAACGAGTTGAAACCTTTCATTGGGGACAATCGAATATTCGTATCAACTTCAAAAATTTCTCAACAGGCGTATCTACTGAAAACCTTTGGTGGGGGCCTGGTAGAAGAAACAGCTTGGTGTTAACCAATACAGCTCCTGGCTTTCTGCATTATACTTTTCAAACCCGTCAACCTTGGAAAACACCTATGGGTAACGTAGAGTTTCAGGCTGTTTACGGACAGTTAGATAACCCCCGCTTTGAGTCGCCTGATCATGCCATGATGCGCACATTTTGGGAGGGGGGAATTCTGCAAAAGCCCGATGCTGGAAGGCATCTTTGGGGGTATGTATTTAGTTGGAATCCCAAGTGGATTCCGGGTTTGCATATTGGAGCAGCAGGCACGGAACAGTTTTATAGAGATTCAGTAGGAACAAATCCTACCATCCTCCTATTAGATCAAGAAAACAAACCTTCGCGTCAAAGAATGGGCGCTTTGTTTGCGCGATATGTGATGCCAAAAGAACAAGCAGAAGTTTACTTTGAATATGGAAGAGGCAATCGTTTTGCTAGTCCTTTTAATATTTGGAGCGATACCATACCTACTGGGTATGTATTAGGAGCCAGAAAACTTTTTCCAGTTCGCTGGCGTGGAAAAAGTCATATTGAAATTGCTGGAGAAATTACGCAGCTTCAATTGCCTGATGCCAGACTAATTTTTAATGGTGCAAATGTATTTAGCATCCCTCGAACAAATAGTTGGTACACGCATCCATTTGTTACCCAAGGATACACCCATGATGCACAAGCATTGGGGGCTTCCATTGGTCCTGGTAGCAATGCACAGAGGGTAGATATTAGCTGGGTGCAGGGATACAAAAAAGTGTCCTTCTTTGGAGAGAGGGTTAGCAGGAACACAGATTTTAATTATTATAATTATTTGACTGGGTTACTAGGAGGTGGAAACTCTGACAGGCAATGGGTGGATTTGCATTTTGGTATTCAAGCAAGATGGGATATTGGGCCCATTCTTCTTTCTGGATCTATTCAAAGAACACATACATTGAATTATAGGTGGACGAAATTGGAGGGTGGATTTTCAGAACCTTCGCCCAGTTCTGATCGGCAAAATACAAGGGTACAGTTTTCAATCATGTACCAAATGAAGCGAAAAGGATAAGTGGAGGGATTCAGTTAGATTTGCAATTCAGATATGAATAGGATGTATAGATATATTGTTTTTTGTTTAGTAGGATTGTTGGCTGTGTTTGCTGTTCAAGCACAACAACTGCCTATCAATTTAGAGAATATTTCCGATCAACAATTGTTGCAGTTGATATCGCAATATCAATTAAGTGGTCTTTCAGAATCTGAATTAGAAGCCAGGGCAAGAGAGAAAGGATTGAGCACAGATCAGATTCTATTGCTAAAGAAAAGAATGGCTATTCTTGATCCAGGTGGTATGGGTGTTCCAACCAATGCATCTTACAATAATAAAACAGATGCGTATACAGAAAGAAATCGCATTTTAACTAGAGGACCTTCCATAAAAAAAAGAGATTCTACTGGAAATACTTTGTACATGTTTGGAGAGGAAATCTTTGATAACCTCGATTTAAGTTTTGAACCTAATCCTCATGTAACCTCACCTCCCAATTATGTCATTGGTATTAATGACCAAATTGTTGTAGATGTATTTGGATTAAGTGAGAATACAAAAAAGCTAAAAGTAAGCACAGAGGGCACGATTCGCTTTCCTAATTTAGGTCCTATTCGGGTTGCTGGACTTACATTGGAACAAGCTACTGAAAAAATTACTCGTTCATTAACCACTATTTACCCTGCAATTGCCGGAGGAAAAACAAGAGTAGCGGTTTCGCTCGGACAAATTAGAAGTATACGAGTTACAGTTATTGGTGAAGTATTTCGTCCCGGTAATTATACAATGTCATCTCTTTCAACACTTATGCATGCATTGTATGCATGTGGCGGTCCAAGTGGAATTGGAACCATGCGAGAAGTTTCATTAATAAGAGCTGGTAAAAAAGTAGTTGAGTTGGATGTGTATGATTTTTTGATGAAGGGTGATTTAAGTAAGAATGTCTTGCTACAAGACGATGATGTGATTAGAATCAGTCCTTTTCAATTAAGAGTTGGCATTCGTGGTGCTGTTAAACGCCCTGCCATCTTCGATTTGCGACCAGGTGATGCTGCTTCTACTTTATTACAATATGCTGGAGGCTTCACCGATAAGGCAATGAAAAATTTTGTTCGGGTAAAAAGATGGGGTACTGCCAATAGGGAAGTGTTAACTGTTCCATTTACTCAGTTAGATCGATTTCAGTTATTATCTGGAGACACACTCTATGTAGACTCATTGGTGAAATGGTTTACAAATCGTGTAGTGATTGCCGGTGCTGTGAATTATCCGGGTGAGTTTGGTTTGAATGAAGTGAATCAATTGAGCACCTTGTTACAAATGGCACAGCCCAATGAAATGGCATTATTGGATCGTGCTATGATTATTAGAAAGCAAGAAGATTACACGCCCTCCTATATTCCATTTTCCATTAAAGATGTACAAGCTGGAAAATTTAATGTCAATTTACAAAGAGAAGATTCTATACACATCTTCAAGCTTGAAGATTTAAGAGAGGCCTATACCCTTAAAATCAATGGCGAAGTCAATCGACCAGACACCTATCTTTTTGCTTCGGGAATGCGAATACAAGATTTGATTTTATTAGCAGGGGGATTAAAAGATGGAGCCTCTTTGCAAAGGATTGAAGTATCGAGAAGATTGCGCAAGTCGAACAATGCGTTGGATACTGCTGTGTACGCGGTGATCAAATCCATTGACCTACAACAGGGAATTGGATTGGCGCAAAATGAATTGGATTTTCTATTAGAGCCATTTGATATGGTATCTGTTCGTAAATCACCCTCATACAAAGAACAAATTACTGTTTCTGTTGAAGGGGAGGTTATGTATCCAGGAACATATACATTGGCTGGAAATAGAGAGCGATTAACCGACATTATCAAACGGGCAGGCGGATTGAAACAAGCTGCATATGCACAAGGAGCCATTTTGGTTCGTAAAACATATTTAGGAACTTCTCAAGCAGACGCTGCTATATTCAATAACAAACTTAGTTTGGTGAATTCTCAAGGTAGAGGTGCGGCTCCTGTATTAAGCACCACAGACACAGCTCAGTTGCGCGCAACATTAGATAATATATCAGCTCAGCAAAAGCCAGTGGCAATTAGACTTGATCAAGCCTTACAACAACCTGGCACAATGGAAGATTTATTTTTAGAAGAAGGCGATGTATTAAAAGTTCCAAAGCAAGTACAAACTGTACAAACTTTTGGAGCTGTGAATGTACCACAACAACTCGCGTATAGACAAGGAATGACAGTACGCAATTTAATTCATGAGTCAGGTGGTTTTGCATTATCTGCTGCACGAAAAAAATTATATGTTGTAAATCCCAATGGTACTGTAGCCGCTACTAGAAGATTCTTATTTTTCAAATCGTATCCTTCCTTACAACCAGGATCAGAAATATACGTGCCTGCTCGTCGCGAATCGCGCCGACTTACACCAGCTGAAATTATTGGTCTTGGTACTGGATTGATTTCCATGGGTGGCTTGGTGATTGCCTTGCTGAATACAGCCAGATAGTTTAGAAGAAGTTTATTTTATATCGTCCCGCAGAGCTTTTCTACATGTAAAGTTCTGCGGGATTTTTTTGTGTAATCGATCACTGTAATCAATAAATTCCTTTTCTCTTACCCATTACCACTACTTTCTTTTGCTTGAATGACATTAAATTAAAACGGATTGCTTAGCCTAGCTGGACACAGCGGATCGCCGAGGACCGCGTGGACAGCAGGCTTTCAGCGATGGTGGCGTTGGCCAGCCAAAACGTCCGCCCCATAATTTTTAATGGGACGGAATTGGGTTGGTAAGCTCCCCCAAAAACAGTACGGTTTAAAAGTAGACAAAAGTCAATACATT